>NZ_JBVKBD010000064.1:0-1093 GCF_055657365.1 Streptomyces sp. NPDC107559 | reverse complement strand
GAGGGGCGCTTGCCGGATCCGACGGCCGCGATTGTGGACTCGCAGTCGGTGCGAGCGGCGGCGAACATCCCGCGCCCGACGTCCGGCTGGGACGGCGGGAAGAAGGTGGGCGGCCGCAAGCGGCACCTGGTGGTGGACTGCCTCGGCCTGGTCCTGGCCGTCGCGGTGACCGCGGCGAGTGTCCAGGACCGCGACGCCGCCGTCGGGCTGCTGGAGCGGCTGCGACGACAGCACTTCTCCATCCGCCTGGTGTGGGCGGACGGCGGCTGTTCCGGCCGGCTCGTCGACTGGGCCCAAGAAGAGCTCCGCCTCACCCTGGACATCGTCAGACGCACCGATGACACGTCGGGGTTCGTGGTGTTGCCCCGCAGGTGGGTGGCGGAACGGACGCTCAGCCGGCTCATGCGTTCGCGTCGTCTCGTGCGGGACCACGAGACGCTGTCCGTCATGCACGAGGCCATGGTGCTGTGGTCGATGACGATGCTCATGAGCGGCCGCCTCGCCGACCGGCACTCGACAGGATTCAGCCGCTCTGCGTCAGTGCGGTGAACACTCCGGGCCGCACTTGCCGGATCCAGCCCCGCTCCGCCAGCCGCTTCGCCTTCGACCGCACCCCCTCGACCTTCGCCGGCACCACCTCGAGCCCCAGAGCCGCAGCCAGCTGCTGACAGCGCATGCCCTCCCGACCGACGTCCGACTCCAGCAGGCCCACGATGTGCTGGTAGTCCACTGCCAGCACCGATGCCGTCATGCCCTCGCTCCGGTGCGGCACCGTCGATCCCACAACCGCCCCTGCCGCACAGACTCCGGCGCCACGTCCGGCTCCCCGGTCAGCACACCTCCGCCACCGTGACCCGGGCATCCACCAGACGCCGAAGAGCACGTTCCGCCTCATCGAGGGCGTCACGCAGGCGTGCCACCTCCTCCCGGATCTCCTTCTCCCGGGCCTCCAACAGACCGATCACCGACGGCACCGGGCACCTCCACGACCAGGACGAGCGGACGAAACACACCCATCTCTCCCGCTGCCAGCCGGAGTTCATGCCCACCCAGCCCGAACCAAACCATCACGTTCGGAAAGCGGATGACGTCT
>NZ_JBVKBD010000063.1:0-1424 GCF_055657365.1 Streptomyces sp. NPDC107559 | reverse complement strand
CCTAGTAGGGCTTGGTCAGATTCACTCGTGGTTGGAGTGTCTGCTGGTGGGTTGGTGTCGTTGGGATGGTGTGACACCTGAGGAGATGGCCGAAGTCCGTAAGGACTTGGAGGCGTTCGCGGCGGATCTGTTCGACGGGTTCTTCCGTGCGGATCAGCGGCGGTGGGGACAGGCGTACGTACGAGGATTGCTCCTGGACGGGCGGCGCAAGTCGGTGGAGCCAATGGCGGCCCGTCTCGGCGAGGACGGCAACCGGCAGGCGCTGGCGCACTTCATCACCTCCAGCCCCTGGGATCCGGCGCATGTGCGGGCCCGGCTGGCCTGGAGGATGCAGGACGTGGTCGGGCCGGAGGCGTTGATCATCGATGACACCGGCTTCCTGAAGGACGGGGATGCCTCGGCGTGTGTGTCCCGGCAGTACACCGGCACCGCGGGCAAGGTCACCAACTGCCAGGTCGGGGTGTCGCTCCACTTGGCATGTGATCACGCCTCGGCCGCGGTGAACTGGCGGCTGTTCCTGCCCGCGTCCTGGGATCCCGCCTCCGCGGAGGCCGATGCGGACAGGGTGGCCCGCCGCACCCGCTGCGGCATCCCTGCCGGGGTGGGCCACGTGGAGAAGTGGCAGCTCGCCCTGGACATGATCGACGAGACGCGGTCCTGGGGCGTCAGCATTCCCTTGGTCGTCGCGGACGCCGGATACGGTGACGCCGCCGCCTTCCGTGACGGCCTGGAGGAACGCAAGCTGTTCTACGCGGTCGGCATCTCCGGCCGTCACACCGCCCAGCCCGCCGACGTCCGTCCGGTCCAGCCCGTCTATGCGGGCACCGGCCGTCCACCCACAGCGCGCTACCCCGAGCCGGCCCGGACCTTGAAAGACCTGGTCGTCGCCGCCGGCCGGACGGCGGCCAGGCCGGTGGCCTGGCGGGAAGGCTCCCGTCCGGGCAGGGGCCGCAGCGGCTTCAAACGGATGTACTCGCGGTTCGTCGCCCTGCGGGTCCGTCCCGCCGGCCGCGGCGTCCGCAGGACCAGCGACACGGCAGAGCTGTCCGAGCGCTGGCTGCTGGCGGAGTGGCCCGCCAACGAAGCCGAACCTGTGCAGTTCTGGCTGTCGAACCTGCCTTCCGGGATGCCGCTGGCCACCCTGGTCCGGCTGGCGAAACTGCGCTGGCGCATCGAGCACGACTACCGCGAGATGAAGCAGGCCCTGGGCCTGGCCCACTTCGAAGGCCGCACCTGGAACGGCTGGCACCACCACGTCACCCTGGTCTCCGCCGCCCACGCCTTCTGCACCCTGCGACGACTGGCACACGACCCAAAAGAAGCAGCGCAGGCCTGAGTCTCTACCGGATCGTCCGCGAACTGCAGACACTCCTCGCCACCTGGACCGGCGCCTGCCCCACCTGCCACCGCAACATACCCACACC
>NZ_JBVKBD010000062.1:0-1441 GCF_055657365.1 Streptomyces sp. NPDC107559 | reverse complement strand
AGGAGACTTCCCAATGACGTTGTCAAGCCGCTGCCGTGACCGGTGGTGTGGCTTGGTAGCACGCTCCGTCGCGGATCATGGCCCACAGGACGTTGGCCCGGCGGCGGGCGAGCGCCAGCAGCGCCTGCTTGTGTCCTTTGCCTTCGGCCCGCTTGCGTTCGTAGAAGCGCTTGGAGGCCAGGCAGCTTCGGAGGCTGGCGAATGCGGAGAGGTAGAAGGCGCGGAGCAGGCCGCGGTGGTAGCGGCGCGGGCGGTGGAGGTTGCCGCTGACGCGTCCGGAATCGCGGGGGACGGGGGCAAGGCCGGCGTAGCCGGCCAGGCGGTCGGCAGTGCCGAAAGCGTCCATGTCGCCGCCCGTCGCGGCGAGGAACTCCGCGCTCAGCATGGCGCCCATGCCCGGCAGGCTCTGGATCACTTCGGCGTGCGGGTGCTCGCGAAACCGGGCCTCGATCAGGGCTTCGATCTCGGCGATCTCCTCATCGAGGGCCATCACCCCCTTCGCCAGGCGGGCCACCATGGTGGCCGCGAGTTTCTCGCCGGGCAGTGCGGTGTTCTGGGCCTCGGCTGCCTCCACGACGGCTTTGGCCAGGGCAGCACTGCCGTAGACCTTGCGGTTTTTGAGCCAGGTGGTGATGCGCGGGATGCCGGCGCGGCGGATCGCGGCCGGGGTCTGGTAGCCGGTCAGCAGCAGGATCGGGCCCTTCCTGGTCAGGTCCAGGGCGCGTTCCAACGCGGGGAAGATCTCCAGCAGTTGAGCGCGAAGGCGGTTGATCTGCCGGGTGCGGTCACAGACCAGGTCGGTGCGGCGAGTGACCAGGGTGCGCAGGTCGACGGATATCTCGTCTCCGGGCCGCAGGACGCCGAGGTCGGTGCGCATGCGGGCCTGGTCGGCGATGACGAAGGCGTCCTTCGCGTCGGTCTTGGCCTGGCTCCGGTAGCCGGCCGAGGCGCGGTGGACGGCCAGGCCGGTGATGTAGGTGATGCGCTGGTCGTGGCCGACCAGCAGGCCGAGCAGGAGCGCGGCACCGCCATGGTTGATGTCCACCGCCCAGAGCACGTCGCGCGACAGCTCCAGCACGTCGGCCACGAGCTTGAGCAGCTCGGTCTCGTCGTTCAGCACCCGCCGCGACAGCAGCCGCTTGCCCTGGGCGTCGATCACCACGCAGTGGTGGTGTTCCTTGCCGATGTCCACTCCGGCCCAGATCTCGGGCACGGCCACCTCCGCCAGCTCGTCGTGCATGAACCCGGCAGACGACCTCGCCGACGTTGTCCTACACAGCGATCGGGTCGCGTCTCCCAATTAGCGGTCGAGTCGTCGCGGGGCTCCGGGCGGCCAAGTCTCCTGAGCCATCCAGCGGCGTGCCTGTGACAGCCATACCCAGAGCCCCTGGGCCCATCGATCTTACGAATGACCGATCAAGCCCAAGAAGAAAGGTAGGAC
>NZ_JBVKBD010000061.1:0-1481 GCF_055657365.1 Streptomyces sp. NPDC107559 | reverse complement strand
CGGGCCAGCGACATGCCGAGCGAGACGGGGAGCGAGACCTCCAGGCGCTTGCCGCCGACCTCGACGACAACCGTCTCGCGACCGGCCTCCTCGTCCGCCTCGGCGTCGGCCGGGGCCGCGAACGGCTTGATCTCGTTGACGAACTCGGTCTCGATCCAGCGGGTGTGGACCGTGAACGGCGCGTCGGAGCCGGTCAGCTCGGGAGCGAACGCGGGGTCCTCGACGACCGCGCGGTGGAACGGGATCGCGGTGGCCATGCCCTCGACCTTGAACTCCGCCAGCGCGCGGGCGGCCCGCTGAAGGGCCTGCTCGCGGGTGGCGCCGGTGACGATCAGCTTGGCCAGCAGGGAGTCCCAGGCCGGGCCGATGACGCTGCCGGACTCCACGCCCGCGTCCAGGCGCACGCCCGGCCCGCTCGGCGCGTCGAAGGCGGTGACGGTGCCGGGGGCGGGCAGGAAGCCGCGGCCCGGGTCCTCGCCGTTGATCCGGAACTCGAAGGAATGTCCGCGCAGGGCGGGGTCGTCGTAGCCGAGGGCCTCGCCGTCCGCGATACGGAACATCTCGCGCACCAGGTCGATGCCGGCGACCTCCTCGGTCACCGGGTGCTCGACCTGCAGACGGGTGTTGACCTCCAGGAAGGAGATCGTGCCGTCGGCGCCGACCAGGAACTCCACGGTGCCCGCGCCGACGTAGCCGGCCTCCTTCAGGATCGCCTTCGAGGAGCTGTACAGCTCGGCGACCTGCGCCTCGGACAGGAACGGCGCCGGCGCCTCCTCGACCAGCTTCTGGTGGCGGCGCTGGAGCGAGCAGTCACGGGTGGAGACGACGACCACGTTGCCGTGGGTGTCGGCCAGGCACTGGGTCTCCACGTGCCGGGGCTTGTCGAGGTAGCGCTCGACGAAGCACTCGCCGCGCCCGAAGGCCGCGACGGCCTCACGGACGGCGGAGTCGTACAGCTCCGGGACCTCTTCGAGGGTGCGGGCGACCTTCAGGCCGCGGCCGCCGCCGCCGAAGGCCGCCTTGATGGCGATCGGCAGGCCGTGCTCCTCGGCGAACGCGACGACCTCGTCGGCGCCGGAGACCGGGTCGGGGGTGCCGGCCACCAGCGGGGCACCGGCGCGCTGGGCGATGTGCCGGGCGGCGACCTTGTCACCCAGGTCGCGGATCGCCTGCGGGGGCGGGCCGATCCAGATCAGGCCCGCGTCCAGGACGGCCTGGGCGAACTCGGCGTTCTCCGAGAGGAAGCCGTAGCCGGGGTGGATGGCGTCCGCGCCGGACTCACGGGCGGCGTTCAGCACCTTGACGATGTCCAGGTAGCTGGTCGCCGGGGTGTCACCGCCCAGGGCGAACGCCTCATCCGCGGCACGGACATGCAGAGCGTCCCGGTCCGGGTCGGCGTAGACGGCCACGCTCCCGATCCCGGCGTCCCGGCAGGCCCGGGCAACGCGAACAGCGATTTCGCCACGGTTGGCGATGAGCAC
>NZ_JBVKBD010000059.1:0-1781 GCF_055657365.1 Streptomyces sp. NPDC107559 | reverse complement strand
GGGTCTGGCCCAAGTTGTGTGGAGTGGCTACTCGTTGTAGTTGTTGATCTTCGCTGCTGCGGCTTGGAGGTCGCCCGGATTTCGCTCCTCATATGGCTGGTGTGCTCGACATTCGGTCGCCGTGAACGAAGATTCCTCTGCGGTGCAGGCGCTGTTGTTCCCGTCGAGCACGATGGTCGTGATCACGTCCGTCGAGACGAACGACGAAGCGATACGCGTCGAGGCACGGTGCACCGCGAGCGGTGCTCGCTGTCCGGCCTGCGGGGACTGGTCGGCTCAGGTCCACGCCTCCTACCGGCGCTTTCCCGGGGATCTGGCCTGTGGTGGGCGGCCGTGTGTCTTGGTGCTGAGGGTCCGCCGGTTCATTTGCGCGGCCTCGGGCTGTCCGCGGCGCACGTTCGTTGAGCAGGTGCCGGGACTGACCAGGCGCCATGGCCGGACCACTGAGCGTCTGCGGTCCGCGATGAGCAGGGTCGGGCTGGCGCTCGCTGGGCGGGCCGGAGCCCGCCTCGCCGCGCATCTGGGCATCGTGACCAGCCGAAATACGCTGTTGCGGCGGGTGATGGACCTGCCTGACCCGGTACTGGCCGAGCCCCGCGCCGTCGGCGTGGACGACTTCGCCCTGCGCCGCGGTCACGTCTACGGAACGGTCGTGATCGACGCCGAGACCCACCGGGTCCTCGACCTGCTCCCCGAACGTGACGCCGCCACCCTCGCCCCCTGGCTCGCGGCCCACCCCGGAATCGAAGTCATCTGCCGCGACCGCGCCGGCGCCTACGCCGAAGCGGCCGACACCGCCGCACCCCAAGCCCTCCAGGTCGCCGACCGCTTCCACCTCTGGCAGAACCTCGCTAACGCCGTCGAGAAAACGGTGGCCGCCCACCGCTCCGGCCTGCGTGACCTGCCCCTGGCGGTCCCCGAACTGGAACCCGTCTGGGAGACCCCGACCGGAGAAGCCGCCGGTCGGGACGATGAAACGGACGCGCCGACGGGCAAGTTCGCCGAGCGGGCCCGGATGCACCACGCCCTGGTCCACGAACTCCTCGCCCAGGGGCTGAGCCTGCGGGCCGTCGCACAGCATCTGGGCTGGGGCCGACACACCGTGCAGCGATACGCCCGCGCAGCGTCCTGGCAGGACATGGTCAAGGGCCGCAAACGACAGCTCCCGAGCAAGCTCGATCCGTTCAAGCCCTACCTGGCCGCACGTTGGGCCGAGACCGGGGGACGAGTGACCGTCCTGGCTCTCTTCCGGGAGATCCGCACCCGGGGATTCCGTGGCCACTACTCCATCGTCTGCGACTGGATCCGCCGCGACCTTCCCCAGCGCGAGGGCTTCACTCCGGCTCCGCCACCACCGTCGGTACGGCAGGTGACCGGCTGGCTCACCCGGCACCCGGCCACCCTGACCGAGGAGGACAAACTCCACCGCAAGGCAGTCCTCGACCGCATCCCAGAACTGGCCTCCGCCGCTGAGCTGACCAGCTCGTTCGCGGAGATGCTCACGACGCTCGACGGCTTGCGCCTGCCCGAGTGGATCACTGCGGCAGTGACGTCGGGCCTGCCCGGCATCAGCACCTTCGCAGTCGGTCTGGAAGGCGACTTCGATGCGGTGACCGCCGGGCTGACCACCGACTGGAACTCCGGGCCGGTCGAAGGAGCAGTCAACCGGATCAAGATGCTCAAACGGCAGATGTTCGGCCGCGCCGGGTTCCCGCTCCTCCGGAAACGAGTCCTCCTCGCATGACGCTGCGTCACCACCCCACACAACTTGGGCCAGACCC
>NZ_JBVKBD010000058.1:0-1785 GCF_055657365.1 Streptomyces sp. NPDC107559 | reverse complement strand
GGTCAGGAAAGCAGAAAGTGCCTCTGACCAGCAATGCCGGTGATTTAGGGCGTTTTCGCAGGTGAGGGCCGGTGTTCGGGGTTCCGTGTGACCTTGAGTGTGTAGCTGACGTGGCTGGGAGGGCGGGGCTCGTCCCGGCGTTTGGCTTCGAAGGTGTTCCTCGGTGGCTTCTTCAGTCGTTGGCAGCGGCGGTCGCGGCGTGAGGGCAGGAGGTCGTTGAGGAGTTCCCGGACGACTTCGGCTCGGGCTGCGCGCAGGACCTGCGGGCTCGCCGCGGTCTGTCCGGCGGTCTTGAGCCGGGCGAGCTGCACGGTGGTGGTGAAGGAGATCCGGTCGGGATCGACCTCACCTTGTTCGGCTGCGTGGACTTTGAGCGCGCATAGTGCCTGGTAGACGGTGAGGAGTGCGTAGATCTCCTGGCAGATGAGCTCGGGGGTCTTGGAACGCAGGATGAAGCCGGCGCCCCGCAGGCGGTTTTTGAGCTCGGCGAAGCCGTTCTCGATCTCCCAGCGTTGGTGGTAGAGGTGGGCCAACTGCCGTGCGGGCGCTTGCCGGTGGTCGAGCAGGCTGGTCGCCAGGCGGAACTTCTCCACGTGGGGCGGCCCGTGCTGGGGCCGGACGGTGACGGTGTAGTCGATGATGCGCACGAGGTGTCCTTGGGGCAGCCCTGTCGGGTTGCGGCCGTGGAAGCGGGCGTTGCCCAGGCGCTGACCCTCGGCGGGGGTGGGCATGACGGACACGTACGAGCCGTCGGGCAGCACCCACAGCGGTGGCAGGACGAGGTTCTTCTTGATCCGCCAGGCGAGGTGGCTGCCGGTCGCTTCGACCAGGCCCCACAGTTCATGGCCGGCGAAGTTGCGGTCGGCCAGCAGCAGCATGCCTGGCCGCAGGGAGGCGAGCAGGCGTCGGGCGAGCTTGTGCTCGCTGAATTCGGCGATCGAGTCGAAGGCCGCGTCGATGAGGGCGTGGGTGCCGCACTCGATCAGTGACATCAGTCTGACCTGCGGGTTTCCGCTCTTGTTGGTGCCGTCGCGGCCGGTGAATCCGAACGCGGCGGCATTCTCGGCGGTGTCCGGTACGTCCAGCGCGGTGCCGTCCCAGGCGACCAGCCGCAGGCCGAAGGCGAACGCTCCCGGGGTCGCGGGTGTCGCTTGGGCGCCGCACCGGCGTTCGAAGAGTGCATGGAACGGCTTGTCTCCCAGGCGCTGGCGGGCCCTGGTGAGGGCCGAACTGGTGGGCAGGCGCTGGACGAGGCCGCCCGGCAGGTGCCGCAGTTTCTCGGTCAGGGCCCGCAGGACCACCCGGTATCCCGGCGGCCCGGTGCTGTCGGAGCTGCTGAACAAGCACAGAGCCAAGACGAAGTAGACCACCGCGCGGGCTGGCAGAAGCCTGCGGCGGCGCTCGGCCCTTCCAGTCAACTCCAGTACCTCGTCGACCGCTTCGGGGGTGATCTCCTCAGTGAGTACGCCGAGCCGGATCCGGTCGCCGAACTGCGGCTCCAACCGCCTTCGCGGCCTTCGAGGAGACACCGGACGAATCGTCGACGCGACGATGGGGGCAGCAGCGATGGCAGACTGAACGCCCAACGGGGCTCCCTTGCAGACAGTCGGATCTTGGTCGATCTTCTGTCCTACCGGGAGCCCCGTTGCCATGTCCCGAGATCATCTGGCGCATCATCAGATCGGGGTGGATCTCCCCATTCACCCCAAGGGCCTATCCACCCAAAACCGCCACCAGCATGGCGTCCCACCTGCACCGTTGCCCTAAATCACCGGCATTGCTCTG
>NZ_JBVKBD010000057.1:1384-2765 GCF_055657365.1 Streptomyces sp. NPDC107559 | reverse complement strand
GTTCGGCGGCGTCCTACTCTCCCACAGGGTCCCCCCTGCAGTACCATCGGCGCTGTGAGGCTTAGCTTCCGGGTTCGGAATGTAACCGGGCGTTTCCCTCACGCTATAACCACCGAAACACTATGAAACTGACAACCGCACCACGCTCTGTGACAAACGTGGGGTTGTTCGTGGTTTCAGAACCAACACAGTGGACGCGAGCAACTGAGGACAAGCCCTCGGCCTATTAGTACCGGTCACCTCCACCCATTACTGGGCTTCCAGATCCGGCCTATCAACCCAGTCGTCTACTGGGAGCCTTACCCCATCAAGTGGGTGGGAATACTCATCTCGAAGCAGGCTTCCCGCTTAGATGCTTTCAGCGGTTATCCCTCCCGAACGTAGCCAACCAGCCATGCCCTTGGCAGAACAACTGGCACACCAGAGGTTCGTCCGTCCCGGTCCTCTCGTACTAGGGACAGCCCTTCTCAATATTCCTGCGCGCGCAGCGGATAGGGACCGAACTGTCTCACGACGTTCTAAACCCAGCTCGCGTACCGCTTTAATGGGCGAACAGCCCAACCCTTGGGACCGACTCCAGCCCCAGGATGCGACGAGCCGACATCGAGGTGCCAAACCATCCCGTCGATATGGACTCTTGGGGAAGATCAGCCTGTTATCCCCGGGGTACCTTTTATCCGTTGAGCGACGGCGCTTCCACAAGCCACCGCCGGATCACTAGTCCCGACTTTCGTCCCTGCTCGACCCGTCGGTCTCACAGTCAAGCTCCCTTGTGCACTTACACTCAACACCTGATTGCCAACCAGGCTGAGGGAACCTTTGGGCGCCTCCGTTACTCTTTAGGAGGCAACCGCCCCAGTTAAACTACCCATCAGACACTGTCCCTGATCCGGATCACGGACCCAGGTTAGACATCCAGCACGACCAGACTGGTATTTCAACGACGACTCCACAACCACTGGCGTGGCTGCTTCAAAGTCTCCCAGCTATCCTACACAAGCCGAACCGAACACCAATATCAAACTGTAGTAAAGGTCCCGGGGTCTTTCCGTCCTGCTGCGCGAAACGAGCATCTTTACTCGTAGTGCAATTTCACCGGGCCTATGGTTGAGACAGTCGAGAAGTCGTTACGCCATTCGTGCAGGTCGGAACTTACCCGACAAGGAATTTCGCTACCTTAGGATGGTTATAGTTACCACCGCCGTTTACTGGCGCTTAAGTTCTCAGCTTCGCCAAACCGAAGTTTGACTAACCGGTCCCCTTAACGTTCCAGCACCGGGCAGGCGTCAGTCCGTATACATCGCCTTACGGCTTCGCACGGACCTGTGTTTTTAGTAAACAGTCGCTTCTCGCTGGTCTCTGCGGCCACCCCCAGCTCAGA
>NZ_JBVKBD010000057.1:0-1288 GCF_055657365.1 Streptomyces sp. NPDC107559 | reverse complement strand
TCATCACCAGACGTGGCCCCCCTTCTCCCGAAGTTACGGGGGCATTTTGCCGAGTTCCTTAACCATAGTTCACCCGAACGCCTCGGTATTCTCTACCTGACCACCTGAGTCGGTTTAGGGTACGGGCCGCCATGAAACTCGCTAGAGGCTTTTCTCGACAGCATAGGATCATCCACTTCACCACAATCGGCTCGGCATCAGGTCTCAGCCTTAATGTGCGACGGATTTGCCTATCGCACGGCCTACACCCTTACCCCGGGACAACCACCGCCCGGGATGGACTACCTTCCTGCGTCACCCCATCACTCACCTACTAACCGCTTGGGCCGGCGGCTCCACCACTTTCCTTTCCCCGAAGGGTCCGGAACGGCTTCACGGCCTTAGCATCACGATGCTCGATGTTTGACGCTTCACAGCGGGTACCGGAATATCAACCGGTTATCCATCGACTACGCCTGTCGGCCTCGCCTTAGGTCCCGACTTACCCTGGGCAGATCAGCTTGACCCAGGAACCCTTAGTCAATCGGCGCAAACGTTTCTCACGTTTGTATCGCTACTCATGCCTGCATTCTCACTCGTGAACCGTCCACCACTGCCTTCCGGCGCAGCTTCACCCGGCACACGACGCTCCCCTACCCATCACAGCAGGCGTTGGCCCTATTGCTGCAATGACACGACTTCGGCGGTACGCTTGAGCCCCGCTACATTGTCGGCGCGGAATCACTAGACCAGTGAGCTATTACGCACTCTTTCAAGGGTGGCTGCTTCTAAGCCAACCTCCTGGTTGTCTGTGCGACTCCACATCCTTTCCCACTTAGCGTACGCTTAGGGGCCTTAGTCGATGCTCTGGGCTGTTTCCCTCTCGACCATGGAGCTTATCCCCCACAGTCTCACTGCCGCGCTCTCACTTACCGGCATTCGGAGTTTGGCTAAGGTCAGTAACCCGGTAGGGCCCATCGCCTATCCAGTGCTCTACCTCCGGCAAGAAACACACGACGCTGCACCTAAATGCATTTCGGGGAGAACCAGCTATCACGGAGTTTGATTGGCCTTTCACCCCTAACCACAGGTCATCCCCCAGGTTTTCAACCCTGGTGGGTTCGGTCCTCCACGAAGTCTTACCTCCGCTTCAACCTGCCCATGGCTAGATCACTCCGCTTCGGGTCTTGAGCGTGCTACTGAATCGCCCTGTTCGGACTCGCTTTCGCTACGGCTTCCCCACCCGGGTTAACCTCGCAACACACCGCAAACTCGCAGGCTCATTCTTCAAAAGGCACGCAGTCACGAG
>NZ_JBVKBD010000056.1:0-2883 GCF_055657365.1 Streptomyces sp. NPDC107559 | reverse complement strand
ATCCCGGCCCGCTCGAACGCCTCCCAAGACGTCTCCAGCAGCAACCGCTGCTGCGGGTCCATCGCCAGCGCCTCACGCGGCGAGATCCCGAAGAAGGCCGGGTCGAACTCGGCGGCCTCGTGGAGGAAGCCGCCATGCCGCACATAGGACTTGCCGGAGCGGTCGGGGTCCGGGTCGTAGAGGGCCTCGACGTCCCAGCCGCGGTCCTCGGGGAAGCCCGAGATCGCGTCGCTGCCGGAGGCGACGAGACGCCACAGGTCCTCGGGCGACCGCACGTCACCGGGGAACCGGCAGGCCATGCCCACGAGCGCGATCGGTTCGTCCGTCCCGGTCACCGTGGCGACCGCGGCCTCGGACCGCTCCTGGACGCCCAGCGTCTCGGCCAGCAGGAAGCGGGAGAGCGCGACGGGCGTGGGGTGGTCGAAGACCAGGGTCGCGGGGAGCCGCAGCCCGGTCGTCGCGTTCAGCCGGTTACGGAGTTCCACCGAGGTGAGCGAGTCGAAACCGGCGTCCTGGAAGGCGTGTTCCGGCTGTACGGCCTGGGTCGAGGCGTGGCCGAGCACGGCGGCGACCTCGGTGCGCACCAGGTCCAGCACCACCTGCTCGCGCTCGGCCTCCGGCAGCCCGGCCAGCCGCTGCCCCAGCGATCCCCTCGGCGCGGTCCGCGCCGCGCGCCGCGCGGTGCCCCGTACAGGTCCGCGCAACCCTCGCAGGACCGGCGGCACCGTGCCCTGCAGCCCGCCCAGGTCCAACCGCAGCGGGGCGACGGCGGCCCGGTCCAGGGCCAGGGCCGCGTCGAACAGCCGCAGTCCTTCGCCGACGGCCATCGGGGCCAGGCCCACCCGCTCGAGCCGGGCGAGGTCCGCCTGGTCGAGCCGGTCGGCCATGCCGCCGCCCAGCTCCCACAGACCCCACGCCAACGACGTGGCGGGGAGCCCTCGGGCGCGGCGGGCTTCGGCGAAGGCGTCGAGGAAGGTGTTCGCCGCCGCGTAATTGGCCTGTCCCGCGCTGCCCAGGATTCCGGACACCGAGGAGAAGACGACGAACGCCGACAGGTCGCTCGTCAGCTCATGGAGGTTGAGCACGGCGTCGACCTTCGGACGCAGCACCTTCTCCATGCGCTCCGGGGTGAGCGCGGCGATCACGCCGTCGTCGAGGACGCCGGCCGTGTGCACCACGGCCGTGACCGGCGTACCGGACAACACCTCGGCAAGGGCGTCCCGATCGGCCGCGTCACAAGCCGCCCAACGCACCTCGGCGCCCCACGCGGCCAGTTCGGCCTCCAGCTCGACCGCACCAGGCGCGTCCGCACCACGACGACTGAGCAGCAGCAGGCTGCGCACACCATGCTCCGCGACCAGATGCCGGGCGAACAACCCGCCCAGCGCACCCGACGCACCCGTCACCAGAACAGTGCCGGAACCGAAATCCGGTGTGCCCGTAGCCGTGCCGACGGCCTTCACCAGGCGCGGTACGAACACCTCCCCGCCGACCACCGCGACCTGCGACTCACCGGAAGCCAGCACGGCCGGCAGCACACCAACCGCTCCGTCGGTCTCCTCGGCCTCCACCAGCACGATCCGGTCCGGATCCTCCGACTGCGCGGACCGCACCAGCCCCCACACCGCAGCATGAGCCAGATCACCCGGACGCGTCACCAACACCAGACGCCCCGCACGCTCCCCCGCCAACCACCACTGCACCAGCGCCAGAACCTCACCCACGACACCGTGCACACGCTCCGCGGTCTCCGTACCTGACCCCGCCGGGCACGGAACGACGACGACGTCCGGTGTCCCTTCCGACTCCCGCAGTGCGGCGAAGTCCGCGACAGTCGCGATCGTCAGCTCGTCACCAGCGGCGGGAGGAGTGAACGGCGTCCATTCCAGCCCGAAGAGCTGATCGCCGCTCCCGGCACCGCGCAATTGCTCCGCCGAGACGGCCCGCAACGACAGCGACTCGACAGAGGCCACCAGGTCACCTGCGCCGTCGGCCACGGCCAGCGTCACCGAACCGGTGGCCGTCCGCGACAGCTTCACCCGCACCATCGCCGCACCGGCAGCCTGCACGACGACGCCGGACCACGCGAACGGCAGGGCCGGGCCGTCGTCCAGCGACACCAGCCCACCGGCGGCCAGGGCGTGCAGGGCTGCGTCCAGCAGCGCCGGGTGCAGGGCGAACGCCGCCGCCTCGGCAGCCGACTCCTCCGGCAGCTCGACCTCGGCGAAGACGTCGTCCCCGCCCCGCCACACCGAGCGCAGGCCCTGGAAGACCGGGCCGTAGTCCAGGCCCGCGGCGGCCATGCCCTCGTAGAACGCCGTCAGGTCGACGGCCTCCGCACCCGCCGGCGGCCAAGCGCCGAGGCCCACTGGGGACGGTGCCTCTGCCGAGGACAGCACACCCGTCGCGTGCCGCAGCCACGAACCGTCGTCGACGCGCGAGTGGACGCTCAGCTGCCGCCGGCCCGACTCGTACTCCGGGCCGACAGCCACCTGAAGGGTGACGCCACCACGCTCGGGCACGACCAGGGGGAGCTCAAGGGTGAGGTCTTCGATGGATCCGCACCCCGTCTCGTCGCCCGCCCGGATCGCCAACTCGACGAATGCGGTGCCGGGCAGCAGAACGGTCCCGTTCACGGCGTGGTCGGCGAGCCAGGGGTGGGTTTCGAGGGAAAGCAGTCCGGTGAGCAGGACCCCGCCGCTGTCGGCGGTCGCGATGGCGGCACCGAGGAGCGGATGGTCCGCCGCTCCCAGGCCGGCGGCCCGGACGTCGCCGGACGCCTGGGGAACGTCGAGCCAGTAGCGCTCGCGCTGGAAGGCGTACGTGGGCAGATCGACGCGACGGGCTCCGGGGAAGACCACCTGCCAGTCCGGCGAGATGCCC
>NZ_JBVKBD010000055.1:0-3289 GCF_055657365.1 Streptomyces sp. NPDC107559 | reverse complement strand
AGGAGGTCTCCAGGAGCAGCCGCTGCTGGGGGTCCATGGCGAGCGCCTCACGCGGGGAGATCCCGAAGAACTCCGCGTCGAACTCCGCCGCCTCGTGCAGGAATCCGCCCTCGCGGGTGTACGAGGTGCCGGGCCGGTCCGGGTCCGGGTCGTGTAGGCGCTCCAGGTCCCAGCCACGATCCACGGGGAACGGTGAGATGGCGTCGGTGCCCCGCTCCACGAGTTCCCACAGACCTTCGGGGGAGGTGACACCGCCCGGGTAGCGGCAGCTCATGCCGATGACGGCGATCGGTTCACGCGATGCCGTGAGCAGCTCCTGGTTCTGCTGCCGCAGCCTGCCGTTCTCCTTGAGTGAGTCCCGCAGTGCTGCCACGACCGCTTCGGACGAGGTGTTGTTCATGCCGTTCCTTCTCCAGGGACTCAGGAGCCGTGGCTCTCGCGAGCCATACGGACGAGGGCGTCGACGTCGAGCGCGTCGATGTCAAGGTCGGTGGCGTCCGGAGCCGAGGCCGTGGCCTGCGTGGCAACGGTCGTCGGCACCGGCTCTGTGAGGTCGAGCAACCGGTCGAGCAGGCCGGAACCGCGGAGTCGTTCGATCGACAGTGTGGAGAGCACGCGCCGGATCTCCCGCTCTCCCCATGCGTCGGCCGGTGAACTCACTGACTCCTCGGCGGCGGGCGCGAGTTCGCCCAGCAGCAGACGCGCGACCGCGTCGGGTGTCGGGTGGTCGAAGACGACGGTGGCGGGCAACCGCAGACCGGTGGCCTTGTTGAGGCGGTTGCGCAGTTCGACCGCGGTGAGGGAGTCGATGCCCAGATCCTTGAAACCGCGCCGCGAGTCCACGGCCGCCGGGCTGCCGTAGTCGAGTGTGCGGGCGACCTCGGCGCGGACCAGCGCGACGAGTTGCTCCTCCCGCTCCTCGGGTGTGAGCCCGGCGAGCAACTGGACAAAAGACGGCCCCGAGGCGGCTGTCGTCGCTCCGTTCGCCGAGGCCCTGCGCGGCTGCGGCCGGACCAGCCCGCGGAACAGCGCGGGCAGTTCCGCTCCACGGGCCTGCAACGCGGCGGGGTCGAGGGGCAACGGGACGGCGCACGGCAGGCCGAGCGCCACGGCGGCGTCGAAGAGACCCATGCCCCGGGCCGGTGTGATCGGGACCATTCCGAGCCGGGCGAACCGGTGATGGTCGGCCTCGCCGAGCGCGGCCGCCATACCGCCCTCCGCCCACGGACCCCATGCCAGGGACAGGGCCGGCAGCCCCTGGGCGCGCCGGTGCCGGGCGAGCGCGTCCAGATAGGCGTTGGCCGCCGCGTAGTTGGCCTGCCCCGCACCGCCGACCAGGCCCTGGACGGACGAGAACAGCGCGAATACGGCCAGGTCCAGATGCCGGGTGGCCTCGTGCAGGTTCCGTGCCGCGTCGACCTTGGGACGCAGCACGGCGGAGACGCGGTCCGGTGTCAGCGCCGCGAACACTCCGTCGTCGAGGATGCCGGCCGCGTGCACGACACCGGTCAGCGGATGACGGTCGGGAATCCCGGCCAGCAGCTCGTCCAGGGCGGTACGGTCGGCGACGTCGCAGGCGGCCAGGGTGACCTCCGCGCCGAGCGCTGTCAGATCACGCTCCAGCTCCTCTGCCCCGTCGGCCGCACGGCCTCGCCGGCTGACCAGCAGCAGCCGGCGCACCCCGTGCTCGGTGACGAAGTGACGGGCGAGCAGTCCGCCCAGTGCCCCGGTCGCCCCGGTGATCAGCACGGTGCCGTCGGGTGAGAACGCCGGTGCTCCGGTTCCGGCCGCGGCGGCCCACGTCAGCCGCGGAGTGAGCGCCCGGCCGCCCCGAACGGCGACCTGGGTGTCCGAGGTCGCCAGGGCCACCGCCAAGGCGGTCTCGTCCTGGCCGTCCGCCACGTCCACCAGGACGATCCGGTCCGGATTCTCGGTCTGTGCCGAGCGCAGCAGACCCAGGGCCGCCGCGGCCGGCAGATCGCGTACGTCCTCGTCGTCCGCCACCGCGACAGCGCCCTCGGTGACGACGACCAGTCGCTCCTCGTCCGGCCGGTCCTCGGACAGCCATTGCTGCGTACGCGCGAGCGCCTCGTGCACGGTGTCGTGAACCGACTCACCGCCCCGCAGCCGGAGCACGGTGGAGATGACGGGAGCCGTCCCGGGACCGGCTGGCACCCACTCCACCCGGAGCAGTTCCTCCTGGTCGGCCCCGGGGCCACTGCCCAACTGCCGCTGGCTTACGGCGCGTACGGCCAGCGCGTCCACCGAAGCGACGGGCGCGCCCGTGACATCGGCGACCTCGATCGTCACGGCGCCCGCCCCGGCAGGCGCCAGCCGTACCCGTGCCGCCGTGGCCCCCGTCGCGAACAGCCGCACCCCGTTCCAGGCGAACGGCAGCCGCGGCTCGCCGGTGCCGGGCAGCGCGCCCAGCTCGATGGCGTGCAGCGCGGAGTCGAGCAGCGCCGGATGGAGCCAGAAGGCGCTCTCGTCCTCGGTGTGACCGTCACGAAGGCGCAGCTCGGCGAAGACCTCGTCGCCCCGCTGCCACGCCGCACGCAGCCCCTGGAAGGCGGGACCGTAGCCGAACCCCTGGTTGGCCAGATCCTGGTAACGGGTAGTCAGGTCGATCTGCTGCGCACCGTGCGGTGGCCAGAGCGTGAGATCCCACTCCGGTCGTGTCTCGTCGGCGCCGAGCAGTCCCGTGGCGTGCCGCACCCACGGCCGGCCGGGGGCGTCGCTCTCCCGCCGGGAGTGCAGTGCCAGCTCGCGGCGCCCGGCCTCGTCGGGTGTGCCCACCGCCAGCTGGAACTGCACGCCACCCTGTTCCGGCAGCACGAGCGGAGCCTCCAGCGTCAGCTCCTCCAGGACGCCGACCTGGACCTCGCCGCTCGCGCGGAGGGCCACCTCCACGAACGCCGTACCCGGCAGCAGCACCCGGTCCAGGACCATGTGGTCCGCGAGCCAGGGCTGGGACGCGAGCGAGAGCCGGCCGGTCAGCAGGAGTTCCCCGGTCTCCGCACGGGTCACCGCGGCCCCGATCAGAGGGTGGTCCACCGCGCCGAGGCCGACCGAGGTGGCGTCCTTGGACCGGGCCGTGTTCGGCTGCCAGAAGCGCTGGTGCTGGAACGGGTAGGTGGGCAGGACGACCCGCCGCGCCACCCGGCCGCCGAACACGGCCCGCCAGTCCGGACTGATCCCGCGGACCCAGAGCTGCGCCAGCGCGGTCGTCAGGGCTTCGGGTTCCGGGCGGTTTTTGTGGAGGGTGGTGATGAACTCGGGTTCGGTGTCG
>NZ_JBVKBD010000054.1:0-3412 GCF_055657365.1 Streptomyces sp. NPDC107559 | reverse complement strand
ATCTCCCCATTCACCCCAAGGGCCTATCCACCCAAAACCGCCACCAGCATGGCGTCCCACCTGCACCGTTGCCCTAAATCACCGGCATTGCTCTGCCGAGTAGCCGAGGGGGATCTCACCCCTCGGCTCTCACAGAACCGTGCGTAACAGTCGCCCGTTACACGGCTCTTGTCGTTCTGGTCGTCAGACCGATACAGCACCAGTGGTCAGGCGCCAGTGCGCGAACATGCGGGGGTATCGCTGGGCGATCTGCTGCATCTTCGCGATGGCCTTCCGCTGGGCCGCAAGCCGTTTGTACTTCTGGCGGATCCAGCGCACCAGGTAGGCGTTGATGCGCATCACGAAGGGGATCAGCTCCCACGACCTGAAGCGGCTGTAGTAGTTGAGCCAGCCCGCCACCACAGGGTTGATCCTGCGGGCGAGCTCGTGGAAGGAGAGTTCGGAACGGGTGTGCAGGTGCCAGGACCGCAGCTCCCGCCCCATCCTTTTCAGGGCGTCCTTGCTGACCGCCGGGTCGAACGCCAGGAACAGGTTCCCGTGCCGACTCCGGTTCCTCCTGGCGCGGAACGTGTACCCGAGGAAGGTGAACGACGTGTGCTCGTAAGCGCCACGTCGGTGGCCGTCCTTGCAGTAGATGATCCGGGTCTTGTCCGGGTGCAGCTGCAACCCGACTTCGACCATCCTGTCCGTGAGCGCGGCCAGCACCTGCCGGGCCTGGCGCTCGGTGACGCAGTGCAGCACCGCGTCGTCCGCATACCGTTCGAACCAGACGGACGGGAACTCCCGGTCCATCCAGGTGTCGAACGTGTAGTGCAGGAACAGGTTCGCCATGACGGGCGACACCGGAGCCCCTTGAGGGGTCCCGCGCTCCCGCTCCAGCAGGGAGCCGTCGGGCATGACGAGCGGGGCGGCGAGCCACCGCCGCACGTACAACTTCACCCAGACGGCGTCGGTGTGCGCTTCCACAGCCTTGACCAGCAGGTCCCAGGGCACACTGTCGAAGAACTTGGCGATGTCGAACTCCACCACCCAGTCCCTTTTCCAGCAGCGTTCCCGGCATTTGCCCACCGCATCCAAGGCGGACCGTCCGGGCCGGTATCCGAAGCTGTCCGGGTGGAAAATTGGCTCCACCCTGCGCATCAGATGCCGGGCCACCACGGTCTGGGCCACGCGGTCGGCGACAGCGGGAATGCCGAGCATTCTCTCGCCGCCCCCGTGTGGCTTGGGAATGGCCACCGCACGCACCGGAGGCGGAAAGTATGAGCCCGATGACATGCGATTCCAGACCTTGTACAGATTGTTCTCAAGGTCCTTCTCGAAGTCCACGACGCTCTGCCCGTCCACACCGGGTGCACCCTTGTTAGCCCTGACTTCCTCCCACGCCTCCTTGATTTCCCACTTTGAAATATCAAACGGCTTGGTCGACGATTTCAACTGGCCCATCGAACTCCTCCCGGACGCTGTCCGGTTGATGCGATCAACTCAGTCACGAACGACCCGGCCCCTTCGCTCCACCCCCATTACAGGGGCTTCATCACTACTACGAGCCGGTCCGCCGGCACGCCCCGCGTCGGTACTCGACCCCTTGCAGTGACTGCTGCTTGGGGCACTCCCTCTCGCCCGCCGCTCGGCGGGCAGTATCGCGACCTGCCTTCTCCTGTTCCATGCGGGAGCCGCAGACCGGACTCACGTCGCCTACATGCCGGACACCACCTGGCCAATAAGCGGGCACCCGCCAGGCTCATCCCGGGGTTCTGGTCACACCCCGGTTTCGATGCCGTCTATTTTCTTTTCGACACGTCAGCAGCGATTCACTTGCGTTCGTCTTCCCGATCCCCACCTGACGCCTCTTACGACGCCTTTTCCTCATCGCTCACCACGACAGTCATTAGCTAACGCAGCATGAGGCGGTTTAGAGCCTCCCCCCACAGGGCGGCTCTGAAGGGCCACAAAACCTTCATCTCCCACACAGCATCACTTCCAGAAGTTGCCTACAACCAACTCCCTCTCATGTTCAGGACACAAGACCAGCGAAAACAGAGTTCGTGACGCAGTCGTAACGCACCCGCGCCGATGCCCCGGGACACTACGGGGCGAAGTGGCACTGCGCCCACCTTCACGAGAAGCCCACTTTTACCCCACATTTTGCGACAGATCTGCCGAAGGATTTCCGACGCAGCACACTGGCTGCCGCCGGCCTGACTTTCCGCAGGTGGTTCGGGGTCGACAACGGCTGAGTGCCAGCCAGGCCACCGTTATCCGAGCGGGACACGCCCTGGAACCATGGGCCTTGCGTCCAGATGAGCTGCGATGCGCGTGATGGTCCGGGCGTTGTCCTCGAACAGATGCCCCTGCATGCCCGCCGCTTGGGCGGCTTCAATGTTGACTGCGACATCGTCGATGAAGAGACAGCTCTCTGGACGTACGTCCAAGCTGGCGCATGCGGCCTCATAGGCTCGCAGGTCGGGCTTGCCGATGCCGATCTCGTGCGAGTAGACGATCTGCTCGACCAGTTCGTCGAAGTGGTACAGCGCTGTCTCCCGTTCCCGGGCACCGACGAAGCTGTTGCTCAGGATGCCCAGCCTGCAGCTTCCCCGCAGCCCTCGCACATAGGAGATGAGTTCCTCGTTCGGCGTCCCCAGGTATTCCGTCCAGAGATCAGCCATGAAGGCTTCGACCTGGGGCGCGTCGAGATCCAGGCGGGTTGCCACCTGTTCGTGCACGTCTCGTTCGCTGATGCTCCCGACGCTTCCAGCCCGCCACACGTCGCGCATCCGCTGATTCACAGTGCCCAGCGGCAGCTCCAGCTGCTCTTCCCACCGTTGCCCCCATCCGGTTTTCGGCGTGATCTCCAGCACGCCCCCGATGTCGAGAATGACGCAGGTCGCGGTCACACGAACTCCCCCTCTTCGTCCTGCCTGGTCGACGAGCACAAACCGCCCGCCCGTGTGATCTGTGACGACACTGTCACCCCTCCCTCTGGGGCAAGGTCAAGCGATCTCGGAACCTTGTGGCAGCCCTGTCGCTGCCCGCCGACCCGACTCGACCGAACAACAGGTGCCTTCAAAGCTCGTGCCGATCCGCGAAGCCCCCGACCGGATGCTGACGTCAGACGTCCCGCTTATCGATGACGGGGCTGGTCTGGTCGAACAGGGTTCCTGATCGGGTGATCGCGCGCGGGCTGGCGCATAAGAGCAGGGCCTCTTGGTAGTTCGGGGGTGCGATCCCATCCGAGTACCAGGAGGCCCTGTTGGCGCAGTCTTGCGTGCCCGCGGGTGTGGAGTCCAACGCGCTGCCACCGTCGTGTGACTGCCTCACGCACAGGTTCGGCAACGCGGCAGACCGACCGGACCGCGCCCGGTGCCATGTGTCCGACATGACGGAGGCGGAGTGGCAGCTGGTCCGGGCCGTG
>NZ_JBVKBD010000053.1:0-3686 GCF_055657365.1 Streptomyces sp. NPDC107559 | reverse complement strand
ACCCCGATGCTGCGCCGCAACCGCGACGAACCCCATACCGCCGTCAAGGCCCTCGCCGCCCTCTGGGCCACCGGCGCGTCCGTCAACTGGCAAGCCCTCTACGAGAGTTCAGGCGCACGCACAGTCGACCTGCCCACCTACGCCTTCCAGCGTGAGCGCTACTGGCTCACCTCCGACGTCACCCACACCTGGCGCGACGGAAAGGCTGACCTGCCGTCCCCGGTCGAGCGCAGCTACCGCGTCGAGTGGCATGAGGTCGACGGCATGTCTCCTGTCGACCTACAGGGCACCTGGCTGCTGGCCATGCGCCCGGAGAGGGGAGACGGCTGGGCGGGCGTGGTGGAGGGTGCCTTGGGCGCTCGCGGTGCCGGCGTTCGCCACCTGGTTGTACCCGAGGGCGCCTTTGATCGAGACCAACTTGCAGCGAAAATCTCGGAGTTGGCTCAGTCCGAGTCCAAATCCGAGCCCCTGTCTGGAGTCCTGTCTCTCCTTGAAGCGCCCGACGACGTGCAGGACACCCTCACCCTGTGGCAGGCCCTCTCCGACGCGGGTGTTCAGGCCCGGTTCTGGTGTGTGACGCGCGGTGCCGTGCGGACCGGCCTCGACGACGGTGGTCCCGTCGGACCGGCCTGGCTCTGGGGTCTCGGCCGGATCGCCGCCGTGGAGGAACCGCAGCGTTGGGGCGGCCTGATCGACCTGTCGGGCGGTGACGATGCCGTGTCGGTGGAAGCCGCTGAGCGGCTCGTGGCTGTCCTCGGAGCCGTCGAACAGGGTGTGGGCGGCGAGGACGAGACGGCCGTACGCGGGTCGGCGGTCCTGGCCCGGCGTCTTGTACGCGTCCCCGCCCCGGCACAGCCGGAAGGTGGCGGCGCAGACCGGACGGATCCCTGGAAGCCGACCGGCACCGTACTGGTCACCGGCGGCACCGGCGCGCTCGGCAGCCGGGCGGCGCGCTGGGCTGCGGCCAACGGCGCCGAGCGGCTGGTGCTCCTGTCCCGCAGCGGCCTCGGCGCGCCCGGCGCTGCGGAACTGGCGGACTCGCTGACCGGTGACGGAGTCCCGACCACCGTCCTCTCCTGCGATGTGACCGACCGCGCGGCGCTCGCCCGGGTGGTCGGGGACCTCAAGGCAGCCACCGGCCTCGGTGCCGTCCTGCACCTGGCCGGCGCGGGCAACGCCGAGGGGCGGCACCTGCTCGAGGCAACCGCAGAGCAGCTACTGCCCGCGACTGCCCCCGGAATCCAGGGGGCGTCCCACCTGGACGAGCTGATCGACGACCCGGCGACGCAGTTCGTGCTGTACGGCTCCCTCGTCGAGGTCCTGGGGTCCCCCGGGCTGGGTGCGCAGGCGCTCTCGGGCATGTACGCGCAGGCGCTGGTCGAACGGCGCCGGGCGCGGGGACTCGCCGGTACCGTGATCGCCTGGGGTCCGTGGGCAACGGCGGCCACCAGCCCGCGCCATGGGCGGGGAATCGGGCTGCTCGATCCGGCAGCGGCGTTCGGCGTCCTGGCCCGGGCCGTGGCCGACACCGCCGAACCCGGGCTCGTCGTGGCCGACATCGACTGGGACGAGTTCCTTCCCGAGTTCACCGCGGTCCGGTACCGGCCGATTCTCGCCGCCCTGGCGGAGGCGCAGGGCCGGCGACCGGAGCGCGACGGTGCCTCGGACTGGCGGAAAGCCGTCGCCGAGCGGCCGGTCGCCGGCCGGTTCGCCTTCGTGCTGGATGCCGTACGCCGAGAGGTCGCCCAGGTCCTGGGATACGGCTCGACGGACGCGGTGGAGGACGAACGCGCCTTCAAGGACGTCGGATTCGACTCGCTCGCGGCTGTGGAGCTGCGCAACCGCCTGCGCACGGTCACCGGCGTCGACCTGCCGACCACGCTCGTCTTCGACTACCCCACCCCGCTCGCCCTCGCCACGTACCTCCTGGAACTGGGGGGCCACGAGAGCGCCGTCGACGGTTCCATCCGGGAGACACCGGCCGTCCCCGCCGACGAGCCGATCGCGATCGTCGGCATGGCCTGCCGCTACCCGGGCGGGGTCGACTCACCGGAGGAGTTGTGGCGGCTCGTCGTGGACGGCACCGACGCCGTCTCCGGGTTCCCCACCGACCGCGGCTGGGACATCGAGGACCTGTACGACACCGACCCCGACACGGCCGGAAGGAGCTACACGAAGCAAGGTGGCTTCCTGCCCGAACTGCCGCTTTTCGATGAGCAGTTCTTCGGTATCTCGCGTCGTGAGGCCCGCTCCCTGGACCCGCAGCAGCGGCTGCTGCTGGAGACCGCGTGGGAGGCGATCGAGCGGGCGGGCCTCGACCCGCACGCGCTGCGCGGCAGCCGTACCGGAGTCTTCGTCGGCTCCAACGGCCAGGACTATCCGGACCTGCTGACCGGCCGCCCGGAGGACTATGACGGCTACCTGATGACCGGAAACGCCGCCAGCGTCATGTCCGGCCGACTGTCCTACAGCTTCGGCCTGGAGGGCCCGGCCGTGACCGTCGACACGGCCTGCTCGTCATCGCTGGTCGCCCTGCACCTCGCGGCACAGGCACTGCGCTCCGGCGAGTGCTCTCTCGCGCTCGCGGGCGGCGTCGTCGCCATGACCACCCCGAACACGTTCGTCGAGTTCAGCAGGTTGCGCGCGCTGTCGCCCGACGGCCGGTGCAAGGCGTTCTCCGCCGACGCGGACGGCACCGGCTGGGCGGAGGGCGTCGGCCTCCTCGTTGTCGAGCGGGTCTCCGACGCGCGCCGCAACGGGCATCGCGTGCTGGCGGTGGTGCGTGGCAGCGCCGTGAACCAGGACGGTGCCTCCAACGGCCTGACCGCGCCGAACGGGCTCTCCCAGCAGCGCGTCATCCGCCAGGCCCTCGCCAACGCGGGGCTGCGTCCCGGCCAGGTGGACGCCGTCGAGGCACACGGCACGGGCACACCCCTGGGCGACCCGATCGAGGCGCAGGCGCTGCTGGCCACGTACGGCCGGGACCGGGATGACGAACGGCCGCTCTGGCTGGGCTCGTTGAAGTCCAACATCGGGCACACGCAGGCCGCCGCCGGAGTTGGCGGGGTCATCAAGATGGTGATGGCGCTGCGCCACGGAGTGCTGCCCAGGACCCTGCACGTGGAGGAGCCCACCCCGAAGGTCGACTGGTCGTCCGGGACCGTGCGACTGCTGAGCGACGACCGGCCATGGCCGAACGGCGAGGAGCCCCGCCGGGCCGGCGTCTCCTCATTCGGCGCCAGCGGCACCAACGCCCACCTCATCATCGAGGAGGCACCCCCCGAGGCACGTACGGACGCCGAGCCCCGTGAGGACGGGACCCCGCAGCCCTGGCTGCTCTCGGCTCACACCGAGGCGGCCCTCGCGGACCAGGCCCGCAAACTCCTGGCCCACCTCGACCGCGAACCCGGCCTCATTCCCGCCGACATCGGGTGGTCCCTCGCCACGACGCGTGCGGTCCTCGAACACAGGGCGGTCGTCGTGGGTGACACAACGGACGTCCTGCGCACCGGACTTGAGGCCCTGGCGGCTGGCCTGCCCGCCGCCAACCTCGTGACCGGCGCCGCCCACGCGCCTCGCAGTTCCACACATCGGCCGGTGTTCGTCTTTCCTGGTCAGGGTGGTCAGTGGGTGGGGATGGCGGTGGGGTTGTTGGAGTCGTCGCCGGTGTTCGCGTCTCGTTTCGC
>NZ_JBVKBD010000052.1:0-4351 GCF_055657365.1 Streptomyces sp. NPDC107559 | reverse complement strand
CCACGACACTGGACGCGGGTTACTGGTACTCGAACCTCCGGCAGACCGTTCTCTTCGAGGACACCGTCCGCACCCTCCTCACCGACGGCTTCCGGGTCTTCGTCGAGGCCAGCCCCCATCCCGTCCTCACCGTGGGTCTCCAGGAGACCGCCGACACCCTGGGCCATGACCTCGTGGTGACCGGATCGCTGCGGCGCGACGAAGGCGGGCTCGACCGAGTCCTGCTGTCCCTCGCCGAACTGCACGTCAACGGTGTACCGGTGGACTGGCGGGAGGTCTTCCCCGAAGATCGCGCGCATACCGTGGATCTGCCCACCTACCCCTTCCAGCACAGGAGTTACTGGCTGCGTCCGCAGGCCCGGCGCGGCAGCGGGGAGGTCGCCGAGGCGGGAATCGGCGGCGCGGACCATCCGCTGCTCGGCGCGGTGGTGGAACTCGCCGACGGCGCCGGTGCGGTGTTCACCGGGCGGCTCTCCACGGCGACCCAGCCCTGGATTGCGGACCACGCGGTTCTCGACACCGTCCTGCTGCCCGGCACCGGATTCGTGGAGCTCGCCCAGTACGCGGCCAGGCGTGTCGGCGCCGACGGCATCGACGAACTGACGCTGCACGCCCCGCTGGTCCTACCCACGGGCGGCGCCGTGCAGGTGCAGGTCGTGGTCGGCGGGCGCGACGCCACGGGCCGGTACGAGATCGGTGTGTACTCGCGCACCGAGCCCGCCGCCGACCAGCGGTCCGGCACGGGATCAGGCACAGCCGCAGAGCCGGCACCGGACCGGCCCTGGACCCGGCACGCCATGGGCTTCCTCACCGCCGCCGGCGCCGCACCACCGGCAACCGCGGACCAGAACCTCACCGCCTGGCCGCCCGCCGACGCCGAGGAACTCGACGTCCAGGGCGTCTACGACTGGTTCGCGGACCTCGGCTACGGGTACGGCCCCGCCTTCCGAGGTCTGCGGCGCGCCTGGCGCAGGGGCGAGGAGGTGTTCACCGAGGTCGCCCTGCCCGAGGAGTACGCCTCCCAGGCCGACGCCTACGAACTGCACCCCGCCCTCCTGGACGCCGCCCTGCACGCCACCGTCCTCGGCTACCACGGCGAGACCGAGACCGCCGTCCTGCCGTTCTCCTGGAACGGCGTACGGACGCACGCCACCGGCGCCGACGCCCTGCGCGTACGCTTCCGGCGCAGCGGCGAGGACGTGGTCAGCGTGACCGTCGCCGACGTCACCGGGACGCCCGTCGCCACCGTCGACTCGCTCGCCGCGCGGCCGCTCTCCGCCAACCAGCTCGAAGAGGCCAAGCAAGCCCTCGGCGACACGGCCGCCCTCGAGGACTCCTGGCGCTACCGCATCGACTGGAGCCGCGTCACCGACACCCCCGACGCGGCCCTCACCGGCACCTGGCTGCTCGCCGTGCCGGCCGGGCAGGCCGACCACCCGTGGATCACCGCGAGTGCCCAGGCCCTTCAGGCGCGTGGCGCCCGAGTGACCACCGTCCTCGTCGACGACACCCTGGCCGCCGACCGGGCCGCCTTCGCCGACCGCCTCAGTGAGGCCGCCGGCGACGCCGAACACGGCGGACCCGTGGCCGGAGTGCTGTCCTGGCTCGCCCTGGACGAACGCATGCACCCCGAGCACCGGTCGGTCCCCCTGGGCCTCGCGCACACCGTCACCACCGTCCAGGCCATGGACACCGCCGGCTTCGAGGCACCCCTGTGGATCGCCACCCAGGACGCTGTGCACGCAACCGACAGCGACCCCGTGGACCACCCACTGCAGTCCGCGGTCTGGGGCCTGGGAAGGGTCATCGCCCTGGAACAGCCCAAGCAGTGGGGCGGCCTGGTCGACGTCCCCGCCACGCCCGGCGAGCGCGCGGTCGCCCGTCTCGTCGACGTGGTGGGAGCCGACCGCGACGAGGACCAACTGGCCGTACGTGACACGGGTGTTCTCGTACGACGCCTGCTGCGCTCCCCCCGACCCGAGCCGTCATCGGAGCGGCCGTGGAAGCCGGCCGGCACGGTGCTCGTCACTGGCGGCACCGGTGCTCTCGGCGGACACGTGGCCCGCTGGCTGGCCGAGGAGGGAGCCGAGCATCTGATCCTGACCAGCCGCAGCGGACGCGACGCGGTCGGCGCGGACGAGCTGGAGGCCGAGCTGACCGCGCTCGGAGCCAAGGTCACCATCGCCGCGTGCGACGTGGCCGACCGCGCCCAACTCCGCCAGCTGCTCGACTCCTTGTCCGACGACACCCCGCTCGACGCCGTCATCCACACCGCCGGTGTCTCCCGCGACGGCATCGTCGACGGCCTCACCTTCGAGAGCATGGACGCCGTCCTCCGGCCGAAGATCGACGCGGCGCTCAATCTGCACGAACTCACAGTCCACCTCGACCTGTCGGCGTTCGTCCTGTTCTCCTCCGTGTCCGGCGTACTCGGCTCGGCGGGCCAGGCGGCCTACGCCGCCGGCAACACCTTCCTCGACACTCTTGTCCAGCAGCGACGCGCCCGAGGGCGCGTGGGCGCCTCCTTCGGCTGGGGCATGTGGGGCGGCGACGGCATGGCTACCCTCGGCTCCAACGAGGCCCGCATCAAACGGCGCGGCATCCGGCCGATGGACCCGCGTACCGCCGTCGACGTCATGGCCCGCTCCCTGCTCGCGGACGAGCCGTTCCTCACCGTCATCGACGTCGACTGGCGGCGCTTCGTCGCCGAGGTGCACGGCGGCCGGGCCCGCCCGATCATCCGTGACCTGCCCGACGTACGGGCCCTGCGGACGGCCGCGGCCAGGACACCAGCCGGGACGACGGCCCCGGCAGGCCCCGGGGACCGCCCCGACCGTCTCGGCGACCGGCTCGCCGGCCTCGCCCCCGCCGAGCAGGACCAGCTCCTCACGACCCTCGTCCGCACCCACGTGGCCACCGCCCTCGGCCACGCGTCGGCCACCGAGATCGCGCCGGAACGCGCCTTCAAGGAACTCGGTTTCGACTCCTTGATCGCTGTCGAGCTGCGCAACCGGCTCAACGCGGTGACGGGCCTCAGGCTGCCCGCCACGCTGGTCTTCGACTACCCGACACCCGCGTCCCTGGCCACCTACCTGCGCGAACAGCTCGCCCCGCCGCAGGAGACGACCGCCGACTCCGTCCTGGCCGGAATCGACGCCCTCGAAGCCGCCGTCGCGGCCCTGACACCGACAGACGGCGAACGGAACCGCGTGGTCCAGCGGGCCCGCGAGGTCCTCGCCACGATCGGGGGCGCCCCGGCCGCCACGAGCGCCGGAGCGGCATCGGCCCAGAAGATCGAGTCCGCCTCGGACGACGAGATCTTCGACTTCATCAACAAGGAACTCGGCAAGTCGGAGTAAGGCGGCGCAGAGCAGCCAGAGCGCGCAGAGCAGCCCAGAGCAACGCACACTGCTGGATGGAGCGGCACGCACATGGAAAACGAAAAGAAGCTCCGCGAATACCTCAAGTGGGTCACGGCTGACCTGGTGCAGTCCAGGGAACGCGTCCGGGAACTGGAGGAGCGCGTCGGCGAACCCCTCGCGATCATCGCGATGGCCTGCCGGTTCCCGCAGGGCGTCCACACCCCCGAAGCCCTCTGGGAGCTCGTCTCCACCGGGACGGACGCGGTCGCCCCGATCCCCGCCGACCGCGGCTGGAACGTCGACGACCTCTACGACCCCGAGCTCACCCGGCCCGGCTCCATCGGCACCCGCGAAGGAGCCTTCCTGGACGACCTCGGCGCCTTCGACGCCGCCTTCTTCGGGATCTCCCCGCGAGAGGCCCAGGCGATGGATCCGCAGCAGCGGCTCCTGCTGGAGACCTCCTGGGAGGCGCTGGAGCGCGCGGGCCTCGACCCGCAGAAGCTGCGCGGCAGCCGCACCGGCGTCTTCGTCGGCTCCAACACCTGGGACTACGCCCCACCCCTGACCCAGGCGCCCGACGAGGTGGCCGGCTACCTCATGACCGGCAACACCCCCAGCGTGATGTCGGGCCGGATCGCCTACATACTCGGCCTCGAAGGCCCGGCCG
This sequence comes from Streptomyces sp. NPDC107559, assembly GCF_055657365.1. NCBI lineage: Bacteria > Bacillati > Actinomycetota > Actinomycetes > Kitasatosporales > Streptomycetaceae > Streptomyces > Streptomyces sp. NPDC107559. Next base: position 322 of record NZ_JBVKBD010000052.1, on the reverse strand, counting down.
TCACCCTGGACACGGCGTGCTCGTCGTCCCTCGTCGCGCTGCACCTGGCGGCTCAGGCCCTGCGTGCCGGCGACTGCGACCGCGCCCTCGTCGGCGGCGTCGCGGTAATGGCCGCGCCCGGTGTCCTGATGGAGTTCAGCCGCCAGCGCGGCCTGGCTCCCGACGGCCGCTCGAAGTCCTTTGCCGCGGCGGCCGACGGGGTCGGCTGGGGCGAAGGCGCGGGCGTCCTGGTGGTGGAGCGGTTGTCGGATGCTCGGCGGTCGGGTCATCGGGTGTTGGCGGTGGTGCGGGGGAGTGCGGTCAATCAGGACGGGGCGAGTAA
>NZ_JBVKBD010000051.1:0-5124 GCF_055657365.1 Streptomyces sp. NPDC107559 | reverse complement strand
CGCGAAACGAGACGCGAACACCGGCGACGACTCCAACAACCCCACCGCCATCCCCACCCACTGACCACCCTGACCAGGAAAGACGAACACCGGCCTGTCGTCGGTGGCGGTTACTCCGGTGATGGCGTCGGCGCTGGTGTCGCCCTGGGCGACGGCCTTGAGCCCGGTCAGCAGTTCGTCTCGGTCGGCGCCGATCACTACGGCGCGGTGCTCATGGGCCGTGCGTGTGACGGCGAGCGCCAACGCGGCGTCATGATGGGGCAGTTCATGGACCGTGGGCGACGCCTGCAGTCGCCGGGCCTGGTCGCGCAGGGCGATCGCCGAGCGGGCACTCAGCACCCACGGCACCACCGGGGCGGCCAGCGCAGCTCCGGACGTCTGCTCCACCTCCGGGAACTGCTCGACGACGACATGCGCGTTGGTGCCACTCACCCCGAACGCGGACACCGCTGCGCGCCGGGGCCGGCCGACCTCCGGCCAAGTCCGGCCCTCTGTCAGGACGTCCACCTTTCCGCTGTCCCAGTCGACCTCCTGGGTCAGCCGGTCGACGTGGAGGGTCCGGGGCAGGACGCCGCGCCGGAGCGCCATCACGGTCTTGATGAGTCCTGCGACGCCGGCGGCGGCCTGGGTGTGGCCGATGTTGGACTTCAACGACCCGACCCACAGAGGTTGTTGACCGTTCCTCTCCTGCCCGTAAGTGGCGAGCAGTGCCTGAGCCTCGATGGGGTCGCCGAGCCTCGTGCCCGTGCCGTGCGCCTCGACCAGGTCGACCTCGGTCGGGCGCAGGCCCGCGTTGGCGAGGGCCTGGCGGATGACGCGCTGCTGGGAGGGCCCGTTCGGCGCGGACAGGCCGTTGGAGGCACCGTCCTGGTTCACGGCGCTGCCACGCACCACCGCCAGCACGCGATGCCCGTTGCGGCGCGCGGCGGAGAGCCGCTCCACGACGATCACGCCGACGCCCTCCGACCAGGCAGTTCCGTCGGCGGTGTCGGCGAACGCCTTGCAGCGGCCGTCGGGCGACAGCCCGCGCTGCCGGCTGAACTCGACGAACAGGTCGGGCGTCGACAGCACGGCGACGCCGCCCACGAGAGCGAGTTCGCACTCGCCGGTGCGCAGCGCCTGCCCGGCGAGGTGCAGGGCGACCAGAGACGACGAGCAGGCGGTGTCGACGGTCACCGCCGGGCCCTCCAGGCCGAAAGTGTAGGCAAGCCGGCCGGACAGGACGCTGCCGGTGCTGCCGGTGAGGAGATAGCCCTCGTAGTTGTCGGCGGCGCGGGCGAGGAGTGAGGAGTAGGTCTGACCGCTGGCGCCGACGAAGACGCCCGTGCGGGAGCCGCGCAGGCCGGCGGGGTCGAGCCCGGCGCGCTCCAGGGCCTCCCAGGAGGTCTCCAGGAGCAGTCGCTGCTGGGGATCCATGGAGACGGCCTCGCGCGGGGAGATCCCGAAGAAGGCCGCGTCGAACCCGGCGACGTTGTGCAGGAAGCCGCCGCGGCGGGCGTACGTGGTGCCCTGCCGGTCCGGGTCGGGGTCGTAGAGGCCCATGGGGTCCCAGCCGCGGTCGGCGGGGAAACCGGACATGCCGTCGGTGCCGGAGAGGACCAGCTCCCACAGGTCCTCGGGCGAGTCGACCCCGCCGGGGAAGTGGCAAGCGATGCCTACGATGGCGAGGGGCTCCTGGCTGTCGGCCGTCACGGCGGGGGCCGGAGCGGCGGTGCCGGGGAGTTCGCCGGTGACGTCGGCGACGATGCGGGCGGCGAGGGCCCGGGGCGTCGGATGGTCGAAGACGAGGGTGGCGGGCAGCCGGGTGCCGGTCTCGATGGTCAGCCGGTTGCGCAGTTCGACGGCGGTCAGCGAGTCGAAGCCCATCTCCTGGAAGGCACGGCCCGCCTCGACTGCGTCCGGGGAGCCGTGGCCGAGGACGGCGGACGCCTGCGCCCGCACCAGGTCGAGGACGATCCGGAGTTGTTCGTCCTCGCTACGGCCGTGCAGGCGCCGGCGCAGTCCGGTGGCCGGGGTGTCCGTGCCCGTGCCCTCCTGGGCGCGCGGGGCCGTCGTACGGACCAGGCCGCGCAGGACGGGCGGCACGGCGCCGCGGCGCCTGCGCAGCCCCTCCAGGTCGAGGCGGGCCGGCACGAGAGTGGGGGCGCCGTGCTCCAGCGCCGCGTCGAACAGGGCGAGGCCGTCGGCCTCGGTCAGCGGCACCAGGCCTCCGGCCGCCATGCGCCGCCGGTCGACGTCGCCGAGGGCGGCCGTCATGCCACCGGGCTGCCCCCACAGTCCCCACGCCATCGACACGGCGGGCAGGCCGAGCGCCCGCCGGTGTTCGGCGAGGGCGTCGAGGAAGGTGTTGGCCGCGCAGTACCCGGCCTGTCCGACCGCGCCGAAGGTGGCGGCGGCGGACGCGAAGACCACGAAGTGAGCGAGGTCGAGCCCGCGGGTCAGCTCGTGCAGATGCCAGGCGGCATCGACCTTGGGCCGCAGCACTGTGTCCACTCGCTCAGGGGTGAGCGAGGTGATGACCCCGTCGTCGAGCACACCGGCCGTATGGACCACGCCGTGCAGGGAGGAGGTCTCGGTGATGGTGTCGAGCAGTCGCGCGAGGGCGTCACGGTCCGACACGTCACAGGCGACCACATCCGCCTGCGCACCCAACTCCACGAGTTCTGCCCGAAGTTGTTTGATTCCCGGGCTACGGCTGCCCCGACGTCCGGCGAGGACCAGGCGGCGTACGCCGTGCCGGATGACGAGGTGCCGGGCGATCAACCCGCCCAGCGCACCGCCCGCACCGGTGACGAGTACCGTCCCGTCGGCGGCCGCGCCCTGGGCCTCGGTCTCCGGCACCGTGAGAACGACCTTGCCGATGTGCCGGGCCTGGCCGAGGAAGCGGAACGCCTCGCCGGCCGCGCGGACGTCCCACGTGGTCACCGGGAGCGGCCGCAGGGCACCGCTCTCGAAGAGGTCCACGAGCGCCGTCAGCATCTCGGCGATACGGTCCGGTCCCGCTTCGAGCATGTCGAACGCCTGGTAGCGCACGCCCGAGTGGGCCGCCGCCAGCTCCTCGGGCCGCCGGATGTCGGTCTTGCCCATCTCCAGGAACCGCCCGCCGCGCGACAGCAGCCCCGCCGAGGTGTCGACGTACTCCTTCGCGAGGGAGTTCAGGACGACGTCCACGCCGCGACCGGCGGTGATCTCAGCGAACCGCTGCCCGAAGTCCAGGGTGCGGGAGGAGGCCAGATGGTCGTCGGTGATGCCGAGGGAACGTACGGCGTCCCACTTGCCGGAGCTCGCGGTGGCGAAGACCTCCGCTCCGAGGTGGCGGGCGAGCTGAATGGCGGCCATGCCGACGCCGCCGGCGGCCGCGTGGATCAGGACCGATTCGCCCGCGCGCAGGTCCGCCAGGTCCACGAGGCCGTAATAGGCCGTGAGGAAGACGACGGGTACGGCGGCCGCGTCGGTGAACGTCCAGCCCTCGGGGATCCGGACGAGCAGCCTGCGGTCCGTGACGGCGACGGGGCCGAGGACGCCGTAGAAGAGGCCCATGACACGGTCGCCGGGGGCGATTCCGGACACCCCCGGTCCGACGTCGAGGACGACTCCGGCGCCCTCCGCACCCACGCGCGCCTCGCCGGGGTACATACCGAGGGCGATGAGGACGTCCCGGAAGTTCAGTCCGCCCGCGCGCATGCCGACCCTGACCTCGCCCTCCGCGAGCGGCCCGTCGGCCTCCGGGTACGGCGCGAGGGCAAGGTTCCCTTGGAGGGTGCCCCGGCCGAGGGTCTCCAGGCGCCACGGCTGTCCGTCCGGTACCTCAAGTCCCGCCGACGCTCGCGCCAGCCTGGGGACGAGGACATCGCCGCCGCGCACCGCCCACTCGGTCTCGTCGCCGTCTGCGAGGAAAGGCAACCGGGTCCAGGCGTCGGCCAGTTCGTCGAGTTCGTCGACATCGATCAGGGCGAACCGGCCCGGGTTCTCCGCCGCCGCCGACCGCACGAGCCCGCGGGCGGCCGCGTGCGCCGGGTCGGTGACCTGCTCGCCCGGGCGCACGCCGACCGCGCGATGCGTCAGCAGCAGGAGGCGGGCGGCGGCGAAGCGCTCGTCCGCGATCCAGGTCTGTGCGAGGTTCAGGGCGCGATGAGTGGTGGCGTGGGCCAGGTCGGGGAGCTGGTCCTTCGTGGCGGTGGGGCCGACGCTCGGTACGACCACGAGGTCGGGCAGCGGGATTCCGGCGTCCACGGCGGCGGCGAGCTCATCGAGGTCGGAGTAGGTGGCGACAGCGCCGGCCGCGAGGGCCCCGGCCTCGTACGGGGTGCCGTCCGCCGCCAGCAGGGCCCAGGTCAGCGGGCGGTCCGGGGCCGGGAGCGGACGCTCGACCCACTCGACGCGGAACAGCGCGTCAAGGTTCCGGCGGCCGTCAGCGCGCAGCCGTTCGGCGGTCACGGGCCGGAGCACGAGCGCGTGCGCGGTGGCGACAAGCTGCCCGGAGGTGTCGGCGACGGTGAGCGAGAGGCTGTCGTCACCGGTGCGTACGAGATGGACACGGAGCGACGAGGCCCCCCAGGCGCGTACCTCGACACCGTTCCACGCGAAGGGCAGCCGCCCCGAAGTGTCCTGCGCACGGAGCAGCCCGCCCAATCCCACGGCGTGCAGTGCGGCGTCGAGAAGAGCGGGGTGTAGTGCGAAGGCCCCCGCATCGCCGCTCGCCTCCGCGGGCAAGGCGACCTCGGCGAAGAGCTCGTCGCCCCGCCGCCATACGTCCCGCAGACCCTGGAAGGTCGGGCCGTAGGCGAAGCCCACGTCTGCGAAGCGGTCGTAGAGGTCGGCGGCATCGACGGCGGCGGCGTCGGCTGGCGGCCATGTCCCGGTGACGGCTGGTGAGTTGGGCTTGGTGCGTGTGGCGGTGAGGGCGCCTGTCGCGTGCTCCTGCCAGGGAGTCTCGCCGCCTTCTTCGGACGGTTCCGGACGCGAGTGGATCGAAAGTTCCCGTCGGCCGGAGTCGTCGGGGGTGCCGACGGTCACCTGGAGCTGGACAGCGCCTTGTTCGGGAAGGATCAACGGGGTCTGGAGGGTGAGTTCCTCGACCGTGGGGGTGCCGAGCTGGTCACCCGCCCAGACCGCCAGCTCCAG
>NZ_JBVKBD010000050.1:0-5631 GCF_055657365.1 Streptomyces sp. NPDC107559 | reverse complement strand
ACCCCGATATCGAATTCAAATTCGGACACGCCGAAAAGAACCCCGTCGGGTGATCGTGCTGGTGGTTTGTCGCCGCATCCGCGGCAGGAGACGCCACCGCAGAACCGATACGGCTCCGTGGCAACCCGGAGAACTATACGCATCCGGCAAGGGGGCGTCAACCACCCTCTGTCAAGATCTTTTCAACCGAGTCTGTCGGGTCGACCGCAGGAGGAAGCCCGGTCGGCTGCCTGCCTGCCTGCTACGACTGCGATGCGCCGTGCTCGCCGCACCCCCACCGCCTGGTGCCCTCGGTGCGGCGAGCTCGCGGCAGGACTGCGACCGAAGCCGTACCCGGATCACCGAAGTGTCTATTCGTCCGTAATTCTCCCGGACTAATATGATTCATCCGATGCGGAGGCCGAGTCGAGGTCTGTCACCTTCAGCCGAAGGAGTGCCGTGAGCGCTGGACGGGATGCTGCCGGCTACCTGGGCGGTGGCCTGGACGATGCGATTCTGAGCGCCCTGTTCACCGAGTCCCCGATCGGCCTGCACGTGTTCGATACCGAGCTGCGCATCGTGCACATGAACATCGCCGCGCGCAACGTCAGAGCGTTTCCGGTCGACGAGTTCCTCGGCTACCGGCTCGTGGACGCCCTCAAGGGCTTCGGCCTGGAGCAGGCCGAAGCCCTTGAGGTCCTGGCGCGTGAGGTGCTGGCGACCGGTACGCCCAGACGCGATGTCCTGGTCACGTTGCGCTCCCGCCACGAGCCGTACCGTGAGTTCACCCTCGCCACTGCCTGGTTCCGGCTGAGCGATGGGCGGGGCCGCGTCCTGGGGGTGGCGGCGGCCATCTCGGACATCACCCAGCGGCACCAGGCCCAGGCGCGGCTGGCTCTGCTGGACGGGGCCAGTGCCCGGATCGGCACGACGCTCGACGTCTTCCGCACCGCGCAGGAGCTTGCCGATGCGACCGTCCCGGATTTCGCCGACACCACCACCGTCGATCTGCTGGATCCAGTGCTGCGCGGGGAGGCTCTTGAACCCGGACCGCTGATCGAGCATCTCGAGCTACGGCGCTGGGGCTGGCGCTCGATGCACTTCATCGAGGAGGCCTACGGCCCCATGGCCGGGGAACTGAGCGGTTTCCCCGCCGGATCGCCGTACCGTGACGCCCTGGCGGACCTCCGCCCCCGCCTGATCGGACGGCTGGACCCGAACGCTGCCTGGCTGGAGAGCGACCCGTTTCGCCAGCGGCTGCTGAAAACGGTCCGGGTGCACTCGCTCATCGTGGTGCCGCTCTGCGCCCGGGGCCTGGTCCTCGGCCTGGCCGGCTTCTACCGCTGGCGCACCCCGGACGCGTACGAGGACGACGACCGGGTCCTTGCGGAGCAGCTGGCCGCCCGCACCGCGCTGTGCCTGGACAACGCGCGGCTGTACAGCCGTAGCCGCGCGGCTGCCCGCATTCTGCACATGAGGCAGAGACCGGCGCAGGTCCCGGCCCACACCGCCGTGGAGAGCGCATACAGCTACTCGTCCGCCTCCTCCGGCGGCTGGGCCGACGTCATCGCGCTGCCCGGCGCCCGGGTCGCTCTGGTCGCGGGGCGCGTCCTGGGCGACGGCCTCCCCGCCGCGGCCGCCATGGGCGAGCTGCGTGCCGCCATCAGCGCCCTGGCTTCGCTGGATCTGGCGCCGGACGAGGTGCTGACGCGCCTGCACGAGCTCGTGACGTGGTTCAGCGGACAGCAGGGCTCTTCCCCGCAGGACACCTCGCGCACGGCGCCGCTGGACGCCACCTGCACCTACGCCGTCTATGACCCCGCCACCCGAGACTGCACGCTCGCTGCCGCAGGCCGCGCGCAACCGCTCTTCGTGCTCCCCGACGGCACGGTACAGATAGCCGAACTCGCGCCCGGACCGGCACTGGGACACGGGCGATCCACCTATCGGACGACCGAGCACACACTCGCTGAAGGCACCCATCTCATCCTGGCCGGCTCCCCCCTCCTGGGCGATTCGCCTCAGGAGACCCCGCGGACGCAGGACCAGGCCCAGGCCCTCTTCCCGTCCGGCACCCGCTGCCTCCAGGAAACCTGCAAATCCCTCCTGAACACCCCGGCCTTTCAGGACTGCGGGGTTCTGCTGCTCGCCAGAACCCGCGCTCTCGGCCCCGACCAACTGGCGTCCTGGACCATCCAGTCCTCGCCCGAATTCGTGGCCAAGGCACGTACCTATGCGACCGACCAACTCGCCGCCTGGAACCTCGAAGACCTCGCCTTCACCACCGAACTGGTCGTCAGCGAACTGATCACCAACGCTGTCCGCTACTCCCAAGGACCCATCGGACTACGCCTGATCCGAGACCGGACACTGACCTGCGAAGTCTCCGACACCAGCAGCACGGCCCCACAGCTACGACGCGCCGACGACAGCGACGAAGGCGGTCGCGGGCTGTTCATCACCAGAGAGCTCACCGAGCGCTGGGGCACCCGCCCCATCAGCCGAGGAAAGATCATCTGGGCGGAACAAGCGCTGCCCGAGCGCCTCTCCACCCCTGCGCCCGCTCCTGACGACTGACCACCGTTGCCGAACGCGGCTCGGCACCCCTACGGGACCCCCGTAGATTTGCGCCCCATGCCGGAAGACCGCCGACCTTCGCCCATGCCGTCCGACCCGGACGCGGCGCCGCTCCAGGGGGCCGCGTGGCTGCCCCACGGCTATCGGCTTGCCCCCCACTCGCATGCCGAGGGACAACTCGTCTATGCCGCCGCCGGAGCGCTGGCCACAGCCACGGAACGCGGAACCTGGGTCGCGCCGGCCAACCGTGTCACCTGGACACCCCCGCACTTCGCGCACTCCCACCGCTTCTACGGCCAGACCGACGTACGCCTCCTCCAGATCCCGCTCGACCTGTGCGCACAGCTCGTGGACCACCCCAGCGTCTTCGCGGTCAGCCCGCTGCTGCGCGAAGCGCTCCTCGCGCTCACCGACAGCCCGGAGCGGCGCCCCGGCGCCCACCGACGGCTGCTCAGCGTGATCGTGGACGAGCTTGTCGACACCGCCGAGCAGTCCCTCCACCTGCCCGAGGCCGACGACGACCGGCTCCGGGCCGCCACCGCGCTCCTGCACGAGGACCCTGCCCACCCCGCAACCCTTGCCGAGCTGGGCCGCAGGGTGGGGGCCGGTGAACGCACCCTGAGCCGCCTGTTCCGAACCGAGCTGGGCATGAGCTTCCACCGCTGGCGCACCACCCTGCGCATCCACCACGCGCTGGCCCGCCTCACCGACGGGATGTCGGTGACCGAGACCGCGGTGGCGTGCGGCTGGTCCAACCCTTCCAGCTTCATCGACGCCTTCACCGAGGTCGTCGGCCAGACACCCGGCCGCTACCAGGCCGATCTGCGCCGTCACCGCACCTGACCGCCGACGTCCGCTCAGCTCGGGCAGTCCGCACCGGCTCACCCTCCATGTTGGCGGCTTTCCGGCATCTGCCGTCCGATCACCGGTGGTGTGCACGGCTGGGGTCGTCGCAGGGTGGTGACCGCACACCGCATCGCCCTGGACGACACCGCCGATGGCGGCCGCGCCGCCCGGGGCGATGCGGTCCACCGGTCCACCGCCCTGAGCACGGAGGCTCGCATAACCATGGCCACGACACGCGACGACACGGCAGTCGTCATCATCGGAGCCGGCGTCGCCGGACTGACCCTCGGCAACTTCCTGCTGCGCAACGGTGTCGACTGCATCGTGCTGGAGAAGCACCCCCGCGCCTACGTCGAGCAGCGCCAGCGCGCCGGGACCATCGACACCTCCGGAGTGCGCATGTTCCGCGAGTGGGGGCTCCAGGAAGTCCTGGCGGGTGATCCGATCCCGCACAGCGAGGGCGGCTTCTACATCGACGGCGAAGCGATGCCGATCGACGTCGACGAGGACGACAACGAGAGCCTGTACTGCCCGCAGCAGGTCCTCGTCCGCAACCTCACCGAGGTATTCCTCCGTGAAGGCGGCGACCTGCGCCACGAAGCCGCCGGCGTCGCCCTGGAGAACATCACCGGGAACCGCTCCGTCGTACGCCACCAGGACGCCGACGGTTCGGTCCGGACCATCGACTGCGACTTCCTCGCCGGCTGCGACGGCTTCCACGGCGTTTCCCGCCGCAGCATCCCCGCCACGGCATTGACCGAGTACTCCCACGAGTACGGCTACTCGTGGCTCAGCGTCCTGGCCGCCACCCCGACCGTCCCGTCCGGCATGGCGATCCACGAACGGGGCCTGGCCGGCATGATCCCCCGCGGACCCGAGGCCACCCGTATCTACCTCCAGTGCGCAGTCGACGACACCCCTGAGAAGTGGCCGGACCAGCGCATCTGGAGCGAGCTGGAAGCCCGCTTCGGGACCCCTCCCGCGCGTGGCGCGATCCTGTCCAAGCAGATCGTGCCGCTGCGCAGCGTGGTGTTCGATCCGATGAGCCACGGCAGGCTGTACCTCCTCGGCGACGCCGCCCACATCGTCCCGCCGATGAGCGCCAAGGGCATCCACCTCGCCCTGCACGACGCCGAGGTCTTCGCCCGAGCAGTGATCCGCCACGCCGAGGAAGGCGACTCCAGCCTCCTCGACACCTACTCGCAGACCTGCCTGCCGCACATCTGGAACTACCAGGCGTTCGCGACGTGGATCACCGACACCATGCACAACGCCGGCTTCACCGGCTTCGAGGGCGAGTTCAAGAAGCAGATCGCCCGCGCCGAGCTCCAGCGCCAGTTCACCTCGGACGCGGCGAACAAGCTGTTCAGCGAACTCACCGCTGGCACCAACTAGTCCACGCCTCCAACGGGCGTACGACCCGGCGAGGGCCGGGACGATCTCCACGGTGTGCCGGGGAGCCGGACCGTGCCGAGGAGACCGCCGGTCCGGCGGGAAGCGAGGTCGAGGATCCAGCCTCCGAACAGGCCGAACACCAAGATGCAGGCCAGTGCCGCGGCCCCCGCGGGAACGAAGCCGCGCAGGAGGTCGAAGCGGTTGGGTCCGACGATGACCACGACGCCGTACGCCCTCTGGAGGGTTCTTAGGTCGTCGTCCAGCAGCCAGCGCAGTACGAACACTCATGTCACAGCCAGCAGGAGCGTGCCGGCGAGGAAGAGGAACCCGGCGTAGCTGAGGGTGAGTCGCCGTCGTCGGCGATGTCGGCCGCGATCACCTCCAGCCGCAGACCGTCCCGGACGGCTTCGGCCAGGTAGGGCTCGTCCTCCACGATCAGTGAGCGCATGTCTGGAGCCCAAGCGCAACCTATCTCCGACGTATGCAAAGAGGTGAGCACACCTGACACACGCTCAGCCTGTCAGTGCCGGCGCGGGGCGGGGCTGGCCCGACGGCGCTTCCGCGCCGGTGCGCCACCAAGGTCATGAGCTCCACACCGTTGAACGTGTCGTGGCAGCCGTGCCACCGCCCGGACACGCACCTCGGAACGGACATCATGAGCGGCCGCCACAGGACGAACAGGGCGCTCGCCAGGCCATTTCGATACGCCCGCGATACACACCGGCAGCCTCGAACCGTAAAACGCAGAAAACCCCCGCGCCAATGGCACGGGGGTTTTCTCAAAATTTGTTCGGCGGCGTCCTACTCTCCCACAGGGTCCCCCCTGCAGTACCA
>NZ_JBVKBD010000049.1:0-6448 GCF_055657365.1 Streptomyces sp. NPDC107559 | reverse complement strand
CACCCTCGGCCCACCCCGTCCCCTCCGCGTCCGCAGAGAACGCCCGGCACCGCCCGTCCGCCGACAACCCCCGCTGCCGGCTGAACTCCAGGAACATCCCCGGAGTCGCCATGACCGTGGCGCCGCCAGCAAAGGCAAGGGAGCACTCCCCCGCCCGCAGCGACTGCACCGCCAGATGCAGCGCGACCAGCGACGACGAGCACGCCGTGTCCACCGTCACCGCCGGCCCCTCCAGGCCGAACGTGTAGGCGATGCGGCCGGACATCACGCTGGGGGTGGTTCCGGTGAGGAGGTAGCCGGCGAAGCCGTCGGGGGCGTCCTGGGCGCGTGGTCCGTAGTCCTGGGTGGTCGCGCCGACGAAGACGCCGGTGCGGGTGCCGCGCAGAGTCTCCGCGTCGATGCCCGCGTACTCGACAGCCTGCCAGGCAGTCTCCAGCAGGAGCCGTTGCTGAGGGTCCATCGCCTGCGCCTCACGCGGAGAGATCCCGAAGAACCCGGCGTCGAACTCCGCCGCGTCGTAAAGGAAGCCGCCCCCGCGGGCGTAGCTGGTGCCCCAGTGCTCGGGGTCGGGGTCGTAGAGCCGCTCGACGTCCCAGCCGCGGTCGGCGGGGAACTCCGAGATGGCATCCCTGCCGTCGGCGACAAGCCGCCACAGGTCCTCGGGCGAATGCACCCCGCCCGGATAGCGGCACGCCATGCCGACGATCGCGATGGGCTCGTCCACGACAGCCGCCGCGGCGCCTGCCCCGGTTCGCGAGTCCGGCCGGCCCGTCAGCTCGCCGAGGATGTGCTCCATAAGCCGCTCGGGCGTCGGATGGTCGAAGACGATTCCGCCGGAGAAGGTCAGCCCGGTGGCGCTGTGCAGGGCCTCGGCGAGCTCGACGGACATCATCGAGTCGAAGCCGAGCTCCTTGAAGGTCCGGGTCGGTTCGATCGAGCCGGCCTCGGAGCGGCCGAGGACGCCGTCGATGCGGTCGCGGACGAGCTGCCGTACGACCACAGACCGCTCGTCGGCCGGAAGTTGGGCCAGCGGGTGGCCGGCCTCGACTGCGGACGCCGCCGGAGCCGGAGCCGGAGCCGGAGCCGAGGGAACGTGCACGGTATCCGCGGGCCCTCGTTCGCCGCCATGGCGGTCATGCGCCGACCGCACAGGGGGCAACCAGTACGTCTCGCGCTGGAAGGCATAGGTGGGCAGGTCCACGAGCCGGCTGCTCGCGGCCGCGAGTTCGACGGCCACCCCCCTGGCATGCAGGTGAGCGAGCGCCGTTCCGAAGGTGAGATCCTCGTCCCGCTCCCGCCGCAGCACGGGCAGTGCCGCGGCACCGGGTATGGCACCTGGCACCAGTGCCGTCAGGACGGCGTCCGGGCCGAGCTCCATCAGCGTGCGCACGTTCCGGTCGGCCAGGGCGCGCAGGGTGTCGTGGAAGCGCACGGGCTGCCGTACATGCCGTACCCAGTAGGCGGGATCGCGCAGTTCCTCGTCCGCGGCCATGCGGCCGCTGAGGTTGGACACGAGCGGGATCGCGGTCTCGTGGAAGGCGGCCGACTCCACCACCGTACGGAAGGCGTCGAGCATCGGCTCCATGCGCGGCGAGTGGAAAGCGTGGCTGACGACCAGCCGCTTGGTCTTGCGGCCTCGCCGGGCGAACCGCTCGGCGACGGCGGTGACGGGCTCCTTGTCACCCGAGATCACCACGGAGTCGGGCCCGTTGACCGCCGCGACGGCGATCTGCTCAGGATCGGCGTCCGCGAGTGCCGCGCCGATCTCGTCCTCGGTGGCCTGCACGGCGATCATCGCTCCGCCGGCCGGCAGCGCCTGCATCAGCCGGCCTCGCGCGGCCACGATCCGGGCGGCGTCCTCCAGCGACCACAGCCCGGCGACGTGCGCGGCCGTGAGCTCGCCGATGGAGTGTCCGGCGAGAACGTCGGGCCGTACGCCCCTGGAGCGAACCAGCCGGTACAGGGCGGTCTCGATGGCGAACAGCGCGGGCTGGGCCCATTCGGTGCGATCGAGGAGCCGGCTCGGGCCGTACAGCATCACCTCGCGCAGCCGGCCGTCGAGGTATGGGTCGAACGCCTCGCAGATCTCGTCCAGGGCGCACGCGAACTCGGTTTGTGTGTCGTGGAGTTGGCGGCCCATGCCCACGCGCTGGGCGCCCTGGCCGGTGAAGAGCAGACCGAGACCGCCGGGGGTGGCCTCTGTGCATACGACGCCGGGGGCGGTGGTGCCGTCGGCCAGGGCGGTCAGGGCGCGGGTGAGGGACGGCAGGTCGGTACCCACGGCGACCCCCCGGTGGGGGAAGGTCTCGCGGGTCACCAGGAGCGAGCGGGCGATGTCCTCCGCGGGCGGGCAGTCGTCGCGGACGACGAGGTCGAGGAGCTTTCGTGCCTGGGTGCGCAGGGCTGGTGCGGACACGGCGGACAGCGGCCAGAGGGTGAGTGACCGGCCGCCGTCCGCTGTCCAGGTCGCGGGCGGCACTGCGCCCTCCTCGTGAAGATGCGTGCCGTCATTCGGGGGCGAGGTGACGTCGTCGTCACCGGTGCGGGGGGCTTCTTCCACGACGACGTGTACGTTGGTGCCGCCCATGCCGAACGAGCTGACGCCTGCGATGAGCGGCCGGTCCGGGTGCGGCCACTGTGAAAGGCCCTGCTGGATGCGGAGATTGAGGCGATCGAGGGGGATGTCGGGGTTCGGGGTGTTGTAGTTGAGGCTGGCCGGGAGCATGCGGTGCTTGAGGCAGAGGACGGTCTTGAGGAGTCCGGCTATGCCGGCGGCGGCGCTCAGGTGGCCGAGGTTGGTCTTCACGGATCCGACGGCAAGCGCGTCGTCCGTGGGGCGGGCGGTTCCGAGGACCGCGCCGAGCGCGGCTGCCTCCACGGGGTCACCGACCCGGGTGCCGGTGCCGTGCAGCTCCACGTACTGGACCGCGTCGAGCGGCACGGCGGCCTGTCGGTAGGCCTGCCGAAGGACGGCGCTCTGGGCCTGCGCATCGGGGGTTGTCAGGGTACGGCCGCCGCCGTCGTTGTTGGTGGCGGTCCCCCGGATGACGCAGTGGATGCGGTCGCCGTCCGCGAGTGCCTGCCGGAGGTTCTTCAGTACGACCGCTCCGCCGCCCTCGCCCGGGACGTAGCCGTTGGCACGGGCGTCGAAGGTGTAGCAGCGGCCGTCGGGGGAGAGTCCTCCCCAGCGTGCGGCAAGGAGGGGGCTCTCGCCGAGCAGGTGCAGGTTGACGCCTCCGGCGATGGCGAGCCGGGACTCGCCGCGGCGCAGGCTCTCGCAGGCGAGATGGACTGCGACCAGGGAAGAGGACTGGGCGGAGTCCAGGGTCAGGCTGGGGCCCCGGAGTTTGAGGAAGTAGGAGAGCCGGTTGGCGACGACGGCGCGCTGGGCACCGGGCATGGCGTGATGGGCGCCTGCCTGGACGGCGGCGTCCTGGTGGAGGAGCCTGGCGTAGTCGTCGGAGTTCACCCCGACGAAGACACCGACGTCGGCGCCCCGCAGTGCGGAGGGACGGATCCGGGCGTCCTCCAGGGCCTCCCACCCGAGTTCCAGCATGAGGCGTTGCTGGGGGTCCATGAATTCTGCTTCGCGGGCAGTTATGCCGAAGAAATCGGCGTCGAAGTCGGCGACTCGGTCGAGAAAGGCTCCACGTTCGAGTCCCGCCGTGTTCCCGAGTCCGGGAAGGTCCGCCCATTCGTCGGCCCGCCATCGGTCCTGTGGCACGTCGGTGATGGCGTCTCGGCCCTCGCTCAGCATGTCCCAGAGCTGTTCGGGTCCGTCGGCCTTCGGCAGGCGGCAAGAGATGCCGATGATCGCGACGGAGTCCTCCGGGACGTCGGCCGTCCGAGGTGTCTCGGCTGTGGCGTGACCTGCTTCGCGCATCGTCGCTCCCCGTTCGGAATTGGGTGGCAGTCCGGCTGGCGGATTCTCAGTGCAGGAGAATCGGCTTGACCGTCACTCCGCTTTCGCAGTCCTTGACGGCAGCGCTGATCTCGTCGAAGGCGTAGGTCCGCACGAGTCGTTCGAAGGGAAACCGTCCGGCGGCGTGGAGATCCATGAGTTGCGGAATGAACACGGCGGGAACGATGTCGCCCTCGATGACGCCGTGCACGGTGCGCCCCATGAGCTGGGTGAGCCCCAGGGACACGTCCTGTCCGCTGCCGGCCGAGCCGACGATCGCCGCGATACCGCCCATGGTCAGCGAGTCGACCGTACTGCGGGCGGTCTGCGGCAGGCCGACGGCGTCGAGGGCGAAGTCCACCCCGCTGCCGGTGACCCGGACGAGGTGGCCGGCGATGTCGGAGGCGTCGGCGTCCAGGACGTGGGTGGCCCCCAGTTCGACGGCGAGGTCGAGCCGCCCGCGGTGCAGGTCCACGGCGTAGATGGGGTCGCAGCCCGCGATCTTGGCAGCCATGATCCCGGCGAGCCCGACCGCGCCGGCACCGAACACGGCGATGGACGTGCCGGGTTGCGGGGCGAGCACGTTGAGGACGGTTCCGGCACCGGCCTGGAGTCCGCAGCCGAGCGGGCCGGCCAGGTGCAGGTCGAGGTCGTCCCTGACCTTGATCACAGACCGCTGCGGAACGACGACCTGGCCGGCGAAGGAAGACTGCCCGAAGAAGTGGCCGTTGAGTTCGGTGCCGCTCACCTCCTGGTAGGCGGTGCTACCGTCCGTTCGACGGCCGCGCAGGTTCAGCGGGCCCCAGTGCACGCAGTGCATGGGGTGCGCCGACTGGCAGTTGCGGCAGCGCCCGCAGCTCAGCGGGGCCAGGACGACCCGATCGCCGACCGCGCAGGTGTCGACGCCGACTCCGACCGCCTGGACGACCCCGCTGCCTTCGTGCCCCAGGACGGCCGGCAACGCGGGGGGCAGTACCTGGTCCCGGACGAGCAGGTCGGTGTGGCACACGCCGCTTGCGACGATCCGTACCCGGACCTCGTCGGGACGCAATTCGTCGGCGACGATTATCTCTTCGATTTGGAAATCTCCTGCCCTGTCACGAAGAACAGCGGCCCGAGTGGTAACCATTCACATTCTCCCCTGCGAGGCAATGCTCCTCCGAGACTCCGTCGCCGGTCCGCGCTCCACAACCCCTAGAAAACCAGTACGGGCACCGTCGGATATCGGAGTGACACCCCCTAGAAAACCACTATCCGCAGGCAGGTTGAGCGATCGATGTCGTCCGCACTCATTCCGGATACCTAGGGGTTGATTCAGTGGGCAGCCACTGTCAGATTCGTGGGGACAGTGATGCGCCGAGATGAAGGGCACAGGCGTCCCCACGATGAGCGACCTCAGGACGGACAGCGATTGGATCCGCCGGTACCACCCTTCTGCGAAGGCCGCGGTCCGTCTGGTCTGCTTTCCGCACGCAGGAGGTTCCGCCAGTTACTTCCATGGTGTCTCGGCAGCGCTGGCACCGGAGGTCGGGGTGCTCGCGGTTCAGTACCCGGGCCGGCAGGACCGCAGGAGTGAGCCGCCGCTGCGCACCATCGAAGAGATGGCCCAGGGTGCCGCAGCGGCGATAGCCCCGTGGGCGAACGGCCCGCTGGCCTTCTTCGGGCACAGCATGGGGTCGATGGTGGCGTTCGAGACTGCCATGTCGCTCGCGCGTGACGGCATCACCCCGGCCGCGCTCTTCCTCTCCGGTCGCCGGGCACCCTCCCGGGTGCGCCAGGAGAACATCCGGCTGCGCGACGACACGGGAATCATGGCGGAGATCCGCCGACTCGGCGGCACGGAGAACGCGTTGATGGAGGACGACGAACTCCGGCAGATGGTCCTGCCCGCGCTCCGTGCCGACTACCACGCCGTGGAGACCTATCACCCACGCCCCGGTGCCGTACTCGACTGCCCGGTCGTCGCCCTCGTGGGCGACGCGGATCCCCGGACCACCATCGACGAGGCTCGCGCCTGGTCCGACCACACGAGCGGCCCCTTCGAGTTGAAGGTCTTCCAAGGCGGCCACTTCTATCTCAACGCACAAGTCCCGGCGGTGCTCGATGTGTTGCGCACCCAGCTGAACGCACTGGGGTTGCGCGTCACCTCACCATGACCCGCCAGGTAGCCGACCCATTCTCTCTCTGCAACGCGGAGGTGCCCACGATGTCCCAGATCAAGGTGCTCCTGGTAGGCGGCCCGTCCTACTTCCCCGAAGACGAGCGCATACAGTTCACCGGCTCGCTCACGGAGAAGATCAAGCACCGGTTCGGGGCGGGCTACGAGCACTTCACCCACGAGGGCGACTTCACGACGCTGGACGACGAGAAGCTGGCCGTGTTCCGCTGGACGGCGCGCACTGCCATCGCAGAGTGAGCGTCAGGTGACACGCAGCAGTCCCGGCGAGCTGCGCGAGATCCGCGTGCAGGCACTGGCAGGACCCAGCGAGAGGGCGACCGAGGCGCAGCATGCCAAGGGCAAGCTGACGGCCCGGGAGCGGATCGAGC
>NZ_JBVKBD010000048.1:0-7721 GCF_055657365.1 Streptomyces sp. NPDC107559 | reverse complement strand
CTTCGGCCATCTCCTCAGGTGTCACACCATCCCAACGACACCAACCCACCAGCAGACACTCCAACCACGAGTGAATCTGACCAAGCCCTACTAGGCCTGCACGCCGCAGTGAGCCAGCTCGGGGCTTCGCCGATGCCTGAATTCTTGGTGTCGGCAGGGAGTCAGTTCTGTCCACGTTTCGTGGTCGAACTGCACTTGCCGTGCCATCGGTTTGACCACCGCTAGGGAAAGGTCATGACCGGTGGGCGACGCCGCCGTTCTCACCGTCCTCGCCGGCGCAGGCGTGGTATCGGTGCTGCTCTTCGCAGTCGAAGGCATCCTCGATCAGCTGCCAGAAGTCTTCCGCTCTTTGCATCGTGCACGGAAAGCCTGGCGAGAAGACCCTCCCAGCGAGGACTAGAACCGTCCCCCGACCCTGGAGGCGGTTGCAGCCGCAGCGCGATCTTGGGTCTCACACTGGGCACGTGGCGGAACCTCGGTGAAAAATAGAGCACGCCTTCCACGCCGACCGATCCCCAGGTGAGCCACTCGGTAACGGCTTCCGAGCAATAGTCAAGAGTTGTGGGTGGGGCCCTCCGACGCCGCGATCTCGGCTGCTGCGAGCCGGGCGTCTTCGCGCACCTGTGGGTCAGGGTGATGGAAGAACGGCTCGATCAGCAGCCGGGCCCGCGGGTCGTAGGTGGCGCCGAGGATGTAGAGGGCGTGTTCGAGGAGCTCACGCTCCATCGTCCGCATGGCGGTCGCCAACGGTTCGACGAGCTCCAGGGGCAGGCGGTGGTGGTCGAAGGCCTCGCTGATCGAGTTCAGGGCGGACTCGCGGACCTTGGCCACCGGTTCGTTGACGGCCAGGCTGACCAGGCGTCCCACGACCAGGCGGGCGGTGTCCGCGTTGAGTGCGGTGCCGCGCAGGAGGTCCCCGAGGGTGTCGGCGGCGACATCCCGACGGTTCGGATCGTCGTCGGCCAGCGCTGCAAGCGCCGTGATCACGTCGTTCACGCCGCTACCTCGGACCGCTCGATCAGCAGGCCGTTCTCAAAGCGAGCGCCGGCGCGGACGAGACGCACCAGGTGGGCCCCGGTGATCGCGCGCCATCGGGCCTGGGCGGCCTCGACCAGTTTGAACACCATCGCGAGTGCGGCTGCCGGGCTGCCGGCGCCTCGGGTGACCTTGGTGCGGAGCTTGACCGTGGAGAAGGTCGACTCGATGGGGTTGGTGGTCCGCAGGTGGATCCAGTGCTCGGCCGGGAAGTCGTAGAACGCGAGCAGTTCGTCCCGGTCCTCGGTGATCTTCGCGACGGCCTTGGGGAACTTGGCCCCGTAGGTCTTCGCGAACGCCTCGATCACCTTCTCGGCGTGAGTGCGGTCCTCGGCGTTGTAGATCTCCTGCATCGCCTTCGTCGCGCCGGGCTGCGCGGACTTGGGCAGGCAGTTGGTGACATTGCGGGCTTTGTGAACCCAGCACCTCTGCGGCCTGGCTGCCGGGAACACCTCGGCGAGCGCCCGCCACAAGCCCATGGCGCCATCGCCGATGACCAGCTCGGGGTCACGCATGCCGCGGCGGCGGCAGTCGCGCAGCAGGTCGGCCCACGACTCGGTCGACTCCCGCAGGCCCTCGGCCAGGGCGATCAGCTCCATCGTGCCGTCCAGCCGGACCCCGAGCAGGACCAGGACACACGAGTGAGCCTGCCCGAGGCGGACTTTCGGGTGCACGCCGTCCGCCCACACGTAGACGAAGTCGCGATCCGACAGGTCCCGGTCCTGGAAGGCGGCGTGATCGTCGCTCCACTGCTTCGTCAGCCGTGTCACGGTCGCGGGCGACAGGCCGGCGGTGCCGCCAAGGAACTGCTCCAACGCGGGCACGAAGTCCCCGGACGACAGGCCGTGCAGGTAGAGCAGCGGCAGCACCTCGGAGATCTTCGGCGACTTGCGGCACCACGGCGCCAGGATCTTCGAGGAGAACCGCTTGCGCTCGCCCGTGGCCTCGTCAACGCGGCGATCGTTGACACGTGGTGCGGTGACCTCGACGGGTCCGGCCGCCGTGACCACGGTGCGGGGCCGGTGGTGGCCGTTGCGCACCACCAGGCGCCGCCCGTGCTCATCGGTCTCGGCGGTCAACTCGGCTATGTACTGGTTGACTTCCGCTTCCAGCGCTGCGGCCAGCATCCGGCGCGCGCCTTCGCGGACGATCTCGTCGATCAGGGATCCGGACTGGGTGGAACCATCATCGGTGACTACGCTGAGCACGGGCGTGCCTTCCCGACCCGCGCTGCAACGCGGGCCTACTCGGAGACCATCAAAGGATCATTCGGGAAGGTACGCCCTTCGCGTGCCTGCCGGAACTGATCCACAGATCTCCAGCATTGCTCCCCGTAGAGTCCTACAGCATGCTTTCTGGTGTCCTCGCCCGAGGGCGCGTAGACCCTTCAGCTCCGGACGGCTGTCGCGTCCTGAACCAGGGCTCTGAGCGGGGATGTCAGGTCGGGGCGACCACCCTGAGAGCCTCGACCGGGCCGTGGCCTTCCAGGAGCGCTGGGCGGGATCGTCCTGCTTCCGGCGCCTGAGTACGAGGGCGGCCCGCGTGTTCTGGAAGCCGACGTACCCGAGGGGCCGGCCGGGGAGGGATGGCGGTTCCCGGCTGGCGACTGCCGCTTCTCCATGGCCCACGGGTTCATGATCGGGCCGGGAGGCGAGTTCGGGATCGACGGCTACCACTGGACCCCGCTGCACGCCAGCGCCGAGGGCTGGGTGGAATCCGTGGCCTTGGCCCATCATGCGGCCTATTACGCCAAGACCATCACGAAGAGCATGGGCGACGCCGTCGAAGAGGTGGACCTCGACGGATTCGAGCCGGTGCCCGAAGTCCAGGGACTGGCCGATACGTGGTGGCGAGGCAAGGACTCGCTCATCGCCGTCTATCGCGGTGAAGCCCTCGGCCTTGCCACCCCTCAATGCCGAAAGGCTTATGTCTACGGCGGACTCAGCGGCTATGGCCTCCACGGCGACTAACTCCCGGGAAACCGAGCTTGGGCCACTGGCCGAGCATCGACTTGGCCCAACGGGCCAGCTCCACTACTCGGCCACACGAGCGGGGCTGTGCTCGAGGCCGCCCGTCTCTACCGTGGTGATGGAGGAGGGCTGCTGATGGGTTCGCTGTTCGAGGAGTTGGGGGCCCGCGAGGCGGCTGCCCGGATACGGGTGGAGGAGCTGGAGGCCGAACTCGCGGCGTTGTACGCCCGGTTGGAGAAGTCCCGGAAGGATCTGGAACGGCTGCGGATCACGCGCGAGACGGTCACCGAGGTGCTCGCCGAGATGACGTCCGAGGCCCCGGATGCGCTGTCGGCCACGGGCCAGTCACCTGCCGGTGACGCGGTGGTTTCTGCCTATGCCGGGGCCTCGCGGCAGGTGATCGGGGTGCTCACGGACAGCGGAACCCGTCGGGCCAACATGATGCAGGGCCTGCGGCATATCCTCCGGCCTCTGAAGCGACGGCGGATCATCTTCACCGCCCCCACCACCCGGATCTTCTGCGGCATGCCGACCGCCACCATCCCCCTGCCGGTCGAGGTCACCGACCTCCGCCAGGTCCTCCAGAACCAAGTGGCGCCGAAAGCGGCACTGTCAGCGCTGGTCATCTTCCACGCGCTCACCTCCAAAGAACTGCGCACCGTCGTGACCACGGACCTGCGCGACGGCAGGCTGTTCCTGCCCAACCGCACCGTCCTGCTCGCAGACCCGGTGCGCGACCGACTCGCGGCCGACCTGGACTACCGCAACAGCCGGTGGCCACGCACCGCCAACTCCCACCTGTTCCTTTCCCGGACCACCGCCTGCGGCGTGGAGCCCGTCAGCAACGTCTGGATCAACGACATCCTTGGCGTGCCCGCCCGCCGCCTCCGCGAGGACCGCCTCCTCCACGAGGCCGAGGCCACCGGAGGCGACCCCCGCCGGATCTGCGAGCTGTTCGGCCTGACCGTCGGCGCAGCCCTGCGCTACACCTCCACCGTCGACCAGACCGGACTCGTCGAATACAACCTCCGCAATGCCGGGCCACGCCCGAAAGCCCGAGGCGATGACAGTGGTTGAACGAACCGCTCCACCGAGTGGATCAGCGCTCAGCCCGAGGTGAGCTTGATCAGATCGGTGAGGTGCTGCTGGCACTCGGCCGGCAGCTGGCCGGTCTCAGTGCCCAGGCTGTCAGTGGGCAGGGCAGTCATAGCCATGTTGTCTACCGTCTGCTCCCGTGAGCCGAGCTCATCGGGGCGACTCGCTGGGCGGACACCTCGCCGCAGCTGAGGAGCCCGGTAATCGTGCCGTTGGCAGGGCGTAGCCGCCGACGTCGATGCCGTTGGTCAAGGAGAAGAGCCGGTGGACGAGTGGTTGCCTTCCAGGCCATCCGGGCCCACGTCTGGGGCGCTCTTTGGGCCAATTTACTTCGCGGAAGGGCTCTTTCCTGAAATGATCCGGCCAGCGCCAGAAGTGGGAGAGCAGCCATGGACGTAGAGATCCGGGTCACGGGCGGAGACCGGGCCGATGAGCTGGCGGCGTTGTGGCGCTGGCTGCAGGAGGAAGACGAACTGCAGGGAAACGTCAGCCCGATGGAGACCCGGATCAGCGAGGGCGAGTTGGGCGGTGCCATCGATTTGATCACAGTGGTGCTGGGATCCGGCGGGGCGGGGGTGGCCCTGACCCGGTCACTGAACACCTGGTTGCAAACCCGCTACAGCGACGTAAAGGTCACCGTCTCGGCTGGGGAACGATCAGTGGAGTTGGAAGCTAAGAACGTCAAGGACGCCATGCCTTTGCTGCAGGAAGTGCTGCGTGACTTCGACCGCCCCTGATCTGCCATTCCACCCTGGTTCACGGGCGGTTCTGATCGGTGTATCCGATTATGAGGACACCGCTGCGTTCCCGCCGATTCCCGCGGCGATGAACAGCCTGGCGAGGATGCGGGAGGTGCTGACCGACCCGGCACTGTGCGGATGGCCACCTGAGCAGGTGAGCATCATGCCGAACCCGCGCAACGCCGGCAAGGTCGCCACGGAACTTCGAAAGCTGCTCCAGGATGTCCCGCCTTCTGGCGTGGCGTTGCTGTACTACGTCGGGCACGGCAGGCTCACCGTCGAGGGCCGACTGTGCTTAACGGTGGCCGATACCGCCGATGACGCTCCCGAATACACCGGCATCAGCTACGCATGGGTGGCTCAAGCGCTAAGGCGGGGCGCGTGCGCCGCCCGAGTGAAGACCACGATTCTGGACTGCTGCTATTCCGGGCACGCTGATGAGACCCTAGCTGCCGACTCCAGTGGCGGACTGGCCGACATCACCCACATCGACGGCGTCTACACGCTGACCGCCACGGCCCGAAACCAGACCGCTCATGTCCCACCGCTGGCTGAACAAAAGACCGCCACGACCTCCTTCACTGGACAGTTGCTGGACCTGGTCCGCACCGGCATCCCGGGCGGCCCGGCTCACCTGGCCTTCGTCGACCTCTATCCGCTCTTGCAGCAACGGCTCGCTGCCCGCGACCTACCCCGGCCCGGCCAACGCGGAACCGGCACCGCCGACCGCCACCCCTTCACCAAGAACATGGCGTTCAGCCTCGCTGAACCGGCGCCACCACCAACCGCCAGCCCCGTACCACCTCCCGCCACCTCACCAGCCAGACTCCCCAGCGAAAAGGCACCGGTCCCAAGCAGCTCGCCGAATGCACCCACGATGAGCATCGAGGAGGCCATCAGCCTCGCCAAGGCTGAGAACGAGAACCTCAGGCATTGGGAGAAAGGGGGCGCCGGCCTGGAGTTGGTAGAGCGGCGGGCCATTCGTCGGATCAAAGCAGCGCAGCGCAGCCATGCCACGGTCCTGGACCTCGGTCACCTCGTGCTGGAGCGACTTCCACCACCGCTCTACGACCTCACCGACCTCACGGTGCTGAACCTCAGAGGTAACTGGCTGACCGAACTTCCGCCAGCGCTCTTTCGGTTCGCCGACCTCACAGAGCTCAGCCTCGACTACAACCCGCTCACCGAGCTGCCGGACAGCATTGGGCAGCTCACCGGCCTTACCTACCTGAGTGTCCGCGGTTTCAGGCTTGGTGGGTGGGGTGGGTTGCCGGATGGCCTCGGCCGCCTGACCAACCTCACCTACCTTGACCTCGGCGGCCAAACGCCGAGGGCGCTGCCAAGAAGCATCGGCCAGCTCACCAACCTCACCTACCTGGACCTCGGCGGACACCTGGATAGCAGGTGGCCGCGGCCGAAGGGACGGGTCAACAGTCTCACTGAGAGCCGTAGCTTCGTGACCGGGTTGATGAAGCGCACCCCCGGCCGATTCACCGATTTCGTCCAGGATGCGTTCGCGTCCGCCGCCCGTGGGTTGACTCACCTGCCCAAGGAGATCGGCCAGCTCACAAGGCTCACCCATCTCAACCTCTGTCAAAACAAGCTGACCACGCTACCGCCTCAGATCGGCCAGCTCACCAACCTGACCCATCTGGACTTGCGCGAGAACAAGCTGACTGAATTGCCCAAGGAGATTGGCCAGCTCACCAACCTGGTCCACTTGGACCTCAGAGGCAACGAGCTGACTCGCCTGCCGCGGGCCATTGACCGGCTCCCCCGTCTCCAGGTCTTGGACGTCAGCGGAAATCCCCTCGTCCGCTGAGCCCCGGAGATTTCCTGAACGTCTGGGCCTGGACTCGTCTGTCAGGTGCGAGAAAGGGTGTTCATGAGCAGGCACAGCATCCCCAGTTCCTGCTTCTCGCGGCGGCTGGAGGCGCCAGATTGAGGCAGCCGGCACGGACCTCGGCGGCGTCGACCCGGTCTACGTCGAACATCGTCAGAATCTCGACACCAAGGTGGGGTTCCTCGCTTCTGAGACCTCAAGTTCGGCGCATCCAGACCAACCCACGTCTTCCCGGGTACGGTTACGGCTACACCGCCCGTCGGTTCGGCTACGAGCCCCCTTCGGAAAACTCGAACCTACAACCTTTGAGCATGGGGCAGTGCGCGGCGGCGTACGGCAGGCACTCGGGGTGCAGCGCCGGTTCCGGCGAGCAGCCGCGGGTCACGTCGGCCGGGCGGACAATCAGGAAGCACCGCTCGTCCAGGTGCTGGCCACAGATCTGGCACAAGCGGTACAGGAACGCGGTACGGGACCGCTCGGCGTCGAGACTGCCGAATGCCGCGTGGCCGCCATGGATCAGGGAAACCCACGGCACCACCAGCCCGCCCGCCAGCGGCCGGCGCGTACAGCGATGGGGGATCGGGTGCATTGGTGACGTCCTTCGGATCGCGGGAGGGTGGGCCGGCTGGGGCGACGACGGCCGGGCATCAGCTGTCCTGCGGAGGGGGCGGGCCGGTCAGGAGCGATTCCCACTGGGCGTAGCGGAAGTCGGTGGCGGCCTGCAGGCGCAGGTGCAGCCAGGCCAGGTCTGGCCCGGCCCGCAGGAAGTCTTCGGCGCCGATGGCTGCGGCCCGGGTATAGGCCGTCTCGTCGTCGAGGCCGGCGGCCGCCAGGATCAGCCCCGGCCGGTGGGGCATGTGGCGGAGCGTGAAGTTCATATAGCTGCGGTCGTCCAGGATCACGAGCGGCGCGCTCTGGTACTCCTCGGACGTGAACAGAGCTGAGACGTCATCCGCTTTCCGAACGTGATGGTTTGGTTCGGGCTGGGTGGGCATGAACTCCGGCTGGCAGCGGGAGAGATGGGTGTGTTTCGTCCGC
>NZ_JBVKBD010000047.1:0-8207 GCF_055657365.1 Streptomyces sp. NPDC107559 | reverse complement strand
GTACCGCGAACCACCGCCAACACCTGATGCCCGTTGCGACGCGCGTCGGACAACCGCTCCACCAGCAACATCCCCGCACCCTCGGCCCAGCCCGTGCCGTCCGCACCGGCGCCGAACGCCTTGCACCGGCCGTCCGCCGACAGCCCGCGCTGACGGCTGAACTCCACGAACACGGACGGGCCTGCCATCACCGTGACTCCGCCGACGAGGGCCATCGAGCACTCCCCGCTCCGCAGCGCCTGCGCGGCGAGGTGGAGAGCCACGAGCGACGACGAGCACGCCGTGTCGACCGTGACCGCCGGACCCTCCAGCCCGAACGTGTACGAGACACGCCCCGAAGCGACGCTGCCCGCACTGCCGTTGACGAGGTAGCCCTCCAGCCCTGCCGGCGAGGTGTGAACGCGCCCGCCGTAGTCGTGGTACATCACGCCGGCGAAGACACCGGTCCTGCTGCCCCGCACAGTCGCCGGGTCGATCCCGGCCCGCTCGAACGCCTCCCAAGACGTCTCCAGCAGCAACCGCTGCTGCGGGTCCATCGCCAGCGCCTCACGCGGCGAGATCCCGAAGAACTCGGCGTCGAAGTCTGCCGCGTCATGGAGGAAGCCGCCCTCGCGGGTGTAGCTGGTGCCCCACTGGTCGGGGTCCGGGTCGTAGAGCTTCCCCACGTCCCAGCCGCGGTCCTCGGGGAAGCCCGACACGGCGTCGCGGCCGGAGTGCACCAGCTGCCACAGGTCTTCGGGCGACCGCACGCCGCCGGGGTAGCGGCAGGCCATGCCCACGATCGCGATGGGCTCGTCCGCCGTTCCGGTGGCCGGGGAGAGTGCCGCCTGCACGGCTGCCGTCGCCTCGCCGGAGCCTGCGGCTTCGGCGGTGAGGAAGCGGGCGAGGGCAAGCGGGTTCGGGTGGTCGAAGATCAGGGTGGCCGGCAGGCGCATGCCGACGGCCGAGTTGAGCTTGTTGCGCAGTTCGACGGCGGTGAGCGAGTCGAACCCGATGTCCTTGAACGAGTCGTCCGCGCCGACCGACTGTGTGCCGGCGTGCCCGAGCACGGCGGCGACCTCGGTGCGCACCAGGTCCAGCACCACCTGCTCACGCTCGGCCTCCGGCAGCCCGGCCAGCCGCTGCCCCAGCGATCCCCTCGGCGCGGTCCGCGCCGCGCGCCGCACCGGCGCGACCCTCACCAGTTCACGCAGGACCGGCGGCACGGGCTGCTGCCCCTGTCCTTCGCGGAAGGCGGACGTGTCGAGCCGGATCGGGGCGACCGCTGCCCGACGGGTGGCCAGTGCCGCGTCGAACATCCGCAGGCCGTCCGCCGACGGGATCGCGGCGAGGCCCATGCGCTTGATGCGTGTGAGATCGATGTGGTCGAGGCCGCCGGTCATGGCGCTCTCGCTGTCCTGCGCCCACAGGCCCCAGGCCAGCGATATGGCCCTCAGGCCCGCGGCACGGCGGTGCTCGGCGAGGGCGTCGAGGAAGGTGTTGGCAGCGGCGTAGTTCCCCTGGCCCGGCGTACCGAGGGTGCCCGCCACCGAGGAGAAGAGCACAAACGCGGACAGGTCGCCGGACAGCTCGCACGCCAGGTCGTGCAGGTTCAGCGCCGCGTCCACCTTCGGGCGGAACACGGCGTCCAGTCGCTCTGGGGTCAGCGAGCCGATGATTCCGTCGTCCAGGACGCCGGCGGTGTGGATGATCGCGGACAGGTTCTGCCCGGGCCCGGTCAGGAGTGCACGGACGGCATCACGGTCGGCCACGTCACACGCGGCCCAGGTGACGTCGGCGCCCTGCGCGGTCAGCTCGGCGGCGAGCTCGGCCGCGCCAGGTGCGTCACCACCGCGGCGGCTGACCAGCAGCAGGCTGCGCACACCGTGCTCGGCGACCAGGTGCCGGGCCAACAGCCCGCCCAGCCCGCCCGACGCGCCGGTCAGCAGAACGGTGCCGGAGCCGAGGCCGGGAAGCTCCGGAACCGCGTCCGACTCGGCGACACGGACCAGCCTCGGCACCCGGACCTCGTCGTCCGCGTGCACCGCGGCCTGCGACTCACCGGACGCGATCAGGCCGGGCAGCACCCGGGCGAGACCGACGCCGCCGACATCGCCGCCGACACCGGCATCGGCATCGGCATCGGCGGCGGTCTCCACCAGCACGATGCGGTCGGGGTTCTCGGTCTGCGCCGAGCGCACCAGTCCGCGGACCGCCGACTGGGCGAGGTCTCCCGTACGCATCACCAGCACCAAGCGCGCCGGGCGTTCCTCGGCCAGCCACCACTGCACCAGTTCCAGCACCGCTTGGGTGACCTCACGGACCCGGGTGGCAAGGTCCGCGCCGGCCCCGGTCGGGCAGTGCACGACCACGGCATCGGCGACGGCTCCGGCACTGGCGTTGGCTCCGGCATCGGTGCCCGCCGGCGAGTCCGCGGCTCGAAGAGCGGCGAGATCCTCGTACGTCTCGATCTTCATGCCGTCCGGCGCGGGCGGCAGGCCGACGGGTGTCCACTCCAGGCCGAAGAGCGCGTCGACGCGGCCGGAACCGGCGCGCAACCGGTCGGCGGGCACCGGGCGCAGCGTCAGCGTGTCGACCTGCGCGATCGGCTCACCGGTGCCGTCGGCCAGCATCAGCGACACCGTGGAGGTGCCGGTGCCCACGCGCGAGACCTTCACCCGCAGGCCGGAGGCTCCGGCAGCGGCCAGACGCACGCCGCTCCAGGCGAACGGCAGCAGCCCGTTCCCCGTGCCGGCCTCGGGCTCGACCGCGCCCAGCCAGACGGTGTGCAGGGCGGCGTCGAACAGGGCCGGGTGCAGACCGTACGCGGCCGCATCCAGCCGCTCCGCGTCCGGCAGCTCCACCTCGGCGAAGAAGTCGTCCCCGTTCCGCCACGCGGCGCGCAGCCCCTGGAAGACGGGTCCGTAGTCGAGGGCCATGCCGGCCAAGCGGTCGTAGAACCTGTCGACGTCGACCGGCTCCGCGCCCACGGGCGGCCACGCGGCGAGCGAGCCGTCCACGGGCCCTCCTGTGGCGACGGCCAGCGAGCCGGAGGCATGCCGGGCCCATGCCCGCTCGGCGACGTCCTCGTGGGCGTACGCGTCCCCGCCGTCGATCCGCGAGTGCACGGTCAGCGCCCTGCGACCCGAACCGTCGTCGGCGCCTACGCGCACCTGCAGGGCGACGCCCCCGCGCTCGGGCACGAGCAGCGGTGTCTCCAGCGTCAGCTCTTCCAGCAGGTCGCAGCCCACGGCGTCGGCAGCGGTGATCGCCAGCTCGACGAACGCGGTTCCCGGCAGGAGCGCGACCCCATTGACGGCGTGATCCACCAGCCACGGGTGCGTATGCGTCGAGAGCCGCCCGGTGAGCAGATGTCCGTCGCCGTCGGCCAGCGGCACGGCGGCGCCGAGGAGCGGGTGCCCGGCCTCGCCCTGCCCCACTGCGCGCATGTCACCGGCGGAGGCGGGGGCGTCGAGCCAGTAGCGCTCGCGCTGGAAGGCGTACGTGGGCAGATCGACGCGGCGGGCGCCCGGGAAGAAGGCGTGCCAGTCCACTTCGGCGCCGCTGACGTGCAGTTGGGCGTACGCGGTGGTGAGCGCCTGAGGTTCGGGGCGGTCTGCTCGGAGTACGGGGATGGTGACGATGTCGTCCACACAGCCCTGCGCCAGGCCGCTCAGGACACCGCCGGGGCCGATCTCCACGAACGTGGTCACACCCAGCTCGTGCAGGGTCCGCACCCCGTCGGCGAAACGGACCGCCTCACGGACGTGCCGCACCCAGTACTCGGGCGTGTACGCCTCCGCCAGACGACCGGTGAGGTTCGAAACCACAGGAATCCGCGGCTCGTTGAAGACCAGACCGCCGACGACCTCCGCGAACTCCTCCAGCATCGGATCCATGAGGGGTGAATGGAACGCATGACTGACCTTCAGGCGAGACGTCTTACGACCTTGAGCGGCGAAGACCTCGGAAATCGTCCCAACCGCGCCCTCCACACCCGAAATGACCACGGACCGAGGGCCATTGACCGCCGCGACACCGACCTCGTCGGTCAGGTACGGCAACACCTCGTCCTCAGCCGCCTGCACCGCCACCATCGCACCACCAGCGGGCAGCGCCTGCATCAACGCAGCCCGCGCCGACACCAACCTCGCCGCATCCTCCAGCGACAGCACCCCGGCCACATGCGCAGCCGCGATCTCACCCACCGAATGCCCAGCCACAAAGTCCGGCCGCACACCCCACGACTCCAGCAACCGGAACAACGCCACCTCGACCGCGAACAACGCCGGCTGCGCCGAACCCGTCCGATCGAGCTCGTCCGAGTCGATATCGACCGGCGCATCCAGGAGCGCGCACACCTCGTCGTACGCCGCAGCGAACACCGGGTACGCCGCGTACAGTTCGCGCCCCATCCCCAACCGCTGCGAACCCTGGCCCGAGAACAAGAACCCGACCTTGGCCGTCGGATGAGCCCGCCCGGCGACGACGTTCGCCGCCGGTTCGCCTACGGCGAGGGCCTCAAGGCCCGCCCGCAGTTCGGCCGGGTCGGTGCCGACCACCGCCGCCCGGTGCTCCAGCGCCGACCGCGTCGTCGCCGTGGAGAATCCGGCGTCGACGGGCGACACGTCTTCGGTCGCGACGGCCAGCAGACGCTCCGCTTGGGCTCGTAGCGCCACTTCACTCTTTGCCGACAGCACCCACGGCACGGGCACCGGGCGGTGTCCCCGGGCCGGCTCTGCCACGGCCGCGGCGGGCGCCTCCTCGATGACGGTGTGCGCGTTGGTGCCGCCGATGCCGAAGGACGACACCGCGGCCCGGCGGGGCCCGGCGGCCGCGGGCCATGGCACCGCCTCGGTCAGCAGCCGCACGGCGCCCGCCGACCAGTCCACGTGCGGCGTCGGCTCGTCCACGTGGAGCGTCTGCGGCAGCACACCGTGCCGCATCGCCATCACCATCTTGATCACACCGGCCACGCCCGCCGCGGCCTGCGTGTGACCGATGTTGGACTTGACCGAGCCCAGCCGCAGCGGCCGGTCGTCGGAGTGTTCCCGACCGTACGTTGCGAGGAGCGCCTGCGCCTCGATCGGGTCGCCGAGCCTGGTCCCCGTGCCATGGGCCTCGACGGCGTCCACGTCGGCCGGCGTGAGCCCGGCGGACGCCAGCGCCTGCCGGATGACCCGCTGCTGCGAGGGACCGTTCGGCGCGGTGAGACCGTTGGACGCGCCGTCCTGATTGACCGCGCTGCCCCGCACGACGGCCAGCACGCGGTGGCCGTCGCGCCGGGCGTCGGACAGCCGCTCCACCAGCAGCATGCCGACGCCCTCCGCCCAGCCCGTGCCGTCGGCACCGGCCGCGAACGCCTTGCACCGGCCGTCGGGCGACAGCCCCCGCTGCCTGCTGAACTCCACGAACAGTTCCGGCGTGGTCATGACGGTGACGCCCCCGACCAGGGCCATCGTGCACTCGCCGCTCCGCAGCGCCTGCGCGGCGAGGTGGAGGGCCACGAGCGAGGACGAGCACGCCGTGTCGACCGTGACCGCCGGACCTTCCAGGCCGAACGTGTAGGAGATACGACCGGAGACGACCGACGCCGCCTTGCCGGTGAGCGCGTACCCCTCGATCTCCTCGGGCGCGTTGCGCAGCCCGTTGGCGTAGTCCTGGCCGTTGGTGCCGACGAACACGCCGGTGCGGCTGGCGCGGACGGACGCGGGGGCGATGCCGGCCCGCTCGAAGGCCTCCCACGAGGTCTCCAGCAGCAGCCGCTGCTGCGGGTCCATGGCCAGCGCCTCGCGCGGCGAGATCCCGAAGAGACCGGCGTCGAAGCGGTCGGCGCCCTGGATGAAGCCACCCTCACGCGAGTACGTCTTGCCGGGTCGGTCGGGATCGGGGTCGTAGAGCGCGTCGATGTCCCAGCCTCGGTCGGTGGGGAACCCGGACATCGCGTCCCGGCCGGAGCTCAGCAGTTCCCACAGGTCCTCCGGCGACTGGACACCGCCGGGAAAGCGGCAACTCATGCCGACGATCGCAAGGGGCTCATCGGCCGCGACCGCGGCCGTCGGCTGCGCGGCGTCCGCCTCCGGCCCCGACCGGCCGAGGAGCTCCTCGCCCAGGTGACGGGCGAGGGCGGTGGGGGTCGGGTGGTCGAAGACCAAGGAGCTGGGCAGCTTGAGGCCGGTGGCCGTGTTGAGCCTGTGGCGCAGTTCGACGGCGGTGAGCGAGTCGAAGCCGGTCTCGCGAAACGTCCGGTCGGCTTCGAAGGCGCCCATGCCGGTGTGGCCGAGCACCGTGGCGGCCTGCTCGCGGACCAGGTCCAGCAGGATGCGGCCCTGTTCCCCCGGCGTGGCACCGAGGAGGCGCTGGACCAGCGCGGACACGGGCACTTCGGCGCTCCGCGCGGCCCGAGCGCGTGCTTCGAGGGCTTCGCGGGCCTCGGGCACGCCGTGCAGCAACGGGCAGGGACGCGTGGCGGCGAAGGCCGGGACGAAACGGTCCCAGTCCACGTCCGCGACGGTCACGGAGGTCTCGCCGTGAGTCAGCGCACTGTGCAGCACGGAGATCGCGGGAAGGGCATCGATCTCCCGTACGCCGCGCCGCCGCAGATGGTCACCGGCGGCGCCGTCGGCCATGCCCCCGTCCGCCCAGGGTCCCCAGGCGACGGCCAGCGCGGGCAGGCCCTGCGCCCTGCGCTGCTCGGCGAGGGCGTCGAGGAAGGCGTTCGCGGCACCGTAGGCGCCCTGGCCGCCGTTGCCCCAGACACCGGTCATCGAGGAGAAGAGCACGAAGGCGTCGAGGTCCTGGCGGTCCCGGGTCAGCTCGTGCAGGTGGAGCGCTGCGTCCGCCTTGGGGCGCAGCACGCGATCGAGGCGCTCGGGCGTGAGCGATTCGACCAGGCCGTCGTCGAGTACGCCCGCGGCGTGCACCACGGCATTCACGGTGTGCCGACTGAGCAACTCGGCGAGCGCGTCGCGGTCGGCCACATCGCACGCGGCGACGGTGACCTCGGCGCCCAACTCCTCCAGCTCCGCCTTGAGTTCGGCGGCGCCCGGCGCGTCGGGGCCCCGGCGGCCGGCGAGTACCAGGTGCTCGGCACCGGCGCTGGCGAGCCAGCGGGCCACGTGCCCGCCCAGTGCACCCGTACCACCGGTCACGAGCACGGTGCCGCGCGGCGACCAGGGTGCGTCCGCAGGTGCCGCGCTCTGCGGGGCGCGCACGAGGCGGCGGCCGGACACGCCGGAGGCGCGTACGGCGAGCTGGTCCTCGTCGGCCTGGGCCAGCACGCCGGCCAGTCGCTCCAGCGCGCGGAAGTCCGGCTCTGCGGGCAGATCGACGAGCCCGCCCCAGCGCTGCGGCTGTTCCAGGGCGACGACCCTGCCCAGGCCCCAGAGCCTGGCGGAGACGGGGTCGGTCAGCGGATCCGTCGTGCCGGTCGACACCGCGCCGCTGGTCAGGCACCACAGCGGGGCCTCGATCCCGGCGTCGCCGAGGGCCTGGACCAGCAGGACGAGCCGCTGGAGGGCAGCGGCCCCCGCTTCCCCCTGCGCCGCGGCGAACAGGATCCCGTCGGCCTGTTCGTGCCCGGCGTCGGTGAGGGCCCGGGCGAGCACGTCGCGGTCGGTGTCCTCACCCAAGGCGAACGGTACGAGCGTGACGCCGAGTTCCGTGAGCCCGGCGCGGATCGCCTCGGTCCACGCGGTCTCCTCGGAGACCGCGTAGAGCCAGGTCCCCGGCGGAGCGGCCCCAGCCATGTCACCGAGCGGCTGCCAGGTGATCCGGTAGCGCCAGCCGTCGGTGGTGGACTGCTCGCGCCGCTTCCGACGCCAGGCGGACAACTTGGGTGCGACCACGCCCAGTTCCGCGGGTTCCAGTCCCAGAAGCGCACCGAGGGACGCCCGGTCCTCGCTCTCGACGGAGTCCCAGAACTCGGCGTCCATCGCCTCTGGCGTGCCGGCGGTCGCCGCTTGAGGCGCGTCGAGCCAGTAGCGCTCGCGCTGGAAGGCGTACGTGGGCAGATCGACGCGACGGGCTCCGGGGAAGACCACCTGCCAGTCCGGCGAGATGCCCTGGGTGTACAGCTGCCCGACGGCGCCGACGAGGGCGTACGGCTCAGGCCGGTCGACGCGCAGAACGGGCACGGTGACGACATCCGTACCGTCGTCGAAGCAGCCCTGGACCAACGCGCTGAGGACACCACCCGGACCGATCTCCACGAACGTCGTCACACCCAG
>NZ_JBVKBD010000046.1:0-8499 GCF_055657365.1 Streptomyces sp. NPDC107559 | reverse complement strand
GTTCGACTTCAACGACCCCAGCCAGAGCGGCCGCTCGGCATCCCGACCCTGCCCATACGTCGCCAGCAGAGCCTGCGCCTCGATCGGATCCCCCAACCGCGTCCCAGTCCCATGCGCCTCCACCACATCCACGTCCGATGAAGTGAGCCCCCCACTCGCCAACGCCGCCCGGATCACCCGCTGCTGCGACGGACCATTCGGCGCCGTCAACCCATTACTCGCCCCGTCCTGATTGACCGCACTCCCCCGCACCACCGCCAACACCCGATGACCCGACCGCCGAGCATCCGACAACCGCTCCACCACCAGAACACCCACACCCTCGGCCCACCCCGTCCCCTCCGCGTCCGCAGAGAACGCCCGGCACCGCCCGTCCGCCGACAACCCCCGCTGCCGGCTGAACTCCAGGAACTCTCCTGGGGCGGACATCACCGACACGGCCCCGACCAGCGCCTTCTCGCACTCGCCCGAGCGCAGCGACTGCACCGCCAGGTGCAGGGCGACCAGGGACGACGAGCACGCCGTGTCCAGCGTCATCGCCGGCCCCTCCAGACCGAGGGTGTAGGCGATGCGGCCGGAGAGGAAACTCGCGATGTTGCCGGTGAGGAGATAGCCCTCGTATCCCTGCGGCGCCTCGTGGAGCGCCAGATAGTCCTGGTTGGTGAAGCCGGCGAAGACGCCGGTGCGGGTCTCGCGCAGAGAGTGCGGGTCGATGCCGGCCCGTTCCACGGCCTCCCAGCAGGTCTCCAGCAGGAGCCGCTGCTGCGGATCCATCGCCTGGGCCTCTCGCGGGGAGATCCCGAAGAACCCGGCGTCGAACTCCGCCGCGTCGTAAAGGAAGCCGCCCTCGCGGACGTAGATCTTGCCGGGTTTCTCGGGGTCGGGGTCGTAGAGCCGCTCGACGTCCCAGCCGCGGTCGGCGGGGAACTCCGAGATCGCGTCCGTGCCGTCGGCGACAAGCCGCCACAGGTCCTCGGGTGAACGCACCCCGCCCGGATAGCGGCACGCCATGCCGACGATCGCGATGGGCTCGCCGCTCTCCAACGCCTTGATACGACGGCGGAGCTGTTCGTTCTCCTTCACCGAATTGCGCAGTGCGGCGACGATCTCTTCGGTCGATGCAGCCACTTGTCCGGCCCCTTCGCAATTGCGTGGACGCTACTTCTGGCGGGACGCGATCCTGACGAGTTCTTCGATGTCCATGGCGTCGACCTCTGCCGCGAGGTCTTCGTCGTCCTGCGGGTCACTCTCGCGTTCCCCACTCCGGTCTGCGGGCTTCGCGGTCGCCTGTGACGCGGCCAGTTCGCGCAGTTGGTCGAGCAGACCTACTTCGCGGAGCAGGCCCAGCGGGATGACGCTGATCAGCTCCTCGACGTAGGTCTCGTCCTCGCTGGGATCCGCCGTGTGCGGGTGGCCGTTTCCGGCGACCACCGTCTCTCCCGGCAGGAGTTGCCCGCGCAGGTGTTCCGCGAGCTTGGCTGGGGTCGGGAAGTCGAAGACCAGCGTGGCCGGCAGGGCGAGTCCGGTGGCGGACTTGAGGCGGTTGCGCAGTTCCACGGCGGTCAACGAGTCGAAGCCGATCTCCTTGAGCGCGCGCTCCGCCTGAATGCCCGCGCCGGAGGTGTGCCCGAGGACGGCCGCCACCTCCGAGGTGACCAGGTGCAGGATCCGCTTGCGCTGCTGGGCGGGCGGAAGGCCGGCGAGGGTGGCGGCCAGTTCGGGCGGCTGCTCCGTCGTGGCCCGGGCCGTGCTGTCGTCACCAGGCTCCCGCGCCTCGGGCAGGTCGCCGAGGAAGGCGCTGGCCCGGCGCAGGGTGAAAGCGGGCAGGAAGAGCTTCCAGTCCATGGCGGCGACGGTGAGCGTGGCGCGGCGCTCGGTGACGGCCTGTGCCACGGCGGCGACGGCGAGGTCCGGGTCCATCGTGAGGACGCCGCTGCGGTCGAGCCGGCGACGTTTGTCGTCGGCGAGCATGCCACCGCTGCCCCAGGATCCCCAGGCGATGGAGGTGGCGGGCCGGCCGTGGGCCCGCCGCCGGTGGGCGAGCGCGTCGAGGTAACTGTTGCCGGCAGCGTACGACCCCTGTTCGCCGCTGCCCCACACTCCGGCGACGGAGGAGAACAGCACGAACGCCTCCAGGAAGGTGTCGTCGACGAGTTCGTCGAGGTTCCGGGCGCCGATCACCTTGGTGGCGAGCGCGCCCGCGAACTCGCCGGGATCCGTGGCGGCGAGTGGGACGTAGTCGACGGCGCCCGCAGTGTGGACGACTCCGCGCAGCGGCCCGTGGGTCTCCGCCTCGCGGATCAGCGCGGCGACCTGCTCCCGGTCGGTCACGTCGCAGGCGACGATCGTCACCGCTGTGCCCAACGCCTCCAGCTCGGCCTTGAGTTCACTCGCTCCTGGCGCTTCCGCTCCCCTGCGGCTGGCCAGCACCAGGTGGTCGGCGCCCTCCGAGGCCGCCCACCGCGCCGTACGGGCGCCGAGCGAGCCGGTGCCGCCGGTGATCAGCACGGTCCCGGTCGGCCGCCAGGCCGGCGTGGCGGTGTCGTACCGTTCGGCGCGGGTGAGGCGGCGGCCGAGGAGACCGGAGTGCCGTACGGCGATCTGGTCCTCGCCCGTCACGCCGGTGAGGACGGACAGCAGCCGTTCGACGGCCTGCGCGGACGGCGCCTCGGGCAGATCGACCAGGCCGCCCCAGCGCTGCGGGTACTCCAGGGCGGCGACGCGGCCGAGCCCCCAGACCAGCGCGCCCGCCGGGACGCCGTCCTGCCCGTCATCGGCCGCCACGGCGAGACGTGTGACGCACCAGAGCGGTGCGTCGGCGGCGATGTCGCCGAGGGCCTGGACCAGGCCCAGGGTTGCCGCAACTCCCCTGGTGAGGGCGGCGTGTTCGGGGTTCTGGTCGGTGTCGAGGGAGAGCAGGGAGACGATGCCCGCGACAGGTGTGGCGGTGGCCGTGCGTAGCTGGTCGGCCAGGTGGGCACGGTCGAGGGATTCGGGCGTCAGGACCAGGTGACGGACGTCAGCCCCGCGCTCGACGAGGCCTTCCACGACGGCCGTCACCCAGGCATCGTCCTGGTCCGCACCGCTGCACACCATCCACGTGCCCGACATGTCGGCCTTGGCGGCGGAAGGCACCGGCTTCCAGGTGGTCCGGTACCGCCACCCGTCGAGCCGGTCCTGGTCCTGCCGTCGCCGTCGCCACGACGCAAGGGCTGGCAGCACCGCCCCGAGCGGCTCCGCGAGGCTGTCGTCCGCGATGGACGCGACCAGCGTCTCGATGTCGCCGCCTTCCACAGCCCGCCAGAAGTCGTCGTCGGCCGGACCGCCCGCGGTCACGGGGGCGTCGTCCCCCACGGGGCGGGTCGTCAGCCAGTAGCGCTCGCGCTGGAAGGCGTAGGTCGGCAGGGCGACCGGTCGCACGGGACAGTTCCCGAGCACCGCGTCCCATTCGACGTGGGCGCCACGCACGTACAACTCCGCCGCGGAGTGCAGTACGCGCCGCATCCCGCCGTCGCCCCGGCGCAGGGTGCCGATGCCGATCGCTTCGATGTCCGCGTCCTCGGCGGTCTCCTGAAGGCTCGTGGTCAACACGGGGTGTGGGCTGGATTCGACGAACAGCCGAAAGCCGTCGGCGAGGAGGGCGCGGACGGTGTCCTCGAAGAGAACGGTCTGCCGGAGGTTGGTGTACCAGTAACCCGCGTCCAGCGTCGTGGTGTCGATCAGGCCGCCGGTCACCGTGGAGTAGAAGGGGACGGCAGACGTCCGCGGTTCGATCGGCGCCAGCAGCCGGGCCAACTCGGCCTCGATCTCCTCCACATGAACCGAGTGCGAGGCATAGTCCACCGGGATACGACGCACTCGCACGCCCTCACCGGAGAGATTGAACAGCATCGCCTCCAGGCTGTCCTCGTCCCCGGAGACCACCGTCGAGGCCGGTCCGTTGACCGCGGCCACGGAGAGCCCTTCACCCCACTCGGCGAGTCGTGCACCGACCTCGTCCGCCGGCAGCGCGACCGAGGCCATGCCCCCGCGCCCGGACAGGGCGAGGATGGCCTGGCTGCGCAGAGCCACCACCCGCGCCGCATCCTGCAACGACAACGCACCCGCCACACACGCAGCCGCGATCTCCCCCTGCGAATGCCCCACCACCGCCGCCGGCACCACACCCAACGACGCCCACACCGCAGCCAACGACACCATCACCGCGAACAACACCGGCTGCACCACATCCACCCGGTCGAAAACCGGCGCGCTTTCGCCACCTCGTACGACGTCGAACAGCGACCAGCCCGTCAGCGGGTCCAACGCCGCCGCACACTCCGCGAAACGAGACGCGAACACCGGCGACGACTCCAACAAACCCACCGCCATCCCCACCCACTGACCACCCTGACCAGGAAAGACGAACACCGGCCGACGCGACATCGTGGCGTCCGCGGTGCCCTGGACGACGTCCGGGTGGGACTCACCACGGGCGACCGCGGCCGTGCCGCCCACCAGCCGTGCACCGTCGGCGCCAAGAATCACGGCACGGCACTCGAAGGTCGTACGGGAATCCAGCAGCGCACGCGCGACGGCCTGGGCAGATGCGTTACCGGCAGCACCGGCGTCCAGCAGCCGCTGCGCCTGATCCTGCAGCCCGGTCTCGGTCCGTGCGGAGAGCAGCCACGGCACGAGGGCTGCCGGGCTCTCCGTCACGTCAAGAGCGGGGAGCGGCCCGTCCGGTGCCTCGGCGACGCTCTGCATGGGCGCCTCGATGATCACGTGGGCGTTGGTGCCGCTGATCCCGAACGACGACACCGCCGCCCTTCGGGGTCCGCCGCTCATGGGCTCGGGCCAGGGCCGCTCCTCGGTCAGCAGCCGTACCGTTCCGGACGACCAGTCGACCTGCGAGGTCGGCTCGTCGGCGTGCAAGGTCCTGGGCAGCACCGCGTCGCGCAGCGCCATCACCGTCTTGATGACCCCGCCAACTCCGGCGGCAGCCTGCGTGTGCCCGATGTTGGACTTCAACGAGCCCAGCCAGAGCGGCCGTTCGCCGTCCCGGTCCTGGCCGTACGTGGCGAGCAGCGCCTGCGCCTCGATCGGGTCGCCCAGCTTCGTCCCCGTGCCATGCCCCTCCACCAGGTCCACGTCCTGTGGCCGTAGTCCGGCGGCGGACAGGGCGCGGCGGATGACACGCTGCTGGGAGGGTCCGTTCGGCGCGGTCAGGCCGTTGGAAGCGCCGTCCTGGTTCACGGCGCTGCCACGCACCACCGCCAGCACCGTGTGTCCGTTACGCCGGGCGTCGGAGAGCCGCTCGACAAGGAGGACACCGACGCCCTCACCCCAGCCGGTACCGTCCGCCTCGGCGGAGAACGCCTTGCACCGGCCGTCGGGCGACAGCCCGCGCTGGCGGCTGAACTCGACGAATGTACCGGGCGTCGACATCACGGTGGCGCCGCCGGCCAGCGCCATGTCGCACTCCCCCGAGCGCAGCGCCTGCGCCGCGAGATGCAGGGCGACCAGCGACGACGAGCAGGCCGTGTCCACAGTCACCGCCGGCCCTTCCAGGCCCAGGGTGTAGGCGATGCGCCCGGACATCACGCTGCCGGTGTTGCCGGTGAGCAGCACACCTTCGAGCTGTTCGGGCATCCGCTCCAGGGGAGGTGCGTAATCGTGGTACATGATCCCGGTGAAGACACCGACACTCGTGCCGCGCAGGGTGGCAGGGTTGATCCCGGCGGTCTCGACGGCCTCCCAGGACGTTTCGAGGAGCAGCCGCTGTTGCGGGTCCATCGCCAGGGCCTCGCGGGGCGAGATCCCGAAGAAGGCGGCGTCGAACTCGGCCGCGTCGTGCAGGAAACCGCCCTGGCGGGTGTAGGTCGTGCCCTGACGGTCGGGGTCGGGGTCGTAGAGCCGCTCGATGTCCCAGCCCCGGTCGACGGGGAAGGTGGAGATGGCGTCAGCCCCGGTGAGCACGAGCTGCCACAGCTCCTCGGGGGACATGACGCCGCCGGGGTACCGGCAGGCCATGCCGACGATCGCGATCGGCTCCTCGCCATCCACGTGCGCGACTGTCGGCGTCTCGCCGGCGCCCGGGGCGCCGAGCGCCTCGGCCTCCAGGAACGCGGCGAGGGCGGTGGGGGTCGGGTAGTCGAAGAGGAGCGTCGCGGGCAGTCGCAGCCCGGTCGCCGCGTTCAGACCGTTGCGCAGTTCCACGGCGGCCAGGGAGTCGAAGCCGATGTCCTTGAACGGCCTGGCCGGATCGATCGAGTACGACGTGGAGTGGCCGAGTACAAGCGCCGTCTGTTCGCCGATGAGTTGCATCAGCACTGGCGCGCGCTCCTCGGTGGTGAGCCCGGCGATACGGTCGTGCAGGGCCCCTCCCCGGTTCGCGCCAGCCGCCGCGGAACGCCGGACCGCCGGACGCACCAGGCCGCGCAGCAGTGCCGGCACGCCCTCCGAACCGGCGTGCCCCCGTGCCGACTTGGCGTCAAGCCGCAGCGGAACGAGCAGGGCGTCGTCGCGGGTCAGTGCCGCGTCGAAGAGAGCGAGCCCTTCGTCCTCGGCAAGGCTCGCCACACCCGCGCGGGCCATGCGTGCGAGGTCGGCGGTGTCCAGACGCTCCGCCATGCCCCCGCTCTGGTCCCACAGCCCCCAGGCGAGGGCGTGCGCGGGCAGGCCCAGGCCACGGCGGTGGGCGGCGAGCGCGTCGAGAAACGTGTTGGCGGCGGCATAGTTGGCCTGGCCTGCGGCACCCACGAGTCCGGAGACGGAGGAGAACAGCACGAACGCAGCGAGGTCGAGGGCGCGCGTCACCTCGTGCAGATGCCAGGCTGCGTCGAGCTTGGGTCGCAGCACTCGGTCGAGCCGCTCCGGGGTGAGGGCGGCCAGGACACCGTCGTCCAGGATTCCGGCGGTGTGGACGACGGCCGTGAGCGGTCGGTCGGCCGGGACGGCCGCGAGCAGCGCGGCGGCCTGGGCCCGGTCCGCCACGTCACTCGCCTCGATCCGCACCTCGGCGCCGAGCTCGGTGAGCTCGTCCACCAACTCCCGGGCCCCCTCGGCAGCGGCACCCCGCCGGCTTGTGAGGAGCAGGGAGCGCACTCCGTGCCGGGCAACGAGATGCCGGGCGAGCAGACTGCCGATCCTGCCGAAGGCCCCGGTGAGCAGGACCGTGCCGGCGGGGTCGAAGCGCGGCTCGGTGGCGGTTCCGGCGATGGGGAGGCGCGCCAGTCTCGGGACGAGCGCGGTGCCGCCCCGCAGGGCGAGCTGGGGTTCACCGGTTGCGGCGGCCTCTAGGACACCGGCAGTACCGACCCAGGGGTCGTCGGTGTCGACGAGGACGAAGCGACCGGGGTTCTCGGTCTGCGCGGTGCGCAGCAGACCCCACACCGGAGCCGCGGCAAGCCGGAGGGGACCGGCGGCGACCTCGGGGCCTGTCGCAATGGCTCGACGGGTGACCACGATCAGCCGAGTTGTAGCGAACCGCTCGTCCGCGAGCCAGTCCTGCACGAGTCCCAGAGTCCGCGCAACCTGCACGTGCGCATGGTCGAGCAGTGAGATGCCGACGCTGTCAGCCACCGTACCCAAGTCGGTGATGACGGCATCCGGAACGACGGCCCGGCCCGCGTCGAGAGCGCGACGGAGGGAGTCGAGGTCGTCATAGCGATCGAGGCTGTCGTAGCGGTCCAGTTCCCCTGCGACCGGCGCCGGCCCGATGCGCACAGCGGAGGGAGTGGCACTGGCGGACAGGGGAAACTCGACCCAGTCCACGCTGTACAAGTTGTCTTCGAACGCCGCCTGCGAACTGTGCAGTTGGTCAGCATCCATCTGACGCCATGCCAGTGATGCGACAGAGGCGACCTCTTGGCCCGAGGTGTTGAAGGCAGTGAGGGCCGTGGTGTCGGCACCATCACGGGCGATCCGGACCCGCAGGGTTGTAGCGCCCCACGTGTGGACCTGTACCCCGCTCCACGAGAAGGGCAGCCGTCCGGTTATGTCGTCACCCAGTAATCCGGTCACGGCGACGGCGTGCAATGCCGCGTCCAGCAGAGCGGGGTGAACAGCGAACTCCTTGGTTTTCTCACCGTCTTCGGGCGCCAGCGAAACCTCTGCGAAAACGTCGTCGCCGTGCCGCCAGAGGGCGTGCAGCCCCTGAAAGGCCGGCCCGTAGGCATACCCGCCCCCGGCGAGACGCTCGTAGGTGTCCACCACGTCCAGGTCCACGGGCTCGGCACCGACGGGGGGCCACTGCGCCAGGCTCTCCACCGCCTCCGCTTCCGACGCGGCGAGCACACCGCTCGCATGCCGCACCCACCGCGCCTCACTGTCACCGTCGACCGTCTCCGCCCGCGAGTGCACGACGATTTCGCGTCGGCCGGAGTCGTCGGGGTTGCCGACGGCCACCTGGAGCTGGACGGCACCTTGTTCGGGAAGGATCAACGGGGTCTGGAGGGTGAGTTCCTCGACCGTGGGGGTGCCGAGCTGGTCACCCGCCCAGACCGCCAGCTCCAGGAA
>NZ_JBVKBD010000045.1:0-10292 GCF_055657365.1 Streptomyces sp. NPDC107559 | reverse complement strand
GCCATCCAGCGGCGTGCCTGTGACAGCCATACCCAGAGCCCCTGGGCCCATCGATCTTACGAATGACCGATCAAGCCCAAGAAGAAAGGTAGGACTCCCGTGACCGCGAACTCCCCCGCTTCCCTGACCACGGCGCAGCAGGCCGCCCTGGGCAGCGGCGCCGACTTCTGGAGCACCAAGCAGGTCGCCGACATCCCCTCGCTGGTACTCACCGACGGGCCGCACGGAGTACGCCGCCAGGTGGGCGCCACCGACCACCTCGGCCTCGCGGGCAGTGAACCCGCCACCTGCTTCCCGCCCGCGGTCGGCCTCGGGCAGAGCTGGGACACGGAACTGACCGGCAAGGTCGGTACGGCCCTGGGCGTGGAGAGCCGCACGCTCGGCGTCGACGTACTGCTCGGCCCCGGCATCAACATCAAGCGGGACCCGCGCTGCGGCCGCAACTTCGAGTACTACTCCGAGGACCCCCACCTGTCCGGCACACTCGCCGCCTCCTGGGTACGAGGCCTCCAGGAGACCGGGGTCGGCGCTTCGCTCAAGCACTTCGCCGCCAACAACACCGAGCACGACCGCATGCGCTCCAGCTCCGACATCGCCCCGCGCCCGCTGCGCGAGATCTATCTGCGTGCCTTCCAGCGCGTCGTGCAGACGGCGCGGCCGTGGACGGTGATGTGCTCCTACAACCGCGTCAACGGCACCTACGCCGCCGAGAACCACTGGCTGCTCACCCAGGTGCTGCGCGACGAGTGGGGCTTCGACGGCGTCGTGGTCAGCGACTGGGGCGCGGTGCCGGACCGCATCAGGGCGGTGGCGGCCGGCCTCGACCTCGAGATGCCCGGCACCGGTGGTGTCACCGACGCGCAGGTCGTCGCGGCGGTCGAGGCGAAGGAACTGGACGCAGCCGTGGTCGCGCAGGCGGCCGCGCGCATGGTCGCGCTGGCCAGGAAGGCCGAGGTGGGCCGGACTGCGAAGATCACCGCCTTCGACAGCGACGCGCATCACCGGCTGGCCCGGCAGGTGGCCGCCCACTGTGTCGTCCTGCTGAAGAACAACCCGGTCGAGGGCCAGGCGGTGCTCCCGCTGGAGGAAGGCCGTTCCCTCGCGGTGATCGGCGAGTTCGCGCAGTCCCCGCGCTACCAGGGCGGCGGCAGCTCGCATGTGAACCCGACGCGCGTGGACGTGCCGCTGGACGAGATCCGTGCCCTCGCCCCGGACACCGACGTCAGCTACACGGCCGGATTCACCACCGCCGACGGCGCCGACGCGGCCGCGCTGCGGGACCAGGCCGTGCGCACCGCGGCGGCAGCCGACACCGCCGTGGTCTTCCTCGGCCTGGCGGCCCACCAGGAGTCCGAGGGCTTCGACCGCGAGCACATCGAACTCCCGGCGGAGCAGCTTCAGTTGCTGGCCGCCGTGGTCAAGGTCCAGCCACGTACCGTCGTCGTCCTCTCGCACGGCGGCGTACTGCGACTGGCCGACATCGACGAACTGGCCCCGGCCGTGGTGGACGGCGCGCTGCTGGGGCAGGCGGGCGGCGGCGCGCTGGCCGATGTGCTGTTCGGGCGGGTCAACCCGTCCGGGCGGCTGACGGAGACCGTACCGGCGCGCATCGAAGACACCCCCGCCTACCTGGACTTCCCCGGCGAGCACGGCCATGTCACCTACGGCGAGGGCCTGTTCGTGGGCTACCGCTGGTACGACGCCCGCAGCATCGCGGTCACCTACCCGTTCGGGCACGGACTGTCGTACACCACCTTCGCCTACCCCGATCTCGAGCTGACCACCGGCACCGAGGGCATCACCGCGACCGTCACCGTCACCAACACGGGCGGGCGAGCCGGCCGTGAGGTCGTCCAGTTCTACGTCGCCAAGCCCGACTCGTCGGTCGCCCGTCCGCCCCAGGAACTCAAGGCCTACTCCGTGGTGGCACTCGCACCGGGGGCGCGGGACCGGGTGAGCGTGCTGATCGAGCGCCAGGACCTGGCGTACTGGGACATCCGCGGCGACCGCTGGATCGTCGAGGGCGGCGGCTACGAAGTGCGCGCCGCCGCCTCCAGCCGCGACATCCGCGCCACCGCCACCGTCGAGGTGGAAGGAGACGTGTTCGTCCTCCCGCTCACCCTCGACTCCACGCTGGGCGAGGTCATGGCCGTACCCGGCGCCGCCGGGATCCTCGGGTCGCTGATGCCCATGCCGCAGGCTGCCGCCGAGAGCGACGCGCTGGGCGTCGACATGGCCAGGATGATGGCGTCCGTCCCGGTGGGCCGCCTGCTCGGCTTCACCGCGGGCGCTGTCACCCGCGAGGACCTGGAGAAAATCCTCGCCCAGCTCGACGCCGCCCGCACCGCCGCGGCCCGGACCTGACCCTGCGGGCGGGGTGACTTCAGGGCCGCCCCGCCCCCGG
This sequence comes from Streptomyces sp. NPDC107559, assembly GCF_055657365.1. NCBI lineage: Bacteria > Bacillati > Actinomycetota > Actinomycetes > Kitasatosporales > Streptomycetaceae > Streptomyces > Streptomyces sp. NPDC107559. Next base: position 7,888 of record NZ_JBVKBD010000045.1, on the reverse strand, counting down.
TCAGCCCAGTACGATCCCGGCGGCGACCGGCAGATGGTCGCTGCCGGTGCGCGCCAGGGTGCGGATGTGGCCGACGGTCGCCGAGCGGGCCATGACCTGGTCGATCCGGGCCAGCGGGAATGCGGCCGGAAAGCTGAAGGCGAAGCCTCGCTGCGCGGTGTTCATCCGGGAGGTCAGCGGGGCCAGCCCACGGTCGTCGACGGTGCCGTTGAGATCGCCGAGCAGGAGGACCGTCTTCAGGGGCTCGGCCGCGACGGCCCGGCCCAGCAGACCGGCGCTCTCGTCCCGCCACGAGGAGGCGAAGCCGCTCGCTCCGACACGGACCGAGGGCAGGTGGGCGACATACACCGCGACATCGCCGTGGGGCGTGCGGACAGCCGCGCGCAGCCCGCGGCTCCAGGACTCCGTGATCTGCCGAGGCTTGATGTCCACCTGCCGGACACCGGTCAGCGGATGCCTCGACCACAGCCCGACGGTGCCCCGCACGGCGTGGTACGGGTAGTCGGGGGCGAGGGTCTGCTCGTATTCCGCAAGCGCCGCGGGCACGAGCTCCTCCAGCGCGATCAGATCGGGCCCGGCACCGGCCAGGACACGGGCCGTGCCTGCCGGGTCGGTGTTCTCGTCGCTGACGTTGTGCTGCACCACGACCAGGTCGTCGGGCGAGCCGTGCCCCGTCCCGAGCAACCCCCCGAACAGATGGGTCCAGACCGCCACCGGCAGCAGCACAGCCACCAGCGCGGCCGCCGAACGGCGCTGCAGGGCCGCGACGAGCAGCAGCACGACCACCAGGCCGAGCCACGGAAGGAAGGCCTCCAGCAGACTGCCCAGACGGCCCACCCTGTTGGGCACCGCCCGGTGCAGGGCCATGAGCCCGGCCGTCAGCACCGCGAGCACGGCAGCCACCCGCCCCCGCCGCCACTCCGGCCAGATCCACAGGTCGCCTCGCCTGCTCCCGCCCCCGGCCCACGCCTCGGACCGGCCCCGCGTCCACCAGACCCCTGCCGCCCCCGGCTCCACCCGGCCTCCCCTCTGTCCGACGACCTTGCTGCCCTAGACGGGTCACCAGGTGAAACCGGTTCCGGACCCTCCGCTCTTACACACCGCGGCGCCGCCGCTTCGGCATGAGGCCTGCGGCATCGTCCACCGGGGAAGGACCGTGGCGACCGGGCGGGCGGGGTCAGGCGTCGGCCGCCTGGTGGGCGCCGAGTGTGCAGGTGGTTCCGACGCTGGTCTGCACCCAGGCGTCCGGGAGGGCCGCGGCGAGGGTGTGCTGGGCGCGCCAGCCGGTGCAGTGACCGGGGACGATCAGCTCGGGTGCGAGTTCGGTGAGCGCGGCCACCGTCGGGCCGATGACCGGCTCGAAGGCGGGGCCGCTCAGATGGAAGCCACCGATGAGGGCCAGCAGTCTGCCGACACCGGTCAGTCTCATGGCGTGCCGGACGATGTTGACCACTCCGGCGTGCCCGCACCCGGTGATGACGACAAGTCCCCGGCCGCGCACGTTGATGACGAGTGCCTGGTCGTCGATGACGGCGGGATCGTGCCGCCAGCCGTGCCCGTCCCAGGCCTGGTGTGCCGGTGGCATGCCGTGTTCGAACTCGGTGACGCGGTCCACCTCGCCGGTGATCAGGATGCCGCCGGCCAGCAGCGACGGCTGCCGCCGCTCGATCACCTGGAACCCTTCGCGTTCCAGGGCACCGCGTGACAGCGTGGGCGTCTCCAGCCCTTGGCCGGCGGGCAGTTCGAGGCGGCGGCGGGTCCAGACCGCGGGGTGGACTGTCATCGGCAGGCCGGAGCGCCCGCGCAGCCGGGCCAGGCCGTCGAAGCCGCCCGCGTGGTCGAAGTGTCCGTGGCTGAGCACGACGCCCTGCAAGCCGCCGACGTCGATGCCGAGCCGCTCGGCGTTCACCGCCAGCCCGTCCGGCGACGCGCCGGTGTCGAACAGCAGCGTGCTGCTCGCGTTCCCGCTGCGGACGGTGACCAGGGCGGAGAAGCCGTGCTCGGCACGCAGCCCCGCGAGGGTCTCGCCGCCGGCGAACTGCCGTGCAGTGGTCGGCCCGGTACGCAGCGACGCCCGGGCGACGCCTTCGGCGGGGGCCAGCAGGGCGTCGAAGGTGTTGTCGACCAGCGTGGTGACCCTGACCTCGTCGGCCTCGGGCAGGGTCACCGGGTCGACGGCCGGGCCCTCCGCGAGGCGAGGCGCCGACCACGCCGCCTCGGCCGTCGAGTGCCCGTGATCTTCACACATGCCGGAAAGTGCATCCCCGCGGATACGACCGGTCGGGGAAGGCGATCCTGGTACCGGCCGCAGGCACATGGCGGTCGCGTCGGCCGCGGGCGCCGCGCGGTGTCATGCCTCCACCCGCGCGGGCGGGACGACGACGTCGACGAGCCCGGTGGCCACGTCGTACACGAGTCCCGAGACGAAGGCTCCGGCCCGGAGCGTCCGTCTGAGGATCTCGACGTCGACGCGGACGGCGGCGACCGGGTCGGTGACCACCTTGGCGTCGAGGTCTGCGGCCGGAACCTCGAAGTAGTCGGCCAGCAGCTCGGGGAACGCGGTCAGGTCCGTGATCCCGCAGTCGGTGTGGTGCAGGACCGCGTAGTGGTTGTCGACCGGGCCGGGGCCGCCCGTTCGGGCCTGGACGACCTTCGCGAGCATCCCCAGCGTCCGGAGCGCCGCGGGCGTGACCCGCCCTCCGACGTTGCGGATCACCGCTGCCTCGCCGAGCCCGAGCCCGAGCACGTGGGACGGGTCGACACGAGGGTCCACGCATCCGAAGACCGTCAGACTGCCGCTGGGCATGAGCTTGAGGCCGGCGAATGACCCGCCGTCGGCGAACGCGGCGTTCCGCTCGGCCAACTCGTCCGTGTCGATCACTGCGCCGGCAACCCCGTCCTGCTCCGAGCCTGGTCCCCCGGTGACGCCGACGGCGACCTCCAGTCGCCGCCCATCCTCACCTGCCGCCCCCTCCCCTGCCACTCGGCTTTGCGACGGATCGAGCCGGGGCAGGTGAACGCCTTGCGTGATCCGGGACGGAGTGTCGGCGCCGAGGCGTGCCGCGTGGACGGCGTCGGGGTCAACGCGGGTGATCGCGGTGGTCGTGCCCCGGAGAGCGTTGTGCGAGGGCCCGGGCGCGGGTGACGACCTCGTCCGTGGACACGGCGCTGAGCCCGGCGAGTACGTCCTCCAGGGCGTCCAGCCACAGCCGGTAGTAGGGGTAGGTCCCACCGTGCTCCCGTGCGGGAGTCCAGGCGGTGATCCGGGCGATCAGCGCGGACTGGAACTCCCGCCAGCCGAAGACGCCCGCCTCATGCAGGGTGACGGCCATGCCGAAGGCACGGCTCTCCCACGGCTCGGCGAACACCAGCTCACCGTTGGAGCGGGGAGGTGCTGCCGGGCCCTCGATGTCCAGCGGCGCGCTCACGGTGCCGTCACCTTCGCCACTCCGACCATCGCGTCCCTGGTGACGAGTGGCACGAGTTCCTCCTCCGTGAGGTGTTCGGTGCCGGGTGGACGCTCCGGCAGTACGAGCCAGCGCACCTCGCTCGTGGAGTCCCGCACGACGATCTGCACATCGTCGTCGAGCGCGAGCCCCATCTCGGCCAGCACCTTGCGCGGCTCCCTGACCACACGTGCTCGGTAGGCGGGGTCCTTGTACCAGCTCGGCGGCAGGCCGAGGACCGGCCAGGGGTAGCACGAGCACAGTGTGCACACCACGACGTTGTGGGTGGTCGGGGTGTTCTCGACCACGACGATGTGCTCACCCTGCTGTCCGGAGAAGCCCAGTTCCTTGATGGCCGCGGTGCCGTCCTCGAGCAGTCGCCGCCGGTAGTCGGGGTCGGTCCACGCCTTGGCGACGACCTTGGCACCGTTGAGCGGCCCCACGCTCGTCTCGTAGCGGGTGATGATCGCGTCCATGGTCTTCGGGTCGATCAGGCCGCGTTCGGTGAGCAGTTGTTCGAGCGCTTCGGTGCGCAGCGCCACGGAAGGGCTCTCGTCCGAGCCGCCGGCGGTGGTCATGCGATGGTCTCCAAATAGCTCTCGTACATGTCCACGGTGACGGTGAAGGGTTCGGCGTCGGCACCCCACAGCTCGCGCGAGTCGAACCGCACGGAGTAGACGTACTGGGGGTTCTCGCCGAGGAAATGCGCGTTGGTGTCCGGCAGCACATGGGCGGGCTGGATGATCTCGACGACTCCGCTGTGTCCCCGGACGTAGCGCGGCAGCCGGGTGTGTCCGGGCACGGACCTGCTCCTGGCGCGCACCCGCTCGCCCACGCCGAAGGCCGGCGGGGTCTCCACGGACCGCAGTGAGCCCTCGGCGGCGGGTGTGTACAGGGGGATGTCGGGTTCCGGGACCGGTGGCTCCGCCACGTGTTCGCCGTGCAGGTTGCGGGCGCGGGCCTCCACCGCACCGGGCGCCAGCACGGAGTGTTCGGTGAGCATCAGCTCTCCGCCGTTGAGCCATCGCCCGAAGTAGCCGTCGTCCAGGTAGGCGGCGCGGTCCAGGCGCTCCAATGCGTGCCGGAAGGCGTCCGTGTTGACGCCGCCGGAGGCGACGCGGCCGGCGAGGATCGCCAGCGCGAATGCCTTGCGCTGCCAGTCCTCCGCGAAGACGCGTTCCTCGCGATCCGGTGGATGAACGCGTCCCCAGCCCAGGGTGCCTCCCATGTCGGCGATTCCATCCATGATGCAACCTCTCATTTGCCGCAAAGCAGACACGCGAGTCCATCGTATTCGGCCGGTGTCCGTGACGTCACACTGCACGCCGCATGCCGCATGCCGCATGCCGCATGCCGCACCACCATCCGCCGACTGCGCTCAGCGACGAGGGGCCAGTGCCGCGTGGCCACTGGTGCACCTGCACCCCGTTTCCCTGTTACCGAATACGGACAAACCTGGGGGAACGACGCCTACCCGGGCGCCATCTCATGGGGTGCAGCAACACAGCGGATGCGGCCGGTCGCCCGGCGAGAGCCGGGGAAGGTGCCGCGTCCCGACCGACCATGGGGGAGCTTTCAGAATGACCACGTATCGTGCCCGCCGCAGCGCCCGTACCGCCGCCCTGGCCGCCGCCACCGCCGCGCTGACGCTGGGCCTGACCGCCTGCGGCGGCGGCACCGACGACGGCTCGAAGGCGGCGGTCGGCGACCGCGCCGCAGGCAGCGCGCAGACCCGGCCCGCGTCCGACGGGAACGCCAAGGGCAGCACGGAGCAGGCCGCCGGCGGTGGCGACAGCAAGGCGGGGTCGCACTCGGCGACCGTCGCGGGCGGGACGGGCAAAGCCGCCGACAAGGGCACGACGGCCACCGCCCAGCAGTGCCGCGGAGACGAGATGCTGGTCACCGCGGTGCACCGGTTCGCCGGCCAGCAGGGCGACCACCTGCTGATCACCGCGTCGAACGAGGGCACCAAGCCGTGCTGGGTCACCTCGTACCCGGCCGTGAAGCTCGACGGAAACGTCGACAGCGCCGCACTGCCGCACTCGAAGAAGGACAACCCGGGCGGCGACAAGCACATCACGCTCCAGCCCGGAGGCAAGGTGTACAGCGCGGTGAACCTCTTCGACTACGGCTCGAACAACCACACGGCACGCTCGTTCGCCCTCGCGCTGCGCGGCGCGGACGGCCACGAGGGCCCCTACTACTCGGTCGACGCCAAGGGCCAGAAGCCGCAGTTCAGCTGGAACGAGGCCGACGTGCTGAACTGGAACACCGAGAAGCCGTACGACTTCTGACGGCTCGTCGACATGTGCGGCGTCACCACGGGGACGACTGTGGGACTGCGCATGCCGAACGCCGTGAAACGGTGATCACGAGCGCGACAGCGCCAGCCGACCCGTTCCCACCCCGGGCCCACCTGATCACCATCGTGCCCCTGCCCACTACACCTGTCCAACGGAGTCGACGAACCCGTCCACGCGGCGGCAAGCGCGCCCGTCAGCAGCGGTTGCAGCGCATTATGGGGTAAATAGCCTGAATTAGGCCACTGTTACCTGATTTGGAGTTAGGTCATGTTCGCCCGACTGCTACGGCGTCGCAGGCCGCGTGGTCTCGTCATTCTCGGCAACGGCCGTCTGATCCGGGGCTCCAGCGGCGGCTACTACGACGGTCACGGACATCTGTCCTGACGCCGTCCATGAACCGAAGGAAGTCCGCCGCCGGGTTCGTCGCGGCAGGCGCCCGCCCATGGAGGAGGTGCGGTGACAGAGGAAACCGATGCCCTGAGGGCCATGACGCGGATCCTGTCACCGCACTGCCGTGTTACCCGCACATCCGGCGGTGCACTGATCGCGGACTGGAAACGCACCCGATTTCTGGGCATGACGGCGGCGGACCTCCAGAGGTTCGCTGACGCGGGCTCCGCGGAACACGCCGAGCTTGTCGAGGGGTTGGTGCAGGCCGGGTGCGCGCCGGTCCGTCGCAGGCAGCACTCCGACGCCGAGGTCGGACTCTGGCTGCGCGCAGTGCACCTGCTGATCCAGACCGTCGGATTCGGTCGCGTCCTTCGGCTCCTGTCGCTGGCGGCCCCGGCCTACGCCCGATCGGATCCCGCGTCCGCTGCCGACGTCGTACCGCTGAAGAAGTCCGTGCAGTCACACGACCACCGAAGCTGGTTCGTCAACGACGACTGCAAGGCCGAGGCCGTGACGGCCTTCATCCTGCTGCGCCGGCGCGGTCTGCCGGCCGTGCTCCATGTCGGTGCTCGCGAGCACCCGTTCGCCCTGCACGCCTGGACGTCCTCGGCCGGACTGTCCGTCCCCGACGCCGATCCACGCGGGCATGCGTTCACTCCGGTTCTCTCGATCGACGGCGGAGGCCGCTGACGTGGAAGCACTCCGCCTCGACTGGACCGACGGCACCCCCGAGCTGTCGGCGGCCGGGGCCATGGCCGAACAGGGACTCGTGACGAAGGTCTGCTCACCGGCCGGAACCGCGGTGGTGGCCGGCTGGGTCGGCTCGTTCCGTGAGCGCGAAGCGGGTGCGCGCGCCCTCCTCGACGACTTCGGCCGCCCAGGATCCTCCTCTCCGCGAATGCGTGCCACTGCTCGGCATCGTGGCGCCACTGCGCACGTCTTCGATCTCTCGTGCTGATCTGCACTCGTTCCCCCATGTCATGGAACTCGGTGCCGAGCACGTAGAAGCCCACATCGCTGGCATTCCTGACCCTGAGATCGACCGGAACCGCGAAAGACTTGCGATCCATCGTCAGTACGGGCTTCCCCGCGGTCACCTCGACAACAGGTCTGGCGCCGCGATGATTCGGCTGGTAATCGCGGTCGTAGCCGAAATTGGCCAGTGTGACACCCGAGGCGAGGATCACCGTCGCGGCCACCCGCCTCGGAGCGGGGATCTCGGCCAGCGTCCGCCACACCGCGTAGCCGGCCCATGCGCACGCCGCCGTGATCAGGCACCACAGAACCCGGGAAGACCGGGCGATCGATGTCCTTGAAGGTGAACAGCAGAAGTGTCGCGTTGGTTGTGAACGCGGCGATCGTACCGATCAGCGCGATCACTCCGGCGTAGGGAATGCGGTTGCGGAACCAGTGGTCCCAGACCGCGATCGCGCCCAGCAGCACGGTGACGGCAGCCAGCAGGAGGATGATGCCAGTGATGCTGCCCGCGTAGGTCAGGGCATCGAGAACATCCCCAGCGCCGAGCACTGCCAGCCAGGCCGCCGTCACCACCAGGACGAACTGGATCAGTACCACGGTGGCCGCTTGGTGCGCGTGGGCAGCAGCAGCCTCCGCAGAGCAGAGCTGTCACCGGACCATCCGAACGCCCTCACGGGGTCCTACCTTTCTTCTTGGGCTTGATCGGTCATTCGTAAGATCGATGGGCCCAGGGGCTCTGGGTATGGCTGTCACAGGCACGCCGCTGGATGG
>NZ_JBVKBD010000044.1:0-10319 GCF_055657365.1 Streptomyces sp. NPDC107559 | reverse complement strand
CGCGAAACGAGACGCGAACACCGGCGACGACTCCAACAACCCCACCGCCATCCCCACCCACTGACCACCCTGACCAGGAAAGACGAACACCGGCCGGATGGCGCGCCCCTGTACTGCCGGGGAGCCCGTCACGACGGTGGCTGTGGGTTCGCCGGCGGCGAGCGCGGCGAGTCCGGCGAGGAGGTCGTCCCGATCGCGGCCCACGACGACGGCGCGCTCGTCGAAGAGGGAACGGTGGCGTACGAGAGTGAGGCCGATGTCGGCGGCAGGGGTGTCCGAGGCCAGCAGGACGCGCAGGCGTCGCGCCTGGGTGCGCAGTGCGGCCTCGGAACGGGCGGACACAACGAGCGGGATCGTCGGAGGTGCGGCAGGCGCCTCGGCGGGAAGCGGTGTGTCGGCAGGCTCCGGTGCATCAACCGCATCCGGCGCCTGGGCAATGACCACATGGGCGTTGGTCCCGCTCACCCCGAAGGACGAGATCCCCGCCCGGCGCGGCCGGTCGGCCCCCGGCTGCGGCCAGGGACGGTTCTCGGTGAGCAGTTCCACGGCGCCCTCGGACCAGTCGACCTGTGGTGTGGGCTCGTCCACGTGCAGGGTCCTGGGCAGCACTCCGTGGCGCAGCGCCATCACCATCTTGATGACCCCGCCAACTCCGGCGGCGGCCTGCGTGTGCCCGATGTTGGACTTCAACGAGCCCAGCCAGAGCGGCCGTTCGCCGTCCCGGTCCTGGCCGTACGTGGCGAGCAGCGCCTGCGCCTCGATCGGGTCGCCCAGCTTCGTCCCCGTGCCGTGGGCCTCGACGGCGTCCACATCGGCGGGCGACAGACCGGCGCCGGCCAACGCCTCCCGGATGACGCGCTGTTGGGAAGGGCCGTTGGGTGCGGTGAGGCCGTTGCTCGCGCCGTCCTGGTTCACCGCGCTGCCCTCGACGACGGCGAGCACGTGGTGTCCCTTGCGCCGTGCGTCGGAGAGCCGCTCGACGACGAGGACGCCCACGCCCTCCGCCCAGCCGGTGCCGTCCGCGTCGGCCGAGAACGCCTTGCACCGGCCGTCGGGCGACAGCCCGCGCTGGCGACTGAACTCGACGAACAGGGTGGGGGTCGCCATGAGGGCGGCGCCGCCGACCAGCGCGAGGTCGCACTCGCCGTCGCGCACAGAGCGGGCGGCCAGATGCAGGGCGACCAGCGAGGAGGAGCAGGCCGTGTCGACGGTGACGGCCGAGCCCTCCAGGCCGAACGCGTAGGCGAGGCGGCCGGAGATGACGCTGGCCGAACCGCCGGTGAGCAGATACCCCTCGTAGTCCTGTGGGGCATCGGCGAGGAGTGCGGCGTAGTCCTGCCCGTTGGCGCCGATGAAGACGCCGGTGCGGGAGCCGTGCAGAGCGGCCGGGTCGATGCCCGCGCGCTCGAACGCCTCCCAGGACGTCTCCAGCAGCAGTCGCTGCTGCGGGTCCATGCCGAGAGCCTCTCGCGGGGAGATCCCGAAGAACTCGGCGTCGAACTGGTCGATGTCGTGCAGGAAGCCGCCATGGCGGGTGTAGGTCTTGCCGGTGCGATCAGGGTCGGGGTCGTAAAGGTCGTCCACGTCCCAGCCGCGGTTTCCTGGGAAGTCCGTGATGCCGTCGATGCCGTCGGCGACCAGTTGCCACAGCTCTTCGGGGCTGGCGACCCCGCCGGGGAAGCGGCAGGCCATACCGACGATCACCACGGGGTCGCCGGCGACGCCGACGGCGGCGCGGACCGGTGCCGCGGGGGCCGGCACGCACTGTTCGCCGAGGAGTTCGGCGGTGATGTGGGCGGCCACCACCTGCGGGGTCGGGCAGTCGAAGACCAGGGTGGCGGGCAGCCGCAGACCGGTCTCGGCATTGAGGCGGTTGCGCAGTTCGACGGCCATGAGGGAGTCGAAGCCCATCTCCTGGAAGGCGCGGCCCGCCTCCACCACGTCCGCGGAACCGTGCCCCAGTACGTCGGCGACATGCCGGCTGACCAGGGCCAGCGCGGCGGTCTCCCGGTCGCCGGAGGGTAGTGCGACCAGCCGATCGCGCCATGTGCGCGCCGCGTCGGCGCCTCCCGCGACCACGGCGCGGCGGGCGGGTCGTACGAGGGAGCGCAGCAGAGCCGGCACGTCCCCGGAGCGGCGGAGCGCAGACAGGTCCAGACGAGCCGGCACGACCACCGGGCGCTCCTGCCGCAGCGCGGCGTCGAAGAGGGCGAGCGCCTCCTCGGTGGGCAGCGCCGTCATGCCGGCGCGCGCGGCGCGCCGCAGATCGGCGTCGCCGAGGTGCCTGGTGATGCCGCTGGCCTGTTCCCACAGTCCCCAGGCGAGCGAGACCCCCGGGAGCCCCTGGGCGGCGCGCTGCTGGGCCAGGGCATCCAGGCAGGCGTTGGCCGCCGCGTAGCCGGCCTGTCCGGCGCCGCCGAAGGTCGCGGCCGCCGACGAGAACAGCACGAACGCCGCCAGGTCCGCATCCCGTGTCAGCTCGTGCAGGATGCGGGCCGCGTCCGCCTTGGGCCGCAGAACGGCGTCAACGCGGTCGGGGTTCTGTGCGGCGAACACGCCGTCGTCGACGACACCTGCGGTGTGCACGACGGCCGTGAGCGGGGCCGACTCGGGAATCGCCCCCAGCACGGCGGCGAGTGCGTCACGGTCGGCGACATCGCACGCGACCACCTCGGCTTGCGCACCCAACTTCTCGAGTTCTGCTACGAGTTGAGTGGCGCCGTCGGCCGCCGGACCGCGCCGGCTGATCAGTACGAACCTGCGGATGCCGTGCCGGGCTGCGAGATGACGGGCGAGCAGTCCTCCGAGGGTGCCGGTGCCGCCGGTGACGAGCACGGTGCCCTGCGGGTCGAGGGCCGTGGACCGGCGGCCACGCCCATCGGCCCGCGTCAGCCGGGGCACGATCGCCCGGCCCGAGCGGATTGCGGCCTCGGGCTCGCCCGTGGCGAGCAGGGCCACGAGCGCGCGGGCCGCGTCCGGGTTCGCAGCGCCGTCCGGTACGCCGCTCTCGCTGTCGACGAGCACAATCCGGCCCGGATGCTCCGTCTGCGCCGTACGCACCAGCCCGTGGACGGCGGCGCCCGCCAGGTCGGTGACGTTCTCACCGGGGCCGGTGCACACCGCGCCCCGGGTGACAACCACCAGTGTGGACGTGGCGAACCGCTCGTCGGCGAGCCAGTCCTGCACGAACTCCAGCGTGCGGTACACGGCGACGCGCACGGGGTCCCGCTCCGCACCGCCGGCCTCGGCACGGCAGGTGAACACCACTGCGCCGGGAACGGGTGCGCCGCCGTCGAGGGCGTCCCGCAGGGCGTCGAGACCGTCGTACGTCGTGGTCGTGGCGCCCTGCTCGGCCAGCGCGGCAGCGAGGGTCTGCCCGCCCTGGTGGGTCGGTTCGTCGGCGAGGACGGCCCACTCGGCTGCCCTGACGTCGGGATCACGCAGGGGGAGTTCCGTCCAGTCGACGTGGAACAGGGGCTCGTTACCGCGTGTCCGCGCGTCGAGCTGCTCGCCGGTGACCGCCCGCAGCAGCAACGAGCCCACGGTGGCGACGAGCTGCCCAGAGGGTGCGGTGACGGAGAGACGCAGGGTGTCGGGCCCGGTGCGGGTCAGCCGCACACGCAGTGCGGAGGCGCCGGACGCGTGAAGCGTCACGTGACCCCAGGCGAACGGCAGCCGCGCACGGGCCTCGTCGTCCCCGAGCAGCCCACTCAGCCCCACGGCATGCAGGGCTGCATCGAGAAGGGCTGGGTGCACGGCGAACTCACTTGACGTCCGGGCGACTTCGCCGGGCAGCGCGACATCCGCGAAGACGTCGTCGCCGTTTCGCCAGACGGCTCGGAGCCCTTGGAAAGCCGGCCCGTAGTCGTGCCCCTCCTCGGTGAGGCGCTCGTAGTAGCCCTGGGTGGACACGGCGATGGCACCAGCGGGCGGCCAGGACGCGGCGCGGTCGCCGTCGTGGTCGTGGTCGCCGGTCTCGGCGCGCGGGGCGGCCTCTTCCGCGAGGAGCGCACCGGAGGCGTGCTGGGTCCAAGGCTCTTCCCCGTCACCGTCAGCCGGGTCGAGGCGCGAGTAGATGCCGATCTCCCGTCGGCCGGAGTCGTCGGGGGTGCCGACGGTCACCTGGAGCTGGACGGCGCCTTGTTCGGGAAGGATCAACGGGGTCTGGAGGGTGAGTTCCTCGACCGTGGGGGTGCCGAGCTGGTCACCCGCCCAGACCGCCAGCTCCAGGAACGCGGTGCCGGGCAGCAGGACCGTGTCGAGGATGGTGTGATCGGCAAGCCAGGGGTGCGAGCGGCGGGACAGGCGACCGGTCAGGATCAGGCCGTCGCCCTCGGCGAGATGGATCCTCGCACCCAGGAGGGGGTGTGCGGCCCGGCCCAGACCGGCGGAGGACACGTCACCGGCGGAGGACGCGGGTTCCAGCCAGTACCGCTCACGCTGGAAGGCGTAGGTGGGAAGGTCGATGATTTGGGCGCCCGAACCCTCGTAGAACGCTTGCCAGTTGACGGACGCGCCGGTGGCCCAGAGGGCGGCGACGGCCTTGACGGCGGTATGGGCTTCGTCGCGGTTGCGGCGCAGCATCGGGGTGCAGCCCGGGACCAGGGAGGACAGGGCCGAGTCCGGACCCACCTCGACGAAACGGACGACACCCGCGGCGCGGGCGGCCTCGATCCCGTCGTGGAAACGGACCGCGTCCCGGACATGACGCACCCAGTACTCCGGGTCCGTCACCTGCGAGGTCAAGGTCAACCGCGGCTCGTGGAAGGACACTTCGGCCAGGACCTGGCGGAAGTCGTCCAGCATCGGCTCCATCAGCACCGAATGGAAAGCATGGCTGACGGGAAGCCGCTTCACCTTCCGACCCTCGGCCTCAAAACGCGCGGCGACTGTCAGAACAGCGGCTTCCTCACCGGAGATGACCACCGCGTCCGGGCCGTTCACCGCAGCAAGCGACACCTGCTCCGACAACAGTCCGCTCACCTCGGCCTCGCTCGCCTGCAAGGCCGCCATCGCCCCACCCGAAGGCAGCGCACTCATCAACCGGCCCCGGGCCGCGACCATTTTCACCGCATCGTCCAGCGACCACACCCCTGCCACATGAGCGGCAGCCAGCTCACCGATGGAGTGCCCCACCATGACGTCCGGGGTCACGCCCCAGGACTCCAGCAGCCGGAACAACGCCACCTCACAGGCGAAGATCGCGGGCTGCGCCCACGCAGTGTCCCCCAACACCTCAGCAGGACCCTCGAACATCACCTCCCGCAACGACCCGCCGAACGCCGCACACACCTCGTCCAAGGCCCTCGCGAACACCGGATACGCCTCATACAACTCCCGGCCCATCCCCACCCGCTGCGACCCCTGACCGGAGAACACAAACCCCGTCCCACCAGCCACAGCCACACCACTCACCGGCTGACCCGCACCGATCACCACGGCCCGGTGCTCGAACACCGACCGCGTCGTGACCAGCGACCACCCCACATCCACCGGATCCAGACCAGGAACGCACTCCTCCAGCCGGCTCAACTGGCCGCGCAGCCCTTCAGCCGTCCGCCCCGACACCACCCACGGCACCACAGGCACCGGACCACGCGCAGCAGCCTCCGACGGCCCCGCCGCCGCCTCCTCGGCAGACTCGGTCGGCTCCTCCTCAAAGGCCTCTTGCAAGATCACATGTGCGTTCGTCCCGCTGATCCCGAACGAAGAGACACCGGCGCGCCGAAGCCGACCCTGCTCCGGCGCCCACTCCCGCGCCTCCCGCAACAACTCCACCGCACCCGACGCCCAGTCCACCTGCGGCGTCGGCTCATCCACATGCAACGTCGCCGGCAACACGCCCTGCCGCAGAGCCATCACCATCTTGATCACACCAGCCACACCCGCAGCCGCCTGCGCATGCCCGATGTTCGACTTCAACGACCCCAGCCAGAGCGGCCGTTCGGCATCCCGACCCTGCCCATACGTCGCCAACAACGCCTCGGCCTCGATCGGATCGCCGAGCGGGGTTCCCGTGCCGTGCGCCTCCACCGCGTGCACGTCCGAGGGAGTGAGCCCCGCACTCGCCAGCGCATCGCGGATGACGCGCTGTTGCGACGGACCGTTGGGTGCGGTGAAGCCGTTGGAGGCGCCGTCCTGGTTGACGGCCGATCCGTTGATGACGGCGAGGACGCGGTGGCCGTTGCGCCGGGCCTCGGAGAGGCGTTCGAGGAGGAGGAGTCCCGCGCCTTCGCCCCAGCCCGCGCCGTCGGCGACGGCGGAGAAGGACTTACAGCGGCCGTCAGGGGAGAGTCCGCGCTGTCGGCTGAACTCGATGAAGGGTCCGGGAGTCGACATGACGGTCACCCCGCCGGCCAGGGCCAGGGAGCACTCCCCCGCCCGCAGCGACTGCACCGCCAGATGCAGCGCGACCAGGGACGACGAGCACGCCGTGTCAACGGTGACGGCCGGCCCGACGAGGCCAAGGTTGTAGGCGATGCGGCCGGAGGCGACGCTGCCCGCGCTGCCGTGCAGGAGATAGCCTTCGAAGCCGTCAGGAATGTCACGGACGCGTTGGCCGTAATCGCCGTACATCACGCCCGCGTACACACCCACCGGCGTGTCCTTCACGGACTGCGGGAGAATACCCGCACGTTCGAACGCCTCCCAGGCGATTTGAAGGAGCAGGCGCTGCTGGACGTCCACGGCGAGTGCCTCGCGGGGACTCATGCCGAAGAAGGCGGGATCGAATTCGTCGGCGTCGTGGAGGAAACCGCCCTCGCGGACGTAGCTCTTGCCCTGCCGGTCGGGGTCCGGGTCGAAGAGGGTGTCGAGGTCCCAGCCCCGGCCGGTGGGGAAGTCACCGACAGCATCGGTGCCATCGGCCACCAGCTGCCACAGGTCCTCTGGCGAGCGAACGCCGCCGGGGTAGCGGCAGGCCATCCCGACGATCGCGACGGGCTCGCGGTTCTTGTTCTCGAGTGCTTCGAGGCGGTGGCGCGTCTGGTAGAGATCGGCCGTGACCTTTTTGAAGTACGAGAGAAGCTTCTCGTCGTTCTCCATCGCTGAATACCTCAGTCAATCAGTCGGCGGGGTGACGGCGGATCACTTGGCGTTGGTGCCGAATTCCTTGTCGACGAACGCGAACATCTCCTCCATGGAGGAGGTGCCGATTCCCTCGACCACATCGGCGACACCGGCGGTCGAGCTGATGTCGGCCGACTCCTCCTCCCAGACCCTGAGCAGCTCGCTCAGTCGGGTCCGGGTCATCTCGCGCGCGAGTTTGTCGAGGGAGACGGCGGTGAGGACGTCGCCGAGGCGGTCGATTTCCTTCAGGACGCGTTCCTCGGCCGAGAGCCCGGCGCCGACGATCTCCCGGTGGAGGTAGTCGGCCAGGGCCCGCGGTGTCGGGTAGTCGAAGACGAGGGTGGCCGGGAGGCGGCGTCCGACCTCGGCGTTGAGGCGGTTACGCAGTTCCACGGCGGTCAGTGAGTCGAAGCCGAGTTCCTTGAAGGCGATCTCGCCGTCCACGGTGTCCGGGGCGCCGTTGCCCAGGACGGTGGCGACGTGCGTACGGATGAGGCGCAGTAGTTCGGCCTCCTGCTCCGGGCGGCCCAGGACAGTCAGTCGCTCGGCGAGATCGCCCGGAACCGCGGTGGCCGTGCCGCCGGACGTGGTGGTGGCTCCCCGGCGCGGGGCGAACCGTACGAGGCCGCGGAGGAGGTGGGCCAGGCCGTCACCCTGGGCGCGCAGAGCCTTGGTGTCGAGCCGCATGGGCAGCAGCCAGGGTTCGGCCACGGTGAGGGCGGTGTCCAGCAGGCCGAGAGCCTCGTCGGCGTCGAGTGCGGCCATGCCGGCCCGGGCCATGCGCTGGTGGTCGGCCTCGGTGAGGTGCCCGGTGATGCCGCTGGCCTGCGCCCACAGCCCCCACGAGAGGGTCAGTGCGGGCAGCCCGCGGGCCTGGCGGTGGTGGGCGAGAGCGTCGAGGAAGGCATTGGCCGCCGCGTAGTTGCCCTGGCCTGCGCCGCCCAGGGTGGCGGCGGCGGACGAGAAGAGCACGAACGCCGAGAGGTCCTGGTCCCGGGTGAGATCGTGCAGGTGCCAGGCCGCGTCCACCTTGGGGCGCAGGACGGCGGCGGTGCGTTGCGGGGTGAGCGATCCGATGACTCCGTCGTCGGCGAGGCCCGCCGCGTGGACGACGGCGGTCAGCGGGTGTCGGTCCGGGACGGTGGCCAGGAGCCGTGCGGTGGCCTCACGGTCGGCGATGTCGCAGGCGGCGACAGTGGCGTGGGCGCCCTGCTCGGCGAGTTCCGCGATGAGTTCGGGGACGCCGGGGGCGTCCGCGCCGCGGCGGCCGGCGAGCAACAGGTGCCGTACACCGTGCGCCCGGACGAGATGCCGGGCGAGCAGCCCGCCGAGCACACCTGTCCCGCCGGTGATCAGGACCGTCCCCTCGGGAGCGAACGACACGCCTCCCGGGAGCGGTTGGGCCGGGATTCGGGCGAGCCGCGGGACGAGCAGGGTGCCGTCCTCGGTGAGGGCGGCCTGCGGCTCGCCCGAGGCGACCACACCGGGCAGCCCGCCCCAGGCGTCCGAGGCCACGTCGACCAACACGATCCGCCCCGGGTTCTCGGTCTGTGCGGACTTCAGCAGACCCCAGGCTGCGGCATCGGCGAGCCCTGCCGCGCCGTCGACGCCGGCGGCCGGTCCTCCACCGGGCCACGCGAGGACGAGGCGGGACGCCTCGAACCGTTCGTCGGACAGCCAGTCCTGGACCACCGACAGGGCCCGCACGACGCAGGCGTGGGTCTCCGCCACCACCACGTCGTGCCCGTCGGAGGACCTCAGTGGCAGAACGACGACGTCGGGAACGGGCGCGCCCCTGTCGACGGCGGCTCGCAGGTCGGCCAGGTCGAGGTGGTGGCCGGTCCCGGGCCGGGCCAGGGCCGCTTCGAGCCGGTCCCGCGCGGCCGGGTCGTCGTCCGTGACGACGACCCAGGTCAGGCCGGTGTCAACCGTGGCATGGGAGCTGGTCAGGGGCACCCAGTCGAGGCGGAAGAGGGACTCAAGGTGGGTGGCCAACGGGGCTGCGCCCTCGGCGTCGGGGGCCAGAGTCCGCCACATCATCTGTATGGCGGTGGCCACGGGCGCTCCACTCGCGTCGGCGACGTGCACGGCCACGGTGTCGGGGCCGGTCCGGGTGAGGCGCACGCGCAGACTGTCCGCGCCGGAAGCGTGGACAGTCACCCCGTGCCAGGCGAAGGGGAGCACCGGCTCGGGCGCGCCGTCCAAGGTCACCGTCATGAGGGCGTGCAGAGCCGCGTCGAGCAGCGCCGGGTGCAACACGTACAGCGAGGCGTCGGCGCGTTCCTGCTCGGGCAGGTCGACCTCCGCGAAGACGTCGTCCCCGAAACGCCAGGCGCGCCGCAAGCCCTGGAAGACGGGCCCGTACTCGTACCCCAGGTCGAGGAAACGGTCGTAGGCACTCGCGACGTCGAGCTCCTCGGCTTCGGCGGGCGGCCACGCGCCCGGCTCGGCCACGGACGCGGCGGTCTCGGCAGCTCTGGCGGCTAACGAGCCGACCGCGTGCCGGGTCCAGGAGAACTGACCTTCGTCACCGTCGGGCCGCGAGTGGATGGCCAGCTCGCGCCGCCCGTTCGCGTCCGGACCCTTCACGGTGACCTGGAGTCGGACCGTGGCCTGCTCGGACAGCAGGAGCGGAGCGGCGAGGGTGAGCTCTTCCAGCTGCTCGGCGCCGACCTGGTCCCCCGCGTGGACGGCGAGCTCCACGAAGGCCGTACCGGGGAGCAGGACCTGCCCGTTCACGGCGTGGTCCGCGAGCCAGGGGTGGGTGCGCAGCGAGAGCCGGGACGTGAGCACCACGCCGGCGTCGTCGGCGAGTTCGACCGCAGCGCTGAGCAGAGGATGCCCGGCCGTCTCCAGTCCGGCAGCCGACAGGTCCTGAACAGCGCCCTGCGTCGGCTCCAGCCAGTGGCGGCTGCGCTGGAAGGCGTACGTCGGCAGGTCCACCGTGTGTGCCGAGGCCCCGGCCAAGCCCGCCCGCCAGTCCACCGGCACACCCTGGACATGGAGTTCGGCCGCGCTCAGCAGCATCCGGTTCAGTCCTCCGTCGTCCCGGCGCAGTGAACCCACGAACACGGTGGCGGCCTCGGCGTCCTCGAAGGTCTCTTGGAGTCCGACCGCGAGAACGGGGTGCGGGCTGATCTCCACGAAGGTGGAATGGCCGTCGGTGAGGAGGGTGCGGACGGTGTCCTCGAAGAGAACGGTCTGCCGGAGGTTCGAGTACCAGTAACCCGCGTCCAGTGTCGTGGTGTCGA
>NZ_JBVKBD010000043.1:0-11039 GCF_055657365.1 Streptomyces sp. NPDC107559 | reverse complement strand
GGCCTGAGTCTCTACCGGATCGTCCGCGAACTGCAGACACTCCTCGCCACCTGGACCGGCGCCTGCCCCACCTGCCACCGCAACATACCCACACCCATACGAACCTGACTAAGCCCTACTAGGTCCTGCGGGTTTACCCGCGCTCCCCCGGCCACCCTGTAGTTAATGGCGGAGCGGCTGGAGGAGGCCGGGCAGGACGCGAAGCTCAGCTTCGAGATCCAGCCCAACGGGCGGCTGAAGCTGAATGTGGACCGGCTCGGCGCGCTCGGTGAGAACAAGTCGCTGAAGTGGCTGAGGCAGACCACCGCGAAGATGCTCCCGAAGATCGACCTGCCGGACCTGCTGTTCGAGGTCGACTCCTGGACTGGGTTCCTGGACGCCTTCGTGCACCTGGGCGACGGCCGGACGCGCATGGAGGACATCAAGACCTCGCTGGTCGCGCTGCTGGTGAGCGAGGCGTGCAACATCGGGTACACCCCGGTCATCGACTCCGAGGGACGAGGCGCTCACGCGGGCCCGCCTGGTCCATGTCGATCAGTACTACCTGCGGGTGGGCACCATCGCCGCGGCGAACGCAAGGCTGATCGAGGCGCAGGCGAAGGTGCCGATCGTGAAGTTCTGGGGCGAGGGCCTGCTGGCGTCGGTCGACGGGCTGCGGTTCGTCGTGCCGAAGCGGACCATCCACGCCGGGCCGTCGCCGAAGTACTACCACTTCAAGCGCGGCATCACCTGGCTGAACGCGGTAAATGACCAGGTCGCGGGTATCGGGCAGATGGTCGTGCCGGGCACCCCGCGCGACTCCCTGCACATCCTGGACGCGCTGCTGAACCTGGACGCCGGGGTGAAGCCGAAGATGGTCGCCACCGACAACGCCTCGTACTCCGACATGGTGTTCGGCCTGTTCACGATGCTGGGCTACAACTTCTCGCCGCGCTTCAAGGACCTGGGCGACCAGCGGTTCTGGCGTGCAAAAATGCCCGGTGTGGAGACCGGCGGCTCCGGGCCGCTGGAGGATCTGACCCGCAACAAGGTCAACCTGACCAAGGTCACCACGCACTGGCCGGACATGCTGCGGGTGACCGGCTCGCTGGTGACCGGACAGGTCCGTGCGTACGACCTGTTGCGGATGTTCGGCCGCGAGGGCCGTCCGACCCCACTGGGCCAGGCGTTTGCCGAGTACGGGCGGATCGCCAAGACCCTGCACCTGCTGCGGGTCGTCGACCCGGTCGACGACACCTACCGGCGGCAGATGAACCGCCAGCTCACCGTCCAGGAGTCGCGGCACAAGCTCGCCCGCGACATCTGCCACGGCAAGCGGGGCCAGATCATGCAGGCGTACAGGACGGGGCAGGAGGACCAGCTCGGCGCGCTCGGTCTGGTCCTCGATGCCGCCGTCCTGTGGACGACCCGCTATCTCGACGCCGCCGTCGGCCACCTGCGGGCCCTGGCACCTGAGAAGCGGGAGCATGACGTCCTGGACGAGGACGTGGCCCGCCTCTCCCCGCTGAAGCACGCCAACCTCAACTGCCTGGGGCGCTACAGCTTCGCCGCCCGCCCGCCACGCGAGGGGCTGCGGCCCTTGCGTGATTCGGCGACCGTCCACCTCGATGAGGTAGACGAGGGCACTGATGCATGAGACGGCCTACTTGGATTCGACCTGTCCGAGCCGGTCCGGGCCGGAGGACAGGGCGTCACGCGCGGACTTCCAGGCGGAGTCCTCCGGGTAGAGCTCGCTACGCAGGTAGGCCAAGGTGAGCCGCGCGAGGGCGGAGACGCGCTCGGGGTTCTCGTCCGTGGTCTCGGCGACGTCGTATCCGGAGACCCCGCCGAGTCCGTGCTCCGCGCCGAACAGGGTGAGCAGTGACTTGGGGCCCGGCGAGAGGGTGTACGGATCGGCGTGCCAGTCCGGGCCGGTGACCGTGAGGAAGGCGGAATCGTCCTTGTCGCCGGCGACCACGAGCGTGGGCGTCGTCATCGTGGAGAAGTCCGTGGTCAGGAAGAACGAGTAGTTCTCGACGGTGAAGTCGGTGAGGGCGTCACCGCCCCGGCCGGGCGCGGCGAGCAGCACCCCTGCCTTGATGCGGGGCTCGGCCAGGTCCACCTCGGTTCCGTCGTGCGGATCGGTGAGGCGGGCGCCCAACAGGAGGCTCGCGGTGTGCCCGCCCATCGAGTGCCCGGCCACTGCGACCCGGCTGTGGTCGAGGCGCCCGAGGAGCTGCGGGACGGCCGCCTCGATCGCGTCGAGCCCGTCGAGGACGCGCTTCATGTCCTCGGCCCGGCTGCGCCAGTGCGTGTAGGCCCCGGACGGGCCGGGGTCCAGGCTCAGCGTCCTGGAGTCCAGATGGGTCGGCTGGATCACGACGAAGCCGTGTGCCGCCCAGAAGTTCGCCAGCGGGGCGTAGCCGTTCAGCGAGGA
Organism: Streptomyces sp. NPDC107559; assembly: GCF_055657365.1. Classification (NCBI taxonomy): domain Bacteria; kingdom Bacillati; phylum Actinomycetota; class Actinomycetes; order Kitasatosporales; family Streptomycetaceae; genus Streptomyces; species Streptomyces sp. NPDC107559. The sequence goes on along the minus strand of NZ_JBVKBD010000043.1, from coordinate 8,623 downwards.
GAGGTTGTTGGAGAAGCCCAGACCGTGTGAGAGGAGGATGACCGGCAGCTCGCTCCCGGTCACGGGAGCGGAAACGCGCAGGTGCAGGTCCACGGCGCGGCCAGGGGCCGGCAGCACTACCGGACTGACGGACAGGACGGGTGCGGGCGAGCCGGAAGCGTTGGCGTAAGCAGGATCAGTCATGGTGCGCATGCCCTTCGATGGCCCCGCTGCCGGTCGCGTGGCCGGTGGCGGGTACGGCGGAGCGCCCGCTTTCGGCTACGCTGAAAGCGGATCGCTGTTCCATTTCAAAATACGGAACGCTGATCCGTTTCGTCAACGACCACTGGAAGGGGTACGTGGTGCCCACTGCAGGCCAGGCCAAGGGAGCGTCCGCCCGCAGCAAGCGGGCGGACGCGGTGCGCAACCAGCAGACGCTGCTGGATGCGGCCGCGGAGGTGTTCGTGTCCTCGGGGGTCGATGCGCCGATCCGGGAGATCGCGGCCCGGGCGGGCGTCGGGCTGGGGACGCTCTACCGCCACTTCCCGACCCGGGCGGACCTCGTCACCGCCGTCTACCGCCACCAGATCGAGGCATGCGCCGAGGCCGGCCCGAACCTCCTGGCCGGCGCGGCCTCCCCGTTCGACGCGCTGCGCCAGTGGATCGACCTCTTCGTCGACTTCCTGGTCACCAAACACGGACTCGCCGACGCCCTGCAGTCCGACAACGACCGCTTCTCCGCCCTGCACACCCACTTCCTCGACCGGCTGATGCCCGTCTGCGCCCAACTGCTCGACGCCGCAGCCGACGCCGGCGACATCAGGCCCGGCATCCAGCCCTACGAACTCATGCGAGGCATCGGCAACCTCTGCATCGGACGGGACACCGACCCCCGCTACGACCCCCGCCGACTGATCGAACTGCTCCTCCAGGGGCTGCGCCGGCAGTAGTCACCTGGCGGCGACAGCCCGCGACGACTTCGTCTCGCGCACCCCAAGATCATCACCAGCGCCCCGCCGCGCGGTGGACCGCCCGCTGTGAGGTCGGGCATCAGCGTGCACCCCTTCTCATAAACGGTCCTTTGCCCGAGCAAGATCAAACGCGACGGCCCGGCGGACGCGAAGCGCCGTTCTGGTTCTCAGACCGTGTTTGAGATCTGTCGTGTCCCGGGGCGGGAGGGATCGTTGAGCCTTGCGTGAGTGGCTCTGGGGACAGGTATCCGTCGGATCTGACGGATGAGCAGTGGGTTCTGGTCGAGCCGTTACTGCCTGCGGCGAGGGTCGGGCCGAAGGGCGGACGGCGGGAGAAGCACCCACGTCGGCGGATCGTGGACGCGATCTTCTATGTAGTACGGACCGGGTGCGCCTGGCGCCAGCTGCCGCAGGACTTCCCGCCCTGGCCAACGGTGTACTGGTACTTCACCTGGTGGCATGACGACGGCACCGTCGAGCAGGTCCACGACACGTTGCGTGGCCGCGCCCATGAGGCGGACGGCCGTAACGCGGAGCCGAGCGCCGGGCTGATCGACTCGCAGTCCGTGCGCACGGCCGATACGGTCCCTGCCGACAGCCGGGGCTTCGACGCTGGCAAGAAGGTGAAGGGCCGCAAGCGGTTCATCGTCACGGACACGCTGGGCCTGCTGCTGGCGGTTCACGTGGTCGCGGCGAACATCCAGGACCGCGACGGCGCGAAGCGTTCGTTGCTGTGGGCCCGCCTGGACCATCCGGGCGTGCAGAAGATCTGGGCGGACCAGGACTTCGCCGGCCGCCTCGTGGAGTGGTCACACACGATCCTCGGCCGTGAGTTGGAGATCGTGCGCAAAGCTCCGGGCCGGCGCGGATTCCGGGTTCAGCCCAAGAGATGGGCGGTTGAGCGCACCTTCTCGTGGCTCACCGCTCACCGCCGTCTCGCGCGTGACTACGAGAGCAGCCCGGCCCGGTCGGAGACCATGATCCGCTGGGCGATGATCGGCATCATGGTCCGCCGACTCACCCGTGGCCGACCGGCGGCGCGTCCGGGCCCGCGCTTGTTCCTGCGAGACGTTCCGTAGATTCGTCGGCCGTCCCGTCGATGAGGACCGTCCTGCGTCGATGCTCTATGGAGCCAGGAAGCGCTCAACCTTCTGTTGCAGGTCAGGGGGCAAACCGGTCAGCTTCAAGACGATCACGCGAAGCTCTCGGCCGAGTTCGGAATGCTCGGCCCAGACTGATGGGTTCCTGGTGAGGACCGCGGACAGTAGATCACCTTCGTACATGTGCCCCTCTGCCATCGGGTTCTCCCGCAGCACCTCCAGTGCCAGCGGCAGGAGGTAGGGCAGGCCTATGTCCTGCCCGATCAGCAAGCGCATGTCCTCGACGGTCAGCTCGCCGATCGGCCGACGCCGCAAGGTGAGTGCAGTAGCGACAAGACGGGTGTCGTCGGCTGACGGGCTGGCCAGCGGTCGCGTTCAAGCTCTTCAAGGGAGCAGTCACGATTCAAGGGGCGCGTCACCGATCGATTGTCCTACGACCAGATCTCAAACGTGGTCTCAGAACGTGCTCTCACTCAAAGGTGGGTTCAGGGCACTTCTGAGAATGGTTTGTGACAGCATCCGGGGCATGACGGCCCCTCAAGACGCCTCTCCGAGCGACGCCGACGACGTCGAGCGCCACCCCTGACCGCGCTGCCGGGCTGAACCCGGATCGCCGTGCCGCTCGCGCTCCGGCGCGGTCGCCGGCACCTACCACACCAGCCGCTTCACCAAGGTGCCCCGGCTCGCCAAGCTCCTGCGCGTGCCCACCCCCGCCGACCGCGGGCCCGGCCTGCCGTGGCGTCCCGGCACCCCGGTCCCACTCGCCCTCGCGCCGGAGCGGTTCATTGCTCCGAGGGCGTAACAACCTCGGGAGCGATCGCCTCCCGGTACGGCTTCTGTCAGACCGTTGTGGGAGGCTCCGTCGATGGAATCTTCAAAGGTGATTGAGACGTTGTGGGACCGGATCCAGGCTCGGGACTGGGTAGGCGTTGCCGAGTTGATCGCGGAGGATGTCGTTGTCGAGTGGCCGATCAGTCTCGAACGCATCATCGGCCGGGAAAGCTTCGTCGCGGTGAACCGCGAGTATCCGGAGGGCTGGTCGATTCGGGTGCTCAAGGTGGTGGCCGAGGGCGACGAAGTCGTCTCCGAGGTCGAAGTGCCACACGACACTCTTGGCGTCTTCCGCGCGGCGTCGTTCTGGACTGTCCATGACGGGCAGGTCGTTCGTGGGACGGAGTACTGGACGAGCCTGGGAGCGGACCCGCGGCCTGAATGGCGAGCTGCCCTCGTCGAACCGATGTAGCGCGGCGGGCCCCTCTGAGCCCAGACCTCTATCAGCTGTCCAACCCACCAAGGAGATATGCGCTAGGCGCCGAGGGAGTCGATGAGGTGGTCGTCGAGTTCGGCGAACCAGTTCTCGCGGCGCCAGGGGCGTAGGCCGGTGCGGGCGCGGCGCACGCGTATGGCGGCGACGCGTCCTGACGTTGAGGCGGCTGCGTCGATGCACTCGTGCAATAGCTGGGCGGCTGCTTGGGGGTCGTTGAGGCGGATGCGGGCGAGTGCCTGGTCGGTGGTGACGATCGCTTGCTGCACCCGCTCGCGTGGTGTGTTCAGTGCCTGGGCTGCGTGGGCGAAGTAGTCGTGGGCCTGGGCGGGGTCGCCGGTGTGGAGCGAGGTGACGCCTTCGAAGCCGTGCAGGTGGGCCGGTGAGAAGGACTGGCCGGCCGGGTCGCCGTCCCGGTCGGAGGCGATGTCGTACCAGGCGAGGTCGAGGGCTGCTTTGGCGTGTTTGGCTGCCCCGGACCGGGCTGCGATCTCGGCTTGCAGAGCGTGCGCCCGGGCGCGGACGGTGGGGCTCTGGCCAGCTTGGGCATCACGTACGGCGGCGTCGGCGAGGAGTTTCGCCTGTCCGAGGCCGGGGGTTGAGTAGAGGGTGACCAGGGCGTGGCTGATGTGGACGACCGCGCGTTGCCAGGGCAGGCCGGTGTTGCCTGCTGCCGCGGTGGCCTGGGCATACAGTGCGCGGGAGGCGTCGTCGTCGCGGGTTTCGAACGCGGCTCGCCCTGCGAGGGTGTAGGTCTGTGCGGCGATGGCGTGCAGGTCGGCCAACAACGGGGCGGGGACGTCGGCGTCCAGGAGTCGGTGGCATGACTCGACGAGGGGGGCGAGCATGAGCTGCAGCCGTACGAAGGGCACGCTGCCGACCTGCCGGTTGACGTCGCTGACAGCGGTGCTCATTGCCGCCAGCAGTTCTTCGTCCAGGAGCGCCGGGTCGGCAAGGGCGGCGGACAGGGCATGCTGTGTCGAGGGACTGAGGAGGGTGAGCAAGCCGTTGCCGGTGCTGGTCGTGGTGCGCACCAGGAGGGTGCGCAGTTCTTGCTGGCGCTGTTCGCTCTCGCCGAGCTGGCCCAAGGCGTCGAGAAGTTCGGCAAAGTCGGAACCTGCGCCGAGAGACGTGCGGCCGTCGGCGCCGCGTGCGTACAGGTGTGCCAGCAGCAGCTGGTAGCGCTCCCCGGGCAGGATGGGGGCGCTGCTGGACTCCCACCGTGCCACGGAGCGCTGCACGCTCGCGCTACTCGCCTGCAGCGGTTGTCCCAGCCAGACAGCCGTGTCGATGAGGGCCCGGGCGGTGGCGGCGAGGGAGAGGCCGCGAGCCAGGCGCAGGCGTTTGAGAGTGGCACCCCCCAGGCGGCTGTCGTGCACGCTCATACCCCCATCATGCCCCTTGGCGGTCTCACACGGGCACGATCAGCCTCGGTTTGCCCTGACCGGCACCGTAGTTGAGGGTCTGCCACGTACCCGAGGCGGTCTCCGGCCCTTCGCGCGGAAACCCGATCACCATCTGCGCCCGGTCGACCATGTGCCTGTTGCGGAAGTGATAGGCCAACGCGCCGAGTTCACCGGCACCCAGCTCGACTGTCTCGGCGATCCGCTCTTGGCAGTGCTCGATCGCCTGCCGTGCCTCATCCGGCTGCTGGGCAATCGTCCCGGGCACCACGACCGTGATCCCTGCCCGGGAATGCTCGGCAAGCCAGAGCAGACACAGGCTGTCGATGCCGACCGCGCCACCAAGGTAGAAGTGCGCGCCGTCGACCGCCCAGGGCCGCAAGTAGACGTCGAACCGCTCCTCAAACCAAGCGGGCTTGCGGTGCGCCGTCTGCCGCGTGCCGGTAATCGCCACCACCACAGACATGATCAACTCCGTGTCACAGATTGTCAGATCCCGCCCGAGACGTGCGTGCGGTGAGATCGAGTCATGGACGCGATGACCACCCACACCACCCTGCCCACCAGGATGTCGAACCGACACCACCCACGGCTCATCACAGCCAGCCCCGCCCGCAGACCCCGCATCTCCCGCCCGCAACGTCCCCCGCACCACGCCCCGGCCGGAGCAGTACGGCCCGCGCGCCCTCCACCGGCACCTATCCGGTCGACATTGCCGCGATCCGCTGGAACATCGGCCTGCTCCTCCCCCACCACCAGGCACTCCCCCTCACCGACAGCGAACTCGCAGCACTCACGAACTTCCTGCGCACGCACACCCGCCTGCTCATCACACACGTCGAACAGGCAGCCGCGCAGCGACCGGCTGAGGACGTGCCCCGCTACATCGCCCTCGCCTGCACCCGGCAAGCCCGCGACCGACTCCACGCCCAGCCCGCACCCGACCGGCACTCACTACTCGTCCACACCCGCCGCCTCGCCCGCGCCCTGGCCGCCCTGTGCGACCACCACGAAGCGCTCACCGACACGGCGATGTGCCTGGCCTGCGACCAACCGCTGCGAGACGGCGAGGAAACCCTGCCCTACGACCACGTCAGCCCCAGCGGCGGCGCAGCACGCGCCGGCCACATCCACACTCGCTGCGTGAACACCGTCCGCCGCCACCCCTGAGCCACCACCACGCTCTCCCCCTGCCCCGGACCACGCCGGGGCCTCACGGCGACCGCCGGGTCAGGGTCGCATCCACCCCCTATATCTCCCGTCCCGCCGGACGGCTAGGAAGGACTCCGGCGGGACGGGGCTCAGCACCCGCCCCGAGCCCCAACCCTGGACAGGTCGAGCCTCGGGGCGGGCCCCAACCCGCCACAACCGCAACCGCGCCAGGGGCAGCACCCACAGCGCACCGGCGCCGGGCGCAGCACCGGCGACGCGACGCTGTTCCCGGCCAGGCCCGCCCGGCCTGCTCCAGTTCCGTCATCCCGCCGAAGGGGAATCGTTCGCATGCCTGCCCGTACCTGCCGAATCGTCGCCTCGGGCCGCGACTCGTACAGCGCGACCGCGTCCGCCTTGAACTGCGGCGGATAGTTCTTCATGACCACGAGATGTCCGTCCTCAGATCCTCAGGATCCAGTGTCTCGTGTGTCCAAGATCAAGGGTCAAGGCCCTTTTGATCTGGTCTTTCACGTACCGCGCGACAGGGCGCTGGGAGATCCGCAACATCTGAGCGACCGCCCTGGTGCCGCCCAACTACTTAACCAGGTAGCGCATCTGCGCAGGCGCGGTCTTGGGCGCCGGGCGGGTGAACGCCCTGTGGAGCGCGGGATCCGGGCCATCCCCGAACATACTCATCGCCATCGCCGCCTTCTCCTATTCGCCGCTGTCGGCGTCGGTGACGATGCTGCCGGGCCGAGTCCGCGTAGCGGATGGCGGTCTTCTCGTCGATGCCGAAGACGAGCGCGAGGTGGAGCGGGTCGGCGCCGTGGGGGAGGGTCTCTTCGAGCTGACGGTCATCGCAGAGCCGTTCCAGGGTAGCGGTGAGGCTGCTGGTATACCTGCTGAACAACAACTTCGTGTCGGAAAGCCGTCCCATGCAGGTCTCGAAGACCGAGCGCCTGGCTCGGATCACGGTTGAGTACCCTGGCCACCTCGGAGACCCCAACGCGGAGCACACGTAACGACGATGCCGATGAACGAGACAGCACAGGCCCCCAGCATTGAGTTCATACACGCCAAGGCCAAGGCACCCACCTGGGACATCATGATGGACGGCAGCATGGTGGGGCTGGTCAGGTTGAACCTGCGGAGCGGTAAGTTCGAGGTCACCATCGACACCGCGTTCGGCTACGGCAAGATTGTTCAGAAGACCGTGGACGAGGCCGAGCATCAGACGGTGGAGGACATCAAGGCCGCTGTCCTTAGGGGATACCACGAACACCTCAAGGTGTTGCAGCGACTCAAGGTCGTTGACCGTGAGGAACGCCCAAAGTTCGTCAGCGTCCCCATGGGCGGGAAGCCCAAGAGCTGAACCAATGAATCGCCCCCTGGCCGAAGCCGGGGGGCGATTCATTTCATTCTCTCACCTGAAGTCGGCCCCTATACCTTGAGGCCGCCGATCCGCGCGACAGAGATCAAAGAGTTCCGATGACCGCGGAGTCCCGGGCATCCTCAAGGTCATCAAAGGTCTCACGAGAAGCCGCGAGATCAGAGAGGGAAATTTCGCCCACGCCTCGCATACTCTCCTCGTACTGACGACAGGGCTTCCGAGGGAAGACTACGGTAGACCGCTTCATCGATTCCCTTTACCGCTATCCAGAACTGAGAAAGAGAGATGCCAAGCTCGTAACCGGCAACCTCGGAGATTTCCTCGTCTCTTACTGAATCAGCGACAGCTCGATATGCCCGCTCATCAGCGAACCACCTGGGCAAATCGAAAAGTGCGTTGACCCGCCAGCCGGCTCTACTCAGAGGGTCACCGAGGAAGGCCGCCAAGGTCTCCGCCCGAGAGTCCCAGGCCAGAGAAGTACCTGCCGATTCCAGAGCCTTCAAGAAAACAGGCGGCGGCGTGTACCCATGGCGCTCCACGTAGTGAACCACCAGCAGTGGGGCAGCGAAGACCCGCGAATCGGCGGCTGAGTAGACGTGGATTTCACCGTTGCCGTGGCGTCCGTTCTCATCGGAGCAGAACTCGCAGTCATGACTGCCCAGCGTCAGGCTGCGAGCTTTCAACGCTTCTTCGGCCAAGCGCTCGATGACACCATGATCCAGAAGCGACTCACCCGCCGGGATGCCATACCCCTTCCCGAGCCATCCAACGTTGAGCATTTCGAATGGAGTGTATTCATCGTCGCAGTACGTTGAAAGATCTCGATACTCAGTCATTTTCAGTCCCTGGACGTCGGCATGCCACCCAGTGACATACTCCCATGTTCGGTTCCAGCAAGTCACTCAGGAGTGTGTCCTCGTCCACGATTTTGGATCCTACCCTGTACTTCATCGGCAGTCCGGTTTTGGGATTTCTACCAAGCGGCGAGAGGGTGTAGTTCGGGATCACGTCATTCGGTTTGTAGATCTGAGCGGGGTCCATGTTTCCGTGTCCTGCCGATATTCGCAGCCCATCTAAGGGCCTGCCGATCATTAACGTGTCGTCTTGATCTTGTAGTTGGGGTCATTGCTGAGGGCAGCGACTCTGGCTTGAAGGGTTGCCAGGAGAGTCGGCGGGGTGGCGGTCGGCGAGATGGTGATGCTCTGCGTTTCGAGCAGTCGTCTGATCTTCAGCAGGGTGCGGTGCATGGCGGTGCGGCTGCTGTCGAAGAGCACGGCGAGGGGCTCCGCGGCCAGGTTGACGTGCAGGTGGAGCATGGTGGCCAGGACCTGGTCGTCGAAGGTGAGCCGGGGCGGGCGGCCGCG
>NZ_JBVKBD010000042.1:0-11862 GCF_055657365.1 Streptomyces sp. NPDC107559 | reverse complement strand
ATCTCCCCATTCACCCCAAGGGCCTATCCACCCAAAACCGCCACCAGCATGGCGTCCCACCTGCACCGTTGCCCTAAATCACCGGCATTGCTCTGACCAGCAAGAATGAGGATTGTCGAGGTCCTTGTTCCTGCCACCGCCGGAGGCACTTCCCAGGTGAAGCACTCTATCGGGTCCTATCCCCGGGTCCGCGTCCAGGACGACGGCCGTCAGGTCGTCTCCCAGGCCGGGTCGGTCCTGCTCGTCGAAACGGTCCGCAAGACCGGTCTTGACCAGGCCATATCCCAGGCTCTGGCTCCGTGGCGCAAGCCGCGCGCCGTCCACGATCCCGGCAAGGTGCTCCTGGACGTCGCCCTGGCGGTCGCCCTGGGCGGGGACTGCCTCGCGGACGTCGCGATGCTGCGCTGCGAGCCGGCCGTCTTCGGCCCGGTCGCCTCCGACCCGACCGTCTCCCGCCTGATCGACACCCTCGCCGACTCTGGCGAGAAAACCCTGCGGGCCATCCGGTCCGCGCGGTCCGAAGTCCGTGGCCGTGTCTGGTCGTTGGCCGGAAAGAGCGCCCCGGACGCCGACGGCCAGGTCGTCATCGATCTCGACGGCGTCCTCGTGACCGCCCACTCCGACAAGGAGGATGCGGCCGCGACCTGGAAGAAGACCTACGGCCATCACCCACTGACGGCCTTCGTCGACCACGGACCGGGCGGAACCGGTGAGCCCGTCGCCGCCCTCCTCAGACCGGGAAACGCGGGCTCGAACACGGCCGCCGACCACATCACACCCAACTCGCCCTCGCCCAACTGCCGAAGAAGTACCGGCGAGGGCGGCGGACCCTGATCCGCACGGACTCCGCCGGCGGCACCCACGACTTCGTGGCCTGGCTCGCGAAACGAGGACGATGGCTGTCCTACTCGGTCGGCATGACGGTCACCGAAGCGATCCACCAGCACGTGCTGAAGGTCCCGGCGTCCGCCTGGACCCCGGCCGTCGAGGTGAACAACGACATCCGGGACGGCGCATGGGTTGCCGAGCTCACCGGTGACGTCCTTGCCGGCTGGCCGAAGCGCATGCGACTGATCGTCCGCAAGGAACGGCCCCATCCCGGCGCCCAGTTGAGAATCACGGACGCGCACGGCATGCGGATCACCTGCTTCGCGACCAACACCCCCGACCGGCCGATCGCCGCCCTCGAACTCCGCCACCGCCTGCGGGCCCGCGCGGAGGACCGCATCAGGACCGCCCGGGCCACCGGCCTGCGCAACCTGCCCCTTCACACCACAGCCCAGAACAAGGTCTGGCTCGAGATCGTCCAGATCGCCCTCGACCTGCCGGCCTGGATGCCCATGCTCGCCCTCACCGGCAAGGCCCGGCTCTGGGAACCCCGCCGCCTGCGGTTCCGCCTGCTCTCCGCGGCCGCCCAGCTGGTCACCACCGGCCGACGCAGGATCCTCCGGCTCGCCCGCCATTGGCCCTGGACCCAGGAGATCACAGCCGCTCTCGAACGGCTCGCCCTCCTGCCGAACCCCGGTTGACCAGTGGATTCACCTATCCCTACGAAAAGAGGCCCAGCCCGGAGCAGTGGAACCCGGCGCCCACCCGACGCGACACTCGGGCCGTCGGCATGCCCACCATCAGCCACAGAAAGCGAAACGGTCCACCGACTCCGTCGGCGGACCGTCATGCAAGATCGAGGTTAGGACCTCTAAGAGCAGTCTCATACGTCGTCGAAGTCCTCTTCACGTTCCAGCTCTCTCAGGACTCTCGCCAGATTCCGTCGGCTGACCTTCGTTTTGGGGTGATCGGAGCCAAGTACTCGAACACGCGCCCGCAAGATGACGCGGTGCTCCCGTGCGGCTTGTTCGAGTCGCCCGAGGTCTTGAGAGACAAGAGCCAGATTATTCCTGCTCGTAAGTGTTCTGGGGTGTTCATCGCCGAGCGTGCGCCGACGGACCTCTAGGACTGCAGCGTGTTCATGTTCGGCTTCAGCTAAACTCCCTAGCCGGCGCAGCAGGGAGGCGCGATTAGCCCGACTTGTCAGGGTTTTGGGATGCTCGTCACCGAGCGTGCGCCGACGAGCCTCCAGGACCGCAGTATGTTCCTGCTCGGCTTCGACGAGACGCCCGAGCCGGCGCAGCAGTCCGGCGAAGCTGCTACGGCTGCTGAGCGTGTCGGGATGCTCTGGCCCCAAGAGCCGAGTGCGAGTGTCCAGCGCGATGCAATGCTGGGCCTCGGCTTCTTGCAGGCGGCCCATCTCGCAGAGGACCAGAGCAAGATCATTGCGGCTGGAGAGAGTGTGCGGGTGCTCGGGACCCAGTACAAGCGTCCGGGTCATAAGCACCATTCGATGCCCTGCTTCGGCCTCCCCCAGTCGACCTAGGTCGAAGAGGCACGCGGCGTGATAGTTGCCGGCTGTCAGCGTTTCGGGATGATCGGCACCGAAGACGTGGGCCATGGCTTCAACAGCTGTTCGGGCACATTCTTCGGCCTCGGCAAGGCGCCCCAATTGGCGCAGCATGACGGCGAGACTGCTTTGGCTGGTCAGGGTCTTGGGGTGCTGTGGTCCGAGGTGGTCCCTGTATTGCTGAAGGGCACGGCTGTAGGCCTGTGCCCCTATGGCATACAGCCCATATTCGTGGGCGGTCGAAGCAAGGCGTACAGCTTCGCTCGCATCCGCCAGTGGCAACGCTGCGGAGAAGACACGCTCAGGTACTTGCGTCTCCGGCGTGGCACGCATCTGGCTGGCGTCGACGAGGTAGTCAAAGACGTCGACAGGGGCAGTGACTCCCAGGTCACCAGCAGGTACGAGCAGGGCAGTTGTAGCACGGCGTTGCCGGGTCGCCCAGGACCAAGCTTCCTCGGACGTCTCTGGGCGCAGACGTAAGCCGCCTCGTTCGTTTAGGTAGGCCTCGTGCAGACTTTCCAGGAGTGACCGAGAGAGTGGGCGGGTGAGGCCAGCGCGCCTGCAGTCGACTGCGGCGGTGACAAGGGCCGCTGCCCGTGGATGATTGCCCACGTCCCATGCGTCAAGCCAGTCGCCCAGCAACTCTGGTCCTGCGGCCAGGTACTCGGCCAGCCCGTAGTTTCCAGCGCAGTTGAGGGCGTCGGCGATGCGGGTATCCCATGCCCGGGTCCGTGCCCTCTGGAGCTCGTTCGACGTGAACAGTCGCGCGAGCCGGAGCTGGACTGCTTGCTCTAGGGTTTCACGCGCTTCGGAGAGTTCCGCAGAATCCGGTGTCCCCGTATCGGTGTACCGCGTCATCTCCGCCGATCGAAGCGTGCCAACAACGACTCGATGATGACCATCACCGGTGGTCAAACGACTGATGCTTGACCGCGTCAAACCATCAGGGCCAAGGAAGCGTTCCATGCCATCCAGCCAAAGAACGCATCGCGGCAGCTGGGAGGCCCTCGCAACAGCGGCAGGTAAGGCCAGTCGGTGTAACGGTGCAATGAGAACGTGATCGGGTAGCGCCGTACGCATGGCCTCGTATGCCAGGCGCGATTTGCCCGCGGTGGACTCTCCTATCAAAAGAACAACGCCGCCGGCTGCCAGCAGCTCCACGACACGATCGTGTACATCGCGCGGCACGTAGGGCGGCACGCGATGACGGCTCACTCCTACTTGGTGGTCGGCAGTCAGGCCTGCACGGGAAGCTGGTTCTTCGGCATTCCGTGCTGGATGCACACCGAGCAGAATCGGATCTGACACTTCCCGAACCAGGGGCAGGTTCCCCCCGGGCAGCACCACGCACCCCTGGACCAGCACGAGGTCACGTTCCTCCGCCCGCTCCCGTCGCCGTTGCAAGTCTGTAAGAAGTGTGGGCATGAAAGCTCCTGCAGTTGCCGCAATCACCGCACCCAGAGCCAAGAGCCACCACAAGGTGATCTCTGCTGCCGCAAGCACGGCGGGAACTGCGACACCAAGCGCAGCCATACAAATCACGACCCCGGCCGTCATTGCCTGTGAGCCGCGTAGAAGTCTCCTCACTTCACCACCTGCCTCGAAGCGGGAGGTTCTCGGAACCCGGAATTCCCGGTCCGCATACATCGCCACCTGTCAACGCCCTTAGCGATATACCCTCAACAGGTCGAGAGACGCATGGGCTTCCCGCAGTTGCACCCGGCCCGCGGCCCCCGGATAGATCCCCTCGACCGTGGCGCCGGAAGGCACGTACTCCAGTACATGATCGGACTGCATCCGCCGCGTCACGTCCGCCAAAGCAGGATGATCGACCGCAGAGGCAGGAGCGACCGCTCCAACACAGCCTCTCCAGACCCGGCTCAGCGCGCCCAGACCCGCCGCGGCCCAACGCACCCACTCCGCCTCGGCAGACAGCACCACCATCAACAACCGCGGCGGCCACGCGAACGCCCGCAACCCGACGAACCGAAACTCATCAGCCACTCCCCCGCTCTGGCAAAGAAGCCGCCCCGCGAGCATCCGATATTGTCCGCTCCAAGGCCCGGGCCACGCAATACCGGCGAGCAGGACGCCATCGCCGCCCACGCCTCCGCCCTGGGACTGTCCCCGGATGAGTACATCCGCCGGACGGCGGCCGAGCGTGCCCTTAGCTGGCAGCGCGAACGCGAAGCCTTCCACGCCCTGGCACAGCGGAAGGGACGTACGGTCGAGGAACTGGTACGTCACGGAAGCCTCACCGACACCGGCCTCTGACCAGCGCTGCTGCGCACCCTGTACAACCGCGCCAGCAGGTGCGTCGCCCGCCACCCAGGCAAAGGCCCCTACCTGATCGGCAGCATCAACGATGCTGTACCGGATCCGGGAACGGGGCTCCCGTACCCCGTCCTGCCGTCGACGACTCCGCCCTGCCCCACTGGAGCAGGGACAACAACCGCCCTCCGGGCACCCCGCAAGATCACGAAGCCGCCTTCTGCCAGCTCATCGAGGAGGACAGCATCCGCGCCTTCGGGATGCACGACCCTGTTCGCGACACGCTCTGGATGCCGTGTTCGCGTGCGGCGCGGATGTCATGGACGGCTCCGGGTAGGGCGGGTGAGGCCCACAAGAGACGTCCGGCCGGGTCGGCGAGGACCTGGACGTTCATGCCGTGCTTCTTGTGTTTGCCTGAGTAGAACGGCCGGTCGGCGGCAATCCTGTCGATGGGTGGGAGAGTGCCGTCGAGCAGGACGAACGCCTTCCTTGACGCTTCGCGGATGGCTTGTTCGAGCGTGGGTGCGAGGGCGGCCAGGAGGCCGACGGCTTCGGTGATGTACCGGTAGGCCGTGGTGGTGCCGATGCCGAACCCGGCTGCGAGCTGGGCGTAGGGATGTCCGTTGCGCAGGTGGGCGAGGGCGAGCAGGGCCTGTCGGCCGGCGCTCAGCAGGCGCCACCGGTTGCCGATCGCACGGCGATGTTCGCGGATACGAGCGGTGAGGAAGCGAAGATGCGAGGTGGACAGGTCCAGTCCGGATGGGTAGACAAGCGCGTGAAGCCTCTGCTGACACGGGTGATCTTGGTCGTGAATTCGTCTACCAAGGGCGTCGCTCCTCTCTCACGTCAACTGCGGGACCGGCTCAGCAGGTTGGAAGAGGCTTGGTCAAGCTACGGTCCGGTATGGGTGTGGGCCGCCCAGTGGGTCGGCGAGCGTAGGTAGCGGGCCCTGAGCGAGCGGACCGCGTCGTGCAGGGCCCGGGCCGACTTCGTGGTGTCGGGAGGGGTCGTGCCGCCCGCGGTGAGGCGGATGTAGAAGTCGTTGGCGATCTCGGCGGCGGCGCGTTCGTCGACCGGCCACAGTGTGCCGATCACATGGCGGTATCCGGCCAGGTGGAATGCCCCGGTCAGGTGCACCGCCTCGTCGGACAACCGGAGGACGGTGGCGGAGGTGTCGCAGGCCGACAGGAAGGCCAGTTCCCCGGTCAGCCGCAGCGCGCCGATGTCGCCTACCGTCAGTGGAGCGGTCTCATGGTCGTGCAGGATCAACCTGCTGGCTCCCGGGTCCCGACCGTCGGCGAGGCCGTGGCAGGAGAAGTGCGCCACCGGGTGCGTGGGGAGCGCGGCCAGCACCTCGGAGCGCACCGGGTGATCGGGGCGCAGCGCGTCGGGGATCAGCGCGTGGACGGTGTCGGCTTCGAGGCGCGCGCCGTACAGCGGTTTCGTGCGGGGCGCGTCGGGGACGGCGACGATCAGCGCGCGTTCCACGGTCGGTGGCTGGTGGGAGCGGGCGTAGTTCAGCGCGCGTGCCGTCGGGGTATAGGAGGAGACCACCAGGTCCAGGACGGTGCGCGGACTGGCCTTGCGGAGTGGGTCGGCTCCGTCGAGGTCGAGGTGGTGGCCCGCCGCGTGGACGGGCAGAGCACACATAATGCCCACCGGGCACCACCAGATCCGTCGGGGCGACGGGCCGTCGGCGCCGACGGCGGTCAGCACCGGCTCAGCGACGGTGTCCCACAGCCAGGCGAGGACGTCGAGGATCGCAAGCTGGGCGTCCTGGCGTACGAGGGGTGAGACGTCCTCGTCGGTGGCCGCCCGGCGGGCGACGGTGAGCTGTTCGGCCCGGGCGGCGGCGTCGTGCGCGGTGAGCCGGTCCAGCCGGAGGGTGCGCACAGTGTCGGGCCGGGTGCGGTCAAGGATCAGCGCGTCGCAGCGGTCCGGCCCGGCGGTGAGGAACACCACGGGGCCCTGGTCGCCGTGCCCGGTCAGGTCGGCGAGCCGCGGTGGGTGCAGGAAGCCCGTGAAGCCGTCCAGCCCGCGGATCCGCTCGACGAGGCGCTCCCATTCGTCGTGGGCCCGCTGGCGGGTGAGGGCGACGTCCCTGGGGCCCTGGGCCTGGGCCTGGCTCTCGCCCTGGCCCTGATCTTGGCCCGGGGTCGGGAGCGGCGGCGTCCCGCCGGTCCCGTGGCGGGTCGGCCCGGGGTCAGGGGCGTGGTCGTCGAGGGTGTCGAGGCGGTCCTGGAGGTCTCGGAACTCCCGGGCCAGTTTCGGGTGTTGCTCATCCAACCGGGAAAGGTCGTCGCCGCGGGCGTCGATAGTGCCAGCGGCGAGCGTCCCGCGGGTCGCCTCCAGGAGTTCTACCGCGCGTCCGGGGAGTCCCGCGGCCAGCGCGGTCGCCGCCGCCACAGTGGCCAGCGACTCCAGGCGGCTGACCTGGTGGCGCTGGTCATCCCGGGTCAGGGTCCGGGGGCTGAGCCGGGGCAGCAGGACGGTGGCGGTTTCCACCGCAGCCAAGGCCTCCGCGGTACCGGCGGGCGTCGCGCCGGCCAGCAGGGCGACCTCGCGCAGGGCCTGGATCCGGACGAGAGCTTCGGCCGCGGTGTTCCGTCCGGCCGACCGAAACGCCTCCAGGGCTTCGGCGGACAGCGCCCGGTCCTGGTTCCGTTCGCCCAGGGCCCGCAGCGCGTGGCCGAGGGCGCTCAGGAACGAGGCGTGGGAGGGGTGGCCCTCCGGCGTGGCGGCGACGGCCCGGCGGATGGTCGCTACGGCTTCAGCGAGCAGGTCCCGGTCTCCGGTCAGCTCGGCGAGGAGCTGGAGGAAGGCTCCCAGGTTGCCGACGCGTCGCGGGTAGTAGGGGTCGTCGGACGGTGTGCCCTCCACGGCCTCGCGGAGCAACTCGACCGCCCAGCCCTGCATCTCCGGGGTCCCGAACCTCAGCGTGACACTGAGGTTGTTCAGGTACCCGGCGCGGTCGGGATGACCCTCCGGCACGTCGGCGACGGCTTGGGTGCAGACCTCCACCGCCTCGACGAGGAGGTCGGCGTCGCCGGTGCGCCTGGCGAGCGCCAGCAGGGCATTCCCGAGGTAGCTCAGGTTTCCGCCCCGGTATGGGTGGCCGACTGGCGACCCGAGGACTGCCCGGCGGCTGACCTCCACCGCCTCGACCAGTGCGGTGGTGTCCCCAGTCGCATCGTAGAGGGCCAGTAGGGAGACGCTGAGGTTGCTCAGGTACGCAGGGAGGAGGAAGAGGTCGCCGTCCGCTGCGCTGGCGACCGCCTGGCGGGTGACCTCGACCGCCTCG
Source organism: Streptomyces sp. NPDC107559 (assembly GCF_055657365.1). Lineage (NCBI taxonomy): Bacteria > Bacillati > Actinomycetota > Actinomycetes > Kitasatosporales > Streptomycetaceae > Streptomyces > Streptomyces sp. NPDC107559. The sequence goes on along the minus strand of NZ_JBVKBD010000042.1, from coordinate 3,892 downwards.
GTCAGGTGGCCGATGTCTCCGGTGCGCCTGGCGAGCCGACGCAGGGCCAGGCCCAAGTTGCTGTTCCGCCGCATCCGTTGCGAGCTCGTCTCCGGCGTGGCGGCGACGGTCCGGCGGCCGACCTCCACGGCTTCGGTGAGCAGTTGTAGGTCCCCGGTACGTTCAGCGTGCGCGCGCAGCGTGTTGGCGAGGTCTGCTAGGCGCTGGAGGAAGTCGGGGCTGTCGTCAGGCGTGGCGGCGACGGCTCCGCGGCACAGGGCCACAGCCTCGGCCAGCAGGCCGGATTCCTCGGTCCAGTCGGACAATGTGCGCAGGGCGGGGCCCAGCAGTCCCGCGAGCCCGGCGCGGAGCGGGTGGCCGTCCGGCATCGCGGCGACGGTCCGGCGGCTGACCTCCACCGCCTCGGCCAGCAGAGCGGAGCCGCCGATCCGCTCGAACACCTCCCTATGTTTGGCACTCAGCGGCCCCGACAGGCCTGCGGCAACGGACAGCCCGTACAGCGATTCCAGGACGGCGGAGAGCAGCCGCACGACGTCCGCGTGCTGGAGATGGTTGGGCGGGGCCAAGGTGACGGCTTCTCGGCAGATGGGCACGACTTCGGCGAGGAGGACCCAGTCCCGGGTGTACTCGGCCGACTCCTGCAGGGCGAGGCCGAGGTTGACCAGGCACGCGACGCGCTCCGGCGCGCCCCGCCGACCGTCGGTGACGGCCTGCCGACCTGTCTCCACCGCCTCGGCGAACAGTTCGGCGTCCTGCAGCAGTGCGGCTTGGAAGCGCAGGGTGACGCTGAGGTTACTCAGACAGGGCCGATGGTCGGGATGGCCGACCGGGGCCGCGGAGACCGCTCGGCGGCCCACCTCCGCCGCCTCGGCCAACGTTCCGGCGTCGGCAGTCCGGTCGTATAGGGCGCGGAGCGCGAGGCCGAGCATGGACAGGCACTTGGAGAGGTCAGCGTGGTCGTCTGGGACGCAAGCCGCGGCCCGTCGACCCAGCTCTACCGCCTCCGCCAACGGAGCGGTGTCATCGGTGTGTTCGGACTTCGCGCGCAGCAGTAGGGCCAGATTGCTCAGGTAGTTCGGGTAGTCGGGGTCGTTGCGCGGGACGTCGGCCACGGCCCCGCCCAACAGTGTGATGGCTTGGTCGAGTTGGGGGAGGCTCCGGCTCCGCTGGTAGGACGCGAACAGCTCGCCCGCAGTGGCGGCGGCCGATTCGGCCTCCACCTGGCGGCGGGCGTGCGACGGGGCCTGGGCGAACAGGACGTGCAGGGCCTCCGGGACGACCTCTGGGTGGGAGTGGTACACGGGGTAGAGGAAGCGCACGGCCTCGCTGAACGCCTCCCGGTCCTCGCCCTCGGGGAGCTGCTGGTATCGGTACCAGTGGAACGTGCCCAGCAGGTGGGCCACCCGCAGGTCCTCCTCCGGGCTGCCCACCGTGGCCAACTCCTGGGCCTCCCGCAGAGCTTGGAGGGTGAGCAAGGTCGTCGGGCTCTCGCCCTCCCGCATCACCCTCAGCATGCGCCGTTGTAGCGCCGCCACCGCGCGGCTCCGTCTTGACTCGTCCGATCCGAATCTGCCGAACACTTCCACTACCCCCTCGAACCCGGCGGGCGGTGCCGCCGCTGCCCGGTCCGTCGTGGCACTCCGGGCAGCCCGCCGGGTTCTGCGGATCCTAGCCGCCACGGTCCGCCGGAGCGGCTAGAATCACCGCAATTGTCCTGCTGGTAAAGCAATTTACGTAGTCGGCCTGGTTGGTACGAGAGTGTCGGAGGAACGACGGGTGAACGAGGTTCGAGAGCGCCTGGCCATCCTGTGCGGCCAGGTCGCCAGGCACCCCGAGATGCGCGAGGCCATCGCCGCCGCCGGTGCGGAGACTCAACTGGCCCAGCTCCTCGACGCCGTCGCCACCGACGGGGCGCCGGACCACGTGCAGCTGCTCAAACTCCTCAACAAGATCGAGGACCGCTGCAGCCACTGGGGCCTGGTCGGGGTCACCACCTCCTCGAAGCAGTACACCGCCCTCCCCTCGGGCTTCTCAGCGTCCGCCCCGGACGAGCCGGTCACCTGGACCTGCCCACTGCGCCGCTGCAGCCGGGCCGTCTTCGCCGACGAGGTCACCGAGCCGCCGTCCTGCGCCGCGGCCGGGCTACCGATGGCCGCAACCCGGGTCCTGTGATGACCGGCTTCCTCGCGAAACTGGGTACCAACCTGACCGAGCGGTGGCTGTCCCTGCTGGTTCTGCCCGGCCTGCTGTGGGCCGCCGCGGCAGCCGCCGCGTCCCGGCTGGAGCAGGCCGACCCGTTCGACCCGCGGCCGCTGGCCGACTGGCTGCACAGCATCGCCGCGCAGCCCGCGGAGCACCGCACCACCTGGCTCGCCGTCGCCGGCATCGTCGGCGTCCTAGTCTCGGCGGGGGCCGGGCTGGCCGCCAGCGGCCTCGGCTCTGTGCTGGAGAACCTGTGGGTCGCGCAGGGGACCCATGCGCCGCTGACCTGGATCGTGTGGGCCCGCCAACGGCGGTGGAACGCGGTACGCGCCTCGGCCCGCTTCTGGATCGCCGCGGTGAACGACCCGGAACGCACCGGCATCAGGCGCGCCCGCGCCCGCGCCGCGGCCCGCCGGGCCCAGCGCCGCCACCTGGCCCGGCCGACGCAGCCCCCGCACCGGCCGACGCGCATCGCCGAACGCTTCGACGCCAGCGCCAACCGCTCCCGCACCCTGTACGGCCTGGAGCTGGAGCTGGTCTGGCCCCGGCTGTGGAGCGTCCTGCCGGACGGACTGCGCGCCGACGTAACCGCCGCCCGCGACGCGTACGCCGCGGCCGGCCGCCTCGCGGGCTGGGGCCTGCTGTACGCCACCCTATCCGCCCTTTGGTGGCCCGCCGTCTTGCCCGGTGCAGCCGTGGTCGCCGTCGCCCGCGTGAGGGCCCACACCACAGCCGGTGTCCTTGCCGACCTCATCGACACCGCCACCGACCTGCACTTGGCCGATCTCGCGGACCGGCTCGGCGTCCCCACCACCGACCGCCCGGCCCTCGAAATCGGAACCGCCGTCGCCGAACGACTGGTCTGCCCCCAGCAACCCACCCTCCCGGCCCCTGCCACCGGAACGCCGTAGGTTCCGCGGCCCAGAAGACGACGCTAACCACTGAACGTGTACGTGTGGTCGGCCAGTAGTCGAAAGCTTGACCGGGCCAGGTCACTGGGAGGCTCTTGGAGAAGTCCCCGACGACGCCCTGCAAAATCGTCTGGCTCTGCAACCAAGCCCTGAGACGTCATCCGCTTATCGATGACGGGGCTGGTCTGGTCGAACAGGGTTCCTGATCGGGTGATCGCGCGGGGGCTGGCGCATAAGAGCAGGGCCTCTTGGTAGTTCGGGGGTGCGATCCCATCCGAGTACCAGGAGGCCCTGTTGTCGCAGTCTTGCGTGCCCGCGGGTGTGGAGTCCAACGCGCTGCCACCGTCGTGTGACTGCCTCGCGCACAGGTTCGGCAACGCGGCAGACCGACCGGACCGCGCCCGGTGCCATGTGTCCGACATGACGGAGGCGGAGTGGCAGCTGGTCCGGGCCGTGCTGCCGGTTCCTGCCTGGCTGGAGGGTCGGGGCGGGCGACCAGAGGGCTATTGCCACCGTGTGATGCTGGATGCGGTGCGCTATGTCGTGGACAACGGCGTGAAGTGGGTCAACCTGCCCGTGGACTTCCCGCCGTATCGGCGTGTGCATGCTTTCGCCCGCCGCTGGCAGGTGAACGGCCTGCTCGCCGAGTTTCACGACCGGCTGCGCGACCGCGTCCGGGCTGGGGAGGGGCGCTTGCCGGATCCGACGGCCGCGATTGTGGACTCGCAGTCGGTGCGAGCGGCGGCGAACATCCCGCGCCCGACGTCCGGCTGGGACGG
>NZ_JBVKBD010000041.1:0-16154 GCF_055657365.1 Streptomyces sp. NPDC107559 | reverse complement strand
TCCGGGTCGGCGTAGACGGCCACGCTCCCGATCCCGGCGTCCCGGCAGGCCCGGGCAACGCGAACAGCGATTTCGCCACGGTTGGCGATGAGCACCTTGCGGACCCCGCCGGCCCGAGCCCTCATGACCCGAACCTCCAGGAAGCCGCGGGAGCCCGGTACCCGCGACCGCCCCGGCTCCAGCCGGCCTCCCGCAGCGCCGGCTTCGGCCGGTCGGCGCCAGAGGCGTGCCCGTGCTGCCCGCAGACCGACAGCAGCACCGCAAGCACCGCTGCCACCTCCTCCTCGCTGGGATTTCCCCGCACGACTTTCACAGCGCTCATCTCTTCGCCCTCGCCCTCGTCCTCAGGCCGGAAGGTTGCCGTGCTTGCGCGACGGCAGGTCGGCGTGTTTCGTCCGCAGCATGGCCAGGGAGCGGATCAGCACCAGCCGGGTGTCCCGCGGGTCGATCACGTCGTCGACGAGACCGCGTTCGGCGGCGTAGTACGGGTGCATGAGTTCCGCCTTGTACGTCTCGATCATCCGGTCGCGCATCGCGTCGGGGTCGTCGGCGTCGTTGATCTCCCGGCGGAAGATCACGTTGGCGGCTCCCTCGGCGCCCATGACGGCGATCTCGTTCGACGGCCATGCCAGGGCCACGTCGGTGCCGATGGAACGGGAGTCCATGACGATGTACGCCCCGCCGTAGGCCTTGCGTACGACCAGTGAGACACGGGGGACGGTGGCGTTGCAGTACGCGTAGAGCAGTTTGGCGCCGTGCCGGATGATGCCGCCGTGTTCCTGGTCGATGCCCGGCAGGAAGCCGGGGACGTCCACCAGGGTCACCAGGGGGATGTTGAACGAGTCGCACGTGGAGACGAAGCGGGCTGCCTTCTCGCTGGCATGGATGTCGAGCACGCCGGCGAGGGAGGACGGCTGGTTGGCGACGACACCGACGACGTGTCCGTCCAGGCGCGCGAGTGCGCAGACGATGTTGGTGGCCCAGGCCGAGTGGACTTCGAAATACTCGCCGTCGTCGACCACCTCCTCGATCACGGTCCGCATGTCGTACGCCTGGTTGGGGTCCTGCGGGACCAGCTCCAGCAGCGCGTCGTTGGGCCGGTCGGCCGGGTCGGACGTCGGCTCCACCGGGGGGAGTTCACGGTTGTTGGCCGGGAGCAGCGACAGCAGGTACCGGACCTCCTCCAGGCAGCCCTCCTCGTCGTCGTAGGCGAACTGCGCCACGCCCGAGACGGAGGCGTGCACGTCGGCGCCGCCCAGGCCGTTCATCGTGACCGACTCTCCGGTCACCGTCTGCACCACGTCGGGTCCGGTGATGAACATCTGCGCGGTGTCGCGGACCATGAAGACGAAGTCGGTCAGGGCCGGGGAGTAGGCGGCGCCACCCGCGCAGGGGCCGAGCATGACGCTGATCTGCGGAATGACACCGGAATTGCGCGTGTTGCGGCGGAAGATGCCGCCGTATCCGGCGAGTGCGGTGACCCCCTCCTGGATGCGGGCGCCGGCGCCGTCGTTGAGGCTGACGAGCGGCGCCCCGGACGCCTGGGCGAGGTCCATCAGCTTGTGGATCTTGGCGGCGTGGGCTTCTCCGAGGGCGCCGCCGAACACGCGGAAGTCATGGGCGTAGACGAACACGGTGCGTCCGTGCACGGTGCCCCAGCCGGTGACGACTCCGTCGGAGGGGTGGCGTCTGTGCTCCAGTCCGAAGCCGACCGCCCGGTGGCGGCGCAGGGACTCGATCTCCTGGAAGGATCCTTTGTCCAGCAGGAGTTCGATCCGCTCGTGTGCGGTCAGCTTCCCGCGGGCGTGCTGCCGCTCGGTGGCATGGGGATCGGGGCCCTGCCGGGCGGCCTGCTTGCGGGAGTGCAGTTCGACGAGACGCTCCTGGGTCGTCAAGTCCTCCTCCTTCTTGGCGTGTTGCGCAGGTATGGTCTGACGGCTCATGCAGTGGCTTTGGCGAGCAGGCGCTCGGCGCGTGCCCAGTCGGCGGACCTCGTCCCGCTCGCCGCCACATAGCCGTCGGGCCGCAGAAGCACGAAACCGTGACCGCCTTGATCGAGGTGACGGTGCCCGACCAGGTCTGGCCGCTGCGCGGCGAGGGCCACACCGCGCAGCTTCGCTCCGCGGTTTCCGCGGGTCACCAACCGGTATCGGTGTTCGGCGAGGGGTGAGGCGGACCAGTGCGGCGAGCGGGTGCCCGCGCGGGGCAGTCCACGTACGCGGCGGCCGTCGGTCGAGTAACGGACCGGCCAGCCGGCCAGCAGGGGCGCGAACCAGCGGCGCAGCACGCCCAGGGACTCCAGCGTGCCCCAGGCGGTGTTGCGTACGCGTGCGGCGCCGGGTCCCAGCGTGAACACGCGCAGGAACTGGTGGGTGTTCCGGACGATCTGCTCGGCCGCGTGACGTCGCTCGGGGCCGTAGCTGTCGAGGAGGGCGGGGGCGAACGTGCCTTCGACGACTCCGGCCAGTTTCCACACCAGGTTGTGCGCGTCCTGGAAACCGAGGTTGAGCCCCTGGCCGCCCAGCGGGGAGTGCGTGTGCGCGGCGTCCCCCGTCAGGAAGACGCGGCCTTCCCGGAACCGGGCGGCGATTCGTTCCTGGCTGCTGAACGCGTTGACCATGTCGAGGGCGGCGACGCGCAGCCCACCGGGACCGCGTTCGTCCAGGATCTGCTGCACCCCTGCCGCGGTGAGCGGGTGACCGGGCGGGACCGCCCCGGATACGCGCACCCGGCTGCCCGGGAGCGAGGCGAACACCACCGACCCGGACAGACCCAGGAAGTAGTGCACCGCGTCGTCGGCTGGGCGTCCGTCGATCCTGCCCTCCGCCAGCAGGAAGTTGACCGGGACCGGGCTGCCGGGGAAGGGGATGCCGAGCTGCTCGCGGACTCTGCTGCGCACCCCGTCCGCGGCGATCAGCCAGTCCGCCTCGATGCGCTCCGTGCCGTCGGTCCCGTCTGCCTCGACGGCGACGAAATCGTCGAAGGGGACGGTTTTGGTGACCTCGACCCCGCGCTCCACCCGGCCGCCGAGCTGTTCGAGGCGACGCTCCAGCAGTTCGCAGGTGACCTCCTGAGGGAGCATCAACGGCTCGTTCAGCGTGCCGAGTTCGATGCGCAGGGTACGGCCTCCCGGCAGGTGGTACTCGTTGGCGTGGATCCTCAGGCCCCGCTGTTCGGCTTCCTCCAGGATGCCCAGCTCCCGGAAGATCCGCAGGGTCGGTGCGTGCAGCTGGACGGCGCGCGACCCGTGCTGCGGCACGTTCTGTGCCTCCAGGAGCCGTGCGTGGATGCCGCGCTGCCGCAGTGCGCAGGCCGCGGCGAGCCCGACTGGGCCGGCCCCGACGATCACCACTGTCGTCCTCTTCGTCATGTCGCTTCGGCCTCCGCTCGTTTCTGGTCGGTCACGCCGGTTCCCGGGTGGTGAGCGTGGCGAGCCACGTGGTGACCGCCTCGGCCGCCTCGGACGCGTGCTCCTCGATGACCGAGAAGTGGTCTCCGGGGACGGTCACGACCTCGTGCTGTGGCCGCCAGGACGCCCGGGACGCCCCGGTCTCCGTGCCCGGCAGGTGTTCGGCCGGGCGGACGAGCAGGGTCGGGGTCTTGACAGGGCTGGGCCGCCAGTCGTTCAGCAGCCGCAGGTAGCCGCCCATCGCGACCACCGGGGCGTCGTCGACCGGGCCCAGTTCACCCATCCTGTCGGCCATCCTCGCCATGAGCGCGGGGGTGGCGGCACGCAGCGCCTCGTCGTCGGGCGCGTAGGTGTCCAGCAGGACGAGTGCCTCCGGGAACACCCCCGAGGCCTCCAGCAGCCGGGCGGCCTCGTGGACGACCAGACCGCCGGAGGAGTAGCCGACGAGGACGAACGGCCCGCCGTCGGCCGCCAGGCGCACCGCCTGCGCCGAGGCCTCGGCCAGCGCGTCCGGTGTCGCGGGCAGCCGTTCCTCGTGCCGGAATCCGGGCAGCGCGAGGGCGAGCACGTCCCGTTGGCCGGCGAAGGCCCCGGCGAACCGGGCGTACTGGTGCGGCCCCGAGGTGGCGAGCACCGTCGGGAAGCAGAGCAGCCTCGGCCAGGCCGGGCCCGTGGCGAGGCGAACCGGCCGTGGCAGGTCGTCCGGGCCCGGCACGGTGAACGTGGCCCGGCGCGCCGCGGCCTCGGCCAGCCGGTTCAGGGCGGCCTGACCGTCGCCGCCCGCGAACGCCGCGGTGACCGCGGTGGCGAGATCGGGCGTGGCGGTCTCGTCCGGAGATCCGCCGGCGAGCTCCGCATTCAGATGAAGGGCGAGTGCCTCGGGGGAGCGGTGATCCAGGATCACCCGGGCCGACAGCTGGAGTCCGGTCGCCGTGTTGAGCCGGTTCCGCAGGGCGACGGCCGTCACCGAGTCCATGCCCAGCTCCAGGAAGTCGCGCTGGGCCGCCACGGCGCCGGGACCGGTGTGCCCGAGGACCGCGGCGACCTCCGCCCGGACCAGGTCCAGCAGCACCGCGCGCCGCTGGGCGGCAGGCAGTTGGGTCAGCCGGCCTGGCAGCCCCCGCGCCCCTCCCGCCGTCGTGACGGCGGACTCCGCGCGCGCCCGCCGGACCTGGGGGATCTCGGAGACCAGCGGACTGGGCCGGTCGCCGTCGAAGACACGCGTGAACCTGCCCCAGTCGACGTCCGCGAGCACGATCGACGCGGCGGGGAAGTCCAGAGCCCGCTCGAACGCGGCGGCAGCCGGTCCCGGGCGGAGCAAGGGCAGCCCGCGGCGGCCGAGCCGCTCCCGGCGGGACGCCTCCAGTTCCCTGGCCGCCCCGTCGGCGGGTTCCTCCCGCCACACGCCCCACGCCTGCGCCAGCCCCGGCAGGCCCAGCGAACGGCGGTGTGCGGCGAGCGCGTCCACGTGCGCGTTGGCGGCCGCGTGGGCGGCGAGGCCCAGGCCTCCGCCGAACGTGGCGGTCACCGAGGAGAACAGCACGAACGCCGAGAGGTCGGTCCCGGCGGTCAACTCGTGCAGGTTCTGGGCGCCCAGCACCCTGGTGCGCAGCAGCCGCTCCAGGTCCGGCACGGTCAGACCCCCCAGTGGGGTGTCCTCCAGCAGCCCGGCCGTGTGCACGACGCCGGTGAGCGGCGCGTCCTGTGGGACGCCGGCCAACACGCTGGAGAGTGCCTCCCGGTCCGCGACGTCGCACACGACGACCGTCACCTCGGCGCCCAATGCCGTCAGTTCGGCCTCGGCGGCGGTGATCAGAGCGCTGTCCGAGCCGGGCGGGGTGGTCAGTAGCAGCCGCGGACCCCCCGCTCCCGCCAGCAGCCGCGCGATGTGCGCGCCCGGACCGGTGAGACCCTCGGTGACGAGCCAGGTGCCCCGTTCGGCGGACAGGTCTCGCATGCCCGTGGGCGGCGAGGCCGGCACCAGCCGGCGCACGTACACGCCCGAGGACCGTACAGCGGCCTGGTTCTCGCCGCCGGGTGTCGAGACGAGCGCGAGCAGGCGGGACAGCGCCCGTTCGTCCGGTTCCTCCGGCAGGTCCACCAGACCGCCCCAGGTCTGCGGCGTCTCGAGTGCCGCGACCTGACCCAGCCCCCACACTTGGGCCCGCTCGGGGGCCGTGACACGGTCGTCCGGAGCAGCCTGGACCGCGCCGCTCGTCACCGTCCACACGGGGGCCGCGACGTCGATGTCGGCCAGGGCCTGCAGGAGCAGAACCGTCCCCTCGAGTCCGGCGGACACCACGTCGTGCTCGCGGGGGGAGAGCGGCAGGAGGGACACGACGCCCGCCGGGGGCTCACCGTTGAGGGAGCGGACGGCCTCGCCGATGTGCCGCGCGAGTTCCGCACGACTCACCCCGGCCGCGACCGCGATGCCGACCGGAGTGGCGCCGGCGTCCGCCACCAGTGCGGCGAGACGGGATGCCACGTGGTCGGCCGCGGGATGCGCGGGCCGCACCACCAGCCAGGAGCCGGACAGAGCGGCCGCTTCGAGCGCGGCGGCGGCCCGCCACACCACCTGATGGCGCCAGGAGTCGACGGCGCCCAGTTCCTTGTGGTCCCGTCGCCACGACGAGAGCGCGGGCAGCAGTTCGGCGAGGGCCGACGTGTCCGTCAGACGCAGCGAGGCGGCGAGACCGGACAGATCCCCGCCCTCGACTGCGTCCCAGAACACGGACTCCGTCGTCTCGTCCAAGGCCGTGCCCCGGTCGGCCGGTTCGACCCAGAAACGCTGCCGCTGGAAGGGATAGGTGGGCAGTTCGACCGTGGCGCGCCCGGTGCCGGTCACTGCCCGCCAGTCGACCCGCAGACCCCGGACGTACGCCTCCGCCAACGAGGTAAGGAATTGCGGTGAGCCCCCCTTTCGACGCCGCAGCGTGCCGGTTACCAGCACATCGGCGCCCGTGTCCTCAAGGGTTTCCTCCATGCCGAGCACCAGCACGGGGTGCGCGCTCACCTCGACGAAGGCGTCGTGGCCGTCAGCGTGCAGTCGGCGCACGATGGGCTCGAAGTCGACCGGGCGGCGGCAGTTCTCGAACCAGTAGTCGGCCGTCAGCTCGTCGCCCCACAGCACCTCGCCCGTGGCGGTCGAGTACAGCGGCACCCGGCCCCTGCGAGGACGTACGAAGGACAGCAGTTCGGTGATACGGCCGCGCAGCCGGTCGACCTGCGGAGAGTGCGAGGCGACCGTCGCGGGCACGATCCGGGCCCGGATCCCGCCCTTGGTCAGCGTCGCCACCAGTTCCTCCAGCGGTTCGGGCTCCCCGGCCACGGTCACCAGACGGGGGCTGTTGACGCCCGCGATGCCCAGCCGACCCCCGTACGGAGCCAGGTACGCCTCGACCTCGTGCCGGGACAGCGCCACGGACGCCACCGCGCCCCGCCCCACCAGCTCGTCGGCGAACAACTGCGAGCGCAGCACCACGATCCGAGCCGCGTCCTGCAGCGTCAGAGCGCCGGACACGCAGGCGGCGGCGATCTCGCCCTGCGAGTGGCCGACCACCGCGTCGGGCTCCGCCCCGTGCTGTCGCCACAGTTCCGCGAGGGCCACCATCACCGAGAACAGCACGGGCTGCACGATCTCGATCCGCTCCAACGACGGGGCCCCCGGGCGTTCCCGCAGAACGTCCTCGACCGACCAGTCGACGTGCGCGCGGACGGCGGCGTCACACGCGCGCAGCCGCTCGGCGAACATCGGCGCCGAGTCCAGCAGGTCCACCGCCATGCCGGCCCACTGCGAGCCCTGCCCCGGGAACACGAACACGGTCTTCCCGCGGTCCTTCGCCATGCCCGTGATGAGCTGCGGGCCCGCGTCACCGCGGGACAGCGTCTCCAGACCGGTGGCCAGCTCGTCCGCGTCCGAGCCGAGGACCACCGCCCGCTGCTCCAGGACCGCGCGGGTCACCACCAGCGAGTGGCTCACGTCCGCCGGCGCGAGATCCGGGCGGGCTCGCACATGGGCGCGCAGCCGGGCCGCCTGGGCACGCAGGGCGGCCTCGCCACGGGCCGACAGCACGTACGGCACCACCGCCGGGTCCTGCGACGCGGATTCCCCGGACGGCTCGGCGGGCAGGCCCTGCTCCAGCACCACGTGGGCGTTGGTACCGCTCATCCCGAACGCGGAGACGGCCGCCCGGCGCACCGGGTTCCCCGACGGCCAGTCGCGCCGCCCGGTCAGCAGCTCGACGGCACCCGCGTCCCAGTCGACGAACGGTGAGGGCTCGTCGGCGTGCAGCGTGGGCGGCAGTACCCCGTGTTCCATCGCCTTGATCATTTTGATGACCCCGACGACCCCGGCCGCGGCCAGTGTGTGCCCGATGTTCGACTTCACCGAACCCAACAGCAGGGGCGGCCGTGTGCCGCGGCCCTGGCCGTAGGTCGCGAGCAGCGCCTGTGCCTCGATGGGGTCGCCCAGCCGGGTGCCGGTGCCGTGCGCCTCGACGGCGTCCACGTCCTCGGGCGCGAGGCCCGCCGAGGCGAGGGCGGCGCGGATGACGCGCTGCTGGGACGGTCCGCTGGGCGCGGTGAGGCCGTTGCTGGCGCCGTCCTGGTTGACGGCGCTGCCCCGCACCACGGCCAGGACCCGGTGGCCCTTGCGGCGCGCCTGCGAGAGACGTTCCACGACCAGCACACCCACGCCCTCGGCGAAGCCGGTTCCGTCGGCTCCGGCGCCGAAGGCCTTGCACCGTCCGTCGGGAGAGAAGCCGCGCTGCCGGCTGAAGTCCACGAACCCGGTGGGCGTGGCCATCACCGTGACCCCGCCGACCAGCGCCAGCGAGCACTCGTCGCGGCGCAGCGCCTGCACGGCCAGGTGCAGGGCCACCAGGGAGGAGGAGCAGGCGGAGTCGACCGTGACCGCCGGGCCTTCCAGGCCGAGCAGATACGACACCCGGCCCGACAGGACGCTGGCCGCGGACCCCGTCATCCGGTACGCCTCGATCTCCTCCGGCGCCGAGGCGAGCAGCACCTGGTAGTCGGAGGTGACGCAGCCCACGAACACGCCGGTGCCGGAACCGCGCAGGCCCGACGGATCGATCCTGGCGCGTTCCAGGGCCTCCCAGGACGCCTCCAGGAACAGCCGCTGCTGGGGGTCCATGGCCAGCGCCTCGCGCGGGGATATTCCGAAGAACTCCGCGTCGAACTCGGCAGCGTCGTAGAGGAATCCGCCCCGGCGGGTGTACGACTTGCCGGGCCGGTCCGGCTCGGGGTCGTACAGGCCGTCCACGTCCCAGCCGCGGTCGGTGGGGAACTCGGAGATCGCGTCGGTGCCGTCCGCCACCAGCGTCCACAGGTCCTCTGGGGAGCGGACCCCGCCGGGGAGGCGGCAGCTCATGCCGACAACGGCGATGGGCTCGGTCCACGACTCCTCGGCCTGCTTGAGCCGCTGCCGGGACTCGCTCAACTCGACCGTCACTCGCTTCAGGTAGTCCCGGAGTTTCTTTTCGCCAGACTCAGACATCGCGTTCCTCGCTGCATCAGGGGTGGGTGGCGTCCGGACGGGTCAGGACGAGCCGAGTTCGGAGTCGATGAGGTCGAACAGGTCGTCGCCGTCCGCGTCGTCCAGCCGGTCCGCCAGGTCGTCGCCGTCCGTGCCGGGTGTCGTCGCGACGTCCAGTCGCAACAACAGCTCCTTCAGCCGGACGGCCGCCCGCTCCCGCACACCCGCGTCGTCGGTGCCCGCCAAGGCCGCCCCGATCCGGTCGAGTTCACCGTCCACGTCGACATCGTCCGGCCGGCTCAGTTCCTCCGACAGGTGCGCCGCGAGCGCCGTCGGCGTCGGGTGGTCGAACACGAGCGTTGCAGGCAGTGCCAGGCCGGTCACCAGGGCCAGCCGGTTGCGCAGGGTCACCGCGGCCAGCGAGTCGAAGCCCAGGTCCTTGAGCTGCCGACGGGGCTCGACGGCGTCCTTGCCGCCGTACTGGAGCACCGCGGCGATCTCGGTGCGCACCAGGTCCAGCACCCTGTACACCTGGTCGCGGGGGGAGAGCGAGGCCAGGACGGTGGTCAGGTCCTCGGCCGGTTCCGCTGCGACCGCGGGCTCCTCCTCGTGCCCGGGCGTGGCCGCCGGCGCGCTGTGCCGCCGCCGCCACGCCGACAGCATCGGCATCACCTCTCCCAGAACCTGCTCGTGCGCGCCGAGTTCAGCCGCGAGCGATTGCAGGTCCTCCTGCTCGACCGCCGCCCAGAACCGGGCCTCCACCGACCCCACCGCCGGTGCGGGGGAGGCCGGGTCCGCCTCCATCCAGTAGCGGCGACGCTGGAACGGATACGTCGGGAGTGCCACCGCACGGGGGACCGAACCGGCGTACACCGCCCGCCAGTCGACGTCCGCGCCCCGCACGTGGGCGGTGGCGACAGCGGCGGTGAACGTCTCGGTCTGCGACCGGCCGCGGCGCAGTGACGGCACCAGCGTGACCGCCTCCGGACGTTCGGCCAGCGACTCCTGCCCCAGCGCCGTCAGCACGGCGTCCGGGCCCAGTTCCACGAACGTCGTCACACCGGCGTCGACGAGCGCGGTGAACCCGTCGTGGAAGCGGACCGCTTCCCGTACGTGGCGTACCCAGTAGTCCGGGGAGGTCAGTTCACCCGGCTCGGCGAGGCGGCCGTACAGGTTCGACACCACCGGGATCTGCGGTTCGCGCAGGGACAGCCCGGCGACAACCGAGCGGAACTCTTCCAGCATCGGCTCCATGAGGGGGGAGTGGAACGCATGGCTGACCCGTAGCCGGCGCGTCTTGACACCGCGCGCAGTCAGTTCGTCCTCGACGGCCGTGACGGCGGCCTCAGTGCCCGAGACCACCGTGGAGGCGGGCCCGTTCACGGCGGCGATGCCCACCTCGTGCTCCCGGCCGGCCAGCAGGGGCACAACCTCCTGCTCCCCGGCGAGCGCGGAGAGCATCGCGCCGCCGGGCGGCAGCGCCTGCATGAGCCTGCCGCGGGCCGCCACCAGAGAGCATGCGTCGGCCAGCGACAGCACACCGGCCACGTGCGCGGCCACCACCTCACCGATCGAGTGCCCCATCAGGTGCCCGGGGCGCAGCCCCCACGACTCGGCGAGCCGGTACAGCGCCACCTCCGTCGCGAACAGGGCGGTCTGTGTGTACAGCGTCCGGTCGAGCAGCCCGGCTTCCGCCGATCCGTCCGCGGCGAAGACCACCTCCGGCAGAGGCCGTTCCAGGTGGCGCTCGAAAGCGGCCCAGACCGTGTCGAGCGACTCGGCGAAGACGGGATACGCCTCGTAGAGTTCACGGCCCATGCCGGGACGTTGGCTGCCCTGGCCGCTGAACAGGAACGCCGGAGCGCCCCCCGCATCGCTCTCCTCGCGCGGACCGCGTACCAGGGCGGGTACGGATCCGCCGTTCGCGAGCGCCTCCAAGCCCCGGCGCAGTCCGTCCTCGTCCACCGCGGCGACCACCGCGCGGACGTCCAGCCGCGCCCGTGTGGTGGCCAGCGAGAAGCCGAGGTCGTGGCCGGACACCGTATCCAGCAGCCCCGCCAGCCGCTCCGCCTGTGCGGCCAGCGCCGAGGCGGAGCGCGCCGACAGCGGCAGGACCGTCACCGGCGGCGGGCCGGTCACCGGATCGAGTGCGGGGTCCTCGGCGGGGGGTGCCTGCTCGAGGATGACGTGGGCGTTGGTGCCGCTGATGCCGAAGGAGGAGACGGCGGCCCGGCGGGGGCGGCCGGTCTCCGGCCAGTCCCGTGGACCGTCGAGCAGCCGGACCGCACCCTCCTCCCAGTCCACGAGCGGGGAGGGTTCGTCGGCGTGGAGGGTGCGCGGGAGCACCCCGTGGTGCATGGCTTTGACCATTTTGATGACGCCGGCGGCCCCCGCGGCGGCCTGGGTGTGGCCGATGTTGGACTTGAGCGAGCCGAGCCAGAGCGGTTGCCGGTCGGTGTGGGCCCGGCCGTAGGTGGCGAGCAGGGCCTGTGCCTCGATGGGGTCGCCGAGGCGGGTGCCGGTGCCGTGGGCCTCGACGGCGTCCACGTCCGCAGCGCCGAGGCCGGCGTTGTCCAGGGCCGTACGGATGACGCGCTGTTGGGAGGGGCCGTTGGGCGCGGTCAGGCCGTTGCTGGCGCCGTCCTGGTTGACGGCGCTGCCCCGCACGACCGCGAGGACGGTGTGCCCGTGGCGGCGGGCGTCGGAGAGCTTCTCCAGCACCAGGACCGCTGCGCCCTCGGACCAACCGGTGCCGTCGGCGGACGCGGCGAAGGGCTTGCAGCGGCCGTCCGGAGCCAGCCCGCGCTGCCGGCTGAACTCGACGAACGTGCTCGGTGTCGACATGACGGTGACACCACCGGCGAGGGCGAGGGAGCACTCGCCCGCGCGCAGGGCCTGGGCGGCCATGTGCAGGGCCACCAGCGACGACGAGCAGGCCGTGTCGACGGTGACCGCGGGACCCTCGAAACCGAACGTGTAGGCCACCCGGCCGGTGTGCACACTGCCCGTGTTGCCGGTGCCCACATAGCCCTCGACATCGCCGGGCACCGCCGCCAGGCGGCTCGCGTAGTCGTGGTACATCACGCCCGCGTAGACGCCGGTGTCGCTGCCGCGCAGGCTCGTCGGGTCGATGCCCGCCTGCTCGAGGGCCTCCCAGGAGGTCTCCAGGAGCAGCCGCTGCTGAGGGTCCATGGCGAGCGCCTCGCGCGGAGAGATCCCGAAGAACTCCGCGTCGAACTCCGCCGCCTCGTGCAGGAATCCGCCCTCGCGGACGTACGAGGTTCCCGGGTGGTCCGGGTCCGGGTCGAAGAGACCTTCCAGGTCCCAGCCGCGGTCGGTGGGGAATCCGGAGATCGCGTCGCCTCCCTCGGCGACCAGCTCCCACAGCGCGTCCGGCGAGTCGATCCCGCCGGGGAAGCGGCCGCTCATGCCGACGATCACCACCGAGTCGTCCGATACCGCGGCCCGGGAAACGGCAGGAGCCGTCACCTCCCCGGGGCCCCCGCCGCCCACTTCCTCCACCAGCAGCCGGGCCACGTCCGCCGGCGTCGGATGGTCGAACACCAGCGTGGCGGGCAGACGGAGTCCGGTCGCCCTGTTGAGGCGGTTGCGCAGTTCGACCGCGGTGAGCGAGTCGATGCCGAGCTCACGGAAGCCGCGGCGCGGATCCACCCCGCTCGGGCCCACGTAGTTGAGCGCGGCGGCGACCTCCGCCCGCACGAGGTCCAGGAGGAACGGCTCGCGCTGCCCCTCCTCCAGAGCGGCCACCTGCTGGGCGAGCGTACCGGCGGAGCCGCCGCTCCCGGACTGCGCGGTACGGCGGGCCGCCGTACGGACCAGCCCGCGCAGGACGGAGGGTACCTCGCCGCCCCGGGCCCGCAGACCGGCCGTGTCGAGCGCCACCGGCAGGACGGCGGGCACTGCGAGTGCGAGGGCCGTGTCGAACAGCTCCAGGCCCCGGGCCGGTTCCAGCGTTTTGATGCCGGTGCGGGCGAGACGCGCGAGGTCGGTCTCGCTGAGGGTCGCGGCCATCCCGTCGTCGGCCCAGGCACCCCAACCCAGCGACACTGCGGGCAGACCCTCGGCCCTGCGGCGTTGCGCCAGCGCGTCGAGGCAGGCGTTGGCAGCCGCGTAACCGGCCTGCCCCGCCGTGCCGTACGTACCGGCGACCGAGGAGAAGAGGGCGAAGACCGTCAACTCCGCGCCCCGTGTTGCCGCGTCGAGGTTGTGGGCCGCGTCCACCTTGGGACGCAGGACGGCGGAGACGCGGTCCGGGGTCAGCGAGGTGAACACCCCGTCGTCCAGGACACCGGCCGCGTGGACGACGCCGGTGAGCGGACGGTCGGCGGGGATGCCGGCCAGCACCTCGTCCAGGGCTTTGCGGTCTGCCACGTCGCAGGCGGCGAAGACGACCTCGGCACCCAGGCCGGTCAGCTGCCGCTCCAGTTCCGCGGCGCCGTCCGCGCTCCGACCCCGTCGGCTGATCAGCAGCAGCCGGCGCACTCCGTGTTCGGTGACGAGATGACGGGCGAAGAGCCCGCCGAGCGCACCCGTGGCGCCGGTGAGCAGCACCGTCCCCTCCGGGGCGAAGGGCGACGGCCGAGACTCCGGTGCGTCGGCCCTGGCCAGACGTGGCGCGAAGTACCGCCCGTCCCGCACCGCGAGTTGTGGTTCCCCCGCGACCGGCCGGACCGCGCCGGCGGCCTCGCCGAGCAGGTCCACGAGCACGATCCGGTCCGGGTTTTCCGTCTGTGCCGAGCGCAGCAGCCCCCAGACGGCGGCGCCCGCCGGGTCGGGGGCCTCGCCGGCGACCGAGACCGCCCCCCGCGTGCTGACCACCAGTCGTTCGTCCTCGGGCCGCTCCTCGGCGAGCCAGTCCTGCACCCGGCCGAGGACCAGGTGCACGGTGTCGTGCACCGGGCCGCCGGCGGGGACCTCGACGACGCTGTCCACGTGCCCGTCGGCATCGGCCGTCACGGGCACCCACTCCAGGCGGAACAGGGAGTCGTTCCCGGCCGATGAGCGGAGGGCGTCACGCACCTGCGTCCCGGAGACCGTGCGCAGGTCCAGCGCGGCCACCTCCGCCACCGGTCGTCCGGCGCCGTCCCACACCGAGATGGACACCGTCTCGGGGCCGACCCGGGTCAGCCGTACCCGGGCGGTCGCCGCACCGGTCGCGTACAGCCGTACACCGCTCCATGAGAACGGCAGCCGCGGATCCGGCGACTCCTCCAGGGCACCCAGCTCGAGAGCGTGCAGCGCCGCGTCCAGCAGTGCCGGGTGCAGGCCGAACTTGCCTGCCTCGACGGCCTGTTCCTGCGCCAACGCGACCTCGGCGAAGACGATGTCCCCGTGGCGCCACACCTGACGCAGGCCCTGGAAGGACGGGCCGTAGTCCAGGCCCTTCGCGGCGAGCGTTCCGTACCAGCCGTCCAGGCCGACAGGCCGGGCGTCCCGCGGCGGCCAGAGAGCCGGGCAGTCGTCGGGCGGCACGGCCCCGGTGTCGTCGCGCGTCATGGCTCCCGTGGCGTGCCGGGTCCACACGCCCTCGGACGTGTCGCCCGCGGGACGTGAGTGGACACCGAGCGCGCTGCGCCCGGATTCGTCCGGAGCCGCGACCGACACCTGAACGTGCACGGCGCCCTTCGAGGGCAGGCGCAGCGGCGACTCCAGCGTCAGTTCCTCCAGCACCTCGCAGCCCACGAGGTCGCCCGCCCGCAGGGCGAGTTCGACCAGGGCGGTGCCCGGCAGGAGGGCCGTGCCCAGCAGGGCGTGGTCGGCCAGCCAGGAGTGGTCGTCGAGGGACAGCCGTGTCGTGAGCACCAGGGAGTCGGAGTCGGCGAGCGAGACCGCCGCACCGAGCAGTGGATGGCCGGCGGGACCGAGCCCGAGACCGGCGGCGTCCGCGTCGGCGCTGCGCGAGTCCCGGTGGTTCAGCCAGTAGCGCCGATGCTGGAAGGGGTACGTCGGCAGCTCGATGTGCCGGGCTGAACGACCACGGAAGACCGACGGCCAGTCGAGGGCACTCCCGCGGACCCAGAGCTGCGCCAGCGCGGTCGTCAGGGCTTCGGGTTCCGGGCGGTTTTTGTGGAGGGTGGTGATGAACTCGGGTTCGGTGTCGGTGTTCTGGGGGACGCAGGTGCGGCCCATGGTGGTGAGGATGTTGTCGGGGCCGAGTTCGAGGTAGGTGGTGACGTCGTGTTCGTGGAGGGTGGTGATGGCGTCGTGGAAGCGGACGGTCTCGCGGACGTGGCGTACCCAGTAGTCGGGTGAGGTGAGTTGTTCGGTGGTGGCGAGGGTGCCGGTGACGTTGGAGACGACCGGGATGCGTGGGGGGTTGTAGGTCAGGCCGGTGGCGATGGACCGGAACTCCTCCAGCATCGGGTCCATGAGGGGGGAGTGGAAGGCGTGACTGACCCGCAGCCGACGCGTTTTGACGCCCAGTCCGGTCAGCGTGGCGTCGAGGTCCGCCACCGCCTTCTCGGTGCCGGAGATCACCGTGGAGGCGGGTCCGTTGACGGCGGCGATCGCGATTTCGTGTTCGCGTCCGGCGAGCCGCTCCGTGATCTGCTGTTCGGGGGCGAGTACGGAGAGCATGGCTCCGCCTGCCGGGAGGGCCTGCATGAGTCTGGCGCGGGCGGCCACGAGGGTGCAGGCGTCCTCCAGGGACAGCACGCCGGCCACGTGCGCGGCGGTCAGCTCGCCGATGGAGTGCCCGGCCACGAACTTGGGCCGTGGTCCGAGGTGTTCGACGAGCCGGAACAGTGCGACCTCCAGCGCGAACAGCGCTGTCTGGGTGTAGAGGGTCTGGTGCAGCAGTTCAGCGTCGTCGGTGAACATCACCTCGCGCAGGGAGCGGCCCAGGTGGGCGTCGAGGTGGCCGCAGACCTCGTCGAGGGCGGCGGCGAAAACGGGATGCGTCTCGTGGAGTCCGCGGCCCATGCCGGGGCGCTGGCTGCCCTGCCCGGTGAACAGGAACGCCGTGTCGCCGCCGGCAGGTGTTCCTCGCACCACGCGGGGGTCTGTCCCGTCTTCGGCCAGCATGCTCAGCCCGGCTCGCAGGGTGTCGGAGCCGTCGGCGAGCAGCACGGCCCGCTCCTCGAGTGCCGTGCGGTGGGTGGCGAGGGAGAGTCCGAGTTCCGGGAGGTCGAGGTGTTCGGGGTGGTCGGTGTGTTGGAGGTGGGTGGTGAGTCGGTGTGCCTGGGCGCGCAGGGCGTCGGGGGTGCGGGCGGAGAGCGGTATGAGTACGGG
>NZ_JBVKBD010000040.1:0-25775 GCF_055657365.1 Streptomyces sp. NPDC107559 | reverse complement strand
ATGCGCCAGGAGCGCAGGACCCCGGCGACGGCGTAGATGCCCAGCCGGGTGTCGCGGACCTTCCTGACGAGGTCGGCCAAGGCGCCGTACCGCGGCTCGATGTCCTCGCCGGACCGGTCCATGTACTGGGCGGCCACAAAGGCAGCGAACAGATACGTCCCCGTCGGTACCGCCCCCGACCTCGCAGCAGCCACAGCCCGGGCTCACGGGCTCGACTCCCACGAATCGACCGCTCAAAAGTAGAGCCTCGGCAGAGACGCCCGGCGGCAAAGGGCACTTGGCCAACACCGCCGCCGAGCTCGAGATCAGAACGGACGGACAGAACTCGGCGGCGTCAACGGCCACTGGTACGACTCTCGTCCCGGATCATGCCACGGAAACTGGTGCGGGCTGCCCCACGGGCGAAGACGACACCTTCTTGGGCTCCGGCGGCGGCGAAGTCGCCATCCCGGCTCGTGGTCCATGCCTCCACCCGCTTGCGGGCGTCGACGTCGGCCATGCCGTACTCGCTGCCGCGGGCGAGCATCGCGCACTCGCGGAAACCGGCCCTCCACGCGTGGACGGCGCGCTCTGCGACCGACGCAAGATCTCCTCGCCCCGAGACCTTGCCATGCTCCACGGCCGCGCGGCCCGTGCCCGCTCCAAGAACGGCAACGTCACCGACGCCTGGCACCAGATCGACGCCGCGTTCGCCGCCTACGCACGAACGGACGTCCCAAAAGCCGACCTCGCCTCGATGTACTGGATCAGCCATGGCGTTGTGCGGTCTGTCAACCTGTTCCGGTGCGAGAGTATCTCGAGGCGGTGCTGCTGCCCGGCCGCGTGACGGGGGCGTGGACCAGGCAGCAACGGGCGGGTTGTCAGGGGCGGGTGGCGATGATGGCTTCGGTGCGTACGACTTCGTCGAAGATGCCGTCGGGGTTGAACTCGGTGAGCGCCTGGCGTAGGTCGTGTTCGAAGTCGTCTTTTTCGTGGCCGAGTTGGGCGGGGCTGGAGAAGCTGTAGGAGAACTGCAGCCCGATGACCTCGTCCAGGGTGCGGGTGACGGTGCGGTCCCAGCGGGCGGTATCGACGTCGGAGAACGGGGAGCGGGCCATCACGTCCTGGTGGCGTTCCCTGGGGTGGGAGTACGTCCCCGACCCAGCCCGTCGCTCGGGCCCGAGGTAGCGGGTGCGGACGTCGGCGATGACCTGGAGCCAGGGCGCGGGCTCAAGGTCGCCGGGGGCGCCGCCGGAGGCGAGGACGACGGCCCCGTCCGGCTCGACGAGCTGGTCGAGATTGCGCAGGGTCTGGTCACGGTCCATCCAGTGGAAAGCCGCACCCATCACGGTCAGCAGTACCGGTTCCAGGTCCATGCCGGGAAGTGTGGTGGAGTCGCCTTGACGCCAGTGGATGTTGGTGATGTTGTGCTCGGCGGCGAGTTTGCGGCCCTCGTCGAGCATGCCGGGTTCGGGGTCGACGGCGGTGACGTGGCCGACGAGCGTGGCGAGGGGGAGGGCGAGTACGCCTGTGCCGGTGCCCAGGTCCAGGACGCGCTGAGTGCCGTCCAGGGCGAAGCGCGCAGCCAGCATGTCGTAGAAGGCCTGGTCATAGCCGGGCCGGTAACGGGCGTAGTACGGGGCGGTGGAGGCGAACAGCTCGTCGGGCGTGTAGGTCATCTCGTCAGTCTTTCGGGTTCAGTTGGCCGAGTGCGGTGTCATCCCGAAGAACGAGCTGGGTCCGGGTTCAGGTGCTGCCACCAGGCGCGCAGAGGTGCGGCTCCGGCGCCTTCGTGAGTGACGGAGCCGTCTGGGTTGCGGTCGGGGCGGCCGAACAGCTGGTGTTCGATGTCGGTCAGGTCCCCGCGTTGTAGTAGCTGGGGGGCGGGGTCGTCGACGGGGGCGAGCCAGCGGTAGCCGTACTGCATCATCACTGCCAGTCGGGGGTGGCCGGAGGTGTTGAGACCACCTGCGTGCCAGGTGCGGTTCTCGAACAGGAACGCGTCGCAGGGGCCGACGTCGGGGGTGATCGCGGCGGCCGGGTCGATGGCTCCGGCTGGGACGGTGACGGGTCCGGTATCGGTGTGGCTGCCGGGAAGGGTCATGGTGACGCCGGCATCGGGGGTGAGGTCGCTGAGGAAGTAGGCGGCCTTGATCGACATGCGCGGGACAAGATCGGTGCCGAGGTCGCGGGTGGCGGAGCTCATGTCGCGGTGCCAGCCGTGCCGCTCGGGGACGCGGATGGTGCGTGTGCCGCCAGGTGGGATGGACGGCATGTAGATCAGGTTGCTGGACATCAGGTGCAGGTTCGCGCTCAGCAGCGCGACGAGAGTGGGCAGCACCTTCGGGTTGGTGACCAGCGGCAGGAAGGTGTCGTCCATGGCGACGATGCCGCGGAAGCCGTCCTTGCCGTCGACGCTGCGGTCCCTGCTGAGGGTGCGGTCGCTGGCCAGCAGCCGCATCGCTGCGGCTGCGGCCTGCTCGCGCCATTCGGGCGTGATCACGTCGCGCAGGATGACGAAGCCGTCACGTTCGAAGGCGTCCAGCACCTTCGGGTCGGGCGGGGATGCCGTATCAAGGGTCATCGGCTGTGTTCCTTGATCATGAGGGCGGCTTGGACGGCGAGTGCAGCGGCCGAGAGCTTGCAGTGCTCCAGCAGGCCCTCGGGGGTGGTGGGGCGGCTGGGCTCTCGGTAGCCGACGACGTGGAACCGGCTGGTCTCGCCGCGGGCGGCCAGCAGCGAGCGGACGCAGCCGGGGTGGGTGGGGACGGCCATCAGGACGGGGGTGTCGGTGCCGAACAGGCGGGTGAAGGTCCTCTCGTCAAGAGCGTGGGGCCAGTGCGGGGCCGGGCCGAGGACTGCGAGGTCGTTGATATGCAGATAGCGGATCTTGGTCTCGGGATGCGACCGGTGCAGCAGCGTGACGGCGCCGGTCAGCTCGCGGGCCGGAATGTCCCCGGCCGAGGCGAGGATGAGGTGCGGGTGGCCGCGGTGGCTCAGGTGGGGCCAGACGGCGGCGCCGTCGGTGAGCTCGTCGCGCAGCGGGTCCGGCGGGAAGGCGGGGCCGGGGTGTTTGTCGGTGATCAGGAAGTTGACGCGGTCGTGGCCGGCCAGCATCACCGCGAGGACGGCGGCGGCCCGCCTGGTGTCCGCCGGGGTGTAGACGTGCACGGAGCCGTCCTCGGTCTCGAGCATCGACGAGACCAGGCCGGGGTTTTGGTGGGTGTAGGTGTTGCGCCACCCCAGCGAGGTGATCAGGTAGTTGACCGAGGGCAGCCCGCTCTGCCCGGTGAGGTGGCGCAGGCGTCGGTGCTTGAGGTGCTGGACGAGCAGGCTGGTGTTGAGCGGGGAGAACGCTTCGTAGGTGGCGAGCAGCGCCTCCCGGCCGGTTTCGGTGTAGCCCTGCAGCCAGCCGTGGCAGATCTCCTCATTCCTTCCACCTGTCGGGGCCACACGGCAGGATCAGCCCATGAGGATTCTGGTCATGGGCGGAACGTGGTTCCTGGGCAAGCACATTGTGGTCGGCGCCCTGAGACAGGGATGGGCGGTCACCACCTTCAACCGGGGCCGTTCCGGCCGTGCCGCGGAGGGTGTCGAGTCTGTCCATGGCGATCGGACCAGCCTTGCAGACCTGGAGCGGCTCGCTGAACACGGGCCGTGGGACGCCGTGATCGACACGTCGAGTTCCGAGTTCCCGCCACGCGATGTCCTGGCGGCCGCCACTGCCCTGCGCCCAGTTGTCCGGCGGTGGGTGCACATCTCCACCGTGTCCGTCTACGCGGGCTGGCCGCATCAGCCGCTCGACGACGACTCGCCGCTGCTGGAATGCCCGCCGGACGCGGACGAGTCCTTCGGCTACACCGGAACGGACGGCTCCCCCACCAAGTACGGTTTTCAGAAGGCCGGCGGTGAGCGGGCCGTGTCCGAGATCTTCGAAGACGCCTCGGTGTTTTTGAGGCCCGGCGTGATCCTTGGGCCGGGCGAGTATGTGGGCCGGCTTCCCTGGTGGCTGGAGAGAGCCGCGCGGGGCGGCCGCATCCTCGCCCCGGCGCCCGCCGAGCAGCGCATTCAGCCCGTGGACGTGCGTGACGTGGCGGCCTTCGCTCTCGACCAGGCCGCAGCATCCGGCTGTGGGGGTTTCAACGTGGCCCATCCGGAGGGGATTTCGTTCGGTGGCTTCCTCGATGCCTGCCTGACCGAGACGGGCGGCGCCGGGTCTCCGGCGTGGATCGATCCCGCGGTGCTCCTCGAGCAGGGCGTGAAGCAGTGGACCGAGTTGCCGCTGTGGCGCACCCACGCCGGGGTGTGGGCCGTCGACTCCGCTCGTGCGGTGGCCGCGGGTCTTGCGTGCCGGCCGATCGTCGAGACGGTCCGGGACACATGGCGGTGGTGGGCGGCTGACGGGCGTCCCGTGGACCACCCGCGGTGGGCGGAGCACGGGATCGCCCCGGAGAAGGAGGCGAAGATTCTCGCCTCGGTGTGATCAGCTTTCGATCGCGAGGAGAGCAACGGGCGCCCCGATGCGGTGCGGCAGGGAGACCCGGTTGAAGTCCTCGATCTGCTCGCGCAGGGCTTTGGGTGCGTGTGCGCCGTGGTAGGCGGGCTTGGCGAGGTGGCGTCCGATGCGTGCTGTGCGCACCACGATGCCGGTCTTGCGCTGGTCCGCGGGCACGCCCCAGACCGGAATCATAGCTTCGGCGGCACCGTCGACGTCGTCCGCCAGAAGGCGGGCGTGGGCAAGGTCCGCGGCAGCGCTGGCCCTGACGTGGGTGGATTGCTGGTCCTGTGGGCGTTGTCCGAGGAGTTGCAGGGCGCGCCTGGCGTCTGCTTCGGCCTGCGGGGCGTCGCCGATGAGCAGGGCGGTCGTGCTGGTGGACATGGCCAGCCGCTCCAGCGTGAAGGCGAACTCCCCGCCGACGACGTCGTGCAGGTCGTCTCGGCGCTCCCCGGTGTCCTGCGAGGAGAGTCGGACGGCCTGCCGTGCGCCGGTCACGTCGCCGAGGTGTGCGTGCGCGCGGGCTTTGATGGCCTGTAGGCGGCGGTGGGCCGTGTCGCCGATGCCGCTGTAGGAGAGTGCGCGTGTGGCCTTCGCCAGTGCCTCGGTCGGGTTGCCCGTGTGGTAGGCGATGTAGGCCAGGGTGCCGTCGGCGTAGGCCTGGAGCGGGGTGAACCGTGTGGTCTCGCCGAACACCGATGCTGTGCGGGCGAAACTGCTGGCGCTGGGGAAGTATCCGAGGTCGAACGCGGCGACGGACAGCAGGGCGGCGATCTGCCCGTTCAAGATCATCAGTTCTTGCTGCTGCACAGGGACGTGGGTCCGGTCCCGCTGACGCTCGGTCGTCAGCCGAAGCCGGTCTGCGGCTTCGTAGGCCTGGGCTGGTGCCATCAGGTGGTATCCGCGGGCCAAGGCGGTCACTTGGTCGCGCAGTTCATCGATGGTGTTGTCGGAAACAGACGCCGAGGCGGTCGCATCGGCGCCCTCGAGGGCTTCTTCTGCGGTCATTCGAACTCGCTCTTCCAAGTCGTACACGGGTGCCTGGGGATCGCCCTGGGGCGCAGGCCCGAACAGTTCGACGGCTGTGTACTCGGGCCACATCGCCTCAAGGATCTGGCAGGTCGCCGGACCGGGCAGCGTCACCAGCTTGCCGCCGGTCCAGCGCCGGAACTGCGTCTCGCCACACGTGGGGTTGGTGGTGCTGTTCCCGAAGAGCCGTACACCGTGGTCGGTGAACCTCTTCTCGAACCTGCGGTAGGGAAGCCTGTCCCGATCGCATAACCATGCGAGCAGTGTCTTCGGCTCGGTCCTCATCGTGCTCCCCTGTCTGCGGTGGTACAGCCGGCCGGCGTGCGCATCGATCCCTTCTCCGGGAAGGGGATACCGCCCCTGGCCCCATGAGCAACCGAGACCGTTCAGAAGCCACTTCAACGCTACCCCTGGGCCATGTCTGCCGCCTGACGGTGACTCAGAGGCCATCCCGCAAGCCATGGCGAAGCCACGTGCCACCGGTGAACCCTCTCTCCCAGATCTCGCAGAGAGTGTTCAGACGCATTCAGGGAGTCCTTCCCATGTCCCCCAGAGAAACCGAATCGGCCGGCCTTTTAGAGGCACCCCCGTATCGAACCGGGCTACTGCCGGCCGGCTTTGAACTGGCGATCCCCGCGAAGCCGTCGAGCGTACGCACTGCACGGCTGGTCGCGCGGGCCTGGAGTCGTCGCTGCCGCATGCCGGATGAGCTCACCGACACCGTCCTGATCCTGATGTCCGAACTGTGCACGAACGCAGTCCTGCACGGTCGGTGCGAGTCCATCAGCGTGCGGGGACGGTGGGTGCAGTCCACGGGCGAGCTGCGCTTCGAGGTCGACGACCACTCGCCCGCGCCACTGCCCACGGTGCAGCACCCGGGCGTCGACGCTGAGAGCGGCCGCGGATTGCTCCTGGTCGACGTCCTGATGGCACAGCTCGGCGGCACATGGGGGTTCACTGCGGACGGCTCCTGCGCCTGGTGCCGCTTCCCTCTGCCGAGGGGGGAGCGTTGACAGCGACCCAGGCCCGCCGGCCACGGCCCGTGCAGCCATGGCGGCCGCCCCTTGAGCCGGACGGATTGCAGCGGATGCTCCGTGCGCTCAAGGACCACCCTCTGTTCGACGCAAACGTACTGCTCGACGACGTGGGCGCGACCCTGGACGACTGCACACCCGCCGAGGAATTCGTAGAGGACCTCAAGCTCCGCCTGCACGGCCGCCTGAGGCGGCTGCTCGACATCGCCGTCGCCACCGACACCGATCAGGCCGACGAGCCCCCGGCCCGGCTCATCACCCGGGCCCACTCGGTGTGCGCCCAGGACATTCCGGGCGAGTACCGCCAAGCCGCCGGGCATCTGCGCCAGACGGCCTGGACCATCATCGAGCTCCTCGAACGGCTGGTGGAGTTCCGCTGCCTGTGCAAGCCGGTGTCGCCGATGCGATCTACGACAACAGGAACGAGCGACAGCATGAGCACGCAGCCACATCCAAGGCTGACCCCTGGCAGCAGCCTGGACCGAAGCAGACCAGTGCACGTCAAGGGTGCCACCCATCACGTAGATCTCCTGGTGATCCGCTGGAATATCAGCCTGCTCCTCCCCCAGCACCAGGCGCTCCCCCTCACCGATGGGGAGCTGGCAGCGCTCACAGACTTCCTCCGCACGCACACCCAGCTGCTCATCACCCGGGTCGAAGAAGCGGCCGTCCGGCGGCCGGCCGAGGACGTGCCCCGCTACGTCGCCCTCGCCTGTACCCGCCAAGCCCGCGACCGGCTCCACGCCCAGCCCGCAGCCGACCGGCACAGCCTGCTCGTCCACGCACGCCGCCTCGCACGCGCCCTGGCCGCCCTGTGCGACCACCACGAGGCCCTCACCGACGTCGCGATGTGCCTCGCCTGCGACCAGCCCCTCCACCACAACGACCAGACCACCCCCTACGACCACGTCAGCCCCAGCGGCAGCGCAGCACGCGCCGGCCACATCCACACCCGCTGCGCGAACACCGTCCGCCGCAACCGCTGAACCCGCCACCAAGCTCTCCCCATGCTCCGGACCATGCCGGGGCCCCACGGCGACCGCAGGGTCAGGGTCGCATCCATCCCCGCCCCCGTATCTCCCGTCCCTCCGGACGGCAAGAAAGGCTCCGACGGGACGGGGCTTCAGCATCCAAACCGGTGCCGGGCGCAGCATCCGGGGCGTGATGCCGTTCCCGCCCCGACTCAGTCGGCTTCTGCTCCTGTTCCGTCATCCACTCGAAGGGGAATCGTTCGCATGCCCACCCGTCCCGCCGACCCGAGCACCACCCGGCTGGTGCCCTACATCACCGGCCGCGAAGGTGAACACCCCGACCTACTCGCCTCCCTACGCGGCACCCAAGGCGCCGACGGACACTTCCAGCTCGCCTACCGGAACGAGCAGAACGGTGACCGGGACCTGCGCGGCGTGCTGTGGGGACGCTGCTCCCAAAACATCGGCCCCGACAACCTCCCCACCGGCCAGCCCCGCTGGCGGATGGTCCACCCCTCCCGACAACGCGAGTGTATGGAGCAGCTGCGCTGCCAGGTCTGCGCCCAGCCCTCCCGAACGAACGACGGCTACCTCTTCCTCACCGGACCGGACGAGGTGCACCCCGCGGACGCGGTCGTACGCACCGCGCAGCCGCCCGTCTGTGCCCAGCACGCCCGGACTGCGGCCGAGCAGTGCCCGCACCTTCAGGGCCGGCCTACCGTGTTCCTCGCCCAGAGCGCCCCGCTGTACGGCGTCATCGGCACCCCCTACCACTACACCGACGGCGGCCTCCAGGCCTTACCCGCCACCAGCGGCCGGGAGGCGCTGCCCTACGGGCACCCCGGCCTGCGCTGGTACCTCGCCTCACAACTCGTCCGCCGCCTGCGCGCCTACACCCTCATCAACCTCGACGACCTGCCTCCGAAGTAGCGCAGCCCACCGCCGACGCGGTCGCGTGCATCCCCAATTCGGTGTGCTGGTCCACTCGACTCGCAGGGAGCAGCTTCCGATGTACTCCACCGCCCGCATAGGCATTGGGAGTGTCGTTGAACAGGCGTCATCGGCTCCCGCCTCACCGCAACGAGCCCTGCGCCACTTCCTGCCGAGGAGGACGAACCGCCGATTGTGTACGGGCATCCCCAGATGGGCTGGGTCCTGGCGAGCCAGCCCATACGCGAACTGCGTAACTGCGAGGGCGTCACTTTGGACGATCTTGCGTCCGTCATCTCACCGGCCGCCCGGCAGTCCCGCGTATCGAGCGGACCGTCGGACGGGTTCCAAGCCCACAGCTTCCCGGAGCGCACGTCGCGCCGGGATGGCCAGAACCTGAACGATCCGGAAGGACCACTGGCTACAGCACCGCCCGCCAGGTCTCTGGCAGCACCATCACGTCCGCAACACCAACTGAACCAATAGGAGTTGTCATGACACGCAATGCCGCCCAGAGCACCACCCAGGTCCAAGAGCCGGTCGTGCCCTCCTCGGACGGGTTCGACCTGAACGTCAGCCTGCTGGAGGTCGCCGACGCCGCTGGGCTGACCAACCTGACCGACGACGGCTGCGGCAGCACCTGCGGCGCCTGCACCACCAACGTCGCCTGATCTGGACCGTCTGGCCCTGGCTGGGACTGGTGCCGCCATGTGGCGAGCGTGGCGGCACCGGGAGCCCTCCCACCCCGACCGGCTCAAGGAGGTATCCATGGCTGAACCCTTGTCGTTTCGGGCTGGCGCTACTGCCCTCGTACGCGCCGTCGCGCGGTCGGGCCTGCCCCCGTTCCCCCTCCCGGACTTCGACGACGGCTCCTTCGCGGCACACGAACGGGCGGAGATCACCACCAGCCGTCTTGCCTGGGTGCGGGCCGTGTGGGGTGACGCTGCGCTGGCTGAAGCCGTACGGCATGCCAGTCCGGTCCTCGCAGCCCAGACCGAGGCGCTGTGCATGTCCCCCGCTCCCAACAGCCGTGACGTACGCCGGGTCGGGCTTTCACTGGCGCGCTACCTTCTTCGCGCGGGGCACCGGGCCACGCCTTTCGGCCTGTTCGCAGGCGTTGCCACCGCCGCCTTCGGCGCCCCGGTCAAGGCGAGCTGGGGTGAGGGTCACGTGGCTGTCGCACGGGCTGGCGCAGAGTGGCTGTCCCGGCTGGTCGAGCAGTTGGAGAAGAGCGGGGAATTGCTGCCGCTCCTGTCCGTCGCTGTCAGCAACACGTCCTTTGAACGCGACGGCCACTTGATCGTCCCGTACCAGGACGACGGGCCATCCGGCCGGCCTCGAGCTGTCGAGGCGTCCATCGAACTGACGGCCCCGGTGAGGATCGTCCTCAGTGCGGCTGGTTCGCCCATCCGGTTCGAGGCACTGGCCGAGAAGCTGACGGCGGAGTTTCCCTCGGTGCTGCCCGATCGGGTGCACGGGCTGCTGGCGGGGCTGATCCGACGGCGCGTGCTCATCACGAGCCTCCAGGCACCGGCCACTGAACCGGAGGCTCTCGGCCATGTCCTCGCGCAGCTCGATGGGGTCGAGGCCGGCTCCCTCGTGCCGCTCGCCCAGACGGTCCGGGAACTACGTGCCGTCCATGCCGGATTACAGCAATGCGGCTCCCCGGACGCCCGGGATGCCGTGGCGGCCCGGATGCGTGACCTGGTGCCGGGCCTGGTCGGCCATCCCCTCGCGCTCGACCTGCGCCTGGATGCCCACCTGACGCTCCCCGACAAAGTGGCGCGCGAGTCGGAGCGCGCCGCGACCGTGCTGACCCGGCTGAGCGCCCGCCCGTACGGCTCCCGGGCGTGGTCCGAGTACCACCAGCGGTTCTACGAGCGCTACGGCATCGGAACGATGGTGCCCCTGCTCGACGTTGTCGCCGACAGCGGCATCGGCTACCCCGACGGATACCCCGGCGCCCCGGCGGGTGAGCGCCGCCGTGTGTCTGCCCGCGATGACGTACTGGTGCGGCTCGCGCAGACCGCCGCACTCGACGGGCACGACGAGGTGGCACTCACCGACGAGTTGGTGGCCGCCTTGGACAGGGGGCCCGGGGAGCCGCGCGTGCCGCCGCATCTGGAGATCGGCGTACGACTGCACGCGACCAGCATGGAGGAGGCGCAGCGCGGCCGGTTCACCATCGAGGTCACGAGCGTGTCCCGTGGCGTCGGGGTGCGCACCGGTCGCTTCGCCGGCGTCCTCGGCTTTGCCGCGCGCGAGGCGCTGTGCGCAGAGCTGACGGAACTGCCCACGGCTGATGCCGGTACCGATCCCGCCCAGCTCTCCTTCCCTCCGCTGCTGGCAGACACCGCGCACGTCACCCGGACCCCCCGCGTTCTGCCGCTGGTCATCAGCCTGCAGGAGCACCGGGCCGCTTCCGCCGACGTGCTCACCCCGGCGGACCTGGCGGTGGCGTGCGACGGCCGCCGGATGTACCTGGCCGCTCCCGGTCTCGGCCGCCGTATCGAAGCCGCAGGCATGCACGCGCTGAACCTCACCGAGCACACGCCGCCGCTGGCCCGGTTCCTCACCGAGATCGCCCGCGCCCAGTGCGCCCAGGTGACGGTCTTCGACTGGGGCGCCGCCACGGCAATGCCGTTCCTGCCGAGACTGCGTTACGGCCGCATCGTGCTCGCCCCGGCCCGTTGGCGGCTGGAGACGTCCGACCTGCCCGGCCGGGACCGTCCCGGCGCCGAATGGGACAGCGCGCTGTCCGTGTGGCGTGTGCGGCGGCGGTTGCCCCGACACGTTCAGCTCGTCCAGGACGACCGGCTGCTCCCGCTGGACCTCGAGCAGGCCGCCTACCGGAGCCTGCTGCGCCGGCATCTCGACCGCACCCCTTACGCGGTGCTCACCGAGGCGGCTCCTGCGCAGTCGTACGGCTGGAGCGGAGGCCGCGCTCACGAGATCGTGGTCCCCCTCAAAGCAACCCAGCCACCCGGGTGGTCCGCGCTGCCTCAGCCGACCCCAGCCCGCACGCTCTCGCGGGCCCAGATGCAAACGCCTGCCTCCTCTTCGGTGCTGCTGGCCGCCCTGTACGGGGACGTGCGCCGTCAGGACGCCGTGCTGGCCCGGCACGTACCCGACCTCATCCGTCGGCTCGGCTTTCCGCCGTGGTGGTTCATCCGCTTCCGTGACCCCGGCCAGCACCTCCGTCTGCGCATCGCGCTTTCCCACCCGGACGACTTCGCCGGCATCGCCCGCATCGTGAGCGCGTGGGCCGACGAACTGCGCGCCACCGGACTGCTGGCAGATCTGCGCTACCCCACGTCCTACCGCGAAATGGGCCGCTGGGGCTCCGGTCCGGCGTGGGACGCGGCCGAGGGCGTGTTCCAGGCCGATTCCCGTACGGTTGTCGCGCAGCTTGCGCAGCCATGGCGCCCACAGCAACGAACGCTCGTGGCGGCGCACACCCTCGCGATCTCCTCCGCGTTCCTCGGCAGTCCCGAGGCCGGTGCGCGCTGGCTGATCGACCACGTCCCGCACAGCGCACCAGGGCCAGTTCCTCGGTCGCAGTTCGCTGAGGCTGTACGCCTGTCCGACCCGCGCGACGACTGGGCAGCGCTGCGCGCGGCTCCCGGAGGGGAGGCGATCGTGACGGCGTGGGCCGATCGCGGGGCCGCGCTCGCCGCGTACCGCCGGCACCTGCCCGGGCCGCACACCGAGGGCATCGCCCTGGACGACGTACTGGTCTCCTTGCTGCACACGCACTTCGTGCGGCACGTCGCCGTGAACTTCCCCGAAGAGGACATCTGCCTCCACCTCGCCCGCGCCGCCGCCCTGGCCTTCACCGCCCGCTCCAGGAGGCGGCAGTGAACAACCACCCGGCGCTCACTGTGGCTGCGGACATCGCAGAGCGCCTCCGTCATCCTGACACTGCGCCTGGTGCCGCAACCACGGACGAAGCCCGGCAGCATCTGGCCTTCGGCCCGATCGGCATTGCCCTGCTGCACATCGAGCGGGCAGCAGCAGGACTTGGCCCCTGGCAGCGTGTGCACGACTGGCTTGCCGCCGCCACCCGCCAGCCATTCACCAGCGGAGCCGACAGCCACCCCTTCTACGGCGCTCCTGCACTGGCTCACGTCCTGGCCTGCGCCGCCGAACGCCTCCCCGGGGCCTACGAGCGCGACCTCGACCGGCTGGACCGCCAAGTGGTCGGCGACGTAGAACGGCGCCTGGACGCCGCGCACCGCAGAATCGACGCCGGCCAGCTTCCGGCGCTCGCCGAGTTCGACGCGATCCGGGGCCTGACCGGATACGGCAGCTACCTCCTGCGCCGCGATGCGACCGGGCCGGACTTGCGGGCCGTCCTCGACTACTGCGTCCGCCTGGTCGAACCGATCGCCCACGACGACGGCTCACTCCCGGGATGGTGGGCGCTCACCGGCCCTTCCGGGCGGCTGGATGACCGGTTCCCGGGCGGCCACGGCAACAACGGCATGGCCCACGGAATCGGCTCCGTCCTGGCGTTGCTCGCCCTCTCCGCCCGCCTCGGCGCCACCGTCACCGGCCACCACGAGGCGATGCGCACCGTCCTGGCCTGGCTCGACCAGTGGAAGACGATCACCGCACGTGGCCTGGTGTGGCCGTACTGGATCACTCGCGCCGACCACCGCACCGGCCGCCTCGGGCCCACCTCACCGAGGCGCCCCTCCTGGTGCTACGGCACCGCGGGCTTGGCGCGCGCCCAGCAACTCGCCGCGCTCGCCCTCGGCGACGCAGAGCGCCGCGCACAGGCTGAAGCTGCCCTCCTGGACGCCCTCACCGACCCCGTACAACTCCGCGCCACGGTGGACACCGGGCTCTGCCACGGTGTCGCCGGACTCGCCCATCTCGCCGCCCGCACCGCCGCCGACGCCTCCCCCGCAGCTGCCGCCAAGCTACGTGCAGTCCTGCCCTCTCTGCTCGCCACGCTGATCCCGCCCGGCGCAGCACCCGAGGAAGCGGCTACCGCGCTCGTCAACGACCGGGCGGGGCCCGGCCTCCTCGATGGCGCCGCGGGGACAGCCCTGGGAATTCTCACCGCCGCCAGCACCGAGCCGCCCCACACCCCCTGGGACGCCTGCCTGCTCATCGCGTGACCCCGAAAGGAACCGGATGCCCCCCGACCGCTGGCAGCAGCACACCATCACCTTCCCCGACCGACAGACCGCGCGGCACGCCATCGCCGACCGCATTGCACCCGCGCTACTCGACGCGGAAGGCGACCAGCTCACCGGCTGGTGGTTCATGAACAAGCAGCCCTGGCCGCTCCGCTACCTGGCCGACCGTCCGGCCCCGGCTATGAAAGCGGTGCTGGACAACCTGGTCACCGACGGCATCGCACACTCCTGGACAACCGGGATCTACGAACCGGAAACGGAAGCGTTCGGCGGCAGCGCCGCCATGACAGCTGCGCACGCCCTCTTCCACGAGGACAGCCGTCACCTTCTCGACTACCAACCCCGGGCGGGCAGGCTGGGCCGCCGCGAGAGGGCCGTGCTGCTGATGAGCAGCCTGATGCGGGCTGCGAACCTCGACTGGTTCGAGCAAGGAGACGTGTGGGCCAAGGCCGCTGCTCTGCGGCCGGAGCCCGGCACGCCCGTCCCCAAGAAGCTGGCCGCCCTGCGGCCAGCGATGCAGACCTTGATGTCCACCGAAGCCCGCAGCCTGTGCCGACAAGGCAAGCCCCTCGACGGCCACGCGGAGTGGATCGCCGCCTTCGAACGGGCCGGCACCGCCCTCGCCTGCCTGGCCGCCCAAGGGGAGCTGACCCGCGGTCTGCGCGCCGTCATCGCCCACCACGTGATCTTCCACGCCAACCGTGCCGGTCTGCCCACCGCGGATCAGCACACCCTGTTCCACATCGCACGAGAGGCAGTCATGGGATCGAGTGACAACACCGCGTCCACGGCGGCGACCGGCTTGGAGGCCAATAGCGTCAGGGCGGTGAACACCGACACGCCCACCACGTCCGAGGCCGAGGCCGAACGGCTCCGCAACACGCTTGTCGACCAGATCCAGGCCGGCGGCCACGCCCGCACCCCGGCGGTCGAGACCGCTCTGCGCACCGTGCCCCGGCACTTGTTCGTCCCCGAAGCGCCGCTCAGCCATGCCTACGCCAACGCGCCGGTCGACATCAAGTACGACACCGACGGCACGTCGATCTCCTGCGCCTCCCAGCCCGACATCGTCGCCCTCATGCTGGACCAGCTCCAGGCCCAGCCCGGTGAGCGCATCCTCGAACTCGGCGCCGGAACCGGATACAACGCCGCCCTGATCGGCCATCTCGTCGGCCCCGAAGGCCACGTCACGACCATCGACGTCGATGAGGACCTGGTCGAGGGCGCCCGCAATCGCCTCGCCGCCACCGGCTTCACCAACGTCGATGTCCTGACCCGCGACGGAGCCCTCGGCCACGTTGAGGGCGCGCCGTACGACCGGATCATCGCCACCGTGGGCGCGCACGGCGTTCCGCACTCCTGGCTCGAACAACTCGCCCCCGGAGGCCGGCTCGTCACCCCGCAGCGGCTCAAGGGCAGCGTCTCGCGCTCCATCGCCTATGACGAGCGCGACGGACGGTGGGTGTCGTCCGGGTCGCAGATGAACACCTTCATGCCACTGCGGCGCGGCATCGCCGACGACGACCGCCGCATCGTGCCGCTCGCCGCGGACGGCACCGTACGACTCCAGGCTCCGGCCGGGCAGCAGATCGACGCCGCCGCCCTCGCCGGTGTCCTGGACCAGCCGCGCACCGAAGAGTGGACCGGCATGACGGTCCACGCCATGGAGAGCCCGGAGTGGATGGAGCTGTTCGTCTCCTGTTCCCTGCCCTGCGGCCTGATCCGCATGCTGTTCCCGCCAACCGCCAAGGGCACGGTACTCACCGAGGACCCCTACCCGTCCTCCACCGCAGCCGTGGACAAGGGCGCGGTCACCTACCTCGCCCGGCGCCCGTCCAAGCAGAAGACTCCCGAAGGCGGCAAGCTCTGGGAGTTCGGCGTCATCGGCCACGGACCCGGCAGCGAGGAGCTGGTCGCGAAGGTCGCCGACGCCGTCCGCACCTGGGACCGCGAGTACCGCGACCGTGAAGCAACGTTCGAGATCCTTCCGCTCGACGCCCCACCGGTCGAACAGCAGCCCGGGGTCTTCCTTCTCGACACCCCGCTGAACCGCGTCCTCGTCACCTGGCAGTAGCCCCGCAGCGTGGGGTGCCCGCCGCCCGCCAGCGGGCACCCCACGCCATACGCCCCACCACTCACTCCTGGGGAGACCCATGGACCCGCACGGCCCCATAGCCCAGCGCTTCCCCCTGATCTCTCGCTTCCGCCCCGCCTGCCTGCCCCTCCCACGACGCATCCACGCCCTGGCCGAACTCTCCGACACAGCGGCAGCCAAAGCGGACCAGGGCCTGGCGTCCTCAGTCTTCAACCAGGCCGCTCTCCTCGCCTCCGACATCGGGCTTCCCGATCTCGCATACGAGTGGTGCCACCAGCACGCCGCCGCCTACCTCCATGCCACACCCCTCCCGGCAATGACCGCAATCCGGGCGCTCGAACCGGTGGTGAACCTCGCCCGCCTCCAAATCCGTGCAGGCAACACCGACGACGGCCGGCACCGCCTGCTCACGCTCTACCAAGCCATCAGCGACCGCACCGGCGCCCAGTTCGACGGCATCCGCATACCCGCCGAGCTCACCATCAGCGACGCCGGCCGCCACGCAGTACGCACATGGCTGTGGCGGGTGATCCTGGCCGACGGCACTCGAACCCTGACCACCACGGGCCGCTGGGACGACGCCCTGGCCCACGTCGAGAAGCACAACGGCATCGGTCAGCGGATGCTCGACGGCCGCCAGGTCGCCGTACTCGCGGCCCTCGGGCATGACCCGGCTGCCGCTGCTGACATCGTGGCGCAAACAGTGCCCGGCGCGCCCTGGGAAAACGCCGTCACGTCCTGCCTGGCAGTGATCTGTCATCAGCTCGCTCACCGCCCCGTCAATGCCCTGCTCTCCCAGCTGGTAGAGACCTACGTCCAACACCAACCCGACCCGGGCACGACCGTTTTCGACACCCGGCTCGGCCTGACCATCCTGGATCTCCACGACCAGCCCAACGGTCCTAGAGCACGCCGCACAGTCGAAGAACTGCACCGCCGAGGCACCATCGCCACCGACGGCTACGCCGCCCGCGAGTGCCTGGCCAACTCGCGATTCACCCACCTGCTATCCGCCAAGGACGCTCAGGCGGCCCGCAGCCTCGTTCGCGCATGCGCACTGGGCAGCGGCAACCTACCCGCACCGCACCCGGCAAGGCTGCTGCGGGCACTCTGGCTCAGCAACGAGGTGATTCGCGAAAGCGTGGCACATCCCCACACAGCCGAGGATGCGGCTCCAGGGTGAGGTGCAACACCTGGCGATGATCTTGTCCCATGCTGCCTGGTAGGACGAGCGCTCAAAGAAGGCGAGAGCGAGCACGAAGTACACCACCACCCGTGCAGGCAGGTTGCCTCGCCTACCTGATCGTGCGCCGCGACGACGCCGACCCTCAGCGGCCTCACCGGCTCGGCGCGGTCGCGTACGGACCACATGCCCAACGGCTCGCCCAGGACCTCATCGCACACATCGAGTCCTGGGGCACGGCCCGCACCGCCCTCCCGCGCCTGACCATCACCCCCGCACAATCCGATACACCAGCCGGCCCGGGACACGTGATCAGCAAGCCGGAAAGCCGCCTCACACTGACCTATTGAACCCACCACGCGGGCGTCTCCCGTTCCGTGCGAGGCGCCCAGCTCATGAAGCTTGGACGTGGAGAGGGTCTTGTCGTCCGCGACGGAGAGGGCGCCCAGGGGGCTCAGGCGCCTTCCACTCACCGGCACTCGGAAAACGGCCACAGCCGCGGATGGGAAACCTCTGGGACACCGTGGCATTGGCTCCGACATGATGGCGAGATGCAGCAACTCGAGGCGCAGGAAGTCTCCCTGCACAAGGTTTTCAGCAGCGACTACGACTTCAGGATCCCTGACTACCAGCGGCCGTACGCCTGGGACGTGGAGCAAGCCGTCCAGTTGCTCACGGACTTGGAGGAGTCGCTGGACAGGGGAACGGGCGAGCCGTACTTCCTCGGTTCCATTGTCCTCGTCAAGGCCAAGGGCAATGCGTCCGCGGAGGTCATCGACGGCCAGCAGCGTCTGACCACCCTGACCATCCTGCTCGCCCTCCTGCGCGACCTGGCGGAGGACCTCGACCTGCGTAGCGACCTCGACAGACTGATCACGGAGCCGGGCAACAAGGTCCGTCGGCTTGCGCCCAAGCCCAGGCTGACCCTGCGCTTTCGCGACACCGGCTTCTTTCTCCAGTATGTGCAGACGAAAGAAGCGACTGAGGCACTGCGGGCCTTGAAGGAAGAGACCCTGCCGACGGACGCACAGAAGGCTGTCCTTCGCAACGCAAGGGCGTTGCACGCGATGCTCGCCGGCTGGTCGGAGGAGCGACGGCTGGATCTCGTGCAGATGCTTGGGGAGCACACTTTCCTCGTCGTCGTCAGTACCCCTGATCTGGACAGCGCGCACCGCATCTTCAGCGTCATGAACTCTCGGGGACTAGACCTCTCCCCCACGGACATCTTCAAGTCGCACATCATCGGTGCTCTGGACGAGAAGACCTCGGAGGAGTGCGCCCGCAAGTGGGAGGACGCGGAGGAGGCCCTGGGCCGGGACGACTTCGCTGATCTCTTCCTGCACCTGCGCATGGTGTTCGCCATGAAGCGCGCCGAGCGGGAGCTACTCAAAGAGTTTCCCGAACAGGTGCTAAGCCACTACCTTCCCGGCAAGGCCGAGTCGTTCGTGAATGATGTCGTCGTGCCATATGCGGACGCCTACGTGCAGATCCGTGATGCCAGCTTCTCGGCACCTTCTGGAGCGGAGCTGGTCAACGCCTGGTTCAAACGCCTCCAGCAGATCGACAACAACGACTGGCGGCCCGCAGCCCTGTGGGCGCTCCGCAACCACGGTGACGACCCCGCCTGGCTCGACACATTCCTCGGCGCCCTGGAGCGGCTGGCGGCCAGCATGTTCATCCGCCGCGTCTACACCACTCCCCGCGTCATGCGCTACGCGGACCTGTTGCGGGAACTCGACGCCGGCAAGGACCTCGACGCTACCTCCCTCGCCCTGACGGATGCGGAGAAGGCGGAGACACTCGTGCGCCTGGACGGCGACATCTACCTCGTCACCAAGACCCGCAAGTATGTCCTGCTGCGCCTGGACGAGATGCTGGCCGGGAAGCCCGGCGTCTCGTACGATCACGGCCTCATCACCGTCGAGCATGTACTGCCGCAGAACCCGAAGCAGGGATCGCAGTGGCTGCAGAACTTCACCGACGAGCAACGCGGTGAATGGACGCATCGGTTGGGCAATCTCGTGTTGCTCAACCGAACCAAGAACGCCTACGCCCAGAACTACGACTTCTCTGAGAAGAAGGTCAGATACTTCACCGGCAGACACGGTGTCACCACGTTCGCCCTGACCAGCCAGGTGCTGCATCACCAAGATTGGATACCTCAGCTGCTGCAGAAGCGGCAGCGCCGGCTCGTGGGATTGCTGGCCGACGAATGGGACTTGTAGAAATTCAGATGTCGCAGCCTGCGGACGCGTATGTCTGCAGGCTGCCCGCTCATCGCGAAGGCTCGGCTGGACTCACACAGCGGATCACGCGGCTGAGGGAGATGCGCACCACCATCCGGATCACCGAGGCCAACATCACCCCGTTCGCCCGGTACGTCTTGGGGCTGGACGGCGAACCGTCGGCCCGGAAGGGGCGGTGAGGGCTACAGCTCCTGGGTGGGCACGGGCCGTTGCTCAGGAGCGGCCTTGCTCAGGACGCAGCTCGCGAACAGCTGCCTCGTACGTGACCATCAGATCCCTGCCCAGCAGTCGTATCACCTCTTCCCGGAGCATCTCGTGGGCAAAGAAGAATCTCGGCGGACCGTCGGCTCCGCCGTGATGGTCGTAGAAGAGGCGGCCCAGGTTTCCCCTGAGCAGCGACTCCAGTTGATACGGGGGCAGGGCCGTCAGCAAGGTGAGGTCGGACAGTGTCAGTCCTGACCGACTGGCCCCAACGAGACCGACCACGTCGCGGCTCTCGGTTCCCGCGGCCAGCACGGCACGCAGTTCACGGGTGGCCTCCTGTCTCAGCGCCACGGCATCCGCCGACGGTTCGAGCAGCCGGACCCGGCATCCGCGCAGCGGATGGTCGGCAGGCACGTCGTCCGGCAGCGGAGTGCTCCGGCTCGAGACGAGTACGCGCAGATCGGTGTCGGGGTTCCGCGGCAGCAGCGAGGCAATGCTCGGCAACCCCCTCTGCGAACCGGTGTCTTCGTCAAGACCGTCCACAAGCAGCACCATCCGCCGACCACGGATTCGGGCCTGTTCCGTCGCGGCAGCAAGCAGTCGGTTACGCAGCATGTCCTGAGAACCGGAGTGCATCAACGCCAACGCGGGTGATGGTTCGCCAAGGAGCCACGCCAGTTGCTCGAGGACGACTTCCGTGAATCCGAGGCTGTCGGACTGCCCGACGAGCCGGGCGCTGGCGAAGAACGACACGACGTCGGCATCGGGCGGGGGGTTCAGCGCGAAGCATGCCATCAGCGCGGTCTTGCCCGCCCATGGCCCCGCCTGCCAGAGGGCGTAGGGCTCCTCACCTTGGCAGAATGCCGCCAGGTCCGCCAGCTCCGCGTCCCTGCCTCGCAGTAGCGGTGGGGCCATGCGGCGGATCTGTTCCAGGTAGGGAGTTGTCGCCTTCGGTTGGGGGCTTGGGATTTCGACGAGCCGGTCCGGGTGGTCGATGTCCAGCAGTGCGGCCAGGTCCTCCTGGTGTCCTGACGAACCGGTCAGGAACCGCTCGACGCGGGCAGCAGTTAGGCGGCCGGGCCCTTCTCGGGGGCTGATGCTGGTGATGGTTCCCACGAGTCGGCCCTCGGCCCACACCGGCGCACCCGACATGCCTGCCCACGGAGTGCCCCGCGAGGCATCCTCGGCGGGTGCATCCACCGAGATTTCCAGTGTGCCGCGCCGCAGGTTGGACAGGCTCGACGCTGTTCCGAAGAGATGGGCGATATCCGCGGTCTCGTGCTGATCGAATCCGGAGCCTTCCACGAAGGCTTTGTACGCAGGGAATCCCGCCGTCTCCACCGGCACCACGGCAGAGCGGCGCGTGATACGGCCGTAGCGGACCGGGGCGACGACGGGCGCTTGGCTGGGCGGTACGAAGCGCAGCACGGCGATGTCCGTCTCCGTGTCGACCACCGCAACGTTCGCCCGGGCGGTCCACCCTGAACCGTCGAGGGGAAACCGGAGACCGAATGTGGTTTCGCGGTGCAGCAGATGTGCAGCGGTCAGCACGGTGTCGTTCGTCACGCGGTATCCGGTGCCGACCCACTCCGGTCGGTCGGGGTCGCCCACGACAATCTGCGCCATCCGGGCCGCATCCAGATGCTCGGAGTGCTCGACGGCCTGTGTCCGTCTGGCGGAGGGAGTCGCGCGGGGGGCGTCCTGCGCGTTCGGGAAGATGGTGACGGTGATGAGGCCTCCTCGGATCACCACCACTGGCTCCGGGGAACCGACGGTCCGGCAGTCGGCGACCGACCGCGGCAGCCCGGTCCCGACGGACTCGACCAGCTTTGCCCAGCTGAGGAGCCGGGCGAGATGGAAGTTGCGGGGCTGGGAGTGGCCTTCGAGCGTCCCGAGCCGCACCTGGCCGTCCGGGACGGGGGTCGCGCCTCCCCAGCCTCCGGGGCTGATCACCTCGATCCGGTCGTCGAAGATGTGGATGTGCACGCACATGTGCTGCTCGGTGTAGTCGCGATGGACGACCGCGTTGGCGATGATCTCGCG
Organism: Streptomyces sp. NPDC107559; assembly: GCF_055657365.1. Lineage (NCBI taxonomy): Bacteria > Bacillati > Actinomycetota > Actinomycetes > Kitasatosporales > Streptomycetaceae > Streptomyces > Streptomyces sp. NPDC107559. Next base: position 4,419 of record NZ_JBVKBD010000040.1, on the reverse strand, counting down.
CACCGCGATCATCGGATAGCGGTAGGTTGCCTCGCTGTAGGCGCTCCCGGTGCTGGGCAGCTCTCCCAGTTCGGCGGACCTCGCCACGAAGTCGCGTGCCTCCACGATGAGTTCAGGTACGGTGCCGTGCAGCTCCAGGCTCTCCATGGGATCGGTCTTGCGGGTGCCGCGGAAGCGGACACAGCGCACCATGGCCGCGGGCAGAAGGGCGGTGGGGTTCTGCCCGAAGAGCAGCACTCCTGCCCGGGTGGGGTGCCCGTCCTTCAGGAGTCCCGCGCGCTGGAGGAACTCGGTGGAGGTCAGCTGCCGGGGAAAGCTGGCCGCCATGTCGTCGCGCAGGTCGCGGCGGAAGGCATCGATGCGTATCTCGCTGAGCTGTTCGCCCTTGGCGACACCCTCGAGGAAGGCAGGCCGAGTTGGGTGCCCGGCCTCATTCGAGGTCCCCGTGGAAGGTTCTGCTGGTGACCTGGTGACCGGGTCGGGTTCCGGTTCGGCAGTCGGCGCCCCGGCAATTCGGCGGGCGATCGGAACCGCTCCCGCGCCGTCGAACTTCCGGTGCGGCTCATGGCCGTCGAAGCCGACCTGTGAGAGGTAGTCGAACAGGTCGTCGAGATCGACCTCGCGGTCGCCGTTGCGGTCGTCGGCATGCTTGAGCAAGCCTTCCACCAATGCTTTGGTGAACGGGCTCGGTTCGCCGCGGACCTCAGCGTCGGCGGCCAGGTCCGTGGCCGAGGTGGCCGCGATCACGAAGCGGCCCCTGCCGGACAGTTCGTCGAAAATCTCGCCGCCTTTGAAGCCGCCGCTGTGACAGCAGTCGAGCACGATGATTTTCACCTGGGCGAAGCTGGCGTCGATGATGTCGGTCAACGTCGCCGTGCCGACGGCCGTCGAGGGAAGCCTTTGGACCTTAGTGTTATTCGCGCACAGGTACAGCTGTCCGTTGCGGCTTCGTCCATGGCCGCTGTAGTAGAACAGCAGCGTGTCATCCGGCTCTGCACGGCTGAAGAAGTCGTCGACCGCGGCGAGCACCTCAGGCGTCTCCGCTTCAGGCAGCAGCTGCACCTCGCTGCGCTGGAAGAGGCCGGTCGCCGGGTCGGTGAGCGCGTCCCCGAGAAGTATGCCGTCCGTCTTCGGACCCTGCAGTTCACCCAGCGCACCCGGGTCTTTCGGGAAACGCGAGTTGCAGACGATCAGGGCCCGATACATGGAATCCTTCGGTGAACGGCGCTGCACTGGTGCGTTGTGGCGTCTGGTCAGCTTAGGTGGGGGAAGGGTCAACGGTGACACACATGACGGAAATCGTCGTCGAGGGAGAACTGGCCGGTCTCGCGGCCGACCATCCGGCGGTGCTCGGCCTGCGTGCCGAACTGCTTGGCGATCTCAAGGCGCTCCGCGGCGTGACGGTCACCGAGCGCGATGGCGCGAGCGACTCCGGCCACAAGGGTGTCCTCACCGATCTGGTGATCGGCCTGACGAGCGCAGGCTCCCTGACCGCGTTCGTACAGTTCGCACGCGTATGGCTGGGGCGGGACCAACGGCGCTCCCTGACCGTCAAGATCACGGAGGGAAACAGCACCCCGAAAGTGATCAGGATCGAAGGCGAAAAGATCGCGACTGACACCCTGACCGAGGCCCTGCGCGCAGCAAGTGCCCAAGAGATCACGGACGTTGAAGAGCCCTCAGACCAAGAGGCTTGAACACGCCCCCGAGGACGTGTCCCCGATCAGCGTTTCGGTCGACCGCCCCGCGGACCCGGTTCCAGCCATGCCCGGTTGGACAGACCGGCGTTCTCGGCGATCGGAGCAGGCCTGCACCCTCGCCTGCCGCAGGTATCGGGCGGCGGAGACTGCCCGGCATCCGCAGACCAGATCATCACGGCGCCTCCTCTCCGCAGGCGCCCCGACGGCCGGTACGCAGGCACAGGCCGCGGGTCCGGGCCGGCACAACGACGGTCTGCCGCACGAGCATGCCCGGGGCCGACGGCAGGGCAGCCACGGCTGCGCCCTGTTCCCGCACGGCCGCCACCGCGCTCCCCGTGAGGGCCACCGCTGAAACGGCAGCGGACACCACCTTCTTACTCGACATCGCACTCGGTTTCTTTGAGCGGACACACCCAACCACCGCTGCTGACAACGGTGCTGAAGCGCCGCCAGCGAGACAAGGCGGCCAGAATTACGCGCCCACACGCCACCACGCCACGTGATCATGAAGTTGCGGAACAATGCCTCACAAAGAGCCAGGGTCCGCTACCCCTCGAACACCCGCGCAGCAGGCACTCATCGCCGTCGACCCTGCACCACAGCCTGGCGTCCCTCGTCCTGCCTGCGGCGGGATCGACGCAACCACCATCGCCGCCGCCAGCTGTGAACGACGCCTGCTCACCGCGCTCGCTTCCACCGCCGTCCGTGCGGCCGCCGGCACCGAGACCGACGCCAAGTAGGGGGCGACCGCGGAGGTGCATTGAGCACGGGGGGACCGCTCCGTCATCCTGCCCGCCTTGGCGGTCTCTCATACGATACGGGGAGACCGTTGAAGGGGAAGTCGGTGGCCATGGATCCGGGCAGTGCAGGGGCCGACGCCGGAGTGTGGGCTGACACTTCCGGTGCGCACGTCGCGAAGCCCGGTAGCTGGCGCATCCCCGGTGTCCCACAGAACCGGACGTACGACCCGGGCCGGGACATCGAGCATCCCGGCAGCGAGGTGTACTTTCCACCGGTCCCGAACGGGCTCGACTACCTGCTCAGCGTCGTCGAGCACCTGGAGGCCGGCACCGAGCGGGTCAGCGCCCGGGACCTGAAGTACGCCGTCCTCCACCTCGCCGCTGGCACCGAGGTACTGCTCAAGGCCCGGCTCCAGCTCGAGCACTGGTCGTTGGTCTTCGCTGACCCGGCGAAGGCGAAGCGGGCGGAACTAGAGAATGGCAGCCTGCTCAGCTGCGGACCCGACGAGACAGTTCAACGTCTGCGGGACATCGCAGGAGTGCAGATAACCGAGAAAGACCGCAAGGCTCTAAGTCGGCTGGCCAAGGACCGCAACGCGCTGCAGCACTATGGCTTGTTCGGCCAGTCAGCGAACGCCCGTGCCGTGGAGAGCCGGGCAGCCGAGGTCCTCGACTTCCTGATCCGCTTCGTTGACGAGGACCTGCTTCCGGCGCTGCCCCCAAAGGAGGCCGAAGCTGCGCAGAACGACCTCGAGCGCATCCGCGGTGGCCTCGCGGAGATCGAGGGCTTTGTGAAGCAGCGCATGCAGCGGCTCCGGGCCGAGCTGGAGACGCTACGCGACCGCACACTGCAGTGTCCCGACTGCCGCCAATGGGCCTTGGTTGTTGAACCCACCCAGGCACAAGGAGCGACCCACGCCTCTCGCTGCCGGTTCTGCGGCATGTCACGCGCCGCGGAAGACATCGCTCTCATCTACGGCGTGGAGATTCTGGGCCGTGATCCGGGGATGGTGGACATGCTCACCCTCCTGACGGCAACCGACCACTGTTTGCACTGCGACCTGGAGAGCCTCGTGGAGGGTGTGCGCTTCGCCGCCGATCCGGACACCGCGATGGCCTTCTGCTTCCAGTGCACCAGGCTGCAGCCCGCGCTGACGGTGTGTGTGGCCTGCGGCCACACCTTCCGTCCCGCAGACGGTGCCACGTCTTGCGAGAACTGTACGACCGCCAGCCCTCCGCACCGGGCACCGTAGGAGGGATCGTCTGCGGTCCTCAAGACGGGTGGCCTCCGCGCCAGCCGCGCGGACGAAGCCCGCCAGCGACTGCTCGATCTACACCAGGCCCTCACGGCCGTCCGGTGCGATGGTGTCGTGGTGCCGACTGGCCGCCACCTCGCGTCCCTGACCACCGGGTACCTCGAGCACCCGGCCGAGCCGGGCACGATCGTCTTCGACATCAGGCTCGGCCTCACCGTCCTCGACGCCATCGGCTCACCCGACACACCTACCGCGCGCCGTATCGCCGACGACCTCCACCGCAGAACAACCCAGGCCCAAGACGGCTCCGCCGCACGCGAGTACCTCGCACACCCCCTGATCCACACGATCGCCGCGGACAAGCAAACACAGGACTGCCAGGCGCTCATACACGCCTGCCACCTCGGAACAGGAACCCTCCCCCAACCACTGGGAAAAGACCTGGCCACGGCACTACACACCAGCCACCCGTCATCTCGATGAGCACCACAAACACCTCCCGCCTCGGAGGACCGCGCGAGAGGGCGCGGACGAGCTGGCGGGCGGTGGTCAAGCCGGGAGCGCTGCAACAGCCTCACCATCGCCCACGTTAACCTCGCGCTTTCACGAGGTGGGCTGTCCGACGGGTGGTCAGGAAAGCAGAAAGTGCCTCTGACCAGCAATGCCGGTGATTTAGGGCGTTTTCGCAGGTGAGGGCCGGTGTTCGGGGTTCCGTGTGACCTT
>NZ_JBVKBD010000039.1:0-28069 GCF_055657365.1 Streptomyces sp. NPDC107559 | reverse complement strand
ACACTCACATGACCGTCCTTGGCACCCGCCACGAACAGACTCCGCCCGTCCCGACCCACCACCACAGCACCCGGACCACCCACAACCGCGATCGGCGCACCCACAAGCGCCGCGGTACCGACATCGAGCACCGCCACCGTGTCAGCATCCGGACTGGTGACGAAGACAGTGCCGCCGGGACCCACAGCCAGCCGGTTCGCACTCACCACTCCTTGCAGGAGCGTCGGGTTCTGCGGGAAGTCCATGTCGACGACGAACACCTGGCTGCGGGCGCGGAGCGTGGCGACGACACGGGGGCCGTCGCCTGTCACCGCCAGGTCGTCGAACGCCGACAAGGAGCCGTCCACCGGGGCTGCCAGCGGAAACACCTCGCTGGTCTCCCGCAGCGGTCGGGTGAGGAATCCGGTGAACGTGCCGTCGTTCGTGTGGCTGACGTAGAGGTGGTTTCCGTCCGTCGTCAGGGACCGGAAGGACGGGGACAGCCGGACGGGGATCCGCTCCACGACACTGCGGGTCCGGGTGTCGATCGCCGCGAGCGTGTCGGGGCCGACGACGTAGACCTGCGTGCCACTCGGGTCGGCCGCCAGGTCGAAGGGGCTCGCGACGTCGATGCTGGCGACCACCTCGTCGACGGTCGAGTCGATCACGAGGACCTTCCCGCCCACGACGTCGGCGACGTACACCTCACGCCCGTCCCCCACCGCCACCACCGCAATCGGCCGCGAGCCGACGGGAATCCGCCTCTCCGGAGTGCTGATGACCGACACCGCGTTCCCCTCCCCGAGGGTCACGAGAAGGTTCCGGCCGTCGGGACTCATGGCCACCCCCTCCGGCTTGCGGACCGCGGCCACCGCACGGGACCTGGTCGGAACGGCCAGCACCGAACGGCCGCCGACGGAGGAGGCGTAGACACGCTCCCCGTCGTGGGAGACCACCAGACGGTCGACGGACGGAACAGTGAATTCCCTGACGAACGACATGGCGGTGGTGTCGATGACGGAGACGGACTGTGCGTTCAGGTGGGCGACGTACACCCTGCTGCCGTCGGGTGTCACCGCCACGTCCCTGGGCTGGTCGGCAACCTTGACCTTGGCTGTGACTTCGAGTGTGGCGGTGTCGACGACGTGAACCGTGCCGTCGATGAAGCCGGGTGCGAAGACCTGTCTGCCGTCGGGACCGATCGCCAGGCCCAGGATTCCGAAGCCGACCTGGATCGGGGCGCCCAGCACACTCATGGTCTGCGTGTCGACCGGCACGATCTTGTTGCCGTTCTCGTCGGCCGCGTAGATTCGGTCGCCGGTCGGCGACATGACCAGCAGACAGGGGCGGATGCCGATCGGGAACGTGCCGGTCACCGCGTCCGTGGCGGTGTCGATCACCGCGATCCCCGAGGCGGTCCTCAGCGACACGTAGGCAAGTCGGCCGTCCGGGGAGACAGCGCCTCCGGAGGGATTGCCGCCGACCGTGAGGGTGCCGGTCACCGACGGCGGCACGGTTTTGACGACCGCGAGCACGCCTTCCCCGGCCGCCGCGTACAGGCGGCCGTCGTGGGTGAGGGTGGCGTACCGGCCCAAGCCGGGACAGGGGATGTTCTGCTTCACCTCGCCGGTGCCCGTGTGGATCACGCAGATGACGGCGTCATCGTGGCAGACCGCGTAGAGCAGCGTGCCGTCGCGGGACATGAGCAGCCTGTCCGCCCGGTGGCCCAGGGGGATACGGCTGGGAGTGAGGGATGGCATGAGGTCAGCTTGGAATACGTGCACGGGCCCCACTGGGAGCGCGGCGGTCCGGACGACGAGTCCCCCCGTGTGGGCGAGGACAGGGCCGGTTGCCGACCGGAGGACCTGCCCGGCCGCCGCTGTCGTGCAAGGGTCAGGCGAGACGCGGCGGCCCCGTGTCCACACCGTTGCTCATACGGCGGAACGGCCGAGCGCCGTCGGGTCGCGGGATCGAGTCGCGTTGCGGCTTCTCCCCGGCCGCGGCTCGCGCGAGCAGCCGGGCCGGCGCCGGGCCGCCGTCGACGGCCTCGGACACCGCGCCGCCGGTGGGCGTTCGTGTGACGGAGCCGCGCATCGGCCCGGTGTCCTTCTTCCCGACTGCGTAGGCGGTCCTGGCCGGTTCGTGCTCGTCCTCGATCGTGATCCGCACCTTCATGGGGACTCCTAGTTCAACACCGCGTAGCGGCCCTCGAAGGTCATCGGCGCGTTGCCGATGTTGGTGACGGTCAACCAGTACGTGACGAGGGACGAGGAGCCCCGCTCCACTCGCACGTTCCACTCGATCTGGGGGGTTCCAGGCTCCGGTGTGACCGGCATGCAATGCCAGATCACATGCTGGTTCTCGGGCCAGCTGTGGCTGAACCACTCGCCGCTCTGCCCCGGGTCCAGCGTGTCGGTGAACTGCGTTCCCACCTGCATCCTTGCTCTCCTCACCAGCCGAGAACCGCGAAGCGGAGCTCGAAGTCGACGGGTTGCGCGACGTGATTGGTCACGTCGATCCAGTACGTGGCGTTGGCGTCGGTGGCCCGCTCCACCCGGACTCGCCAGCTCAACTCGGGTCCTCCCGGGCTCACGGTCGTGGGAACGACGGTCCACACGACGTGCCAGTGCGCGGGCCAACTGTGGGTGAACCACCGCTGTGTACTGCCCGCCGCCACGGTGGCCCGCAGCTGTACATCGGCCCAGCTCTCGGTGGCCAGCGCCGCGGGAATCAGTTGCCGCAGGTCGGGCCGGTTGCCGATGCGCTGGGTGGCGGGACGTCCAGGCTCGTCCTGCTGCGGCGTCCCGGTGCTGCGCAGCAGCTCACGGGCGCGCGCGGGAGTGAGCGGGCTGCGGGCGTTCGCGCGGAGCACGCCCTGGACACAGGCCAGCGCGCCCACGACGATCGGCGAGGCGCTCGATGTCCCGCTGAATCTGTCGGTGTACCAGGAGTCCTCGCTCTGTCCTGCCTGGAGATCGCCGTAGCCGGTCGTGGTCACTTCGCGGCCCCAGCCCTGTACGTCCACACAGGAGCCGTGGTTGGAGAAGTCGAGCCGGGAACGGTCGGCTCCCCAGTCGGCACCGTGGGTTCCGGGCGGCGGTGCGCCGGCACCGACGACGACGGCACCCGAGTCCATGCCGCGCCGGAAGGGGTTGCGCCACCACGACGGGAAGCCTGCCCCCGGGGTGTCGTACACCGGGTCGTCGAGGTTCTCCGCGCCGTTGCCGGCCGCCTCGACGACGACCACCCCCTTGTTGACGGCGTACCGGATGGCCAGGAAGTCGTCGGGCCACCATTCGACCGCGATGAAGCCCTCCTGACCGACCCCGGTCGCGTGCGGGCCCGGCCGGTGGATCTCCAGCAGGAGGATGTCGCCGAAGCCCACGTGGTCCGCGGCTGCCTTGATCGCCGTGGCCGTGGGCAGGGAGAACGAGGAGGCACTGATCATCGCGTTGGGGGCGATACCGGTGATGCCGATGTCGTTGCTGTCACCGCTGATCTCGCCCAGGACAGCGGTGCCGTGATTGGTGTCCGTGAAGCTCGTCCCGGAGATGACTCCGCCCTGGTTCTCGAGGAGGTCCTCGTGGGTGAAGCGCCATCCCCACTCGCAGTCGACCACCCGGACGCCGTCGCCGCGTCCGCCCGGTTGTGTCCAGGCGAACCGCGCGTCGATCCCGACCGGTGCGGGGTTGAGGTAGATCTGCCGGTCGGTAAAGTCGGGAGACGCGGGTGGCGCCGCCAGGCCCGTCGGTGCCATGTCGTTGATGGGCCGGATCACCGGCCGGGTCGGCGTGAGGGAATGGGCGAGTTCGGCAGCCGGCTTGACGTAGGCCGTTTCGACGACGTCCAGGCCGCGCAGATGCTCGGCAATCTGATCGAGCCGCTCCTCGGGGGCCTCCACGTGGTAGACGCGAGCCATACGGCCGATGGTCTCGTCCTGCTCCGCGCTCGACGCCGCACTCGCCCTGCGCCGGGCGTCGGCACGCATCCGCTCCTCGTCGCCGAAGACCGCGGTCACCGTGATGTCTGGATCGGCGGCAATGGCGTCCAGCCCCGCGACATCGTCGCCCCGTACCGCACGGACGCCGGAGGGGGTGAAGCGGACCTCCGCCTCCTCCTTGGTGACGAAGATCAGCTCAGGGCGCCCGCGAGCCTGCCCGCCGGGCGGTGGAAAGCGGCCACCGCCGTTGTCGTGTGATGAGGGCATGCTTGTTCCTTCCTCCGTACCCCGGCAGGGCGGTCTCCCGTGCGGCGCACCACGCCGCCATCACCTTCACCGTGAATCGAATCTTTTTCCGGCGCCAGGTGAGGGTGTCCGTCGAGGCGACGCCCCAGGGCTGTGGGCGGTGATCCGGACGGATGGCCCGCTCTGCACACAAGCGGCTGCCGTTCACCCGGCCGCCCGACGACCCGATCGCCCGACGGTCCGGTTTCAGGCAACACACCAGGCAGGGCTGGCGCCTTCACCCACCGGTCACGGCTAGGGTCAACTCGATGTGATCGATGTATTGCTCATCGCCCCGGTACGGGTGTACCGGGAGGCGACCTTCGAGGCACTGAGGTCCCAGCCCGCTCTCTCGCTCGTCGGCAGCGGCGGTACCGCCGCCGAAGCAGTCGCGGCAGCCAACCGGCTCCGCCCGGCCGTCCTCCTGCTCGACCTCGCCGTGCCGGACAGCGTCGCGGCCGTGCGGGCAATCCGGTCCGGCACGCCCGGCACCCGCCTCGTGGCCCTCGGCGTGGAGGACACCCGACACGCGCGCGAGGTGGTCATCGCCGCCGCACGGGCCGGGGTCTCGGGGTTCATCGACGCCGGACACTCGTTGCACGACGTGGTGAGCGCCATCACCGGCGTGGTACGGGGCGAAGCACCGTGCCCGCCCCGGATCGCGGCCTGGCTGCTTCACCACGTACAAGGTGCCGCAACACCGCCGGGCCCGGTCCGTGGAGAGCTGACGGTGCGCGAGCGCGAGGTGCTGTTCCTCGTCGCAGAGGGTCTGTCCAACCAGCAGATCAGTGACCGTCTGGTCATCGGGAAGGCGACCGTCAAGTCACATGTCCACGCGGTGCTGCGCAAGCTGGGAGTCACCCACCGCGAGGCGGCGGCGCGGGTGCTGCGCACCCCGGAGGGCGCCGCAGGCGCCGAGGGTGGGGCCCTCCCGCCGCGAGGTTGAGAAGGAGGCGGAGAGCAGTCGGAGGGGGTGGAGGATTTCCTCCACCCGGGCATCCCGGGATTTCCCCCTCGAAGGCGGGTGGCATCGGCCGGGCAGCACGGTAGCCATCCTTACTGTGCCCCCCACCGCCTCCCGTCCCGTGCCGGACCTCTCGCCGCTGCGGCACTGGGTCACCGACGTGCTCGCCCGCGCCATGCAGCAGTCGGCCTCGCCGACGCCCACGGAACGGTCCTCCACACCGGAAGTGCCCCGCGCGGCCGAGACCGACCCGCTGGAGCGTCTGTACCCGTCCCGGCACCAGGTCGCCGTGGAGCTGACCGCGCGACGGCCGCCGGCCACGGTGGCGGGCCCTCCGCCGCTGCCCGACCATGTGACGGCCCCGCTGCTGCGACAGGGGTTCGACACCTTCGACCTGTGTGCCCTGGCCCTGGTACTGGCGCCCGACCTCGACCCCGTCCTGGGACGGACGCTCGCCTGGCTGCGCGACGGTGCCGCCGACCCCGGGTTCCCCTATCCGACCGTGGACCTCGTCGCCCGCCTGTGCTGCGCCGACGACGCCGAGCGGGACACCGTCGCGGTCCGGCTGGGGCCCGGTTCCCCGCTGATCCGCCTCGGGCTGCTCGAGGTGCTCGGCGACGGGCCCACCGACTGCTGTTCGCACCGCTCGGCACTTCGCGCCTCCGGCGCGCTGCTGCGCTGGACCTTCGGGGTCCGTGAACTCCCGGAGGACCTCACCCCGGCGGCGGAGGTGGACACCTACGTTCCGCCGGAGCCCGGGGACGAGACAGCCGTACGAACACTGAAACGACGGCTGCTGGGCCCGGCCCCGGCCCTGACCCATCTGTACGGGCCACAGGCCGCAGCCTGCCTCGACGTGGCCTGGTGGAGCGCCGCCCGGGCGCACCGCGCGGTGCTGCGGATCGAGGCGGAAGCGCTGGGCGACCCGGCGACCGCCCGGCGACTGGCTGCCCATGCCCTGTTGCGGGAGGCGGTCGTGGTGGTCGACGTCTCGGCCGGCGCCCCACCGCCTGCCGCCGTGTGGGAGCTGTTCGCGCACGCCGTCGTCATCGGCGCCGCGAGGTCCCTGCCGCCGGTACCCCCTGGATCCGCGTCGGGCGCGGTCGTCTCCGTACCGGTTCTGCCCTCGCCCACCGATCCCACCGGCCCGGCGCTGGCGGCGGCGCTGCGCGAGCGCGGTGTCGCGCTCGACGGGAAGTCCACGACTCGTCCACGGACCCCGTGGACCCACCTGGCCGGTATGGAACAACGGAGCCTGGTGGAGGCGTTGGCGGCCCGCGGGCACGCCGCCTACGACACCGGCAGCGAGGACGGCGAGGAGACTGAGGACGGTGGGAACGGCGCGCCGCGCGTGACGGTCGCGGACGTGTGCGAAGTGGCGTCTCTGGTGACGGCTCGGGCCCTGGAGCGGCTCGCGACCCGTCTGCCGACCGCCGCCGACTGGTCCACGCTGGTCCTTCCGGCGCCCGTGGTCGAGCAACTGCACGACGTGCGCTCCCACGTGGCGTGCCGGGGCTCGGTCCGCGAACGGTACCGGCTGCCCGACGCCGCCGGGCGCGGTGTCTCGGTGCTGTTCGCCGGTCCCAGCGGTACCGGGAAGACCCTCGCCGCCCGGCTCATCGCCGGGGAGATCGGTCAACCCCTGTACCGGGTCGACCTGGCCTCGGTGGTCTCCAAGTACATCGGTGAGACGGAGCGCAACCTCGACGCCGTCTTCACCGCGGCCGAACGCACAGACGCGGTGCTGCTCTTCGACGAGGCGGACGCGCTCTTCGGCAAGCGGAGCGAGGTCCAGGACGCGCGGGACCGGTACGCCAATCTGGAGGTGGCCTATCTGCTCCAGCGGATGGAGGACTACGACGGGCTGGCGGTGCTCGCCACCAACCTCGGGCATCATCTGGACGAAGCGTTCACACGTCGGCTCTCCTTCATCGTGCACTTCCCCTTTCCAGAGGTGCCCGAGCGTGAGCGGATCTGGCGGACGACATGGCCGACGGGCCTGCCCCACACCCCGGACCTGGACTTCCGGCTGCTGGCCGAGCGTTATCCGCTGTCCGGCGGTCACATCCGCAACGTGGTGGTCACCGCCGCGCATCTGGCAGCGGCCGGCGGCGGCGTGGTGGACCACGAGACGATGCTGCGCGCGGTGGAGCGCGAGTACGACAAGTTCGGGCAGCCGGCGCGGGAACGCACGGCACAGGGTGCGCTCTGATGTCGGACCCCGGCCGCGCACGGGACGGTGCCCTGCCCGCCGTACTCGACGAACGTGACGCGGAGCAGGGACGTCCGCTTCCCGTGTCGGTCCGGGGGCCGCTGGAGCGGGCTTTCGGGGCGCCCCTCACCGATGTAGCCGTCCACTCCGATCCGGCGGCCGCCGCGACCGCCGACCGGCTGCACGCGCAGGCGTACACGGCGGGCCGGCACATCGTGTTCGGCCCCGGGCGGTTCGATCCGTACTCGCCTCGCGGCAGGGCTCTGCTCGCGCACGAGCTCACCCATGTACTGCAACAGCGGGCCCCGGAGGCCGGTGGTGGTCGGCGGTCGGCGGAGGCGGAGGCCGACGGCGCGGGGGCGCTGGCCTCGGCCGATCTGCCGGCGCCGGTGGCCGTCGGGACCCCGGTCGGCGTCGCGTGTGCGGACAAGGACAAGGAGCCCTACGACCTGAAGTCCCTGTGGGCAGCCGCCAAGGAGAAGGTCCGCTCGACCGTCCACGACACGGTGGGACAGCAGGAGGGCGTGCTGCTCGAGGTCACGGGCGCCATCGACACCCTGGGCGGCCTGTCGTACGCAGGGGCGGCGGCGGTGGATCCCGTGATCGACCAGCTCCCGGTGGCGCCGGAGACCAAGAAGAAGATCCGCACGGTGGTGGCGGTGGCCGACGCACAGGGGAAGGAGATGCGGGACGCGGTGAAGAGCCTGGCCGAGCACGGACCGAAGGATCCGGAGACCGGCCAGTCCATCCTCATCGACCCCGTCACCAAGGCGCCCGCGCTGTCCGGAGGGGTCACGCACTACGGGGGCAAGCTGCTCCGGAAGATCGACAAGGCGGCGTTCGGCGACGCACGACCCGAGAAGTCCCTCCTGTTCACCGACGAGGAGATCGGCCAGCTCAAGGGCGCGCTCGGCCTGCAGATCGCACTGTCCTACGTGGGCGTGGAGGAGGTCCAGGTCGCGCTCAAGGTGGTGGGCGCGGCAGGGGTGGTCAAGGGAATCCTGGACAGCATCGCGAAGAACCCCCAGGGCTTCCTCAAGGACGAGCAGTTCTGGCGGCAGGTCATCGGCGCCGTCCTGTACGCGGTGAGCCTGCACCAGGCGACGGTCGGGCGGCGGATCACGTCGATTCTGCTGGCGACGGGGCAGCTCATGATCGCGGCAGGGCCGCCGGCCCTGAAGCTCCAGCAGGACATGCAGATGCAGCAGGGGCCGGAGCGGGACGCGGCGATCCAGCAGGATGTGAAGGAACTGGCTCGCGTGGCCTGGGGGGTCGTCAAGAACGTGATCCACAGCGGCATGATGAAGGTGGCCCCGGCCCCTGCCGCGGCGCCGCCCGCGAAACAGCCTGCGCCGCCGGCTCCGCCCGCCCCGCCGAAGAAGCTGCCGCCGCCGGCCCCACCGAAGAAGGCCCCGCCGGTCCCGGCGAAAAAGGCCCCACCGGTGCCACAGCCCCCGAAGATGGCCCCGCAACCTCCCAGAGCGCCGGTCCCCGTTCCGGACGAGAAGGCCGCCGTCCCCCCGAAGGCGGTCCCGAAGGCCCCGACCGAAGGCGCTCCGAAAGCGGTTCCCAAGGCCCCGGAGAGCCCCGGAGCCATGCCCGAAGCCCCCGCGGCCGGCGCTTCGAAGGCCGCGCCCAAAGCCCCGGCGGCACCCAAGCCGACCGCACCGGCGGCGCCAGCGCCTACGACGGCACAGGCGAAGCCGGCACCCAAGCCGCCAGCGCCCGAGCCCGCGGCTCCCAATGCCAAGCCTGCGGCCGGGCCGAAACCGAAGCCGCAGCCGACTGCACCGAAGCCGACGACGCCGAAGACTGCCGCCGGGAAGGCGAAGAAGGCCGCACCCGCCGCGAAGCCTTCAGCGTCCGACAAGCCCGCAGCCCCCAAGAAGCCTGCAGCCGCCAAGCAGGCCGCCCCTGCCAAGAAGCCCACGACCGCCAAGAAGGGCGCGACGGCCAAGAAGGCCACACCCGCCAAAGCCCCCGCGGCCGCGAAGAAGCCCGCGGCCAAAGCACCGACGACCAAGGCACCGACGGCGCCGAAGAGCCCCGCCGCGGCGAAGCTCGCCAAGGCCAAGAAGAAGGCGAAGTCCAAGTGGGCCTACCGCCGCGCCACCGTGGAGATGCAGAAGCGGCGCCAGTGGCGCCGGCTTTCCCGGATCATCCGCCAGCTCATCCCGACCTGCGAGATGTGCCAGTCCCGTCGCACCGCCGCCGCCGACCACCTCCACTCGCTCGTGGACGCGGAGGCCGCCATGGGCGCCGGCCTGGTGACCCTCGACGAGGCCCGTACCGCGAGCCACCTGAGCAACCTCGCCGGGATCTGCACCCGGTGCAACAGCCAGAAGAAGGATCGCCCGCTGGGCGACCCCCGTCTGGTGCCGAACGGCTGGGACCCGCCCAACCCGAACGAGCGCATCAAGCAGTGGATGCGGGACAACGGCACCGGGTGGTGAGCCGCCTGTGATCGACACGGTCGACCTCGTGCTGCGCCAGACGCTGCTCACCCGGGTGCCCGGCCTCGGCAACGCGCAGGTGGGTTTCCAGCCGCCCGACGAGAACTGGCGGTCCCTGGTCGGTGGGGCAGGCCAGGGAGTGTTCCTCAACTGCTGTCTCGTCGACCTGCGCGAAGACCGACGGCTGCGACAGGGCGCCCGGCAAGCCGCTGCCCCCGTCGCCGAGGGCGTCGCCACCCACCGTCGTACGCCGGTGCGGGTGCGCTGTCTGTATCTGCTGTCCGCCTGGAACGGAGCGCGGGACTCGCCGCAGGTGGCCGCGACCGAGCAGGAGCACGCCCTGCTCGGCGAGGTGATCGGCGCGCTGGTGACCGCCGGTCCGCTGGTGCCCGCAGCGGTGCTGACGCCCCAGCAGTTGACGGCTGTGCCGGCGTCCCTGCGCGAGGGCCCGCTGCCCATCGAGCTGCTGCCGGTCGACGGCTTCACGAAGCTGGCTGAGTTCTGGGGCACCATGGGCCGCCCCGCGGCCTGGAAGTGCGTCGTCCCGGTGACGGTCACCGTGCCCGTCCCCGAGGCCGAGCCCGCCGCCGGCGGCGTCGTCCGCGCGGTGACGACCGCCTACGGACTGCTCTCCGACGGCCTGCCGGCCGACGGCCCGGTCGAGATCCGGCTGACCCCCTCCTGAAAGGACATCCGCATGGCCATCCCCACGCTTCCCGGGGTCAGCATCATCGAGACCGAACCCCCGTCACCCGTCCGCGGGGTGTCGACCAGCATCGCCGCGTTCATCGGCCTGTGCGCGGACGGTCCCACCGGCACGCCCACCTTCGTCGCCAGCCTCGACGCCTTCACCGCCACCTTCGGCGGACCGGTGGACGGCGCGGGGACCCCCGTCCACCTGCCGCTCTCCGTCGAGGGGTTCTTCCGCAACGGCGGCACCCAGTGCTTTGTACTGCGGGCGGGCACGGCCACGCCGGCCTTCGCCGACCTGCCCGGCCGGGCGGCCGACGGCGCGCCGGTCGGCAGGGCGGTGGCGTTGCGCACCGGCACGGAAGGCCGTGGCGGCTCGGTGGAGATCGAGGACTCCAGCGCGCTCCAGGCCGCCCTGGGCGCCGGGCAGTCCGGCCTGGCGGTGCTGCGCGACACCGCTCAGGTCACCGCGGTGGACGCCACCCGCCGCAGGCTGACGGTCGACGCCGTCGGCACCTTCGCCCCGGGCGACAACGTCGTGGTCACCAAGGACGCCGAGTCCGTCGAAGCCGTGGTCCGCCGGGTCGCGGCGCCGGACGTGATCGAGCTGGCCGTCGCAGTGACGGGGGGCACCGACTTCGCGGGCGGCTCCCTGACGACCGCGCCGCCGAGGGCGGGCGACAGGACGGTACGGCTGGATGTTCCGGCCGCGCTGTCGCTACGGGCCCTGGTTCCCAGGGGATCGGTGGTACTGCTGGACGACGGAACGATCCACGAGTGGGCGACGGTCGCGGAGACGACCGGCGAGGCGGTGGTCCTGAACAAGCCGCTGACCCGCGATCTCAAGCCCGAAGCACGACTGAGCACCGCCGAGTTCGACATGACGGTCACCAGCCCCGACGGAACCGACCCGGTTGCCTTCCGGGGCCTGTCCACCGCTCCCTCGCACCCCCGCTGGTGGGCGGGGCAGGCCGTCGACAGCGACTATCTGAGAATCGTGCCGGCCGAGGTCGCGGACTCGGCCACGGTGGATCCGCGCCCGAAGCCGGGCCCGGTCGCCCTCGGCGCCGGGGATACGGGTGATCCGGCCGCGGACTGGCAGCGGCTCGACACCTCCGACGGCATGCGCGAGCAGCTGGCCCTGCTCGAAGCGATCGACGAGATCAGCCTGGTCGTCGCTCCGGGCGTCGGCGTCGAGGCCCAGCAGGCGGTCGTGGAGCACTGCGAGGCCCTGCACGACCGGTTCGCGATCCTCGACGCCGGGCAGGGCATCGAACCGACGGCCGCCCTCCAGCAGCGCGCAGCGCTGACCGGAAAGCTGGACAAGGGGTTCGCCGCGCTCTACTACCCCTGGATCCAGGTCCGTGACCCGGCCCGCAACCGGGTCGTCGCCCATCCTCCCTCCGGTCACATCGCCGGCGTCTTCGCGAGCACCGACAAACAGCGCGGCGTGCACAAGGCACCGGCGAACTCCGGTATCGCGGGGGCGCTGGGACTGGACCGGCGGCTGCGGGACAGCGAACAGGAGCTGCTCAACCCCAACGGGGTGAACGCCCTGCGGATCCTGCCGGGCCAGGGGGTTCCCGTGGTGTGGGGGGCCCGTACCACGTCCACCGATGTGACCTGGCAGTACGTCAACGTGCGCCGGCTGTTCCTGTTCCTGGAGGAATCGATCCAGGAGTCCCTGCGCGGAGCGGTCTTCGAACCGAACGACCTGGGCCTGTGGAACCGTCTCAAGCGGACGCTGACGGAGTTTCTCGGCCGGGTCTGGCGCGACGGCGCCCTGTTCGGAGCGACCGCCGACGAGGCGTTCTTCGTCCGGATCGACGAGGCACTCAACCCGCCCGCCACCCGCAAGCAGGGCGTGTTGCACGTGGAGATCGGCGTCCAGCCCGTCTACCCGGCCGAGTTCGTGGTCGTACGGATCGGCATCTGGGACGGCGGCTCCCAGGTCAGCGAATAGCGGACAGTCCCGCCCGGCAGCGCACAGCAGAGGAACAACATCGTGGCCACCGCCGAAGTACCGGATCCCTACGTCAACTTCAACTTCCTCGTCGAGCTGGACAACATCGCCAGAGCCTCCTTCCACGAGGTGTCGGGGATGGACTCCACGACCGACGTGATCGAACACCGCGAGGGCGGCTGGAACACCACGCCGCGCAAGTACCCCGGCCAGACCAAGCACGCCAACCTGGTGCTCAAGTGGGGTATGGCCGCCGACACGGAGCTGTACGACTGGCACCGGGAGGTCGTCCAGGGCAAGGTCAAACGCCGTAACGGCTCGGTGGTACTGCTGGACGGCGCGGGCAAGGAGGTCGCCCGCTGGGACTTCGTTCGCGCGTGGCCGGCCAAGTACACCGGGCCGGGCCTCAACGCCGAGTCCAGCGACATCGCGATCGAAACCCTGGAACTCGTACACGAAGGCCTGACGAGGGTGAGCTGACCATGCTGAAGATCGAACACGAATTCACCCTGCCGGTCGGGCTGCTCGGCGAGGACGGCACCCTGCACCGGGACGGCACCATGCGGCTGGCCACGGCCGCGGACGAGATCCTGCCGCTGGCGGACGTCCGGGTGCAGCGCAACCCCGCGTACCTCTCGGTGGTCCTGCTGAGCCGGGTGGTGACCCGTCTCGGCGGCGTCGAGACGATCACCCCCAAGACCATCGAGGGGCTCTTCGCCGCGGACCTGGCTCATCTCCAGGCGCTCTACAACGAGGTCAACGCGGTCGACGAGGCCGTCGACACGGGGGCCTCGTGCACGCACTGCGGGGAGGAGGTCCGCACGGGCCAGGAACGCCTGGGGGGATCCGCGGCTATCCCGTCGAGCGCCTTCGGGACGAGATGAGTTTCCTCGCCTACTACCTCCACTGGTCCCACGCCGAGCTCATGGGACTGCACCACCGGGAGCGCCGCGAGTGGGTCCGGCAGGTGTCGGCGATCAACCAACGGATCAACGAACAGGAGCGGGAGGAAGCCTGAGGTGACGCGCCAACGCACCGGGCCGCCGACGCGGCCCGCACTGCGCGCCCTGCTGCGCCGGGCGCGCCGGCACGGCGAGTACGGCATCGGCCCGTACCGGAGGGCGGCAGGCAGCCGCGTTGCCCTTCGCTTGCCCGTGGTGCCGCTCGTGCACCGGAGCCGGCCTCGTCTTCGACGTACCGTCGGGGCAGTCATGGCCGTCACGGCCGTCGGGGCGGCGCATCCGTCCTGTCCCTGCGCACGGCCGGGATGCACGCGCCCGAGATGTGCCGGCCACTGTCCGCCCGGGCGCCACTCCTTCGCCACGGTGTCCTGCGTACGCCCGAGGCTCGTACGGCCCGCGGGCCCGGGCGAGCGGGCCGGGGGCTTTCCGGTGCTGCGTACGGCACCGGGTGCGGGGGGCGGCGTGCGGTCCGGGGCGAGTGCGGGCACGGTGACGTCCCGCCGGACCCGGCCGGCAACCGGCGCCGGTCCCGCCGACGCCCGTCCACGCGGCGCTCGTCCTCTCGGCGCGGTCGGCAGGGCGAGGCACATTCTGGCGGGTTCCGCCGCTCGCACTCCCTGGCGGGACCTCGTACCGCGCATCCGGCACGCCTCGCCGCTCGCCCCGGACCTGGACCCGGAACCGGAGCGGAGCGGTGCGGGCACGGCGGCCGCGGCCCGCACCCCGGCCGGGCCGGCGGGAACCCGGCCCGCTCCGGCCCGGATCCCACTGGTGTTCACCCGGCAGCGGGGCGCGGCGACCGACGCCGGCGGCCGGCCCCAGGCCGGTCCGCCGGTTCCCGGGAGCCCCGCGGCCGGCCCCCGCCCCGCTGCTCCGGCCGGCCACCGCCCCCACCGGGCCTCGCCCTCACTGACCGTGTCCGATGTCCCGCAGCTCGTCGAGAGAGTGGTCCGGGAGATCGACCGCCGGATGCAGGCCAGGCTCGAACGCCGGGGGAGGCCGTAGTGCGGCTCGACGACAGCGCGGGCCTGGGCCTGGGCCTGATCCCCGCCACGGCCCACCGGCTCACGGCCGGCCTGGAACGCGCCACCCTGACCAACCTGGTCGACGGCGAGCGCATCGAGGTGCTGTTCAACCCCGAGGAGTACACGGTCAACCGGGAGACGAACTTCGCGCAGCTGGCCGTGCCCGGGCTGAGCGCACCGGTCGTACAGTTCGTCCACGGCCAGGCGCAGACGCTGGAGATGGAGCTCTTCCTGGACTCCCTCACCGCGAACCGTCAGGCCGCCGCGGGCAGCGACGTACGCCTGCTGGTCCGCCGGCTCACCGGTCTGATGGACATCGATCCGACCCTGCACGCCCCGCCACCGGTGCTGTTCGCCTGGGGCAGCCTCACCTTCACCTGTGTGCTCAGCCGTGTCTCGCAACGGTTCGTGATGTTCCTGCCGAGCGGAGTGCCGGTCCGGGCCCGGCTGACCGTCACCTTCAGCGAGTACCGCAACACCGAGATGGAGGCAAGGGAACTCAAGCGGCAGACCAGCGACTACACGAAGGTGCATGTGACCGCCGAGGGCGACACGCTGCCTCTGATCGCCTGGCGGGAGTACGGATCTGCCGCCTGCTGGCGGCCCATCGCCCTGTGCAACGCCCTGGACGACCCGCAGCGGCTGACCCCCGGGGTGTCTCTGATGCTGCCACGGCTGCCCTATGTGGACCGGGCCACCGGTGAGGTGCACGACGTGCCGGCGGTGGAGTCCACGTGAACACCCCGCGCTACGCGCCCGAGATGCGGCTCACCTTCGGCGGGAGTCCCGCGCCGGCCTCCCTGCGCAGCTCGGTGTCGGAGGTCTCCTGCGTGACCGGGTTGGGCGCGGAGGCCGACCGGCTCGAGATCTCTCTGGTGAACGAGGGTCTGCGCTGGCTGGACCATCGGCTCTTCGCCCTCGACACCCCGGTCGCTCTGGCCCTGGGCTACGCCCCGCACGAGCCCGTGCCCCTCTTCGACGGACAGGTGGTCGGCACCGACGCGGACTTCCCCACCGACGGCATGCCCGCCTTCCGCGTCGTCGCCCAGGACCGCCGTACCCGGCTCGCCGACGTCTCGCCCGCCCGCTGGTTCGCCGCGCCGCTGCCCAAGGTCGGGGTGCTGCCCGTGCCCGACCTGCTGATCGCCCCGTACCTGGCGGTGGAACACGGCCTGGTCCCGGCGGTGGACCGGCTCGGCACGGTACTGGCCTCCGTCCTGGGAGCGGCCGACATCGCCGGCTCGATCGAGGACCCCAGCATGCGCCAGCGCGTGGTACGCCATCAGCACTCCACGACCACCCTGGAGTTCCTCCGGCGGATCGCCACCGAGAACGGCTGGGAACTGCTGATGGAACACGGCCTGGATCCACGCGGCTATGTGCTGCGGCTGATGTCCCCCGGGGCGTACCTCACTCCCGACGTCACCCTGCGGTACGGAGGTTCGCTGCGGGAGTTCGCGCCGCGGACCTCCTCGGTCGGTCAGGTGGCGAGGATCGTGGTCCGGGTGTGGCGCCCTGAGGTGCGACTGGAGTTGACGGTCGGCGTCGGCTACGACTGGGACCGGCAGAAGCTGTCCATCGACATCGCGCCCGGCTTCGGGCTGCCCGGGGGCTTCCAGGGCAAGGAACTGGTGCTGGTCGACGAACCGGTCACGCTCGCCTCCGCACCCCGGATGATCCTGGGCAAGCTGCTGCCGATGCTCAACCGCCGGACCACGGCGACGGGCTCGTGCGTCGGTGATCCGCGTATCCGGGCCGGCCGGGTCCTGCGGATCGAGGGGGTCGGCGAGACCTTCGGCGGGCTGTGGCGGGTGGTGTCCGCGCATCACACCCTGGACTCCGGCGGTTACCGCACTTCCTTCGACCTGCGCAAGGAGATCTGGTTCGACGGCATCCCGCGCCCCGCGCAGGGCGCGACCCGGATCCAGGGCGGCCTGCTCGCCCTTGCCTCACCCGACCGGTGACCCGCCCCCGTCCCCTGGAGGTTTCCCGTGTTCGAGACGTTCTTCGATGCGCTGGACGAGTCGGCGGCGTCCTCCGGTCCCCGGATGTCCGGCGTCGCGCCTGCCGTCGTGGTGGAGAATCTGGACCTGACCCACGCCGGCCGGGTCCAGGTGCGTTACGCATGGCTGCCGGGCGTGGAGCCCTGGGCCCGGGTGTGCGCGCCGGTGGCCGGGGACGGCTCCGGCATGTGGTGTCTCCCGCAGCCGGGTGACGAGGTACTAGTGGGCTTCCGCAACGGCGACGTCCGGGAGCCGTATGTGCTGGGCGGGCTGTGGAGCATGGCCTCGCCGCCTCCGGTGGACCTGCCGACCGATGCGCGATTCAAGCGCGTGCTGCGCTCCCCGCAGGGCCACGAGCTCTCCATGAACGACCTGCTGGGCGAGATCGTGGTCCGCCACCAGCACGGTCACTCCATCAAGCTGACCACGGACGGGATCACCGTCAGCGTGGCCGGCGGTGCGGCCTCGATCACCCTGGACGCCGCCGGCACCGTGACCCTGTCCGGCAAGCGGGCGGTGGAGACCCGCGGCCTCGACATCACCTTGAAGGCCGCCGACGCGGTGAACGTCACCGGAGCCAGGGCCACGGTCAAGGCCCAGGCGACCTGCACCGTCCAGGGCGCCATGGTGAAGATCAACTGACCGTCGCGCCGTCCGGCACCGATCCCGAGCAGACAGGAGCAACCGCGTGCCGCTCGCAGCCCGCGTCAACGAACCCACCGCCCATCCGGGAACCGTGTCCGGTCCCGGCGTGGCCAACGTGATGATCGGCGGCCGGCCGGCCGCCGTGCAGGGCGACATTCACTCCTGCGCGTTCCCGCCGCCGGCCGCCCACCCGCCGAGCCCCTTCCCGAAGGGGTCCGCGACCGTACTGATCGGCGGGCGCGGCGCCCTGCGCCAGGGCGACGCGGCCGGCTGCGGAGCGCCGGTCGTCGCGGGCTGCCCGACCGTATTGATCGGTGGCTGAGATGGACGCGTTCACGACGGGCGGCCTGCCGTCCGCCGCCGAAGGAACGGGTGACGACAGGTCCGTGCTCGGCCACGGCTGGGCCCTGCCGGTCGGCTTCGGACCCCTGGGCGAGGTCTCCGGTACCGGGGGGCCGGAAAAGGTTCGCCAGTCGATCCGGCTGATCCTGGGGACCCGCCGCGGGGAACGTGTCCTGCGGCCCGACTTCGGGGCGGGCCTGGAGGAACTTCAGTTCGAGCCGTTGTCCACGACGACCGCGGCGCTGGTCCGGCACCGGGTCGAGCAGGCACTGATCACCTGGGAACCGAGGATCGACGTCGAGGACGTGACGGTGACGCTGGCAGACCGGGCCACCGGCAGGCTCGATATCGAGGTCACCTACCGGATCCGTACCACCAACACCTTCTACAACCTGGTGTACCCCTTCTATCTGCGTGAGGAGGCCCGGCAGTGACCGCGTTCCCGCCACCGGCCGGACGCGCCGAGATCCTCGACCTGCTGCTGCGCCGTCGCACGGGCTGGGTGCCGGAGTGGCAGCCCGCCGCGGACGGGGTGTCGGCGGCCGTCTCACACGCGCAGGCCGCCCTGCTGGCCTCGTTGGCGGAGCGGCTGGCCGCGATGCCGGACCTGCAACTCGCCGCCCTGCTCGACCGGATCGGTGTGTCGCCGCTGCCACCACGCGCCGCCTCCGTACCGGTACTGCTGGAGCCGCTCCCGGGCGCGGTCCAAGGGCAGGTGGCCGCCGGCACGCGGCTCGGGGCGGCCGTGGCGGGAAGCACCGATCCGCTGCCCTTCGAGACGGACACCGACATCGGTCTGGTGTCGGCTCCGCTGGCCGAGGTGTGGAGCGTCCTGCCCGGGTCGGACAGCGCAGCCGACCACTCGGCCGACGCACTCGCACGGCGGCCGTTCACCCTCTTCACCGGGATGCACCGGACCCTGCGGGAGCTGTACCTGGGGCACGACACTCTGCTGGCCTTCGCCGGACCTTCCGCCGTCGATGTCCGGATCACCCTGTCCACCGCCTCCTCGGTACCGCTGCGGCTGGAGTGGAACTGGTGGGACGGCAGTTCCTGGCGTGCCTTCGCCCCTTGGGGCGAGGACCCTGGCCACTCCCGTGACGGCACGCACGGGTTGACCGGGTCAGGAACGGTCACGCTGGTCGTCCCGTCCGCCCGGGCCCGCCCCACCGAGGTGAGGGGCATCACCTCTCACTGGTTGCGTGCCCGGCTGACCACGGCCGTGGTGCCCGCGCCCGGGCTGGTGCTGCCCGAACTGGCGGGCATCACTCTCGCCGGCAGCACCCGGAGTGTGCCCGGCACCCTGCGGCCGGACCGGGCGCTCGCCGAGGGACTGCCCGTCGACCTCTCGAAGGCGTTCGCCCCCTTCGGCCCGGCACCCGAGCTGGGCAGCGTGTTCCACCTGGCCTGCGAGACCGTCTTCGCCAGACCGGGCGCCGTGGTCAGTCTCGGCCTCGAACGCGCGGTAACGGCCGCCGAGTCGGCCGACCTGTTCGCACCGCCCCCTGTCCTTGTACCCGGTGACGGCATCCCCCCGGAACGAGGCGCCGCGCCGTCGGACCGACTCGAGGTGCACTGGGAGTTCTTCGACGGATTGGACTGGCGCGGTCTGCCCGTCCAGGAGAAGCCCGACCCGCAGTCGCAGAACGCGCGGCCGCGTGACCTGATCGGCAAGGGCACCATCACCTTCAGCGTGCCCCAGGGGTGGACCCCGGTCGCCGTCGCCGGCGAGGAGCACCGCTGGCTGCGGGCCCGGCTGGTCGCCGGCGCCTACGCCAACCTGCGGATCCTCACCGTGCCCGACGGCGACGAGACCCAGCGGCTCGGAATCGTCGAACCCAGACCTCCCGTCCTGGAGCCCGTCGAGATCTCCTACCTGCACACCCCCGCTCCCGGACCGCCGCAGCACGTCCTGGTCCTCGACGACCACGCCTGGCGGGAAGGAACGGCCGACAGGCGAGGAACCGTCCCACCTCTCTTCCGGTCGCTGCCGGACGAGGCCCCGGCGATCTACCTCGGATTCGACGGCGACCTTCCCGCCGACCGGATCGGCCTGTACGTGCAGCTCGACGAGAGCGGGGCGCTCCCGGCGCCGGGACGGATGGTGTGGGAGGGGCACGACGGCACGGACTGGGTGCCCCTCGCCCACGAGGACGCGACGGCCGGCCTCGCCCGCTCGGGGATCGTGCACCTGCTGTGGCCGGGCACCCGCGGTCCGGCGGGAGCACCTCTCGTCGGAGCCCGGGGGCGCTCCGTCACCCTTCTGGGCGGCGGTGCCGCCACCCGCTACTCCCCCGGCGACCGGTTGATGCTCTCGGACCTGCGCGGCAGCGAGGCCGTGGTGGTGGACGCCGCCGAGGGCGAGACCGTGACCCTGCGCAGCCCGCTCTCCCGTGCCTACGCGGGCGGCGAACTGCGCCATGCACCGCTCGCCCGTTTCGGCACACCCCGGACCTGGCTGCGCGCCCGGCTTCCCGCGGATGCCGACCCCGCCCGGACCACGGTGCTCGTCCTGGCTCCCAACGCGGTCACCGCCCGCCAGTCCCTCACCGTGGCCGACGAGTTGCTCGGATCCGGTGACGGAACCGCCGGTCAGGTATTCCGCAGCCGGCACACACCCGTGCTCCAGGGCATGGTGCTGGAAGTACGGGAACGCGACGGCGTCCGGGCCGGTGTCGATCTCCCGCTGCTCCGAAAGGAACTGGGCCCCGGCGAGCAGGGGCGGCTGCGGACCGTGGCGGACCCTCGTACCGGGCGGGTCACGGAGGCGTGGGTGCGGTGGACGGAAGTGTCCAGCCTGAGCGGCGCCGGACCGACGGACCGTGTCTTCGCCTGCGATCACGCCTCGGGCCGCATCCTGTTCGGCGGGGAGGGGCATGGCATGCCCGCGCCCCCGGGCGACGGCAACGTGGTGCTGCGGACCTACCACACGGGCGGGGGCGTGGCGGGCAACGTCGCGGCGGAGGCGATCACACAGGTGGTGGGGGCGGCCGGAGTCTCCAGGGTCGGCAACCCCTGCCCTGCCGCCGGCGGCGCCGACGCCGAACCTTTCGCGGGAGTTCTCGCCCGGGGGCCCGCGGTCCTCAGACACCGTCGCCTGGGTGTGACGCGGAGGGATATCGAATCGCTCGTTACGGAAACCTGTCCGGGAGTGGCCTGGGCACGGGCGCTGGGGGCCGTCGACCGGCACGGCCGCGAACTCGCCGGGGCGGTCCGGCTCGTCGTGATCCCGCGCGACGGGTCGCGCCGGCCGACGCCCTCCGGCGAGCTGTGCCGACAGGTGCGCAGCGCGCTCATGGCCCGGATGCCCGCCACGGCGGTGGCCGGCCTGGTGGTCGAAGGTCCGCGCTACCGGCCGGTGGGAGTGAAGGTGCAGGTGCGTCCGGCGCACACGGCGGAACCCGGTGTGGTCCGCTCGGCGGTGCAGGACGCGCTCGACCGCTTCCTCGACCCGGTGGCGGGCGGCCCGGAGAGGCAGGGCTGGCCGTTCGGCCGGTCGGTGCACTCTTCCGACGTGGCCCGCGTGCTCGAAGACGTGGCCGGTGTAGACGTGGTCACCGGACTCGATCTCGACGTGGACGGCAGTCCGGCGGGCGACCGCGTCCCGATCCCGCCCGACACGGTGGTGTGCGCGGGGCCGTTGACCGTACAGCTCGCCGGAAGGGAGGTGTGAGATGCCGGTGCACCCGCCCGTGCTCGACACCCGGCGGTGGCCCGACCTGGTGGCCGAGGCCAGGGCACTGATTCCGCTGGTCGCTCCGCGCTGGACCGACCAGAACGTCTCCGACCCGGGCATCGCCCTGCTGGAGCTGCTGGCCTGGCAGGTGGACGCGGGAATGTACCGCTCGGGCCGCACCACCGACCGCCTCCTGCGCAAACTGCTCGCCCTGATTTGCTGTCCGCCCGAAGGACCGCGCCATGCCACAGCCGTCCTCGCCGTGACCGGAAACCCGGCGCAGCCGGTGGAACTACCCGCCGGCCTGGTGCTGTCCGCCGGACACGCGACGCCCGACGGGCGATCGACCCGGCCCTCCCCGAGGCTGACGACCTTGCACCCGATTCGTCCCACCGGCGCCGCTCTCATGGTGGCGGGCGTCGACGACGGAACCGCCGAGGACTCCGGGTACACCGCGGGGTGGACCGACCACACCTCGGCCCTCGCGGTGGGCGTCCCGTATCCCGCGCTCGGCCCGGATCCCGTGCCGGGCGCCGCGCTGGTGCTGGGGCTGGACCGGGAACTGCCCGCCGGGACCCGCCTGTCGCTGTACCTGGGCATCGACGGCGGTCGGTGCCGCGGCGACGCAACGTCCGACGGCCGAAACGACGACGGCCCCGAAACACCCCACCACGACGTCAAGACCGTGTGGGAGGCACGCCGCGCAGGAGTCTGGCAGCCCCTCGACGCGGCCGACGTCACCGACGGCACCCGCGCCCTGACCCGTGACGGGGGCGTCCAGCTGCACTTCGCGGACCCGCTGACGCCGGAGGTTCTGGGAGTCCTGTCCGAGCGGGCCTGGATCCGCTGCCGCCAGGACCATGGGCGGCATGACTCGGCACCGCTCCTGGCCGGGATCACCGTGGATGCCGTGCGAGCGGAACTGGCCGAAACCGCCGTCGGATCCTTCACCGTCGCCGCCGGCGTCGTCCCCTCCGGCGGTCCCATGCCCCCGCCGCCTGCCCTGGTCACGCTCGTGCTGTCCGTGGACGCGCGGGGACGGGTCGACGGGCTGCGCCTGATGGCGGCCGAGGAGGAAGGGCCCCAGGTCCGTGTCCTGCAATGGCAGCAGCCCGAAGCAGCCGCGGAGGGCCGTCTGGTGGTCGAGGCCATCGTGACGGGTGTGGGCGACGGGACTCCCGAGCAGCGCTTCGCCCTGCCCGTGCGGGGGTGGGTTCCGCAGGACCGCACCGAGGTATGGCTGTGCTCACCAGGGCTCGGCGCGCGCCGGGTGACGCTGGTGTCCGATCTCGACGCGTCGGGATGCTCCGACCGTCACGCGGTGCTCGACCAGAGCACCGGAGTGCTCTCCTTCGGCGACGGGCGTCATGGGGCGGTACCGGAGGCGGGCGAGACGGTGCTGGCGCTGTGCTCGGTCGGCGGCGGCAGCGGTACGGGCGTGCCGGCACCCGGCCTCGGGTGGGTTCTGGAGCCGGACCACCTCGGCAACCGGGCACGGCTCGGTCGACGTCCGGGACCGGGCGACCCGACAGCCACTCTGGCCACCGCGCCCGTCGGCGGTGCCGGGCCGGAGGACGTCGCAGCCGCGGCAGTCCGTGCCGAGCGGGAGGTCTGGGTGCATGAGCGGCTGTGCGAAGCCCTCGTCGCAGCCGACGCCTCCTCCCTGGACGAGCTCGACCGTGAACTGGTCCTGGGGCTGGGCGTTCCCGAACGGGCCGTGACGCTGGCCGACTTCGAGCGGTGCGCGCTCGCCACCCCGGGAACCTGGATCGCACGGGCACGGGCCTTCCCGGAGACGGACCCGCGAGTGCCGGGCCACCGGGCCTCGGGGTGCGTCACCGTGGTGATCGTTCCGGAGCTTCCGCAGGCGCGACCCGAACCCTCGGCGGGGCTGCTGGACGCCGTCCGTTCCGGGCTCGACGCACGCCGGACCGTCGGCACCCGGATCTTCGTCACCGGCCCGCGCTACGTTCCGGTCGCGGTGCGGGCGACGGCGGTCCTGCGACCCGGTGCCGACCGGGCGGCCACCACCCGGGCGGCCCTCGCCGCCCTGGACCGGTTCCTGCACCCCCTCACCGGCGGACCGAGGGCCGCCGGCTGGCCCTTCGGCCGTGACGTCCACCGCAGCGAAGTGCTGCAGGTGCTCGACGAGGTTCCCGGAGTGGACCACATCACCGCCCTCTCCCTCGGCACCCCGGACGGCGACCGCCGTCATTCCGGCGTTCCCGTACCGGCCGACGGTCTGGTGGTCCCGGGCACCCACACGTTCGACATCGCCGAGGAGGACCAGGCATGACGGCCGTGGAGCGCATCGTCTTCGAGCAGGGGCGACCATTGCGCTCCGCCGATCTGACCGACCTCTTCCGCTCGCTGGACCTGGGACTCGCCGACCACGTCCGGTCCGCCCACCGCAGCCGAGGTGTTCTGATCGGCCTGGAGATCATGCTGCGGACGACCCGGACGAGGACCCTCACCGTCGCGCCGGGCGTTGCCGTCACCGCCGACGGCGAGCTGCTGGTGCTGGCCGAGCCGTACACACTCGTACCGGGGGACACACTCGTCACCGTGGTGCTGCGCGCCGTCGGACCGGGTCCGCGTGCCCGGCCGTGGCTCCTGGGCCCCCACACACCGGCCGATCCCGGCACGGACGTCGTCCTGGGCCGTCTCGGGCCCGGCGCGACGAGCGTGGAGACCACCGGTCTACGGCCCGTCGCCCGGCGGCCGGGCACCACACAACTGCTGACCGGCCGGCTGTCCCTGGCCACGGCCCGGCTGTCCGGCACGCAGCTGTGCTGGTCGGCGACCGTGTCGCTGCCGAACGGGCTGACGGCCGCACCCAGGGTGTTCGCCTCCCTCGACGGGCCGCCGCCGGTTGTGGCGATCACCACCACCCTCGCGGTCTCGCAGGTCGACCGCGACAGTTTCACGGTGCTGATCCGCCACGGACGGCGGGCGAACGAAAACGCGAACCTGTCACCGGTGACCGCGGCATCCGTCGACGTCGTCTGGACAGCCGTCGTCGACGTGCCGCCGGTCGGGCCGCCCGACCCCGCTTCTCCCGTGACCGCAACCACCGCAACCCCGGCCTTTCCCGACGGTGGGAACTCGGTCTTTGCCGACGCAAGAACGGAGACCCTGGCCATGGCCGAGCCGACCGCCCCGCTGCCCTCGGTGTCCCGTCCGGCCTTCTTCGCACACCAGGTGCTGGCGGCCGCCGACCTCATGGAACTCGTCCACGCCGAACGGGCCCTGCGCGAGCTCCACCACCGGACGCTGCACGGCTGGGGCATCAGCCGCGGGATCGAGGTGACCGGCGACGTCGACAGCACCGCGGTGACGGTGACGTCCGGATACGCACTGGACGCCGTCGGCCGGGAGCTGCTGCTGACCCGGCCGGTTCGACTGGACGTGCCCGCGGTGACCAGCGGGCCGGACAGCGACAGCGAGGAGCTGTACCTGACCATGCGCTGGACGGAGGACGACGAGGCCGCCGTCCACACCCTCGAGGGTGCCGGGGCGTCCTCCGGCGCGGTCCGGCTGGACAACGACCCCACCCTGCGGTGGCTGCCCGAGAAGGAAGTCCGCGACGGATTCGACCTGGTACTGGCTGTCGTCCGCGTGCAGGACGGCAGTCTGACGGAGACGCCGGACGGGTCGAAGCGGAGACTGCTGCGGGTCTCCCCCCATGTGGCGGCCGGTGTCACCGCAGCCGGTGGCACCGAGTGGACGCTGGTCACGACGGCCGGTGGGTCGGTCACGGGTCTGCGGACGGAGGTCGACACCGGATCCGGCGGGTTCACCGGCTCCCCCACGTATCTGGTGCGTCTGGAGGGCCGACGCCTGGCGACCCTGCCGGATGGTGGTGACGCCGTCCTCGACGGCACCCCCTACGTCGAGAGCTCCGCCGGCGACGGCCTGGTCGTCGTCGTCCCCCTGCACTCGGGGGTGACCGCGTCCGATCCCGACCCCGCCACACCCGCCAAACCGGTGCAGCTCAACCCACCCTCGCTGCTCACCAACGACCTTCCGGCACTCGTGGGCAACACGCTCGGGTGGAGCGTGGCCTGGGTCGGAGTGGAGAGCTGACCGTGCCTCAGGAAACGCCCTACCGCTGGCTGAACCGGGAAGGCCGCTGGCCCGGCGCGTCGGTCACCGTGCTGCGCCAGGACGGCGACACCCAGTTGCTGCCCGTGGTCGGACTCCAGATCGGGGAACCGTGGGTGCCCTTCGAACTGCTGCCCGCCGGCGGCGCCATCGAAGTACGGGCGGAAGCCGACGGCGGCCTGACCGTGATCGACGACGCTCGACGGCGTGTAGTCCAGGTCGGCCAGGACGGCCGGGCGGCGGTGGCCGAGGGCGCACGGGTGCCCCCTGCGACCGCGGAGGACCCTGCTCTGCTCGCCGCGCGTACCCGGGTGGGTGGAGTGGCCGCCGCGCCGGCCCCCGACGAGTGGGGGTCCGGTTCCGTGGCCGTCACCGCTTCGGGCGAGGTGTTCCTGGTGCCCGAGGAGACGGCGGAACCCGCACAGCGGCTGGTCGCGGTGACTGCGGGCCTGGCCGGTGTCGCCCTCGACCACGACGGGCGGCTGTTGCTGGCCGGTCCGGCGGGGCTGTACCGGCCCCCCGCGCCGCTGCGGGCGTCCCGGGGCGTGATCGTGGTGCCCGCGCCGCATCCTCGTGGCCATGCCCGCTGGGACCGGGTCCAGGTCGAACTCGCCGAACCGGCGCCCCCTGGCGCGCACGTACGCGTCTGGACCCTCGCCTCCGGCACCCCTCACGGTCCTGGTGTCGCTGCTCCCGGCCCGCCCTCCCCCACGTCGCGCGACACCGTGGATCCGGACCACGCCCCACTCCTCACGGCCCCCGAGAGATGGCGGGCGGGCCCGCTGGACTGCCCCGACGTACGCGTGCTCGTGGCACCCGAGGAACAGGCGCCGGCCCTGTGGGTGGCGGTCGAACTGGTCGGGGACGGCCGTTCGACACCTCGGCTGAGCGATGTCCGGGTCATGCGTTCCGGGCGCGGACTGCTGGACCAACTGCCTGCCGTGTACACGGGCGACGACGACGGCAGCGGCCAGCTGGGCCGGCTGCTGGGACTGTTCGCCTCGGTGTACGAGGAGGTGACCCGGGACCTGGACCGGCTGCCCGAGCTGCTCGACCCGGCGGTGGCTCCGGACCACGCGGAGGCCCCTTGGCTGTCGCGCCTGGCCGCATGGGTGGACGCGGATCTGGACGGCGTCGGTCCGGTGGCGCCGTCGTCCCGGGTACGAGACCGGCGCGAGCGCGTGGCGCAGGCGGTCGCCGCCCACACTCGGCGGGGTACTCCGGCCGGACTCGTGGAGGCGGTCCGCCGCGAGGTGGGCGGAATCGAGGTGGAGATCCATGAGCCGCTGCTCGAAGCCGGGGTCTGGAAGCTGGGAGACGCCGGGAGTTCGCTTCTGGGATCCACCACCCGGCTCACCGCGCGACCGGGACCGCCCGTGCTCGACAGCACGGCCGTCCTCGACAGCTCCTGGCTGATCGACGCGCAGGACCTCGGGCTGCCGCTGTACGCGGAGTCCGCTCACCGGGTCCTGGTGCTGGTTCCGGCGGAGCACGCGCCCGCGCTCCCCGCGGTGCGCCAGGTCGTCGACCGCGAGCGGCCGGCCCATGTGGTCGCCGAGGTCCTGCTGAAACCGGCGGAGTAGCACCCGCCGCTGCGTCGCCACAGCGAGAACACTGGAGAGAGGAATCCCATGCCCACGCCTGTGGAGGAAGCCGAACGCCCGCTGTGGTTCACCGGACAGCTTGTCGGTCCGGAGGACCTGGAGCAGTGGAACACCTGGGCCCTTGCACGCAAACGCCGGCACAATCGGCTGCTGCACGGCTGGGGTCTGGTGTTCGGGGCGGATGTGACCTCGGCGCAGACGCCGCAGAACACTCCGATTCCCGGAACCGTGGACATCTCGCCCGGCTTCGTCCTGTCCCCGCAGGGCGACGAGATCGCGATCGACGGCCCGGTACGCGTGGACGTACGCACGCTCGGACCGGTCGGCCCGGCCGGCCCCCTGGACCAGGCACACCTGTTCTTCGTCGCCGTGCGGTACGACGAGACCAAGGGTGCCGCGGCCGGGCAGAACCGTACATCGGAAGGATTCGAACTGGGCCTGCTGGACACCCTGCCGGAGATCTACACGGCTCCGGATCCGGAACCCGTACCGGGCGGGCAACCCGCGCCTCCCGAGACCTCCGAGCCCTGGGTGGTGCTCGCCGGGGTCCGCGTACCGGCGGCCGGCGGCGTGGAACTGGACATGAGTGTCCGGCGCTTCGTCCCGCAGCTGCGGCCGGATGGGCCCGCGGGTCCGTCCCAGCCGGTCAGCCTCACCCTGACGCCCAATCTGACGTGGATGCACGACGACTTCGAACGCGCCTGGACGCATGAGGACGGTCGGGCGGCGACACGCGGGCCGGACGTCTTCTCCTCGCCTCCCGCCAGCGGCAACGCCACCAGTTCGGGGATCATGAGTGTGGCTCTTCCTCAGGACGGCCTGATCTCCGAATTCAAGGCGTCGGGCAACAAAGCCGTGGACCGTACCCTGACCATCACGCTCTCCCGCAGGCAGATCGCGCCCGGTGGCGCCGACGGCGCCACGGAACCGATCGCCGTCCTGCGGGTGCCCAAGGACTCCGGTGGGGCGTTCTTCGACATGACGACTGCGGCCAAGCAGGAGCGGGCCCGGGTCGACAACAGCCAGTTCCGCTATTACATCGTCGCCGAGGCGGTCAAGTTGACGGACACCAGCAAAGCCCTGGAGGGACAGGCCTTCATCAACGACTTCCGCATCGTCCACACACCGTGATCCGCGCGTCGGCCTCTCACAGTTCCACGGCGGTCACCGTGTCCGTGGAAGGATCGGTCACATACAACAGATCGCCGGCGGCGGACACACA
>NZ_JBVKBD010000038.1:0-31117 GCF_055657365.1 Streptomyces sp. NPDC107559 | reverse complement strand
CTTCGGCCATCTCCTCAGGTGTCACACCATCCCAACGACACCAACCCACCAGCAGACACTCCAACCACGAGTGAATCTGACCAAGCCCTACTAGGATCCAGCCCATGGCTTTGACCATGAACGACGTGGACCGGTTCGAGGCCTCCAGGCCGCGCCTGGAGGCGATCGCCTACCGCCTGCTCGGCTCCGCGAGCGAGGCCGAGGACGCCGTGCAGGAGACGTTCCTGCGCTGGCAGGCCGCCGACCTCGACCGGATCGAGGTCCCCGAGGCCTGGCTGACGAAGGTGCTCACGCATCTGTGCCTGAACCAGCTCACCTCGGCCCGCGCCCGGCGTGAGACGTACGTGGGTCAGTGGCTGCCCGAGCCGCTGCTCGCCGGGGACTCGATGCTCGGCCCGGCCGACACCGCCGAACAGCGCGAATCGGTCTCGTTCGCGGTCCTCGCCCTGCTGGAGCGGCTCTCTCCCGGCGAGCGGGCGGTGTACGTGCTGCGCGAGGCCTTCGCCTACCCGCACAAGGAGATCGCCGAGATCCTCGACATCACCGAGGGCGCCAGCCAGCA
The DNA here is from genome assembly GCF_055657365.1 of Streptomyces sp. NPDC107559. Taxonomy (NCBI): domain Bacteria; kingdom Bacillati; phylum Actinomycetota; class Actinomycetes; order Kitasatosporales; family Streptomycetaceae; genus Streptomyces; species Streptomyces sp. NPDC107559. The sequence goes on along the minus strand of NZ_JBVKBD010000038.1, from coordinate 30,555 downwards.
GATCTTCCACCGCGCCAAGAAGCACGTCGTCGACGGCAAGGCCCGCGCCGAGGTCGACGAGGCCGCCGCCCGGCGGATCATCGACGAGTTCCTCGCGGCCGCCACCAGCGGCCGGACCGATCAGCTCGTCCGCCTGCTCACCCAGGACGCCGTCGCGATCGGCGACGGCGGCGGGAAGGTGCCGGCCCGCGCCAAGGCGTTCGAGGGCGCTCTCGCGGTCGCCACCTTCATGCGTGGGCTGTTCAAGCCCAGCAAGGCCAAGCGTGCCCTGGCCGGCGGATCGCCCGTGGTCCACGGCACGACCGTCAACGGCGGCCCCGCCCTCGTGGCGGTCGTCGACGACCGGGTCATCGGCGTCATCTGCCTGGAGATCACAGCCGACGGCATCGCCGCCTTCCGCAACCAGGTCAACCCCGACAAACTCGAACGCTTCACCCGGAGCTGGGCGTCCACCGACCACGGCGAACCCCTGCTCGACGCCGCCTTCTGACCGCTGTGCGAGGTGCTTCCCTGCGAGACGCTTCCATGTGAGGTGCTTCACAACGCGTTCCTGTCAGGAAACAGCGGGCTGCCCGGTTCAAGTGGCGAATCCGCTCAAGACAGGAGCCAGCAGATGCAGCACCGCATCGTCGTCCTCGGCGCCGGATACGCCGGCGCCATCGCCGCCGGGCGCCTCGCCAAGCGGCTGCGCCGCGAAGACGCCGCCGTCACCCTCGTCAACGCCGAGCCCGACTTCGTCGAGCGCGTCCGGATGCACCAGCTCGCGACCGGCCAGGACCTCAGGCCCCGGCCCTTCCGGGAGATGTTCGGGGGAACCGGCGTCGAACTGAAGCTCGCGCGGGTCACCGCCGTCGACGTCGACCGCAGGACGGTCGCCGTCACCGGCGCGGACGGCGCCGGGGAACTGGAGTACGACACCCTCGTCTACGCCCTCGGCAGCGGCTGGAACGCCCAGGGCGTCCCCGGCACAGCCGAGCACGCCCACGAGATCGCGGGACGCCCCGGAGCACTCCGGCTGCGCGAACGCCTGGCCTGTCTGGACGCCGGACAGCCCGTGGTCGTGGTCGGCGGCGGTCTCACCGGCCTGGAGTTCGCGACGGAGATCGCCGAGGCCCGCCCGGACCTCGGCATCGCCCTCGTCGTGCGCGGCGGCCTCGGCGACTGGCTCTCGCCCAAGGGGCGCCGGCACCTGCACAAGGTCGTCGGCGGGCTGGGCATCACGGTGCACGAGCACACAGCCGTCACCGAGGTGGCGGCCGACCGTGTCACCACCGCCGACGGCGGGTCCCTGCCGGCCGCGGTCACCGTGTGGACCACCGGCTTCGCCGTTCACCCGATCTCCCGGGCCACCACGCTGGAGGTCAGCGACACGGGGCAGATCGTGGTCGACGCGACCATGCGCTCGGTCTCGCACCCCGACGTGTACGCCGTCGGGGACGCGGCCATGGCGACCGGCTCCGGCGACAAGCCGCTGCGGATGTCCTGCGCCTCGGGCACCCCCATGGCATGGCAGGCCGCCGACGCCATCGCCGCCCGCCTCACCGGCGGAAAGCTCCCGAACGTGCCGCTGCGCTACTTCAACCAGTGCATCTCGCTGGGCCGCAGGGAAGGCCTGATCCAGTACGTCACCGCCGACGACCGCGCCGTGCGGGCCGCGCTGACCGGACGGTCGGCCGCCGTCTACAAGGAGCTGGTCTGCAAGGGCGCGGCCTGGGCCGTCGCCAACCCGACCCTCGGGATGCCGACCCGGCGCCGTGGCGTCGTACGCGATGCGGCGCGTACGGACTCGACGGCCGGGACGACGGTCTGACCGGCCCGGATGCCCTGCCCCGCCCGGAGATGGCCGTCGGCACGCCCTGTTCGGGAACCGACCTCGACCCTGCGGGCGGGCCATGGCTAGGATCAAAAGCAGGGCATCGCGTGTCGGTCACCGGCCGGGTGAGGCATGGAGGCGCCTGTGAGATTGCCTTACGGAGGCATTCCACACATGTCAGTCGAGTTGAATCACACCATCGTCCATGCCCGGGACAACCGGGAGTCGGCCGAGTTCCTGGCGCACATCCTGGGGCTCGAGGCCGGGGCCGAGTGGGGACCGTTCGTTCCGGTGGCCACCAGCAACGGCGTCACCCTGGACTTCGCCACCATCCCGGCGGAGTCGATCGTCATGCAGCACTACGCGTTCCTCGTGTCCGACGAGGAGTTCGACGCGGCCTTCGAGCGGATCCGGCAGGACGGGATCACGTACTACGCCGATCCGCATCGCAAGCAGCCGGGGGAGATCAACCACCACTTCGGTGGCCGTGGACTGTACTTCCTGGATCCGGCCGGACACGGCATGGAGATCATCACGCGGCCCTACGACACCCACCAGCCGGAGCCGAAGGCGTCATGAGACAGTGCCGGGCCGGGACACACCCCGGCCCGGCACTCCGCCGAGCCGGGTCCCAGCCGTCGTAGTCGAAATGAATTTCGTACGATGGAGGTGAACTGGACCGTTGAGGTCACAGCGGTGAGCATCGGAGCCACCTTCGCCGTGGCCGTGGTCTTCGCGCGCGGCCCCCTGGGTATGGCTCAGGTCGGGACCGCGCGCGCGAGGGACGACGGCACTCACGTCCTCGGGACCACACGGGCCGGGACCCGCTTCCCGGCCTGCGCGAGCGCGGTCACGTACGGCGTCCATCCGATCCTGCCGCAGTTCCACTGAGACCAAGGCGGAGCGACACGATGACAGCACTGCTGGCGGGCATGACCGTCGACTACAGCGACCACGACGATCCCGTACTGATCGGGCCGGACGGCATCCCGGTGGACACCTGGCGGGAGAACTATCCGTACCAGGAGCGCATGGAGCGCAAGGAGTACGACTGGCACAAGCGGCTCCAGCAGATCGAACTGCTGAAGCTCCAGAGCTGGATCAAGGAGAGCGGGCGCCGCCTGGTCATCGTCTTCGAAGGGCGCGACGCGGCCGGCAAGGGCGGCACGATCAAGCGCTTCACCGAGCATCTCAATCCGCGAGGCGCCCGGGTGGTGGCCCTGGAGAAGCCGACCGAGCGCGAGGTCGGCCAGTGGTACTTCCAGCGGTACGTCGAGCATCTGCCGACGGCAGGCGAGATAGTCATGTTCGACCGCTCCTGGTACAACCGGGCCGGTGTCGAGCGGGTCATGGGCTTCTGCTCGGACGACGAGTACCGGCGCTTCATGCGGCAGGCGCCCGCGTTCGAGCGGATGCTCGTCGACGACGGAGTGGACCTGATCAAGTTCTGGTTCTCGGTGTCGCGGGGCGAGCAGCGCACCCGCTTCACGATCCGCCAGGTCGATCCCGTACGGCAGTGGAAGCTCAGCCCCATCGACCTGGCCTCGCTCGACCGCTGGGACGACTACACCGCCGCCAAGGTCGCCATGTTCCGCGAGACGGACACCGTGCAGGCGCCCTGGACCGTGGTGAAGAGCAACGACAAGAAGCGGGCCCGGGTCGAGGCCATGCGCAGCGTCCTCGCCCGCTTCGACTACACCGACAAGGACGCGGACGTCGTCGGCAGCCCCGATCCGCGCGTCGTGGGCGCGGCCGCGAACCTGCTGGAGGCTGGCGAGGACGATCACGGTCACCGGGCGGGCGCACAGGCCGAGGGGGCGGCCGACGGCGCCGCGTAGGCTGAGGCCCGCCCGCACCGGACGTACAGGAGGGCCCCGAGGTGGCCGAGACCACGCCGAACGAGACGACCGTCGCCCAGGTGATGGCCGAGCTGGCCGCCCTCGAGGACCCGCGGGCACGCGCCGTGAACGAGAGACACGGTGACGATCACGGTGTGAACCTCGGCAAGCTGCGCGCGCTCGCGAAGCGGCTCAGGACGCAGCAGGAACTCGCCCGCGGGCTGTGGGCGACGGACGACACCGCCGCGCGACTGCTGGCGCTGCTCGTCTGTCGCCCCAGGGCGTTCGAGCGCGACGAGCTGGACGGCATGATGCGCCAGGCACGCTCGCCCAAGGTGCACGACTGGCTCGTGAACTATGTGGTGAAGAAGAGCCCGCACGCCGAGGAACTGCGCCTGGACTGGTCCGCCGACCCGGATCCGGTGGTGGCGAGCGCCGGCTGGGCGCTGACCTCGGAGCGTGTGGCGAAGAAGCCCGAGGATCTCGATCTGACCGGACTGCTCGACGTCATCGAGGCGGAGATGAAGGACGCCCCGGACCGGTTGCAGTGGGCGATGAACAACTGTCTGGCGCAGATCGGCATCGAGCACGCCGAGCACCGCGCTCGCGCCGTCGGCATCGGCGAGCGTCTGGAGGTGCTCAAGGACTACCCGACGTCCCCGGGCTGCACCTCTCCGTTCGCCCCGGTCTGGATCACCGAGATGGTGCGCCGGCGGTCCGACGGCAAGGTGGCCTGACCGAGATCACAGCGGCCGCTCTGCCGAGAGGACGAGAAGGCGTGGATGTGTACGAGGCCGTGGACACCCGCCGGTCCGTGCGGGCGTTCAGCGACGAGCCGGTGGCCCGCGAGGTGCTCGAAAGGGTGCTGGCCGCGGCGGGGCGGGCACCGTCGAGCGGAAACCTCCAGCCATGGCGCCTGTACGTCGTGACCGGTGAGCCTCTGGCCGGCCTGAAGCGACGGGCGACGGCCAGGGCCCTGGCGGGGGACCCGGGCGACGAGCGGGAGTATCCGATGTACCCGGCCGAACTGGCCTCTCCCTACCTGGACCGCCTTTCCTCCGCGGCCGACCAGCGGTACCGCGCGCTGGGCGTCAGGCGCCACGACCACGACCGGCCCAGGAAGATCGCCGCCCTGAACACACAGGCGTTCGGGGCGCCGGTCGTGCTGTTCTGCTACCTCGACAAGACGATGGGGTGCGGACAGTGGGGGGACGCGGGGATGTACCTGCAGACCGTCATGCTGCTGCTGAGGGCGGAAGGGCTGCACAGCTGCGCCCAGGTGATGTGGACGATGTACCGCACGACGGTCGGCGAGGTGGTCGGAGCGGGGGACGGGCACGCGCTGTTCTGCGGTGTCGCGGTGGGGTACGAGAAGGAAGGCGTGCCACCGCTGCGCACCGGGCGGGCGGACCTGACCGAGACGGTCAGTTTCATCGGACTCTGACCCGCCCGGCTCGCGGGGGCGCACCTCTGGGACAGGGCTCAGGAGCGGGCGGTCCGCCGGGCGCGGGCCGGGGGAGCGGTCATCGGCCCGGTCCGGGGCCGGAGGAGTCGCCGCCCTGCGGGGCGTCGGCGGGTGCGCGCTGCGGACGTTCCGGGGCGGCGTCGGAGACGGTGTCGCGGATCCGGGCCAGCAGGGTGCGCAGCACGGCCCGGTCCTCGGCGGACAGGGCGCCGGTGGCGATGCGCAGGGCCTCGCGGTCCAGGTCCTCGGCCTCCTGATGGCAGGTCCGGCCGGCGTCGGTGAGGGCGAGCAGATGGGAGCGGCGGTCGCTCGGATGGGGCAGCCTGACCACCAGGCCGTCCCGTTCCAGGGCGTCGACGAGACTGGTCGCGGTGCGCGCGGCGATGCCGAGCATGTCGCTGAGATCGCGCATGCGCAGCGGTTCGGGGGAGTGGGCGAGGAAGCGCAGGGCGCGCAGCCGGGCGACGGTGGTGCCCTTCTCCGCGAGTCTGCCGTCGACGAAGAGCCGCAGCCGGTGTGTGGTCGCGAACATCTCGTCGATCAGCGGGTCGCTGCTGCCCGGTACGTCCCTCACCGTGGCGCTCCTGTCCTCGTTGCGGTGCCCTGCCCCCCCCGTCCTGTCACATACGGCTTGTCCTGTCACGCGCGGCCCTTCCCGGCACGGGCGGCGGAGGTGATCGGGGCGGTGGTCCGTGCGGCGGGGCGGGGGTCGCCGCGGCGGTGTCCTGATCCTGCCGACGGTTGACGGTCCGGACTGCCGCGGTAGTGCTGAGCTTACTCAAACTGAGTATGCTCAGCATATGCCCGTCCGACTGAATCAGCGCATCGTCGTCCCCGTCGTGTGTGTCGTCACCGCGTTCATGTCCATCGTGGACGGAGTCGGCGCGACCGTCGCCCTGCCCGCCATCGGGCGTGACTTCGGGCTCGCCACCGCCGGACTGGACGCGGTCGTGGTGGTGTTCCCGGTCTGCGTCGGCCTGGCCGTCCCCGTCTCGGCCTGGCTCGGCGACCGCTTCGGCGGGCGGCGTACCGTACTCACCGCGTTCGCCGTCTTCACCGCCGCGTCCGGACTCTGCGGCGCGGCCGGGTCGCTGGGCGAACTCGTCGGCTGGCGTGCCCTCCAGGGCCTCGCCGCCGGGATCCTGCTGCCCGTCACGCATGCCCTGCTCTACCGCACCTTCAGTCTGGCCGAGCAGGTCAACGTCTCCCGATACATGATCATTCCGCAGCAGGTGGCGCCCGCCCTCGCCCCCATGGGGGCCGGCTGGCTCGTCGACCACCTGTCGTGGCGGTGGGTGTTCTACGCCAATCTGCCCATCGGCGTCACGGTGCTCGCCTTCGGGCTCCTCTTCCTCGACCGGCACCGCGACCACCTCCCCGGCCGCCTCGACGTGCCCGGACTGCTGCTCACCGCCTGCGGCACCGCAGGGCTGATGTTCGGCGTCAGCGAGGGTGCCGAACTGGGCTGGGGCAGCGGACCCGTGCTGGCAGGGCTGGTCGGCGGCGCGGTGCTGCTGACGGCCGCCGTCGTGGTCGAACTCCGGGTGCCCGAACCCGCCCTGCGGTTCCGGCTCTTCACCGACCGCCTCTTCCGCGATACCAACATCACCGCCTTCCTCGGCTTCACCGGCTTCATGGGCGCGATGTTCCTGGGCCCGCTCTTCCTCCAGGAGGGGCTGGGGCTGTCCGCCTGGGAGTCCGGCTCCAGTACCTTCGCCGAGGCGCTCGGGGTGCTGCTCACCGTGCAGATCGTCGGCCCGCTCTACGCCCGGGTCGGCCCACGCCGGATAGCCGGCTGCGGTCTGGTCGGTGTCGCACTGGTCCTGGTCGTGTTCTCCCGGCTGGACGCGGACTCCTCGCTGTGGACGTTCCGCGGGCTGATGTTCCTGCTCGGCGCGGCGATGGGCGGGGTGTTCATGCCCACCACCGTCGCCTCGTTCACCGGCATCCGCCAGGCCGACGTCTCCCACGCCGCCACGCTCAACAGCGTCGTCCGGCAGGCCGCCAACGCGGCCGCCCCGGCCGTGGTCACCGTCGTACTGGCCTCGGCCGCCGCCGTCGGCACCGGCGCGCACGCCCACCCGCCGGTCTCCGCCTTCCAGCACGCCTACCAGGTGCTCGCGGCGGTCGCCGCGGCCGCCGCGGTGTTCGCCTTCACCATGCCGGACCGGGCCGCCCGGGTCGCCGCCGCGGCCCGCACCGCCGCGCGGCGCGAGGCCGTCGACGTGTGAACGCTGCATCCGTCCCTGCGCGCCGCCGGCACCCGCCGAGTCGGGCCCGGCAGGTGCCGCGCGCCGGATCCGCGGCGGGTACGCGGGTGCGGCGCGTCAGGTGGGGCCAGCGGCGCGCACCATGACGGGCCGGCCCCCTATTCGCCGCCGCGCGGTGTGATGAGCGCCCGCACGCCCGTGACGACGGCGAAGCCGATCGCCAGGACCGCGAAGAACAGGCCGATGGTGACCGCGGTGCCCACGCGGGTGGGCGGGAAGGTGATCTGGCGGGCGATGTTGAGGACCCCGATGGTGACGGCGTAGACCCACCACGGTGCCCGACGGAATCGGTTCATGACTGTCCCTCTGTTTATTTAACACAGCCGTACCAAAAACAATGTAACACGCGTGTGTGATAATGGCCGGGTGCCGAAGGTCGTAGATCATGAGGGGCGCCGCGCGGAACTGGCCCTCGCCCTGTGGCGCGTCGCGCTGCGTGACGGCTTCGACGCGGTGACCGTCCGCTCGGTGGCCGAGGAGGCCTCCTGGTCGGCCGGAGCGTTGCGGCACTACTTCCCGGACAAGACCCAAATGGTGCTGTTCGCCATCGACTTCGTGGTGGAGGCGGTACGGCAGCGGATCGGCCGTGCCAACGCAGCCGCGGGCTCACCGTCGCCGGAGCTGGTGCGCAGTCATCTGGAGCAGCTGCTGCCGCTGGACAGCGAGCGCCGGCTGGAGTCCGAGGCGTGGTTCGCGTTGGTGGCGCTCGCGCACCGCGACGCCTTGGCCGCACAACGCCGGTCCGAGGTGGACGAGTTGATCCGCGGCGCGGTGGAGAGCGCCGTGGCCGCGCTTGAGGAGCTGGGGGAGTTCGGTGCGGGACGGGTGCGCGCGGTGGAAACGGCGCGACTGCACGCCCTGCTCGACGGGACGGTGCTGCACCTGCTGGCCCGGCCGCCGCGCCTGAGCCCGCAGCAGGCGCGGGACATCCTGGTCCGGCATCTGGCGGACCTCCGCGCCTGAGCGCGTTCGTGCGGGGTGTTCGGGTCACTCGGACCGGACCAGGCACGCCTGCTGCACTTCCATCTGGGGCTCGACCGCCGCTTGAGGAGGTGAGAGTTCAGCTCACGAAGGTCCGTGCCTGCCGCTCTGTGCTGCACCCGTACCAGACGTGGCTCACCGCTTCAGGGCGAAGCGGTACACCGTGGAATCCCTGGCCGTGAAACCGATGCGTTCGTACAGCCGGTTCGCTGCCTGCCGCGACGGGCGGGACGTGAGGTCCACCGTACGAGCGCCCGCGGCGGCGGCCAGGCGCAGCGCCTCCTCGGTCAGGGCGGCGCCGACGCCGTGTCCCCGTGCGGCCTCGTCCACGACCACGTCCTCGATACGGGCCCGCAGACCGGAAGGCAGGGGGAACATGACCAGCGTCAGCATCCCCACCACGGCACCGCCGACCCGCGCCATCAGCACAGTCGTCGCGTCGCCGGCGAGCAGGCGCCGCACCGACTCGTGATCCAACGGGGTTGCCGTGCTGGACAATTGGGGCAGCAGGCGCGCGAACGCCGCAACCGACTCGTCGTCCGCTTCGCTGACAACCGCGACCTCGACACTCATGATCCCGACCCTACCGAGCAAGTCGTCCGGGTGCGCTCACCCGGGCCGGCCTCGACGCGGCCAACCGAGTTCGAACATGCGGGCGAAAGTCGCTATGATCTCCGCGGCAAGGCTGTAGCGCAGAGGTCGTCGCGCCTAAGCATCAAGCTGGAGGACGTCGGTTCAAATCCGACCAGCCTTGCCGCCCTTGTCGTGGAGGAAAGTCGATTGGCGTCGGTTCGTCCTGGGCGGGCGGAGGGCGATGCCGCCCTCGGCGGGCCAGGCGCCGGCGATGGACCGGTGGAGTGGTGATGACGCAGCCGACACCCGTGCGCTGCCCGGCGATCGAGCACCCGGACATCGCGATCAGCGACCCCGCCGCACTGCAACCGCTGCTGGATCGGCTGCGGTCCGCCCGGCCGGTCGAGGCCGACGAGACCTTCCCGCTCGGCACCGTGCGCGCGGACGGCCGTATCGACCTGTGCAAGCAGGGACTCGGAGCGGCCGGTGCCGCACGGCTGATGCCCGTCGCCGCCGCCTCCGCCCGGGCCACGCACATCCTGCTCGGCACCAACGCCATCGGCGACGACGGAGCCCGTACGGTCGCCGAAGCGCTGGCCGACGGCCACGGCCTGCGCACGCTCTACCTCGGCTGCAACCGCATCGGCCCCGACGGCGTCACCGCGCTCGCCGACACGCTGAGCACGGACGGCACCGTGCGCGCCCTGTGGCTCAAGCGCAACCCGGTGGGCGACGAAGGCGCCCGCGCTCTCGCCTCGATGCTGCGCCGCAACACCGCACTGCGCACGCTCGACCTGGTCAACACCGGTCTGACCACCGACGGTCTGCGAGCCCTGCTCGACGTCCTCGCCGACCGGCCCAGCCCGGTGGAGCGCCTCTTCCTCGGCGGCAACGGCCTGACCGCGGACGCCGCCCCGCTGCTGGCGGACCTGATCCGGGAAGCGGGCGTGCGCGAGATGTATCTCCCCGCCAACCACCTCGGCGACGAAGGCGCCACGATCCTCGCCGCCGCGGCCGACCCCGCACGACCCCTGCGTCTGGGCCTCGGCGGCAACGGGATCGGCCCCGCCGGTGCCCGGGCCCTCGCCGACCGACTCGCGGGGATCGAGGCACTCGATCTGGGCCGTCCGCCGTCGGAACGCAGCCTCGGCGCCCCAGCGAACACCACCGGCGACGAAGGCGCCCACGCGCTGGCCGCCGCCCTGCCCGGCAGCCCGCTGCGCCGGCTGGAGCTGTGCCACACCGGCCTGACCGGACGGGGCGCGAAGACCCTGCTGGCGGCCGTGCCCGACGACTCGCCCCTGGAGTACGTCGGTCTCGGTCCCGGCCTGCCCCGCAAGGTGAAGCGGTCCTTCACCCGGCGGCTGCGGCCCTTCACCGGGACGCACCCGGACCTGTGCGCGATAGGGAGCGTCTACCGTTGAGCGCACGTGGTGAACTGCGTTGCTTCCCCCCGGACCAGGCGGCGGGCCTGCGCCGGATCCGCCGGTACGCGGTGCCCGGGTGGATGATCGAGCGCGCGACCGAACGCCGGCTGGCCGGTGACTGGCGAGGAGCCTGCGCGGCCGCGAACGTCGACGTCGACTTCGAGCTGTCCGAGGTCGCCGGCCGGTGGGGCGACGACATCGCCGCCGCCCTGGCGGAGGACCTGCGCCACTTCGTTCCGGACCTGCTGCGCTGGCACCTGCCGCGCGGAGGCGGCGGGCGGACCACACTCCTCACCGACACGACGGTCGTCCTGGCGCGCTACCACCCGAGCGCACCTGGCGAGGGCCGCCTGGCCGCGCCGTACCTGCACATCATCACCCCGGCGATGATCGACGGCCCGCAGCGGATCGCCCTGCGGTTCGGGACCCTCCAGGGCGAGCAGACCGCGGGCGTCTTCGTGCGCTCCACGCAGGACTGGCGCCGCGCACGACACCTGTGGGACGCCCGGCACACCGACGAGCTGCGCGAACGCTGCGGCGGCGGCGCGGACCGGCCACCGTTCTTCCACGCCGACGCCACCCCGCGCGGCCGGGACGAACTCCCGACCGCCGATCCCGGCGACGCGGACCCGGCGACGCGTTCCGAATGGGCCACGCTGCTGCACCAACAGGGCGAGTTCCAGGCCGCGTTCGCCGCGGTCGGCATCGAGTTGGACCTGACGCCCCCGCCCGGGACGGGCTGGCTCAGGACGGCCCCCGAGCCGCTGCTGGCCGGGATGGCGCTCAACCACATCGGCCTGGAGTCGGAGGTCCGTCGCCGGCGGGCCGCCGGCGACGGCGGCCGCTTCCTCCTCGCCCCGCACTGGCGGATCTACATCCTGCTGGAGCCCGTGGAGTCCGGAGGACTGCTGGCGCGCATCGTCGACCGGGACGGGTTCAAGGACGTGCCCGTCCTCGCCGAGGCCCTGTGGCGCAGACTCCCCGACCTCGATCTGATGCGTGCGGGCGGCGTCGTACCGGAGCATCTGCATCCGCTCGTCCGCCAGGCGCTGTTCCCCGCCGTCCGGGTCCCCGAAGGTCCGGCCGGCCCGCCGGGGCCGACGGCGCCCGCACCCGTCCGGGTCAGATGCCGCGGCGAATGGCACGAGGTGGGCTTCCGGCCCGGAAGCCTGCTGCGGATGCCGCACAGCGACGAGGAGCAGCAACGCGAACGCGCCCTGCGCGCCTTCGGCGGTGCCGTCGCCGGATGCTTCGCCGTGGAGCAGACCTGGACCTCCGGAACGGGCCGTCTGCCGAAGGCGCTTCGGGCGCAGCGCAGCGAACTGTTCCTGCGTGCCCAGCACGGTGACACCCCCGGTGTGCTGGCCCTGCTGGATGCGGGTGTGGACCCGCGGGTCCGGGACGCCAACGGCCGCAACCTGCTGCACGTACTGAACCTTCTCGACCACGAGACCCTGCTGCCGCGGTTGTTGGCGGAGGGACTCGACCTCGAAGCCCGCGACGGGCGGGAGCGCACTCCGCTGTTCGTGGCGGTCAACGACCTCGGCACGAAGGCACTGGTGGAGGCGTTCGTCGCCGCCGGGGCGCGGTTGGACGTGGTCGACGACTCGGATCGGTCGCTCGCCCAGGCCGCCCGCCGGTACAAGCGGCGCGACCTGGCCTTCCTCCGGGAACGGGTGGAGCGGGAGCATGCGGACGTCGGCGCCGAGTGGTGGGACGAATACATGGACGGGCTGGAGGAGTACTACGCGCAGAACCCCGATGAACCCGACGAACCCGTCGACGAGGAGGGGTACTACGCGGAGGATCCGGCCGACCTCGTCGACCCCGACGACGGGCAGCCTTATTTCGCGCAGGACCCGGCCGACCCCGTCGAACCCGACGGTGAGGAGGGGTACTTCACGGAGGACCCGGCCGATCTCGTCGAACCCGACGACGAGGAGGCGCAGTTCGGCGCGGACGAGCCCGACCACGAGAAAGAGCCGCCCCTTTGAGCACCGACAGTGCCCCCGCGACCGCGCCGTCCGGCCCGCTGTCCGCCGCGGACGACCTCAACCGCAGGCTGCGTACGGTACGGACCGAGCCGGCCGCGAACCCTCAACTGGAGGCGCTCGCACTCGCCGTGACGGCCAATCAGCCCGTACTGCTGTGGGGCGAGCCCGGAATCGGCAAGTCGGCCGCCCTGGAACAGCTCGCCGCCGGGCTCGGCCTGCCGCTGGAGACGGTCATCGCCAGCGTGCACGAACCCTCCGACTTCGCCGGGCTGCCCATCGTCGGTGACGACCCGGCCGTGACCGGAGTGCCGATGGCCCCGCCGGACTGGGCGGTCCGCCTCGCGCGGGCCGGACAGGGCCTGCTCTTCTTCGACGAACTGTCCTCCGCGCCGCCGGCCGTGCAGGCGGCGCTGCTGCGGGTCGTGCTCGAACGGCGCGTCGGCAGCCTCGCCCTGCCGGAGGCGGTGCGTATCGTCGCCGCCGCCAACCCGCCGTCCAGTGCGGCGGACGGCTGGCACCTCAGCCCGCCACTCGCCAACCGGTTCGTCCACCTGGAGTGGACCCACGACCCGCGGACGGTGGCCCGCGGCATGGCCGGCACCTGGCCGGAGGTGAGCGTGCCCGTCGTCGGGGCCGCCAGGGTGCCCGGCGCGGTCGCCCGCGCCCGCGGCGCGATCTCCGGCTTCCTCACGGCCAGGCCAGGTCTGGTCCACCACATCCCCGGCGACGCCGAGAGCCGGGGCCGGTCCTGGCCGTCCCCCCGGACCTGGGAGATGGCCCTCAAGCTGCTCGCCACCGGATACGCGGCCGGGGCCGGCCGCGAGGCGCTGGCCGCCGCGCTCACCGGCGCCGTCGGCGACGGCGCGGGCCTGGAACTGCTGTCCTACCTCGAACACCTCGACCTGCCCGACCCCGACCGTGTGCTGGCCGATCCGGACGCCTTCGCCCTGCCCGACCGCGGTGACCGGCAACTGGCGTTCCTCATCGCGGTGGTCGCCGCGATCCAGAGCGACCTCACCCGGCCCCGCTGGGAGGCCGGCTGGACCGTACTGGCCAAGGCCGTGGACGCGGGCGTACCGGACGTGGCCGCCCGGGCCGCCACCGACCTCGCCGCGATGCGGCACCTCGACTGGCCCGTACCGGCCGGGATCGACGGGTTCCTGGACCTGCTCCAGATGTCGGGAGCGCTGCCCGGCGGCGGCCGGTGAGGCCCACGGAGACCGCGGGGGACCCCCGTGGCGCCCTGGACATGACCAAGCTGCTGGCCGCCCGCTACCGGGCGGCGAGCGACCGGCCTTATCTGGCGGCCGCGCTGTACTCCCTGACCGTCGTGCCGAGCACGCAGGTGCCCACGATGGGGGTGGACCGGCACTGGCGCTGCTATGTGTCCCCCTCCTTCGTCGAGGCGACGGCGGTGCCCGAGCTCGCGGGCGTCTGGGTGCACGAGGTGGCGCACCTGCTGCGCGACCATCACGGCCGCGCAAACCGGCTGCCCGCCGCGGCCCAGGGGGACTGGCACCGCGTCAACGTCGCCCAGGACTGCGAGATCAACGACGACCTGCTCGCCGACGGTCTGCGGCTGCCCGAGGGGCGCATGGAACCCCGGCTGTTCGGCCTTCCCGAGGGCGGGGTGTTCGAGGCGTACCTGGACCTGCTGCCACCGCATGTGCGCACGCCCGACTGCGGGTCCGGCGCCCATGGCCGTCCCGGTTCCTGGGAGCTGCCGGGCGCCGCAGGCCCCGCGCGGATCGGTGAGGTGGAGGCGCAGGCGCTGCGGCGGCAGACCGCCGAGGCGATGCGCGCCCACCAGCGCGGACGCGGCACCCTGCCCGGAGGCTGGCAGCGCTGGGCCGAGACGATCCTGGAACCCACGGTCGACTGGCGGCAGGCGCTGTCGGGCGCGGTCCGGGAGGCCGCCGCGTGGGCGGGCGGGGCCGTCGACTACACCTATCGCCGCCCCTCGCGCCGTACCCCGGCGCTGCGCGGCGTCGCCCTGCCGAGCCTGCGCCGTCCGCTGCCGCGGGTGGCCGTGGTCATCGACACCTCCGGTTCGATGGGCGACGCGGAACTGGCCGCCGCCCTCGCGGAGGTGACGGGCGTGCTGCGCGAGGTGGGGGTACGGGGCAACCGCGTGACCGTGTTCGCGTGCGACGCCGATGTGCAGGCCGTGTCCCGGGTGACGGCCACCGAGCAGATCACCCTGGGCGGCGGTGGCGGCACGGACATGCGCGTCGGGATCGAGGCGGCGCTCACCACGCCGGACCGCCCGGACATCGTCGTGGTCCTCACCGACGGGATCACTCCCTGGCCCGACCGGCCCCCGCCCTGCCGCGTCGTCGCGGCCCTGATCGGCTCCACCGCACCGCAGGCGCCGGGCTGGGTGGAGACGGTGCGCATTCCCGGCTGAGAGCTCCGAGATCCGAGGCCGGGTCCGTGCCGGGTTGTGCCGGGCTTGCGACTGCGGCAGCACCCGGCACGGCCGTCGTCGGGTCCGGAGCGAGCCGTCGCGTCGTCCCGCGGGCGCGGTCACGAACTCAGGACGTCGATTCCGTCGCCCAGCAGTTTCAGTCCGAACACGAAGAGCAGTACGGCCATGATGGCCGTGTTGTGGCGCGTCGCCCGTTCCTTCCAGTCGCCCAGCGTCTTCTTCGCCCGCTCACCCATGACCAGGAAGACCGCGAGCGGAGCGAGCAGCCCGAGGGAGGCGACGACGACGAAGACCGCCAGTGCGCCGATCTGCTGTCCGACCGGCAGTCCCGAGGAGCTGATGGACGCCGCGGCGGCGATGGTCAGCGGGGCGTTCTTGAGATTTCCGGCCGACAGCAACAGGGCGAGGAGGAAGACCTTCACCGGTGTGAACCGGTCGATCGTGGCCATCCACTTGGGGAGCTGGGCCTGCGTGACATCGGCCGGGCGGTGCCGCCACAGTTTCAGGCCGAGCAGCGCCAGCAGCGCGCCCAGGGCGAGCTTGAGCACCCCCACCCAGTCGGCCGGCTGACCGTGGGAGGTGGCACCCTCCTGACCTCCGACGAGCAGCATCACGGTGCCCAGGCCCGCCAGGCCCAGCACCCAGCCGGTGGCGAACACCAGTCCGTTCAGGCGTCCCCGAGGCGTTGCCAGCACGATGATGACGGCGATGATCGGAATCGGACTCACGGCGACACCGGCCGCGAGGCCCAGAACATCGCCCAGTACGTGA
Source organism: Streptomyces sp. NPDC107559 (assembly GCF_055657365.1). Taxonomy (NCBI): domain Bacteria; kingdom Bacillati; phylum Actinomycetota; class Actinomycetes; order Kitasatosporales; family Streptomycetaceae; genus Streptomyces; species Streptomyces sp. NPDC107559. The sequence goes on along the minus strand of NZ_JBVKBD010000038.1, from coordinate 14,995 downwards.
CCCATGCGTCAAGGGTCGACGACGGTCCACGGTCCTCGCCGCACGGCGCGTGGCGTGCGGGTGAACGACGCCCCCGGCTGCTCCCGGCCGCTCTCGGCCGTTCCCGGCTGCTCCCGGCCGCTCTCGGCCGTTCCCGGCCGCCCCCGGCCGCCCTCGGTCACCGGGTGCGGGGCATCGGGGGCAGGCATACGCTCTTTGGCGAAGGGCCCGGTTCCCTTGTGCGGTTTCACCGTCGCTGGTCGTCCTGCCCGCGACAGTCATCTCCTGCTGCGAAGACCCGACGAGCGCGGTACGTTCCCCTGCGCGTCGCCCGGTGGGCGACGGCCGGATCTCCTTGCTCGAAGCCTGTCGGGCGCTGTGCGTGCCGTAGTGACACGCCGGCTCCAGGGTCCGCAGCCGACAGTCCCCGTGGAGGTCGGCATGCGAGTTGTCGTAGATCTTTCCCGATGCCAGGGGTATGCGCAGTGCGCGTTCCTGGCGCCGGAGGCGTTCCGGATGCACGGCGAGGAAGCGCTGATGTACCACCCGAGCCCGGACGACGCCCGGCGCGACCAGGTGCTGCGCGCCGCGGCGGCCTGCCCGGTCCAGGCGATCCTGGTCGACCGGCTGGAGGAACGGGCCGTACCGGTGGAGGCATCGCGGTCATGACCAGTGCCGACATCCTGCGCGCGTTCAAACGCGACGGCCGCATCGTGATCGTCGGCGCATCCCTGGCGGGCCTGCGGGCCGCGGAGGCGCTGCGTGCCGAGGGCTTCACCGGTTCGCTGACCATGATCGGTGACGAGACGTGCGAGCCCTACGACCGGCCTCCCCTGTCCAAGCAGGTACTGACCGGGTGGGTGCCGGCCCGGGACACCACGCTGCCGCGACGTCGTGACGTCAACGCGGAGTGGCTGCTGGGCGTGCCCGCGAGCGGCCTGGACCTGGCCGCCAACCAGGTGCGTCTCGCCGACGGCCGGGAGGTTCCGTTCGACCGGGTGCTGATCTCCACCGGCGTGCGGGCCAGGCCCTGGTTCGTCGAGAGCGAGGCGGCCCTGGACGGGGTGTTCGTGCTGCGTACGCGCGAGCATGCCGAGGGTCTGCAACAGGCCCTGGCCGCCGGGCCCTCCCGCGTCCTGGTCATCGGTGCGGGATTCACCGGCTCCGAGATCGCCTCCGTCTGCCGCGAGCGTGACATCGCGGTGACCGTCGCCGAACTCGCGCCGGCCCCGCTGGTCGGGGCGCTCGGGGCCATGATCGGCGACGTCGCGGCCGACCTTCAGCGCGCGCACGGTGTCGACCTGCGCTGCGGTGTCAAGGTGACCCGGCTGGAGGGCGACGATCAGGGGCGGCTGCGCCGTGCCCACTTCGACGACGGCAGCACCATCGACGCCGATGTGGCGGTGGTGGCGCTCGGCGGCATCCGCAACACCGAGTGGCTGCGGGACTCGGGACTGGCGGCCGGCCCCTGGGGAATCGCCTGCGACACGGGCTGCCGTGCCCTCACCCTCGACGGTCTGATCACCGACGACATCTTCGTCGCCGGAGACGTGGCCCGCTGCCCGAACCCGATCTACGAGTACCGGCTCATCTCGCTGGAGCACTGGGCCAACGCCGTGGAACAGGCCGAGGTCGCGGCGCACAACATGCTCAGCGGCCAGGCGGACCGCTGGCCCCACCTGTCCATCCCGGCGTTCTGGTCGATCCAGTTCGGGGTCAACATCAAGTCCGTCGGCGTGCCGACCTTCGCCGACGAGGTGACGGTCACTCAAGGATCGGTGCACGACCGCAGGTTCGTCGCCGCCTACGGCTACCAGGGCCGGGTCACCGCGGCGGTGAGCTTCGACAACGCGAAGTGGCTCGACCACTACCGGCAGTTGATCGAGACGGCCGCACCCTTCCCGCCGCCGAGCCCCACCCCCGACCAGCCCGCCGGCATGAAGCCGGTACCCGTCGACTTCCCCGGCCCCGTCCTGCTCGCCCAGGGCGCCACCGTGGTCGTCACCGGTCACGACCCGAGCGAGCGACGCGTCACGGCCGCGCAGCAGCAGCACAGGTAGGAGGGAGCGCCAGATGACCACGACCGAGAAGCCCGACACACTGCTCCGGATCCTCGACCACTCCTCCCGGGCCGACCCGTACCCGCTGTACGCCGAGCTGCGCGAGACGCCGGTGGCCCGGCAGGAGGACGGCAGTTACGTCGTCAGCACCTATCGCGAGATCATGGACCTGCTGCACAACCCGCATCTGAGCTCCGACGTGCGCAACCTGTCGCAGCCCATGGAGGTGGTCGAAGGACGGACCACCCCGTCCTTCATCAACCTCGACCCTCCCGAGCACGACCGCCTGCGACGCATGGCGATGCGTCATTTCGGCCCCCCGCACACCCCGGGCCTGGTGACGGGCATGGAGGACGATCTGACCGCCGTCGTCAGCGGCCTCATCGACGGCTTCGCGGGCAAGGAACAGATCGACATCGTCGACGACTTCGCCTACCCGTTCCCCGTCACCGTGATCTGCCATCTGCTCGGCGTGCCGCGCGAGGACGAACCGAGGTTCCATCTGTGGGTGGAAGCGATCGTCAACTCGATCGACTACAACCCCAAGACCGATCCGAAGGAGAAGCTGGAACACGGCCTGCAGGCCCGCAAGGAACTCCAGCAATACCTGGGCGGGCTGCTGGAGAAACGCCACGGCAAGCCGGGGGAGGACCTGCTGAGCCGGTTGGCCAACGACGACGGGCCCGACGGGCGGATGACCGACGACGAGATCCTCGCCACCGCCAACCTGCTGCTGATCGCCGGCCACGAGACCACCGTGAACCTCATCACCAACGGCATGCTGACCCTGTTGCGCAACCCGCAGGTGCTGCAACGACTGCGCGCCGAACCGGACCTGATCGTCCCGTTGGTCGAGGAACTGTTGCGCTACGAACCCCCCGTGCACATGGTTCCGTGGCGGGCGGCGTACAGCGACATCACCGTGGCCGGCACCGTCATCCCCAAGGGCTCGAAGATCATGCTGATGCTGGCCTCGGGCAGCCGCGATCCGAACCGCTTCCAGGATCCCGACCGCTTCGACCCCGACCGGCCGGACAACGAGCACCTCGGCTTCGGCAGCGGCATCCACCTCTGCTTCGGCGGCCCCCTGGCCCGGCTGGAGACACAGATCGCGCTGACCGAACTGGTGCGCCGGCTGGAGGGGCCCACGCTGGTCGCCGACCCGCCGCCCTACCGCCCCAGCCCCGTGCTTCGCGGCCCCATCCACCTGCTCGTCGAGCAGAACAAGGACTGACCGGGCAGACCGGGCGGGGCCAGGGCTCCGCGTGACGCCCGGCCGGGCATCCCCGGCCGGGCGTCACGCATGACCGGCTGCCCCTGGCGGAGCTTTTCCCTGCTCGGCCCGGTGCGCCCGCGGCACGGCCCATCCGGCGGTACACCGGGCACTCTTTGGGGTTGCGGGCCGGTGCGCGGAGCATGTTGGACGGTTGCGCCGGCCGGCGATCGGTTGACTTCACACGGAGGCGATCGCCTCTTCGGGGCGTTTCTCGTGAGGGGCAGCCACTGTGATCGACAGGCGGGACGTAGTGCGGGCAGGCACGCTGGGTGCTCTGGGGACGGGGATGGCGGGTGTGCTGGCACCGCCTGCCGCCGCGTCACCCGCCGCAGTGCCGGAAGGGATCGGCCCCCGGGACTGGAAGCGGCTGGCCGACGCGCTGTCGTCGCGCTCCACCCTCTACCGGCCCAACGACTCCCACTACCCGCCGCTGGCGATCCCGTTCAACCACCGCTATGCCGGGATCCGCCCCGCCGGAATCGTGGCCTGCGGTTCCACCGAGGACGCCCGTACGTCGGTGCGCTGGGCCCGCTCGGTGGGGCTGCCCGCCGTGCCCCGCACCGGGCTGGGCCACAACTACGCCGGGTACTCCACCACCACGGGCCTGCTGCTCAACATGGCCCGGATGAAGGGCATTCGCGTCACCCCGCGGCCGGGCGCCCGCTCCCGGACCCGGACCTACGGCTCGATGAAGGTCACCCACGAGGCGGGCACGGTCACCGTGGGAGCGGGTGTCACCAACGGTGACCTGCACCCGCTGCTGGAGGACCAGGGGATCTTCGTGCCGACCGGCCGCTGTCCCACGGTGGGGGTGGCCGGACTCGTGCTCGGCGGCGGCATCGGCTTCAGCGACAAGATGTTCGGTCTGACCTGCGACCGGCTGGTCTCGACGACCGTGGTACTCGCCGACGGCCTTGTGGTGGAGGCCGGCCGGGACTCGCATGCCGACCTGTTCTGGGGCTGCCGCGGGGGAGCGGGCAACAACTTCGGCGTCAACACGTCCTTTACGTTCCAGTACGAGCAGTTCCAGGGCGACGTGGGCTTCTACCAGCTGCGCTGGAGCCTGGACTCCGTGCAGCCGGTGATCGCGGCCGCGCAGCGGATCGCCCTGAACGGCCTGGACGACAAGCGGTTCCACCTGCGCGTCGGCATCGGGACCCACGGGCGTGCCAGGGACCAGATCCGCGAGAACGCCAATGTCAACGCCATCGGCCAGTACTACGGCCCCCTCGACGAGTTGCGCGACATCCTGGCCCCGCTGCTCGCCATCGGCACGGCCGAGGAGCGCGCCCGCAACAGGGCGTCCGTGCGCGAGGTCACTCCCGGTCAGGCGAGCGTGCTGCTGAGCGCCACCACTCCGGTGGAACAGTTCGCCACCAAGTCGGCGGTGCTCACTCCCCGGGAGCTCCTGACCGAACAGCAGGTCGGTGCCGCCGCCGAGCAACTGCTGGACTGGCCGGGCAGCAGCAACGAGGACGGGGCCGGGTTCGCGATGTTCGCCCTGGGCGGCGAGATCAACCAGGTGCCACCGGACGCGACGGCGTTCGTGCACCGCAACGCCGTGTTCATCTTCGCTGCCGAGACCTCCTGGACGGACTACGATCCGCGCCGCGTCGAGACCGCGAACCTGCACTGGCTCCGTGACTTCTACCAGGGCATCTTCGGAAACACCCCGCCCGGGCAGTCGTATCAGAACTTCCCGGACCCCACGCTGAAGGACTGGCGGCGGGCCTACTACGGCGCGAACTACGACCGGCTGGTCAGGGTGAAGCGGAAGTACGACCCGACCGACTTCTTCAGCTATGCACAGGGGATCGGCACCTGACGCGGCCGGAAGCTGCGGCTGAAGTTCAGGGCGATGTCCAGGGCGAAGAAGTTGCTGCCCCGGCCCGTTCGGGCGCGCAGCAGGATGCGGTGCTCGGCCACCGGTACCGCTTCGGGAAGCCGGAGGTGCCAGGTCTGCCGCCATGGTCCGGCGGGTGGTCTGGGGTCGCCCGGCAGGCTCGCGCCGACGCCCGCCAGCAGGTCGGGCAGGCGGTAGGTCCGGTCGAGCATCTTCACGGGACCGAACTTCATGATCATGTTGCAGGTGACCCGGGTCAGGTCGACCGGCTCCTTGAGGTGGCCGTTCATCTCCCATGAGACCTGGTGTCCCAGCCACGGCCGGGCCGGGGTCCAGCTGAAGTCGAGGCGGTCCAGGACGTACGTGTCGTCGCTCACGTCCTCTACCAGATGGATGCTCATGTCACTCCTCACCCCTTCACCGGACGGGGAAACACCGGAAGGCGGCCGCGGCCGGCGGCCTGGGAGACCGGGCCGGCGGGCGAGGGTCGCCGTACCGGTCCGATCGGTGCGGGAAAGGACAGCCACGCCCCGCATGCACCCCGCACGCACGGCGTCGGGCGTGCGGGGTGCACACGGGGCGTGGCTGTCGGAGAATGGTGCGTGTACCGGGGCCCCGGCCCGATTCCGGCGGGCCGGGGCTCCTCAGTATCTGACCGGTCGGGTCCTAGTAGTCGTCGCCGCCGCCGCCGTAGCCGCCGCCACCACCGCCGTGGCCGTAGTGGTCCCGGACCACCCGGAAGCTGGCCACGACACCGTGGTCGATGTCGATGGCCCGGGTGCGGCCCGGGTGCACGCCGTCGGCGGAGCTGCGCGGACCGACCGTGGCGATGGGGGCGCCGTTGTCGCAGACCGCGCCACGGAAGACCTCGACGGTCCGCTTCGTGTCGTTGCGGATGTTCAGGCTCCGTGCGCCCAGGCCGCTGACGACGGTGATGCAGTCGCCGGGGTGGGCCGAGTACGACCGCTCGTTGATCTCGATGCGGCCCTCGTAGTACCGGTGGCCGCCGCGGCCGCCACCTCCACCTCCCTCGTTGCCCTTGCCCTCGTTGCCCTTGCTGTTGTTGTCGTTGCCGTTGTTGTTGCCGTTGCCACCGTCGGGAACGGCGGCGGGTGCGACGGCGGCGACGGCCGGCGCCTGCTGGGGCACCGGGGCCGAAGCGGCCGAGGCGTAGGTGATGCCGGTCGCGGCCAGAGCCGCGGCGCCGGACACAGCGGCGGTGACCACCGTGGAACGAAGCTTCATTGCGGTATCTCCTGTTTCAGGGTTGCCGGCCCGTCAGCCGGCTCGTGAATGAACTTACCCATGGCCGTCATATCGGTCATTTCGAAATAGCGGCAGGAGAGCGCCAAACGAGGCAATTATGGCCCCGGTTGAGAAACTGATGAGATGTCATCTCGCCATAAAAATAAGCAGATTGACATACCATTGGTCCGTCTGATGGATCTTCTGACGTCTGCTCATCCCTCGACGTCAGCGTGTCGCTGCGAATGCGGCGAGGTGAGCCGTGTTAGCCGGGGCCCCTGGCGTACCTAAAACCGCAGGTCACAGGCCCGGCGTGCTCGTGCCGTGCCGGTGGGCCGGCCCCTTCGGCCCCTTTGGCGCGGCGCGACGGTCAGAACAGGATGGACAGGTCGCGCGGTCGTACCCGGACGGTGACGGGCAGGGTGGCGTCGACCTCGCCGTCGGCGCCGTAGGGCACCGGCCGGTCCGCCTCGATGCGGATCTCCCTGCCCTGCAGGACGACGACCTCGGGCCGTTCGACGTGGGCGCCGGTCTTGAGTTCGTTCATGAGCGTGAAGAACAGGCGCCGGGGGGCCTCCCGGATCATGACGACGTCCAGCAGACCGTCGTCCACCCGGGCGGACGGGGCGACGATGCGCCCGGACCCGTAGTAGGCGGAGTTGGCGGCTACGACGGTGTATCCGCGGTGCGGGTGTTCCTGCCCGTCGACGGTGACCCGGTAGGACGCCGGGCGCCAGCCGGCGACGGCGCGCAGCCCACCGGCATAGTACGAGGCGGCCCCACGCAGGAAGCGCGCCCGGTTGGCATGGCGGTTGGCGAGCGCGTCGACGCCCGCATAGACGCTGCCCAGCACGACGGTGCGGGGGTGTACCGCCGACTCGACCTCGATGGTGTCCACGCGCCGCGGCTCGCTGTCGAGCAGGACACGGGCCAGGCCGGCCGCGTCGGTGGGCAGCTCGAGAGCGCGGGCGAAGTCGTTGCCGCGGCCCGCGGGTATCAGGCCCAGCACGGCGTCCGTACCGCTGAGCGCGCCGCCGATGCCGCCGGCCATGCCGTCGCCGCCGACGGCGAGCACCACCCGGCCCCGCTCCGCGGCCCGGCGGGCCAGCTCCTGGGCGTGGGCGAGGCTGTGGCTGTACTCGGTGTCCAGTTCCGCTCCGGCCTCCCGCAGCAGACGGGCGACCTGGAGCAGCGCCGCCGCGCCGGCCGAGTCGCCCGCAGTGGGATTGACGACGGCGGTGAACTGTCGCATCGGTGTGCCTCCGGGCGGTGACGGTGGGACGGAACGGGGATGGAGCCTGGGCAGGTGCAGGCCCCGGCGCGGGGCCGGAGCCTGACGGCGGACCAGTGGCCGTACGACGGCCGGGGGCTGCGCGGGAGAGTCAGTCCTTGGGCAGCAGCACCCCGGGGTTGAGCAGGCCGTCGGGGTCCAGCCGCCGCTTGACGGCGCGCAGTGCCTCGACCCCCAGCGGCCCGGCCTCCCGTACATACCAGTCACGGTGATCGGTGCCCACGCCGTGGTGGTGGCTGATCGTACCGCCCGCGTCCAGGACGGCTTCACAGGCTGCCGCCTTGGCCGGTGCCCAGTGGGCGACGGCGTCCTCGCCCTGTGCGCTGACCACGGTGAAGTACAGCGAGGCGCCGTTCTCGTACACGTGCGAGATGTGGCACATCACCAGGGGCGGGGTGCCCGCCGCGGTGAGGGTGTCGGTGAGCGCGGTGCGTACGGCCGCGTAGAGCTCGGGTACGCGCGACCAGAAGGCCGCCGTCTCCAGGGTCTCGGCGAACGCCCCGGCGTCGAGCAGGGAGTCCCGCAGGTACGGTGCCGCGTAGCGGCCGTGTGCCCAGCGCTCGCCGGGCTCCGCTCCGAGGAAGATGCCTCCGGCGGCGCGCAGCACGGCGGCGGCCTGCTCCCGGCGGCTCGTGGTGTCCTCCTCGGTGCCTTCGTATCCGACGACGGCCGTGCATCCGGCGTTGGCCGGCAGTCCGGCCGCACCGATGGCGTCGGGCTGCGCGAGACCGACGAAGGTCTCGGTCTCGTCGGACAGCCGCAGGACCGTCGGGCGCGGGCCGTCCTGGGCGAGCCGGCGCAGCGCGGTGGCGCCCTGCTCGAAGGAGGCGAAGCGCCACCCCTCGTGGATACGGGTCTGCGGACGGGGCCTGACGCGCACCGTGACGGCGGTGATGACCCCGAAGGATCCCTCGGAGCCGAGGATCAGCTGACGCAGATCGGGACCGGCCGCCGAGCGCGGCGCGCGTCCCACGTCCAGGGTGCCCTCCGGGGTCGCGACGGTGAGGCCGAGGACCATCTCGTCGAAGCGGCCGTAACCGGCGGAGGCCTGTCCGCTGGAGCGGGCGGCCGCGAATCCGCCGATCGTCGCCCACTCGTAGGACTGCGGGAAGTGGCCGAGGGTGAACCCGTGCTCGGCCAGGAGCGCCTCCGCGTCGGGTGCGCGCAGGCCGGGCTGGAGGGTGGCGGTCCGTGAGACGGGGTCGACGTCGAGCAGGGCGTCCATACGGCGCAGGTCCAGGGCCACGAAGACACGGCGCTCGGGTGCGAGGCCGCCGACGACGGACGTACCGCCGCCGAAGGGGACCACCGCGAGGGCGTGTTCGCCGCAGACCCGCAGCACGGCGAGGACCTCGGCGTGGGTGGCGGGCAGGACGACGGCCGCCGGGGCGTCCACGACGTCTCCGGCACGGATCTTCAGCAGGTCGGGCGTGGACTTGCCGCGCGTGTGCCTGATCCGGCTCTCCGCGTCGGTGTGCACATGGGCCTCGCCGCCGACGGCCGCCGCCAGCGCGCGCAGGGCGGCGGTGTCCAGCGGGGTCTGGGGGAGCGCGATCTCCTCCAGGGCGAGCGCGTCGGTGTCCCGCGGCTTGACGCCGAGCAGCTCCCGCAGCAGCGCGGTCACCGGGTCGGGCAGCGGTGCCGCCTTGGCGGGGTCGCCCCAGCCACTCCACAGCATGTCCATGAACGGTCTGTCCTCATCGGTCGGTTGGCGACGCGCCGTCTCCCGCACGGTCGCCCGGGGCGTTACACTGTTACATATGACGCCCATTCGTCACAACCATTCGGGCAGCTCGGACAGCGATCCCGTTCTCGACGCCGTACGCGACTGTGTGCTGGCGTTCGGCGTCCGGCGCACCACCCTCACCGACGTCGCCCGCCGGGCCGGCGTCTCACGGATGACCCTCTACCGCCGCTGGCCCGACGTGCGGTCGCTGGTCGGCGACCTGATGACGCGTGAGTGGATCGACGTGGCGAGCCGTGCCATGCCGCAGCGCTCGCCCGGCCAGGACATGCGCGGCCTGATCGTGGACGGACTCGTGGCCGGAGTCGCGGCGTTCCGGTCCCACCCCCTCTTCCTCAAGATCGTCGACGTCGACCCCGAACTCCTGCTGCCCTACGTCCTGGACCGCCGGGGAGCCAGCCAGGAAGCCCTGCTGGGCCTGCTCGCCGACGCGCTGGCGGAAGGTCACGCCGACGGGTCGGTGCGCCGCACCCACACCGACCGGCAGGCCCGCGCGGTCCTGCTCGTCGTGCAGTCCTTCACCCTGTCGCTGCGGACCATGACCGACGGGAACGACCCCGAACTCACCGACTCCGCCTTCCTCGACGAACTGCGCACACTTCTGGAGAGGACCCTCACCCCATGAGCCCGACCGGCAGCCCGTCCGGCCCGTCCGCCTTCGCCCCCGGATCGTCGCTCTCCGCCGCCCGCCGACGCCGCGAACTGGCCGAGGCCGTCGACGCCGACGTGGCGGACGTCCTGGTCGTCGGACTCGGCGCCACCGGCGCCGGGGTCGCGCTGGACGCCGCGGCGCGCGGCCTCCGCGTCGTCGCCGTCGACGCCCACGACCTCGCCTTCGGCACCTCGCGCTGGAGTTCCAAACTCATCCACGGCGGACTGCGCTACCTCGCCTCGGGGCAGCTCGACGTCGCCCACGAAAGCGCCGTGGAACGCGGTGTCCTGATGGAACGCACCGCACCCCACCTGGTGCGCGCCCAGCCCTTCGTCCTGCCCCTGACGCCTTCGGTGTCACGCGGTCAGGCGTCCTTGGCCTGGGCCGGCTTCCGGGCCGGGGACGCCCTGCGGCTGGTGGCCCGCACCTCCCGCGCCACCCTGCCCGCACCGCGCCGCCTCTCCAGCGTCGAAGCCCGCCACCTGACACCGTCGGTACGCCCCGGCGGCCTGCGCGGCGGCCTGCTGTCCTGGGACGGCCGGGTGACCGACGACGCCCGCCTGGTCACCGCGCTGGCCCGCACCGCCGCCGCCCACGGCGCGAAGATCCTCACCCGGGTCAGGGCCCTGGGACTCGACGGGACCACCGCCCGCGTCCGCGACGAACTCACCGGCGAGCAGGGCGAGATCAGGGCCCGCGCGATCATCAACGCGTCCGGCGTATGGGCGGGCGGCCTGGTCGAGGGCATCCATATCCGCCCCTCGCGCGGCACCCATCTGGTCCTGCGCGCCGACCTGCTCGGTCCGCTGCCCGCGGGCCTGCACATCCCGATCCCGGGGGAGACCAACCGGTTCGTGCTCGTACTGCCGCAGGACGACGGCCGCGTGTACGTCGGCCTGACCGACGAGCCCGTCGACGGTGACCTGCCGGACGTGCCCGAAGTGCCCGAGTCGGACATCGGCTTCCTGCTGGACGTGCTGGGCTCCGCCCTGGACACGCCGGTCAGGCGGCACGACGTCGTCGGCGCCTTCGCGGGACTGCGCCCCCTGCTGGACATCGCGCCCACCCGGTCGGCCGACCCCTCCCGTACCTCCGACATCTCGCGTCGGCACGCCGTCCTCACCTCCGCCGACGGGGTGGTCACGATCGTCGGGGGCAAACTCACCACCTACCGGCGCATGGCGCAGGACGCCGTCGACACGGCGGTCGAGGCCCGGGGCCTGCGCGCCGGTGCCTCGACCACCGCTTCCCTGCCCCTGGTCGGAGCCGCCGCCCCGCACCGGCTCGGCGCGCTCACCGCCCCCGGCCACCTGGTCCGCCGCTACGGCACCGAGGCTCCCGCCGTGCACGCTCTGGGCGCCCGCGACCCCCGCCTGAACGAGCCCGTGGTGCCGGGGAACCCCGTCACCCGGGGCGCCCTGCTGTGGGCCGCCCTGCACGAGGGCGCCCTGGACGAGGCCGACCTCCTGGACCGGCGTACCCGCATCGGACTCGTGCCGCAGGACCGGGCGGCGGCCATGGCGGCGGCCCGCGAGGCACTGGACGCGGCCGCCGCCCAGCCTGCCTGACCCGCCCTCGCGCGGGGCGCACAGCGGCAGGCGCCGTCCTCGCCCGTGACCTGCTTCCTCGCGCGTGCTCCGCGCGGCCCCTGACCTGCCCGGCCGGCCTCTCCTTGCGGGCGCCAGTACGGGCACGCATCCTTAGAGGAAGGCATGCCGACAACCGTATGGACCGAACGTAGCTGGCTGCGGGGTCTGCGGGAACCGCGGTCCGCGCAGGGAGCGGATTCCAGATGAGGCTTGTCGTCGATCTCAACCGGTGCCAGGGATTCGCGCAGTGCGTCTTCCTCGCCCCGGACGTCTTCGCCCTGCACGGCGAAGAGGCGTTGCTGTTCTCGCCTCGCTTCGACGAGGCACAGCGTGACCGGGTGGAGAAGGCCGCGGCCGCCTGCCCGGTCCAGGCCATCCTCGTCGACTACTCCGACGATCCGACGAAGGGGGCGGACCCCCATGTCGGCTGACACGGACGTCGAACTGCTGCGTCGCCAGGGCCGCATCGTCGTCGTCGGTGCCTCGCTGGCCGGCCTGCGCGCCGCGGAGACCTTGCGCGACCAGGGCTTCACCGGATCGCTGACCATGATCGGCGACGAACCGTACGAGCCCTACGACCGGCCGCCACTGTCCAAGCAGGCGCTGCTCGGACGGGCGCGGCCCGAGGACACGGCTCTGCCGCGCCGGCGCGACATCGACGCCGAATGGCGGCTGGGCGTCGCCGCCGCGGGTCTGGACCGGGACGCCAAGCAGGTGCGCCTGGCCGACGGTGACACCGTCTCCTACGACCGCCTGCTGATCACCACCGGGACCAGGGCGCGTCCCTGGATCCACGCGGACGAGGCCGCGCTGGACGGCGTGTTCGTGCTGCGCACCCGCGACGACTCCGCACGCCTGTATCGCAAGCTGACCGGGGGAGTGTCCCGGGCACTGGTGATCGGAGCCGGTTTCACGGGCTCCGAAGTGGCCTCAGCCTGCCGGGAGCTGGGCATCGAGGTCACCGTCGCCGAACGCGGCCCGGCACCGCTGGTGGGCGCGCTCGGCGGAGTGATCGGCGCGGTCGCGGACCGGATGCAGCGCAGCAAGGGTGTCGATCTGCGCTGCGGCATCAGCGTCACCGCCCTCGAAGGCGATTACGGGGGGCGGCTCAGGCGTGCCCACCTGTCCGACGGTTCGGCCATCGACGTGGAGGTCGCGGTCGTCTCGCTCGGTGCCATCCGGAACACGGAATGGCTCGCGGGCTCCGGGCTGGCCGCGGGTCCCCGGGGGATCGCCTGCGACGCGGGATGCCGGGTGTTCGACGTCAACGGCATCGTCACCGACGACATCTACGCCGCCGGTGACGTCGCACGCAGCCCCCACCCGCTGTTCGACTACCAGTTCCTGTCGCTGGAGCACTGGGGCAACGCGGTCGAGCAGGCCGAGATCGCCGCCCACAACATGATCTGCGCGGGTCCGGAGCGCCGGCCGCATCTGTGGCTGCCGATGTTCTGGTCCTCCCAGTTCGGGGTCAACATCAAGTCGGTGGGTGTGCCCTCGCTGGGCGACAAGCTGGTCGTCACCCAAGGGACGCTCACCGAAGGGCGGTTCGTCGCGGTGTACGGCTACCGCGGCCGCGTCATCGCCGCGGCTTCCTTCGACGGAGCCAAGTGGCTGGGGTTCTACGAGCAGCAGATCGCGGCCGGTGCGTCCTTCCCGCCGGAGTACCGCACGGTGGACCGCCGCACCGAAACGCTGGAGCCGGTCGACCCGGCCTTCCCGGATCCCCATCTGCCCACCCACGGGGCCACGGTCACGCTGACAGGTCACTCACCGAGCGAGCGGCGTGTCGAGTTCGTGCCGTCGCACGCCTGATCACCAGGCCTGCACCGCCCGGAGTCCTCAGGAGTCGCCATGACGTCCGGCACCATCGTCGCCGAGATCACCGACTACGCCAATCGAGCCGATCCCTATCCCCTCTACGCGGAACTGCGCAAGCAACCGATCAGGCGGGAGGACGACGGCACCTTTGTGGTCAGCACCTATTACGAGGTGCGGAGTCTGGCCAACGATCCGCGGATGAGCAACGACACGAGCAACCGTCTCGCCGGTTACGCCCGCGTGGGGCAGCCGGTGGAGTCCGGCCTGCCGTCCAGCTTCATCTTCACCGACCCGCCCGTGCACGACCGGCTGCGCGACACCATCAACCGGCCGTTCGGGCCCCCGCACAGCCCCAGGTTCCTCGACGGCCTGCGCGGAGACCTGGTCAAGGTCGTCGGCGAACTGCTCGACGCCTTCGAGGGCAAGGACCAGGTCGACATCGTGGACGACTTCGCCTACCCCCTTCCCGTCACCGCCATCTGCAAGGTTCTCGGCGTGCCGCGCGAGGACGAATCGCGCTTCCACGTCTGGGCCGACGCCCTCGCGTCGTCACTCGACCCCAGTGCCGAAGGCGGCGAGGAAAAGGGACAGCGGGCGCGCCAGGACCTGGGCGCCTACCTGGGCGATCTGATCGAGACCAAACGCCGCCACCCCGGCCCGGGGATGCTCAGCGCGCTCGCCCCCACCATGGCACCGTCGGACCTGGAGGCCACCGCGGTGCTGCTCCTGGTCGCCGGCCACGAGACCACCGTCAACGCCATCGCCAACACGACCCTCACCCTGCTGCGCCACCCCGAGATCCTCCAGCGGTTCCAGAAGGAGCCGGATCTGGCCGTCCCGATCATCGAGGAAGTGCTGCGGTACGAGCCGCCGGTCCAGTTCGTCCCGTGGGTCACCGCCCTGGACGACGTCGAGGTCGGCGACACCTTGATCCCGAAGGGTTCTCCGGTCTGGCTCATGCTGGCCGCGGCCAACCGCGATCCCCGGCGCTTCGAGGACCCCGACCGGTTCGATCCCGACCGCAAGGACAACGAGCACCTGGGTTTCTACACCGGCATCCACTACTGCTTCGGCGCCCCGCTCGCCCGCATAGAACTGCAACTGGCCGTGCCCGAACTGTTCCGCCGGGTCAAGTTCTCCGGGCTGCGCGAGGACCCGCCGCCGTACCGCGCCAACGCGGTGCTGCGTGGCCCCCGTCACCTCCCCGTGGCGATCGAGGGCCTCACGGCCTGAGCGTCGTGCCGGCCGGCATGCCCGGTTCGGACACGACAGAGCCGCTGCCTCACCCGAGGCAGCGGCTCTGTCGTGTGATGTCCGTGGTGGGCGGTGGGTTCGCCCGGTACTGGTTGGTTTAGTACCAGTGGTGGGTCTGCCAGAAGTCCCAGGCCTGGGCGGGGCTCCCGTAGCGGGAGTTCATGTAGTCCAGGCCCCACTTGATCTGGGTGGCGGGGTTGGTCTTCCAGTCGGCACCGGCGGAGGCCATCTTCGAGCCGGG
>NZ_JBVKBD010000037.1:0-31593 GCF_055657365.1 Streptomyces sp. NPDC107559 | reverse complement strand
CGCGGCCGCCCGCCCCGGCTCACCTTCGACGACCAGGTCCTGGCCACCATGCTCCACCTGCACGTCAACCTGGCCGCGGAGCCCCTCGCCGTGCTTTTCAACAGCAGCCGCACCGCCATGCACCGCACCCTGCTGAAGATCAGACGACTGCTCGAAACGCAGAGCATCACCATCTCGCCGACCGCCACCCCACCGGCCCTCCTGGCAACCCTTCAAGCCAGGGTCGCCGCTCTCAGCAATGACCCCAACCACAAGATCAAGACGACACGTTAATGATCGGCAGGCTCTAAGGAACCAGCCCGATTCGCGGCCATTTTATGGGCCCCGATCTCTCGCTCCATGGGAGCCCCTGCCCAAAGCCGCTACATCGACCATGTACTACTAGCCCTCAGCGCTTTCCCCAATACCTACGCGCTCGCAAGACATCCGGATCGTTCACAAGGTCAACCATGTGCGACTACAAAACCCGGGTTGAACACTCCGAGGCGATGCTCATCCTCGCCAGATGAGGAACTCGTGCGTTATCGCGGTCAGGGCGCGCGCCGCACGACTGGGCGTGCGGTCGGACGGAACGGCCAGGGAAAACGGCCAGTCCAGGTCGGCATCGTCGATGGTCAGCGTGGCGACGTCCTGCGCCTTGGTGAGGGCGGGCCGAGGCAATAGCGCCACGCCCAGGCCGTTGCGGACGTAGGCCACGCCGGTGGGGACATCGGTGATCTCAAGGGCGACGCGACGGGTCACGGAGGCGGCAGCGAAGGCCTGATCGGCAACAGTCCGGATGCCATAGCTCACGGGGAAGTCGACGAAGTCCAGGCCGTCCAGTTCGGTGATCGGCAAGCTGCGGCGTTTCGCGAGCGGATGGTCGGCCGGTACGACCAGGTCGAGCACCGAGGTGACGAGGGCGGTCAGCGTGATGCCGGTCGGGTGCGGTCCGGGCAGGGAGACGAAGGCGAGGTCGAGCCGCCGTTCGAGGAGGGCGTCGATCAGGCCCTGGGAGCCGGAGGCGGCGGCGCTGGTCTGCAGGAGCACACCGGGATGACGCCGGTGGAATTCACTGAGGAGCGCAGGAAAGTCGATGAGCCCCACCGTGGTCATCGTTCCCAGCCGCAGGGTGCCGCGCAGTCCTCCGCGAACCTCGGCCACCGCGTCTGCGGCTTCCCGGGCGGCGTCGAGAGCGGCATGGGCGCGCGGGAGCAGGGCGGCACCGGCATCGGTGAGCAGCACGCGTTTGGTGGTGCGTTCCAGCAGCGGTGTGCCGAGTTCTCGCTCGAGGTTCTTGATCGTGGTGGAGACCGCGGACTGGACGACGTGCAGCCGTGCGGCGGCACGGGTGAAGTTCGCTTCCTCGGCGACGGCGACGAAGTGCTCGAGCTGGCGCAGTTCCACCCTCCCAGTATCCCTCAGAGAGCCCCACTTATCTCTCAGTGAGATAAGTGCAGTCTCAGACTTTCGTTGGACAGCAACCGTTGCGGTCACCGATTCTTTTCAACGGAGGAACTGCGCGGAGCCGGAATGCTTGGTGGCGGCCACATCGAAACTGGAGGACAAGCGCAAGGTGACCGCCACGATCAACAGGCTGGTCGCCGAGGCGCTCGCCATCTCTCGCGACGGAATCTTCACCGCTCTGATTCGAACGAGGATTTCTCGTTCGGACGAGGGGAGCTGACAATTGGCCGAAGATGCGCTGCGCTGGTGAATGTCAAAAACCTCCGGGCGTCCCGAGCTCGGAAACGTGTCGAATTAAATCTAGGAACGAGGAGACGACTGCTATGACCACACCGAACGAGCCCACCGGCAAGCTGAAGAACCAGGCGCCGCACCTGGACTACTACCCGGAGTGGCTCGACAATCTCGCCGACGACGTCATCCTCCAGGGTAATTTCGCCAACGGTGAAGTGATCGGCAAGGAAAAGGTAGGGAAGCTGCTGAGCTTCGCTCGAAGCAACTACGCTTTCCAGGACTTCCGCTTCTTCGGCAAGCGCGGCGAGCTCTTCCTGGAGGACTACCGCTCCACCATCCGTGGCAGCGAGGTCTACCGTCCGGGCGGAATCGAGATTTACAACTTCGTCGTTGTGTACTTCAACGAGGCGGGCGAGACCAGTCAGTTGGTCATGAACCACCGGCCGCAGTCAGCCGCCCTGCTGTTCTCGTCCTTGCTGGCGGAGCACTTCGGTGACGAGTTCGGATCGGACCTCTTCTACAAGGGCGATGTCAGCGACCGACTGCTCGACCACGACCTGTCCCGCGGTCAGTGGCTCCCGTCGCAGTCCCACTGAATTGCGACGGAATCCGTCGGCCGACCGGGATCAGTAAGGTCGGGGACTGGCGCGGTGACTGATGCTTAGTTTCCAGTCCCCGCCGTTTCAAACCGTGCTTGCAATTCTCCGTACACGGCTTTCCGGCATCGTTCGCCGTCCGGCGACCTCTTCGAAGACGGCCGGGACAAGGACGACAGGCAGGAAGCGGTCCAGCCGACGCTGGCGCCTAAGCGGCTACGGCGGGACAAGGCCGCCAGGCGCCGGAGTCCCCGACCAGCACGTTCGAAGATGGCGAAGACCCATTCGAGTTGCTGACCATCATGCGCATCGCTACGGAAAGAACCCATCCCATGAGTACTGAACTCCTCGATCTGGCAATCGCCACCGCCGGTGGCCAAGAACTCTGGACCACCCTGCGCGGCCTGAAGGCCGACGTCTCCATCGGCGGCCCGGTCTGGGGGATGAAGGGCTGGCCACCGGGCACGACGTTCAGGCAGACCGTGACGGTCGACACGGCCAGAGAGCACATCGTATTCAGCCCGTTCACCCGCCCCGACTGGCAGATGGTCTTCGACGCAGCTGCCGACAGCGTCACCGTGCAGACCCTCGAAGGCGAACCGGTCGAGACCCTCGCCCCCGCACGCGCCGGCTTCAAGGGAATGCTGCGCAACAGCACCTGGGACGCTCCGCACCTCGGCTACTTCCTGGGCTACGCGCTCTGGAACTACCTCACCACCCCGTTCCTCTTCACCTATCCAGGCGTGCAGGCCCGCGAGATCGAACCGTGGCACGAGGCCGGCCAGACCTGGCGACGCCTGCAGGTGCGCTTCCCACCCGAGATCGCCGCACACAGCCCCAACCACGTGTTCTACTTCGACGCTTTCGGCAGGCAACGCCGCATGGATTACGTCGCCGAGGTCAACAACAGTTTCCTCGTCGGCCACTACACCGGCCGCTTCCGCAACTTCGACGGGCTGCTCGTGCCGACACGCCGACGCATGTTCCGCCGCAACCCCGACAACACCGTCAACCTCAACTACCCCTCCATCACCGTCGACATCCACGATGTCGAACTCGTCCGCACCGACGACGAACAGGCACGGCCATGACCATGGACAGCATCTTCATCGACCACCCCGCCCGTCGGCTTGTCGTGACGCTCCCGCGTCCCTACGACGCGGCGATCGAGCACTACGAGACCCTCGTCCCCGAGGCCGATCTCCAGCGCTTCTACCAGATGGCCTCCTGGCAGGCCACACACGAGCTCGCCGAGATCAACGCCCCCTACGGGTTCATGCGCTACCACCGCAGCGACATCACCGCCCTGATGGCCGGCTCGACGTCCCTGTGGAAGGCCACCCAGTACTCGATGGGCAACCACACCATCGCCGAACGCATGTTCCGCCACGACCCGTCGGCCATGCTGTACGCACCACTGCACACCGTGCTCTACGCGGACCCCGACGGCGACACCAAACTCGCCGTCGACCAGCCCAGCCTGCTGCTCGCCGGCTACGACAACCCACAGATCGCCGAGGTCGGCCGCGAACTCGACGCCCTCCTGGCCCAGTTGATCACACTCATCGGCGGCGACGTACCTCCCCGACTGTGAACCTTCGCCACTTTCGAACGTGTTGGTTGCAGGCTCTGGCGCGCACAAGCAGGACACACAGCACAGCGGTGGCGCCGCTTGGAGAGGACCGCCACGCTTCAGGATCGCGAAGCCGCCTTCGACCCGAACGCGCCCAGCAGCCGGCGGCCAGAACACTGTTGGCGTGCGACCTGTTGTGCTGCGGCCCGTTACGTCCAGTCCCGGTCGCGTTCCTGTCCGACTGTGTCGTCCACGCGGCCGGCGGCGCCGGCCCGCTGGACTTCCTGCCTTACCGGGACGGCAAGCCGCTGCCGGGCGGCTTCAAGCGCGGCATCAACCCGGGCCTGGTCAAGCACGAGGGCACCCAGAGCGTGCTGTGGGGCGAGGAGGTCCGCGAGCGGTTCGGCGCGCCGGAGATCACGTCAGGGCAGCTGGCGGTCTCGGACCCCGGCTGGATCGGAGAGACCCCGCGGACCGTCGCTGTGCCGCCGGGCGCGTTCCCGGTCACGCTGTCGCTTTTGCGCACGGCACGCGGGGCCGGCGTCGCCGCGGCCAGGGTGACGTTCCTGGACATCCAGCCCCGCGAGTGGGAGATGGCCCTCCGGCCCGACGAGGACCTGGGGCTGCTCGGCGAGGGTCAGTTCTATGGGGTTGGCGTGGATACCGGCACAGCGGCTTTCGTGGATGCGACTCGGACGGCGATCGAAGACCAGTTGGACGAGGACCTGCTCATGCCCCGCGACAGCCATTTCAGCGTCGAACTGCCCGGCGCGGGGCTCGAGCCGAACCTCATCGCTTTCCGTGCCGGTCGGGCCGGCGGGTCCTACCCCGTCTGGATCGGCCGCACCGATGACGGACAGGTTGGTTGCGTTGTCGTCGGCTTCCAGCTCCATTCCGCCGACGGGGGAGAGTAAGGAGCCGCCGACCATCGGCGCGAGGCCGCACTGCCCGAGGAGGGGTGGCTGGCCTCTTTGTGCCGGCCATCGTGCGGCGTCTGGCCCGCCGGGAGTTCGTCGGTCCCTTGAGCCGGGGATCTGGGCTGCTTCGGCGGCGCCGACCAGGTCCTCGTTCTCGTCGTGGTCGGCGGCCGGCAGCACACCGTGCTTCTTCTTACCCACGGCCCCGTCGTCGGCCACACCGGCCTCAAGGCCGGCGCTGCCCAGCGTCACGTTCGAGAGATCCTGTTCTCGCGCCACCGACAACAGAGGCCTCGATCGTCCTCGTGTCTCACGGGAGTCCGACAGGGAGGGCCCGGCCGGCATGGTGTTCTTCACCGAGTCGGTCCCCCCGCTCGTGGAGCGCGCGGTGAAGGTGTGGGCCGGTAGGGGCAACACGGGGTAGGGGCAACACGGGGCTGCGGGAAAGTCAGGGGCGCAGGCCGGCCCGGCTGGGTGCCGGCCGCTGTTGCTGGGGCTGCCGGCGGGTGGCGCGTTCGCGGCGGTGGGAGGTGGCGGGGGCGCCGGTCGGCCAGCGGTGGGTGGGCGGGGTCGCGTCGGTGAATCCCGCGGAGCCGAGTGCGAGGTGGGTGGTGCGACCCGTCGGGCTGGTGACGGCCATGACGTTGCCACCGACACCGGGCGCAGGTCTGAGGGCCACTGCTGCCCGTTCTCGTGCCCGTGCTGTCGGTGTGCGCAGCCTTCGTCCGCCTCGCCGTCGTCCCTCTCCCCGGTCACCGCTCCACTGCCGATCCGGGCCGCCCCGCCCGATGGCTGCCGTCGGCGTCCGATTCGTCGTACGAGCTATGACAGGCATCACAGCGCTGCTGGTCGACCCCCGGGGAATACATGCTCAGTCATGTTGTTTGATTTGCATGCGAAGTCATGTATCAGCAGGGAGCACATCATGCAGTTCGGCATCTTCGGGGTCGGTGACATCTCGCCCGACCCGACCACGGGACGTACCCAGAGCGAGGCGGAGCGGATCAGTAACCTGATCAAGATCGCCCGGCGGGCAGACGAGGTGGGCCTCGATGTCTTCGCACTGGGCGAGCACCACAATCCACCGTTCGTGATGTCCTCGCCGCCGGCGCTGCTCGCCCACATCGCGGCGCTGACGGAACGGATCATCCTGAGCACCGCGGTGACCCTGATCACGACCAATGACCCGGTGAAGATCGCCGAGGACTACGCGATGGTGCAGCACGTCGCCAAGGGGCGGCTGGACCTGATGCTGGGACGCGGGAACACCGTGCCCGTGTATCCGTGGTTCGGCAAGGACATCCGCCAGGGTGTCCCCCTCGCCCTGGAGAACTACAACCTGCTCCACCGGCTGTGGCGCGAGGACGTGGTCGACTGGGAAGGACAGTTCCGCACCCTGCTGCAGGGCTTCACCTCCACCCCGCGCCCGCTGGACGACGTCCCGCCGTTCGTGTGGCACGGCTCGATCCGCAGCCCTGAGACCGCCGAACAGGCGGCCTACTACGGCAACGGGTTCTTCGCCAACCACATCCTGGCCCCGAACTTCCACTTCAAGCCGATCGTCGAGCTCTACCGGCGACGCTATGAGCACTACGGCCACGGCACCGCCGAGCAGGCCATCGTCGGACTGGGCGGCCAGGCGTTCGTCGCCAAGCGTTCCCAGGACGCGGTCACCACCTATCGGCCCTACTTCGAGAACTATCCGATGTTCCGCGGCTCGAAGCTGGAGGACTTCATGGCGGGCACGCCGCTGACCGTCGGCAGCCCCCAGGAAGTGATCGAGAAGGTCCTCACCTTCCGGGAAGGCTTCGGGGACTACCAGCGCCAGCTCTTCTCGGTCGACGCCCTCGGCCTGCCGGTCGACATGGCGCTGGAGCAGGTCGAACTGCTGGGCACCGAGGTGGTGCCGGTGCTGCGCAAGGAGATGGCGGCCCGCCGTAAGCCCGGTGTCCCCAACGCCCCGACGCACGCTTCCCTGGTCAAGGCGAAGTACGGCGATGCCGAACCGCGTCAGCCGCGCCCGAACCCGAACCGAGGTGACAACCTGTCGGGCACCTCGCCGTACCAGGACAGTGACCCGGCCAACAAAGCCAGCTTCCCGGCGGCGTTCTGATGGCCGGCGTCAGCCGACTGGCGAACGAGGCCTGGGAGGCGATGTTCCGGGCCCAGGCGACCCTCGCGCGAGAGTTCGAGTACGAGGGCGACTGGGGTGACTTCCCGCCGCGCGAGTACGGCGTGCTCTACGCGCTGGCAGGAGCGAAGGACGGCCTGCGGATCACCGACCTGATCGACGACGCTCTGCTCACCCAGGCGGGGGTGTCCCGCCTCGTCGCCCGCCTGGAGAAGCGGGGGCTCGTCGAACGGCGGCCCGATCCCGACGACGCCCGCGCCTGCCGCATCGTTCTCACCGCCGAAGGCCGTGACGTGCAACAGCGCCTCGGCCGCGCACATGCCCGGCACGTCACGGCCGCGATGACCCGGGCCCTGACCCGCGAACAACTGGAGACGCTGCGTGAGATCGGCCGCGCACTGCTCGACGCGGCCCCGGCCTCTGCAGCCCACCGCACGAAAGCACCCACGAGGGACACCGCATGAACGCCCCCATCCGCGCCGCGACCTCGCTGACGATCACCGTCGTCAACGCCGGTGTCAGCGATCCGTCCTCGACCCGGCTGCTCGCCGACCGCATAGCCCAGAAGACGGTCGACACCCTCGGAGCGTTGGGCACGACAGCCACCGTGCGCTCACTCGACCTAGGTCCCCTCGCCACGGAGATCGCGCAGAGCATCGTCTCCGGCATGCTGAACCCGAAGGTGCAGTCGGCCATGGAGCTGCTCGCCCGGGCCGACGCGGTCATCGCCGCCACCCCCGTCTACAAGGCGGGGATCAGCGGCCTGTTCAAGTCGTTCGCGGACCTGATCGACAACGACCTGCTCATCGCCAAACCGGTCGTTCTCGCCGCGACGGGCGGAAGCGCACGACACGCCATGGTCGTCGACGACCAGCTCCGGCCGCTGTTCGGGTTCCTACGCACCATCCCGGTACCCACCTCCCTGTACGCCGCACCCGAGGACTGGGCTTCGACCGACCTCGGCAAGCGCATCGCCCGAGCCGCACAGGAGCTCTCCGTCATGCTGCGCAGCGGAGCCGGCCGGCAGATCGCCGACAGCAACTGGAGCGGCTACGACCACCAGTTCGGCGGCAACGCCACACGGGCGCAACGGTCCCTGGACGACGTCGACTTCACCACCGATCTCATGCGACTCGCCAGCGGCGGAAGCGCACGCCCTCAAGGTAGTGGCCGGGCCGATGCCAGTTGACGCACCCGCCCAGGAACGCGGACAGGCGGGATCCGAGCGAGCAGGCACTCGCCCGACGGTAGGGGGCATGGGGGGGGCGACAGCCGGGGCTCTCGGCCGACCAGCACCTGAAGCGGCGCGGCTCGGTGGTGGCCCAGGCGCCGGGGTTGATGCTGCCCGGTCTACGCAGCGGGGAGGCCGTGGTGGTGCAGGAGGGCGGAGGCGGCGGATGAGCTGGGAGGCGAGGTACCAGCCCAGTCCGGGGTGCCCGTAGGGCAGTGCCTCCCGGCCGTCGGTGGGTAGGGACCGGTGGGTAGGGACCCAGACATTCCCCTCTGCACACCGCCCGGCCAGCACCTGGTGGGCCAGGTTCAGGGGGCGCCTGAGACGGGTGCCTCTCGCTGTCCTCCAGCCGGCCCCGGCCGTCCTTGACGACCTCGACGCCGTTGCCGCCCGCACCGCTGATCCGGGCGCGGCGGATCATCGGGTTGGCGCCGGTCGCGATCCGGATCCCGGCGCCCGCGGCGTCGACCACCTCCACCCGGTCGAGCTCGGCGCTGGACTCCTCCTCCAGCAGCAGAGCGGCCGGGGCGGCGCAGTCCCGCACCGTCAGCGAGGCCGGAGCTGGCCACCCGCAGCGCGGGCGCCTGGGAGGAGTCCAGCCAGCAGTCCTCGTAGGCGCCGCGCCCCCGTTCGGTGACCAGCAGGCCGTTGCCCGTCGTGCGGGCCGTGCGGCAGCGGCGCAGCAGCGGGTCGCTGCCCTGCGACACGACGAAGGCCGGACCGGTGGTCGCGGTGACCCTGATGCCCTGCCGACAGGACTGCGGGCGGATGCGGTCGTGCGGCCAGGCGGCGGTTCATCAGGGCGATCATCGACCAGCGGATGACGGCTTCGCTCGTGTCGGCGCGTCGTTCGTAGTCCCGGACCAGGCGCCGGCTGCGCAGGAGCCAGGCAAAGGACCACTCGACGAGCCAGTGGCGGGGAAGCGCCTGGAAACCCCGACGTTCTCGTGGCGGCGGACGATGTCGAGGACGAGGCGAGGTGCTGGGTGGTCCAGTCGGTGAGGTGGCCGGTGTAGCAGCCGTCGGCCGGGACGACCGTCTGGACGGAACAGCCCCTGACCGACGGATGATGCCGGGTCCCCGGCCCGGGCCTGGGTGGCCGGGCCGGGGACACGGCGCGGGTCAGCCGCGCAGCGTCGTGACAGGGCTGTTGTACGCCTCGGCCGTCAGCACTGGGTGCCGTGACGAGCACGCACCGTCCGGCCAGGACAGTTGCACTGTGCGGGACTCGCCGGGCAGCAGCCAGAGATAGTTGTCGCTGTACAGCGTGGGCAGCACCCGGCGGCCGTGAGTGTCCTCCAGCAGTGACAGCCGGACCATGGCGGCGACCGCCGAGCCATGGTTGCGGACGATCGCCGTCAGCTCCTGGCGGTGCCCGGAGCGCGACATCTGTGTGATCGCGCCGGTCAGCTTCACCGCCTTCGCCTTGTTGAGGGCTCGCAGGTCCGAGGGGTTGCGGTAGCGCCAGTAGGTGTTCCGTGACAGATGCTTGCCGCGGGAGTCCTCCAGGGTCAGCCGCAGCAGGTGCAGGTCCGGAAGATCGTCCCTCCACGCGACAGTGAACGCCTTGGTGGTGTCCGCCCGCGACACGTCCACGCGGTCCGTCCTGGTCCCGCCGAGCTGGCGGCCGGACAAGTCGAACAGCTGCGCGGTGACGGTGGCTCCGTGCAGGTCGGCCGCAGTGTGGTTCACCGCGATGACCTGCCACTCGACTGGATCGGCCTGCACATGCAGCGGCTCGCAGGCCGAACGGGCGCCGTAATAGGTGCCGTTGACGTCGAAGTCGTAGTCGTACGTCTGCCAGACCGTGCTGTGCCATGCAGGGTGGGACATCCACAGCATCAGGCCGGACGCGTTGTCCCACAGGTTGGCGTTCCACGCCTCGAACATGGCGCGGGTGTTCTCGTAGTTGACGAACTGCGCCTTGCGGGCGAAGTCGTCCAGGTCGCCAGCCGCGTCGAGGCGGGCCTCGATGGCCGCCTTGTAGTTCTGCGGAGCCTGGTTCCCGCGTTCGCTCCAGTCGTGGTAGTACCACGCGCCCTTGATGGGCCACTCCGGCTCGTCGCCCACGAGGTTGCGCATGCTGGCGGCGGTGGAGACTACGGGCATGCCGATCTCGGTGTGGAAGCCGAAGTCACGGCTGCCGTACGTCATGGGGTCGAAGTACTTCTCCGGCTCCACCCAGCCGTAGGGGCCCCCGCCCGTGATGATCCCGCCGGCTGAGTTGTTCTGGTACAGCAGGCCGGGCACCTGCTGCTGCACTGCCTCGCGCATTCCCTTGTCTATGGCGGCCGGAGGGTTGCCCTCGTTGGCTCCGCACCAGACCACCACGCTCGGATGGATGCGGTAGCGCAGCACGGTGTCGCGGGCGAGCGAGTTGAACGCCGCGTGGTCCGGCGGGTCCATGCCCCACGCGTTGGGGAAGTCGTTCCACACCAGGATGCCGTGCCGGTCGCAGGCGGCGAAGAACTCCTCTCGGTCGCTGCTGCCGACCCAGTTGCGGATCATGGTGAAGTTCATGTCGCGGTGCATGCGCACGGCCGCGTCCATGCGCTCCGCCGGCATCCGGCGCAGCAGTTCGTCCCAGCCCCAGTTGCCGCCGCGGGCCAGCACGCGCACACCGTTGACGCTGATCTTCAGCGGATCCGGTGTGTTCGATACGGACTTGACGTCGGTCCACTTCTCGCCGTCGTCGGACACCTGGATCGTGTACGTCTTCGGGTACGCGGTCTCCCAGACGACGGCGACACGGTCGAACTTCCGTGCAGACCCGAGATCCACCTGGATCCACTGGTGGTCCTCGTAGGCGGAGGACCAGCGGGTACTCGGGTCGCCGTCGGTGGCGTGCGAAGCCGGGTGGCCGGACTCCTCGGTGGACGCGGTGGCCTGCTGCCGCAGAGCGAGATCGGTGCCGGGGTCACCCCGGTCGACGACGCCGAAGGACCACAACGAGTTTCCCCAACTGCTGTTGCGCAAGCCGCAGTTGAGACGGACGTAGCGCGCGGTCTGTTGGTCGAAGTCCTCGACCTGGAGGCTGGCATTGCCGTTGTTGAACGGCAGTGGCACGGCGCCGTTGTCCACCGACTTCACGTCGGTCCAGTCCGAGTCGTCCGAGGAGACCTGGACCACGAAGGCCTTGGCGTACGCCTGTTCCCAGGTGAGGTCGACCCGGTCGAAGGACTGGGGGGAGCCAAGGTCGATGCGGATCCACTGGTCATCCTCGAACGCGGAGGACCAACGGGTGCCTGCGTCGCCGTCGGTGACGTTGGCCGCGCCGTGGCCGGCCTGATCGGTGCTGGACGCCTCTGCTGCCGCATGCAGCGCGAGGTCGGTGCCAGGCCGTGTGCTGTCGCCCACGGACAGGGTCCACAGGGAGCTGCCCCAGGAGGTCGCCCGGGTCAGGCATCTGATGCGGACGTACCGGGCGTGCTGCCGATCGAAGGCCACAGTCTGCGTGTAGGAGTCACCGGAGGAGGTGAACGCGAGCGGCACTTCGTACTCGTAGCCGAACTGACGGATACCGAAGCGAGTGGTGCGCCGGTCGCTCTCCTGACCGCCCACCGACGCGGTGAGCGTGAGGTCGTGCAGATTGGGGTCGCCCAGACCATTCGGCCACCACAGCTTGGGGTCGCGCAGCTTCAACTGTCGGAAGGCGTCGGGAGCGAAGACGACATCGATGCTCTCACCCGCTTTCACGTTGACGGTCTTCGAGATGCGCACGTCGCCGAAGGACGCGGTGACCGTCGCCTCACGGTCGGCGATGTCGGCGTTGCGGATCGGTACGACCACGGTCACCTCGGCCACCGACACGTCCGGCAGCGCGGACAGCACGGTGTCCACACGCGGGTCGCCGAGTACGATGTGCCCGGTCGACCGCAGTCGGACGTGGTTCCAGATGCCCGCCGCGCGGTCACGGACGGCCGGCATCCAATCCCATCCCGAGGACGCCAGGTAGGTGGGGGAGTTGAGGTTCATCTGCAGCGCGCCGGCGTCCACCCACGACTCGCCCAGCGGACCCTTGTCACCGGGGCTGCCGGGGACCGGCATCGGCGCGATCTTCACCGCGAGTGCGTTGTCGCCGCTCGGCGCGAGCTGCCGGGTGACGTCGAACGCGGCACGGGCGAACGGGTAAGTCAGATCGCCCACCCGCTCGCCGTTGAGCCACACCTCGGCCCTGTGGTTGACGCCGTCGAACTCCAGCCAGACGTGGCGGCCCGCGCCCGTGCGCAGGTCGCGCGGCAGCGCGAAGTCCCGCTTGTACCACCAAGAGTGGCGCGACAGCGCCTCCGGGATGCGCAGATTGTTCAAGCCCGCCACCGGGTCAGGCAGTTTGCCCTGCTCCACAAGCGAGCCGAGCACGGTGCCAGGAACGGTCGCGGGCAGCCATGTGCTGGTGTCGACGGACGTCTTCGACAGACCTGCGCCGTCCGCGCCCGCCCAGTCGTCCATGGTGAGCCGCCAGCCCGACTCCACGGGGACGGTCCCGTCATCGGCGATCGCCAGCCTGGGCGCCTCGCCGTGCCGAGTGCCCCAGTCGGTCCAACCGGTGACAGCGGGGCGTTCGCCCCTGGCGATGCCGTAGACCTCGAAACCGTTCAGACCGAGGGGCAGCGGACTGGAGCGCTTTTGGGAGGTCATACGCACCCAGCGCGCCGACATGGGGCTGGGGAACTGGATGTCCACGACGCCGCCGGTTCCCGCCGTGGTGCGGTGCACGGTGGTCCAGGACTTGCCGTCCAGGGACGTCTCGACCACGAAGACCAGCGAGTAGCTCGACTGGATCTCGTCACCCGTGGTGCCGCTGTGCACGTTGCCCGTGGTGGGCGGCGTGTACACCGGGTCGGAGGCGGCTGCTTCGAAAGTCAGGCTGACCCGGTTGACGTCGCAGGCAGCCTGGAGGTCGACGGCTATCCACTGCGGGTCGCCGTCCTCGGCACGCCAGCCGCTGCCCCGGACGCGGGGGGAGGAGAGGCGGTCGACCACGAAGGAACCGGGTGTGGCGGCGTAGGCGGTCGAGGAGACCGAGACGGGCCTGTAGAGGGCCAGTTCGCCGACGGCGGAGGGGTGGACTGGTGCGCTGGTGGGGGCGGCAGCGGCGGTCGAAACGGGCAGTGCCGAATTGAGGCCGAATCCGGCCAGCAGGCTCGTACCCGTGGTGATGACGGTCCGACGCGACGGATGGCGCGACGGACCCGACTGATCTGGCATGTGTGACGTCCCATCAAAAAACGGTGCTAGCCGCCCGCACCGCAATCCTGTACCAAGCCGGAATGACAACGTTGCCAAAGGCTGTGTTGCGCAGCGCTGCATGTCAACCCCTGATGCGTGGATGGGTGGGTGATTGCTTCGGGGATTCCGGTGGATCGTGGCTGTCGCGAATGAGGGAAGTCGTGCCCTCGGTTCGTGTCTCTGAGACCTCATCTCATTTGGCGAGTCTGCGGTAGCAGATGAGGGTGCAGGCGATGCTGGTGAAGGTCAGGAAGTGCTGGGCTTCGCGCTCGTAGCGGCGGTGCGGTCTGCGGCATCCGGCGATCCAGGACATCGTGCGTTCGATGGTCCAGCAGTGGCGGCCCAGCCGGGCCGAGGACTCGATGCCTTTGCGGGCGATGCGATGGCGGCTGCCTCGGCTGCGTAACCATCGCCACAGGTGGTCGTAGTCGTATACCTAGTCGGCGTGGAGCTTGCCCGGTCTGCCCCTGCGGGGTCCGCGCCGGGAGCGGATCGGCGGTATCCCCGTCACCAGTGGCATCAGTGCCTGGCTGTCGTGGAGGTTCGCTCCCGAGATCCCCACGGACAGGGGCAGGCCGGTCCGCTCGGTGAGCAGGTGGATCTCCGAGCCGTACTTGCCTCGATCGGCAGGATTCGGGCCTGTCAGCTCCCCTTTTTCAGGGCCCGCATGTTCACCGAGTCAATCGCGCAGCGGGACCAGTCCAGTTCGCCGCGGGAGCCGAGTTCGTCCAGGAGCAGGCGGTGGAGCTTCGCCCACACCCGGGCCTTCGACCATTCGGTGAACCTTCGGTGGGCAGTCGCCCCGGAGGGACCGAACGACGCGGACGGCAGCTGCTGCCACGTGCAGCCCGAGGTCGCCACGAAGACGATCGCGGCCAGCACTTCCCGGTCGCCGTGCCGACGCCGGCCACCACCCTGAGGCCGCGACGGCGCCTCCGGCACCACTCTCTGGAACAGCTCCCACAACTCGTCCGGCACCAGCCGCTCAACGATCCCCACCACAACCGACAGCTTACCCAGCCAAATGAGATGACGTCTGAGGACGAGTCCGGCCGCACCTACACCTTCGACGGCTACCGCCTGGCCGGCCGCGCCACGGTCCGTATCGACACCGGTGAGGGCCGCGACACCCGAAGTGACCTGTACCAGGACCGCCGCGCGTACGTGTGGACCCATGACCGCGACACCGCGACCCTGCGCAACGACCACGGCTGCTTGGTCGACGACGAGTCCTGGGGATACGGCCGCCGCGGCCACCGCCACTGACCCGCACCCCGGCCAGCGACCGGGGATCACCGGCCGGGGATCGCAGTCGCACCAGCCCCTCTGCACGGCGGCGCGCCCGGAACTGCATGCTCTGGGCGGACTGCTGCCCCCATGCCCCCATGCCCCCATGCCTCCATGCCCCCTTGCCACGCACCGCGTGCCGCGGGGCTGCGCAGCTGCCCCTGCAGTGGCTGCGGGGACAACGGGCACGGTGAGCTCCTTCCGCGGCCTGGCCTGCTGGCCGTGGGAGTTCGGGAACATCCGGTGAGGGGCCACACTCTTTTTTGCGAGACTCCGGCCGGGACCATCCCGGCCGGAGCCTCGCGTGCTTTTGGTGGGGGGCGAACCCGGGGTTGGGCGTGACCTTGGGCCTGGTGGGTACGCTGCCAAGATCATGGACGACTACGACCCGCTCGATGGGGACTCCACCCTGTTTGCGCCGCTCGCGGACACGGCGCAGCGTCTGGCTGAGCTGACGCTGGAGGAGGCGCACGATCTGCTCGCGCTGCTGGTGGCGGTCACGCAGGAGGGCGGGAGCATGTCGGTGCAGGCGGATCGGCTGGCAAGGGAGATCGCCGCGCGAATCCCGTCGGAGAACTGACGGCGCACACGGCCTGGTCGGCTGAGTCGAGGGAAAAGGCCGAGGCCCCGGTCGATGCCGTCGGGCTCTCACCCGCCGGTTCATACCTCTCGGCAACGCGTGGATCGGTCGAGCTCAGACGGAAGCTCCAAGTGGCACCGCGTAAACGACTGGGTGCATGGAGCAACGGGATGAGGTGGGGGGCGGGCGATTGGTCCGCCGCGCCCGTGGCTTGCTGTCTGCCGGTTTGCTAAGCGGGCACGACGCTGCCGACTGACAGATTCTGGAAGGACCCGCGCACCACGCGTCTGACATTGGTGAGCACAAGACATGACTTCCAAGATCCCTGGCAAACGTTCGCGGCGAGCCGTACAGACTGTCTGCTCGGATGCCATGCGGACTCCTCTGCGGGACTTCCTGCGCACCGAGACGGGCAGCGCTGTCGTTCTGGTGGCTGCAGCGCTCGCCGCGTTGGTGTGGGCCGGCGCGGCCCCGGCGGTGTACGAACACACCTGGGCCACGGTGCTGTCCGTCCGCGTCGGCTCTGCCGGTGTCGAGCTGGAACTGCGCGAGTGGATCAACAGCGGCCTTATGGCGCTGTTCTTCTTCGTAGTTGGTCTGGAGGCACGCCGGGAGTTCGACATGGGTGAGCTGCGCCAGCGCCACCGCCTGACACTCCCCCTCGTCGCAGGAATCATGGGCATGCTCATTCCCGTCGCGATCTTCGTGGCCTTCGCCGCCGGGCACGATGCCGGACACGGGTGGGGTACGGCCATGTCCACCGACACCGCCTTCGTCCTGGGGACCCTGGCGCTCCTGGGTGATCGGCTCCCAGGCACTCTGCGTGCCTTCTTGCTGACGGTGTCCGTCGTCGATGACTTCGTCGCTCTCGGTGTCATCGCCCTCGTCTACAGCGGTCACCTCTCCTGGCCGGCGCTGCTGGTCGCAATAGCCACGTTTGCGGTGGTGCTGCTCCTGCGCAGGGCTGGGGTTCGTCACGGGGCGCCCTACGCCGTCCTTGCCGCCGTCGTATGGGTGGCCCTGCTCGAATCCGGCATCGACCCGGTCGTCACGGGTCTGATGTTCGGCCTGATCACCTACGCGTATCCGGCGTCACGCAGCGATCTGGAACGCACCACGGGGCTGTTTCGGCTCTTCCGGGAGCAGCCCACCCCCGAACTGGAGCGTTCCCTGCGCCAGGGGCTGGCGACGGCGATATCTCCCAACGAGCGTCTTGAACGGCTCTACCATCCGTGGTCGAGCTACGTCATTGTTCCCCTGTTCGCTCTTGCCAACGCCGGTATCCACGTGCCCTTGAGCGGTCTCGTCGACAGCCTTGCCTCTCCGATCGCGCTGGGCATCGTCGTCGCCTATGTCGTCGGCAAACCGCTGGGCATCACCATCGCCGAGCTGCTGACCACCCGGCTGAGCCGGGGGCACCTGCGCCCCCAAGTGGGCTGGGGCGCCGTCCTTGCAGGTGGAAGCGCGGCCGGTGTCGGGTTCACGGTGTCACTCTTGATCGCGGCCCTCGCCTTCAGCGGCGAACAACTCACCCAGGCCAAGATCGGTATTCTCGCGACAGTACCCGTCTCCCTGGCTCTCACCTGGATGATCACCACCCTGGTCCACGCCCTGCCCCAGGGCACACGCACCCGTGCCCTGCTGGGTACGGGCCAAGGCGTCACCGACCTCGCCGTACCAGTGGACTGGGAGCGTGACCACGTGCGAGGCCCCCGCAATGCCTTGGTTTCCGTAGTCGAATACGGCGATTTCGAATGCCCCTACTGCGGCCAGACCGAGACGGTACTGCGCCAGCTTCTCGCCGGCGCCGGAGATGTCAGCTACGTCTGGCGGCACCTTCCACTGAACGACGTACACCCCCACGCCCAACTCGCGGCCGAGGCCACCGAGGTGGCGGCACGCCAAGACGCCTTCTGGGAAATGCACGACGTCCTCCTGGCCCACCAGGGAGATCTGCGGGTGGAGGATCTCCTGCGCTACGCCGGTCAGCTGGCCTTGGACGTGCACCGCTTCGAAAACGACCTGCGCGCCCACCGGGGTGCCGCGCAGGTGGCCGAGGACGTTGAGTCCGCCGATCTCAGCGGGGTCGCGGGTACTCCGACGTTCTTCGTCAATGGCCGCGTGCACCGCGGGCCGTATGACCTTGCCAGTCTGACCGACGCGGTCTACAAAGCCCGAGACCGCGCCACCCTGGCAGCCCCTTGACTCAAGTCGGTCATGGAGCCTGCCGAGGCATCGACAGACCCGGCAAACAGGCCCGGACGGCGACCGAGCCGGTGGCGGCTGCCCGCTACCGCAGACGCCACTCGGGTGCTCTTCGCGTAGTCCCCTACCGGCCGGCTGTCCGTTCGTCGATTTCGACCCGGCCGATTTTGATGGCGCGGACCTCGGTCCAGGTGTGGTCGAGATGCTGGCGGTGACGGCTGCTGCGTTCTGTGGGGTGGTCGGCCTTCATCCGTGCCTGACGCAGGGCTTCTTGGGGGTCGGCGCAGGTGTCGATGAGGTAGTAGTGCCAGGTCAGCACCCCGGAAGGGGAGCGGTAGTAGAGTCCGGCCAGCCAGCAGGCCTGCGGGTACTGCGGCCGGGACGAGCTGCTGCGGGCCGGCGGCCACCTGCTGTCGGCGGGAGGACGGCTGGGCGGGGCTGCAGCTGCCGCGTGGTCTGGGGGCGTGCACGGTGTGTGCATGGCGGTACGTGATCCCTTGCGCGGACCCTGCTGCTACATCAGTCCGGCGTCATGTCCGGCAAGCACGGCGCGGGAGGTGCGGGGTGCGGCGCTCGCGAGGAGCGGTTCTGGGGCTGGCTGCGCTCTTGTCGTCTGTATCCCGGCGCGGGCGCTGCGGGAAGTGCCGGGTGGCCGGTCGCCGTGTCGAGCGTGCCGGGCAGGCGCCGTCACAACGGGGCGCCTGCCGAGAGGAATAGTCAAGAGTTGTGGGTGAGGCCCTTCGACTCGACGGCGGTGATCTCGGCTGCTGCGAGCCGAGCCTCCTCGCGCACCTCTGAGTCGGGGTGATGGAGGAAGGACTCGATTAGCGGCCGGGCCTGCGGGTCGTGGGTGGCCCCGAAGATGTAGAGCGTGTGGACGAGGAGTTCGCGTTCCATCGTCGGCATGGCTGTCGTCAGCGGTGTGACGAGGGCCAGAGGCAGGCTGTAGTGGTCGAATACCTCGCTGATCGAGTTCAGGGCGGACTCGCGTACCTGGGTCACCGGTTCGTTGACGGCCACGCTGACCAGACGTCCGACGGCCAGACGAACGGAGTCAGCGTCGAGTGCGGTGCCGCGAAGGAGGTCCCCGAGAACGTCGGCGGCGACATCCCGATGGTCCGGATCGCGGTCGGTCAGCGTTTCAAGGGCCTCGAACATGTCGTTCATGCTGCCACTCCAGACCGCTTGTTCGCCTCGCGCAGCAGAGGCAGCATCAGATCCTCGTCACGGCTGGCTGGCTGGCTGGCGCAGCTGCAGCGAGGTCTGGGAGGCACTGGGGTGTCAGCGGCAGCATTTTTCACCCCAAGACTCCATGGGAGTGCCTCTCTGCCGGCCATTTCTTGGGCGGCGCGGTGGCCAGTGGACCGGGCACTGGCTTCGACCATCACGGCTCTCGGCCGTAGCCCCGTTGAGAATCCGCAAACCGGCACCGACTCCTGCCGGCTGGCCGGCACCCGCGCTCGAGGCGAATCGCCAGCCGAGGCCGGCTGTCCACTGAAGGCTCCGACGTGATGGTGCTCCGCCCTCCTGGCGGAGGACCATCAAGCGCTGTTCCAGGGAACATCCGGAGTGAGCATTTCGTGGATACAGCGGCGCAGTCCGCTGCTGTGGTCGACCGGGGGGAGCCATGGCACCTGTTGGAACAGCTCGCCGAGTTGGTCGGTGTCGGGGTCGGTGAGGAGGGTGCGGAGCTCGTCGGGGACGGGGTCGGTGACCAGGCACAGCCAGGCGAGGGCGGCGCCGACGCGGGTCTCGGGCGGTTGGGCGGCGTCCGAGCACAGGTCCCGGGCCCATGCCGGAGCGTGTTTGTCCTGGTGTTCGCGGGCGAGCTGAGCGATCGCCAGGATCAAGCTCGCCCGCACTGCCGGATCGTCCTCCACCGCCAGCCTGTGGTGCAGCGCCGAGGAGATGTGTGGGATCTCGCCGGTTGCCACCGCCAGAACGAAGGCGGCTGCGGAGCGGACATCGGCATCGGGGTCGGAGAGAAGCGGGAACAGCAGGTGCAGGTCGGCCGTGATGGCGTCGCGAGCGGCCTGAATCGTCCAGTCCACCGGGCACCTCGTGGTGCCCTCCACCAGCTCTGGATCCTCGGCGACTTGGAGAAGGCCTTCGCGTCTGCCATCCCCGAAGTGCTGGCACCGTGCGATCTCGGCGACCAGTTGGAGCGTGTCCGCGCGATGCCCGGAGGACCCGGTGGCCGCGATCCGGAGCAGGAACGGCACCGCCAGTGCTCCCACCGCGATCGTGCTGCCCTGGTGGTGAAGGTGATCCCACAGCTGCCGGAGAGCCCGGTCGGCCGCTTCGACGTCTTCGGAGGCAAGCGTCGCCAGGCGGACGGGAATCTCTCCGCCCGGTCCGTAGAAGTGCGGGAACCGCTGCCAAGGGATCTCGTCGTACCTGAACCCGTCCTTGACTTCCCGCGGGATCGCGCCCACGACCGTTCGCATGTCGCAATCCGTGCCGACCCACCGTTCCGGCCACCCGGCCCAGTGGTCATCGTCCATGGCTTGGCCTTCCGGTCCGCCGATAGCATCCGAACCCCGGGAGTCTAACGACCGATGATCAAGAGCGCGGTCGCCTTCTGCCGTACTCAAGTAACACCACACATCCGTGACGTCATTTCTCGTGAGCACCTGCAGCACTCAAGATCGCCAACTTCTGCCCGAACCGCTGATCAAACGCTGCTGCTTCACGGGTTCTGGCTCGCTTCCCGGATGCTGTTGGTGATCTTCACCCCACCGAGTGAAGATCACCAACAGCATCCGGAAGTCGTGCCAGAACCACTTCACGTGAACCAAGCCAGGCAATGCCCCGTGCGGGGGCAGCTTCCTCTACGCGGGCGAACGTCGCAGCGCGGTGCCGGATGTTGCGGGCGCCGACCGCGGCCAGGGCCTCGCGCAGCCACGGGGCGGGGTCGCAGCCGGGCCGCAGCCGTGGAGCTACGGGCGCGAGGTGCTGGGCAGCAGTGTGTTCGTGGCCCTGCTCGGCGCGGCGGATCTTGTGCGCCGCCCGGTCGGTAGTGCGCGAGTTCCAGGAATCTGGGCGGCTCTTGGCCGCGAGCCTGTGTGCAGGTCGTGTTTTCGCTGTCGTGTCGAAAGCGGGTTGCGGATCCTACGGCTGTTCATGGCGGCCGGCCTGGGCGCGATGCGGCCGGCGGTTCCCACGACCAGCGGCTGGAGGGGTGCGCGGTCGTGGGCGTTCGCCCTGCGGTCCGAACATGATCAGGTACTCGACCGGCCCACTGGGGCTGGCGTTCGCCACCCCGTGCGGGGTGCGGGTGTCGAACTCGGCGACATCCCCGGGAGTCAGGATGAGGTCTTGGTCGCCGAGGGCGAGCCACAGCCGCCCGTACAGGACGCACAGCCACTCGTGGCCGTCGTGGGAGACCTGTCGGGGCCGCGCGGGCGGGTCCTCGAGGGAGGCCAGGACGTGCTTGTGGGCGTGCAGGCCGCCGACGTACCGGGTCAACGGCAGCACCGCCTTGCCGTCGCCGAAGCTCAACGGCGCCGTAGCGCGCGGCTCGGCCGCGGGGGCGGGTGCGGTGCCGGCCAGCTCGTCCAGGGAGACGCCGTACTCCTTCGACAGGTGCAGCAGCACCTCCAGGGTGGGCTGGCGCCGGCCGGTCTCGATCCGGGACAGCGTGCTGGCCGAGATGCCGGTCGCGCAGCTGACACCGGTGAGCGTCGCGCCGTGGTGCTCGCGCGCGGCCCGCAGCCGGGGCCCCATCGAGGCCAGCGTGCCGTTCACGTCGTCGACTGCCACCGTTCTCGCTCCTTCTTGCCGTGCCGCTCCACCGCTCTGTCCTGCGAGTTTGCCAGAATGGCAAGGCTGATCGCGTCGAGCGGGTGCCGCGCCGCATGATCGATGGGTAGCCGCGTCCGCCCGCGATCCGAGGAGAAGCCCATGCAGCCCGAGCCGACCGCCGAGCTCCGCCACCGCACCGTCGAGGCCCCGGCCGGGCGCCTGCACCTGGTCGAGCAGGGCACCGGCCCGCTGGTCCTGCTCGTGCACGGCTTCCCCGAGTCCTGGTACTCCTGGCGCCGCCAGCTCCCGGCCCTCGCCGCAGCCGGCCACCGGGCAGTGGCGATCGACGTGCGCGGCTACGGCCGCTCCTCCAAGCCGGAGGCGACCGACGCCTACCGGATGCTGGACCTGGTGGAGGACAACGTCGCCGTCGTGCGCGCCCTCGGCGAGGAGAACGCGGTGGTCGTCGGCCACGACTGGGGCTCCAGCATCGCTGCCGCCTGCGCCCTGCTCCACCCCGAGGTCTTCCGCGCCGTCGGCCTGCTGAGCGTCCCCTACACGCCGCCCGGCGGCCCCCGCCCCACCGACATCTTCGGCCAGATCGGCCGCCCCGAGCAGGAGTTCTACGTCTCCTACTTCCAGGAGCCCGGCCGCGCCGAGGCAGAGATCGAGCCCGACGTCCGGGGCTGGCTCGCGGGCTTCTACGCGGCCCTGTCCGCCGACACCATGCCCGCCCAGGGCGAGCCCGACCCGCACTTCGTCACCCGCGGCGGCGGCCGGCTGCGCGACCGCTTCCCCACAGGGGTCCTCCCGGCCTGGCTGAGCGAGGACGAGCTCGACGTCTACGCCGGGGAGTTCGAGCGCACAGGAATCACCGGTGCACTCAACCGCTACCGCAACATGGACCGGGACTGGGAAGACCTCGCCCCGTACCGCGGAGCCCCGATCAAGCAGCCGTCCCTGTTCATCGGCGGCGCCCTGGACGCCTCCACCACCTGGATGTCCGACGCCATCGACGCCTACCCCACCACCCTTCCCGGCCTGTCGGCCTCCCGCCTCTTGGACGGCTGCGGCCACTGGATCCAGCAGGAGCGCCCCGACGAGGTCAACCGCCTGCTGACCGACTGGCTCGCCACCCTCCAGGGCCAGGGCTGAACCAGGTGGGCGTGTAAGCGTTCTGGCTCTTCCAAGAAATTCGTAGGCGTTGATCGCTGTGACAGGGGTGTCAGTTGAGCAGGATGGGTTGGCGGAGGAGACGGTGTCCGGCTCGGCCGTAGAGCTGGCGTTTGATGAGTTCGATCTTTGCGTTGACGCCGTCGGTGCGGCCGTTGCGCCAGGGCAGGGTCACGGCCGCGTCGATGGCGGCGCGGTCGCGTTCCAGGCCGGTGGTAAAGGCGTGCAGGAAGGCCAGATCCGCGGCGCGGGTTCGGGTGATCCAGCGGGTCAGGTCGGCGGCGTTGCCGTCGGTCGGGATCAGCAGCTGGGCTAAGGATCGGATCTGCGCCGCCAGGGTGGTCATCTCCGAGCAGGCTGAGGCCAGTTGGTCGCGGAGTCGGTGCTGGTTCTCGTCGAGTCGGTCAGGATGGCGGGTGAGCAGGCCGATCACCCGGCGTGGGGAAAGCGCGGCATGGTCGGCTTCGACACGGCCCGAGTTGATGTAGCGGACCAGCAAGTTCGCACTGCCCGCATAGCCGCGGTCGCGGATCTCGGCCGGCAGATGCGTGACCGGGACGGACGGGTCCTTCTCGCGGTGCTCGCGCAGATAGTGCCGGTAGGGGGCGGCCAGTCCGGGCCGGTAGGTCGGCGTGCGCACCAGTCCGTCGGGCTCGGTGTGGCGGGCGTAGCGTGTGACGGTGTTCAGGGCCAGGCCGAGCCGGCGGGAGCACTCAAGCGGGCCGACGCCCTGGTCGAGCAGGCAATGGACCTGCTGCCACCGCTCGCGGGTGTCCTGAGCGCGTTTGCCCTCGAGCAGCGGAGGTCCGAACCTGCCCCAGCACGAGCTACGGGCCGTGACCTCCTTGACCACGGCCTCGACGAGCCCGCGCCAGAGGTGCCAGCGGTCCATGACCTGCACGATCTTCGGGTTGGCATCGAGGGCAGCCTGGGCGAAACCTCCCGCGCCGTCGCAGCAGACCACCCGTGCGCCTGGATGCTCGCACAGCCAGGCGGAGACCGTTGCGACCTTCCGGTCCGGCAGCACCTCGATGCGCTGACCCGTCTGTGCGTCGATGATGATCGTGGCGTAGCGGTGGCCGCGCAGCAGCGCGAACTCGTCGATCCCGACCACTCGCGGGGCTTCGCGTTTCGGCGGCGCAATGCGCATCAAGCAGTTCAGCACACTCGCCCGGCTCACCACCTGATGCAAGACCGTCAGAAGGCGGGCGCCGACCGAGGCGGCCAGCACTCTGGCGATCGCCTCGATCACCCGGCGCAGTGCGGGAGTTCGCCGCTGATACCGCTCGGTCAGCCCCGCCACCTGCTCGACGAAGGTCACCTTCGAACAATCCGAGTTCTCGCAGTACAGGCGCCGCCCACACAGGTCGATCACGACCGGTCTGCCGCCGACGGCCTCGTCCGCGATGTGCCGCACGTACCGCGAGTGCACCCACGAAGAAGACTCGCCGCACCCCGGACAAGCACACCGGACCCCGTCCCTGGTCCGGGCCGTGATCCGGATCAGGTCCGCCCTCGCACACACCCGCCCGACCTGCACCTCAGCCAACTGCGGTAACAGCACGGCCAGTTCGACGTCACACACGCCCAGCCTGCACGAACGCAGCGCACCAGCGCCGAGGAACACCCAGACGATCAACGCCTACGAAATTCTTGGAAGAGCCAGACGTTCGGTGTAACTCCCGATCACGGAAGGTACATCGATGACCAGTGAGAACGTGTCCGAGTACGGACCCGTCGAGCCTTCGAAGGCTGTGTCGGCGAGGGCCGTGGACGACCAGTTGAACGACGAGCTGGTGCACCGAGCCCAGGCGGAAGGGCTGCAGCTGCCTGGTGAGGGCGGGCTGTTGCAGCACCTGACCAAGCGACTGCTGGAGTCCGCCCTTGAAGGCGAGATCACGGAGCATCTCGGCTATGACAAGCACGACCCGGTCGGCAAGTACGGCGGCAACTCCCGCAATGGCAAACGCTCCAAGACCTCGCCCCGTGAGCGGGAGGTGCTGCAACTGGTGCTCCGGGGACTGACGAACCGGCAGATCGCTGCTGAGCTGCTGAGGTCTCCGAGCACGGTCGGGGCGCAGTCGAAATCGGCGATGCGCAAGTACGGAGGCAGCTCACGTACGGCGCTGGCCGTGATCGGCAGCCAGCGGACGGCGACTGACGTGCCCGGGGCCGACAGCACCACCTCGGCCACGCCTCCTGTTCCCCAACCGGACGGATGCGGCGCAGGGACCGGGTGACTGCATCGGCCGTCGCGGCGGTCCGGTGCTCCGCGGCCGGAGCTCCTACGAAGTGGCGGCGGACGCCGTGAGCGGCGCGACGTCGAGCAGGGCGGCCGCCGCGGCGCGGGCGGTCGTGGCGGCGGAGGGGTCACGGTCCATCCGCGCGGACTGGCTCGCGCCGTCGTACAGCAGGTGGAGCTGTCGGGCCAGCACCTCGGGGGCGGCGTATCCGGACGCGGCGGCCAGTTCGGTGAACAGGCCCCGCACCCAGGCTCGGTAATTGTCGGCGACCTGCCGGATCGCGCTGTCCTCGGCCGTCTCGGCGGTGGCCCGCACGAACGCACAGCCGTTGTACTCGGGATCGGTGAACGCCTCACCCAGCGCGTCGAAGACGCCGAGCAGCTGCTCGCGCGGGGTACGGAAGCGGGTCAGTGTCCGGGTGATCCGGTCCCGCATCCGTACGTAGCGGAGTTCTAGGTAGGCGCAGACCAGGCCTTCCTTGCTGCCGAAGGTGTTGTACAGGGACGCCTTGGCCACCCCGGCGTGTTCGATGACGCGGTCGATGCCGACGGTCTGTACGCCTTCGCCGTAGAAGAGCTCGTTGGCAGCTTCGAGCAGCCGCTCGCGTGCGGACATCTTGGCCGCAGTCTTGGTCGCCATGGCCATCACCTCTTCAGACAGACCTGTTCATTCTACGCCGGGGAACTGCGTCATACCTCTTAGACCTGCGCCACGGGCGCTGCCTCGCGCAGAGGGTGCTCCGACCGGATCACGGACACCCGTTCCGCGTGGCGGCCGCTGCGCAGGAGTCCGGTCATGGCCGCGAGGGCCAGCACGATGACGGCAATGCCGTACTCCCTGGACGTCTGGATCAGGCCGCCACCGTGCACCACCAGGACGCCGGCGATCACGGCAGGCACACCCAGCCCCACGTAGCACACGACGTACAGAAGGGAAAGGATCCCGGCTCGCTCGTGCGGCTTCACCTGCGGTACGACCAGCCTGATGCCGCCCTGGAACCCGCTGCCGAAGCCGAAGCCGGATATCGCGCCTCCCACGAAGAAACCGATCACGGACGGTGTGCCGCCGGTGCCCGAGCCGATGGACACCAAGGTGATCACCACGCCGACGACCAGTGTGCCGACGCTGGTCAGCATCATGGTCCGCGTGCCGGCGCTGCGCAGCGTCACGACGGCCAGGCCCGCGGAGCCGGCGAGGACGAACAGCGGCAGGCCTCCCCACACCACGGAGGTGGAGTGCACCAAGCCCCGGGCGATGGCCGGGCCCAGCGCCCCGTACAGACCGGTCAGCGCCCACACCGCGAACATCACGGGGGCGGCGATTGCCACCGACGCGCGGGCCGACCTGGGCAGCTTGAACTCGGGGATCATGCTGGCCAGCGCACCGGGCTTGCGGCTCACCGTCTCGTTGAGGGCGAGCACGGCCAGCGCCTGCACGGCGAAGACACCGAGCAGTACGACGTAGACGAGGTGGGTGGGGGCCGGCAGGTACTGCACGATCAGTCCGGAGGCCAAGGCGCCGCTCGCGGTGCCCAGCGTGGGCGCGAAGGAGTTCAGGAAGCCGCCCTTGCGGGCGTCGATGTCGAGCATTCCGGCGCCGAGGGCACCGACCGCCGCGCCGGTGCTCAGCCCCTGCAGGACGCGACCGGTAAGCAGTGCGTCCACATCATCGGCGGTGATGAAGACGGCCATCGCGGCGGCCTGTGCGATGAGTGCGGTCAGAAGCACCGGCCGTCGGCCCACCTGGTCGGAGATCCTCCCGAAGACCAGCAGCGCGACCAGCACGGCCACCGCGTACACGCCGAAGACGACGGTGACGGTGATGGGGGAGAAGCCCCAGTGCTGCTGGTAGATCGCGTAGAGGGGAGTCGGCGCGCTGGAGGACGCCAGCAGCGATATGAGGATCGAGGCCAACAGGCCGATGGAGGCCCCGGGTCCCAGACTGAGGGCTCGTCGACGCGGAGCTGCGTGCGCGGGGGACCGCTTGATCGGGACGACCGGAGAGAGGGGCGTGCTGGATGCGCGACTCATGGATCACTTTCCGAATAGGGCGAAGCGGACATCCCCATATTAGACAGATCTGTCTAATGGATGCTGGGTCGGAGGAGGTGAGCTGGGTCGCATCGGCTCTGTGTGCGTGGACGGTCACGAGGCGGACACGCCGAAGCCGACGCACCAGGGCGTTCCTGGTGCGCCGGCTCGGTCATGACGGCGTCCGTGCGTGCTGAGCAGCCCTCCGCGTCTGCGCGACCTTGCAGCGGCCGGGCCGGGCCACTGCCGCGGCGCTCGGCACCGCGTCGGCCCCGGGCTGTCCGCCTCGGGCGCAGGCCCGGGTCACAACAACGCGCTGCGCAAGCTGCGTACCGCGGCTGGCATGGACGCAGCCGCCTGATCCGGGGAATCCGTCCTCGCGCGCACGGGGGCGCTGTCGCCGCCGTCGAGTGCGGGCAGGCTCCGCGAGCCGGACCGGCGAATCCCGCGACCCGGGATCCGGCCCTCTGCGGACATCCGCGCCGATGATTCAGGCCGAGCACCGCGCACGCGCTCCCTTCGGGGGCCGAGCGGGCGCCGGAGTGTTCGGACGAATGCCTTGCGGGAAACCCGTGCCGGCCGGTGTGAGTGGGAGACGTGCTGCACCCGCCGCGGGGCGGTGCCGGGCGAGGTCGTGACGCCCAGCACCGCCGATGTCTCAGGCCGCCGTGTCGAGCACGACCCGGAAGCGGGCATCGCCCGACAGCATGCGCTCATAAGCCTCCGGGGCCCGGGTGAAGGGCATGACCTCGACGCTGGGGCGAATTCCGTGGGCGAGGCTGAACGCGAGGTTGTCCTCGTTCTCGATGGATGAGCCGGTCAGGCTGCCGACGAGGGAACGCGTGCCGAAGATCAGGTCGGGAGTGGCGATGCTCAGCGGGTCGGGCGCTGCACCGACCACGACGAGCCTGCCGTTCGGGGCGAGGCCGCGGATCAGCGGATTCATCGAGGCGCCGCTGGAGGCCGTGGCGACGATGACGGAGGCGCCGCCCAGAGCGGTGAGCGCGGCTCCCGGATCGGTGCTGCTGCTGTCGATGTACTCGTGGGCGCCCAGCTGTCGCGCGTAGCCCTCCTTCTCCTTGCCCCGCGCCACGGCGGCGACCCGGTAGCCGAGGCTGCGCGCATACTGCAGGGCGAGATGCCCGAGGCCGCCGATGCCCTGCACGGCGACGAGGGCGCCGGCCCTGGTCGACCCCTGCTGGAGGGCGATGAAGCTGGTGAGACCGGCGCAGAGCAGCGGAGCGGCGTCGATCGCCGAGATGCCCTCGGGAACCCGCACCAGGCCGCTCGCCCGGGCGTAGACGACCTCCGCATATCCGCCGTCGATCGTGGTTCCCGTCTGCTCCTGGTT
This sequence comes from Streptomyces sp. NPDC107559, assembly GCF_055657365.1. Taxonomy (NCBI): domain Bacteria; kingdom Bacillati; phylum Actinomycetota; class Actinomycetes; order Kitasatosporales; family Streptomycetaceae; genus Streptomyces; species Streptomyces sp. NPDC107559. The sequence goes on along the minus strand of NZ_JBVKBD010000037.1, from coordinate 3,623 downwards.
GCCGCAGTTCACGAAGTCACCGCGCCGGCACGGCTCGCACTCCCCGCACTGGCCGTTCAGGAAGCCGACGCCGACACGGTCACCGGGCTGCCAGGCGGTGACGCCCGCCCCGACGGCGTCGACGACGCCGACGACCTCATGGCCCGGAACGACGGGGCGCGAGGGGTCGCTGCGCAGCCCCTCCACGGCCAGGACATCGGTGTGGCAGACACCGCAGGCCTCCACGCGCAGGCGCACCTGGCCCGGTGCGGGCTCGGTCAGCTCGCGCTCGACCAGCTGCAGGTTGTGGACGCCGGTGGCCTCGAAGGCTCGGTAGGTGGACATGACTGCTCCTGAGTGTGCTGCTGCCCAGGGCGGGCAGGGGGCTTGGTGCCGAAGGCGATGGCTCCGGCGCGGCCGGACGCGTCGCGGACTTCAAAATGACCGGTCGTCTTAAAAGACTAACCCATGCCCCGATGGACCCTCGGTCCAGGTCGGATGCTCGGCTGGGGCTGCGGCGGGCTCGGCGGTCAGCTTGCAAGGGGGAGGCGGGCTTCGCAGGGGTCGACGCCCAAGCGCAGAAGGGAGCCGGTGTGCCTCGGCCTGCCGCGGGGACGGCGGCGACGGCGTTGTGCAGTTCCAGCCGGCGGGCGAAGTGGTGCAGCCGGGCGACCGGCATGCGCTGGACGGTGGGCGGGAACGCCGAGGTGAAAGCGCCGGCATGGCGGCTGATGAGGACGCCGGGCGCGGCCCACGACCCGATGTCCCGCGGTCGGCGGCTCCGGATCGGTCACGTTCAGGGCCGCGCTCGGACGGCCTCCGGCGACTGCTGTCAGCAGTGCCGGATGCGCCCCGGCTATAATATGGTCGGTCGTCTTGCCGTCGAGCGACCTGGGCTTCCTCGACCCGTACATGACGACGTCGTACGGCGTTCAGAGCCGCGCGGGCGTGATGGGCGCATCGTGAGGGGCCGGGACATGTTCGACAGAAGGTAGGAGTGATGGGACGGGCGTCCAAGCGGGAGGAGATCGCGCAGGCGGCCTTCGAGCAGTTCCACGCGCAAGGCTTCAACGCGACGGGCATCAGCGACATCGTGAAAGCCGCGGGTGTCCCCAAGGGCTCGTTCTACAACCACTTCTCCAGCAAGGAGGAGAGCGCCCTGGACGCGCTGAGCCGGTACGCGGCTTCCTTGCGTTTCGAGATGCTCACGACGGCGGGCCGTCCGCCGCTGGAAAGGCTACGGGCGCACTTCGAGTTCCTCAGCAGGGACACGGTGGAGAACGGGTTCGTCCGTGGATGCCTGGCGGGCAACTTCGGCGCCGAGGTCGCCGACCACAACGAGCAGATCCGGGCCGCGGTCAGGCAGGGGTTCGACCAGTGGGGGGCACGGATCCGGCAGGTGCTCGACGAGGCCCAGGCAGCGGGTGATCTGAGCGGCGATCTCGACACGGAGGCCACTGCGCTGTTCATTCTCAGTGCTTGGGAGGGGACGTTGATCGCGGCACGGGCCGACAAGTCGGCGGCGGCCGTGGACGCGTTCTTCCGTACCGTCTTCGACGTGGTCCTGCGCCGGGGCTGACGGCTCCGCCCGGCGGCCGCCCTTCGGCCCGGCTCCGGCCCCCCCCGGCCGTGACAGCGTTCTGCCGTGTCGGTGTCACGGTTTGAGGAATGAACGGTCGGCCGACGGAACAACCGTCGAACTCCGTCTACCTGCGCACGTTGCCCAGCATGACCGTGCCGCTCTTTGGGGACCAGACGATCCACAGCGGTGCCGGGCACAGGGCGGATCTCCGACCGGGGGAGCACGGCGCAGACCGGCCGGCAGTACGTGGTCGCGGACCGGCAGTGTGCCTGGACGGCGATCTGGTTCAGCGGTTCGAAGGTGTGGTTCTTACGACCCGCACGGCGCCGACACCACGCGCTCCCACGGCGCGACCGTCGTCTCGCCGGGCGCGACGTCCGGCATCGAGTCGGTCGCCGTGCACGGCTTCAGGTACCTCGACGCTGCCGAGTATGCGGCGCCAGGGCTGTCGCCCTCCACCTGGGCGCCGCTGAGCATGTTCCCCAGCGGTTGGGCATAGGTGGCGCCGGCGGACGTTGAACGCCTCGACGTGCCCTTCCATGTAGGACTCCTGGGCCTGCGAGGCTTTAGACGCGGTGGACGGCCCTGCCGGAGTACGACAGTCGCAGCGTGAACAGGTGACACTTGACGACCTGGCCCGCCAGGCGGACCCAGACGTCGGCGAAGTCGACCTCGGCTTCCTCACCCAGGGCAGGTGGACCTGCGGGACCATGCCTGTCAGGTGCGGACGGCCCTCCAGTACCTCGGCCTCGATCTGAGGGCGCCTGGCCAGCACGTAGTCACAGACCGTGGAGTACGACGCCAGGTCGAAGTCGTAGTCCCGGGCAAGACGCTGATGGATCCGGCGGGCCGTGTGCTTCTGCTTGCGCGGCGCACTCGCGTCTTCCCGCAGCATCGCGTCGATCCACGGCTTGGCGGGGTCCAGGACAGTGACCCGCGGTGCCGGCTTCTTCCGCGGCGGCGGAACAGCAGACAAGAGAGCCTGCCTCACCGTCCGGCGATGCACCGTACTTCTCCGCCAGAACCCGCTGCGACAGCTCCGGATCAAGATGCTTGTCCCTCCGGATCGCAGCAAACAGCTCCGTCCGCGACAAACCCATCCCGGCCTCCCGACACGACCGTGATCAAGCAACACGGCCTCCGACATGACCGTGATCGACGCACAATCCCTGCCGTCGCCGGGCGGACGGAGCAGCGCATTCACTCCAAAGGGGGCAGGTCGTCGGTAGGCTGCCGCAGCCTCACTCTGCTCCGGGAGGCTCAGTGTTCACTCAAGTTCGCTCATTGAGTGCAGGTCCGCAAACTCGTCGGCGAGTATGCCCATGACGACGAGATCATGGTGTCGGCTGGCAAAGAACACGTGATCGCGCAGGCGCCCTTCCTCGGCGAAGCCGAGACGGCGATGCAGTGCCAGCGATGCCTCGTTGTGCGCGAAGATCCGTGCCTCGCACTTGTGGTATCGCCGCTCGGCGAACATGAATCGCAGCAGCATCACCACGGCTTCTGCCGCGTAGCCCTTGCGCCGGTGCCCAGCACCCATCGTGATGCCGTACTCGAATCGCCCCGCCCGCGGATCTGCGTAGTGGGAGCCGACAGCCCCGACGATCTGCCCCGTGTCCACGGCTTCGACGGCCAACGTGAAGCAGTCACCATCGGACTTCGCGACGGCCTGTTCCTTCGCCCAGGCGCGGAACCCCTCAGCAGACCGAGGCGGATGCAGCAGGTCGCCTGACCGCTCCTCATCGGCGGCGAAGCCCACGAACGCCGTCCAGTCCTCGGGCTCGATACCGCGCAGGCGGACCCGTTTACCAGTCCAGAACGAAGTCATCCCCTATTCGATCACGCCGCACGAGGCGATGCCCAGGCCCTCCTGCCCCTGGCCTGAACTGCCTTGTCATACCGGTGGAGCCAGATCAACTTCGTACGTCATGGAGCCACGAAACGCTGGTGCACTGGAGCCCAAAGAAGGGTCTGGCCCAAGTTGTGTGGAGTGGCTACTCGTTGTAGTTGTTGATCTTCGCTGCTGCGGCTTGGAGGTCGCCCGGATTTCGCTCCTCATATG
>NZ_JBVKBD010000036.1:0-32771 GCF_055657365.1 Streptomyces sp. NPDC107559 | reverse complement strand
CGTTCGAGGAGTTCGACGTCGACGCGGCCGCCGCGCGCGGGATGGCGTTCGAGCGCCTCGACCAGCTCGCCATGGACCACCTCCTCGGCACCCGCTGACCCCGACCACGCCCCGTGCCCGGCGCCGTGTGCCGGGCACGGGGGTGAGCCACCCCCCACGGACGCGCGTCCGCCGGAACCGCGTCCAGGGCCCCGGGCCCGCTCCTCGCTCCTCTCACTCCGCCGGACACGGGCGTCCGCCGGAGCCGGCACCCCTCCCACGCAAGGGCACCACCGTGACAGCACACCTCTCGAACGGGGCACGTCCCGGACGCCGGCGGATCAGCCGGCGCGTCCTCGTCCCGCTCACCGTCGCCTCCGCGCTCGTCGGCACCGTCGCGCTGGCCGGCTGCGGCCAGTCCCGCGACCCCGACGTGTACACCGTCCTGAACTCCTCGACGGACGACTCGTACCACAGCTGGGACGCGGCCACCCTCGAACGCTGTGGCAAGCAGCTCGGCGTCACCATCGAGCAGCAGTCGGTCCCCGCCAACCAGGTCATGACCAAGTCGCTGCGGATGGCGTCCTCGAAGTCGCTGCCGGACATCATCCAGTTCGACGGCTCCGAGATGCCGACCTTCGCCGAGACCGGCGGCCTGCTGGACCTCAGGAAGCTGGGCGTCGACACCACCGACGTACCCCAGGGCATCATCGACTACGGCTCCTACAAGGGCACGTACTACGGCGCGGCGCGCACGGTGAACACCCTGGCGCTCTTCTACAACAAGGACGTCCTCGACAAGGCCGGTCTCCCGGTGCCCACCACCTGGGCCGAGATGCGCGAGACGGCCAGGAAGCTCACCCAGGGCCACCAGTACGGCGTCGCCCTGAGCGCGGGCGGCTCGGAGGACGGCGTCTACCAGTTCACCCCGTTCATGTGGTCCAACGGCGGCGACGAGACCGCCCTCGACAGCCGCAACGTCGTCGAGGCGCTGGACTACTGGAAGTCGCTGATCTCCGACGGCTCGCTGTCCAAGTCGACGATCAACTGGACCCAGGCCGACGTCAACGACCAGTTCATGGCCGGCAACGCCGCCATGATGATCAACGGGCCGTGGCAGGTCGAGACCCTCAACACCAAGAAGAGCCTGCACTGGGGCATCGCGCAGATCCCCGTCCCCGAGACCGGGGACGACTCCGTGGGCCCGCTGGGCGGCGGTGAACTGACCATCCCGGACATCGGCGACCCCGTACGCGAGAAGACGTCCGCGAAGATCGTCAACTGCATGACCAGCGAGCGGGAGGAAGTCACCTACGCGCTCAACAGCTGGATGATCCCGGCCAACCAGAAGGCCGCCGCCACCTGGCGCCAGAAGGTCCCCTCGCTCAGCTCGCTGGCCGACCAGGTCGCGGTGGCCCGCTCGCGCACCGCCAAGGCCGGCTCCGGCTGGACGTCGATCTCCCTGGCCCTGCAGAGCGCCTTCCAGTCGGCGCTGACCGGCCAATCCAGCGAGTCGGCCCTGAAGCACGCGCAGTCGCGCGTCGAGAGCGGAAAGTGAGGTAACCACATGTCCGTCACCGCTGCTGCTCCCGCCCCCACGGCCGAGGACACCACGACGGCCGCCGCCGCTCACGACCCGGCCCGCGCCCGCCGGCGCCGCACCCTCGCGCAGTGGGGCTTCGTCGCCCCGGCCGTGCTGTTCATGCTGCTGTTCTTCGGCTACCCGCTCGTCCGCAACGTCGTGATGAGCTTCCAGCACTACACGCCGTCGACGTTCTTCACCGGCAAGGCCCCCTTCAACGGCCTGGACAACTGGCGCAACGTCTTCGGCGACGACCTGTTCGGCAAGGCCCTGTGGCAGACGATCGTCTTCACGATCGGCTCGCTGGCCGGCCAGTTCTGCATCGGCCTGGGGCTGGCGGTGTTCTTCAACCGCAGGTTCCCGCTCAACGGAGTGCTGCGGGCGCTGATCCTGCTGCCGTGGCTGGTGCCCATGGTCGTGTCCGGCATCGTCTGGCGGCGCATCCTGGACCAGGACACCGGTGTGCTGAACTCGTTCCTCGGCCTGTTCGGCATCGGCCACACCCCGTGGCTGACCAGTACACACGTGGCGCTGCTCGCCGTGATCCTGGTGAACGTCTGGATCGGCATCCCGTTCAACATGGTGATCCTCTACGGCGGTCTCCAGGAGGTCCCGCGCGAGGTCTACGAGGCCGCCGCCCTCGACGGCGCCTCCGCCTGGCGCACCTTCCGCTCGGTCACGCTGCCGCTGCTGAAGCCCGTCATCACGGTCGTACTCGTACTGGGCTTCATGTCCACGGTCAAGATCCTCGACCTGGTGCTGGCGCTCACCGACGGCGGCCCCGCCGACTCCACCCAGACCCTGGGCACGCTGACGTACCAGAACTCCTTCGTCCAGCTGGACTTCGGGGCCGGCGCCGTCGTCGGCAACATCCTGATCCTGATCTCCGCCGTGTTCGCGGTGTTCTACCTGCGGGCCAACCGCAACGAGGGGAAGTGACCGGCATGGCGACCACCACTCCCGCCGCCCCGGCCCCGGCCGTCAACAGGCCGAAGCGCCGCTGGGGTACGACGGCCGTCGGCATCCTCGTCCTGGCCGTGATGCTGTTCCCGCTGTACTGGATGATCAACACCGCGTTGCAGCCCGAGTCCGGCCTGCTGGAGGTGGACCCGGTCCCGCACGGCCTGGACCTGTCCGGATTCTCCTCCGCCGTGACCGAGCAGGGCGGCCATCTGCTGACCTCCCTCGCGGTGGCCCTCGGCGCCGTCGTGATCTGCCTGGCGTTCTCCGCGCCGGCCGCCTACGGCCTCGCACAGTTCAACCTGCGCGGCGCCAAGACCGTGGTGTTCGGCACGCTCATCACCCAGATGGTGCCCGGCATCGTCATCGCCAACGCGATGTACAGCGCCTATGTGGACCTCGGCCTGGTCAACTCCTACTTCGGCCTGATGCTGGCCGACGCCTCGCTGGGCATCCCGTTCGCGATCGTGCTGATGCGCTCCTTCATGGTGGCCATCCCGCGCGAGGTCATCGAGGCGGCCGAGGTCGACGGAGCCGGTCGGCTGCGCACCTTCGTCCAGGTCGTGCTGCCGATGAGCCGCAACTCCCTCATCACCGCGGGGCTGTTCTCCTTCCTGTACGCGTGGAGCGACTTCATGTTCGCGCTCACCCTCAACACCACCGACCACGTCAAGCCGGTCACCCTGGGCATCTATCAGTACATCGGCGCGCACGTCGGCGACTGGGGTTCGGTCATGGCCGCCTCCGTGCTCTCCGCGATCCCCGCCGCGATCCTGCTCGTGCTCGCGCAGAAGTACATCGCCGCCGGCATCACCGGCGGTTCCGTCAAGTGACCACCGCACCCCCCGCACACGTCGAAAGGGACATCGCCTGATGAGTGGCTTCCCCGGATTCCCGTCCGGTTTCGTGTTCGGCGCCGCCACCGCCTCCTATCAGATCGAGGGAGCCGCGCGGGAGGACGGCCGCGGCCCCTCCATCTGGGACACCTACAGCCACACCCCCGGTCTGGTCGTGAACGGTGACAACGGTGACGTGGCCTGCGACCACTACCACCGCTACCCCGAGGACGTGGCGCTGCTGCGCGAGCTGGGCGTGGACTCGTACCGGTTCTCGGTCGCCTGGCCGCGGATCGTGCCCGAAGGCAGCGGCCGGGTGAACCCCAAGGGCCTGGACTTCTACTCCCGGCTCGTGGACGAACTCCTGGAAGCCGGCATCGAACCGGCCGCCACCCTCTACCACTGGGACCTGCCACAGGCATTGGAGGACCAGGGCGGCTGGCGGGTGCGCGAGACGGCCGAGCGGTTCGCCGAGTACACGGCCGTAGTAGCCGAGCACCTGGGTGACCGCGTGCCGCGCTGGATCACCCTCAACGAGCCGTGGTGCAGCGCCTTCCTCGGCTACTCCATCGGCCGGCACGCACCGGGCGCCAAGGAGGGCACTCCCGCGCTGGCCGCCGTGCACCATCTGCTGGTCGGCCACGGTCTCGCGGTGCAGGCGCTGCGGTCGGCCGGGGTGCGCGAGGTCGGGATCACCCTCAACCTCGACCGCAACCTGCCCGCCACCGACTCGGCCGCCGACCTCGCGGCCGTGGTCCGCGCGGACACCCAGCACAACCTGGTGTGGACCGAGCCGATCCTGGCCGGCCGCTACGCGGCGACCGAGGAGGAGACCTTCGGCGAGCTGATCAACGCGGCGGACTTCCGCCGGGACGGCGACCTGGAGCTGATCTCGCAGCCGCTGGACTTCCTCGGCATCAACTACTACCGGCCGATCGTGGTCGCCGACGCCCCGCTGCGCGAGACGGACCCGGGCAAGCGGGTGGCGACCGACAACCGGTACGAGGAGGTCCGGATGCCGGACGTCCGGAAGACCGCGATGGGCTGGGCGGTCGCGCCGGACACCTTCACGGATCTGCTGGTGGCACTGAAGCAGCAGTACGGTGACGCGCTGCCGCCGATCCACATCACCGAGAACGGCTCCGCAGAGCACGACACGGTGAGCGAGGACGGCGCGGTGCACGACACCGACCGGGTCGACTACCTGCGCGACCACCTGACCGCGCTGCGCGCGGCGATCGACGCCGGTGTCGACGTGCAGGGCTATTACGTGTGGTCGCTGCTGGACAACTTCGAGTGGGCCTTCGGCTACGACAAGCGGTTCGGGATCGTCCGGGTCGACTACGACACCCAGGTGCGCACCCCGAAGGACAGCTACCACTGGTACCGGTCACTGATCGCCGCCCGGCGCGGCTGACGGGACACGGCCCGGGAGGGGTGACGGCACACTTGCCGTCACCCCTCCCGGGCCGCGGTCTCGGCCGACTTCGGGCGACGCGGGGCGTGCTCAGCCGCCGTTGCGGTCGGCGAAGGCCGCCGGGTCGGCGAGCACCTCCTGCACGATCACCCCGGCCGCGCCCCTGGCCGCGTCGCCCAGCGGGGAGGCGGCCCGCAGCCGGCCGCTGTCCTTGGCCCACAGGCCCGAGATCACCCGCAGGGCCAGCTCCCGCTCCACCGCGGGCGCCAGCCAGCGGGTGAGCGCCCGGTAGAACCCGCCGAGCATCACCGCGTCCGGGTCGAAGAGATTGACCGCTCCGGAGACCACGCAGCCCAGCTGCCGTCCGGCGCGTTCGACGGCGGCGAGAGCGTCCGGGTCGGCGCGGCGCACCCGCCGCTGGAGTTCGGCGACGCCCAGCACCCCGGCCGTGGTCTCGATGCCGGCGGCGGCCAGCAGCGCTGCCTGCCCGGCGTACTGCTCCAGACAGCCGTGGGCTCCGCACGGACACAGCGGGCCGTCGGGATCGACCACCATGTGCCCGATCTCCCCGGCGAAGCCGTGCGCCCCGCGCAGCAGCTCGCCGCCGACGACCAGCGCTCCGCCGATACCGATCTCACCGGTCAGATAGAGGAAACTGCGCACGCCCTCGGTACCGGCGCCGTACCAGAGCTCGGCCAGGGCCGCGGCGTTGGCCTCGTTGTCGGAACTGACCGGCAGCGGGCGGCGGGCCGGAACGAGGGCGGACAGCGACTGGGCGAACAGCCCCTCGACGGCGACCCTGGTCCAGCCGAGGTTGGGGGCCTGCCGGACGGTGCCGCCGGTGACCAGGCCCGGTACCACGACATGGGCGCCGGCCGGCGTCAGATCCTGCTCGGCGGCCGACGCCAGGGCACGTGCGGCCAGCTGGGCGGCGCGCGCGAGCACCTCCGAGGGCGCCACCCCGCGGTTGTCGACGTGCTCGACCAGCCGGACCCGGTCGGTGCCGGCGAGGTCCACCACGCAGACGGCGACATAGTCGACGTTGATCTCCACGCCGAGCCCGGCCGGGCCGGTGCGCGCCACCTTCAGCACGGTGCCGGGGCGTCCCGCCTGGCCGCTGCTGGTCTTGCCCCATTCGGTCAGGAAGCCGTTCTCCAGCAGCTGCTCGACCAGGGAGGACACCGCGGCCCGGGTCAGCCCGACGCGGGTGGCGACGGCGGCCCGGGTGGCGTCGCCCGCGTCGTGCACGGCCCGCAGCACCAGGCTGAGGTTGTGCCGGCGGACGGTCGCCTTGTCGGCCTTCGGCCCCAGGGGGATCGGAGTGTTGTTCATCGTGCTGTCGAGGGTATCGATCCGCGCAGGTGACACGACGTGCACCTTCGTCGAACGGGCCTTTCGGGCGGCCGGGGCGCAACGGGCCGGGCGGCACCCGGGGCCGGGTCCGGGTTTGCGTCCGGCGGGGCGGTCGGGCACCTGCCGGGCAGGCATCCGCGCGGTGACGTCAAGGAGCCGGTCCCGTGCCGCATACCGGACGAACCACCGCCCGCTGTCGTGTGTTCATGCCAACTCGGCGTAAAGGCAACTCAGTTGAGGCGCAATCAGTGATCATCTTGAGGGACACTGTGAGCCGGCTCCGTGAAGAACCCGGCCCCTGGGCCGAGTTCGGGCGGATGACGGTCGCATTCCGCTGCCGACGGGCGGCAGGGCATCTCGCGTGACGGCTCGGCACGCCTGCGCAGCGGACTGGGCCATGACCACCGGCACCGCGGGAGAGCTGGTGCCTGTTCGGCTGAGAATCGGGGATCGTTGATGACGACAGAGGCAAGAACGCGGCGACGCGCCGGCGCCCGGCGCCGTCCGCTCGTGCTGGCTGCGGCCGTGCTGGCCGTGGCCGGCACCGTCGCAGTACCGGCGGCGGCGCAGGCGACGGGGGAGAGGGCCTCGAACGCGGCAGTACGGCAAGGGGACTTCGCGGCTGCGGCGGCCGAGTTCGGTGTGCCGGAACGGGTCCTGCTGGCCGTGGCCTACCAGGAGTCGGCGTGGGACGCACACGCCGGCGGCCACAGCGCCGACGGCGGGTACGGTCCGATGCACCTGACGGACGTGACGGCAGCGATGCTGGCCGGCGGGGACGCGGGTGCGGCCGGCCGGGCGGACCTCGCGACGATGGCCGCGGATCCGGCGCTGCACACACTGCGCGCGGCGGCACGGCTGACCGGACTCCCGGAGCAGCGACTGCGCACCGACGCGGCGGCGAACATCCGTGGCGGCGCCGCGCTGCTGGCGTCGTACCAGAAGACGGCCGGCGGGCAGGCCTCGGCCGATCCCGATCACTGGTACGCGGCCGTGGCGCGGTACAGCCAGTCGACCCGGCAGCAGGGAGCGAGGGCGTTCGCCGACCGTGTCTTCGCCACCCTGAAGCACGGCGTCGCACGCACCACCGCGGACGGCCGGCGCGTGACGCTGGCGGCCGACCCGCAGGTCAGCCCGGCGACGGGTCAGCTGTCCCGGCTGAACCTGACGGCGGCGGCGACGACCGACACCGAATGCCCCAGCACGGTGGACTGCACCTTCGTGGCGGCCGCGGCGGCCAACGGCCAGGTCTCCAACCGGCCCGCCAACGGGATCAGGATCGACTCGATCGTCATCCATGACACCGAGTCCTCCTACGCGTCGGCCATCACCACCTTCCAGACCGCCGGTGGAAGCTCCGCGCACTATGTGATGCGGTCCTCGGACGGCGCGGTGACCCAGATGGTGCCCACGAAGGACCTCGCCTTCCACGCGGGCAACTACTCCACGAACATGCACTCCATCGGCATCGAGCACGAGGGGTACGCGGCGCACGGCGCGACCTGGTACACCGAGGCGCAGTACGAGGCGACCGCGGACCTGGTGAAGTACCTTGCGGAACGGTTCGGTATCCCGCTGGACCGGCAGCACATCATCGGCCACGACAACATCGTCGGTCCCACGTCGGGAACCGTGTCCGGCATGCACTGGGACCCGGGCCCGTCCTGGGACTGGGAGCACTTCATGTCCCTGGTCGGCGCCCCGATCACCGGCGAGCACGGGGTCGGCGACGTCGGCTCGGTGGTGACCATCGCCCCCGGCTTCGCCGACAACCAGCAGAGGGTCCAGATCTGCCCCGCCGACGACCCGACCGGCGCCACCACCACGTGCACGTACGTGGAGCAGCCGTCCAACTCCCTCTATCTGCGCACCGGGCCGAGTGACACGGCTCCGCTCTTCGGCGACCAGGCGATCCACCCCGGCGGCGCGGCCGGCACCGACCGGATCAACGACTGGGGCAGCACCGCCCAGGCCGGTCAGCAGTTCGTCGTCGCGGGCCAGGACGGCGACTGGACCGCGATCTGGTACAGCGGCGGCAAGGTCTGGTTCCACAACCCGGGCGGTGTCAACACCGTCCCCGCCACCGGCGTGACCGTCGTCAGGAGCGGCCAGGCCCCGGCCGACCCGCCCGTGAAGGTCTACGGCTCCAGCTACCCCGACGCCGCCGAGTACCCGGCGGGTCTGTCACCCTCCACCCAGGCCCCGCTGAGCATGTACACCATCCCGGCCGGCCAGGCCTACGTCGCCACCGCGCCTGCCGCTCGCACCGACGACTACTTCAAGTCCAGCGGCACCGTCGTGCTCGGCGGCAAGTCCATGTACACCATCCAGTACAACCACCGCACCGCCCTGGTGTACGCGGGCGACGTCACCGCTGAGGCCGTACCTGCCGAGTGAACTGCCCGACGTGAAGCGGTAGTTCCTCCGGCCGTCGCTGCCCGAGCTGTGCGGGGCGGCGGCGGCCGGATCGTCTCCGCGGCCGCCGCCCCTCAGCGGGCCGAGGGCGCGGACGGTTCGCTCGGCTGCCCGGTGTCGCGCAGTTCGGCGAGGAGCGCGCTCTGGCCCGCGAGGAGTTCGGTCAGGATGCGGCGCGCGGCGCGCAGCAGGTCCGCGACATCACCGCCGGCGAGTGCGTAACTCACGGTGGAGCCCTCGCGGATGGACACGACGATGCCGGATCGGCGCAGTACGCCCAGCTGTTGGGACAAGTTGGAGGGCTCGATGTCGATGTCGGCCAGCAGGTCCCGGACCGGGACCGGACCGTTCTGGAGCAGTTCGAGTACGCGGATGCGCACGGGGTGCCCGAGCATGCGGAAGAACTCTGCCTTTGCTTGGTAGAGAGGCACCTGCACGGGCGTCGCTCCTGCTCGGAAGGGGTGTCTGGCCGGGTGCGGCGAGCTGCCGCACCCGGTCCGCTGCATGCATCCTTCCCGGCCGCGACCACGTGATCACGACAGTTCGTCGAATGCGTAATTCGCGACTTGAAGAACTTTTCAAGTCTAGGTCAAATGAAAGCCGGGAAGGCTCAGACCTCGAGATTGCTCTCGGTGCGTTTGAGCTGATGACGGGCCATGGCCAGATTCGCCCGTCCCTTGTCGAGGACGAGGTAGATGAAAAGACCGTTGCCGCCGCGTCCCATCACCGGGCGGATCAGGTGGTACTGGGTGTCGAGGGTGATCAGAAGGTCCTCGATACGACTCTGGATGCCGAGCTCGTCCATGGTGCGCACCTTGGCCCGGATCACGTCCGTGTTGCCGGCCGCCGCCACGTTCAGGTCCAGGTCCTTGCCCCCGCCGAGGGAGCCGAGTGCCATACCGCTGGAGTAGTCGACGACGGCGGCACCCAGCGAGCCCTCGACCTCCGTCATCAGGGTCTTGAGGGACACTTCCACATTGGTCACAGGATCTCCTCTTCGAGGTACGGAGCAGGGGTTGCTCTCGCGGGGAACCCTAGGAAAGTCCCGGCGCCCGATTGCCGAACACATCAAGACCGCCAGCAATTGATCCACTCATGACTCTTCACTTCTGTCTTCTGAAGAGATTTGTCGGGGAACTTTGTTACGGGGTTTCCTCCCCGACTGGCCGGTCCGTGAGGCCGACGGCGTGCACGCTCACATGGGCTGCACCTACGCCGTTCCGTAGCGTCTTCTCGAGGAGCGTGAACGACTTGGGCGCGCCCCCCGGTTGCGGCTTGCCCTCCTTGCGTCCGACGACCCGGTAGCCGGCGTCGAGGTAGTACGCGCTCAGGCGTTCGTTGCCGGCCAGGCAGTCCAGGCGTACCAGCGGCCGCCCCGCCTCGGCCACGCGGCGCTCCGCAACGCGCAGAAGACGGCGCCCGGTTCCGGACGGGACGGCCGCGTGGTCCACCATCAGCCGGTGCACATAGCCGGCGGTCGGCGGCCGGGGTCCCCAGGCGTCCTCGTCCTCCCACCACAGCTCCCAGGCCCCGACCACCCGATCGGCAGCCTCCGCGAGCCAGATCTCCCCGCTCTCCAGGATGCGGCGGAAATGATCCCCGCCCAGCTCGCCGGGGCGCCACTGGCCCGTGACGCCTCGGGCCAGCATCCAGCGGGCGGCGTCGTCGCGCAGCCTTACGAGATCGGCGATGTCGGCGTCGTCGGCGAGTCGGAAGCGTAGATCATCCATGCCGCGATGCTCGCACAGGCGTACGCCCTGTCATCGGCCGGCCGCGGGAGGGGCGGCTGGTCCTTCCGGTCTTCCGCGGCCGGGTGTGCCGGACGGGTCAGGGCGTGTGGTCGAAGGGGATGTCCAGGCGGAGTTCGTATCCGCCGGCTGTCGTGGGCGCGGAGGTGACGGTGCCGCCGAGGAGTTCGGCGCGTTGCCGCAGGCCGACCAGGCCGTGGTGGGCGCTGGGCAGGGGGAGGGCGGGCCGGGTGGCGGGGGTGTTGGTGATGGTCGCGTGGAGACGGCCGCCCTGGTGGTGGATACGGATCGTGGCGCTCGCGCCGGGGGCGTGTTTGCGTACGTTGGTCAGCGCCTCCTGCACGGTGCGGTAGACACCGCGCTGGACGGGCGGGGGGAGATCGCCGGGCAGGTCGGTGCTCAGCTCGGCCTCGATGCCACTGGTGTCGACGAGCCGCTCCAGGTCCGCGAGGGAGGGCTGCGGGGTCAGCTCGGTGGGGCGGCTGCCCGAGGCGCGCAGCACGCTGACCATGTGCCGCAGCTCCTCCAGCGTCTGCACGCTCAGCCGCCGGATCGTGACCGCCGCCTCCCTGGCCTCGGCGTCCCGGCTGCCGACCTGGAGCGCTCCGGCCTGAACGGCGATCAGGCTGACCTGGTGGGCCACCACGTCGTGCATCTCGCGGGCGAGCTGGGCGCGCTCCTTCGCCAGCACGCTCTGCGTGATCAGCAGCCGTTCGTGTTCACGTGCCTCGGATATCTCCGCGAGCCGCAGCGTCAGTTCACGCCGGGCCTGCACGAGCTGGCCGAGGAAGACGGGCGCGACGGCGGTCGCCAGGGTGTAGCTCAGATGGATCAGGCTGTAGGTGTCGGAGAGTTCGTCGATCGACACCGACGGCCATGGCCACGGGACGAAGTCGGCGACGGCGAACACCGTGGCGCACAGGGCGAGCAGGAGACGGTGCCGGTTCAGGGAGGAGAGCGTGTAGAGCGCGATGAGCGCGGCGAGCGCCGCGTCGGTGACCGTGGCGGTCGGCAGGGTCAGCACGAAGGTGGTCAGCGGCAGGCGACGGCGCAGCGGCAGGCAGAGGGCGGCGAGCAGCCCGCAGGCCAGGGCGGCCCCGTCGTCGGGGTCGACGTTGGCCCACATGTCCAGCAGGGAGACCGCCACCAGCACGGTGTCCACCAGCACGGCCTGCAGCGGGGCGGGCCACGGCGGGCCGGACGGACGGCGGGGCGGCATCAAGAGCCCACCCCGTCCCGCGGCAGCCTGAGCAGGCCCGCCCGTTCCGCGAACAGCACGGCCTGGACCCGGCTGCCCACCTCCAACTTGGTGAAAATGGTGCTGACATAACCCTTCACGGTGCCCGCGCTGAGATGCATCCGCTCGCCGATGTCGATGTTGGCGAGCCCCTCGGCCATCAGGACCAGTACGACACGCTCACGCTCGGTCAGCCGGGCGACGGCCCGCGTGGCCGGACCCTGCGGGTCCGCGTCGAGATAGCCGGCCACCACCCTCCGGGTGACCTGCGACGACAGTACGGTGCCGCCCTCGGCCAAGGTGCGGATGAGGTGCGGGAGTTGCTCCGGATCGGTGTCCTTGAGCAGGAAGCCCGACGCGCCCGAGCGCAGGGCTGTCGCCACGTACTCGTCGGCGTCGAACGTGGTCAGCATCGCCACCACCGGAGCATTCTGCAACCGTCGTAGGTCGGCCAGGACGGTCAGTCCGTCCACGTCCGGCATCCGTATGTCCAGCAGGACGACCTCGGGCCGGAACTCCCGCACGGTGTGCACGGCACGGCCGCCGGGCACCGCCGCGACGACCTCGATGTCGTCCGCCGTGTCGAGGATGCGCTGGAATCCCGTACGGATCAGCGCCTCGTCGTCAACCACCACTACCCGGATCACCTGATGTCCCGTCCCTCGTCGGGCCGTCTTTCACTGCGTAATTACCATGCGTGCAGCCGTCCGTGGGGTTGCCTGGCGCATTCGCCGGGGAGCGCACGGAAGCGTGCCGTCGCCGTGCCGGTCGACCGGTCCGTCACGCGGTGCGTCACCCGTTCCGTCACGCGTGTGGAGCAAAGGAAGCAACCCGCATCGCGCGCTCGCCGTACGAGGCCGTCGCCACCCTGCGGCTCGCCCGTCGGGCCGGGCTCCCCGTGACAGCACGGTCTCCGGGCGTCGCCGTGCCCGCCGATCCGCACCCCTCGGACGGGCCGTCCGGCGGGTGGTCCGGGACGCCACCGGAACCCCGCCTGCCTTCGGTCCCCGCCGGAAGTGACAGGATGGGACTCATGAGCAACGTTTACTTCGACATCACCATCGACGGCGCCCCCGCCGGCCGTATCGTCTTCAGCCTCTTCGACGAAGTGGTCCCGAAGACCGCTCGCAACTTCCGCGAGCTGGCCACCGGCCAGAACGGCTACGGCTACGCGGGCTCCGGCTTCCACCGCGTCATCCCGCAGTTCATGCTCCAGGGCGGTGACTTCACCAACCACGACGGCACCGGTGGCAAGAGCATCTACGGCGAGAAGTTCGCGGACGAGAACTTCTCGCTGAAGCACGACCGCCCGTACCTGCTGTCGATGGCGAACGCCGGCCGTAACACCAACGGCTCGCAGTTCTTCGTCACCACCGTCGTCACCCCGTGGCTCGACGGCAAGCACGTCGTCTTCGGCGAGGTCGTGGAGGGCTCGGACCTCGTCGACCGGATCGAGTCCCTGGGTTCGCAGTCCGGTACCCCGAAGGCGAAGGTCCAGATCGCGGCCTCCGGCGTCGTCGGCGCCTGATCCCTGCCCGGCCGAACGGCGCCGGCCCCGCCCGGGGCCGGCGCCGTCGTCGGTCGCGGCCCCGTCAGGGCCTGCCGGGCAGCCGGACCGTGACGAGGAGACCGCCGGTGGCCCGGGGCACGAGGTCGAGGGTTCCGTCGTGGGCGCGGACGATGCTGGCCACGATGGCCAGGCCCAGCCCCACGCCGGCGTGCTCGTCGGTGCGCACGCGCTCCGTTCCCCGCTGGAAGGGCTCGGTGAGGGTCGGCACCAGTTCCGGAGGGAGCCGACGGCCCGTGTTCTCGACCCGCAGCACGCTCGTGCCGCCGTCCACCCCGGTGTGGACCGTCACCGTGCCCCCGGTGGGGAGGTTGTGGACGATGGCGTTCTGGACGAGGTTCGTCACCATCCGCAGCAGAAGCTCCGCGGAACCGCTGGTCCGGGCCGCCCCGCCGATGACATCGAGCGTGATCCGGCGCTGTTCGGCGAGGGGAAGCAGCGTTTCGGCGGCTTCCTCGGCGACGAGCGAGAGGTCGACGTCCTCGCGGGTGAAGTTGCCGCGGTCGCCGCGGCTGAGCAGCAGCAGGGCCTCCGTGAGATCGATCGCCCGGGTGTTGACCGTGTGCAGCCGCTCGATGAGTTCGTCCCCCTCCCGCGCGGTGTCCTTGCGGGCCACGTCGAGGAGCGTCCGCGAGATCGCCAGCGGGGTACGCAGTTCATGGGAGGCGTTCGCCGCGAACCGCCGCTGCTCGGCGACATGGGACTCGAGCTGCTCGAGCATCGAGTCGAACGCGTCGGAGAGCTCCCGGAACTCGTCCTGGCGGCCTTTCATGTGGATCCGGTGGGACAGCATCCCGTTGCCCGCCATCCGGGCCGCAGCTGTGATCTGAGTGAGCGGTGCCAGCATCCGGCCGGCGAGGAACCATCCCCCCAGGAGGCCGAACAGGAGCAGGAAACCCAGGGCCACGGCCGCGGCGGGGGCGAAGGTGTGCACCAGGAGGTAGCGGTTGGGCGAGACCCCCAGAAGGCCCTTGGGGTTGTCGGGTACGTAGCGCAGGATGAACGCCCACACCACCGCGAGCAGGAGAGCGCCGGCGACGGCGAGGAATCCGGCATAGCTGAGGGTGAGTTTCAGCCGGGCGCTGACCCCGGGGCGTCTACGCATACGTGCTTCCGGTCCCGGCGGTGCCGGTGTCGATCCGGTAGCCGACACCAGGCACCGTGGCGATGATCCAGGGTTCGCCGAGCCGTTTGCGCAGCGCGGAGACGGTGATGCGTACGGCGTTGGTGAGCGGGTCGGCGTTCTCGTCCCAGGCCCGCTCCAGCAGTTCTTCGGCGCTGACCACCCCGCCCTCGGCGGCGACGAGGACTTCCAGCACGGCGAACTGTTTGCGGGTGAGCGCGACATAGCGTCCGTCGCGGAAGACTTCCCGGCGGAAGGGATCGAGCCGCAGACCCGCGATCTCACGGACCGGGGGTCGGGCGTAGGCGCGCCGGCGGTCGAGCGCCCTCAGCCGCAGGACCAGCTCCCGCAGCTCGAACGGTTTGGTGAGGTAGTCGTCGGCGCCGAGCCCGAACCCGGAGGCCTTGTCGTCGATCCGGTCGGCAGCGGTGAGCATGAGGATCGGGATACCGCTGCCCGAGGCGACGATACGCCGGGCGACCTCGTCGCCCGAGGGCCCGGGGATGTCGCGGTCGAGGACCGCGAGGTCGTAGGAGTTGACGCTGAGCAGTTCCAGGGCGGAGTCACCATCGCCGGCGATGTCGGCGGCGATCGCCTCCAGCCGCAGACCGTCCCGGACGGCTTCGGCCAGGTAGGGCTCGTCCTCCACGATCAGTACGCGCATGTCTGAAGCCTAAGCAGCACTGCATATCTCCGACGTATGCAAAGACGTGTGCACTCCGGACACCCGGATCATCCCGTCGGGACCGGCACGGGGCGGGAGCGGTCCGACGGCGCCCGCATTCCGGTGCGCCACCAGCGGCGCGACGCCAGCGCGGCCAGCACGGCACCGGTGGCGTTGACCAGGACGTCGTCCACGGAGGACACCCGGTCCAGCCACAGGACGTACTGCGCGACCTCGACCAGGGCCGAGCAGGCCGCCCCGAGCGCCAGGACCCGCGGCACGGACGCCAGCGCCTTGAACCGTATCGGGGCGAAGAACCCCAGCGCCGCGAAGACCAGCAGGTTGCCGACGATCCCGCCCGCCCCCATCGTGACCAGGTCACGCAGCGGTACCAGACTCACCCGGCGGGGAGCGACGCCGGGTGCGCCGCCCGGCATCATGGTCAGCCACAGGAACGGTATGGTCCCGTGGACCATGCCCACCTCGGCCAGCGACATCCGCCACGGCGATGCGACGCCGGCGGCACGCCGACGGTGCGCCAGAGCCCACACCACCAGCCCGGCCAACGGCAGCGCGACCAGCGTCATGAGCACCACACCGTTGAACGTGTCGTAGCAGCCGTGCCACCGCCCGGACATGCACCTCGGGGCGGACATCATGAGCGGCCGCCGCACGGCGAACAGGGCGCTCGCCAGGCCGAGGACCACCAGGCCGAGGGGCACGATCCTGCGTGTCCGACGGGGCGGTACCGACAAGGGCGTGTGATGGCTCATGTCCCCATGGAAGCCGGAGGGCGGTTGCGGGGGCGTATGTGTTTTTCGATACACCCGCGATACGTCCAAGGCGTGCCTGGGCCGAGATCCCCGGACGCAGACCCCCGGACGCGAAGATTCCGCGCGTCGCCGGCCGACCCGGAATCGGGGCGCGGCAGGTCGTGCTGCGATGCTGTCCCGGTGATCAACATGCCTACTGCCGTGCTGGATTCGTTGTACGGGCTCGCGTTCGGCGACGCCTTCGGTGACCGTTGGTTCGGCATCCTGCGCCAGGCGGGTCCGGCGGCCCTGGAGGCGCGGACGCTGCCCGCGGAACCGCTGTGGCGGTGGAGCGACGACACCGCCCAGGCGCTGGTTCTCGTCCGGGAACTCGCCGAGGGCGGCGGCACCGTCGACCAGGACCGTCTCGCCCTGCGCTTCGCGGCCGCCTACGCCGACGACACGCATCGCGGCTACGGAGCCTCCATGCACGACGTGCTGCGACGGATAGGCGCGGGCGAGCCCTGGCGGGAGGTCGTCACCGGACAGTTCGGCGGCCAGGGATCCTGGGGCAACGGCGCTGCCATGCGCGTCGCCCCGCTCGGCGCCTGGCACTCCGCCGACCTCGACGCGGCCGCCGAGCAGGCCGCCCGCCAGAGCGCGGTCTCGCACCACCACCCGGAGGCGGTCGCCGCGGCGGTGGCGGTCGCCGTCGCCGCGGCGCTGGCGACCCGCAGCCGAGGCGGACCCGCCCCGGCCGGGCCGGACTTCCTCCGGGCGGTCGCCGAACGACTCCCCGACAGCGACGTCCGGTCGGGAGTGCGGATCGCCGGCCGGATGCCGGAGCACACCTCGGTCCGGCACGCCGCGGAGGTCCTGGGCTCGGGGTACCGGATGTCAGGCCCCGACACCGTCCCCTACGCCCTGTGGTGTGCGGCGCGGCACCTCGACGACCTGCACGAGGGCCTGTGGGTCACGGTCGCCGGGCGCGGTGACATCGACACCACCTGCGCTGTCGCGGGCGGGGTGATCGCCGCCCGCACGGGCGTCGCCGCCCTTCCCGCCGCCTGGCACGCAGCCTGCGAACCGCTGCCCCCGGTGGTGCCGGAGTAGGAATCCGCTAGACGATTCCCGTGCATTCCAGGGCGCCGTTCTCGTCCCAGCAGCACACCACGTGCAGGGGTCGGGCCGTCATGCGGACGGCCCCTGCGGGCGAACCGTGGTGGTTCGTCCGCAGGGGCCGTGCGTCGGCTGTCGAGTGGTCACCTCGGGCCGTACACCCCGCGGATGCTCATGCGCTCCGCCCACTCCGCCGCCGGCGACCAGAGCCCGGCACCGTCGGCGGAGCCTGTTCCGTTGCCCCCGAGGTTCCACGGGACGGGTCCCAACCGGTCGTGGTCACCGCCGTTGCCGCCGGCCGCGACCGGCCGGTCGTCCCGGTCCGTGGGCTGGAATCCGACCGTGTAGGTCCGGGTGACCGCGCCGTTGGCCGAGGTCACCCGGATGGTGCGGGTGACGAACCGGGACCCGGGCGACGACAGGACCGAACTGCCGTCGGTGACCTTCACCCGCGCGCCGGACCGGGCCGGGACGGCGGAGACGGCCGGGATCCTCGTGTCCTTCGGCCAGTCGACGACGTACGTGGACACCGCCGGGTCGAACCCGTCGATCGGGACGCCCCCCACCGTGACGGCGGCGGCGTCGGCCACACTGGCCTCGGTGGCGTCCGCGAAGTTCGTCACCGTGACCGACCCGTCGGCGTTCACCACCACCTGCGCCGCCATCGCGGCCGCCAGGTTGATCCGCTGCCAGCTCGCTCCGCCGTCCGCGGTCAGGTCGAGCGGATACCCGGAGTCCGTCGCGGTCTGCTCCAGGACCTGGGTGCGCTGCTCGGTGGTGAGGTCCGGGAAGGCCGTGACGAGCAGGGCCGCCGCTTCGGACGGCGCCTCGAGCGCCTGCCCGGGCTTCGCCACCCGGGAGAACCCGTAGGTCAGGCGGCGCGTGTACAGGTCGACGTCCTGCGCCGTGCTCAGACCGGCGTAGGGGTCGCCCGCGCAGGCCGCGAGCGTGTCGCCGTACCCCTCCTGCTCGCACTGCGCGAGCAGTACGTTCTCGATCTCGGTGTGGGCCTGCATCAGCAGTCGGCGGAAGTCGGGGTCCGCCCACCGGTGTGCCACGGTGGCCTGTCCGGTGATGCGGCCTCCCATCACGTCCAGAGGGTAGTGGAACCCGAGGACGACGCGGTTGTCCCCGTACTCCGAGGTGCGCGCGAGGACCGACGGTGCCAGCTCCGGCAGGAGCGTGGCGAGGACGGTCCCGGCCTCGTAGCCTCCGTAGGTGTGGCCGCTCGGGTACGAGCCGCTGGTGGTGAGGCTGCCGTAGGAGCCGTCCTGCGACTCGTAGACCGCCCCGCCGTCGCCGACGAACCCGAGCCGTACGTACGGGCGCAGATAGCCGTAGTGGTTCTTCGCCGCGTCGACCTTGTCGAGGTTCTTCATGACCCGGGAGAACAGGGCACTGGTCTTCGGCAGTCGGCCGCCGTTCAGGGCGTCGCTGTAGATCCGGCCGAGCCGGGAGCCGAGGCTGTCGGCCATCGTGACGGTGGCGCTGTGCGTCGCGTCGACCTCGGCCCGGTCCACCTCCGCCTGCGTGGCCGCGTTGTTGATGCGCACGGCGATCCGGTCGTTCTCGGCGGTGGCCGAAGTGCCGGTCGGGACTTTGGTGTTGGGTCCGAGGACGCCGGAGTCGAGGTCCTTGAAGCCGTCGAGCAGACCGTTGACGTAGTCGGTCCCGTCGCCGGTGCCCGGCCACCGGTCCGACGCGTAGGCCGCGTTGAGCGTGTCGTCAGGGAAGGGGGACGGCACGTACGCCGGGTCGGCCGCCTCCGCCGCGACGGTTGCCGCGGACCCCTGTGCCGAGGCGGTAGTGGGGGAGTCGTCGGAGGAGCCGGCCAGGGTGAGCGCGGTCACGGTCGCCGTGTGTGCCCTCGCCCTGCCGGTGGTCGTCAGCAGTGCGGTGTGCATCGTCGGGGGAACGTGCGCGGTGGTTCCGTCGTCGAGGGCCACGGTGTAGCCGATGACCGGGAAGCCGCCGTCGCCGGCCGCCCGCCAGGTCACCCGGACCTGCCTGCCGTCGGTGAGCACCCCCGTCACGGCCGGCTTCTGCGGCTTGCCGCCGCCGGTGACCACGGGGGCGGTGGCGGGGCTCGGGCGCGAGGTGCCGACGGCGTTCACCGCGCTGACCCGCGCCGTGTACGACCGGCCGGCCCGCAGCCAGGTGAACGTCGTGCTGTGGGCCGCCGGATCGCGGATCTCGACCCGGTGGCCGTCGTCGAGGGTGACCCGGTAGCCGGTGACCGGTGAGCCGCCGGTGTCCTCGGGCGCGGACCAGGCGACGGTCACGCTCGTGCCGGACGACGTCGCCGACACCGCGTCGGGCGCGGCCGGTACGGTCCTGGGCCCGGCGGTGAGTGCGGCCACGGCGTGACGCAGGGCGTCGTACCGGGCGGTGAGGGTCGCGTCCTCGGCCCCGGTGTCCGCGACCGCGTTCCTCGCCTCGGCGAGTGCCGTGGTGAACGCCGTCCACGACGCGTCCGTGTAGCGGTCGTCGGTGAGGCCGGACACGGTCGCGACCAGGTCCTCCAGCCTCAGCCGCGGGAGCGGGACCAGCTGTCCGGCCGCGAGGGTGAGACTGCGGGTGCGGGTGTCGACCTCGGGCTGGGTCACGTCGTCGGCGTCGACGAGGGCCCGGGCGGCGGCGAGTTCGCGGCGGTACACCCCGAAGTCGACCGTGTCGTAGCGCTCCGCGTCGTCGGCCAGGCCCGCGTACCGGTCGATCGCCCCGCGCAGGGCGGATCGGTCCGTGACGGCGGGCGCGGCGACGTGGTCGAAGGTGATCCGCCCCAGGTTGGCGACGTAGGGGTGCGAGGAGTCCGGGGTCGTCACCAGCCGCAGGTGGACGGCGTGCCTGCCGGTGATCGCCTCGGGCAGGGCGAGGCTCGTCGTCCCGCCCGACGACCACGCGGCACCGGTGACGGGCAGCGGGACGGTCGCGTACGGCGTACCGGGGGCGGTCGCGTCGAAGGCGTCCAGGTACAGCTGGACGGCGGAACCGGTGCCGCAGCGGGCGGAGTTGTTGACCTAGGTGATCGTGACGGTGTTCTTGGCGGAACCGCCGAAGTCGATGTCCCCGTAGTCCAGCCAGGCTCCGTCGTAGGTGCCGCCGAGGTCGGTGGTGGAACCCGCGCCGCTCCAGCCGACCGGCTCGCTCTTGAGCCCGCCGCCGCTGTTGGAGCGGAACGCGGTGGCGTCGAACGCCACGGGAGCGGCGCTGTCCTGAGTGAGTGTCAGCGCGTAGACGTTGGCCACATAGGGCTGCGTGGACGACTGGGTGCCGGAGACGAAGTCGGCGTACACGTCCTGGACGCCGCTGAAGACGCCCGGGTCGAGCCGTACGGTCGTGGTGGCGACGCTTCCCCAGCCCGATCCGGTGTAGTCGAGGGGGATGTCCGCCTTCTTCGGACCGTCCTTCGCGCCGAGGTGCAGTTCGATGTGCGAGTCCGACGCCGCGCGCGACTGGGGCTTGTCGTAGCGGACGGTGACGGTGTCGGCGCCCTCGTGGAGGTCGATGCCCGTCCACCGGGCCCACGCGCCGTCCGTGGTGTTCTCGAAGATGCCGTTCGTGAGGTTGAGCGGGAGCGAACCCCCGCCGGTCGTGGTGCTGTTGGCCGCGGTCAGCGTGGCGAGCGTGGTCGTGGTGGACGAGGAGACCTCGCTCGCCGAGAACTGGTACCAGTCGAAGTTCGACACCCACGACTGGCCCGACGGGGCGTGGAAGACGAACGTCGCGCTCGACGCGTCCAGCAGCGCGTCCGGGGCGGTGACGGCCGCCTGCACCGTGCTGTAGTACTGCCAGCCGCCCGTTCCGGGGAGCTGGACGGTGGCGACGACGGGGCCGTCGGCGGCACCGGCGTGGATGTCGACGCTGCTCGGCTTCGCGTTCGTCGCCTGCGAGTTCGCGTAGCGGACCGCGATGCTGCGCGGGGCGACCCCGCCGAAGTCCAGCTTGGTGAACCGCTCCCACGAACCCTCGGTGACACCGCCGAGGTCGCCGTCCGAGTAGTACGCCTCCTTCACGAGGCTGGGACCCTCCATCTGGTCGGGCGCCTCGGCCTGGAGGACGGCGTAGCCGCCCTCGTCGATGGTGAGCGTGTCGACGGCGGAGTGCAGCGCGTCGTCCGCGGCCATGAGCGTTCCCGTCACGGAGGCCGGATCCGCGAGCACGGTACGCGCGCGTTCGAGCGCCGACCGGAACACACTCCACGAGCCGTCGGAGTAGTGGCCGCTGCGCACCAGCGAGGCCTGCCCGACGAATGCGCCGAGCGCCTTGCGGGGCACCGCGGCGGCGGAGACGACGAGCGGGTCGGTCGGGGATATCCCGGTGCCGCGCACCGTCGAGGCGTGCACGCCGTGCGCGAAGGCCTGGTCCTGGAAGGTGATGCCGAACCGCGCGTCGACCTGCGTGCTGCCGGTGAGCGACAGCGTCGCCGTACGCGGGCCGGCGACGCGCAGGTCCGCCGTGACACCGCCCGGCAGGCCGGTCACGGTGGCCGCCCCGGACCCGGTCAGGCTGGTTCCCCTGCGGGCGGCGAACGACGCCGGTCCGGACAGGGTGAGCCGCACGCTGCCGTCGACGGCGCCGTCCGCCGCGGTGTCGACGGTGCCCGGGCGGGCGGAGACGACGGTGTCGCCCCGGCCGGTGCCCGTGCCGCCGTCACCGGTGTCGCCCGCGTCGGTGTTCAGCGAGTAGGCGGGCTTCGTGCGGGCGCCCCACCGGGAGGGCTCGGCGCCCATCGTGAAGTCCAGGGTCCCGCCCGAGACGATCTGCGAGTAGTCCAGCCAAGTGTCGCCGAACCGCTTGCCGTTGAGGGTCGCGCTCTGCACGTAGTAGTTGCTCGGCGACACGCCTTCGGCCTTCACCGTGAACCGGGCGCCGTTGGCGTAGCGGATCGTCGTGGAGTCGAAGAACGGGCTGCCGATCTGGAACTGGCCGGAACCTGCGGTCACCGGGAACAGGCCCAGGGCGGCCCCGACGAACATGGTCGACATCGTTCCGGCGTCGTTGTCCATGGTCGGCAGGAAGCCCTTCGGGGAGAGCTTGTAGACCTGGGTCTTGACGGGCGGGCGGAACTCGCCGCCGGAGCTGGGGGCTTCGTTCGAGGAGCCCGTCGCGATGTAGCGGTTCCAGGTGGCGCCGGTGTAGATGGCGCGCACCCACTTCTGCGTCAGGCTCGGCTCACCGACGTAGTTGAAGAGGTACGGGGCCTGGAGGTCGATCTCGTTGGCGTTGGAGTGCAGCATGGTCGAGCCGTCGTCGGCACCGGAGTCCTCGCCGAACATGTGCTCCACCGCGGCCTTGCCGGCCTTCGCGCCGCCCATGGCCTCGATCAGGCCGCCCATGTCGTACGCGTCGTACCAGTGGTACTGCCAGAGCGTGCCCTGGTAGAGACCGGCCGCCTCGAACTTCTCGTAGTCGGCGCTCTGCCAGTCGCCGCCCGTGGCACGCGGGGTGAGCAGACCGACCTTCGTGCCGTCGGCCGCCGTCCAGGCGCCGGACTTCACCAGGTTGTCGATCGCCATGGTCGACTGGGTACGCAGCTTCTTCGCGTCCTCGTCCTTGCCGAGCGCGTCGGCGATGACGGACAGCGCCCACTGGTCGTAGCCGCGCTGGACGGTCTTGCCGGGATCCCCGCTGACGTAGCCCTGCCGCAGCTGCGCCCCCGTGTAGTACCCGGCGTACGACTCCAGTGCCGGGTACGCCTCGTCGAGCCGGTCGAAGTCCTTGAAGCCCTTCGACAGCGCGTCCGCGATCAGTACGGGCGAGCGCTCCCAGCGGACGGTCGGCACCGAGTGGGTGAGGCTGCCCAGGCTCTTGCCGGAGGTGTGCGCATCGGCGAAGAGCTCGATCAGCGACTGCACCATGTCCCGGTAGGTGGCCGGGTCGATGTACGCCTCGACGGAGTACTTGCGGAAGTCGTCCCAGGTGGACCAGCCGTCGTAGTACGTGAAGCCGTTCGCCTTGTGCACCGCTCCGTCCGCGCCGCGGTAAGTCCCGCTGGTGCTGGTGGCGTTCACCGGCAGCGCGTACATGCGGTACAGGTGCGTGTAGAACTCCTCGGTGAGCGTCGACCCGGGATCGGACGTCGCGGAGGCGCGTACGTCGACGGCGCCGAGCGCGCGGTTCCAGTCCGCCTTCGTCTGGGCGCGCGCCTGGTCGAAGGTGAGGCGACCGACCTCGTTCCGCTGGTCGGCCGCGGCCTGTTCCGCGCTGATCGGCGACAGTGTGATGCGCAGTTCGATGTCGTTCCCGGCGGCCTTGTCGAACCCGAGGACGGCGCCGGTGTCGCTGCCTTCCTGTGCGGTGGAGTCGCTCAGCTTTCCGTCGCCGCCCCAGCTCTTGAGGGAGGTCACGGGAACGTTTGTGGTGGCGGTGTAGTACAGCTGGTACGAGGCGCCGTTGAACGACCCCGCGACGATCCCGGAGACCGAGGTGGTCCCGTCCGGGAGCGTCGTCGCCCGGAGCGTCGAACGGGTGCGGCTGGTGAAGTTGTTCGCCAGGTCGAGGACGAGTTCGGGCTCCGCCCCGGCGGGGAAGCTGTACCGCTCCAGCGCCGTGCGCGTCGTCGCGGTCACCTCGGCCCGTACGGTGCCGGAGTCCTGCGTCACCGACGTACCGGTTCCGGAGACGGACCCGAGCCCCACCTGGTAGTACCCGGGCGTCGCGGTCTCGTCCTCGTGACGGTACGCGTGGGCGTACGTGCCGGGCGCGGGGCGCTTGTCGTACCGTACGGAGGTCGGGACGACGAGCAGGTCGCCACCGCCGCCCGAGCCGCCGACGCCGTCGAGGTTCGTGGCGGTGAACCCGGCGATGTGGTTCACGTCGTAGTCGTACCCGGAGTGGCTGCGGCCGGGCGTGGTCAGCGGGTTGACCTTGGCCAGACCGTGCGGCGCCTGGGCGCCCGGCAGGTCGTTGCCGTCGTCTCCGGCGGTCGACACGAACGGGTCGACGAGGGCCGTGTAGTCCGTGGCGCCGGATGTCTTACCGGACCCTGCGGAGGGGGTGGGGCCGGGCACCGCGGCGGCCGCGCCGCCACCCGCCAGTGCGGCCAGGGCGAGCGCCCCGGTGAGCAGCGCCGCGACCGTCGCGCGCAGGGGCCGGCGGTCCCGGTGGGCGGTCCTCGCGAGGATTGCGCGGGACAAGGGGGGACGGGATCTGATGGGCACGTAACCTCTCCAGCGTCACTCGTACGCACGGTCCGGCCGGCCGGAAGACAACGTTGTCGGCCTGCGGTGCCGGGCGTGCAACCCAGACGGGGACGGCAGTGGACGCACAGGATGGCACCGGTTCACCGGATCACACCCGCCGCGTTCACGGCCGTCCGTCATCAGACAGGGAGAAGGCGTACGGCGGGCGAACGCCGTTCGTACAACCCGGTGGCGTGGCCCATGAGTTGGGCGAGCCGTCGGATCGCCCGCTCAGCCGGTGTGGGCTTCCAGGGCGGCGATGATCTCGGGCCAGAGTTCGCGTGGGCGGTCGTGTCCCATGTCGGGGATCAGCAGGAGCTCGGCTCCCGGCACGAGCTCCGCGGTGCGCTGCCCGCCGCTGGGGTCGATCAGCGTGTCGTCCAGGCCGTGGATCACCAGCGTCGGCACCCGGAGCGTACGGAGTGCGTCCGCACGGGAGCCGCTGAGGACCATCGCCCCGAGCTGGCGGCCGACCCCGGCGGGGTAGTGGGCGCGGTCGTAACTGCGGCCGGCGAGATCCCGTAGGGCGGCGGCATCGCCGTAGCGCCTGGAGGCCCACACCAGTTCCCGGTCCGCCGCCGCGACGTACCCGGCACGGTCCGCCGGCTTCGGGCCGAACAGCACCGCCTGGGCCTCGGGGCTGGAGCGGCCGTACTCGCTCTCGCCGGTGGAGGACATCATCGACGTCAGTGTCAGCACCCGCTCCGGGTGGGTGATGGCCATGGTCTGGGCGATCATTCCGCCCATCGACGTCCCGACCACATGGGCGCGTTCGATCCCGAGCGCGCTGAGCAGGCCCAGGCCGTCGTCGGCCATGTCCTGCAGCCGGTAGGGCACCATCGCCAGGGCGGCGGGGATGTCTCCCGAGCTCACCACGGTGATGAACCGGTTCATGTCGACGGGGTGATCGTCGAACTTGGTGGACAGGCCGCTGTCACGGTTGTCGTAGCGGATCACATGGCGGCCGCGGGCCGCCAGCGCCCGGCAGAAGTCCTCGTGCCAGGCGATCAGCTGGGCGCCGAAGCCCATCACGAGCAGCACGGCGGGGTCACCGGGGTCGCCGAAGCTCTCGTAGGCGAGGGACACTTCGGGCGACACGTCGACGATGGGCATGTCCGGATCTTGTCAGGCCCGGCCGGTGGAGCGCATCCGGATTGTCCGCCGCATGCGTCGTGGCCGGTCGGACGGGGCGGTCGGACGAGGCGGTCAGACGGGGTCGGCCGCCGGCTCCGGCGCGCAGGGCAGCGCCGCGGCACGGTGGCGGGGGAGCAGCAGTGGGGTGGCCAGCAGCAGGGCGCCGGCCAGGCCGATGGCGGTGCGCGGGCCGAGCACGCTGCCCAGCACCCCCCACACGGCCGTCAGGAGCGCGGTCGAGGCCTTGGTGGTCACCGCCCAGGCGGACAGGGTACGGGCGACGCGGTCGGCCGGGGTGCGTTCGAGGCGGCAGGTGGCCTGGACGGGGTTGAAGATCCCGCAGCAGAAGATGAGCCCGAGCTCGACCCCCATCACCAGCAGCAGCCCTGCGCCGCCGGGTCCCAGGAAGGCCAGGCCGACCGGCCAGAGCGCGCGCAGCGCCCCGGACGCGACCAGGACCCGGTGCCGGCCGAACCGGGTGACGAGCGCCGGGGCCAGCCGTGAACCGAGCAGCCCGCCGATCGAGGGCGCGGCGAAGGCGAGACCGTACTGCCACGGGGTGAACCCGAGCCGGCCGAGCATCAGGACCGCCAGCAACGGCTGGGCGGCCATCACCAGACCGTTGAACAGTGCGGTGTTGAAGAACAGCGGTCGCAGCGTCGCGTCTGCGAGGATGTACCGCCAGCCCTCCAGCAGATCACGGGCCCGTAGGCGCTCGGCCTTCCGCGGCCCGGGCGGTGGCTCGTGTCCGCCGGTCGCGCGGATGCCCAGGGCCGACAGGAGATAGCTGACCGCGTCGGCCGCCACCGTCACCACCGGCCCCAGGAGCCCGATCGCCGCGCCGCCCAGCGGCGGCCCGACGATCGTGGTGGTCCAGGCCGTGGACTCCAGCCGGGCGTTGGCGACGAGCAGGTCCTCGGCGGGCAGCAGCGTCTTCAGGTAGGCGCCCGAGGCGGCACGGAAGGTGATGTCGGCCGCCGCGACGACCACGGAGACCAGCAGGAGCTGGAGGAAGGTGAGCACACCGGCGGCGAACGCGGCGGGGATCGTCAGCAGCGCCGCGCACCGCACCAGGTCCGTCGCGATCAGCACCGGCCGCTTGCGGCGGAACTCCACCCACGGGCCGAGCGGCACCGCCACGGCCGCGCCCACCGCGGCCCCCACGGCGGCGAGTGCCGCGACCTCGGCCGGTCCGGCGTCCAGCACCCGCACGGCGATCAGCTCGAACGCGCCGAACGCGAGCCACGTGCCCAGCGCACTGGTCCCGTACGCCGCCCACAGCCACCCGAACGGACGCCCCAGCCGATGTCCTGACCGACGTCCCGACCGATGTCCCGACGGATGCCCCGACGCATGTCCCGACGGATGCCCCGACCGGGGTCGCAGCGGGTGCCCCCGCCGATGCCCGCGCCTCATGCCCGACACCCTTCCCCCGTACCTCTACAACCGATCCGCGTTCAGGGGTATCAAAGCGAGCGCCGTGACCTGCGATCAAACAACCGCACGGCCGCAGGGCACAACCACTGGTTGTGGTCGTAGAGTGGTGGGCGTGGACCTCGAAACCGTCCGGACCTTTGTCGTGGCCGCCGACGCGGGGCAGTTCCAGGAGGCCGCCGCCGAGCTGGCGATCACCCAGCAGGCCGTCTCCAAGCGTATCGCCGCGCTGGAGCGCGGCCTCGGTGTGCGGCTGTTCACCCGCACCGCGCGCGGCGCCACCCTCACCATCGACGGCCAGGCGTTCCTGCCCCACGCGCGCGAGCTGCTGCGGGTCGCCGAACGGGCGGTCACCTCCGTACGGGCCGGGCACCGACCGCTGCGCGTCGACATCATCGCCTCCCGCGGCGCCGCGTCGGGACTGATGCGCGCCTTCCACCGCGCGCACCCCGAGACCGACCTCGACGTGGTGATGCTGCTCGACATCGAGACAGCCGTCGCCGCGATCCGCTCCGGCACCATCGACGCGTCCTTCCGTGCCGTGGCCGCGCCCGGGCGGCCCCTTCCCGAGGACATCGAGTCCGTCCGGGTGATCGACGAGCCGCTCCAGCTCCTCACCGGACCCGCCCATGCGCTGGCGGGCGCCCGGTCGGTGACCGTCGCCCGGCTCGCCGGGCACCGGATCTGGATGCCCGGCATCGTCCCCGGCAGCGAATGGGCCGCCTACTACGACGACCTCGTCGCCGAGTTCGGCCTCACCATCGAGGCGACGGGCCCCAACTTCGGCTCCGACGCACTCCTCGACACCATCGCCGACACCCCCGCCCTGGCCACCTTCATGGGCGAGCGCACCCGTCTCGTCTGGCCCGCCGGTCACGGTCTGCGTCTCATCCCCGTCGTCGAGCCGACCCCCGTCTACCCGCACTCCCTCCTCTGGCACCGCGACAACACCCACCCGGCACTGGCCACTCTCCGCGCCCACCTCGCCGCCACGGGCACCGGTCACGACGCCGCCGGGACCTGGACGCCGGACTGGGTGACGCCGCGCTGAAGCCCGCGTCCCGAGCTGCCGTCCGGCCCGCGTCCCGAGCAGCGCCCCGACCTGCGGACCTGCATGCCAGGGTGGGCGAAGACCCCAGTGACGACCCGCCGCCCGGCGCCGAGTTGCTGATTTCGCGGTGCGTACCCGCCCGCTTATGATCTTGGTCGTGACTGTGCAGAATTCTGACAAGATGCTCTCCCGCAAGCAGAGACTCCAGGAGAAGCAGCGCCGGCAGCTGTCGGTGGTGGACATGGTGGACAAGGCCGAGGCCAAGGTCCGCAAGGCGGACGCCGAGCTGGCCGTGGCGGTCGCCGAGGCGGTGCAGGTGTTCGGTGACGAGAAGTCCGCGTCCGAGGGACTCGACATGACGCCCGAAGCGATCCGCCGCTTCCTTCTCATGGCTCAGGAGGAGTCCGCCAAGGAGTCCGCCAAGACCGAAGAGCCCGCCGGGGACTCCTGACGCCTCCGGTGGTGATCCATGGCGTGGTCCCCGGCGTCGGGAGCCACGCTCGCATGCTGCCCGTGCCGGTGGTGCGCAAGGGAATCAGACTCGCTCCCGAGCCGTTGAACGCGACGGCACGGCCGGTTGGTTGGCCGTCCGCGGCGTGACCGACGAATGCCCGGCCGAGCGAGAAAGCGGTGATCGCGCGATGAAGGCGGTGCGGTTCCACACCTACGGCGAGATCGACGTGCTGCGGGTGGAGGAGGTGGCGCGCCCGGTGCCCGGCCCGGGGCAGGTGCTCGTCGCGGTCCGCGCGGCCGGGATCCAGCCCGGTGAGGTGATGATCCGCAAGGGCGCGCGGCACGATCGCTGGCCGGCGACGTTCCCGTCCGGTCAGGGCAGCGATCTGGCCGGTGTCGTGGTGGAGTCGGGCCCACACGTGCGCGGCGTCGCGGTGGGCGACGAGGTCCTGGGCTTCACTCATGGCCGGGCCAGCCACGCGGAGTTCGTCGTGGTCGACGACGTGAACGTGATTCACCGTCCGCAGGGGCTGTCCTGGGACGTGGCAGGTTCGTTGTACGTGGCCGGTACGACCGCGTACGCCTGCGTGTTCGCGGTGGACCCCGGACCGGCCGACACGGTTGTGGCGTCCGGTGCGGCGGGCGGCGTCGGATCGCTCGCCGTGCAGCTCGCACGGCGGCGCGGCGCCACGG
The DNA here is from genome assembly GCF_055657365.1 of Streptomyces sp. NPDC107559. Classification (NCBI taxonomy): domain Bacteria; kingdom Bacillati; phylum Actinomycetota; class Actinomycetes; order Kitasatosporales; family Streptomycetaceae; genus Streptomyces; species Streptomyces sp. NPDC107559. The sequence continues at coordinate 4,070 of NZ_JBVKBD010000036.1, read as the reverse complement.
TGATCGGGCTGGCGGGCGAACGCAACCACGCCTGGCTCAAGGACCGCGGGGTCGTCCCGGTCGCGTACGGGCCGGGCGTGGCCGAGCGGATCCGGCAGGCCGCCGGCGGGGACGTCGACGCGTTCATCGACACGTTCGGCGACGGATACGTGGAACTGGCGGTCGAGTTGGGCGTACGGCCCGAGCGGATCAACACGATCCGTGACTGGCAGGCCGCGGCCAAGGTCGGTGCCCGGACGTACGGCGAAGGGTCGGCGGCGTCCGCGGTGGTGATCGGCGAACTCGCCCGGCTCGCCGCACGCGGGGAGCTGGAGGTGCCCATCGCCCGCGGCTACCCGCTGGCGCAGGTACGCGATGCGTTCCGCGAGCTCGAACAGGGCCACACCCACGGCAAGATCGTGCTCCGCCCGTAGCGCCTGTCCGGCGGATCACGTCAGCGCCAGTGCGCGGGACGGCCGAGCGCCGGGGGCAGTCGGGTGGCCGCGTCCCCCTTGGCCGCGTTGACCTGGGCCTGGGTCAGGAAGATGCTTCCGGTGAGGTCGGCCCCGCTCAGATCGGCGCCGCGCAGGTCCGCTCCGATCAGGTCGGCGGTGCGCAGATCGGCCCCGGTGAGATCCGCCGCGATGAGCAGGGCGCCGCGGAGGTTGGCTCCCCGAAGGTCGGCGCCGGCGAGCCTGGCACCGATCAGGTCGGCTCCCCGATGGTTCTTCCTGCGGCCCGGGACCGTGGCCCGTATGCGCTCGCCGGCCTGCAGCAGCAGGACGTTGACGTCGCCGCGCAGCGCGGCCATGTCGAGTTCCAGGATCGATTCGGCGCTGCCTCGGCTGAGTTCCTCGACACGGGTGAGGGCCTTGCGGAGGTCCTTGTGGACGGGGCGGGCCGAGTCGTGGCCGAGGGCCTCGGTGATGTACCAGAGCAGTTCGTGCAGTTGCCGCATCAGCGGGAAGACCGCGAACATCAGGCGTGCGCCGTGCGGGTCCTGACGCCAGTCCGTGCCGTCGAAGGTGACGTGCGAGACCTTCTGGCCGGCGCCGAAGCAGTCGTAGGCGGTGCAGCCCGGAAAGCCCTTCTCCCGCAGGCGGGAGTGTATGCCGCAGCGGAAGTCCGCCTGGAGGTTCGAACACGGCTGTCCCGCGCTCTTGTCGACCGCGAAGTCGGCGGAGCGCGCGAAGGGGAGCGCGACGCAGCACAGCCCGAAGCAGTCGGCGCAGTCGGCCTGAAGGTCCTTCCGGCCGCCGTCGGCGACAACGGGCCTGCGGCTGTCGGTGGTGGCGGGGGTTTGCTGCTTCCGGGACAACGTGTGCGCTCCTGCCGCGAGTCAGGCACCGTTTGCCGCGGTGCGCCGAGGTTGCCCCCATTCTCCCCGATGGTCGCGGACTCTTGTCCGACGGGTGTGGCCGGGACACGGACCACGGGCCAGGACATCCGTCACCACCCTTGCCCACCACACCACTTGCGCCGCCGGGACCGCCCCGCGACACCGGGACGGTCCTGGCGGCGCGCCTGCTAGAGCGCCATCTCGTACGCCCCGGACAGCGCCTCGACCTGCTCCCAGACCCGCGCCGAACGCGCCTCGTCGACGACAGGACGCCGGACCGCGTCCAGAGCCCAGCGCTGCTGCTGCTCGGTCGCGGAGTCCTTGCCGTGCAGTTCGACGGCGTGTGCGGAGAAGTCACGGACGAACACGGAGAACAGCTCGTCGAGCACGGACTCGTCCAGCCCGGTCGGACGCGCCTGCTCCAGAATCAGCTGGCCGTACACCACCAGCGCGAACAGCTGCCCCACGGACAGGAGGAAGTCGAGGTCGCGGCTCTGCTCCTCGTCGGGGGCCATGGTGGCGACGAACTCGCACAGGGCGTCGGCCTGTTCCCGGAAGCGGGCGACGTTCGGGACCTCGGCGTACGCGTCGAAGGCGGTGCGCCAGTCGTGGAAGCGTACGGAACCCAGGCCGCGGGCCGGCCCCTGCCGGAACAGGAAGTCGTCGTCGGCCGCGTCGAGCCGGGTCGGTACGACGGGGTGGTCGACTGGCGCCAGCAGGTGGTTGCGCATGAACTTGAGGATCAGCGCGAGGTTGACGTGGACCGTGCCCTCCAGCTTGGGCAGGCTCCGGATCTCCACCGCGGCCTGGGCGAAGTAGTTGTCCTTCTCGAAGCCCTTGGCGGCGATGACGTCCCACATCAGGTCGATGACCTTCTCGCCCTCCATGGTCACCTTCATCTTCGTCATCGGGTTGAAGAGGAGGTAGCGGCGGTCCTCGGGACCGGCCGAGCGGAAGTAGTCGACGGCGCGGTCGCTGAACAGCTTCATTCCGACGAGACGGACGTACGCATCGGCCAACTCCCGTCGCACGTGCGGGAAGACGGTGACGGGGCGGCCGTAGAGGATCCGGTTGCTCGCGTGCGTGACGGCCTCGTACATCGCGTGCTCGCAGATGCCGATCGAGGCGGTGCAGAGATTGAACTTGCCGACGTTGACGGTGTTGAGCGCCGCGTCGAAGGCGGCACGGCCGGTGTGCAGGACGTCCTCGGGGGCGACCGGGTAGTCCTCCAGCCGGAACTCGCTGACGAACTTGGAGGAGTCGACGACGTTCTTCACCAGGTGGTACGCCGGGTGGCGGCTGTCGGCCGCGAAGAAGACGTATCCGTCCGGGCCTTCGACGTCGGTGCGGCGACCGAACACGGAGACCAGACCGGCCGCGTTGCCGTTGCCGATGTAGTACTTGGAGCCGGTGGCCCGGAACCCGCCGTCGTCGGTGGGCTCCAGCAGCATGTCGGTGGAGTAGATGTCGGCGCCGTGGGCCTTCTCGGAGAGGCCGAACGCGAAGACCTCGCCCTCGTTCAGCAGTTCCGCGGCCCGCGCGCGGGCGGCGGCGTTGTCGCTCTGCCAGACCGGGCCGAGACCGAGGATGGTCACCTGCCACGCGTACCAGTAGTCGAGTCCGTAGAACCCGAGGATCTCGTTCAGGGCGGCGATCCGGGCGGTGTCCCAGCGCTGGTCCTCGTCCCCGGCGGCGGAGGCCGGGGTGAGGAAGGTGGCGAACAGGCGCTCCTTGGCGGCGAAGGCGAGGAAGTCACCGAGCCAGGCGCGGGTGCGGTAGTCCTCGATCAGACGTCGCTTGCCGCGCTCCTCGAACCAGTCGACGGTGGCGCGCAGCAGCCTGCGCGTCTCGGGGTCGAAGTGCGCCGGGTCGTACGTGTGCGGGTTGAACAGCAGGGGAGTGCTCATGAGGGTCCGCCTTCCGAGGATGGGGGGTCGAGGGTGCCGGGGAGCGGCCGGCCGAACGCGGCGCGGCTCAGGCCGAGGGCGATGTCCGGCCCAGGGCCTGGAGTGTGGCGAGGACGTCGTCGAGCCAGGCGATCGTCATCCGCTCGTACGCGATGCCGCCGCGCAGCACGACGTGCTGAAGTTCCTGGCCGGCGTCGAGCGGTGCCGGGGCTTCGGGCCCGGTGAAGTCGCGCAGTTCCCCGCTGAGGTAGTGCGCGAGCCGGGCACGGTGCACCTGGAGGTGCCGCTCGACCTCGTCGACGAGTGCCGTCGGGTCGTCGAAGGCGGCGCCGCGGATCTTCACCGCGAGATCGTGGCGGAGGCTCTCCGGCTCGATCGGCTCGTGCAGCCATCCGGAGAGGGCCGTGCGGCCGGGGGCGGCGACGGAGTACTCCTTCTTGTCCGGCCGTCCCTGTTGCGGCACTTCGCGGACGTCGAGCACACCCTCGCTCTCCATACGCTTGAGAACGCGGTAGATCTGCTGGTGGGTCGCGGTCCAGAAGTAGCCGATGGACCGGTCGAACCGCCGGGCCAGTTCGTAACCGGAGCCCGGCTGCTCCAACAGGGAGACGAGGATCGCGTGTTCGAGCGCCATATCGCACAGCTTTCTATGCAACTAGTTGCATAGACAAGGGTGGCCGCCCCGGTGAGACACGGCTCACCCGAGCGGCGTGGCGCGCGTCGCCCCGCCAACGGCGCGCATCCCTCCCCGGATACGACAAAGCCGCTGCTTCGTGTGAAGCAGCGGTCGGTGTCGTGTGTTTCTGGCTGTGGGCGGTGGGTTCGCCCGGTGCTGGTTGGTTTAG
>NZ_JBVKBD010000035.1:0-38710 GCF_055657365.1 Streptomyces sp. NPDC107559 | reverse complement strand
TCCGGGCTTTTCCCTTCGGTCTTGCGTTTCCGACTCTATCAGACCGTTTTCCGATCCGATTTCCTCGGTGCTTTCCAGGTTCCCGCTCTCGCGTTTCCCTTTCCGGCGGTTCCGACTTTATCAGAAGTTTCGGGCCGTTTGTTCGGCCATCCATTTCCGAGCGAATCGGGGCTTCCCCGGAATCAATGTTCCAAGGAGCAGGAAGACTGCTCACCGTCACCGACCGGATCACGTCCAGTTCCAGGCAACTGCTCAAATCTACCTCCCCACGCGAGCTGCGTCAACAGCTCTTGCGGGGCGAAGAAGAGATTAACAGCTCTGGAGGGGTGGGCGCACATCAGGCGGCCGTCGGCACGGACGCGCTGCGCTCGGCCTCCTCGATGTCGCCCGTCTCCCCGGCACGGGCGGCACGGCCGCCCAGGATGTACACGTACGCGAGAAAGGCCAGCTCAGCGGCTATGCCGATGCCTATGCGGGCCCAGGTCGGCAGGCTCGAGGGCGTGACGAAGCCTTCGATCGCACCGGAGACGAAGAGGACCAGAGCGAGCCCGATCGCCATTCCCACTGCGGCGCGTCCCTCCTCCGCGAGGGCCGTGCGCCGGCTGCGCGGGCCGGGGTCGACCAGGGTCCAGCCGAGGCGCAGACCGGTGCCGGCGGCGACGAAGACCGCCGTCAGTTCCAGCAGACCGTGCGGGAGGAGAAGACCGAGGAACGTGTCCAGCCGTCCGGCGGAGGACATCAGGCCCAGGCCGACGCCGAGGTTCAGCATGTTCTCGAAGAGGATCCACAGGACGGGCAGGCCGAGGAAGACGCCGAGGACCAGGCACATCGCTGCGGCCTGGGCGTTGTTCGTCCAGACCTGCGCCGCGAACGCGGCGGCCGGATGGGACGAGTAGTACGTCTCGTACTCGCCCCCCGGGCGGGTGAGCTCGCGCAGTTCGCTGGGGGCCGCTATGGAGGACTGCACGTCGGGGCTGGTGCCGATCCACCAGGCGAGCAGTACCGCCACCACGGTGGACACCAGCGCGGTCGGCACCCACCAGTGCCGGGACCGGTAGACCGCGGCGGGAAAGCCCTGGGTCAGGAAACGGGTGACGTCACGCCACGACGCGGTGCGGGTGCCGGCCACCGCACCACGCGCGCGTGCCACCAGCTGGCTGAGCCGGCCGGTCAGCTGTGGATCAGGAGCGCTGGATTGGATCAGCGAGAGGTGGGTGGCGGTGCGCTGGTAGAGGACGACGAGTTCGTCGACCTCGGCTCCGGTCAGCCGGCGTCGGCGCTTCAGCAGGGTGTCCAGGCGGTCCCACTCGGCTCGGTGGGCGGAGACGAAGACGTCGAGGTCCATCGGTTTTGCCTGCTCCTGAGCTGTTCGTCGGCGGCTCGTCGTGGTGTCGGCTTTTCGTACTGCGGCGCGATGCGCCCTCAGCTTGGCAGACTGGCCGTTCTCGGGGCAGGTCAGGGAAGGGACGGCGGACGTGAGTGAGCTGGTGACGGGCGAGGCGGTGGCTCTGGAGCTACGCCCGGCGAGGCTGCCCAGCAGGGCTTTGGCCATCTTGCTCGACATGGCCGTCGCCGTGGTCGTCTACGTCGCGGTGATGGTGGCCCTGGTGCTGTCCACGGCTTCCCTGGACGAAGCCGCGCAGATCGCGGTGTCGATCGCGGCGTTCCTTCTCGTACTGGTCGGCGGGCCGATCGCGGTGGAGACGCTCAGCCACGGGCGTTCGCTCGGGAAGATGGCGGTCGGGCTGCGCGTGGTCCGCGACGACGGCGGGCCGATCCGGTTCCGGCACGCACTGGTACGGGGTGCGGTCGGTGTGGTCGAGATTCTGCTGACGCTCGGGGTGGTGGCCGTCATCGCCTCGCTCGTGTCGGCGCGGGGACGGCGGATCGGGGACGTGTTCGCCGGGACTCTGGTCGTACGCGAGCGGGTGCCCGCGGCGCAGACCGGCTTCGTTCCGCCGCCCCCGCCCTGGCTCGCCGGGCGGTTCTCCGGGCTTGATCTGTCTTCGGTACCCGATGATCTGTGGCTCGCGATCCGGCAGTACCTCACCCGGATGCGGCAGTTGGATCCGCAGGTCGGCTGGGCCATGGCGGCGCGGCTCGCCACGGATCTCGCGGACCGTACGGGGACTCCGGTGCCGCAGGGGGTGGTACCGGCCGCCTATCTGGCGGCGGTGGTGCAGGAACGGCAGGCCCGGGAGGCCCGACGGGCCTTCGGGAACGGGACGTCGGCCACCGCACTCGCCGGCGGGGTGCCGGTCGCGTACGGCCCGTATGCCTCCCCTGTGTCCCCCACTGTGCACCCTGCCCCGGCTCCTGCCGCCGACGTGGTTCCGGTCAAGGCCGCTGACGCCCCCGCGCCTTCCGCGCCGCTGTCCGCACCGCACGGGACGGCGGGCGGGTCCACGGTGTCGGGGGACGCGCCGTCGGGCTCCTCGGGGGCTACGCCGCCCGACCGCCCCTCGTCCGGGTTCGCGCCACCCGCGTGATCTCCGCGGGCCGCCGGCCCGGCAGCGTTGCCCGTCCGTCGCCCACCGGCCGGTCCGGACGGTCCCGGCGGTCTGGCCGGTCCGGGCGGTCCGGGCGGTCCGGGCGGTCTGTGGTGCCTCGCCTCAGGCGAACACCGACGGCGGCGATTCCAGGTCCTCCAGCTCGATCCCCGGAGCCGCGAGCACCACGTCGCCGGCGAGGTGCACGGTGTGCCGCTCGCCCGTGTCCAGGGCTGTGACCTGGTATTCGTCCACGGTCAGGGGGCCATTGTCAGTGGCGTGTGTTTCTCTCTTCACCAAGGCCCAGGACTGGTCCACGGTGCGCGGGGCGAGGACCGGATCGGTGAAGGCGACCAGGCGTACCCGGGTCGCGGAGGCGGAGGGGGTGAGGCGCAGCAGCCGGGCGGTGGCGACGAGGAAGGCGGGGGACGTGCCGGTGAAGGCGTGTGCCGGGACATTGCCTTCGGCGGCATGGGCGCCGGTGGGGTCCGTACGGACCCAGGTGACGCCGTCCAGGGCGGCGCCGCGGACCTGCCAGCCCCTCGCGTGGAGTTCGAGCCGGATGGGGCGGCCCAGCTCGTCGAGGGCGAGGTCGACCGAGCCGGTGTGCTCGCCCGAGGGGGAGGTCAGCTGGGAGACGTAGCGCCAGCCGGAGGGGCCGGGGGCGCACTGGAAGTGCTCTTGTGCGAGGGGGGTGTGATCGTGCGGATCGTGGAGCGAATAACGGCCGCGGGGCATGGGGGTCCTGGGTCTTGACGGGCTGGCCGGAGCGTCGTGACGGGCGGTTCCGGCCGGGGGGCACCAATGGGGCAGGCCCCCGACACGGGGGTGCGGGGGCCTGCCTCGGAGGTGCTGGGGTCCGCTGCGGAGGAGCGCGCCGGGTTCGTGGACGCGCTCACCGCGGGCGGGCCGGGACTCAGTAGCGGTAGTGGTCCGACTTGTAGGGGCCCTCGACCTCGACGCCGATGTACGCCGCCTGCTCCGGGCGCAGCGTCGTCAGCTTGACGCCGAGCGCGTCCAGGTGGAGTCGGGCGACCTTCTCGTCGAGGTGCTTGGGCAGCGTGTAGACGCCGATCGGGTACTCCGACTGCTTGGCGAACAGCTCGATCTGGGCCAGCGTCTGGTCCGCGAAGGAGTTCGACATGACGAAGGAGGGGTGACCGGTGGCGTTGCCCAGGTTCAGCAGACGGCCCTCCGACAGCACGATGATGACCTTGCCGTCGGGGAACTTCCAGGTGTGGACCTGCGGCTTGACCTCGTCCTTGACGATGCCGGGGATCTTGGCGAGGCCAGCCATGTCGATCTCGTTGTCGAAGTGACCGATGTTGCCGACGATCGCCTGGTGCTTCATCTTGGCCATGTCCGTGGCCATGATGATGTCCTTGTTGCCCGTCGTGGTGATGAAGATGTCGGCCTTGTCGATGACCTCGTCGAGGGTCGTGACCTGGTAGCCGTCCATGGCCGCCTGAAGGGCGCAGATCGGGTCGATCTCAGTGATGATCACGCGGGCGCCCTGGCCGCGCAGGGACTCCGCGCAGCCCTTGCCCACGTCGCCGTAACCGCAGACGACAGCGGTCTTGCCGCCGATCAGGGTGTCGGTGGCGCGGTTGATGCCGTCGATCAGGGAGTGCCGGCAGCCGTACTTGTTGTCGAACTTCGACTTCGTCACCGCGTCGTTCACGTTGATCGCGGGGAACAGCAGGACGCCGTCGCGCTGCATCTCGTACAGGCGGTGGACGCCCGTCGTGGTCTCCTCGGTCACGCCGCGGATCTCCGAGGCGAGCTGGGTCCACTTCTGGGAGCCGTCGCTGATCGTGCGGTTCAGCAGTTCGAGGATGACGCGGTGCTCGTCGGACTCGGCGGTGTCGGGCGAGGGGACCTTGCCGTCCTTCTCGTACTCGACGCCCTTGTGGACGAGGAGGGTGGCGTCACCACCGTCGTCCAGGATCATGTTCGGGCCGCCGGTGGGGCTGTTCGGCCAGGTCAGCGCCTGCTCGGTGCACCACCAGTACTCCTCCAGGGTCTCGCCCTTCCAGGCGAAGACCGGGACGCCCTGCGGGTTGTCGGGCGTGCCGTTCGGGCCGACGGCGATGGCCGCGGCCGCGTGGTCCTGGGTGGAGAAGATGTTGCAGGAGGCCCAGCGGACCTCGGCGCCGAGGGCGACCAGGGTCTCGATGAGGACGGCGGTCTGCACCGTCATGTGCAGGGAGCCGGTGACGCGGGCGCCCGCGAGGGGCTGCGTCTGGGCGTACTCCTTGCGGATCGACATCAGGCCGGGCATCTCGTGCTCGGCGAGGGTGATCTCCTTGCGGCCGAACTCGGCCAGGGAGAGGTCGGCGACCTTGAAGTCCTGTCGGTTGTCGACAGTCGTCATGCGGGCTGCTCCTCGGTATCGGGGCGAGGTGGATAGGGCTGTTCTGCGCGACGGCGGACACAGGGGTGCCCTGAAGGGGCACAGGCATGCCGGCGTGTGCGCAGCGCAGTCCGTCCGTCGGAGGCCCTCTCTCCCTCGGACGGTCCACACCGGGACCGCCCGACCGCCATCAGCAGCGACGTCTGACTTCACCCCAAGCTACACCGGCGGGCCCGCCCGCCCCAGTCCGTCTCGGGACGCGCCTGGCCGATCTCGGCCGCGGCAGGGGGGTCGTGTCCGGCCCGAGCGGGGGTGGGCCAGAGGTCGCCGCCCTGGTCGGGCGGTGGTGGGCGGCGGTTCCGGTACCGCCGCCGTGGCCCGCGCAGCTCCGACGACGGAGCAGGATGTCGGCCGGGATCAGTGGCCTGGATCAGTGGCCGGAGGCGTCCGGGGTCGGGCCGCCGGGCGTCGCCGCGGGGTTCGGGCCCTTGGCGGCCTGGGCCTCGCTGTAGATGTCCGGCTCCAGGTAGATCACGCGGGCGATCGGGACCGCCTCGCGGATGCGGGCCTCGGCGGCGTCGATGGCCTTCGCCACCTCGGTGGCCGTGTCGTCGTGCTGGACGGCGATCTTGGCGGCGACCAGCAGTTCCTCGGGGCCGAGGTGAAGCGTGCGCATGTGGATGACGCGGGTGACCGTGTGGCCGTCGACGATCGCGGCTTCGATCTTCCTGACGTCCTCGGTGCCCGCGGCCTCGCCGAGGAGCAGGGACTTGGTCTCGGCGGCGAGGACGAGGGCGATCAGGATGAGCAGGACACCGATGCAGACGGTGCCGATGCCGTCCCAGACGCCGTCGCCGGTGAGCAGGGAGAGGCCGACGCCGCCGAGGGCGAGGACCAGACCGATCAGGGCGCCGAAGTCCTCCAGGAGGACGACGGGCAGCTCGGGTGCCTTGGCTCGGCGGATGAACTGCGACCAGGACAGCGCCCCGCGCAGTTCGTTCGACTCCTTGATGGCGGTACGGAAGGAGAAGCCCTCGGCGATGATCGCGAACACGAGGACGCCCACCGGCCAGTACCAGTGCTCGATCTCGTGCGGGTGCTGGATCTTCTCGTAGCCCTCGTAGACGGCGAACATGCCGCCGACCGTGAAGAGGACGATCGAGACGAGGAAGGCGTAGATGTAGCGCTCGCGGCCGTAGCCGAAGGGGTGCTGCGGGGTGGCCTCACGCTGTGCCTTCTTGCCGCCGACCAGCAGCAGGGCCTGGTTGCCGGAGTCGGCGAGCGAGTGCACGCCCTCGGCGAGCATCGAGGACGAGCCGCTGAACGCGAACGCCACGAACTTCGATGCCGCGATCGCGAGATTGGCCCCGAGTGCCGCCACGATCGCCTTGGTGCCGCCTGACGCGCTCATGTGTTCGCGTTGTCCCTTCGCCTTCGTGCGTACGCCGTCCGGGGCGCCGCCCGCGGGTGGCTTTGCCCGTCCTTTGCCGGTGGGACATTGTTGCAGCCCGGTCCGGCGCCGACGCGGCAGGCCACCCGCGCAGGACACTTCAGACGATCACGGTGGCCCTGAACACCGTGCCGACACCGGACACTTCGGCTTTTTCACCCGCCGGGACGAACACGGACTGCCCGGGGTGCAGCTCGTGTTCGCCCGCCCGTACGGTTCCGGCCGTGCAGAGCAGGATCTGCGGGGCCGTCCGCGTGAGGTCGCGGGCGGGGCCGCCGTCGGCGAGGACGTACCGGGACAGCCGGAACTCGTCGATGGGGGTCTCGTAGACCTCCTCGCCGTCGGGCGACGCCTCCGGGCGCAGTACGCCGGGGTCGGCGGCCTCGAAGCGCACGACGCGCAGGAGTTCGGGGACGTCCACGTGCTTGGGGGTCAGCCCGCAGCGCAGGACGTTGTCGGAGTTGGCCATGATCTCGACACCGAGGCCGCCGAAGTAGGCGTGCGGGACGCCGGCGCCGAGGAAGAGGGCCTCGCCGGGCTGGAGCCTGACGTGGTTGAGCAGCAGCGCGGCGATGACACCGGGGTCGCCCGGGTAGTGGTGGGCGAGGCCCGCGTACGGGGCGTAGTCGCCACCGAGACGGTCGCAGGCGGCTGCGGTCTCGGCGACCGTGTGGGCCATCTGCTCGCGGTCGGCGGTGAGTATCGCGGTCAGCACCTCGCGCAGGGCCGCTTCCTCGGGATGGGCGTGCAGCAGATCGACGTACGGCTTGAGGGAGTCCACGCCGAGGCCGTCGAGCAGCTCGGCGGCCCGCAGCGGTTCGCGGAAGCCGCACACCCCGTCGAACTCGGTGAGCGCACAGATCAGTTCGGGCTTGTGGTTGGTGTCCTTGTAGTTGCGGTGGGCGGCGTCGACGGGTACGCCGTCGCGCTCCTCCCGGGCGTAGCCCTCCTTCGCCTGCGCCAGGTCGGGGTGGACCTGGAGGGAGAGGGGCGCGCCGGCCGCGAGGAGCTTGAGGAGGAAGGGGAGGCGGGGGCCGAACCGGGCCACCGCCGCCGCACCGAGTTCCTTCTCGGGGTCGGCGTCGACCACCTCGACCAGGGTGCCGCGGTCCGTGCGCGAGGGTGCGCCGGGGTGGGCGCCCATCCACATCTCCGCCTGCGGCTCACCGGTCGGTTCGACGCCCAGCAGGGTCGGGATGGCGGTGGCGGAACCCCAGGCGTAGGGGCGGACGGTGTTGGCGAGGCGGTCCATGCTGAGTTTCAGTCTCCGTGGGTACGCGGCGCGGCGGGCGCCGGCCGGAAGGTGCGGACCAAGGATCAGGCACCGGAAGCGAGCGCCAGGTAAACGGCGGCGAAATCGGTGATGGCGATCAGTTCCGCGAGGGTCTCCAGGTCGCCGCCGGTCTCCGGCTCCAGTTCACTGATCGGCGTGTCGTGACTGAGGACCAGGTCACGGGCGGAGGGCGCGGCGGTCAGGCCGCCGGTGGGGCGGTCGCGCAGCAGCACCACGCGCGCGTGGAAGGCGGGCGGTTCCTCCACCCGGTCGCGGAAGAAGTCGTCCGGGTCGGCGCTGGCGGCGAGCGGCCCGGCCAGCAGGGCGTTGTGCGCGGCGAGCGCCTCGGGCAGTTCGGCCACGAGGGCGGGGCGGCCCGCGAGTTCGGCGAGGGCCGCGGAGAAGCGGCGGCCGGCCGGGCCGGCCGAGACGCCCTCGGTCCAGATCACCGGCAGCGAGTCGGCGAGTTCGGCGGCCAGGGTCTTGGCGGGGTTGCTGTAGGTCGCGATGGCGGGACCGCAGCGTTCGGCGATGTGGTCGAGACGGTCGGCGACCTTCTCGACGGCGTCGGGCGGAGCGGTGAGCAGACCGACGCGGTCCAGGAGGGCCAGCAGCGGGGTGAGCAGCGCCCAGAAGACCCCGGGCGCGGAGGCGGTGAGGGGTGGTTCGTCGCCCTCGTCGTACGGGGCGGTCGCCATCGGTACGAAGAGACCGTGGGCGCCTGCCACTGCCTCGACGAGCGGGGTTCCGGCGGGGGCCACCGCGACGACGGAGCAGCCCCGACGGTAGGCCTGGTCGGCGAGGAGGGAGAGGGACGGCTCGGAGCCGTCGGGGGTGGCGATCAGCAGCAGGTCCACCGAGCCTGCCCAGCCGGGGAGTTCCCAGCGCAGGGCGCCGGACGCCGGGGCGACGCCGGTGGGGGCCAGCCGGGTGACCGGGCTGCCGGCGCCGGCGAGGGTGCCGAGCAGGTCGGCCGCGCTGGTGGCGGCGGCGCCGGGGCCCGCGATGAGGACGGCGCGCGGGCGGCCGTCGGGCTTGAGGTCGTGGACGCCCGCCTCGGCGGCGTGCCGGGCGGCCGTGCGCACCCGGGCGCCTGCCTCGGCGGCGCCGCGCAGAAGGGCGCGGCGGTCGGCCTCGGCGAGGGCCTCCGGTGCGTCGAGCAGCGATTCGTCGAGCATGGGCGGCAGTCTCCGATCGCCGGTCGTCGTTACGCGGGGCGGCGGGCCTCGTCGACGAGGAGGACGGGGATGCCGTCTCGGACGGGGTAGGCCAGACCGCAGTCCTGGCCGGTGCAGACCAGTTCGTCGTCCTGCTCCGTGATCGGCGCGTGGCAGGCCGGGCAGGCGAGGATCTCCAGGAGGCCGGCTTCGAGCGGCATGGGCGGTCCCTTCGGCGGGTGCGTGCGCGGGTGTCCGCGCGCGTGTGCGGATGTGCCTGGTCAGGGTACCGCCGGTGGGGGCGGGGTGTTGGGGGTCGGGCGGGAGGCCACGGAGGGCCGGGCAGGACGGCCACGCAGGGGCGGGCGGGACGACGAGGGCCGGGCGGCAAGGCCACGCGGAGGCGCGCGGCAGGCCGCTCAGGTCAGGCGGGGTGGACCGGTGCCGTGGGCCGACGGGGTGGAGTGGTGCCGTGCGTCGACGGGGTGGAGTGGTGCCGTCGGCCGACAGGGTGGACCGGTCACGCGCACCGCGACGCGGGCCGGTGACTCGGGGTCAGTGGCTCGGGTCGGTGACGGAGGTCGGTGAGCGCACGTTGTTGAGCGGACGTCGACGGGCGCACGTCGATGGGCGCACGTCGGCGGACGGACGTCGACGGGCGCACGTCGGCGAGCGGACATCGACGGGCCGACGTCGACGGGCGGACATCGACGTGCGGACGCCGGTGAGGCGACATCGACGGGCCGACGTACGTGAGCCGACGTCGACGGGCCGACGTCGACGGGCCGACGTCGATGGGCGGCGGGGCTGTAGCCGGTGTGGGGTGCCGTGGGGGCCGGCCGTCGCTCGCCCCGCCGTTCCGTGGTGTGCGTGTGGCGGTCAGGCGCGGATGATCGCCAGGACCTCGTCGCGCACCGTCGCCATCGTCGCCGCGTCCCGTGCCTCCGCGTTGAGGCGCAGCAGCGGTTCGGTGTTGGAGGGACGGACGTTGAACCACCAGTCGGAGGTACTGACGGTCAGACCGTCCAGTTCGTCGAGGGTGACGTCCTCGCGGCTGCCGTACGCCGCCCGGATCGCGGCGATGCGGTCGGCCTGGTCGGCGACGGTGGAGTTGATCTCGCCGGAGCCCGTGTAGCGGTCGTACTGCGCCACCAGGCCCGACAGGGGGCCCTCCTGGCCGCCGAGGGCCGCCAGGACGTGCAGGGCGGCCAGCATGCCGGTGTCGGCGTTCCAGAAGTCCTTGAAGTAGTAGTGGGCGGAGTGCTCGCCGCCGAAGATCGCGCCCGAGTTCGCCATCTCGGCCTTGATGAACGAGTGGCCGACCCGGGTGCGGACCGGGGTGCCGCCGTTCTCCTGCACCACCTCGGGGACCGTCCAGGACGTGATGAGGTTGTGGATGACGACGCCCTTGCCGCCGTTCCTGGCCAGCTCGCGCGCGGCGACCAGGGCGGTGATCGCGGACGGCGAGACGGGGTCGCCGTGCTCGTCGACCACGAAGCAGCGGTCCGCGTCCCCGTCGAAGGCGAGGCCGAGGTCGGCGCCCTCCTCGCGGACCCGCTTCTGGAGGTCCACGATGTTCGCCGGGTCCAGCGGGTTCGCCTCGTGGTTGGGGAAGGAGCCGTCCAGTTCGAAGTACATGGGGACGACGGTCAGGGGCAGGCCCGCGAGGACGGTGGGCACGGTGTGGCCGCCCATGCCGTTGCCCGCGTCGACGACGACCTTCAGGGGGCGGATCGAGGTCAGGTCGACGAGGGAACGCAGGTGGGCCGCGTAATCCTCCAACGTCTCGCGCCGGGTGGCGGTTCCCGGCGTCGCGGCCGGCGCGGGGGCTCCCGACTCCGACCAGCGCTCCGCCAGTTCACGGATCTGCGTCAGGCCGGTGTCCTGGCCGACGGGCGCCGCGCCCGCGCGGCACATCTTGATGCCGTTGTAGCGGGCCGGATTGTGCGACGCCGTGAACATCGCGCCCGGAAGACCGAGCGAGCCCGAGGCGTAGTACAGCTGGTCCGTCGAGCAGAGACCGATCTCGGTGACGTCGGCGCCACGGGCCGCCGCACCCCGCGCGAAGGCACGGGACAGGCCGGGCGACGACGGCCGCATGTCGTGGCCGGTCACGATCGCGTCCGCGCCCGTCACCTGGACGAAGGCGGCCCCGAACAGCTCGGCCAGCGTCTCGTCCCACTGGTCCGGGACCACCCCGCGCACGTCGTACGCCTTCACGATCTGTGACAGATCAGCAGCCACGGCCAACCCTTCTGAAAGTCCTGTCGGTCGCCCCAAACTACCCGCACGGGCCGACACCGCACGGTGTGGACGCATAGTGGACGCGAAGTGGACCTCCGGCCGTAACGTCGGGTCGGATGACGTCAGGTCAGGTCGGGATCCGGTCGGGTCGGGTCAGTTGTCCGGGGAGCGCAGCACCCGCAGATGGCCGCGGCGCGCGACCTCCATCGGGTCGGCCGCACGGGCCCCGCCGCCACCGGCCGCCCGCTCCTGGGGGCGGGCCGCCTCGCGCACCGCGTTGGCGAGCGCTTCCAGGTCGTCGCCGCTGGGCCGGGCCGGTGCCGAGGCGTCCAGAAGCCGGACGACCTCCCAGCCGCGCGGGGCGGTGAGGCGCTCGGAGTGCTCGGCGCACAGGTCGTAGCAGTGGGGTTCGGCGTAGGTGGCGAGCGGGCCGAGAACCGCGGTCGAGTCGGCGTAGACGTACGTCAGCGTCGCGACGGCGGGTCGGCCGCAGGCGGTGCGCGAACAGCGACGTACAGGGCTCACGACGTTGGACGGTACCGCACTCTTGAGCGGGCCGCGACGACTCTCCCCCAGGTCACCCCACCGTGTCGTGTCGTGAAACGCTCCCCGCGCCCCTCCGGACACCCCCTGCCGACCTGCGTCGACCCCCGTTTTCAGGGCCTCGGGCGGGCCCGCATCCGGTCACGACTCAGTACAAACACCGTCAATTGTCTTGAGATCGACGGTCGCGAAGGGGTACGGAAACGAGCCGGACCTTGGCTGGAATGGTCATCCCGAAACATGCCGTGCGGATGGGCCGGATGTCGCGCGGGGGCCGGGCGGGCGGTCCCCGCGGGGTCTACGCTTCAGCGGTGATGGACAACGCCGTACCGCCCCCCGCCGCCGGCCCCGGGCCGCGCCGCCGTGATCGCCACGGGCGTGGCATACGCGGCCCGATCGCACCGCCGCAGGTGCCGCTCGCCGCGAGCCGGGCCGAGGTCTTCGCGGATCTGGTGCAGGACTCGGTGGAGCGCCTGGAGCGGCGCTGGCCCCAGCTCGCGGACATCGACTTCCTCGTGCTGGAGGTGCCTCGGCTGGACGGGCCGGGCGAACCCTGGAACGACGAGGCGGTGCCGCTGGGCGGGACGATCCCCGCGCGCGAGGGCCGCCCGGCTCGGGTCGTGGTGTACCGGCGCCCGGTCGAGATCCGCACGAAGGGGCGCGACGAGCGGGCGGCGCTGGTGCACGAGGTCGTCGTCGAGCAGGTCGCCGAGCTGCTGGGGCTGACGCCGGAGACGGTGGATCCGCGGTACGGGGAGGACTGAGCCGCCCCCCGGTCGGCCGGGGGGCGGGCCGCTCTACTGCTGGAGCACCGACAGGTCCTGGTCCGCCTCTGGCACCGCCACCGTCCCCCGGTCGTCCGGCAGGGTCTGCACCGTGAAGCCCGAGACGTCGTCCTTCGTCACCGCGAGCATGCGGGCCGCGTAGACCGGGCCGCCCGACACGGCCTCCACGGTCAGCGCGTACGTGCCCTTCAGGCCGCTCGGGACCGGCAGCTCGACGTCCTGGGTCGTGCCGCTCTTGATGGTGTACGTCTTGCTCTGCGCGGTGCCGCCGCCGCTGCCCGCGGACGCCGTGACCTTGACCTGCGCGGTGCCCTGGGGGGCGGTCAGGGACAGGGTGGTGCCCTTGGCGCTGTTGTCGGCGGCCGTCGCGCGCGTGCCGACCGGGCTCGTGGCGGGGATGAACGCCGTCTCCTGCCCGCTGCCCTTGCCGCGGACGACCCGCAGCGCGGCCACGACCGGTACGGACTGGCCGGTCGGCGTCAGGACCAGCGAGCCCGCCTCGCCGCGTGTGACGTCGGCGAGGTCGAGGGTGGTCGTCATACGCGACTTCACGTGCAGCGTCTCGTGCCCGGCGGGGGTGATCAGGCCGGAGGGGGAGGCCAGCCGCACCTTCAGGTCGGCGTCGGCTTCCCCGGGGGTGAAGACGACCAGGGTCACATCGGTGGCGTCCTTGGGGATGCCGGGCAGGACGAGGCTGTCCGCCGGGTCGGTGGCCGCGGCCAGCCAGTCGCCGCCGAGCTTGTCGTCCAGGGCCTGCACGGTGGCGCCGATCCGCCCGCTGCGGACGGTCACGTGCACGGTGAGGCCGTCCTGCTTCTCGCTGGTGAGGGTGGACAGCAGGATCGGTTCACTGGAGTGCGGCTGGACCGTGATGCCGTCCGCGACGGTCGACTCCAGGGCGCCGTCCTTGCCGTAGAGCCCGATGTCGACGACGGCCGCGGAGTCGTCGGGGTTGGTCATGTGGAGGTAGTCGGTGCGGTCGGCGAGGGTGCTGACGCCGGGGAACCAGAACTCCGTGTCCGGGGGCGTGCAGCTGACGCCCAGCAGGCCGCGGCCGCTGCCGACGGCGACCTGCGTGGTCTCCTGGACCGTCCAGCCGGGCGCGAACTTCCCCTCGGCGGTGCCGAGGAGCCCCGGCGCGTCGCCGCCGGAGGTGTCCCCGACGGCAGGCGTGCCGGGCTCCTTGGGCGTCAGGACGGGCTTGGCGGCCTTCTTGGCGTCGGTCTTGGCGTCCTTGCCGTCGGCCTTGGCGTCCTTGCCGTCGCTCTTGGCGTCCTTGCCGTCGCTCTTGGCACTGCCGGTGTCGTCGGCCGACTCCTGCGTGGCGGACTGGAGTTCGGCCGTGCCGCTGCTCCCGGTGCCCTGGGTGACGGGCGTGAAGGACGTGTACGACGTGTCGGCGATGTCGGAGGTGCTGGGCGCCGGGCAGACCAGGCTGGTGCGCTCCACGGGCTGCTGGGCGGCCGCCTTGGCGGTGTCCGCGCCGACGGCGTCCGGCGGGTTGAGCGCGGCGAATCCGGTGACGGCGGCGAGCGCGGCCGTCCCGGCGATCAGGGACAGGGTGGTGCGGTTCACTGCTGACTCCCGTCGGGGCGCTCACTGCCGTTGCCGTGCGGCTGCGTCGGGTCGTACGTCATGTCGTAGCCCGGCGGATACGTCGGGTCGTACGCCTGCTCGTACGTCTCGTCGTACGTCCGGTCGTACGACGCCTGCCGGGCCTGGCCGCCGCCGTAGCCGTACGGGTCGTACTGGCCGCCCTGGCCGCCCTGGTACGGGTCGGCCTGATAGGGGTCGGCCTGATAGGGGTCGGCCTGGTACGCCGGGTCGTACCCGGCCGCCTGGTACTGCTGGGCGCCCTCGTACTGCCGCTCGTCGCCGTAGGGGTCGTACTCGGCGTCCTGGTAGCCCGCCGACTCGCCCTGCCAGGCCTGGCCGCGCTCGTCCCGGTCCGTCCCGGTGTCGTACGACTGCTGCCGGGGGACCGTGACGGAGGTCTCCTCCTGACCGGGGGCCGGGAAGCCGTCCTCCTCGCCGTACTCGCCGTACTCGCCGGTCTCGGCGTCGAGATCACCGTCGGCCTCGGCCTGGGCGCGCAGCCGGCGGGCACGGCGGCCCTCGCCGGAGGCGGCCTCGGCGGCGAACACAGGCTCCTCGGGGAGGTCGTCGTCGATGTCCCGGCGCCAGCCCGGCAGGGCCAGCACGACGAGCACGACGGCCAGGGCGCCCTGGGCCCACATCCAGGCGGTGTGGGTGATCGGGTCGTCGTAGGTGACGTCCAGTTCCCCGCCGGAGGAGGGGAGTTCGAAGCCCTGGGCCCAGCCGTCGACGGTGGTACGGGTGAGCGGCTTGCCGTCCAGGGTGGCGGTCCAGCCGTCGGCCGCGGAGTCGGCCAGCCGCAGGACCCGGCCGTCGGAACCGGACGGCAGGGTGGTGTGGATCTCGACCGGTCCGGCGGCGACCGGCGTCGGGGTGCCCGAGCCGGACTTGGTGACGACGGCGGCGCGGGAGACCTCCTGGTCGACCCGCCACAGCGCGCTGCCGTTCTGCTCGCTGAGCCGGGACAGGCCGGGAGTGGCGTCCAGGACGCGGGTGATCTGGCGGGGCGCGCCCTTGTGGACGAGGACGTAGCGCACGGCGAAGCCGCCGAGCTGGTCGGCCTGGTCGGCGCCGGAGCCGGCGACGAGGTTGGCGACGACCTTGTCGAGCTTGTCGTTCTCGCCCTGGGCCGCGGCGAGTTCGGCGTCGCCGAGACGGGCGCCGGAACCGCGGACCAGCACATAGCCGACGTGGGAGGTGGAGTCGCTGTCGAGGACCAGGGTGCGAGCCTGGTCACGGGTGCTGCCCTCCTCGGCGACGAACGCGGGCACCTGTACCGGGTCGCGCCGCTCCAGCGGGCCGTCGGCGCCGCCGATCATCCAGCCGGCGGCGACGAGCAGCGGGCCCGCGGCCGAGGCGAAGACGATCAGCGCGGCCACCGGCTGCCGCCAGCCGAAGCTCATCTCGGCCACCCGTGCGCGGGCCCCGTCCGCGCCGAGCACCGCGGCCGACAGCAGGGCGAGACCGTAGACGAGGGTGGCCGGGCCGGCCCAGGTGGAGCCGTTGGACAGGACCGCGAAGACGAGGCCCACCAGGGCGACCGCCCAGGCCTTCCAGATGCCGGACCGGCGCTCGGAGCGGACCAGGGCGGCCAGTGCCGCCAGCACGATGCCGATGAGCATCAGCCCGTTGACCGTGCCGGGACCGCCCGGGCTGGCGCCGAGCAGGTCGAGGGCGGAGGCGGCCGAGGGGCCGTAGTCGAGTCCGGCCTCCTGGAAGAAGCCGAACGGCAGCAGGGACAGCGACCAGGGGGCGAGGACCAGCAGGGGCGTGCCCAGCTGGACCAGGAGGCGCAGGGCGTGGGCGGGGAGGTCGCCGCGGCGCACCACCAGTACCGCGATGCCGAGGACCAGCGCGATCGGCCACACGATCGGGGTGAACGCGGTCGTGATCGTCAGCAGCAGTGCGTACGCCCAGGTCGCGCGCCAGCTGCCGCGGGCGCCGGAGGCGCTCGCCAGGCCGCCGGCCGCGACGCCCGCGCGGGCGATGAGCGGCAGCAGCACGGCCAGGACGGCGGTGCCGATGCGGCCGCCCGCGAGCGCGCCGGTGGCGGCGGGCAGGAAGGCGTAGACGACGGCCGCCCAGGCACGCAGCAGGCTCGACTCGACGAGCGGGCGGGAGGCGAAGTAGGCGGTGAAGCCGGCCAGCGGCACCGAGCAGACCAGCAGGACCGTGACGGCGAGTCCGGTCGAGCCGAGCAGGAGCGAGGCGAGCGTCGCCACGATCGCCAGGTACGGCGGTGCGGACGGGGTGCCGCCCGCGCCCACCGGATGCCAGGCGTCCAGATAGCGCGACCACAGCTCGCCCGCGTCGGGCGGGGCGGGCAGCAGGGCGCCGCCCGCGAGCGCGCCGGAGCCGAGGAGTCCGCGGCAGGCGACCAGGGAGACGAGCAGTAGCACCAGGAAGAGCACCGGGCCGGGCTTGCGGGCGATGCGCTTGAGCCGGGCGAACTGCTCGATCTCCAGGAAGTCGGCGTCGTCGCCGCCGGGGCCGGACTCGACGGCCCCGCCATGCCGTCCCGCGCCGGAGACGGCGTCGGGGTCGGAATCCCTGAAGAAGTTGCCGGCGGCCTGTTCCACGGTGGCCCGCACGGTCGCGCCGGGCGGCGGGAACAGCGGCCGCAGCTCGCCCTTGTCGACCAGTGGCCTGCCTCGCCTGCGCCGCCCGGCGATGATCCGCTCGGGCCGCAGCAGGATGCCGAGGAGGCCGCGGATCTCGTCGACGGCCTGGCCGGGCACCTTGCCGACGAGGTAGGCGAGGGTACGCAGGAGCGTGCCGACGACGAGCCGGAGCAGCACCCAGGGCAGCACGGCCGTACGCGTGTTGACGAGCAGGGTGTAGACGGCACCCGCCTTGTCGACCTTGTGCGGGGAGGCCGTGGTGCGGCCCGCGCAGTCGACGGCGCGGCGCTCGCGGGAAGCCGCCTCGGCATGGCGGACGACCGCCTCCGGGGCGACGAGGACGCGGTGACCGGCGGCGTTGGCCCGCCAGCACAGGTCGACGTCGTCACGCATCAGGGGCAGCCGGCGGTCGAAGCCGCCGAGTTCCTCGAAGACGTCGCGCCGGATCAGCATGCCCGCGGTGGAGACGGACAGCACCGGCTGGATGTGGTCGTGCTGTCCCTGGTCCTGTTCCCGGCGGTCCAGGCCGGTCCAGCGGCGGCCGGAGTGGGCGATGGTGACGCCGACCTCCAGCAGCTGCCGGCGGTCGTACCAGCCGCGCAGCTTGGGGCCGACGACGGCTACGTCGTCGCGCCCCAGTTCGAGCTCGTTCTCCACGACGCGCAGCAGCTGGGCCAGGGCGTCGGGTTCGGGGGCGCAGTCGTCGTGCAGCAGCCACAGCCACTGGACGGGCTCTCCGTGAGGGAGCTCCGGCAGGTCGTAGTTGTCGTCGCGCCAGCTGCGCGTGACGGGGTCCCAGCCGCTGGGGCGCTTGAGGTACGGCAGCTCGTCCGGTGTGAGGACGGGGGCCGCGCGGTTGGCCTCCTCGACGGCCTGGCCGAAGCCGGTGCGCCGGGCGAGGTGCAGCACGCGGTCGTCGCCGAGGGCGTCGCCGACCAGCAGGGCGGACTCGTCCGCGCTGCCGGTGTCGGCCGCCACCGCGTACTGCACGGGGCGCTCCTGGCCGAGCAGCCCGGCGAGCGCGTCGGGCAGCCAGCGGGCACCGTCGTGCGCGACGAGGACCGCCGTCACGACGTGGCGCGGGAACTCAGGGGTGGCAGCGTCTTGTTGAGCTGCCGTGTGGCTGTGCACGGACATCGAGGTACGGGCCCCGGTTCGGTGGACTGCGGTGGACGCCTGTGCCCACGGGGGACAGCGGTGCGTCTCGGACGAGCGACCACACTATCGGCTGGGCAGCACAGCGGCCCGCCGCCTGTGGACAAGCCACCCGCGACGGGCCCTTCGCTCCCTATGTACTCGTTTGTCCACTGCCCTCCGGGCTACGACCTCGATGAACCGCTCCAGATGCCGGGCCGTACCGGGCCGTAGTGATCCAAGTCGGGCCCGGGCTCAGACGGCGGCCTTCTTCAGCCGGCGGCGTTCACGCTCGGACAGGCCGCCCCAGATGCCGAACCGCTCGTCGTTGGCGAGGGCGTACTCGAGGCACTCGGAACGGACCTCGCAGGCGAGGCAGACCTTCTTGGCCTCGCGGGTGGAGCCGCCCTTCTCGGGGAAGAAGGACTCGGGGTCGGTCTGGGCGCACAGCGCGCGCTCCTGCCAGCCGAGTTCCTCGTCCGCGTCGTCGACCAGCAGTTGCTGCACCAGCTCGGTCATGTGCGCCCCTCGTCTGTCTTTCGCGTCCCCGTGTCGTGGCCGTATCACCGATCTCGGCTGAACGACACGAGTGAAATTACAAGTGTGCTGCTCCGGGCGAGTCAAGCCGAGATCTGCTATTGGGCCCCTTATTCACTCTGCGGAACCAAGGTCACGCGGAAAGTGTTCAAATCGCCATAAACCTTGACCCGCAGACGAGCCCCGCGCGGACCTCCCGGCCCAGCACGGGACCCTGCACGAAGAAGGACGCCAAGATGTTCGATCTCGTTCCGACGCGCGCGACGAGGCCGGCGCGCCCGGTTGTGCGCCTTGTGTCCCGGTGGGCGTATGAACAAACCTTTCACCCGAGAGATGAACCGGATGAGGTGAAACATGTCCCACATATCGGGCGTCGGGTTGACAGTGAAGGTGTGAACCGCTGTCCTTGGGGGCATGCTCGCGAACTCGGCCCTCACCTCGACCCGCACCGCCGGGTCCCACGGTGCTGCCCGCGCTCGCTGTAGCTGTTGCTGTTGCAGCTGTTGAGCCCAACGCGCTCCGGCTGCCACTGAGTCCACCGCGACTCGGCTGCTTGTTCCCCTGCCCGCACCAGGGCACCCCTCTCGCCCGCGATCCGGGCGGACGGCACGCGACACCCAGCCAGCCCCCCACTCTCGCCGAGGAACCACCGCACCCATGAACAGCGACAGCGACCTCCAGATCGCGGGCGACATCCTCGAAGTCCCGCACCTCCTCCAGCCGCCGCGCGAACACCCGGCCACCGTGGCCGACTTCGTCGGACTCGCCCGCTCCATCGCCGCCGACCGCGCCCAGTGGTCCCACCTCGTCCGGTACGACGCCACCACGCGCTGGTACCACCGGCTGCGCACCGGCCCCGGCTACGAGGTGTGGCTGCTGTCCTGGGTCCCCGGACAGGGCAGCGGACTGCACGACCACGGCCCCTCCTCCGGCGTGATGACCGTCCTGGAGGGCACGCTCACCGAGCGCACCGAGCGCGGCACGCGCGCGTTGGGAGCGGGCGACGGCCGCAGCCGGGAGCGGGTGTTCACGCCGGGGTACGCGCACGAAGTGGTGAACGACACGCTGGAGCCCGCGGTCAGCCTGCACGTCTACTTCCCGGGCCTGACCGAGATGCCGATGCACACCGCGCAGTGCTCGGCGCCGGCGACGCGCGGCCGACTGGACGCCGTACGCCCGTGACAGGTGCGGTTGTCGCGGTTGTCCACAACCGCCTGTCACGTTGCCGTTGCGGCCTGCGAGACTTGGCCCCATGCGCATTGTGGTTCTGGCAGGCGGCATCGGCGGTGCCCGGTTCCTGCGTGGTCTGAAGCAGGCCGCGCCGGACGCGGACATCACGGTCATCGGCAACACCGGGGACGACATCCACCTGTTCGGGCTGAAGGTCTGCCCGGACCTCGACACGGTGATGTACACGCTCGGCGGCGGCATCAACGAGGAGCAGGGCTGGGGGCGGGCCGACGAGACGTTCCACCTGAAGGAGGAGCTCGCGGCGTACGGCGTGGGGCCGGAGTGGTTCGGGCTGGGCGACCGGGACTTCGCCACGCACATCGTGCGGACCCAGATGATCGGCGCCGGATATCCGCTCAGCGCGGTCACCGCGGCGCTGTGCGACCGCTGGAAGCCGGGTGTGCGGCTGATCCCGATGACGGACGACCGCGTCGAGACGCATGTGGCCGTCACCCTGCCCGAGGGCGACCCCGCCACGGGCGCGGGCGAGCGCAGGGCCATCCATTTCCAGGAGTACTGGGTGCGGTTGCGGGCCTCGGTGCCCGCGGAGGCGGTCGTCCCGGTCGGCGCCGAGCAGGCGAAGCCGGCGCCCGGGGTGCTGGAGGCGATCGAGCAGGCGGACGTCGTCCTGTTCCCGCCGTCCAACCCGGTCGTCTCGATCGGCACCATCCTCGCGGTGCCCGGCATCCGGGAGGCGATCGCCGACGCGGGGGTGCCGGTGGTGGGCCTGTCCCCCATCGTCGGGGACGCGCCCGTGCGCGGCATGGCCGACAAGGTGCTCGCCGCGGTCGGCGTGGAGTCCTCGGCCGCCGCGGTGGCCGAGCACTACGGTTCGGGCCTCCTCGACGGCTGGCTCGTCGACACCGTGGACGCGGGCGTGGTGGAGCGGGTCCGGGCGGCCGGCATCCGCTGCCGCGCCGTCCCCCTGATGATGACCGGCCTCGACGCGACCGCGCGGATGGCCCGGGAGGCGCTGGACATGGCGGAGGAGGTGCGGGGGGCGTGAGCGACTTCCCCGCCGAGGGCCCCGCCGCGGCCGCCGACGGCTTCCGGGTCTGGGCCGTGCCCGGCATCCCCGAGGTGAACGCGGGCGACGACCTCGCCAAGCTGATCGCCGCGGCCGAACCCGGGCTCGCCGACGGGGACGTGCTCCTCGTCACCTCGAAGATCGTGTCCAAGGCGGAGGGGCGCGTCGTCGAGGCGGCCGACCGGGAAGCGGCGATCGACGCCGAGACCGTACGGGTCGTGGCGCGCCGCGGCGCGCTGCGGATCGTCGAGAACCGGCAGGGTCTGGTGATGGCGGCCGCGGGGGTCGACGCCTCCAACACCCCTGCGGGCACGGTCCTGTTGCTGCCCGAGGACCCGGACGCCTCGGCCCGGTCGATACGGGACGGGCTGCGCCACATCCTCGGTGTCGAGGTCGGCGTCGTGATCACGGACACCTTCGGGCGCCCCTGGCGCGCGGGGCTCACGGACGTCGCCATCGGCGCCGCCGGGGTCCGCGTCCTCGACGACCTGCGCGGCGGCACGGACGGGCACGGCAATCCGCTCAGCGCCACCGTCGTGGCGACGGCGGACGAACTGGCCGCCGCCGGTGACCTGGTGAAGGGCAAGGCCGCCGGACTGCCGGTCGCCGTGGCGCGCGGGCTGTCGCACGTGCTGGCCCAGGACGACACCCGGGGGGCGCGGGCCATGGTGCGCGAAGCGCGCGACGACATGTTCCGGCTCGGGACGTCGGAAGCGGTCCGCGAGGCGGTCACCCAGCGGCGTACGGTACGGGCCTTCACGGACGAGCCGGTCGACCCGGGCGCCGTACGGCGGGCGGTGGCCGCGGCCGTGACGGCACCCGCACCGCACCACACCACGCCGTGGCGGTTCGTGCTGCTGGAGTCCGAGCGGTCGCGGACCGCGCTGCTGGACGCCATGCGGGACGCCTGGATCGCCGACCTGCGGCGGGACGGCAAGAGCGAGGAGTCCATCGCCAAGCGGGTGCGGCGCGGCGAGGTGCTGCGCGCCGCGCCGTACCTCGCCGTGCCGTGTCTCGTCATGGACGGCTCGCACACGTACGGGGACGCGCGCCGCGACGGGGCCGAGCGGGAGATGTTCGTGGTCGCGACCGGGGCCGGGGTGCAGAACTTCCTGGTCGCGCTGGCCGGGGAGCGGCTCGGGTCCGCGTGGGTGTCGTCGACGATGTTCTGCCGGGACGTGGTGCGCGAGGTGCTGGACCTGCCGGCGCACTGGGATCCGATGGGCGCGGTCGCCATCGGTCATCCGGCGGAGTTGCCGAGGCCTCGGCCGGAGCGGACCGCGGAGACCTTCGTCGAGGTGCGGTGACGAGGGTGCCCCAGCGCCTACCCTCGTAGAACACCCCGGCTCCCGTACGGCGCCACCGGCTCCCGTACGACGCCACCGCGCTCCATGCACACCTCCGGCAACCCTGGGACCTCATCCGTGGCAGGACGATTCGCTCCCCGCCCCACGCGTACGACTGTGCGCGGCGGGCAGGTCGCGGTGCCCGGGGGTGTGCCCCGGCCGGCTTCCGCGCCGGGGCGGGTGCGCACCTGGGTGCCGGACGGCCCGCTGGATCTGGGGCTGGTGCTGGGGCCGCTGCGGCGCGGCCCGGCGGACCCCACCTTCCGTACGACACCGGACGGGTCCGTGTGGCGGGCCAGTCTGACGCCTGCCGGGCCCGGGACGCTGCGGGTCGCCGCGCGCGGCGCCGAGGTGCGCGGCGAGGCGTGGGGGCCCGGGGCGGAGTGGCTGCTGGACCGGCTGCCCGAGCTGCTCGGTGCCGCGGACGATCCCGCCGCCTTCGAGCCGCGGCACCGGCTGGTCGCCGTCGCCCGGCACCGGCGGCCCGGCCTGCGGCTGACCCGCACCGGGCTGGTGCTGGAGTCGTTGATCCCGTCGGTCCTGGAGCAGAAGGTCACGACCGACGAGGCGTACCGGGCATGGCGGCTGCTGGTGCGCAAGTACGGGGAGCCGGCACCGGGTCCCGTGGACGGGCGGATGTTCGTGATGCCCGCGCCGCGGACCTGGGCGCTCGTCCCGTCCTGGGAGTGGCACCGCGCCGGGGTCGACGACAAGCGGGCGTCGACGGTCCTGCGGGCCGTGCGGGTCGCGGCACGGCTGGAGGAGGCGGCCGGGATGCAGCCCGGGGACGCCCAGGCACGGCTGGAACTCGTACCGGGGATCGGGCCGTGGACGTCGGCGGAGACCGTGCAGCGCAGCCACGGGGCACCGGACGCGGTGACCGTGGGGGATCTGCATCTGCCGGGGATCGTGGGCTGGGCGCTCGCCGGGGACCGGCACGCGGACGACGCGGTGATGCTGGAGCTGCTGGAGCCGTACGCGGGGCAGCGGCACCGGGCGGCACGGCTGATCCTGCTGAGCGGGAGGACTCCGGCGCGGCGCGCGCCGAAGATGCCTCGCTGGGACATCGGACGGTTGTAGGGCGCGGTGCGGCGCGACCCCGTCGGGTGGCGGTGCGGTGCGACGCGGTCGGGTGGCGGTGCGGCGCGACCCGGTCAAATGGCGGTGCGGCGAGGTCGGGTGAGGTGCCCGGGGCGGGCTGCAGAGGGGGCCGGTGCCGAGGTCGGGTCGGGTGCGCGGCCCGGCGCCGACGGGATGCCGCCCGCGCCCGCCCGCGCCGCCCCTGGCGGCACGGCCGCCCGCGGATTTCGCCTGGGGGTGGGGCGCGGCTTGGTGGCGGCGCCCCCTGGGATGGTGGTGCTACTGGTCGGAGGAGAAGCGCACCGAGCCCGCCGGGATACGGGCGTCGCACCAGACGCGCACGCCGTCGCGGAGCTCGTTGTCGGCGCCGACCACCGCGCCGTCGCCGACGACCGCGCCGGTGAGGACGGTCCGCCGGCCGACGCGGGCCCGGGAGCCGATGAGCGAGTCGGTGATGACGGCGCCCGGTTCGATGACGGCACCCGACAGGATCGTGCTGCCGAACACCCGGACGCCCTCCGCGACGAACGCGCCCTCGCCCACCACCGTCCCGCCGGTCAGCTTGGCGTCCGGGGCGACCCTGGCCGTCGGCAGGACGAGACGGTCGCCGCAGCGGCCCGGGACCGCGGGAGAGGGGGCGCGGCCCAGGACCAGATCCGCCGAGCCCCGTACGAAGGCCGCCGGGGTGCCGAGGTCGAGCCAGTACGTCGAGTCGACCAGGCCCTGGAGGTGGGCGCCGGCGGCGAGCAGTTGCGGGAAGGTCTCGCGTTCGACGGAGACCGGGCGCTCCCGCGGGATCGTGTCGATGACCGAGCGGCGGAAGACGTACGCCCCCGCGTTGATCTGGTCGGTGATGATCTCCTCGGGCGTCTGGGGCTTCTCCAGGAAGGCCAGGACCCTGCCGGTCGCGTCGGTGGGGACCAGGCCGTAGGCGCGCGGGTCCGTGACCTTCGTGAGGTGGAGGGAGACGTCGGCGCCGGTCGACTCGTGGGTGTCCACCAGCGCCCCGATGTCCAGGCCCGTGAGGATGTCGCCGTTGAAGACCAGGACCGGGTCGTCGGGGCCGGAGTGCAGCCGGGAGGCGACGTTGCGGATCGCGCCGCCCGTGCCGAGGGGCTCCTCCTCCGTGACGTACTCGATGTGCAGACCCAGTTCCGAGCCGTCGCCGAAGTGCGGTTCGAAGACCTCGGCCAGGTAGGACGTGGCGAGGACGATGTGGTCCACGCCCGCCGCTCTCGCTCTCGCCAGTTGGTGCGTGAGGAACGGCACCCCGGCCGCCGGGACCATGGGTTTGGGCGTGTGCACCGTGAGCGGGCGCAGCCTGGTTCCCTTGCCGCCGACCAGGAGGATCGCTTCTGTCACCTGTCGTCTCTGCTTCCTGCCGGGACCGGCCGAACTGTCTTTCGGCCGGCCAGTGTACGCAGACCGTCTCGTTGGCTTCTTCGGTTGCCGCGCGGTGTCCGCCCCTGGTTCCCGGCTGTCCCCCGACGGCGGTGAATGCGCCCCGCCGAACACGCTCCGGCCGTCAGCGCCCCTGATAGCGGGCCGCGTTCGTACGGGCCGTGCCGAGTTTGCCGTAGAGCTGCTGTCCTGGGCACTCCGTGGCGAACCCGTCCCGGTGGCCGGAGATCACGTTCAGTCGTACCTTCTTACCTTTTCGGTAGAGATTGCCACCGCCGGACGTCAGATATGTCTTTCCGCGCGGATTGGCGCCGAAGAGACCCAGCTTCCACGCCGTCAGCCGGGCGATGGCCGTCACCGCCGCGGTGGCCGGTTCGGTGGTGCCGTACGTGCCCAGGACCGCGATCCCCATGCTGTCGGTGTTGAAACCGAGGGTGTGGGCACCCCGTACCGGCTTCGTCACTCCCCCGGCGCGCCCTTCGTAGATGTTTCCGCACTTGTCGACGAGGAAGTTGTAGCCGATGTCCCGCCAGCCCATGCTCTTGACGTGGTAGCGGTAGATACCGCGGATGAGCGACGGCGCCTGTGCACACGTGTATGTGTTGCCGGAGGCCGTGTGGTGCACGAAGGCGGCCTTGACCTTCGAGGTGTAGACGAACCCCTTCTCCCGAAGTCCCTCGCTCGCGCCCCAGCCGAGCCGGGTGACGATGCGCGGGCGCGGGCCGATGTACGGCGTCGCCCGCTGCCGCTGCGCCGGGTCGGCGGCCGGCAGGGTGCGCAGTTCGTCCACGGTCTGCCGCCGGGTCAGCGCGGGGATCACGGTGGCGCCGAGCGGGACCAGGTCGGCGTTGGCGGCGGACGCGGCGGACGCGGCGGCGGTCAGCCGGACCCCGGCGCCCGATGTCCCGAGCGGGGTACGGAACTTCACGGCACCGGCGCGCGGCGCGGCCACCGGCGCGTGGCGCGGGCCGGGCCGCGCGGCGGGGACGGCCCGGCCCGGGTTCGCGCGCCCCGGGTCGACGAGTTCGAGGCGCAGCCCGGAGGGGAGCAGGGAACGGGAACCGGCCGGGGGCAGCGCGCGCGGGCTGCGGCCGGCCCGCTGCGCGGAGGCCGGGCCGTGGGCGCCGGTCCCGGCGTGGACGCGCACCTCGACTCCGTCCGAGTTGCCCACCCACAGGGGCGCGGTGGCGCCCCGCACCCGGCCCGAGGCGCGCTCGGCGGTGCCGGGGTCGGCGCCGTGGTCGCCGTTGTGCGTATCGACGTTCCGCCAGCCGGACCAGGCGCGGGCGCCGGCGGCGCGGGTGCGGACCTGGACCCGGGCGCGCAGTTCGACGTCCGGGTTGTCCCAGACGAGGCCGACCAGGGAGAAGCGGTGCACGTTGCGGCGCTGCAGGCCCTGGTCCCTGGTCAGGGCGCCCGGGGTGCGGGTGGCGGAGCCCCGGTGGTCGGGGGCGAGGGGGACGAGGGGCAGCGACTGGGTGCTGCCTGGCAGGTCCGACGCGGCGGGGACGGCCGCGTCGCCGGTCGGGAGCGCGCTCGCGGACGCCGCCATGGGCGCCGCGGCGGCGGGCGGGCTCAGCGGCAGGGCGAGGGCGGCCGCACAGGTGACACCGATCGAAGAAGCAAGCAATCCACGCATGCCGCCGATCCTGGACATAGTCATATATATCTGTCCATTGGAGAACTGACGGACCGTCGGACCCGGTTCCGCCGAACCGGTGGCCCGCGACCGGCCCGCCGGTGGGAGCCCGCGGCGCCGCCCGCGTACGCTTGCGCGGGTGAATGCCACCGATCGCACCCCTGCCGACCTGCTGCGTTCCGCGCTCGCCGCGGATCCCGCGCGCCCCCTGGTGACCTTCTACGACGATGCCACCGGCGAACGCGTCGAACTGTCCGTGGCCACCTTCGCCAATTGGGTGGCCAAGACCGCCAACCTCCTCCAGGACGGACTGTCCGCGGAACCGGGCGACCGGGTCGCGCTGCTGCTGCCCGCGCACTGGCAGACGGCGGTGTGGCTGCTGGCGTGTTCGTCGGTGGGTGTCGTCGCGGACGTGTCGGGGGACCCGGCGCGGGCGGACTTCGTCGTGGCCGGACCTGGGCGGTTCGAGGCGGGGCTCGCGTGCCGCGGGGAGCGGTACGCGCTGTCGCTGGCACCGCTCGGCCGCCGCTTCCTGCCGGGCCCCCCTGAGGGCTACGCCGACTACGCGGTGGAGGTGCCGACCCACGGCGACCGGTTCGCGCCGTACGTGCCCGTGGACCCGGAGGAGCCCGCGCTGATCGTGGCCGGTGCGGAGTTCACGGGCGCCGAGGTCGTGGAGCGGGCGCGGGACGAGGCCGCCGGGCTGGGGTTCACCGGGCCCGGGGCCCGGCTGCTGTCGGGGCTGCCCTACGACACGTGGGAGGGGCTGAGCGCCGGGCTGTACGCGGCGCTGGCGAGCGACGGGTCCGTGGTGCTGTGCCGGCACCTGGAGGAGCTGGCGGAGGACGCGCTGGCGAAGCGGGTCGAGAGCGAGCGGGTCACTGCGGTCCGCGCGGGTCGCTGAGCGCGGGGCCGGCTTCGCCGGGAGGTCGGTGTCAGAGCCGCGGGCCGGCTGCGGCGGGGTGCGCGGTTCCCCGCGCCCCTGACGGGGCCGACACCGCCGCCTCCCGAGACGTACGGGTGCCTCTGCCCCCGAGACGGGACCGTCGGGGTCGAGCCGCGGGCCGGCTGCGGCGGGGTGCGCGGTTCCTCGCGCCCCTGAGGGGGCTGACAGCACCGTCTCCCGAGGCCTTCGGGTACGTCTGCTCCCGTTCCGGGGCGTCGCTCGTTCGGGCTACTTCCGACCGCAGGGCTGCGGTGGTCGCGCCATGGTGGTAGGAGCAGCACGCCGGTACGCGATGAGGGGGTGGACCCGGACGTGACCGACGACGCGGCGGAAGTCGTCCGGGGCCGGTGTGCCGACGGGGCCCGGCCCTCCGGGCGGTGTCTCGGGCCGGGAGCGGGGGCCACCGCGTCGGGGAGCGGGCTGATACGGCGGCGGCAGCGGCGGTGGCTGCAGGGAGCGGCGATCGGGGCGACCGTGCTCGCCCTCGGGGCCGTCGGGGCCGGGTGCACGGTGTACGCGAAGCTGAACGGCAACATCACGGCCGACGACGCGGCCGCGGCGGAACTCGCCCGGTACGACCGGGAGCGGCCCACGGCGCTCGTGCACGACGCGCAGAACATCCTGCTGATCGGGTCGGACTCGCGCTCGGGGGCCGGGAACGGGCAGTACGGGCGGGACTCGGGGACCGAGCGGTCGGACACGACGATCCTGCTGCACCTGGCCGCGGGGCGGCACAGCGCGACCGCCGTCTCCCTGCCGCGTGACCTGATGGTGGACGTGCCCTCGTGCCTGCGACCGGACGGCAGCCACACCGAGCCGACGTTCTCGATGTTCAACTACGCCTTCCAGATGGGCGGTTCGGCCTGCACCGTGCGCACGGTGGAGAAGCTCACCGACATCCGGGTCGACCACTACGCCGTCGTCGACTTCGCCGGGTTCAAGGACATGGTGGACGCCGTCGACGGCGTCCAGGTGTGCCTGAAGGGCCCCATCGCCGACCGGGCGGCCAAGCTGCGGCTGCCCGCCGGCCGCGTCACGCTCGACGGCGAGCAGGCCCTCGGTTACGTCCGCGCCCGCAAGTCGCTCGGCGACGGCAGCGACACCAGCCGGATGGACCGCCAGCAGCGGTTCCTCGGAGCGCTGGTCAGCAAGGTGCAGAGCAGCGACGTACTGCTCAATCCCGGCAAGCTCTACCCGGTGCTGGACGCGGCGACGTCGTCGCTCACCACCGACCCGGACCTGGCGAGCCTGCGCGGTCTCTACGAGCTCGTGCGCGGGCTGCGCGACGTCCCCGCCAGGCGCATGCAGTTCCTGACCGTGCCGCGGAGGTCGTACGTGTACGACGCCAACCGCGATCAACTCGTGGAGCCCGAGGCCGAGCGCCTGTTCGAGAAGCTGCGCCAGGACGCGCCGGTGAGAGTCTCCCGGAACCCTTCGAAAAATTCCGGCGATTCCGCCCTAAATGACCCCACCTCCACCACACCCGTCTTCCGGGGCAACACGGCCGCCGAAGACAGCTGCAAGTAAAGCGCTTGCCAAGGCGACGTACATTTACGAACGCCAGTTCAAGGAAATGGGCGTATTGCCCGCTTGTAGGAACGTGGAATTTGTCACCGTCGTCGCCGGACGCTGAACTGGGCGGATAGTGTGAGCGATCCGGTGCCCCGGCCCAGGAGGTCCTTCCTCGGGTCGCGCACTGTGTGACCGTGACCCGAGCGCCTTTTGAGGGGGGAAGGCGCCGCGTGGCCCCGACGGAGGATTCGGACAACCGTGGACGCGCAAGGCCGTGGGCGGGCGGACAACATCGACCCCGCAGACCAGTGGGTACTCAATCCGAACACCGGCGAATACGAACTGCGACTGACTCCTTCCACTCCGCAATCAGCGGTGCCCAGGCCCCGTCGCTCCGCGCCACGCGGAGCGGGTGCCTCGGATGTGGGCAAGAGCACAGCGCGCAGTCGTACCGCCGCGCCGCCCGGGCGAGGGACGGAGGTGCCGGATCCCGAGATCCCGGCACCGCGCCGACGCCGTGGCGTGCCCGAGGAGCCGCCGCCCGGACGGAGGGGACGGCGGCCGGAGAAGAAGAAGTCACGCGCCAAGAAGGTCCTGCTGTGGACCGGCGGCACGATGGCTTTCGTGCTGGTCGCCGCCGCCGGAGCGGGATACCTCTACATCCAGCACCTCAACAACAACATCCAGTCGTCCCCGGACGACGGCGCGAGCACCGGTGGCTTCAACAAGGACAAGGCGATCAACGTCCTGGTCATCGGCACCGACAAGCGCACCGGCGCGGGCAACAAGGGCTACGGCGACTCCGGCAGCGTCGGCCACGCCGACACCACGATCCTGCTGCACGTCTCCAAGGACCGGACGAACGCGACCGCGCTCAGCATCCCGCGCGACCTGATCACCGACATCCCGGACTGCCCGACCACACAGCCGGACGGCACCACCAAGGTCATCCCGGGCACGGACGGCGTCCGCTTCAACACCAGCCTCGGCCAGGACGGCCGGACGCCGAGCTGCACCATGCGCACGGTCACCGAGCTGACCGGGATCACCCCGGACAACTTCATGGTCGCCGACTTCAACGCGGTCAAGACGCTGACCACGGCGGTCGGCGGGGTCGACGTGTGTCTCGCCAAGGACATCAAGGACCCCGACTCGCACCTGAACCTGAAGAAGGGGACGCGGCACATCGAGGGCGAGACCGCGCTCGCCTTCGTGCGCACCCGGCACGCCGTCGGCTTCGGCGGCGACCTGAGCCGGATCACGCTCCAGCAGCAGTTCCTCAGTGCGCTGATGCGCAAGCTGAACTCCAACTCCACCCTCACCAACCCGTCGAAGATGGTGAAGGTGGCCGAGGCGGCCACCAAGGCGCTGACCGTGGACTCCCAGCTCGACAGCATCGGCAAGCTGAAGGACCTCGGTCTGGAGATGGGCAAGCTCAACCCCAAGAACCTGACGTTCACCACGGTGCCGGTGCTCGACAACCCGGCCGAGAAGGTGAAGGCCACGGTCGTCCTCAACGAGACCACGGCGCCCACGATCTTCCAGATGATCCAGGAGGACGTGTCCTTCACCGAGGTCGCGGCGCAGAAGAAGGCGGCCAAGAGCAAGGAGGCCGCCGCGGCCGCCAAGCGGCTCGAGGGCACCCAGTCCGCGGCCTCCGAGGTGCGGGTGCGGATCCTGAACGGCGGGGCCGTGGCGGGCAGCGCACAGGAAACACTTAACTGGCTGCAGAATGATGAGGGCGTGACGAAGTCGGAGAACGCGGGCAACGCCCCGGCGACTCTGAGCAGGACAACGCTGGAGTACGCGCCCGACCAGGCCGACCAGGCACGCAAGCTCGCCAAGCTCATGGGTCTCTCCGGATCCGCGATGAAGCCCGGCAAGAGCGTGACCAACTCTCAAGGTCTGCCCGCGATGACGCTGACTCTCGGCAAGGACTTCAAGGGTGCGGGCGTATCCCTGACCGCGGCGACAAAGGTGCCGGACACGGTCAGTACGTCCACGGCGGACAAGGTTGAGTGCGCCAAGTGACCTAACGGGTCCGTCACGCGTCTCTTAGGACGCGGGTGACGGACCCGTTGTCGGGCGCAGGGTGGGGAGGCTGGAGTTGGCGCAGAGCATTGTGCGGGGGGAGGCTTCTGCGGTGGACGACACGATGTCGCTCACACCGCAGGGCCAGGACACGCCGTCGGACCAGGAACTGTCGGACCAGGCACTGCACGGGGACGGTGGGCACGGCACCAAGAAGGCGGGCCGCAGCCGCCGTGTGCTGCGCTGGTCGGCGACGGTGATGGCCGTGGTCATACTCGGCACGGCCGGCGCCGGGTACCTCTACTACCGCCACCTCAACGACAACATCCACAAGGATGCGTTGAACATCGGCGACGCAAAGGACAGAGCCGCCGGCACGAAGGCGAACGCCGCGGGACAGACCGCGCTGAACATCCTGCTGATCGGTTCGGACGCGCGCGACACCGAGGAGAACCAGAAGCTCGGCGGCGCCAAGGAGACCTTCGGCGGCGTCCCGCTCGCCGACGTCCAGATGCTGCTGCACGTCTCCGCCGACCGCTCCAACATGTCGGTCGTGAGCATGCCGCGCGACACCCTGGTCGACATACCCAAGTGCACGGACCCGGGCACCGGCAAGGTCTACGAGGCCAGCAGCACGACCGTGATGACGAACCAGTCGCTGGGCCGCGGGGGTCCGGGCTGCACGGTGGCGACGTGGGAGAAGCTGACCGACATCCACATCGACCACTTCATGATGATCGACTTCTCGGGTGTGGTCTCCATGGCGGACGCGATAGGCGGCGTCCCGGTCTGTGTGAGCGACAACGTCTACTCGCACACCTCCGACGACCACGGCTCGGGCCTGAAGCTGAAGAAGGGCACGACGTCGGTCAAGGGCAAGCAGGCCCTCCAGTGGCTGCGCACCCGGTACGGCTTCGAGGACGGCAGTGACCTCGCGCGCGCCAAGGCGCAGCACATGTACATGAACTCGATGGTCCGCGAGCTGCGGGCCAGCGCGAAGCTGACCAACCCGACCAAGTTGCAGAGCCTCGCCGAGGCGGCCACCAAGGCGATCACCGTCGACAACGGCCTGGGCACCATCACGAAGATGTACGACCTGGCCGACGAGCTCAAGAAGGTCCCGACGGACCGCATCACGATGACGACGATGCCGAACGAATACGTCGGCGCGCGCGTGAAGCCCACGGCGGACGCCACGAAGCTGTTCCGCATGGTGCGCGAGGACATCGCCCTCGACGGCAAGGACAAGAAGAAGACCCCCGCCGCCACCGCGACGGCGACCGCGGACCCGGCCGCCGCGGACGACCAGATCGCGGTCCAGGTCCGCAACGGCACGGCCACCGACCTCCTGGCCCCGGTCCCCGGGCGCGCGAAGGCGGTGACCGAGCTGCTGACCGGCAAGGGCTTCACCGAGGCCAAGGCGGACACCTCCGCGGCCACGGCCGAGGCCACCACGCTGATCCGCTACCCGAGCGCCGACCTCAAGGGCGACGCCGAGCGGGTCGCGAAGGCCCTGGGCATCCCCGCGAGCGCGGTGGAGAAGTCCACCGCCGTCTCCGGGGTGACGCTCGTGGTGGGAGCGGACTGGCGGTCGGGTACGACGTACAAGGCGCCGGCGGACGAGGACAAGACGCCCGACACGGCACAGGCGATCAACGCGTCGGACACCTCGCAGTGCATGCAGGTCAACCCGGCCTACACCTGGTAGGACGGCAGCCCCCGGACACACATCGGCCCGGACCGCGGGAGAGCGGTCCGGGCCGAGCCGTATGTCCGGGCCCGGGGCCTCACGCCTCCACGCGGACGACCGCGGGCCGCCGGGACGCGATGACCTTCCTGGCCAGCGACCGCGGGCTGGTGAGGAAGCCCCAGCCCCACGACATGTGCATGGTGGCCAGCGCGACGGGGATCTGGAGCCGTGCCTTCAGCGGCAGCCCCTTGCCCGCGGGCACCGACCCGGCGACGATCGCGGCGAGGTAGCCGCCGGGCACGACGAAGCCCCACGGGGTGAGGGCCGCGCCCACGACGAGGCCCGCCGCGATCGCGCAGACCGCGGCCGGCGGGGCGAGGTAGCGCAGGTTGATGGAGCCCTCGTGGTAGCGGGCGACCACGTGCCTCCAACGGCCGTAGTCCTTGTACTGCTTGGCGAGCGCCTTCACGCCGGGGCGCGGACGGTACGACACCCTCAGCTCGGGCGAGAACCAGATGAGGCCGCCCGCCTCCCTGATCCGGAAGTTCAGCTCCCAGTCCTGGGCGCGGATGAACTCCTCGTTGTAACCGCCCTGCCGCTCCAGTGCCTCGCGGCGGAAGACGCCCAGGTACACCGTCTCTGCCGCGGCGGCCTGTCCACCGGTGTGGAAGGCGGCGTTGCCGACGCCGATCTTCGAGGTCATGGCCGCGGCGACCGCGTGCTCCCAGTCGTTCTCGCCCTCGGCGTGCATGATGCCGCCGACGTTCTGCGCGCCGGTCTCCTCCAGGAGCCGTACGGCGGTGGCGATGTAGTTCGGGGAGAGCATGCCGTGGCCGTCCACGCGGACGACGACCGGATGACGGGAGGCCTTGATCGCGGCGTTGAGGGCGGCGGGCGTACGACCGGTCGGGTTCGGCACGGTGTGCACCCGCGGGTCCTCCGCCACGAGCTCGGCGGCGATCTCGTCCGTACGGTCCGTGGACGGACCGATGGCGATCACGACCTCCATCTCGCCCGCGTACTCCTGGGCGAGGATCGCTCGGACGGCCTGCCGGAGATGCCGTTCCTCGTTGAGGACGGGCATGATCACGGAAACGGCGGGAAGCTGCACGTCGGACTTGGCGTTCATCGGTGCTCACGTTACCGCGAACGGGGGACACGGGCGCGCGCCGCCGGGTGCTCCGACCCAGGCGGGAGATCGTATGGGCCTACTGTGCACACGGATCGCGTACGGCCTCGTCCGGAGGTGCCCCTCTTGTCCACCCCCACCCGTTCCCCCGCCCGGCCGCGGCGCCGACCGCAGCCGGCCCGTCGCGCGCCGCGGCCCCCCGTACGGCGCAGAAGGCCGCGCTGGGCCATGCGGGCGGTGACCACGCTGTCGGTGGTGGTGCTCGCCGCCGCCGGGATCGGGCACTCGGTGGTCGCGAGCCTGGACGCGGGCATCGCCCGGGTCGACCCGTTCAAGGACATGAAGAACCGCCCGCGCGCGGGCCACGGCATGAACGTCCTGCTGGTGGGCACCGACGGCCGGGACCGGATCACCGAGGCCGAGCGGCGCAGGTTCCGGCTCGGCGGCGCCCCCTGCCACTGCACCGACACGATCATGATCGTGCACATCTCGGAGAACCTGGAGCGGGCGAGCGTGGTGAGCCTGCCGCGCGACAGCTACGCCGACACGCCCGCGCACATCGACCAGACCACCGGCCGGCCGCACGTCGGCCACCCCATCAAGCTCAACGCGGCCTACGCGGAGGGCGGGCCGCAGCTTACGGTGCGCACGGTCGAGAGCATGACCCACGTCAAGATCGACCACTATCTGGAGGTCGACTTCACCAGCTTCATGAAGACGGTGGACGTGCTCGGCGGGGTGCGGATCTGCACCGCCGTACCGATGAAGGACTCCTACACCGGACTGGACCTGCCGGCCGGCGCCCACACGCTGATGGGCGGGCAGGCCCTCCAGTACGTCCGCTCCCGGCACGTGGACGGCGCCTCCGACCTCGGCCGGATGCAGCGTCAGCAGCGCTTCCTGGCGGCGCTGGTGGACCGGGCCACGTCCTCCGGCGTGCTGCTGAACCCGATCCGGTTCCGGGACGTCACGCGGGCGGTGCTCGGCTCGGTGCGCGCCGACAAGGGCTTCGGCACGGACGAGCTGCTCGACCTCGGCCGGGCGATGCGCAACTTCTCGCCGTCCTCGTCGGAGTTCACCACCGTGCCCGTCGGCCAGATGGGATACGTGGTCAAGGGCATCGGCTCCACTTTGAAGTGGGACCCCGTCAGGTCCGAGCGCCTCTTCCAGGCGCTGCGCGACGACAGGCCGCTGGCCACGCACCGGCCGCCGCCGCGCAACGCCGCGGCCCGGGTCGCGGTGGCCCCGCAGCAGATCCGGGTCCAGGTGGAGAACGGCACCGCCACCGCCGGGCTCGGCAGGCGCGTGGACGCCGCGCTGACCGCCACCGGCTTCCTCACCACCCGGCGCCCCGCCAACGCCGCCGACCGCACGGTCAGGCGCACGGTCGTCGTCTACGACCCGCGCTGGGACCGCTCGGCGAAGTCTCTGGCCGTCGCGCTGCCGGGCAGCGAGCTGCGGGCGGTGCGCGGCCAGGGACCGGTGCTGAAGGTGATCGCCGGCTCGGACTTCCGCAAGGTGCGCAGGGTGCGGGCGGACGATCCCCGGCAGGGGGAGTTCGGGGCGGTCCGCGGGGACGAGGTGGGCTGCGCGTAGGGACTCCCCGACGCGCTCAGCCCTGGTCGCGCCCAGTACCCGCCGCGCCCAGTTCCCGCCGCGCCCAGTTCCCGCCGCGCCCAGTTCCCGCCGCGCCCAGTTCCCGCCGCGCTCAGTCCTCGATGCCCTCCGCCGCCCGCCGGGCCCGCAGCTCCATGATCGCCCGGCGGCGGGCGAGGCGGTGGGTGCGGCGGATCTGGGCCTCCTGGTAGCGGCGATTGTCGCGTTCCGTCTCCGGGAGGACCGGCGGCACCCGGCGCGGCTTGCCGTCGGCGTCGACCGCGGCGAAGACCAGGTAGGCCGAGCCGACCTGGGTGGCCGGGGTGGACTCGTTCCAGCGCTCGGCCAGGACTCGCACCCCGACCTCCATCGAGGTCCGGCCGGTCCAGTTGACCTGGGCCTTCACATGCACCAGGTCACCGACCCTGACCGGCTCCAGGAACGCCATCTCGTCCATGGACGCGGTGACGGCCGGGCCGCCGCTGTGCCGGCCGGCCACCGCGCCCGCCGCGTCGTCGACCAACTTCATGATCACTCCGCCGTGCACCGAGCCCAGGAGGTTGGTGTCGTTGTGGGTCATGATGTGGCTGAGGGTGGTGCGGGACGCGGAGGTCGGCTTGCCCGGGATATCCGAGGTGTCCGAATCCACTGCTGAGACCTGGTCTGTCATGACCCCCACCCTATGCCGAGGCGACATCCAGGGAATTTGTGTCAGCTTGGCAACAGCGGGGCCCTGATTTTCCGACGGCTCTTGTGGGGCACACCCCAGGTCCCGGCACACTGGGGCCCATGAGCGATTGGCCCGAGGGATGGTCCGACGAGAACGGCGGCAGCCGGCACGGACGCGGCAGCGCGAGCGCACAGCCTGAGAGCGCCCGTGTGATGCGGCAGGTCCGCCGCGGTCCGGCAACTCCGCCCGGTCAGGGCGGCGGCTACGGCCCCGGCCCGTCCGCGCCGCCGTACGGGGGTGGCGTCCCGCACCAGCCGTCGTACACCGGCGGCCAGGGCTACGACGACGGCTACGACAGCGGCTACAACACGGGCCAGGTCTACGGCGCGCCCGGTGGCGGTCCCGGCGGTCCCGAGGGCCCCGACGGGTACGGGCGGCCCCGGCCGAACTGGCGCCGCCGGATCAAGTGGACCGCGATCACCGTGGTGAGCGTGCTGGTGGTCACGACCATCGGCACGTACTTCTGGGCCGACGGCAAGCTGCGCCGCGAGGTCGACCTCTCGACGGTCATCGACCGGCCCGAGTCGGGCGACGGCACGAACTACCTGATCGTCGGCTCCGACAGCCGTGAGGGTCTGACCGCCGCCGACAAGAAGGCGCTGCACACCGGCTCCGCCGAGGGCAAGCGCACCGACTCGATGATGATCCTGCACGTGGGCAGCAGCGGCGACACGCTGATATCGCTGCCGCGTGACTCGAACGTGGAGATACCCACGTACAAGGGCTCCGAGTCGGGCAAGACCTACCAGGGCCGCGGTCAGCACACCAAGCTGAACGCCGCGTACGCCACGGACGGCCCGACGCTGCTGGTCCGCACGGTCGAGTTCAACACCGGTCTGCACATCGACCACTACGTCGAGATCGGCTTCGCCGGCTTCGCGGGCATCGTGGACGCGGTCGGCGGGGTGGACATCACCATCGACAAGGCGTTCAAGGACAAGTACTCCGGCGCCGACTTCCAGGCCGGCAAGCAGACGCTGAACGGCGAGGAGGCGCTGGCCTTCGTCCGGACCCGGCACGCCTTCGCCACGTCCGACCTCCAGCGCACGAAGAACCAGCAGAAGTTCCTCGCGGCACTGGCCCACCAGGTGGCCACGCCGGCGACGGTCCTGAACCCGTTCAAGTTCTACCCGACCATGGGCGCGGGCCTGGACTCCCTGATCGTCGACAAGGACATGAGCCTGTGGGACCTGGGCTCCATGTTCTTCGCGATGAAGGGTGTCAACGGCGGTGACGGCACGTCGATGAACATGCCGATCTCAGGCTCCAGCGGCGGCAACCTCGTCTGGGACAAGGCGAAGGTGAAGACGCTGGTGAACGAGTTGAACAACGACGAGAAGGTCACGGTGTCCGGTGACTGAGCCGACCCCCCTTCCCGGGCCGAGACCGCCCTTCGACGCCGTCCTGTGCGACGTCGACAACGTCATACGGCGCTTCGACCCGGCCGGCCTGGAGGCGCTGGAGCGTGCCGCCGGGCTGGCCGAGGGCACCACGATGAAGGTGGCCTTCGCCCCCGAGGTCGACCTGCCGGTCCTGCTGGGCCTGGCCACCGAGCAGGAGTGGGTGGAGTCCATCGCGGAGGGCCTGACCGGTCTGGTGCCCGAGGCGACGGCCTGGGAGCTGGGCACCGCCCTGCTGGAGTCGCCGTTCCACGCCGACGAGACGGTGGTGGCACTGCTGCGCCGGGCCCGCACCCGGGTGCCGCTGGTCCTGGTCACCAACGCCACCCTGGGCCTGGAGGCCGACCTCGACTCGCTCGGGCTGACCGATCTCGCCGACCACGTCGTCAGCAGCGCCCGGGTGGGCCTGGCCAAGCCGGACCCGCGCATCCTGGAGCTGGCCGCGGCCCGGGCGGGCGCGCGCCCCGAGCGGTGCCTGTTCGTGGACGACACCGAGGAGAACGTGATGGCGGCCGCCGCGCTGGGCATGCACGGCGTGCACTTCCGCCGGGCACCGGACCTGGAGCGTGCCCTGGAACCGCTCTTCGCCTGACCGGGCTCCGGCACCCTGCCGCCGGGCGATGCCTGCCGCATGCGCCCGGCCGCCGGTACTGCCGTTCGCCCTACGGCTTCCTGCCCACCCCGGCGAAGTGGGTGACCTCCACCGGCGCCCCGTCCTTGGTGTCGGAGACCTCGGGCCGCCAGCGGGAGCAGGAGACGATGCCGGGTTCGAGGAGTTCGACGCGGTCGAA
Source organism: Streptomyces sp. NPDC107559 (assembly GCF_055657365.1). Classification (NCBI taxonomy): domain Bacteria; kingdom Bacillati; phylum Actinomycetota; class Actinomycetes; order Kitasatosporales; family Streptomycetaceae; genus Streptomyces; species Streptomyces sp. NPDC107559. Next base: position 980 of record NZ_JBVKBD010000035.1, on the reverse strand, counting down.
GAGACGGGTCAGGTCGTCCCGACTGCGCAGGGTCATGGGGGCCGAGCCCTGGCTGTTCCAGTACGCGACCGCCTGGGTCATGGCCTCGCCGTCGACCTCGGTGGTGGGGTGCGAGATCACCAGGTGGCTGCCGGAGGGAACGGCGTCCAGGAGCCGGTGGACGATGGACACGGCCTCGTCGGTGTCCATCACGAAGTTGATGATGCCCAGCATGGTGATGGCGACGGGGCGGTCGAGGTCCAGGGTCCGCGCCGCGCCCCTGAGGATCGCCTCGGGGTCGCGCACGTCCGCCTCGATGTAGTCCGTGGCGCCCTCGGGCGTGCTGGTGAGCAGCGCATGGGCGTGGGTGAGGACCAGGGGGTCGTTGTCGGCGTACACGATCCGGGACGACGGGGCCACCCGCTGGGCGACCTCGTGCGTGTTGTCCGCCGTCGGCAGGCCGGTGCCGATGTCGAGGAACTGGCGTATCCCCACCTCCCCGGCCAGGTGGCGCACCGCCCGTGACAGGAAGCCCCGGTCCGCCACCGCGGAGCGCGGCAGCGCCGGCACGAATCCGAGGATCTGGTCGCCGACCTCCTCGTCCACCGGGTAGTGGTCCTTGCCGCCCAGCCAGTAGTTCCAGATACGGGCCGAGTGCGAGACATCCGTACGCAGCCGGTTGATGCGCGCGACGCCTTCGTCCTCGGCGGCGGGAAGATCGGACTGTGACATGGCTTCAGGGCTCCTTGCGTCGTCGGCGGCTCGCAGCCGTCCTGCAAGCTACCACCGGACGGTCTCCAACATCCTTGGCACACAAGGATGTTGGGCGGACGTACGAGGTACGTACGCCGGTGGCCCCCGGTCCGGGAAGGACGGGGGGCCACCGGGTACGGAAGTGCGGCCGCGTTACGGGAGGTTGCGTGCCATGACGATGCGCTGGACCTGGTTGGTGCCCTCGTAGATCTGGGTGATCTTGGCGTCGCGCATCATGCGCTCGACCG
>NZ_JBVKBD010000034.1:0-53442 GCF_055657365.1 Streptomyces sp. NPDC107559 | reverse complement strand
GCCATCCAGCGGCGTGCCTGTGACAGCCATACCCAGAGCCCCTGGGCCCATCGATCTTACGAATGACCGATCAAGCCCAAGAAGAAAGGTAGGACCTCTGTGACCATTCCCAGCTATCTCGCCATGGCCCCCGCAGTCGCACCCCGCATCGCCGACGGCATCGACCAGTTGATCGGCGGCACGCCGCTGTTGCGACTGCCGCTCGACGGGCAGGCCGCGCCCGGCGTCCAGGTTCTGGCCAAGCTGGAATCGGCCAACCCGCTGGCCAGCGTCAAAGACCGGACGGCCCTGTGGATGCTCCGAGCCGCCGAGGCGGCCGGTGAACTGGTGCCCGGCCAGGGAACCGTGATCGAGGCGACATCCGGGAACACCGGCATCGCGCTGGCCGGCCTGGCCGCCGCTCGCGGCTACCGCTGCGTGATCGTGATGCCGGACAACGCCACCCAGGAGCGGATAGACCTGCTGGGCGCGCTGGGCGCGCAGGTGGTCCTCACTCCGCGCGAACTGCGCTTCCAGGGCTGCATCGACAAAGCCGAGGAAATCCACCACGCCACCCCCGGCTCCTGGTACGCGCGGCAGCACGAGAATGTGGCGAACGTCCGCGCGCATCGCGAGACGACCGGCCCCGAGATCTGGGCCGACACCGGCGGCAGTGTGGACCTGCTGGTCTGCGGGATCGGTACGGGCGGCACGCTGTGCGGGGCCGCGGGCTTCCTCAAGGAGCACAACGAGCAGCTGAGGGCGGTGGCGGTGGAGCCGGCCTCCTCCCCGCTGCTCTCCCAAGGGTTCGCGGGACCGCATGCGATTCCGGGACTGACCGGCGGCTTCGTGGCCCCGACCACCGACCTTTCGCTGATCGACGAGGTGCTGACCGTCTCCGACGACGAGGCACTGGAGACCGCGCGCTGGCTGGCCCGGCGAGTGGGCGTGCTGGCCGGGATCTCCTCGGGCGCGGCCGTGCATGCTGCGCTGCGCCTGGCACGCCGCCCGGAACAGGCGGGGCGGACGATCGTCACTGTGCTCCCGGACACCGGCGAGCGCTATCTCAGCGTGTGGTCCGCGGCGGAGTGATCCTCGGCCAACCGGAACGGGTGCGCCGCCGCCGACCTCGTGAAAGCGCGAGGCCAGGGCGTGTTGCGAAAGTGGTACCGCCGGAAAAGCGATTGACGCTCGCCGGTGTCCGGCGGTCGGATGACGTGTGATGAACACAGGCCAGATGCATCCCGGCATGCACGCCATCGACGTCGACCTTGTACGGCGGCTGATCGCCGGGCAGTTCCCGCAGTGGGCGGCGCTGGCGGTCGAGCAGTTTCCGTCCGGCGGGACGGTCAACGCCATGTACCGGCTCGGCGATGACATGGTCGTACGGCTGCCGCTCGTGCAAGGCGGGGCCAACGACGTGTCGGTGGAGCGGACGTGGCTGCCCCGGCTCGCGCCTCACCTGCCTACGACCATTCCCGAGGCACTCGGGGAGGGGGAGCCCGCGGAGGGGTACCCATGGCCGTGGTCGGTGTACCGGTGGCTGGCGGGGGAGAATCCCGAGGCGGGAGCCCTGAGCGAGCCGATACTGCTGGCCGAGGATCTGGCCGAGTTCGTGGCGGCGATGCGGAGCATCACCCTGCCGGGTGCGCCGCAGGCCCACCGCGGGGGGCCGGTCGCCTCGCTCGACGCGGAGACCCGGGCGGCGATCGAGGAACTGCGCGGGATCCCACAGGAGGGCGTCGACTGCGATGCCGCCACAGCCGTGTGGGAGCAGGCGCTGCGGGCCCCCGGCTGGGACGGGCCGCCGGTGTGGCTGCACGCCGATCTCATGCCGGGCAACCTGCTGGTGGACGATGGCAGGCTGACCTCGGTAATCGACTTCGGGTGCCTGGGGGCGGGCGATCCGGCCTGCGATCTGTTCCCAGCGTGGAATCTGCTGCCGGCCAAGGCTAGGGAAGTCTTCCGCGAGGCGCTGAGCGTGGACAACGCGACCTGGATCCGCGGCCGGGGACGGACACTCTCGCAGGCGCTGATCGCGCTGCCGTACTACCGAAAGACGAACCCGGCGATGGCGCACAATGCCCGGCATGTAATCCGGACGGTGCTGCAAGAGAGCTGACGCCAGAGCGTGTTGGGACTGTGCTGGTCACAGCCACTCGTTGACCGCAGCGACCAGCACAGTGGCCAGGAAGCGGACCGCGAGCTTGTCGTATCGCGTGGCCACGGCCCGGTGGCGCTTCAGCCTGTTGATCCCACACTCGACAGCGTGGCGCTTCTTGTAGTCCTCCTTGTCGAATTTGGGCGGACGGCCGCCTCGGGAGCCGAGCCTCTTGCGGTTGCGGACCTGGTCGGACTTCTCCGGGATGGTGCAGAGCACACCTCGTCTGCGCAGGCAGGCGCGGTTCGCACGGGAACCGTACGCCTAATAGGCACTGTGGATTGGCAGTTGTCAGTCCTGGCAGGGGCCGGGCGAGACGTCTGGGCTGTATGCAGCGCCTGGGAGTGCTTCGACAAGAGGGACGCGTGCACGGCCTCTGCCGATTCGAGCGCGGTCGCCATACCGTGCCGTGGTTCGAGCCGTTCCCAGGAACACCTCCCGATCAGCCGGAGTCGTGGAGCTCTTCACGAGAGCGAGGACCCTGGACACTGCTGGGGCCACGGACGGCTGATGGGGTGGTGCGCCAGTGAGCGCTTCTATTAGGTCTCCGGGTGGTCCTGCCACGGCCCGACACGGACGGACAGGCAAGGCCCGAAAGGAGCGCGCGTTGCACGTGACCTGTGGAATCGACCGGGCTGAGGATCACCACGACGTTGCCGTGGTCGACCGGGACGCTCGGCTGCTCGGCAAGCTCAGGATCGGCGACGACGCAGCAGGCTTCCAGGACCTGCTTCGGTTGCTCGCCGAGCACGGTGACAGTCCGGACGATCCGATCCCGATCGCGATCGAGACAGGCCCGAGCCCGGCGGCTTCCTGCCGTTCGCGTCGACGATCGACGGGGACCAGATCGGCTGGTGCGCGGACGGCCCGCCCGAGACTTGGCGCGTAGCCGTCAACCCACGCCACTGCGACCAAGGACCGCCCCTGCCAGACGACTTCACGGCAACCCTGCTCACGTGGTTGCGCGACGGCCCCGCCGAATCCGGCTTCCCCGGTCTGACCGGCCGGGACCTGCATCCGCTGGACGTCATGTTCTTCGAACCGTTCGGGCCGGGCGCGCCGTGGTGAAGGCCCCTCGTCACCACGGGCTGGGGCCTCAGCACCGTTGCGTTAGGGCCATGAGCGGCTGTTGAGGCCGTGGGCGAAGGACGCGACGGTGGTGCGGACGGTGTATTTCTGGGCCTTGTGGGGGTGTTGTCGCGCAGCGTGGCTGCGAGCGCGGCGGGCTCGCCGGTGGTGGCCGATGCGCCGTCCTAGCCCGCCTCCGGCTCGGCAATCCGCGCGCGCTACTGCGCCAGGGCACCGGCTGGGGTGATCGGTACGGACGTGCCGTCGATCCCTGTCTCGCGCGTCATCACGTATCTGTTCCCGGCGTCGGGATCGCCGTAGAAGAAGAACAGCCGCACCTCGTCGTGCTTATCGCGGTCTACGAAGAAGGACCACGCGTATGTCGACGGGGGTGCAGGAGTCGAGGTGTCAGTGGCCGCCGCGGGGGAACGGCTCTCCACTCGGGTCCGGGCTGACAGCACGAGTCGGAGGACCTGCCCACCGTCGTCGTCTGTCAGTTCCCAGGTTCCCGTACCGGAGAGGCGCCAGCCGTCATCGAAGTCGAAGTCATGCCCGTCGAGCTTTTCGAGAAGAGCCGTTCCGCCTTCGCGCAGCACCACGCGGGTCCCCTCGACGTTTTCCCAACCCCCAGCGACTTCGGCCACCGTAGTGTCGTGGACCCCTGTTCCCCCGTAGTACTGGTAGGGGTTGGCGCACCCAGTCAGGGCAGTCAAAGCCAGCATCAAGCCACCGAGAACCGCTCCCCACGCACCCAGCCTGCTCCCGCCCGCCACCAGGACCTCCCACCCTCAGCCCGCATCGGCCAACCGAGTCAGGAAGTGGGCCGTGGCAGCTACCTTGCCAGACATATTGAACGCGTTCAACTCTGCGATCGGAGAGGCGGCGCGTACCACCCGACATCCCCGTTCCCGGCCGGCCCTACTCGATCATCTGCGCGCTCGAGCCCGGCCCCAGTTCATGGACCGCACCGCTGGACGCGCTGCGCCTGGCGCCCGGCGACGACACCGCCACTGTCACTGCCCGGCAGTTGCGTGATCTGCTTCAGCGGCTGATCACCGCGGGACAGTGGCGCAGCGGCGACCCTGACATCCTCATCGTCGCGGACGCCGGATACGACGCACCCCGCCTCGGCTTCCTCCTGGGTGACCTGCCGGTCCAGGTGCTGGCCAGGATGCGATCCGACCGCGTCCTGCGCAGGGCTGTCCCACCCCGGCTGCCTCGCACCCGAGGCCGACCGCCCCGGCACGGCGGCGAGTTCGACTTCGGACAGCCCGACACCTGGGACACCCCCAGCACCGAATCCGTCACCGAAACCCGCCTCTACGGCACCGCCACCGCCCGCTCCTGGAACCGGCTCCACCCCAGACTGACCCACCGCTCCTCCTGGGCGGCAGCGGACGGCACCCTCCCCATCGTCGAAGGGACGGTCATCCGCCTGGATATCGACCACCTGCCCAGCGGAGCAACACCGAAGCCGGTCCGGCTGTGGTGGTCAGGCACCGATGCCACCCCGGCAGACGCCGACCGTCTCTGGCAGACATACCTGCGACGTTTCGACATCGACCACACCTTCCGCCTGTTCAAACAGACCCTCGGCTGGACCTCCCCCAAGATCCGCACCCCCGAGGCAGCCGACCGATGGACCTGGCTCATCCTCGCCGCCTACACCCAACTGCGGCTCGCCCGCCCACTCGCAGCCGACCGGCGTCGGCCCTGGGAGAAACCCACCCCACCAGACAGACTCACCCCCGCCCGAGTCCGCCGCGACTTCCGGCACATCCGCCCACAAGCCGCCGGCCCGGCCCAAGCACCGAAACCTTCCCGTCCCGGTCCCGGACAGCCATCGGGCCGAACGAACACCCGGCCCACACCCCGCCACGACGTGCACCCACCCCGCAAAACAGCGGCGGCGAAACAGGGAACGAAGAACTCGACCACCCCACGACCACGCCGCACCGGTAAAAGGTCAAGCCAGGACGTGGTGCGCCCGTGGAACGTCGCGCTGCCGTCCTGGACGGAGGCCATGAACAGCATCGGCCGTTTCGTGGGCCGCGATTTCACCGAGGAGGAAAGGAGTCTCTACCGCCTCGACCACTCCTCCGGCCGGACCTGCTGAGCGACCGACGGGACACACGCGTGGTCGAGTCCGCCCCGCGCTCAGGCCGAATCGCGGATGACCAGTCGCGTGGGGGTGACCACGGACGGCAGAGACGGGGGACCCTCTCCTTGGACAAGCGGGTGCGACGTCCGGTGGCACAGGATCCGCGCCATGAGCCGTCCCATCTCCTCGATATCCTGGTGCACCGTCGTCAGCGGTGGCTGCGTCGCCTCGGCGATGGGCGTGAGGTCGTCGAAGCCGACGACGGCCACATCCTCCGGCACGCTACGCCCCCGCTCGCGCAGGGTCCGCAGCGCACCGGAAGCCATCAGGTCCGAGGCGACGAACACCGCGTCCAGATCCGGTGCCTGGTCGAGCAGCAGGGCCATGGCGTCGGCGCCGCCCTGCAACGTGAAGTCGCCCTGGGTAAGCAGTCGGGACGGGGTGTTCAGCAGGACGTCGCGGTAGCCGTCGAGGCGGTCGATCGCGGCCCCCTGGTCGAGCGGCCCGGTGATCGTCGCGATGCGTCGACGTCCCAGCGACACGAGGTACCGAACGGCTTCCCGGGCACCACCGCGGTTGTCGGCATCGACGTACGTGTAGACGTCGCCGTTATGTCCGGAGCCGAGAACGGGACGTCCGCCGAAGACAGCCGGTAGCCCCATCTGTTCGACCATGTCCGGCAACGGGTCGTCGGCGCGCAGCGAGAACAGCAGGGCACCGTCGACGTGACCGCCTCCCAGGAAGTCGCAGACACGCGGATAGTCGTCCTGTTCCTCGATGAACAAAAGTACGGGCTGGGCTCCATGCCGGACGAGTTCCTGTCGGATGCCACGGAGATGGCAGTCGAAGTACGGGTCGACGAAAAGGCGGTTCTGCGGTTCGGTGACCACCACGGCGACGGCGTTGTTGTGGCGGGTGACCAGCTTCCTGGCGGCCTGGTTCGGTACGTAGCCGAGTTCCGCCACCGCGTCCCGGATACGATCGGCGACTGCCGCCCGTACCTTCGGCTCGCCGTTGATCACCCGTGACACCGTCGACTTCGACACCCCTGCCCTGCGCGCCACGTCCTCGAGTGTGGGGCGTTGCCCGTTCAGCCGTTCAGCCAACTCGGTCTCCGATGCAGCGCAGTTCACCGTTGTCGCCGGCCACGTTAGTGGCTGTTGCCGTACCGATCTTGGGATTTGCCGATCGGACGAAGGCAGCGGCGGCCCCTCGGCCCCGAGTCCGGCTCGAACATTCCTCTTCCTCCGCCGGTTCAGACTGCTTCCGGTCACTTATGGGGATCGACAGGTGGACCGGCCCGGTCGGCGACTGCAACGCCTGCGCGTAGGTCGCTAGGGGGCGACGGGGGCCACACACCCGCCGAGGGAATCTGCGCCCCTCGGCGGACAGGCATCGCCTCCGGTGCCGTCAGTCGTCCATGGCCTGGTAGAGCGTGGTCCAGAAGTCGTGCATGAGCCGCACCGGATCCAAGCCTGGGCGTGCGAGGACGAAGCGCCGGGGGCCATGACCGGCCGCCGCAGGCCGCCCGCTAACATTCCTTCGCATGATGAGGCGCGGGTGGCGGCTGGGTACCGTGGCGGTGCTGGCGGCGCTCTGCGCCTCAGCTCCACCACGCCCGCAGGTCATCAACACGGCATCCGACCTCGGCCCCCTCCCGGCCGACCGCTACGCCTACACGCCGCAGGACTATCAACGATCGCAGCAGGCAACGGCATTGCTGGTCCGGCAGTGCATGGCGCAGCACGGCCACCCGGAGTTCCCGCTCGATCCGCGCTACCCCAGCGACCCGATCGTCGCCACCGCGGTCGGCACCGACTACGGCGTCCTGGACCTCGCCGCCGCCCGCCGCTGGGGCTACGGCTGGGACCCGGCAAAACCCCCGGCCCCCCAGCCCGAGGGCCGCCGCATGACCGCCGCCGAGTACGCGGACCTCCCCGGCTGCAACGCCGACGCGAACCGGCGCCTGATGCGCGGCATCGACCTCAAAGGGGACTGGCTGTACGCCGGCACCCGCGCGATCGAGGTCGACAAGGAGGTCAAGCGCGACCCGCGCCTGCGCGCGGCCTGGCTGACGTGGTCCCGCTGTATGGCCGAACAAGGATCCCCGCGTTATCCCGACCCCGTCGAGGCGTACACGGACACCGCCTGGCAGCGCGGCAGCGACGGCAACACCCGGCACACGCAGCGGGAACGCGCCACTGCCGTCGCGGACGTCACCTGCAAACGCCGCCACCGCACCGCCGAACTCTGGCACACCGTACAAGCACAGAAGCAGACCGCCGACATCACCCGCCACCACGACCGCTACACCGCCGGACTGCAGGCGCTGCAGACGTACCGCGCCACCATCGCCGAGGTGCTGCGCACACTCGGCTGACACCTCACGCCACACACCCGCCACCCCAGCACACATGCACCGAGGAGGTGGCGCTGCCTGCGGCAGACAGGGCAGGAAGCAGCGGAATCGGACGGGCCAGCCCTGCCGGGCCGGCACGGCGCCGAAACCGCGTGGCACCGCATGAACGGGGAGGCCACCGCCCTGCACACCAAGGCGGCGATGAACGGCTGCCGCGTCCGGTACACGCTGGCCACGAAGCTGGTGAACGAGCTGGACGAAGCCGCTGACGAGAACCAAGTGCAAGGAGAAGAACAGCGTCGCCATCGCTTATGACGAGTCATTCGGGAAAGCGCACACGTTCCGGCGAACCCCTGCCAGGTGGTGCCGAAACTTCACGGGTTCGATGGTGTCGAGGAGACTGCCCAGTCGCCTCGATGTTCGCGCCACGCGGCCCTGAGGGCTTCGAGCTCGGCTCGTGGGAAGTGCTCACCCCACTTGCCGCGGAATGCGCTCTCGCCGTACTCCCTCACGACCTCGTCGAAGCACCGGATCACTGCTCGGGCCACGACGTCGATGTCCTGCTGGGGGGACCAGATCTCGGTCCCCATGTCGTCGTGGGCACTACCGTTGGCCAGCTCCAGCAGGCGGATCCACACGTTGGTGCCTTCACGCCGCCGGAACTCACGGGGTACGCCCACCTCCCGATTGCCGCACCGGCTGAGTACGAACACCTACGCCGGTCTGGGTACGTGAGCTGTTGCCCGGCGCGCGCGGCTCCAGAAGGGTGGACGCATGCGCCGACTACTGCTGCTCGCCCCACTGTTACTGCTCTTCACCGCCGGCTGCGGGCTGGCGCCGTCCTCCGAGGACAAGGCGACCGACGCCGCCCGCGAGGTGGCCAGGAACGCGGGTAAGCAGCTCTACAGCCAGCGTCCACGCACGGCGGAGGAAGTCGGGCGCTCCGCTTCCCATATCGACCGGGTGGAAGTGATGCGGGTGACGGGGACCTCGACTCACGACGGGGACGGCGTCGACGTCATCGTGCGCACGTCCGGCTCGGCGTACAACGGATGGTTCGACGCTCAGGAAGTCGCCGTGCAGCGCTGTTTCGCGGTGCGCGTGTCGCCCGAATCGGAGTGGGGTGAGGATCCCCGTGACGTGGACTGCCCGCACGGCCCTGCACTGACCTTCGCCCCGCCACCCGAACCGCCCCGGCTGCCGTACGAGGAGCTCCGCGCGAAACTTCCCCGGGTACCGAAGGACGGCCGGGTGGACGAGGCCGAGGTGCGCCGTACGCTCGCCGCCCTGGACCTGCCTCCGGCGATCCACACCGAAGTGAAGACGGACGGCGGCCGGGTCGGCGTTCTCCTGTCGGTCAAGGGCAACGGCTTCGACGCGCAGGACTGCCTTCTCGCCCGCGTGAGCCCCGGCGCCACCGAGGTGTGGGTGCCGCCCCGGATCCAGCGGATGCCCGGAGAGGGCGGCTGCACCGTCGGCAATGCCCTGGACCCGCTACCGCCACCCCATTGAACGGGGTGCCTGGCTCCGACGTAAAGCCGCCCGCACTACTCCCCCGCATCACCGCAATCGGCCAAGACCACGAGGAATCCTGCGGCACGGCGCCCGCGGCGGTGCGGGCAACAATTTCCCGGAAGGTGGAAGTCCCCAGGCCGACAGCCTGGTTGCGTTCTTCGAAGTGGTGACGAGCGCTTCCGGGGAGCAGATGCGGGTACCTCCCCCGGACCAGGACAGTGCCCTGAGCAACGCCGAGACCCAGACCAGCACGCCCCAATTTCAGGCGCGGGCCGGCCCGATAGGCACAGGACTTGAAGAAACCGAGACTCCGGACTCGACCCGTTCGGCGATTGCCCTTCGAATCAGCCGCGTTCTTCTGCCCGAGAACAGCCGCCCGGCGCCCCCGCCCGAGAGGACTCACCGAAACGGCCGCCCGGGACATCGGATCGGCCGCGCGGGCGTCACCCCGCCTTCGCCGGGTCGATCCCAAACAGGGTGGCGGCGGCCATGGCCTGCTTCACGCTGCACGTCTCCTGCTCGTCGGCTGGGGCGGCCCACAGCGGTATCAAGCGGGACGCGGTGGACGAGGATTCCATGCGCAGGTAGTGGCAGACATCATTGATGCGCAGAGTGACGACGTACAGGTCCCCGCCTCCAGCCTTACCGGCGACCACGCTCACGGTGTCGTCGGCGGCAACCATCTGCCTGTCTCTGAGGAAGTCCAGTGCCCCCTGCGGCGTATGCGCATACCCGTCGGTCGCCATCCGCCGGTACACGTTGTTGCCGACGGGCTGCCGTATGAGGAGCGCGCCCATCTGCGCCGTCAGGCTGCCGGGCCTGCTGTCGGTCCGCAACGCCGGGCAGGAGATGGCGGACTGCTCCACGGTGTATGGGCCGAAGCCGAACGTGTAGCGGTAGCAGCGGACCGGGTAAGCGTGCGCGGCGACGGTCTCCTTTTCCGGGGGTACGAGCCCCAACATCACGGTTGCAGCGTGGACGTTGCCGTCGGGCTGGCCCTGTGCCTTGCCGAGACTCAGCAGTGCACCGCCGTGGGCCTCGACCTGGGCGACGATCGTGCCCTCGGTGAACTGCCCTCCGTAGGGCTGGCCGCCCGAGTAGAAGCCCGAGTTCAGGTTTTCACGCAGGCCTTCGGCTATCTCGGCGGCCTGTGCGTCGACGGCGGATGTGTCCGGAGCGGTGATCCTTTGGTAGAGCAAGGTGCCGGCCACTCCCGTGGCCCCGGCCACGAGCGCGGTCACCGCGAAGAACAGGACTCGCATCATGGTGCTGTACGCCCTGGTTCGACCGGAACCGGACTGCTGGTCCTGCTGAACCCCCGCGGCATGCGTCGTCATAATTCTTTTCCCCGTCGGCAGAACATCGCGAAATGTTTCGGTGCCGCCGAATAGTGCCAGCTGTCCCACAACGTCTCTGCGCGTCAAAGGGTTTGGCCGTGTCCGCATACGAAAGGACTCGGCCGTCGCACTTCCAGCAACGCCGCTGAGGGTAGCTGACCACCTGATGCACGCTTCGACCAAGCCCCGCGAGATCCAGTGTTATAGCGACCGCATCGAGGTCCAGGTCTTCGGGATGCGACGGGTCCGACCCGGGGGCGATCGAGCGCGCCTGCATGCAGGGCCCGGGCTTCCTGGAAGACATCAAGGGGATGGACATCTCGACGATCATCGACGTCATGTCACGTCACGTTCGCACGACTTGAACCGAGTGCAGGCTCGTCCCTGGCCTGATCACTGCATCGGGCACTCGTCCGGCGGCGGGCGCCCGACGAGCAGACCTACGACAGGACCGCCCTGCGACCCGCTCCGAGGGCGGTCCTGTCCGTCTCGCGCTCCGGGAAGCCGCCTCAGTCGCGTTCGTCCACGTTCTCTGCGGCACCGCCCTTGGTGACGGTGGGGCCGATCCGGCGGACCTGCGGAATGGTGGTGACCATGTGGAGCGTCGCCCGCTCGCTCAGACAGACCATCTGGTGGGGCACGTCGCCGGGGAACCGCACGACGGCGCGGCCGGCGGCGAGCATGGCGCGGCCGGCGGCCGCGGTGGTGGTGACGTGGTGGGGAAAGGCGCGCCGCAGGAGCGGGTAGAGGCCCGTCATGGCGCGGTACATCACGCGGTACACGGGAGTGCGGGAGGTGGCTCCGTCCACGGGCTGGACGTAGCCGGGACGGACCATGTACGCGGTCATCGGCAGGGCGAGCAGGTCGTTCTCGGTGCGGCCCTTGACCCGTGCCCACATCTGGCGGCTCTTGCCCGTGGGGTCCGTTCCCTCCCCTGAGACGTAGACGAAGGTGAGCGTCGGGCTGGCGGTGTGGAGGGCTCGGGCGGCGGCGAGGGCGTAGTCGTGGGTGACGCGGGTGTACTCCTGTTCGCTCTTGCCGACCGCCGAGACGCCGAGGCAGTAGAAGCAGGCCTCCAGGCCCTTGAGCTGGTCCTGGATGGCGCTGTAGTCGGTGAAGTCGGTGTGGATGATCTGCCGGAGTTTGGGGTGCTCGACGAGCAGTGGGCGGCGGACGACGGCGAGTACCTCGGTGACGCCGTCATCGAGCAGGCAGGCTCGCAGGGCGCCGTGTCCGATCATGCCGGACGCTCCGAAGACGATGACGCGCACGATGGCTCCGGTAGGTGGGTGGGTCAGGACGGATTGCGGGCGAGGGTGCCCGCGGCGAGGGTGGCGAGCAGCCCTTGGAGGGAGGCGGCGAAGTCCATCTTCAGGACGGCGAGGGCGGGGTCGGCGTCGTAGGCGGCGAGCATCGCCTGCGACGGGCGGGCGTGGGTCCACACCGCGCCGATCACCAGGAGCATGGACGCGGCCAGCTGGTGCGCGCTGTCGCCGAGCTCGGGCAGGTGCGCCCGCACGAGGGCCGCGAGCTCGTCCACGTTCGCGATGGCGGCCCTCTTGTAGCGGGCCGCCACCTCTGGGGACACGTTGTGCTCCAACACGCCGGCCTGCGCGCTGAGCAGGTCGCACAGCATCCGGCGCCCGGCGAGGGAGGCGGTGACCACCGCGGCGAACTGCTCGCCCCGCTCGACCGCCGGCGCAGCAGCGTCGACGCCGGCAGCCAGTTGTTCCGGCAGCTCGGCCGTCCACTGCTTCCAGGCCTGATCGAGCAGTTCCAGGAGGATGGCCTCGCGGGACTCGAAGTAGCGCAGGACGTTCGACTTGGCGAGTCCGACGCGGCGACTCAGCTCGTTGAGGCTGACCGCGCTCACGGCCATCTCGTCGAGCATGGCGGCGGCAGTGTCCAGAATCGCCCGCCGCCGCGACTCCCGCTGCTCCTCGCTGCGCGCCCGTTGGAAAGTGTTCATGCCCCAGATATTACAGACCGACGGTCTTTTGACATCAGACCGATGGTCTCTTACGTTGGAGGCATCGCAACGGACCGGCGGTCTGATATTTCGGGCCGACTCTGAGCAGTCTCCGAGAACGCCTGCCGGCCCCCACCACGACAGGAAACGAGCATGCTCATGTCCAAGGTCTGGTTCATCACCGGAAGCTCCCGCGGCCTGGGCCGCGCCATCGTCGTCGCGGCCCTCGAAGCAGGCGGCCAAGTGGTCGCCACCGCCCGCGACACCGCGAAGCTCGACGACCTCGTCGCCCGCTACGGCGACCGCGTCCACCCCGTCGCCCTCGACGTCACCGACCCGGGAGCCGTGGAACGCGCCGTCCAGGAGGGCCTGAAGACGTTCGGCCGCTACGACGTCGTCGTCAACAACGCCGGGTACGGCGACCTCGCCTCCGTCGAAGACGGCACCGTCGACGATTTCCGCGCCCAGATCGACACCAACTTCTACGGCGTCTACTACGTCAGCAAGGCCGTGACGCCGGTCCTGCGCGAGCAGGGCTTCGGGCACATCTTCCAGGTCTCCTCCCTCGGCGGCCGGATCGGCTCGGTGGGCCTGGCCGCCTACCAGAGCGCCAAGTGGGCCGTCGGCGGCTTCTCCACCGTCCTCGCCCAGGAAGTGGCCCCCTTCGGCGTCAAGGTCACCGTTCTCGAACCGGGCGGCATGCGCACCGACTGGGCCGGCTCCTCCATGACCGTCCCGCCGATCAGCGCCCCCTACCGGCCCACGGTCGGCGCCTTCGCCGACATGCTCAGGAACACCGACCCCCACGTCGCGGCCGCGCACTCCGCCGACCCCGCGCGGGTCGCCCGAACCATCGTCGGCCTGGCCGGGAACGATGACGCCCCGGTCCGTCTCCTGCTGGGCAAGGACGCCGTGCAGTACGCCGGCGCCGCCGCCCAGGCCCTCGCCGAGTCCGACGACAAGTGGCGCCCCGTCTCCGAGTCCGTCTGGGACTGACCGCCTCACCCGAGTCCGGCGCCTTCCCCTCCCCGCCCGCACCGCTCTCACCCGGGCAGCCGCCGTGGTCCACCGGCTTGGGGCGTGGCATCGGCATCGCCGCGCCCGCGCCGGTTCGCGCGCACCGACGACGCGCGAATCCCGAAGCGGAGCCGCAGGACGACCACATCGCGGAGTCCATCGCCTCCGAGGTCGGGGCGGTGGTCGTCGACGTCGGCTACGCGGTCGGTCCGCAGGCGCAGTTACCCGAGCTTGTCCACGCGGATCAGGGTCTGCTGGCCGTTGGCGACGAGCTTGCGGGCGCCGTCGGCCTGGACGCCGTAGACCTCCAACTGGCAGACGGTCAGGGTGCGTCCGGGCTTGAGGACGAGGCCGATCGCTTCGAGGTGGTCGCCGGCGGCGGGCGCGAGGAGGTTGATCTTGTACTCGACGGTGAGGACCTCGGATTGTTCGTCGAACAGGGTGAGCGCGGCGTAGCCGCCGGCGCTGTCGGCGATGGCGCTGGTGGCACCGGCGTGGATGTAGCCGTGCTGCTGTGTCACCTCGGGGCGGGCCGGGAGCACGATGTGTACCCGGCCGGGTCCGATGTGAGTGATCCGTGCGCCGAGGTGGGACATCAGGCCCTGCAGGTCGAAGCTGTCCTGGACGCGCTTCTGCACTGCGGGGCTCGCCTGTTCCTGCTGCATCCGGTCTTCCACGTGCGTGCTCTCCTTCGGATCGGTGTCGGGTGGAGCGGGACGGGTTTCTCAGCCGGCCAGGCGTTCCACCAGCAGGAAGGCGCCGATGGCGATCATCATGGCACCGCTGACACGAGTGACGATGCGGGCGGCCGAGGGACGGGTGCTCAGCACCGTGCGGGCCAGGACGCCGACGGCGAGGTAGACGACGGCGCACGCGGTCAGGTGCACCGTGCTGAGCACTCCGGTCTGCGCGGCGACCGGCCAGCCCGTGGCGGGGTGGATGAACTGCGGAAACAGCGAGAAATACAGAAGGAGCGCCTTCGGGTTCAGACCGCTGATCCCGGCCCCCTTGAGCATGACCCGCAGCCGGGAGGCGTCAGCGCTCTTTCCGGCGGCCGTCGGCACGGCCGGCTGCCGCAGAACGCCCCATCCCAGCCACAGCAGGTACCCGGCGCCCACCACGGTCAGGGCGGTGAGTGCGGCCGGGAAGCTCGTCATGATCACCGCCAGGCCCGCGACGGCCACCAGCGCATAGGCCGCATGGCCGGCTATCAGCCCTGTGACGGCCGGGACGACCGAGCGTCCCCGCAGTCCGGCGGAGATCGCGTAAGCCCAGTCCGCGCCCGGGGTGAAGACCAGCAGCAGGTCCACAGCCAGGAAGGCCGCCAGCGTCGTCGCGTCCATCGTTCGTTCCCTCTCGCACGTCTTGCACCAGAGGGAAGAATAGGTTTGATTTGCCCGAAAGTGTTTGCGTATCTACCCCATGGTTGGGCGAAGTGAGGGAGAATCTCTCTCATGGATGCCTTGGACCGGAAGATTCTTGCCGAACTGCAGCTCGATGGCCGTCTGACGGTCACCGAGCTGGCCGCCCGTGTGCAGCTGAGCGTCTCTCCCTGCCACCGGCGACTGCGCGACCTCGAGCGTGAGGGAGCGATCCGCGGTTACCGTGCCGTCGTCGATCCGGCGGCCGTCGGTCTGAACTTCGAGGCCCTCGTCTTCGCCACCCTGCGCTGGGAGACCCCCGACACCGTCAGTGCCTTCGAGGAGGCCGTGTCCGCGGTCCCATACGTGCTGCAGGCACAGCGCCTGTTCGGAGAGCCGGATTACCTCCTGCGCGTGGCCACCGCCGACCTCGCGGCCTTTCAGCAGCTCTACGACCAGCAGCTGGCCCGGCTTCCCGGAGTCCAGCGCCTGACCTCGACTCTCGTCATGAAGAACGTCATCGACGATCGGCCCCTGCCCGGGAGCCAGGGCGCAACAGGCAACGTCCGCCCCGTCGCGACGCCCGGCTCGCTCCCCCAAGCCTGACCACCACCCGACGCCGGCACGCACAGACAAGAGACCGGCGTGGCATGCGGACTGCACCGGAGTCCATGTTCACCAGCGCACGGCGTACCCGGTCGGCCGCCTGTGAAGAACTCGCAGGCCGGCCCACCTGGAAGATCAAGGAGCATGCGTGCGACGCGACGCCCAGTCGCCGAGCCTCTCCAGTGCTTCATATGCGCGTGACCCCGCAGCGGCTGTGTAGGCGACGATGGTCAACCCGGGATCGGCCGGAATCTCCAGGGCGTCGTAGTCCAGGTCGAGGTCTCCTGCGATCCGGTGATGGAAGTACTGCACGCCGTTGCGGTAGTAGCCGACGTCGTGTGCGGCCCAGCGGGCCCGGAACGGTTCGCTCCCGGCGGCGAGTTCGTCCACGAGTCCGGAGAGGGCTTCGTCGGTGGGGTTGCGGCCGGCCTGCGTTCGCAGGCTGCCGGCGGCGGCGTCGGCGATGCGTTCCCAGTCGCGGTAGAGCTCCCGCGAGCGGTTGTCGAGGAACACGAATCGCGCGAGGTTGGCGGGCCGGGCAGGGCTGTCGAAGAGGTCGGCGTAGAGCGCGGTTCCGAGCCGGTTGGCTGCCAGGACATCCAGGCGGGTGTTGCGGACGAACGCCGCAGCGCCGGTCATCGCGTCCAGGATCTGCCGTACGCCGCGCCGGGCGTGTTCAGGTGGCGTGTGGTCTCGGGCCGAAGCCGAGGCGTTCGCCAAGCTCACGAGGTCGATGAGGTGGGCGCGTTCGACGTCGTCGAGCTGGAGGGCGCATGCCAGGCTCTCGATCACCTCCTGCGAGACGCCTCCCACGTGTCCGCGCTCCAGCCGTACGTAGTAGTCGATGCTGACGCCGGCGAGCGTCGCTACTTCTTCGCGGCGTAGTCCGGGCACGCGTCGTGTGCGGCCGTAGGCCGGGAGGCCTGCCTGCTGAGGGGTGAGGCGGGCGCGCCGTGTACTCAGGAATTCGCGGATGTCTGCGCGCACGTTGTGACCGGAAGTCATGAGGTCAGGCTATGCGGGGCGGCAGACAGGGGGGTCCTGCCAGTACCCCGGACAGCAGGCACTCCCTCACCTGCTTCGAGAGTGGTTGCCTGGGTGAGTCGCTGCTTCCGCGAGGCGCCGGCCGGGTCGCCCGGCCGTCGCCGTACCCCTCTTGAGAAGGATGGCTGCTGCTCTCATGTCCGGAACCGCCGGTGCCACGGCTCCCGCCGTCATCAACGGAGCCGCCGCGGGCGACCGTCACGCGAAGGCCACACTGGCTGCCGCTGTCCTGGGCTTCTTCGTCATCACCCTGGACGCCACGATCGTCAACGTCGCCCTGCCCTCGATCCGCGACGACCTCGGCGGGGGCATCGCCGGTCTGCAGTGGGTGGTGGACGGCTACACGCTGATGTTCGCCGCGCTGCTGCTGTCGGCCGGCTCCCTGTCCGACCGGATCGGTGCCCGGCGCGCGTTCGGCGGGGGCCTGGCGCTGTTCGTGATGGCTTCCGCGGCCTGCGCACTGGCGCCGTCGCTGGCAGCGCTGGTTGCCGCCCGGTTCGTCCAGGGAGTGGGCGCGGCCGTGGCCATGCCGACGTCCATGGCGTTGATCCGCCACGCCTACCCGGACGCAGCCGGGCGCGGACGGGCCGTCGCGCTGTGGGCCCTGGGCGGTGCGGTCGCAGCTGCGGCCGGGCCCGTTCTGGGCGGTGTACTGAGCCTGGCCAGCTGGCGGATGATCTTCTGCA
The DNA here is from genome assembly GCF_055657365.1 of Streptomyces sp. NPDC107559. Taxonomy (NCBI): domain Bacteria; kingdom Bacillati; phylum Actinomycetota; class Actinomycetes; order Kitasatosporales; family Streptomycetaceae; genus Streptomyces; species Streptomyces sp. NPDC107559. The sequence goes on along the minus strand of NZ_JBVKBD010000034.1, from coordinate 36,239 downwards.
TCAACGTGCCGGTCGGCGTGCTGACCCTGCTGCTCCTCGCCCGCACGGGACCCACCCCGCGGCACCGGGTGCCCTTCGACTGGACCGGGCAGGTGACCGGAATCGTGGCGATGGGCGCGCTGACCTACGGCGCGATCGAAGCCGGCGCCGACGGCTTCACCACTCCCCGTGTCCTTGCCGCCCTGGCCGTCTCGGTGGCCGCGTCGGCTGCGTTCGTCGTCGCGCAGGCCCGGGGCCGGCACCCGATGGTCCCCCTGGACATGTTCCGGTCGCGGACCATGTCCCTCTCCATCGTGATCGGCTTCGCGTTCATGGTCGGCTTCTACGGCCTGCCGTTCGTGTTCAGCCTCTACTTCCAGCAGGTGCGTGGTCTGTCCCCGCTCGATGCCGGCCTCTGCTTCCTGCCCATGATGCTGCTGAGCGCGGCCGTCACACCCTTGTCCGACCGGCTGGTGCAACGTCTGGGGGCGCGGGTCCCGGTCGTGGCGGGCCTCGTGCTGATGGCCGCCGGGTCCGCCGTGCTGGGCACCGTGCCGGTGTCGTTGCCCGTTTGGGCGATCGCCCTTCTGCTCGTTCCCGTCGGGCTGGCCGGACCGCTGGTCATGCCTCCGACCACGGCAGCTCTTCTGCACACCGTCCCCGCCCATCGTGCGGGCATCGCAAGCGGCGTCTTCAACACGAGTCGCCAGATCGGCGGCGCCCTGGCCGTAGCCGTCTTCGGCGCCTTGCTGGCCGCCTCGGACGGCTTCGTCCATGGCCTGCGCCTCAGCCTGTTCATCGCCGCCGCCATGACTCTGGCCGCCGCCGCGAGCCTGCTGCTGAGACCGGCTCGTCCGTGAGGGCCAGGCACGGTGGACGCCGACCCGGAGATGCGCCATAAGGCGCGGCCCGACGGGCGCCATGCACGACGGGCGCCATGCGCGACGGGTCTGCCCACAGATGGACGAAGGCAGCCAGATGCTGGTCAGCGCCCCCTTCGACCAGCCCACGAGAAACGTCCCCCAGGAAGACAGCCGGCTGCGCCGCAGCCCAGAGAGCAAGGAGCAAACGTCATGGCCAAGAAGCAGGCCGCCCCTCAGGAACTGGCAGCCGTCGCACCGAAGCTGGTCGAAGTCACCGATGAGGTCCTGTTCGGTGACATCTGGGAACGCCCGGGCCTGTCTCCGCGCGAGCGCAGCCTGATCACGGTGACGACGCTCGCGGCGCTGTATCGCACCGAGCAGCTCGGCTATCACCTGAAGACGGCACTCGAGAACGGGCTGACCAAGGAGGAGCTGGGTGAGGCACTGACCCATCTGGCGTTCTACGCCGGCTGGCCCAACGCCATGAGCGCGGCCACCCAGCTGAAGAGGATCGTCGAAGAGTCAGGCGCTGCCTGACCCCGCCCTCACCCCGCCCACACCCACACGGAACACGTACGAGAGAGACGCCACACCATGGAACTCCTGCCGAAGAAGCCCACGATCAAACTGCCGGGCGCACAGTTCACCGGCGATGCCTGGGCTGATGTGATCTACCGAGGTGAGGACGCCTCCCAGGCCCGGGCGAACGTGGTGCGCTTCTCGCCCGGTGCCCGCACCGCCTGGCACTCCCACGGCATTGGCCAGACCCTCTACATCGTCGAGGGCATCGCGCTGATCCAGTCCCGCGGCGGCGCCATCCTCGAAGCGCACCCGGGCGACGTGATCTGGACGCCGCCGGGCGAACAACACTGGCACGGCGCCGCACCCGACCACTTCATGATCCACATCGCGCTGTGGGAAGGCGACGACGTCACGTGGCTCGACCACGTCACCGACACCGACTACCACGGCCCTCGCCGCAGCACTCGCACCACCTGACCACCACAACCCACGCGGCTCACGGACCGGACTGCGTCCTGGTTCCGGACACGCGACAGGCCGCTCCTCGGCGGCTGAGAATGAAAGGCACCATCATGCACGGAGCAGTCCTGTACGCTCCCGGCGACGTGCGCTTCGAAGAGCGCGCCGACCCGCAGATCATCAACCCCACAGACACGGTCATCCGCACCGTCGCCACCTGCGTGTGCGGCTCGGACCTGTGGGACTACCGCGGCATCAACCCGGTCAGCGGGCCCACACCGTTCGGCCACGAGTACGTCGGTATCGTCGAAGAAGTCGGCGACGCCGTGCAGCACATCAAGCCGGGCCAGTTCGTCGTCGGCTCGTTCTTCGCCTCCGACAACACCTGTCCGAACTGCAAGAACGGCTACCAGACCAACTGCCTGCACCGCGAGTTCGTCGGCGCGGAGGGCTGCCAGGCCGAGAAGCTGCGGGTCCCACTGGCCGACGGCACGCTGGTCTCCACCCCCGAGGTGCCGGACGAGAAGTACATTCCCAGCCTGCTGGCCTGCTCGGACGTGATGGGCACCGGCTGGTATGCCGCCGTGGCCGCCCAGGTGGGCCCCGGTGACACCGTCGTCGTGGTCGGCGACGGCGCGGTGGGCCTGTGCGCGGTCATCGCCGCCAGGGAACTCGGGGCGGAGCGGATCATCGCCATGTCCCGGCACGAGTCCCGCCAGAAGCTTGCCATCGAATTCGGTGCCACGGACATCGTCGCCGAGCGCGGCACGGAGGGCGTGACACGGATCAAGGACATGACCGGCGGGATCGGCGCCGACCGCGTCCTGGAGTGCGTGGGCAACGAGCAGTCGATGCAGCAGGCCCTGCAATCCGCACGCCCCGGCGGCAACGTCGGCTTCGTCGGCGTCCCGCACGATGTACGGATCGACGGCACGGAGTTGTTCTACTCGCACGTCGGCGTGCGCGGCGGTCCGGCCCCCGTGCGGGAGTTCCTGCCCGACCTGATCGAACAGGTCCTGTCCGGCCGCATCGAGCCGGGCAAGGTCTTCGACCTGGAACTGCCGCTGTCCGAGGTCGCCCAGGGTTACGAGGCCATGGACGAACGCCGCGCCATCAAGGCCCTGCTCCGGCCCTGAAGAGCCCGCCGGCAATACCGAAGGGGGCGGCAGCCACAACGCTCGCCGCTCCAGGATGCACTCGAGCGCACACACCGTCAGGAGTTCCACCGTGCACACACGTACGCTCGGCCAGGGCCTGGAAGTCTCGGCCATCGGGCTGGGATGCATGGGCATGTCCCAGAGCTACGGCCCCAACCCGGCGAACGCAGCCAGATGATCGAGGTCCTGCGCGGCACCGTCGACCGGGGGGGCGTCACATTCTTCGACACAGCCGAGGTTTACGGCCCCTACGTCAACGAAGAACTCGTCGGTGAGGCCCTCGCCCCGGTGCGCGAGCAGGTCGTCCTGGCGACGAAGTTCGGCTGGCGCATCGAGAACGGCGCCTCCACCGGACTGGACAGCCGTCCAGAACAGATCCGCCGCGTCGCCGACGCCTCGCTGCGCCGACTGCGCACGGACACGATCGACCTCTTCTACCAGCATCGGGTGGATCCCCAGGTGCCGATCGAAGAGGTCGCCGGGACGGTCGGGGAACTGGTGCAGGTCGGCAAGGTACGCCACTTCGGGCTCTCCGAAGCCGCGGCTGAGACGATCCGCCGGGCCCACGCCGTCCATCCGGTGACCGCGGTGCAGAGCGAGTACTCGCTGTGGACGCGCGACCCCGAACCCGAGGTCCTGCCTACGCTGGCCGAACTCGGCATCGGATTCGTGCCGTTCAGCCCCCTGGGCAAGGGGTTCCTCACCGGAACCGTGCAGGCGGAGACCACCTTCGCCCAAGGAGACATCCGCAGCACGATTCCCCGCTTCGACGCGGCCAACCGGGCCGCCAACCAGGCCCTGGTCGACCACGTCACCGGCCTCGCACGCGCCAAGAACGCCAGCCCCGGACAGGTGGCCCCCTGGCCTGGCTGCTCGCCCAGCAGCCATGGATAGCGCCCATCCCCGGCACCCGCCGCATCGCCCGGGTGGAGGAGAACGCCGCAGCCACACAGCTGCCCCTGTCCGCCGACGAGCGGGCCGACCTGGACACCCTGGCGGCACGCCTCGGCGTTCACGGCGACCGCTACAACGAGACGCAGGGCGGGGCTGGGCCTCGGGTATCCGTTGGCTGCCGTGGTGGCCGAGTTCGTTGGATTGCGCGCGGCATACGCACTGGGGTTCGTTCTCACGGCCGCCGCCTCTGCGCTTGCCAGGCGCTTCGTGGGGAGCCGGTCTGCGGCCTCATCGCGGACATCAAGCGCGGTCTGCTGGGGCTGGGACTGTGACTCAGAATGGATGGGACGCCTGCTCGGTGCGAAATCGGCATGCCGAACGTTGCCACTCGATGCGATCATGCTGTTCGCCGACAGAGTAGGGAAAGCGTATGGCCGGCCTGACCGTGACGGTGTGTCTGTCACCCGAAGCCGCGGACGACATCGACGGGGCCCTCACGGCGGCCCTCGCGCCGTTTGACCAGGACAGTGACAACCCCGTGGGCCGCGGCATGTGGGATTCACGCCGCATCCGCGGCGGCAGCAACGGTCAGGGGTTCGCGGTCGTCCGCGGATACGAGGACGATCCCAGGCTGGTTCACGACGAGCCCACATATGACGGCTTCCCCGCTCCCAGCGCTCCGGGAGTCTGTGCCGGAGGACCGCGTGGCCTGCTCGACTTCTCACGGCCGCAAGCCGCTTCCGAACGCGTGATAGCCGCGTCCTGGGACCTGTGGCAGCAACTGTCCGCGGTACACCCGCCGGCACTGCCCCTGTCGTTTTTCGAGGACCGTTGGGAAAAAGATCCGCACGCGTTCCCTGGCGGTCCCTGGGCCGACGGCATGCTGGCCGCCTACCGGGCCCAGCCCCTGATCAACGCCTACATCCATCACCCCTGGAGCCTCGGCCGGGGCGGCTATCCAGACTCCCCGTTCCATACGGAGCATCCCATCATCGGCTTCCGCGGCAGCCGTGCCGACTACATCCGTGAGCTCTCCTGGGTTCCGTGGGAGACGGACGTACTCACCGTGGACGGCTGGTGGCGAGAGAGCGACGGAAGCGCCCTTCACGCGTACTGCGACCCGGATTCGTGTACCCACCAACCCCCCGCGCCCACTGTCTGGCCGGGCAGCGAGGCATACCTGTCGCAACTGCCCCACGACACGATCCTGGTACGAGTGCACTGCCACTGCTGACGCCACACAAAAGCTGGGCCAGAGCCCGCTCTCGTGAAAGCCGCTCCCGCACGCGGCGTCCTCGGTCAAGCAGCGCTGGGAACAAGGGCGGTGACGAGCGCGGTCGCGAAGGGTGACAGAACGCTCAGGGCAGCGATCGGGTTCTTCAGGAAGCGGGCGCTTACATGGAGCTGCGTCTCCATGCGCGCCCTGGCCGCGAGCACGTCGTCGTCCAGGAGCCCCGACTCGGGCGCGGGCAGTGCCCGCTCGACGAGTGCGAACGTCTGCCTGCGCCAGGAAAGCACGAGCGGGAGCAGGACGGCCGCCAGGATGGCAGTGAAGAAGGCGCCGTACCCGAGGACGAAGCGCGCAGGGAACTCGGCCGGGTCGACAACACCCGCGCCAATGAGTGCCAGGCGCAATGCGCCGGTGTTGAGCACGGACGTCGACACGATCAGCGACAGCGCGAGTCCGCTGCTCTCGATGACCCGCCACGCGGCCAGGACATCGGCCACGGTGGCAGCTGTGTGCGGCGGATCGGGCGGGGAGTCCAGGGACGCCTGCGGCTCCGCCCTCTCCCGCATCCGCTCCTGCGCCAGCCAGACGGAGAGCACCCAGGGAGCCGCGGCAACCGCTCCGACCACGGTGAGCACACCGATCAGCACTGCAAAGTGTCGGATCGGCACGTCAAAGGAGTTACCCCGTGTGATCCCTCTGAGCGTTGTGGCGGCGGCCAGCATGAGCAGTGCGTAGGAGGCAAGCGGCGCGAGCCACCACCGTTGCCCGCCCCGCCACGACTCGGGCAGTCCACAGGCTGCGGCAACTCCCCTGCCGAGCAGGGCGACCCAGACGGCGAACGAGAAGGTTGCCACCGCCGCCCACGATCGAAAGCCGTGTTCGACGAAGGCGTCGTCTCGAGAGTTGAGCTGCCCGAAAAGCACCAGACCGTTGAAGACCAGTGCTGCGAGGAGCACGAACACCATGCTGCGCGCCGCCGGAGAAACCCACCACCTACCAATATCGTCCCTGATCGCCACGATCGCTCCCCGAACACCGCTGCAGACTGGCTTCCCGATTGTGCGGGGCCTGCCCGCATCAGTGAAGGCTGCGAGCCGCCAGGCCGGGCACGGATGACTCCCAGGACGCGACCACGCTCGCCCGCACCGGCCCGGCATTTCCTGCCCGCCCACGGCCACGCCGGCGCAGGCGTTGAGCGCCAACGCGGACGGCACACCCGCTGGCGTCGCTCCTGAGCGCCTGCCATAGGTTCCCGGCCATGGACACGCACACACAGGCCGATGCGGTGGAGCTGATCCGGCTGGCCGACACCTCATCTCGCTGTCGGATTCAGACCGGCCAGGTCAGCACATCTTCCGCCCGAGCGGGCTGATGATCAGCATTCACTGCATGCGAGGCCAGTTGGAGGCGATCGAGCTCGGACGCCCGGCCGCCGCGACGGACCGGGTGATGTTCCGAGGTCTGGACGTGTTCTCCTTGCCGGCACGTGAAGTGGTCAGCGTCATGCGCGAACACACCAGGGTCCAGGCAGATCCAGAAGATCCGGCATCGTTCCTCGCCCCCGATCTGCTGTTGAGCTTCTGGCGTCCCTTCGCAGCCGATGACGAACCGGAGGAAGAACAGGGCTACTGCTTCAGCTCGGTCCTCCTCGCGCAGCCTGGCTACTACGACACCCCGGCCGAAGCCGAGGAACGATGCCGACGAAGCAACTGATCGCGGCCATCCCCACACGACACGACCAGGAGTGAGTGCCGTCCACACCCGTGAACATCCGGCGGCCTCGTGATCACCGTCTCCGGTCCAAAGCGGGGGACAAACGCTGTCGGCCAGAACTGAACGACGTCGGCTCCGCGCCGGCCGAGGTATCCCGTCGTTGAAGTCGCTGGGCTCGTACGGCCGTCTCCACGAAAACCGATTGCGTTCCGGCCCGGGCCCTGCCTACGGTTCACGCATGTCTGTCACGCCCCGTGTTTCTTAGCTCGGACACCAGCTTCGACGTCACCTTTGTGTCCTTGAGCTGTTACGGAGCGTAACTTCAATGAATACTCTTCGCGGTCCGGGCCTGTTCCGGAACCGGGACTTCTCGCTGCTGCTGAGCGGCCAGTTGGTCTCTGCCATCGGTGACCAGGCTCAGTTCATGGCCCTGCCGCTGATCGTGCTGGCCCTGACCGGGTCGGCCACCCAAGCGGGGTTCGTACTGGGCCTCGGCACCCTTTCGTTCCTGGTGTTCGGGCTGATTGCCGGCGCCCTCGTCGACCGGTGGGACCGTAAGGCCACGATGATCTGGTGTGAGCTCGGCCGGGCCGTGCTCACCGCCGGCGTCGCCGTCGCACTGTGGCTGGACAGGCTCACCGTCCCGCAGTTGTATGCGACGGCGGTGTCTGTCGGGATCCTGAGCACTCTCTTCCAGGTGGCGAACACAGCGGCGTTGCCCAACGTGGTCGGTCCGGGCCAACTGTCCGCCGCGCTCGGTTACTCGCAGTCCGCCGCCGGCGCGGTGGGCATCTTCGGAGCCTCACTCGCCGGTGCGCTCTACGCCGTCGGCCGGACCGTGCCGTTCGCCGTCAACGCGGCTTCCTTCGCCGTGTCCGCGGCGTCGCTGCGTCTGATGCGCGCTCGATTCCAAGTGGACCGGCAGGCCGTGCGGACGACGTCCCGACTCACCACCGAGATTCGAGAGGGGCTCGGCTGGCTCTGGCGCCGGCCGGTCATACGCTTCCTCACCCTGGTCTCGGCCGCCGACAAGGTGCGCTACGGCGCCGGGTATCTGTTGATCATCACCCTCGCCCGACAGGTGGGCGCCTCGCCGCTGTGGATCGGCGTCATCTTCAGCGGCGCGGCGGTCGGTGCCATGGCGGGTGCGCTGGTCTCGGACAGGGCCACGCGCCGCTTCCCGCTGGGCCGCATCGCCGTGGTGATGCTGTGGCTGGAGGCGTTGATGTTCCCGCTGTACGCCATCGCACCCAACCCGCTGGTGCTGGGAGCGGTCGCGGCCGCCGAGTCGCTGGTGGCTCCGGTGTACGCGGTGGCGATGACCACCCACCAACTGGCCATCACCCCCGATGAGTTGCTGGGCAGGACCACGAGTGCGGTCTCCACACTCACCACGGGAGCCTTGTCGATCGGCACGCTCGCAGGCGGCGCTTTGATCAGCACACTGGGTGCCAAGCCGCTGGTCTGGCTCTGCGGAGCATGGCTGCTCGTCCTGGCGCTCCTCACCACGGCCAACCGGGCCGTGCGGCAGACGCCGCCGGCGGGTGCGCTTCCACGGCAGCAGACCACCGGCACGGCCGAGACCGCCGGCGTGACCGGCTAGCGTCGACGGTTGCGGCCACCGTTGATCGTCAGAGGGCGCAAGGCCACTGACGGCCCAGCGGTGGCCGCTGGTCACACCGCCGGCCTGCTCCTGCGTCGCCCCCCGCGATGGCCCGGGAACGGGTCCAGCTCACATGCCGTGATCCGGAAAGGCGCCGCAGCCTCGCGGGGCGCGGCAGCAACTGTCCGCCGCCGACTCCCACGGGTCAGGTAAGCGTCCACCGGTGTTCCGGGGGACGGCTCCAGCGCGACTGTGCAGGCCGCGGCGAGCGCCGGCGCCGGATCGGAGGGGGCCTCCGGCCCTACCTGCGCACGGCCTTGCGCACGGAGCGCGGCCGGTACTCCACCACGGTCAGCGCCAGCGACACGTACCGCTCGACGAGCTCCTCAGGGGTCACCTCGCCATCAGGCCGATACCACTGCGCGATGGCGTTGCACATGGCGATGACGGCGCGACGGGCGTCGTCCGGGTAGGGGGTCAGGAACACGCCGTCGGCCATACCCCGCTCGATCACCTCACGGAACTGCTGGGTGCCACGCTCCTCGTTCTTGCGGTAGCGGGCGAGGGGTTCCGGCTCCAGGCTGCGTCCCTCGGTGAGCACGATGCTGCTCTTGACGGGGTGCTCGATACGGAACCGGACCGTGGCCGCGACCAGTGCTTCCAACTGCTCGGCCGGGTCTTCGCCCGCCTCCCGCAGGGCGGCGTCGCAGGCGCCGAAGTAGGCGTCGAGACCGTCGTCGAGGATCGCGACGAGGAGCTCTTGCTTGCCCTTGTAGTAGTAGTACAGCGCGGAGAGGCTGACCCCGGCCCGCTTGGCGATGTCCCGGATCGACGTCGCGCTGTACCCCTGCTCGGAGAACTCCTCACGGGCGGCCTCGATGATGGCCTTGTGGCCTGCGGGTCGCGTGGACACGGTGCTCCGATCTCCTCAGCAGCTCAGCTCACTCCGTGACTGAACGGTCGTACAACTGGCGACGTGCCGCCATCGTACCGCCGCGAGCCGCGCCCATCCAGGATTCCTTCGTCCATGCAGCGCCTGACCAGCACCCATTCCCAGAACAATCGTTCAGGTCGCGCGAGCCTCCCTCAGCTCGCTGCCCCTTTTTGCCCCAGATTGATCCGCCGGATAGAGATCGCCTGGCCCACACTCTTGTGAGCTACGCCTCATGTAGTTAACGTTCGACCAATTCTGGCTCCCATGCCTCACGTCACCCAGCGTTCTGCGACCCTCCGGAGGTCCCGCATGCCCCGAAGCGCCCAGTCGGCTGTGGTCGAGCCGCACCGTGGCTCGACCACAGCCGCCCCCACGAAGCGCAGGGCCGCATTTGTGGTGGGACTGTTGTTCTGCTTCATGCTCATCAACTACGCCGACAAGGTCGTCATCGGCCTCGCAGGCGTCGACCTCATCCACGACCTCGGCCTCAGCAAGGAGCGGTTCGGGCTCGTACAGAGCAGCTTCTACTGGCTCCTCGCCGTCGGATCGGTTCTCGGCGGCCTGCTGATGGGGCGGGTCAAGGCCCGTTGGCTGCTGGCGGGTGCCGGGCTGTTGTGGGCCATCAGCCTCGCGCCCATGACCGGCAGCGTCGGCTTCGGGCTCCTCATCGCCTGCCGCGTCCTGCTCGGCTTCGCCGAGGGGCCCGCGACGGCGATGGCCACCGCCGTCACCCACAGTTGGTACGCGCCCGAGAAGCGCGCCCTGCCGACGTCGATCGTCGTGGCCGGCGCCGGGTTCGGGCCGCTGATCGCCTCCCCCGCCCTGACCTGGGTGATGCTGCGCTTCGACTGGCACGCTCCGTTCACGGTGCTCTGTGTGGCCGGCATCGCCTGGGTCCTGACCTGGGTCTTCAACGGCGGCGAGGGACCGATGAGCACCGAGCCCGCCACGCCGGAACAGGCCCGAACGGCACTGCCCGAGCACGTTCCGCTGCGCAGACTGCTCGGCACCCGCACGGTCATAGGTCTGCTGGTGCTGTTCTTCACCTCGTACTGGAGCATCGCGGTGAAGGTCAGTTGGCTGCCGCTGTATCTGCGAGAAGGCCTGGGATACAGCGCAAAGCAGTCCGGCACGCTCGTCGCGCTGCCGTACGCGGCGGCTGCTCTCTTCCAGATCCTCGTCGGACTCGCCTCGGCGAGGCTGTCGCGGCGAGGGGCCTCCAGCCGGGTGGCGCGCTGCCTGTTGGCAGCGGCCCTCGCCGGCGCCGGAGGGCTGAGCACGGTCGGGTTCGCCCTGCTCGACCGGAGCGTCGCACAGTTGCTGCTGCTGGTGGTCGGGGCGTCGCTCACGAGCGCCGGCTACGGCATCGCGTTCGCGGCCGTGTCGGACGTCGTACCGGCTCGGCAGCGCGGCGCCGTCATGGGCGTGATCGTCGCCCTCTACAGCCTCGGCGGGATCATCGCCCCGTTGCTCCTCGGCAGCCTGGTGGATTCCGCGCCGACCGCGGCGGTCGGGTACTCACGCGGGTTCCTGGTGATCGGCGTCCTGGTCGTGACGGGCGCGGTCGTCTCGGCGCTGCTCACCGATCCCGAGCGGGACGCGGCAGGGCTCGCCACCCCGCACTGACCCCCGCTCGGCACAATGGCCCGATTCCGCGTCCCGCGGAGTCGGGCCACCGCCATGCCAGGATCCGGTTCAGCCTGCTGAAGCAGCCCCTGGCCGACGACAGGGCACCGGCGGACGCCGTCCGGCACGGCACACCGGTCAACCGCAGCGCCGACGTCGCCGAGGTCGACCGGCTCTCCGTGCTGGACAAGCCGGCAGTGGCACGGCCGGAGCACCCGCCCTGCCGGGCTGAACCATGCCGAGGTCCCGGCCCGCAGGCCGGAACGGCACGACGGCCGCACCTCCCTTGCGAGGTGCGGCCGTCGCCGTGTCCGGACAGGACACGGATCAGGGCGTCACGATCGGAAACCCTCGGCGGGGTGCCTGCAGCAGCCCGAGGAACGTCGTGAGCACGGTGGCGTCACCGTCGATCCGCGCACCCGCCCCGGCAAGCGTGACCCGCCCCGCCAGTACCTGGCCAAGGGCTCCGAGCTCGGTACGTACGGTCACCTGCGGCTGCTCCCCGGCAGGGGCGGGGCCATGGATCGGGGTGAGCACGCCATGGGCGAGCAGCAGGGTCCACGAGTCGACGGCGTTCCCCTGCCCCGTACCGAACTCCCAGCGCATGACGATGCGGTGGGCAGCGGCTCGCGGCCCGTCCACCCGCACCGCGAGCGCCTTGAACAGCTGGTCCGCGGGGAGAGCCCAGGACAGCCCACCGCCGGTGCCGGATCCGGTGCCCCGCGCGTCCTCGCCCGAGTGGTCGCGCAGGTCGCGGGCTCCGGAGAGGTAGAAGTTGCGCCAGGTGCCGTTCTCGCAGCCGTACGCGAGCCGCTCGAAGGTGTCCGCCTGGAGTTCGCGGGCTTCACGGTGGCCGGGGTCGGCGAACACGACGTGGTTGAGGACTTCCGCGGCGAACCGCAGATCCCCTGCCGCGACGGTCTCCCGCGCCTTCTTCACCACCTCGTCCGCACCGCCCATGAACTCCACGTACCGCTTTGCCTGTTCGACGGGCGGGTGCGGCCACAGATGGGCGGGGTTGCCGTCGAACCAGCCCATGTAGCGCTGGTAGACGGCCTTGGAGTTGTGGCTGAGGGATCCGTAGTACCCGCGCGCGTGCCAGGCGGCGGCCAGCTGCGGCGGGAATTCGGCCAGCTCTTCGGCGATCTCGGGGCCGGTCAGGCCCTGGTTCATCAGGCGCACGGTCTGGTCGTGCAGGTAGGCGTACGCGTCGCGCTGCTCGGAGAGCATGGTGAGGAGTTCGGCGCGGCCCCAGGTGGGCCAGTGGTGCGAGCCGATCAGGACGTCGGACCGGTCGGCGTAGAGGGTGATCGTCTCGGTGAGGTACCCGGCCCAGGCCTGGGCGTCCCGGACCTGCGCGCCACGCAGGGTGAGGACGTTGTGCAGGGTGTGGTTGGCGTTCTCGGCGACGAGCAGGACCTTGTGGTGGGGCAGGTAGAGGTTCATCTCCGCAGGGGCCTCGGTCCCCGGGGTCAGCTGGAACTCCATCCGTATGCCGGCGAGCTCGAGTTCCTGACCGGTGCGGGTGACGAGGTCCGTCGGCGGGATCAGGGCGACGTTGCCGCTGGAGGTGCCCTGACCGAGGCCGAAGCCGATGGCGCCGTCGGGGGCGGCGGGCAGACCGACGCCGTACATGTACTGGGCGCGGCGCAGCATGGCGGGCCCGGCGACGACGTTCTCACTGACCGCCTCCTCCATGAAGCCCTCGGGGGCGACGATCCGCACCCGACCGACCGCGACGTCGGTCTCGTCGACGACTCCGCCGACACCGCCGAAGTGATCGGTGTGGCTGTGGGAGTAGACGACGGCCGCGACGGGGAGCGTGTCGCCGCGGTGACGGCGGTAGAGCGCGAGGGCGGCGGCCGCGCACTCCTCACTGATCAGCGGGTCGATGACGACAAGCCCGTCCGGGCCCTCGACAACGGTCATGTTGGACACGTCGAAGCCGCGGATCTGGTAGACGCCCTCGGCCACCTCGAACAGGCCGTGCAGGGCGTTGAGCCGACCCTGGCGCCACAGGCTCGGGTCGGCGGTGTCGGGACAGTCCTCGGCAAGGAACGACCAGCGTTCGTTGTCCCAGACCACCCGTCCCTCCGCGTTCTTGATCACACACGGTTCCAGGGAGCCGAGTCGGCCCCGGTGGGCGTTCGTGACGTCGGTCGGGTCGTCCCAGTCGAGCGGGGACACGGCGGCGGATGGCGCGGACATGTTGCCTCGTTTCGTCGTGCGGGGGTCCGGCGTGCGGCGGGTCTTCGTCCGGTGACGCGTCATGCGGTTCGTGGTGCGGCGTTCGTCACGCACGGGGGCATGGTGGGTGTGGTCCCGATCTGTTAACTTAACGATCGTTCGAATGAATGCGACCTGCACGTAACCATGGCCGCCCGGCACAGTCAACCGATCCGACAGCCCCGCCTCCCGTGGCGCGCCCGCCCTCTCGTCGGCCCGTGCGGCGCCACCCATCACCCCCATCGGGAGAGACGCATGCCGTACCTCGCCGAGGAGCTGGCCACCTGGGCCCACGCCCTCGCCCCCTCCCCCGCCGACCTGCGCCTGGCCGAGCACGCGCTCAAGGACACGGTCGCCGTGTCCTTGGCCGCACGCGGGCACCGTATGGCCGGCCTGTCCGCCGGACTGCCGGAAGCCGCCCGCTGGGCCGCGGTCGGCCACGTACTGGACTTCGACGACCTGCATCTGCCGTCCACCGCGCACATCTCCGTCGTGTGCGTGCCCGCGGTGCTCGCAGCCGGCGGCGGCGCTCGTGAGTACCTGGCCGCGGCCGGGGTGATGGCCCGGCTCGGCGTCGCGCTCGGCTGGCGGCACTACACCAGCGGCTGGCACGCGACCTGCACGGCCGGCGCGCCGGCGGCCGCCGTCGGAGCGGGCCTCGCGCTGGGTCTGGACACCGAGGGCCTGGCGCGCGCGATCGCGCTGGCGCTGCCCGCGGCAGGTGGGGTGCAGCGGGCGTTCGGCACGGACACCAAGTCGCTCCAGGTGGGCTTCGCGGCCGAGGCCGGGGTGCGGGCGGCACGACTGGCGGCGGCCGGCGCGGGCGCCGACCCCTCCGCCCTGGACGCGTGGCTGCCGCTGGTCGGCGGCTACCGGGAGGCCCTCGCCGCCGACGCCTTCGCCCCCACCACCGCAGCCGTGCCCGGCGGTCTGGCGACCAAGATCTTTCCGTGTTGCTACGCCATGCAGCGCCCGATCGGCGCGGTCCGCGAACTGGTCGCCGAGCGATCCATCGGCTCGGCCGATGTCGTGCGGATCGTCGTCCGCACGCCGAAGGCCGCCGTGCACCCGCTGATCCATGCCCGCCCGGACACCGGCCTGCAGGGGAAGTTCAGCCTGGAGTACGCCGTCGCCTCGGCACTGCTCGACCGGCACCCCGGCTTCGCGTCGTTCACCGACGAGCAGGTACGCCGCCCGGGCGCACGCCGCCTGATGGAGCTGGTCGAGATCGTCACGTCGCCCGACGGTGACGGCCTGCTGACCGGCGAGACGACGGTGGAGATCACCACGGCCGACGGTGCCACACACACCGCGACGCTCGCCTTCCCGCCCGGATCACCCGAACTGCCCGCCACCGAAACCGAGTTCGCGGCGAAGCTCGCGGACTGCGGCTCCGACGTCGCCGGCCTCCTGACCGGTCTCGACTGGAAGGGCGCAGCCGAATTGATGCGCGCTTCCTTCCCTTCTGCCGCGTGCCCCCTGGAGAACGAATGACCCGCCTGCCCCTGGAGGGCATCACCGTCGTCAGCCTGGAACAGGCGGTCGCGGCGCCGTTCGCGACCCGCCAGCTCGCCGACCTCGGCGCCCGCGTCATCAAGATCGAACGGCCCGAAGCCGGTGACTTCGCCCGCGGTTACGACGAGTCGGTGCACGGCCAGTCGAGCTACTTCGTGTGGCTGAACCGCTCGAAGGAGTCGGTGGCGCTCGACATCAAGTCGCCCGGCGGCCGCGAGGTCCTGGAGCGGCTGCTCGGCGAGGCGGACGTGTTCGTGCAGAACCTGGCGCCCGGCGCGGCCCGCCGCCTGGGCCTAGGCGCGGCCGAACTCGTCCAGCGCCACCCGTCGTTGATCGTGTGCGACATCTCCGGCTACGGCAACACCGGGCCGTGGGCGGACCGCAAGGCGTACGACCTGCTCATCCAGTGCGAGACCGGCGTGGTGTCGCTGACCGGCGCTCCCGAGGCGCCCGCGAAGGTGGGCATCTCGATCGCCGACATCGCGGCGGGCATGTACGCGTACTCGGGCATCCTCACCGCGCTCTACGAACGCCGGGAGTCCGGTGTGGCGCGGCCCGTCGAGGTGTCGCTCTTCGAGGCGCTGTCCGAGTGGATGGGCTCGCCCGCGTACTACACGGCGTACTCGGGCACGCAGCCCGCGCGCGTGGGTGCGCAGCACGCGACGATCGCGCCGTACGGCCCGTTCGACGCGGCCGACGGGAAGACGGTGCTGCTCGCGATCCAGAACGAGCGTGAATGGGCCTCGTTCTGCGCCGTGTTCCTCGAGGATGCCGCCCTGGCGACGGACGACCGGTTCCGCAAGGGGTCCTCGCGCGTGGCCCGCCGCGAGGAACTGAACGCCGTCGTCGCCGCACGCTTCGCCGAACTGACCGCCGCCGACGCGGTGAAGTTGCTCGACGAGGCGAAGGTGGCCAACGCGCGCCTCAACTCGGTCGCCGATTTCTGGGACCATCCTGTCCTCGCGGGGCGTGACCGGTGGCGGGACGTCGCCACGCCCGGCGGCACCGTCAAGGCACTCCTGCCACCCGCCACGCCCACGGGCCTGACGCCCCGTATGGACCCCGTCCCGGCGGTCGGCGAGCACACCGAGTCCGTACTGCGCGGACTCGGCTACGACAGCGACGCCCTCGCCGCGCTGCACACCGGGGGTGCGCTGTGACCGACCACGCCAGGAGCACGAACATGCAGGAAGCACAGGACGTGTCGGAGAAATACGAGCAGATCTCCTACGGTCTCGCCGACCGCGTCGCCACGATCACGCTCGACCGGCCCGGGGCACGCAACGGCTACACCCGGCAGATGGCCGACGAGATCGCCGACGCGCTGCGCACCGCCGATGGCGACCACGCCGTGCGCGTCGTCGTCCTGACCGGCTCGGGCAAGGACTTCTGCGTGGGCGCCGATCTGTCGGCCGGTTCCGGCAAGGGCCGGGGCTTCACGCAGAAGGTCGACGAGGAGACGGCACGGCAGATCGCGGCAGGCACGTACCAGGAGCCCGCCGGCCTGGTCACGCGTGTCCTCTACTCGATGAACAAGCCGGTGATCGCCGCGGTGCGCGGCGCCGCCGTGGGCGTCGGTTCGACGATGCTGCTGCCCGTCGACTACCGGCTCGCCGCACACGGCACGAAGTTCGGTTTCCCGTTCACGCGGCGCGGCATCGTGCCCGAGGGTGCGTCCGCATGGTTCCTGCCACGCCTGGTGGGCCTGGCGAAGGCGCTGGACTGGCTGATCTCGGGCCGCATCGTGCCGGCCGACGAAGCCCTCGACGCCGGGCTCGTGCACAGCCTGCACGATCCGGACGACGTGCTCGACGCGGCGTACGCGCTCGCCCGCGACCTGGCCGACCACACCGCACCGGTCTCGGTCGCCGTCACCCGGCAGCTCGTGTACCGCATGGCGTGGGCCGAAAGTCCCGAAGCCGTGCACCGGCTGGACTCGCGTCTCGTCTTCGACACGGTACGCGGCGCCGACGCGCGGGAAGGCGTGAAGTCGTTCTTCGAACGGCGGGCGCCGGAGTTTCCGGGGCGGGTCCCGGAGGACCTGCCGGAGTATCTGCCGTGGCTGGACGGGACGGCATAGCCGATCCGGGCAAGCGTCCACGGGCCACGGGCAGCGGTCTCAACCGGCCGCTGCCCGTGGCCCGTGGGCGCTCTCAGGCAGGCACGGGCCCGAACCCCGCGAACAAACCGGACACCAGCTCCCTGACCCGGGAGTGCAGCTCGTCGCGTGGCAGCCCGTAGAGCGGCACAGGGCCCTCGAAACCGGGCTCGTACGGCGCGACCGCGAGATACGGCAGCAGCACGCTGGCGAGCGCCGCGAACATGTCGGGACTCGCGTCCGCGCGCAGGTCGCCTCGCTCGACGGCCTGTCGGGCGAGCGAGGCGACCTCGGCGGTGTACAGGCGGCGGGCCGGTTCATGCACGGCGGTGCGCACCTCGGGGTCGATCTCCAGGTGGGTGGCGGCGATGACGCCGCGTTCCAGCGGATGGGTGGCGAAGTAGTCGACCCAGGCGATGACGCCGTCGCAGAAGAAGGCGTGGTAGGTGGTGTCGCGCGGGAGAGTGCCGAGCCAGGGCGCGAGAGCGTCACGGACCCGCTGGGCGGCGGTCTCGGCGACATACCGGAACAGGTCGAGCTTGTCGTCGAAGTACTGGAACAGCGACCCCTTGGCCACGCCTGCCTCGCGCGCGACGGTGTTGAGGCTTCCCGCCGAGTAGCCGTGGCGGCCGAACTCGGTCATCGCCGCGGCCGTGATCCGCTCGCGGCGCGCGGGATCGAGTCGCTGCCAGGTCGTCGTGGGCAAGGATCCTCCGATGGGGCGTCGCACGGTGCTGTGCGCGCCCCATCATCGCAGGGAGGCGTCAGACGTCCGGGCTCAGCTCCCTGCGCAGCACCCTCTTGAGGATCTTGCCGCTGGGGTTGCGCGGCAGCTCGTCCACGAAGTGCACGACGCGCGGCTTCTTGTAGGAGGCGACGCGTTCACGTGTGAAGGCGATAAGGTCGTCGGCGGTGACAGGGGCCGCCTCCGGGCGGAGCACGACGGCGGCGGTGACCGCCTCGCCCCACGTCTCGTCGGGCGTACCGAACACCGCGACGTCGAGGACGGCGGGGTGTTCGGCGAGCGCGGACTCCACCTCGATGGGGTACACGTTCTCGCCGCCGGTGATCACCATGTCCTTGATGCGGTCGGTGATGAAGAGGTAGCCGTCCTTGTCGAGGTAGCCGGCGTCACCGGTGCGCAGCCAGCCGTCGGCGGTGAACAGGGCGGCGTTCTCGTCGGGCCGCTGCCAGTAGCCGGGGGTGAGGTGGTGGGAGCGGGTGAGGATCTCGCCGACCACGCCCGGCGCCACCGTCTCGCCCGTCACCGGGTCGGCGATGGCGACCTCGACGTCGGGCCGGGTGTTGCCCGCCGAGCGCAGCAGCGCGGAGCGCGGCCCGTCCACGACGTGGTCCTCCGGGAGCAGGCGCGTGGCGGAGCCGGTCGTCTCGGTCTGCCCGTACTTCTGGTAGAAGCCGCAGCCGAAGGTGTCCATGGAGCGGCGCAGCAGAGCCGGGGTGATCGGGGAGGCGCCGTAGACGATGAGTTCGAGCGCGGAGAAGTCGCGTTCGCCCACGCCGGGCAGCTGGGTCAGCAGGTGGAGCACGGCGGGCACGAAGAACGCGTGGGTGACGTGGTGGCGCTCCATCTCCTCGATGACCTGCGCCGGGACCAGGTCGCGCAGCGCCACGGTGTGCGCGCCCGCGCTCAGCGCCGTGACCAGCCAGCCGGTGCCCGCGATGTGGAAGACGGGCATGGCGTTCAGGGCTACCGAGGACTGCTGCCAGCCCATCTCGCGGAGCTGGTGCTCCCCCGCGCTGACGTTGCCCAGGGTGAGCTGGACGCCCTTGGGCAGGCCCGTGGTGCCGGAGGTGTAGAGCTGGAGGAAGACGGCGTCGCCGTCCTGCCCGTGACCGGGGTCGTCCGCGCTCGCGTCGTCGAGCCAGCGTCCGTAGGTCCGCTCGTCTTGCTCCTCGCCCGCACCGGACTCGGCGACGAGGTCGATGCCGGGCAGGGCTGCACGTACGGCGCGGGCCTTGGGCAGGAACTCGGTTTCGGTGAGGACGACGCCCAGTCCGGCGTCGCGGGCGACGGCGATCAGCTCGGGCTCGGCTAGCCGCCAGTTCAGCGGCGTGGCCACGAGGCCTGCTTTGGCACAGGCCACCAGCAGCTCGGCGGCCATCAGGCCGGGGCGGACCAGGTAGCCGACGCGGGCGCCGGCGGGCAGCCCCAGCGCGAGCAGCGCCCGGGCGGCGCGGTTGCTGCGCGCATCGAGATCCGCGAAGGTGCGGGTCTCGGCGCCTTGGGTGATCGCCGGCGCGTGCGGGCGGCCGGCGGCGTGACGGCGTACGGCATCGGGCAGAAAGGGGCCCATGCGGGATTCCTCCATCGGCGTCGGCGACGAGGCCGGGTACGGAAGGGGCGGGAGTGCGGCCGTGAGCGGGCACTCCAGGAAGGGGGAGCGGATATGACCAGGTGGTCATATCCGCTGGGACGAGCATCGTCGGCGGGCCCGCCCCTGTCAATGCCTTGAACGAACGTTCAGAAGTACGACGGGAACGGCCACGGCGCAAAAGGACGCAGTGGCCGTTCCAGGAGCGTCCGCGCGCGTCAGGCGCGCGGTCCCCCTGCCACGTACAGCACCTGCCCGGAGACGAATCCGGCACCCTCGCCCGCGAAGAACGACACGGCGGCGGCGATGTCCTCCGGTGCGCCGACACGGGCGACCGGGATGTTCGACGCGGCCCGCGCCTTGAAGTCGTCGAAGGACATCCCGACGCGTTCGGCGGTCTTCGCGGTCATCTCGGTGGCGATGAAGCCGGGCGCGATGGCGTTGGCGGTGACGCCGAACTTGCCGAGCTCGATCGCGAGGGTCTTGGTGAAACCCTGGAGTCCGGCCTTGGCGGCGGAGTAGTTGACCTGGCCGCGGTTGCCGAGGGCCGCGGTGGAGGACAGATTGACGATGCGGCCCCATCGCGCCTCCGTCATGTACGCCTGGCACGCGCGGGACATCAGGAACGCGCCGCGCAGATGGACGCCGATGACGGAATCCCAGTCCTGCTCGGTCATCTTGAACAGGAGGTTGTCGCGGGTGATGCCGGCGTTGTTGACGAGGACGAGCGGCGCGCCCAGCTCGGCGGCCACCCGCTCGACGGCGGCCTTGACCTTGTCGGCGTCGGCGACGTCCACACCCACGGCCAAGGCACGGCCGCCGTCCTTCTCGATGGCGGCGACGGTGTCGGCACAGGCCGTCTCGTCGAGGTCCAGGACGGCGACGGCACAGCCGTCCTGCGCCAGGCGGCGGGCGGTGGCGGCGCCGATGCCCCGGGCGGCTCCGGTGACGATCGCGACCTTCTGGACAGCCTCGGAAGACATGATGCACTCCATTGTCGTGTGCGGGTGAGTTGTTGGTGTCGGTGCGCGGTCAGGCGTAGACGCGTACGACGGTCTCGGCCACGCAGGCGGGCTTGTCGGAGCCGTCGATCTCGATGGTGACCTTGTTGACCACCTGGTGGCCGCCGCCTGGCACCTCGTCGGCCGAGACGATGTCGATCGAGGCGCGCACGCGCGAGCCGGCCTTGACGGGGTTCATGAAGCGGACCTTGTTGAGCCCGTAGTTGACGCCCATCTTGACGCCCTCGATCTTGTAGACCCCCTGGGTGAGGACCGGGATGAGAGAGAGGGTGAGGTAGCCGTGCGCGATGGTCCCGCCGAAGGGGCCGTCCGCGGCGCGCGCCGGGTCGACGTGGATCCACTGGTGGTCGCCCGTGGCGTCGGCGAACGTGTCGATGCGGTCCTGCGCGACGGTCACCCAGTCGCTGACACCGACGTGGGTGCCGACCGCGGCGGCGAACTCGGCGGGAGAGGAGAAAACCTTGGGCATGGGGGGGGAACTCTTCTTTCTCTGAGGACTTTCGAACGTCTACGCCAGCGTCGCCGTGCCGGTGATGCCGGGCACGGCGCCCGTCAGGCCCGCGTCCAGTGCGACCACGTCGCCGTCACGCGTGCCGCGCACCTGCAGCTCGCGCGGCGCGAACAGCGGCGCCGTGGCGCGGAACGAGAAGGTGGTGACCGTGCGCTCCGGGGCATGGCGGCGCGGCAGTTCCAGCAGGGACAGGGCGAGCAGGGGGCCGTGCACGACGAGGTCGGGGTAGCCCTCGATGTCACGGGCGTAGTCGCGGTCGTAGTGGATGCGGTGGGCGTTGTAGGTGAGCGCGCTGAACCGGAACAGGAGCGACGGGTCGGGCCGCAGGCCGAACGACCATTCAGGGACGCTCTGCCGGTCGGCCTGCCGGACGGCCTGCCGATCAGCCTGCCGGTCGGACTGCCGGTCGGACTTCGACGTGACGGCACGGGCACCGCCGGGCTGCTTGTACACGATGTCCTGCTCCTCCACCGTGCGGACCTCGCCCTCGACGAGGAGGGTGTGCCGGACGGTCACCAGCAGCAGCAGTCCCGACCCTCCCTCGCGGACCCGCACGGACAGGACCTCCGAACGGCGCGTCACCAGGTCCCCGACGCGCAGCGGCGCGTGGAAGACGTACCGTCCGCCCCCGAACATGCGCCGGCGCTCGGGCAGCGGCGGCAGGAACAGTCCGTCCCGAGGGTGACCGTCCTCGCCGAGCTCTGCCTGAGCGGGCCTGTCGAGCAGGTACAGCCAGTGCCACAGAGGGGGCAGTGCGTCGCCGACTCCGGTGACTGCGGGAGGCTGGTCGAAGAGGCCGGACAACGCCTGGGCGGGCGCGGCCGTGAGGAACTCGGTGGTCTCCACGGGAGCGGGCCGCCATCCGGCCTCGATCCGGGCGAAGGTCTCGCGGACGTCGGCCGTCATCCGAGGGCCTCCGCCGTGCCGAGCAGCGCCGTGGCCTGGCTGGACAGGACACCGCCGTTGCCGTTGACGAGGGCGACGTTCGTGTTCGCCTGCTGGCGGGCGCCGCCCTCGCCGCGGAGCTGTCGCACGGCTTCGATGATCAGGAAGATCCCGTACATGCCGGGGTGGCAGTACGACAGGCCGCCGCCGTTGGTGTTCACGGGCAGCTCGCCGCCGGGCGCGATCCTCCCGCCCGACACGAAAGCCCCGCCCTCGCCCTTCTCGCAGAATCCCAGGTCCTCCAGGAACAGCAGGGTGTTGATGGTGAACGCGTCATACAGCTCGACGACGTCCACGTCGCTCGGCTTCAGTCCGGCCATCGCGAAGGCGCGGCGCCCCGAGTCGACCGCGGCGGTCGTCGTCAGGTCCGGCATCTGCGACATCGAGCGGTGCCAGGTGGCCTCGCCGCCGCCGAGGAAGTACGCCGGGGCGACCGGCAGGTCCCGGGCGCGCTCGGCACTGGTGAGGATGACCGCGCCGCCGCCGTCCGTGACGAGGCAGCAGTCCTTGGACGTCAGCGGGTAGCTGATCATCTGCGAGGACAGCACGTCCTCGACGGTCAGCGGGCCGCGTCCGTAGGTGAACGCCTTCGGGTTGAGCTGCGCCCAGTGCCGGGCGGCGACGGCGACATCGGCGAGCTGCTCGCGCGTCGTGCCGTACTCGTGCATGTGACGGGAGGCGGCGAGGGCGTACATGGAGACGGGGTAGCGCGGTCTGTAGGCCTCCTCCCACGGCAGCAGCTTCGTCGGCGAGACGAGCCGGCCGCCGTCGGAGCGCTGGGTGGAGCCGTACGCGATGAGGGCGGTGGTGCACAGGCCCGCCTCGATGGCCGTCGCGGCATGCAGCAGGTGAGCGACGAAGGAACTGCCGCCGACGTTCGTGGAATCGGCGTACACGGGCCGGATGCCCAGGTATTCGGCGACGTCGAGGGTCGGGAACGGGAGATACGACGACGCGCAGAAGAAGCCGTCGATGTCGGACTTCCTCAGGCCCGCATCCTTCAGCGCTCGGGCGGTGGCCTGGCCCATGAGGTCGAAGTGGGTGAGTCCGGGGGCGACCTGGCCGAGGTCGGACTCGGCGACTCCTACGACGGCGACCTTGCCCCGCAGATCGGTGCTGCTCATTCCTGGTCCTCCAGCGGTCGGAAGACGGCCAGCGGCGCGCCCTCCTCCTCGATCACGGCCAGTCCCACCCGCGCGCCGATCGCGACGTCCTCGGGCGCGATGTCCTCGACGCGGCTCATCATGCGGAACCCCTCGTCGAGGTCGACCAGGGCGACGTTGTACGGGTCGCTGCCGCGCGTGTGCAGGACGGTCGTCGCGTAGACGGTGCCGAGCCCCGAACTCGCTTGCCATTCAAGGGATTCGGCGCCGCAGCTCGGACACAGGACGCGCGGGTAGAAGACGGCGCTATCGCAGTCGCCGCAGCGCTGGAAGCGCAGCTCCCCGGCCGCGAGTCCTTCTTGGTACCCGGTCGACGGAGCGTTCATCGGCGGCCTCCGTCGTCGACGCGGTTGCGGGCGATGTGCTGCTTGGCGATGACGTTGCGCTGGATCTCGTTGGTACCTTCACCGACGATCATCAGCGGGGCGTCACGGAAGTAGCGTTCGACGTCGAACTCGGTGGAGTAGCCGTAACCGCCGTGCACGCGTACCGCGTTGAGGGCGATCTCCATGCACACCTCGGAAGCGAACAACTTCGCCATGCCGGCCTCCATGTCGGCCCGCTCCCCCGCGTCCACCCGGGCAGCGGCGTCCAGGGTGAGCAGGCGGGCGGCGCGCAGCTTGGTGGCGCCGTCGGCGAGGTAGTTGCCGATCGACTGGTGCTGCCAGATGGGCTGCCCGAAGGTATGGCGTTCCTGGGCGTAACGGGTGGCGTCGTCCAGAGCGGCCTGGGCGACACCGAGGGCGCGGGAGGCGACCTGGATGCGGCCGATCTCCAGGCCGCGCATCATCTGGGCGAACCCGGACCCGGAGGCTCCGCCGAGCACGGCCGACTCCGGCACCTTCACGTCGTCGAAGACCAACTCGCAGCTCTCGACGCCCTTGTAGCCGAGCTTGGGCAGGTCCTTGGAGACGACGTACCCGGCGTCCTTCTCCACCAGGAGGATGGAGAAGCCCTTGCCTTCCTTCGGCTCGGTCCGGCAGAGCAGGGCGATGAGACCGGCGCGGCGCGAGTTGGTGATCCAGGTCTTGGAGCCGTTGACGGTCCACGTGCCGTCCGCCAGGACGGCCTTGGTGCCCATGGCCTGGAGGTCGGAGCCGCCACCGGGCTCGGTGAGCGCCATGGTGGCGCGCAGCTCGCCGGTCGCCATGCGCGGAAGGTACGCGGCCCGCTGCTCGGGGGTGCCGAACGTGCGGATGAGGTAGGTGACCACGGAGTGGCCGCCCATCGACCCGGACAGCGACATCCAGCCGCGCGCCAGTTCCTGGGCCACGAGCGCGAAGCAGGCTGTCGACACGTCCACGCCGCCGTGCTCGGCGGGCGCGAGCAGACCGAACACACCGAGCTTCTTCATCTGCTCGACGAGCTTCTCCGGGTAGGTGTTGGAGTGCTCCAACTCCTGCACGACCGGCAGTACTTCGTTGTCGACGAAGTCGGCGACGACCTCGACGATGGCCCGCTCGTCCTCGGAGAGCTGGGCGATGAGGGGGATCTCGGTCATGGCCATCGGCTACTTCACACCTTTCTGGGCGTCCTTGAGGAGGGCGCGGCCGATGATCAGCTTCTGGATCTCGCTGGTGCCCTCGTAGATGCGGAACAGTCGCGCGTCGCGGTAGCAGCGCTCGACGACGGTTCCGCGCATGTAGCCCATGCCGCCGTGGATCTGCACGGCGAGATCGGCGGCCTTGGACACCATCTCGGAGCAGTACAGCTTGGTGGCGGAGGGCCTGAGCCTGCGGTCCTCACCGGAGTCGTACTTCTCGGCGGCGTCCAGGACCATCGCCCGGCCGGCCAGTACGCCGGTCTGGATCTCGGCGAGCATGGCCTGCACCAACTGGAACTCGCCGATGGGACGGCCTCCCTGCTTGCTGGAGGCGGCGTAGGCGACGGACTCCTCCAGGATCCGCTCGGCCATGCCGACGCACAGCGCGGCGATGTGGATGCGGCCGCGGATCAGGGACTTCATGGCGGCGCCGAACCCGGCGCCCTCCTCGCCTCCGACCAGTGATGCCTCGTCGACACGTACGTCGTCGAAGAACACCTCGGAGGTCCAGGCGCCGGCCTGACCGGTCTTGTGGTCCTTGGGGCCGACGGTGACACCCGGCAGCCCGGCCTCGACGAGGAACACCGAGATGCCCTTCGTCCCGTACGACTCCTCACCGGTCCGCGCGAAGACCACGAACAGGTCCGCGAGCGGCGCGTTGGTGATGAAGCGCTTCGAGCCGTTCAGCACGTACCCGTCGCCGTCGCGCACCGCGCGCGTGGTCAGACCGGACGGGTCGGATCCCGCCTCGGCCTCGGTGAGCGCGAACGACGCGACGGCGCCCTCGGCGAGCCGGGGCAGCCAGCGCCGCTGCTGCTGTTCCGTCCCGGCGTTGACGAGGACCTTGCCCGCGATGCCGTTGTTCGTGCCGAACATGGAGCGGAACGCGGGCGTGGTCCAGCCGAACTCGAAGGCCAGCTGCACGTCCTCGTGCAGGGAGGCCCCGAGCCCGCCGTGCTCCTCGGGCAGCGTGTACCCGAACAGACCCATGTCCGCCGCCTTGCGCCGGATGTCCTCCGGTATCGCGTCGGTCTCCTCGATCTCGTCCTCGCGCGGGACCACGTCCTCGCGCACGAGACGACGCACGGCGTCCCGTACCGCTTTGAAGTCGGCGGCGTCCATGGTGTCCTTGGTCCTTCCGTGAGGGGTGTCAGAGCAGTTCGAGGACGGTGGCGTTGGCCATGCCGCCGCCCTCGCACATCGACTGCAGGCCGTAGCGGATGCCGTTGTCCTTCATGTGGTGCACCAGCGTCGTCATCAGACGGGCGCCGGAACCGCCCAGCGGGTGCCCGAGCGCCATGGCGCCGCCGTTGGGGTTCATCCGCAGGTAGTCGGCACCGGTCTGCCGCTGCCAGGCCAGGGAGACGGAGGCGAAGGCTTCGTTGATCTCGTAGGCGCCGATCTCGTCCAGCGCCAGGCCCGAGCGCTCGAGTACCTTGGCCGTGGCGGGGATCGGACCCTTGAGCATGGTGATCGGGTCGACGCCGGTGACGACGCCGGTGTGGAAGCGGGCGATCGGCGACCAGCCGTTTCGCGCGGCGATCTCGGACGTGGTGACGAGCAGCGCGGCGGCGCCGTCGGAGATCTGCGAGGCGTTGCCCGCGGAGATGACGCCGTCCTGCTTGAACGGGGTCTTCAGGGCGGCGAGCTTCTCGGGCGTGGTACCCCGGCGTACGCCCTCGTCGGTGTCGAAGACGGTGCCGTCGGCGAGGGTGACCGGGGTGATCTGGCCCTTGAAGCGGCCCTCGTCGATGGCGCGGGCGGCGCGCTCGTGGGAGTCGGCGGCGTGCCGGTCGAGTTCGTCGCGGGTGAGTCCGAACTCCTCGGCGATCATCTCGGCGCCGACGCCCTGGTTGAACCTGTAGTGGTCGTAGCGCTCGCCGACCAGCGGCCCGTACGGGGCGCCGACCTGGCCGCCCGCGCGCGTCGACCCCATCGGGACGCGGGACATCGACTCGACGCCGCCCGCGACGGCGATGTCGTACTGCCCGGAGATGACTCCGGCGGCTGCCTGGTGCACGGCCTGCTGCGAGGAACCGCACTGCCGGTCGACGGTCAGACCGGGCACGGACTCGGGCCAGCCGGCCGCGAGCACCGAGTACCGGCCGACACCGCCGGCCTGCTCGCCGACCTGGGAGACACAGCCCCAGATCACGTCGTCGACGGTCACCGGGTCGAGGCCGGTGCGCTCGGCGAGGGCTTTGAGGACATGGGCGGAGAGGTCGACCGGGTGGATGCCGGACAGGGCGCCGCCCGGCTTTCCCTTGCCGACGGGAGTGCGTACGGCATCGACGATGACCGCGTCACGCATGCGGAACTCCTTTGATGAGTAAGGGGGTCGGGGTCTAGCGAGGAGCCATGCGGATCGCGCCGTCGAGGCGGATCGTCTCGCCGTTCAGCATCGGGTTGACGATGATCGACTCGGCGAGCAGCGCGTACTCGGCGGGCTGCCCGAGCCGCGAGGGGTGCGGCACCTGGGCGCCGAGCGAGTCCTTCGCCTCCTGCGGAAGACGGCCGAGCAGCGGCGTCTCGAACAGCCCGGGGGCGATGGTCATCACACGGATGTTCGTGCGGGACAGGTCGCGGGCGATCGGCAGGGTCATGCCGACGATGCCGCCCTTCGACGCGGAGTACGAGCACTGTCCGATCTGTCCGTCGAACGCGGCGACGGAGGCGGTGTTGACGATGACGCCGCGGTCGCCGTCGACGGGCTCGCTGTCGCCCATCGCCTGCGCGGCGAGGCGGATCACGTTGAAGGTGCCGATCAGGTTGACCTCGACCACCTTGCGGAACTTGTCCAGGTCGTACGGGCCCTCCTTGCCGACGGTGCGGCCCGCGCCGCCGATGCCCGCGCAGTTGACGGTGATCCGCAGCGGGGCGAGCGCGGTGGCCGCGGCGATGGCCGCGCTGACGTCGGTCTCACTGGTGACGTCACCGGGCGCGAAGGTCGCGCCCATCTCCTTGGCGACGGCGACGCCGTCGGACGTGGGCAGGTCGAAGATGACGACACGGGCGCCGGCCGCGGCCAGTCGCTCGGCGGTGGCACGGCCGAGACCGGAGGCGCCACCGGTGACCAGGGCGGAGGAGCGGGCGTCGATCTGCATGACAGATCCCTTCTGGGCGGGCTGGGTTCGGGGGCTGGGGCTCAGAGACCGAGCGACTTGGCGATGATCGTCTTCATGACTTCGCTGGTGCCGCCGTAGATCCTGGAGACGCGGGTGTCCGCGTACAGGCGGGCGATCGGGTACTCGGTGACGTAGCCGTAACCACCGTGCAGCTGGAGGCACTTGTCGATGACGCGGCCCGCGGCCTCGGTGCAGAACAGCTTCGCCTTCGCCGCGTCGGCCACCGACAGCTCACCGACGTCGTGCAGTTCGAGGGCCCGGTCGGCCATCAGCTGCGCGGCTTCGACCTCGGTGGCGCACTCGGCGAGGACGAACTTGGTGTTCTGGAAGTGGGCGACGGGCTTGCCGAAGACGGTGCGGTCCTTGACGTACTGGGTCGCGAACCGCAGCGCGGCCGCGGCCGTGGCGGCACCGCCGATGGCGATGGCGAGCCGCTCCTGTGCCAGGTTGTGGGAGAGGTACGTGAACCCCTTCCCCTCCTCACCGAGCAGGTTCGCCACCGGGACCTTCACATCCACGAAAGACAGTTCGGCGGTGTCGGACGCCTTCAGGCCGATCTTCTGGAGCTTGCGGCCCACCGAGAAACCCTCGCTCGCCGACTCCACGACGAGGATCGACAGACCCGCGCGCCGGTCGGCCGGGTCGAAGACCGCCGTGCGGGCGACGACGAGGACCAGGTCGGCGAGCGCCCCGCCGGTGATGAACGTCTTGGCGCCGTTGAGCACGTAGTGCGTGCCGTCCGCGGACAGCTCGGCCTTGGTCTGGATGTTGGCGAGGTCGGAGCCCGTGCCCGGCTCCGTCATCGCGATGGCCGTCATCAGGTCACCGGTGACGAACCCGGGCAGCCAGCGCTCCTTCTGCTCCTGCGTGGCGTACGCCATCAGGTACGGCAGGATCAGATTGGAGTGCACCGAGTAGTTGCCGAACGAGACACCGGCCCGCGAGGTCTCCTCCGCGGCGATGGCGGAGAACTTGAAGCTGGACTCCCCCGCTCCGCCGAATTCCTCGGGCACCTGGATGCCGAGCAGGCCCAGCTCACCGAGCTTGCGGTAGAAGTCGCGCGGCGGGTGACCGGCCTCCTCCCACTCGTGGTGGACCGGGACGACCTCCTTGGCGATGAAATCCCGCAGCGTCTGGCGGAACGCCTCGTGGTCCTCGTTGAACAGCGTGCGGCGCACGGCGACCTCTCCTCCTGTGATCCACGGCGCCCGGTCGGATGTGGCGTGCGCCGTAGACGTTTCGTTCGAACGATCGTTAAGTTATGCCTGTGCGGCAGAACCTGTCCAGGGAGACGACGACGAGGTGACCTGCTTCACGCCCCGCGCCGCATCCTGCGGCCGCCCCGCCCCAGAGAGGACCCTCCGATGACCTCGTCCACCTCAGGACGCCTCCCACTGACCGGCCGCACGCTCCTGATGTCCGGCGGCAGCCGCGGCATCGGCCTGGCCCTCGCCCTGCGCGCCGCCCGCGACGGCGCCAACGTCGCGCTGCTCGCCAAGACGGACACCCCGCACCCCCGGCTCCCCGGAACCGTGCACACGGCCGCGGCCGAGATCGAGAAGGCGGGCGGCAAGGCGCTGCCGATCGTCGGGGACGTACGGGACGAGGACGACGTACGGCAGGCCGTGTCGGCGACCGTCGAACGGTTCGGCGGCATCGACATCGTGGTGAACAACGCCTCGGCCATCACCCTGCAGAACCCGGGCGAACTCCCCCTCAAGCGCTACGACCTCATGATGGACGTGAACGTGCGCGGCACGTTCCTGCTGAGCTCCCTCGCCCTCCCGCACCTGCTCGCCTCCGGCCACGCGCACGTCCTGACGCTGTCGCCGCCGCTGAACCCCGAGCGGCGCTGGCTGCGCGACCACGCGCCCTACACCGTGAGCAAGTACGGCATGACGATGCTCACCCTCGGCATCGCCGAACAGCATCGCGGCGCACGTCTGTCCGCGAACTGTCTGTGGCCGGCGACCACCGTCGCGACGGCCGCCACCGCCAATCTCCGCGGAGCCGACGAGGCGGCGCGGGTCAGCCGGACCCCGCAGATCATGGCGGACGCCGCCTACGCCGTGCTGATCCGCCCGGCGGGCGACACGAGCGGGCACTGCCTGATCGACGAGGAGGTGCTGCGCGAGGAGGGCGTCACCGACTTCGAGGCGTACCGCGCGGACCCGGACAGTGACGCGGCACTGCGGACCGACATCTTCCTCTGACGCGCCTGCCGCCCCGGCACCAAGAAACCCCTGCCCCACGGAGGTCATCTCGTGGAGCAGGGGTTTCTCGGGTCCGGGCCGCTCAGCGCACGCGCAGCAGCGCCTCCTGCGCGACCGAGGCGACCAGGTCGCCGTCGCGCGTCCAGAACTCTCCGTGTGCCATGGTGCGCCCGTCCCCGGCGACCGTGCTGCGGCACGCGTACAGGAGCCATCGGTCGGGGCGGACCGGCCGGTGGAACCACATCGCGTGGTCGAGTGAGGCGAGGGCGACGCCCGCGGGGCGGGGCTCGCCGTAGGGCACCAGGGCCGTCGGGGCGAGCGGGGCGTCGGAGATGTAGGCCAGGACGCAGGCGTGCAGGGCCGGGTCGTCGGGGAGCGTCCCGACGGTGCGTATCCAGGCGTAGCGGTCGATACGCCCGGTTCCGGGGTGCGGGGCCTCCCGGGGCACCTCCCGGTACTCCAGGGCAGTGCGCAGCGGATGGTCCGTCGGCCGGAAGGCCCAGCCGTCACCGAGCCGCCCCGGATCCGGCACGTCCGGCATGTCCGGCTGCCGCCAGCTCCCGTCTCCCTGGGTCGATTTGAAGGACACGCTCATGGTGAGCGCCTCTTTGCCGTCCTGGACGGCGGTGGTCTGCCGCATGGAGTAGCTGCGGCCGTCGCGCACCACGTCGGTGGCGTAGCGCACGGGCCGCTGAGGCGACAGAGCCCGCAGGAAGTACGCGTGCAGCGAGTGCGCGGCACGGTCGTCGTCGACGGTGCGGTAGGCGGCCGCGAGCGCCTGGGCGAGGGCGGCGCCGCCATAGCTGCGGGAGGGAGCACGACCGGAGTGGCAGTACCCCTCGACGATGCCGTCGTCCGCCCCTTCCACCTCCTGCACGGAGATGTGCTCGCCTTTGCCCAGGGGACCGGGGCAGAGGGAATCGGCTTCCTCCTCGTCCAGCGCTTCCGGCTCGCTGCCCACGGTCCCGCTCATCCGTCCATCACTCCCAAGGTCCGCAAGGCCCGCAGGTAGACGGGCCGGTCCACCATCATTCCGGCCACGGTCACCACTCCTGCGCCGGCCTCCTCGAACGCGTCGCGCACGCTGCGCGCCCAGACCAGCTCGGCGTCGCCGGGCGCGAACACGTGATGGGCGGCGTCCACCTGCCCGGGGTGGATGCAGAACTTCCCGGTGAAGCCCACGCTCCGCGCCGACTCGGCCTGTGCCTTGAAGAGTTCGATGTCGCGGAAGTCGGCCTCCGGTCCGTCGATCGCACCGATCCCGGCGGCCGCCGCGGCGTTGGCGACACGGGCTCGGGCGTACGTCAGCTCCCGCCCGTCGCGGGTACGGGGCACGCCGAGGGAGGCGGTGTAGTCCTCGGATCCGAGCGAGATGCCGTCGAGCCGGGGCGACGCGCGGCAGATCCGCTCGACGTCGGCGAGACCGGCCGCCGACTCGATCCACGCCATGAGCCGCACCGAGCCGGCGTCCAGGGCGCGTACCGATTCCAGATAGTCCAGGTAGTGGCCCACCCGGACGAGCGTCTCGGCGTCGTCGACCTTGGGCAGATGCAGTCCGTGCAGGCCCGGAACCACCACCGCGTCCAGGTCCGCCTCCAGGAGCCCGGAGTCGAGCGCGTTGGGACGCACCCACAACATCCGCCCCCGCGACGGGAAATCGGCGAGACTGCCGGCGACGAGATGTCGTGCGGTCGCCTTGTCGGCCGCTGCGACCGAGTCCTCCAGGTCGAACGCGATACCGTCCGCGGGCACGTCCCGTGCCTTTGCGAGGAACCGCTCGCTACTGCCCGGGACGGACAACAAGGACCGCGGCACGCGCCGCACGAGCCCATTCACCAGCGTTCCCTCCTCACGGGATCGAGACGGAAGACGGGGATGCCGTCGGGTGCGACCTCGACGGCCGACACCAACGCCCCGAACGGGGGGACCCCGCAGGCGGAGATCCCCTCGACGAGACAGCGCATGCGCACGCCGTCCGTCAGTTCCACGACGGCGACCATCCGCGGCCGCTGCCCCTTGCGTCGCACCTCGACGACGCTGGAGACCGTGCCGTGACCGGGGCTGCGCGACCAGCGCAGTTCGGTGGACGAGCAGGTGGGACAGAGCAGCACGGTGCGGAAGACGACCGTCGAACACCAGGTGCAGCGCTGATAGCGCAGCTCCGTGACGGTCGCCGGCGGGCCCATTCTCTGCTCGTGCTCGACGGTTCGCACGTACATGGTGGTACAGCCTTTCTCGAAGCCGCGCGTCACGCGTGACGCAGTCTCAGCTCCGTCTTGAGAACCTTGCCCGCCGTGGAGAGCGGCAGGGCGTCGAGGAAGTGGATCTCGCGCACCCGCTGGTAGGGGGCGACTCGCGAGGCCACGAACTCCATGAGTTGCGCGGCGAGCTGAGGACCTGCCTCGTACCCGGGCCGGGTGACGACGTACGCGACCGGGATCTCGCCGGCTTCGGCGTCCGGCGCACCGATGACGCTCGCTCCTTCGACGGCCGGGTGTTCGTGGAGCAGATCCTCAAGGGGTGTCGGGTACACGTTGTACCCCTTGTAGATCAGCATGTCCTTGGCCCGGCCGACCAGGTGGAGCCAGCCCTCCTCGTCCAGGCGTCCCAGGTCGCCGGTGCGCAGCCAGCCGTCCTGGTACTGCTCGTCGGTCAGGTCCTGGTGCCCTTGGTAGCCATCGGTGATCTGCGGGCCACGTGCCCACACCTCGCCGGTCCCGCCCGTGGGTACGACGGGACCGCAGCCCAGCTCCCTGATCTCGATGTCGGTGTCGAAGAGCGGCGCGCCGACACTGCCGGCCGGCACGGGGCTGTCGCGCAGCATCGGATGGGTGGTGAGGGCCATGGTGGCCTCGGTCAGCCCGTATCCCTCGACGATGCACGCGGCGGGGAACAGCTCGCCGAGCCGGTGCAGGGCATGGCTGTCGATGGGCGCCGCTCCGGAATTGACGATCTGGACCGAGGTCAGATCGGCGTCCTCGATGCCGGGCAGCGCGAGCAGGGCGTGGAACAGGGCGGGCGAACCCGGGATCATGTTCACCCGGTGCTGCTCGATGAGCCGGACGAACCGCTGCGGCTCGAACCGCCCCGCCAGGACGACGCTCGTCCCCGTGACCATGCTCACGGACTGGCTGATGAGACCCATGGCGTGGAACATCGGCGCGAGCGCGACGCCGGTCGACGAGCCGACCTTGATCGTGTACGGGGTCTGCGCCTCCGGAATCTGCTCCAGGTGCACGCGCCCCTCTTCGTCGACGACGGGCCGGGCGGCGCCCCGCCAGCAGGCCATCTGCAGAACGTTGGCGACGACGTTGCGGTGCAGCACCCGCACCGCCTTGGAGCGGCCCGTGGTTCCGCCGGTGAAGGAGAGGTGGGCCAGGTCGTCGCCGGACAGGGCGACGGGCGTCCGCGGCCCGGAGGCCAGCAGCGCCTCCAGACGGATGCCGCTCGGGTCGACGCCCTCCGGGGCCGGCGCCGCCTGCGTCGGCGGGACCAGGACGACCAGCCGGATGCCCGGCACTTCGGCTTCTTCCAGGACGGCGCGGGTCTGGGGGTGCGTGAACACGGCCACCGCGCCCGCTTCTTGGAGCTGGTCGCGCAGCGCTTTGGGGGGCAGGGCCGGGTTGACCGGCGTCACGACCGCGCCCGCCAGCAGTACGCCGTAGTACGTCACCGTGAACCATGCGGAGTTGGGCTGGTGGAGTGCGACGGTCTCGCCGGGCCGCACGCCCCGCTCCCGCAGTCCGGCCGCGACGCGAGAAGCCTGGTCGTACAGCTCCTGGTAGGTGAGGGTGAGTTCGCCGTCCCTCAGCGCGATCCGGTCGGCGTACCTGCGGGCCGAACCGGCGAGCAGGTCACCGACGGACGCGTGCGGGTAGGTGAGACTCTCGGGCATTCCTTCGGGCACGTACCGCTTCATCCGACGATCCCCTTCTCACGCAGTGTGTCGACCTCGTCATCGGTGAAACCGGCCACGGCCGTGAGCACGTCGGCCGTGTGTGCCCCGATGACGGGAGCGGGGACCGGCTCGTCGGCGGGGGTGGCGCTGAACCTGGGAGCGGGCGCGGGTTCGTGTCCGCCGTGGACGCCACGGCGGTGGGTGCCACGGGCGGTGTTGTGCGGATGCTCGGCGGCTTCGGTGAGCGACAGCACAGGGGTGACGCACGCGCCCTTCCCCTCGAAGGCGACACTCCAGTCGTCCCGCGTACGCGAGGCGAACGCCTCCTCCAGCACGGTCTTCATGACCGGCCAGTTCGCGCGGTCCCGCTGCCGCGCGAACCGTTCGTCGTCCCGGAGTCCGAGAACGTCCAGCAGCGCGGCGTAGAACTGCGGTTCGATCGCGCCGACCGCGACGTGTCCGCCGTCCGCGCACCGGTAGACGGCGTAGAAGGGCGCACCCCCGTCCAGGAGGTTCACCCCGGGCCTGTCCTCCCAGGCACCCTGTGCCAGGAAGCCGTACGTCATGGCGAGCAGCAGGGCGGTGCCGTCGGTCATGGCCGCGTCGACGACCTGGCCCTCGCCCGTCGTGCGCGCGTGCAGGAGCGCGCTGAGGAGCCCGAGGGCGAGCAGCATGCCGCCGCCGCCGAAGTCGCCGACGAGGTTGACCGGCGGAACAGGGTCGCCGCCTGCGGGTGCGATGGCGTGCAACGCGCCTGCCAGGGCGATGTAGTTGATGTCATGGCCGGGTTCCTGCGCGAGCGGCCCGTCCTGGCCCCAACCCGTCATCCGTCCGTAGACGAGCTTCGGGTTGGCGGCGAGGCACACATCGGGCCCGAGGCCGAGACGCTCCACGGCGCCGGGTCTGAACCCTTCGATGACGGCGTCGGCGCCCGCGATCACCCTCCGTACGGCTTCGGCACCCTCGGGATGCTTGAGGTCGACGGCGATGGAGGTGCGGCTGCGGTGGAGGACGGGATGCCGGGTCGCCCGGCCGGCCTCGGCGGGGCGGTCGACCCGGATCACCTCGGCGCCGAGGTCGGCGAGCAGCATCCCGCAGAACGGTCCGGGGCCGAGTCCGCCCAGTTCGACGACGCGCACTCCGGCCAGCGGTCCGGCGCTCACCGTCCGGTCCAGCGCGGCGCGCGCTTCTCCGCGAACGCGCGGGGACCTTCCTTGGCGTCGTCGGAGCCGAACACCGGGGTGGTGATCTCCCGCATGCGCGTCCACTCCTCGTCGGCCTCCCAGCCGCGGGCCTCGGTGAGGATCTGCTTGGTGGCGCGTACGGCGAGAGGGCCGTTGGCCGCGACGGCTCGCGCCAGCTCGAGTGCCTCGTGCAGAGCACGGCCGGGCTCGGTGAGCCGGTTGACGAGCCCGAAGCCGTGGGCACGGCCCGCGTCGAGGAAGTCGCCGGTCAGGGCGATCTCCATGGCGATCTGCTGCGGGATGCGGCGCGGCAGGCGCAGCAGTCCGCCCGCGGCGGCCACGAGACCGCGCTTGACCTCGGGTATCCCAAAACGCGCGTCGGCGCCGGCGACGACCATGTCGCAGGCGAGCACGATCTCGCATCCGCCGGCCAGGGCGTACCCCTCGACCGCGGCGATCATCGGCTTGCGGGGCGGCGCCTCCGTGATCCCCGCGAGCCCGCGCCCCTCGACGACCGGCCGCTCCCCGGCGAGAAACGCCTTGAGGTCCATGCCCGAGCAGAACGTGCCACCGGCTCCGGTGATGACACCGACGGCCTGGTCGTCCCTGCGGTCGAGCTCGTCGAGCGCGGCGGCGACGCCTTCGGCGACGGCACGGTTCACCGCGTTGCGGGCCTCGGGGCGGTTGAGGGTGATGACGGTGATCCCGTCGTCGCGGAATTCGGCAAGTACTGCGTCGGACATGCGTGGCTCCCAGCTCTGATCACCAATGACGATCACCGTCTTTGTCGAACATTCGTTAAGTTACGAGGTGGCGGCGCCCCTGTCCACCCTCCGCCCGCTGTGATCCGCCGCGCATCCGGACGCGGGCGATCAGGTGCAGCGGGCCACAGGCCGACCTTGCCGGTTCAGCTCGACCGATCGAGCCCTGGCGGGGCGAATGCGCTGCCGCCTCAGCACAGGATTTCGGGGGACATGATCACCGACTCCGGCCAGCCGAAGTCGCAACGGCCGGGTGAGAGACACCGGTACCGGTTGCTGCCTGAATGACAGGACCGGCGGGGTCGGCTCTTTTCCTCGCGACCCCGCACGGCAGCCGGCCCTTGATGCCGCCCCGTTGGCCGTGACGTCCCCGTGGCGTGGGTCGATGGTCACCCCGCCCGTCTTCGGGCACTGCCGAGACACACCGCGCAGAGGCGGGCCAGTGGCAGACATCGCCGGCGAGCCGGTCCGAATTCGGCAGCGAGCACGGCGGGAGCCGATCGACCGACAACGAAACTTCGACACCAACTCCACCATGCCGCACCTTCGCCGAGCGCCCATGCCCGGCGAAGGTGGCCGCAGGGCACAGTACGCATGCGTGTGCCCCGTATGGATCCTGGGAGAGGTCAGCCCTTGCGGGTCTTGACCTCGTCGGTGAGCTGGGGGACGACGTCGAAGAGGTCGCCGACGACGCCGTAGTCGACCAGGTCGAAGATCGGGG
>NZ_JBVKBD010000033.1:0-57099 GCF_055657365.1 Streptomyces sp. NPDC107559 | reverse complement strand
GGCGATCGAGGAGTGTTTCCAGGCCGCGAAGAACGAGTGCGGCCTGGATCAGTACGAAGTCCGACGTTACGTGGGCTGGATGCGGCACGTCACCCCGGCCATGTTCGCGCACGCTTTCCTTGCGGCCACGGCTGCCCAGGCGGCCGCAAAGGGGGATGCAGAAACGGTTCCACCCTGGTTCCGCTCACCATGGCGGAAGTCCGCCGGCTCCTGGCAACTCGCCCCGCAGCCCAGCCCCGCCCGCCGCTTCGCGTCCACGCACTGAGCTGGTCACGATGGCGGCGCAGGCGTCAGGCCGTGGCCCGGCACTGCCACTACCGACGACGAGGCCACTCGTTGGAGGGGCGGTCCGGCAAGACCGCCCCCGCCCCGCTCTCTGCCCACTACACTCCCGACGATGCCTCTGACCAGGCCAGATAGCGAAGCGCTGCTGGAGTACTAGTCCGTGTTTTGAAAGTGGTGCACGATGGGGTAGACCGCGTACCGATCGAAAGAAGTCTCGTGGTTGACCCCGCGCTGAAGCACGCTCTGCGCCAACTCCGCCTTGTGAAGTCGCAGGAGCCGTCTGCCGCAAACTCCGTTGAGTTCGCTGACTGGCGAGAGAAAGTTGCTGGAGCCTTGGACGCGTTGGCGTGTGTGCTGGCCTTCGAGGAGGACCGTGCCAAGGCCAGCGCGGAGGCAACCGCTGCGCGGGAGCAGGCTGCCGAGGTTCGACGCCGAGGCGGGGTCCAGGCTAGCGAACGCTGATGTTGCGGGCGACCATCCAGACGGTGAGGTCGTGGGCGATGCCGCCGATATCGGTTGACGTGGTGACCTCGTGCTCACTGCGGATGGTATCGCGGCGAACAATCTCGTAGCCGCCATCGTCCAGGACAGCCACCGAGGCGAACCAGACGGGATCGTCCTCGTCGGGCTGGACGACGACGAAGGTGTTGTCGGAGTCGTTGAGGTCGCTGATCATCATGAACAGCGTGCTCGTCCGGGTCGTCGATGCGGTCACCGCTCTCGCTGTCGGCGCCGTAGTACTGGGCCCCCATCTGCGCTGTCTCCGCTCGCTCCGTTCACCCCGGTTGGCGGTCAGCATGCGATGCCGCCTCGGCACTTCCGGCAGGTCACAGCCATTCGACGATCGCAGCGATCAGGACGGTGGCTTCGAAGCGGAGGGCGAGTTTGTCGAACCGGGTGGCGACCCCCCGGTTGCGCTTGAGCCGACAAAAAGCCGACGTGTACCTCACCAGCAGCTGGTCCATCAAGTGGGTGGTCGGCAACCAGCTGGTGGCCTCCCTGGCGCGGTGCACCATCCTCGACCCGAACGAAACCGGCATCAAGATCCCGGTGTCCCGAGCACGGATACGCCGATGACGCTCGGGACACCGGCAGGGGACGCCGCGCTGATGCGGCATCTGACTCCGTTCACTTGGAGCAGCAGCGTTTGAACATCGGGTTGGGCGGGCCTTAAGAGGCGCAGCACGATGTGGTCAGTCGCGGGGGCGTTCCAGTGCGTCGGGCGGACCCGCCTGTCGGCGACGGCTGAACCCCGCCTTCCGTCCGGGCCCGGTGGCCAGCGCCTCAGCGGCCACCGGACGCGCGGGCAGAGCCTTCGCCGCGCGAACCCTGGGGCCCACACCGGGCGGGCGCCCGCTGCTGGTGCGACAACCCCGCCGACGGGGTTGTCGGCCCATGCCCACAGCCGGGCCCGGGTGCGGTACCCGCGGGTGCGGGCGGGCAGCACCCCGACGCGGGCCGGGTCGGGTCACGCGAGCGGCAGGGTTCTGGCGAACTGGGTGACGCGGGCCGCGTCAACACCGAACACGCGGGCCCGCCCCGTCGGGCGGCGCTGCCCGTCCGACGGGGCCACTGCGACCCACCCCGGACGGTTCCGAGACCGCTCATGCAGGACCGGCGCGCGACGGCTGCCCGCGCCGCCGAGACGATCCGGACTGCCCCGGCCTCGCTCGCCGTCCCCGCCTGAGCGTCCGTCCGGTGGTCACCCAGCAGGGCAGCCCGTACGTGCACCTGGGCATGATCCGTGCCGATGACGCCGAGAAGCAGACGGAGGCGACCCTGAGCGCCGAGTAGAGCGCGATGCAGCCTGCCTGTGCGCCGACCATCTCCCGGATGGCGCACAGGCCTCCTGCATAGAAACCACACCCACCCGGCTCCCTCGCCCGCTCGTGACATGCCCTCGGACGGACCATCCGGCAGTCCAACGAGCTATCAGGCCATAACATACCGAAGATGAAGAAACGTTACATCGCCTTTCTCGTGAGTGCGGTAGCGTTCGTCGGCTCCTGCGCCACCGCCGCATCAACTGACACGGCACAGCGGACGCACACCGTGCACCCGGGGGAGTCGATCCAAAAGGCGGTGGACACCGCCAAGGCGGGCGACACCGTGCTGGTGCTGCCCGGCACGTACCACGAGAGCGTCAAGGTGACGACGCCCGGCCTGACCCTGCGCGGCATGGGCAACACCACCGTCCTCCAGCCGGCCGCGAAGGCCGCGGACGACTGCGGCAAGCGCGGCAACGGCATCTGCGTGTCCGGCACCAAGACCCAGCGGCTCACGGGTGTCACCGTTTCCGACCTCAAAGTGACGGGCTTCTCCTACGCCGGGGTGATGGCCCTGGCGACCGACGGGCTGACCGTGCAGCGCGTGACCGCCGAGAAGAACACCGTCTGGGGCCTCGCCGAGGAACGCTCCCGGCACAGCCTGTACCGGCAGAACACCGTCCGCAACAGCGGGGACGCGGGCATCTTCCTGGCCAACACGCTCACGACCGAACAGGGCAGCGTCGACACCAACCACACGCAGATCACGCAGAACACCCTGACGGGCAACCGGATCGGCATCACCATCCGCCGACTGCGCAACCTCACCGTCACGAGCAACGACATCACCGGCAACTGCATGGGCGTCTCCATCGTCGGCGACGAGAACAAGCCGAAGGCCGGCGCGCTGACCGTGCGCGGCAACCAGGTCATGAAGAACAACAAATACTGCGCCAAGACCAAGCGGCTGCCGTTCCTCCAGGGCGCGGGCATCGTCCTGTCCGGCACCGACACGAATGACGTCACCGGCAACGTGGTCACCGGGAACTCCGGCGCCTCCCCGCTGTCGGGCGGCATCGTGCTCTTCAAAAGCTTCGTCGGCGCCACCAGTGACAACAACCGGATCAGCAACAACTCGCTGCGCGACAACTCCCCCGCCGACCTGGTCAACCAGGAGGCCGCCCAGAGCGGCAACGCCTTCGAGCGCAACACCTGCCGGGCGTCCCAGCCCGAGGGCCTGTGCTGAGAGGCTGGCCATGACACCCCGTCGCAGCACAGGGGCCGAACGGCCCGGCCGGGTCCTGGCATGCCGAGACCTCACCGACCGGGGACGACGGGGAGATGGCTGATGGGGCTCCTGCCTGCGGTTCTCTCGTGATCTGCCGACGGCGGGCAAGTTCGCGGTGGTGTGAAGCAGCCCCTTCCCCGGCATCTGCAATGCCGTGGAAGGGGCCGCTTTGGTGTGCGGGCTGGCTACCCGAGCCAGATGACGTCGATCACATACAGACGGCCTGCTGCGCGGTTGATCCAGTGGACGGCGGTCAGCGATCCGACCGCGGCCGCGCGAACGTCTTCGTCTTCGGGGGCGCGGGCATCAAACGGCGGTCAGGTCCACGAGTCACAGCTGGCGATGTCCAGCGCGTCGCACAGCATCGCGACCGCGTGCGGCGGGAGTGCGGCAAGCACCTTCGGGGCCTGCAGCGACACCCGGGCCGGTCACGCCTCGCCGGACGCCGGCGGGGCCCGCCTTCGTGTGACGACGTGCACGCGGAGGACGTCCGAGCCGCCGAATTGCGCTCCACGAGTGATCTGGCGCGTGCGGGGCGGGCCTGACAGCCTTCTCACCACCCGGCAGGGAACCCACAGACTCCCCCGCACCCGACCACAGCCCCCTGCCCCCTGCCCCCGTGCGGTTGCCCCCAGCCAGGGCGCGGCACGCGCCGCAACCACAGCACCGTAAACGGGGTGGTCGACGACCTGCGCGTCAGAGGAAGCGATCAGGCCGGCGCCGAAGAACGCACCCGCGATCCCCGTGGCGGTCAGCGCCCGACGCAGCAGACTGAAGCTTCCCCTTGATCGTGGACACCTGGAGACTGGAACCTGAGGCGGCCGGCCGCCGACCGGCCGCCGCACTCGCCCCAGCAGACACTGGCCCGCCTCCAGGTCGGACCTCCCCTTGCGGACCGTCGTCTCGCTCACCCCGGCCGCCCTGGCCACGGCCCGGACACCTCCGTGCCCCAGCCCGCGGGCCTCCGAAGCCATCAGCAGCCGCCGCTGCCGTCCGTCCAGATGCGGGAACAACACCGCGAACTTCACGACAAGTCGGTCTCGAGTCTCGTCCGGGATGCGCATACGACACCAACGAGTCCCAGCCCCGAAAGCGACACCTTGATGATCGGCAAGCCCTGACGTATTCCCTCTACTCGGTCGCCACATTTTGCAGTGATTCAGTCGCATAGAGCAGCGATCAGTTCTGACAACAGGCTCCCGACGGGGGCATCGCGGCTGGCCTTCCCGTACTTCTGACACTGATCGGCGGCTGACAGGGCCACGGGCGGGTGGCGCGGCAGCAGGCAGAGGGCGGGAATTCTGCCGACTTCCCTAAATGCATGACCATAACGCCTCGCCTTGAGGCATTATGAGGTGCGAGCCGTCTTTTCCTCACCTGCCCGAAGGGCGCGTAGTGATGACCACGGACCCTCCCCCTGCTTCCTCCACGCCCCCACCGGGGGAGTTGTGGACCGTGACGGTGGTGGCCGACTACCTGGGGTTCACGGGGGAATCGGCGACCGGTTCGGCCCGCAGGCAGCTCTCCCGGTGGGGCATCGTCGCCCACAGTCGCGAACCCGGCCGGAGCGGCCAGTCGTTGTATCCGGCGTCGCAGGTCCGCGCGGCACACGAGGCACGCCCCGGGCGCGGCCGTCACGCAGCCCGCAGGGCCGAGGGCGGGCGCTTCACGACATCCACGGACACCTAAAAACCGCCGCACCCACCCTGCAAATCCAGAGGACGGCCGTCCACTGCCGCGCACGGCCGCCCGCCCACCCAGTCACCAGAGCTCACAGACCAGAAAGAGCACCATCGTGACCGTCGCCCTTCGCCCGCATCAAGTCGAGGCCGTCGACGCGGTCCTTCGGCACCTC
The DNA here is from genome assembly GCF_055657365.1 of Streptomyces sp. NPDC107559. Classification (NCBI taxonomy): domain Bacteria; kingdom Bacillati; phylum Actinomycetota; class Actinomycetes; order Kitasatosporales; family Streptomycetaceae; genus Streptomyces; species Streptomyces sp. NPDC107559. The sequence continues at coordinate 51,905 of NZ_JBVKBD010000033.1, read as the reverse complement.
TCGGAGCGGCCAGGTGCGGGGATCCCGCTCGAGGGACTGCGCACCCAGGTCATCGCCGCGACCGGCTCGGGCAAGACCCTGGTCGGGGTGGAGTCGGCGATCCGTCTCTCCGCACGCCGGGTGCTGGTCCTGGTGCCGACCCTGGACCTGCTGGTGCAGACGGCCGGCGCGTGGCGGGCAGGCGACCGTCGCGGCGCGATGATCGGGGTGTGTTCCCTGCGGGGTGCGGACAGTCAGGGCCTGCCCTGCACCACGGACCCGGACGAATTGATCGCATGGACGGCCGGGCCCGAAACCGCGACGGTGTTCGCGACGTACGCGTCGGTCGGCATGGGCACGCTCCAGCGTGCGCACGCTGCGGGTCTGCCGGTGTGGGACCTGATGGTCGTGGACGAGGCACACCGGGTGAGCGGGGACGGGTTGAAGCCGTGGGCGGCCGTGCACGACCAGTCTCAGATCCCGGCGGTGCGAAGGTTGTACATGACCGCCACGGCACGGGTGTGGGAGGCCGAAGGGGACCGCCCGCGGCTGGTCGCCTCCATGGACGAGGACTCCCCCGTCTTCGGCCCCGTCGCCTACAAGCTGAAGCTGTCCGAGGCGATCCGTCTTGGGCTGGTGGCGCCGTATCAGGTGCTGTGCCTGGACATCCGCGACCCCGGCCTGTACGCCGCGCTCACCACCGAGGCCACCGGGTCCGACGCCGTACGCGGGGCCCGCCTCGCGGCCGTCCAGACCGGACTCATGCACGCGGCCGTTGAAGAGCGGTTCCGGCGGGTGCTCAGCTTTCACAGCCGCGTCAACGAGGCGGAAGCCATGGCGGCCGCTGTGCCCGTGACAGCCGCCCGGCTCGCCGAGGACGACCCCGACACCTTCCCGCCGTCGGACCAGGTGTGGGCGCAGTGGTTGTACGGCGAACACGCCCCCGCACACCGCCGCCAGGTCCTGGACGAGTTCGCCTCCGACTTCCTCTCCGAGCCGGACACCGACGGGCGGGACGTACGCGCGGAACTGCGCGTGCTCTCCTCGGTCCGGGTGCTGGGTGAGGGCGTCGACACCGTCGAATGCGACGCGGTGCTCTTCGCCGACGCCCGCGGTTCCATGGTGGACATCGTGCAGATGGTCGGGCGCGCCCTGCGCACGCGGCCCGGAGCCGGGAAACTCGCCACGCTGATCGTCCCGGTGTTCCTCGGGGAAGGCGAGGACGCCAACGGGCTGCTCACCTCGGACGCTTACGGCGCCCTCGCCAAGATCCTCGGAGCGCTCCGCGCTCACGACACAGACACGATCGAAGCACTCGCCGACCCCCGCGTCCGCAACGCCCGCCCTCGACTGGGCGCGGACGACAACCACGACCACGAGGACGACGGGGACGACATCGTCCCTCTCAGCGCGGCGGCGGCCGGGGTGCTCAGGTTCAGCGAGGAACGCGACCCCGCCGCCCTCGCACGGTTCGTACGGCTGCGGGTCATCGACCCCGAAGCCGCGTACTGGCGGCGCGGCATCGGGGTCGCCACCAGATGGCTGCGCGAGACCGGCAACACCGAGCTGCGCGTCCCGTACACCTACGTCTCGCCCGAGGACTGGGGTGCAGCCGGCGGGCATCCGCTCGGGGTATGGATCGCCGACCAGCGCCGGTACTACACGGCCGGAACCCTGGAAGCCACCCGCGTCGAGCAGCTGGAGACGCTCGGGATGGTGTGGTCGGTCCAGGCGTCCGCGTGGGAAGCAGGCCTCGCCGTCGCCCGCGCCTACACCGAAACACACTCACACCTCCTCCCACCCACCACAGCCGTCTTCGACGACTTCCCCATCGGGACCTTCGTGAAGAACGCCCGCGCAGCCGCCCGCAAAGCGACCGAAAACGCCCAGCGGCGGGAGAACGGGGAAACCATCCCGTACACGGGCGAGCTCCCGGAGTCCCGGGCGGAAGCACTCGCCGACCTCGACCCAGGATGGTGCCCGGCCTGGGACATCAGCTGGCAGCGGGCCTACCGGCTCACCCTCGCACACGTCAAATCCTGCGGCGCCCTTCCCGCCGGGGCGGGCGAACTCATCGTCCAGGGCGAGGACTTGGGCGTGTGGATCGCCGGGCAGCGGGCCGGGTGGGACAAGCTGATGCCCGCGCAGCAATGGCTCCTGGAGAACGTCGGGATCGAGCCCCCGGCGGAGGGTGAGCCGGTGCCGGGCGCGCCCCGGTCGCAGGACGCGCGGTGGGCCGCGAACCTCACCGCCGCCCGCCAGTTCCACGCCCGCGAAGGCCACTTGGCTGTGCCCCGCAAGGCCGTGGAGATCGTGGACGGCATCGAGCACAAGCTGGGAGCGTGGCTCGACAACACCCGCCGCCGGGCCGCCAAGTTGAGCACAGAACGCCGCGTCGAACTCGATCAGCTCGGCATGCGCTGGTCCTAGAACGCAGGGATGGTCCGCCGCGACGGAGGTAAGGCGGGCCATCCCTGACTTGACGGGATCCGCAAAAGGCATCCTGCATGCCGCGCATGAAGCGCCTGATTGGGCGGCTGCGTGGCGGTCGTTGTCCTCGGGCAGGGGCGGCGACCGCGACACGGCGTTCGTTCGTAGGTGGGACGTATGGTCAGTCGGCGTCGATCTGGCTGGGGTCGAACGTTTCGTCGGCCAACAGGCCGGTGGTGGCGCCGTCCACCATCTTCTGCATCTCGTTGGACCGGGGCAGCATGGTCTTCTCGTACGCGCGGATGGCGTCGGCGATTGTGTCGTGGCCGACGATGGCGAGGGCGAGTTCGCTGGCGTCGAGCATGGCGAGGTTGACTCCGACGCCGAGCGGGGGCATGAGGTGGGCGGCGTCGCCGAGCAAGGTGACGGTGGGGTTGGGCTCCCAGGTGTGAGGGACGGGCAGGGCGTAGAGGGGGCGGTCGATGTAGGGACCGTCGTTTTCGGTAACCAGGCGGAGGAGGCTGGGCGCCCAGTCGCCGAAGCGGTCCAGGAGCAGGGCGCGGATGCCTTCAGTGTCCTGGCTGTTCAGCCCGGCCTGTGCCAGCGAGTCGGCGGCGACGGCCTGGATGATGTGAACGCGGATGTGGCCGCCGCTGTTGCGCTGAGCGAACAGGCAGCGTTCGCCGTCGGCTGCCATGGCGCTGCCCTGGCCGACGAGGTCGGCGATGAAGTGGTCCTGGGTCTCGACGTCGTTGAACCAGGCTTCGAGGTAGTTGATGCCGATGTGCTGGGGGGTGGCGTCCGAGAGGACGGGGCGGACCTTGGACCAGGCGCCGTCGGCGCCTATGACGAGGTCGGCCTCGATGACGGTGCCGTCGGCGAAGTGGAGCTGGCGGGGGCCGTCGTCCGGTCCTTCGACGCTCTGCAGGGCGTGGTTCCAGCGGACCGTGCCGGGCTTGAGCGAGTTCAGCAGGAGGTCGCGCAGCTGGCCGCGGTCGATCTCGGGGGCGGAGAACTGGTCCTCGGTGGGGCGCTGGTGGGAGCGGATCGTTGCGTCGGCCGCGTGGAACTGGCGCATCTCTTGGCCCTCGGGGCGGGCGAGGCGGGTGAACTCCTCCATCAGCCCGGCTTCCTTCAGGGCGATCTGCCCGTTGTCCTCGTGCAGGTCCAGGGTGCCGCCCTGGTTGCGGTCGTTGGGGCCGAAGGCGAAGTCGTAGACGGCCGCCTCGACTCCGGACTTCCCCTACGACGCCTGGGCCGGTGACGCGGGCGACACCGGGACGTTCACCCTGGCCTGCGGCGACACAAGCCTGAAGTCGTTCGCCTACTCCCTCGACAGCGCTGCGACCACCGTGGTCACCGCCGCCGGAGCGGCCCAGGCGATCGAACTGACCCCGGTCGACGACGGCAGCCACAAGCTGACCGTCACCGACACCGTCACCGACACCGACAAGGCGGGCAACACCTCCGCCACCACCGTCTACACCTTCCACGTGGGCGGCGCCGGTCTCACGGCACCCCTCAACGGTGAGGAAATCGGACACTCGGTCACACTCACCGCCGCCGGACCCGCCGACCTGACGGGCGTCACCTTCCAGTACCGGCGCGCCGACACCGACACCTGGTCCAACATCTCCCCCTCCGCCGTCACCCTGAGCGCAGACGGCAGCGCCATCACCTGGCCGCTCGCCCTGAGCGACGGCGTCACACCCGCCCTCACCTGGGACACCGACGCTCTCGCCGAGGACGGCGCCCTCCAGCTGCGGGCATGAGTCCCCCTGATGGTGCAGGCACCCCACCCGAGGCGCAGCCCCTTTTCGGGGGCCGCCGCGGGAGACGGTGCGGTGTGCGGGATTCGCGGCCCGATCGGCCACACCCACACCCTGCCCACCACACGCGCCAGTTGCGTCGGAAACGCGCCGCGTGTTACCTGTTGCCCATATTCCTGTGACTCTTAGATGCACTACTCACGTATGTTGCCCGTGCTCGCAGCCGATGCCCCACCAAGCTGTGCACCCGCGCGAGCGTTGAGCAACACGGCTCGATCACCACTCCGCACCGGGCCGACGCCGGCCAGGCCGTCACCCGAAAGTGAGTAACAGCCGCGACGTCCGCCCCGCAGACACATCTCCTTGCGCGGCTTGGACGTGCTCATAATGGTTCCTTCGGTGCCGGTGACTCCTGGATCAGCCGCGGTGGGGCCCGAGGTGTGGTGCGCTGAAGATCAGCGGTCAGTCATGGCGACGATGGAGCTCCCCGCCATGACTGACCGTCGGACCATCCTGACCCGTCCGGCAGAGTTGCTTGACCACCCGTCACCCCGGCGGCCCCTACACGGATCAGGGGGCCGGGTGGAAGGCATGCCGGGTGACGTGGACACTGCCAAAGCCGATGCTGACCGCCCCCGTGCCCGGGCCCGACCTGCGGCCCGGATGGGCCGCCGAGCCGAAGTTATGGACAGGGTTTGTGTTTGTCCGTTGTCCACGACCGAGTGGGATGCCGCAGAGGGCCAACGCACAGCGTGGGAAGGTGCTTCATCACAGGGTCTGGGCGGCGTACGACGCGCCGAGAGCCAGGGTGAAGGGGACGGTGAGTACGTTGCGGGCGAGGAGGTCTTCCACGGCCGTGCGCCGATCCCGGTACGGCTGGTGGAGCTCGGTGCCCTCGGCCTCCAGCACGGCCCCGAGGGAAGCGCGTGGGCTTCCTGGAACCTTGGACGGTAGAAGCGGGAAACCCGCGTGCACGACGCCGGTTAAGGGTGGTGCACGCGGGTGGGGGCTGGGTGTGTGGCGCAAGGCGCCAATCGCAAGGCGTGAGCCTGCGCCGGATCTACATGGAGGAGGTCCGTGATCCCGGCGGGTTGCTCATGCGGAAGCGGTCAGATCCCGGTGAGGTCGTGGGACATGGCCATCAGGCGCTGGGTGACCGCCTCGTCGACGGTGATAGGGATGCGCTGGTCGAAGGCCCCGGGCTTGTCCCAGTAGGTCGGGCCGGTCCAGTCGTCGCGCAGGACGGCTTCGGCGACGTTGTGGGCTGAGGTGGCCACGGAGTCGAAGAACAGGGGGCCCGCGACGGTGGCGATGGCGCGGGCGGGCCAGGGCATCAGGCGCAGGATGTCGGTCTTGGCGGCCCCGGCGTTGGCGACACCGGCAGTCAGGCCGGGTTCGGTGCGGGCCAGATGGGCGGCGTAATGGTGGTTGGCGACCTGGACGGGCAGGCGGATGCGCCGGAAGTCGAACGGCTCGAAGTGGGGAAAGCCGTCCTTGTCGACATCGACCAGGGTGGACGGGGGGACCTTCGCGGTCATCATCACGACCCGGGGCTGCTCGGCGCGGCGCAGCGCTGGCAGCAGGAGTTGGGTGAGGTGGTAGCGGCTGAGGTAGTTGACGGTGAAGAAGGGGTGCAGTCCGTCGGGGGTGCGCAGGTCGCGGGAGGTGAAGACGCCGGTGGAGTGCAGGATCGCGTCGATGCGGTCGTGGTCGTGCAGGACGCGGTCGGCGGCTTCGCGGACGCCGTCGTGGGTGGAGAGGTCGACGGAGTGGAACTGGGCGCGGTCGGCGGCGGCGCCGAAGGAGGAGAGGGCGGCGGCGCCCTTGTCCTTGTCGCGGCCGAGAAGGACGACGCGGTGGCCGCGGGCGAGGAAGGTGCGGGCCGCTTCCAGGCCGATGCCGCTGTTGCCTCCGCTGACGAGAATGGTGTTCATCGGGGTGCTCCCTGAGGGTGCGCTGCTGGTCAGGCCTGCGCGATGGTGAGGGTGAAGTCGGCGGTGAGGCCAGCATCCAGACGGTCGGGGTCGAGGGGCCTCACGTCGAGGAGGAGGTCCTTGCCGCCGGCGGTGCGGTAGACGAGGTCGTCTTCGTTTCGCAGTCGTTCCAGGGTGGTGTGCCGGTTGTAGGGCGGGAGGGCGCCGACGGCCTCGTTGTACTCCTCGGGCAGGTAGAGCTGGCCGGTGTACAGCTCCTGGCCGTCGACGGTGACCTTGACGTGGATGTGGATGCTGCGGGTGAAGTACCAGCCGGGGTAGATGGTGGTGAACGCAGCGATCCCGTCGGCGGCGGTGGGGCGTGAGCCGCGCAGGAAGCGTGAGTCGTCGCCGGGGGTGACGCGGCCGGTGTCGCCGATGTTGGTGGGGAACGTGTCAGGGTCGTGGGCGAGGTGGCCGGAGTAGTAGCCGAGGGCGTCGCAGTGCCACACGTCGACGAGGGCCACGGCCACGGGCGCGCCATTACCTGCGTGGCGGACGGTCAGCCGCAGGTCGAGAGGGAGGCCGGGGCGGCCGTCGGTGATGTCCTGGCGGGAGCCGAACTGCCGGGAGGGCTCGATGTAGTACGGGCCCTCGGTGGTCTGGGGCGACGCGCCGTCGGTGGCGGGTTCGTCAGGGCCGGTGCCGGTGTCCGCGCCGGTCAGCAGGTCCTGCGTGTTGGTGGGGTGCTGGGCCAGGACGGCGTGGAGGGTGGCGAGTTGCTGGTCGGCGGTGATGTAGCGGGGGCGCTCGGACTCGGACATGGAGGACGGTTCCTCTCGGGGTGCGGGGGCAGGGCGCATCGCACGGCGGCCCTTGCTGTCACGGGTCGGGCCGTCATGTCGGGGGGTGTGCCGGCTGGTATGTCCGGTTGGGGGTGGGTCAGGCGATGAGGTGTTCAGCGACGGCCGGGTCACGGCGGGTGTGCAACTGCCAGTAGTCGAGGGCGATCTCGTCCGGCGCGCGGAAGGGGACACCGGCGGGGGCCTGGGAGCCGATCATGAGGTTGATGGCGATGTTCGCCACGTAGATGCCCTGCTCGGCGAGGGTGTTGTGCAGGTTGAGCGCCCAGTTACGCTGGCCGGCCTGGGCGATGTTGACGTCGGCGAGCATCGGGTACGGGTTGATGGCGCCGCCGCCGGTGGTGAACAGCACAGTGCCGGCTCCCGCTTCGAGCATTCCGGGCAGCACCGTCTGCACGGCGGCGACCGCGCCGAACAGCAGGCTGTCGATCTGCGGGCGCAGGGTGTCGAGGGTGACGTCCTTGGGTGCGGTCCTGGTCAGGCCCGCGTGCGGGGAGAACTCCAGCACGTCGATCCGCCCGAACCGTGCGATCGCGTGCTGGAGCGCGCCGGTGAGCTGGGCCGGGTCGGCGACATCGGCGGGGAAGCCCTCCGCGGTGATCCCGGCGGTGGCGAGCTCGGCGACGAGAGCGTCGAGCTTGTCCTTGCTTCGGGAGATCAGGGCGACGTCGAAGCCGTGGCCGCCGAAGACCTTGGCGATGGACAGTCCCAGGCCCGGGCCGGCTCCGACGATGGCGATAGTGGGCATGACAAAGCTCCTTGAGGGGGTGGGGCCCCGGCCGGACGGCCGGGTGAGCGCAGACGTAAGGGGCCGTGCGGGCGGGGGTCAGCCCTGCTCGGCCGGCAGGGTGGTGCCGGGCGGCGCCCAGTCGGTGGGGCACGGCGCGTTCAGGGCGGCGAGAAGACGCTGGGAGACGGCGCCGAGCTGACGCTGCTGCGCCTTGGTCAGCGGGTCGATGACCAGACGGCGCACGGCTGCGACGTGCCCGGGCGCCGCGGCTTTGACCTTGTCCATGCCGTCGTCGGTGAGGGTCGCCAGGGTGGCGCGGCCGTCGGAGGGGTCGGGATGGCGGCGCACCCAGCCGCGCTTCTCCAGCCGGATGACCACGTTGGACAGCCGCGAGAGCGTGCTGCCCGCGTACAGGGCGACCTCGCTCATCCGCAGGGTGCGCTCCGGCGCCAACGACAACGCGGACATCACCACGTACTCGAAGTGCGCGATGCCCGCGTCCCGCTGCATCTGCGCCTCCAGCGCGGCCGGCAGCTGGGTCAGCACATAGGCGAACGCGTACCAGTGCTGCTGCTCGTCGGGGTCGAGCCACTGTGGCTCGGTCGTCTCCGGTGCGTCTTCCATGACCCCAACATACTCCAAGCATGGAACAAAATGCCAACACGTTTACTCTTAGCTTGAAGTAAAAGTGCGATACGGTCAGTCCATGCTTGAAGTTTTCTGGATAGGTAGTAAGAGCCCATGAGTGTCTTCCTGTGGACCGTCGCGGGTGTGCTGGCGGCCGTGTTCCTGCCAGCCGGAGCGATGAAGCTCAGCCGCACACCGCAACAGCTGGCCGCCTCCGGACTGGGCTGGGCGAAGGACTTCGGCGCAGGACCGGTCAAGGTCATCGGCACCCTTGAGGTTCTCGCCGCCCTCGGGCTGATCCTGCCGCCGCTCGTCGACGTCGCCCCGGTCCTGGTCCCGGTGGCCGCCACGGGCGTGTTCCTGCTGATGATCGGCGCGGCCGTCACACACGCCCGCCGCAAAGAGTTCCCCGTGATCACCATCAACGTCGTCCTGCTGGCGCTGGCCGCCGTCCTGGCCTGGGGCCGCTTCGGCCCGCACGCCTTCTGAGCGCTACCCGAACCCCGACCCCCCTTTCGCCTTGGAGATGACCAGCGTCATGTCTTCCCTCACCCGCACCCCTGCTGCCCGCCCCAGCCTGCTGACCACCGCGGGCGGAGTGCTCGCCGCGATCGTTGCAGCCAGCGCGGTCAACGCCGTCCTCGCCCTGATCGCACGCGCGATCGCGGACAAGCCCGACGACTTCGGCCCCCTGAACCCCGGCTCCTACATCTTCCTGACCGCCCTGGGCGCGATCACGGGCGCCGCCGGATGGGCCGTGGTCCGCAAGGCATCCAAGAACCCGCAGAAACTGCTGCGCATCCTCGTCCCGGCCGTCGTCGTGCTGTCCTTCGTCCCCGACTTCTTCCTGTTCGACGACGGCGGCACGGTCGGCGTGCTCACGCTGCTTCTCATGCACGTCGCCGTCGCGGCGATCGCCGTGCCCGTGTACCGCAGGGTCATGCCCCTCACCACCGGCTGACACTCAGACCCAAGCCTCTGCGCCCGGCGTCGCGTGAGCAGCCCCGGCTTCGGAACCGCCCAGGCGCTCGCCGCCGCGGGGGCCGAAGTGACCCTCGCGGTGCGCGACCACGACGCCGGCGAGCGCGCGGTACGGGACACAGATGCGGCGGGCGATCTCACGGAGTTTGATGTTCTTCTCCTGCGAGTAGCTGCGCAGTACGTCGAAGGCTTCTTCTTCGGTGAGGTGGCGGGCGCCCATCAGGATGCCCATGGCCTCGCCGATGGTGTGGCGGGTAGCGACGGCCTGTTCCATCTGGGCGTGGGTACGGGCAGCGAAGAAGGCGACCGCGGCATGGGAGGCCAGCAGCCAGCCGGCCGTCTCGCTGGTGGCGGTGAACGTGTCGGGTTCGCGGGAGTAGAGGTTCAGGGCGCCGAGGTCCTGCCCCTCGGTGTACAACAGGAAGCCCATCATGCTGCCCACCCCGAGCTTGTGGGCCTGCGGGGCGTAGGCGGGCCGGCGCTGGTGTTCGGCGGTGAGGTCGGCGATGCGGAAGACCCGCTCGCCGTGCGAGCTGCGGACGGCGTCGAAGCAGGGGCCTTCCCTCAGGCGTTCCTGGAGCTCGTCGCTGTCGATGACCAGCTGGTGGGTGGGGGCGGTTGGCAGTGGACGTACGCGGGCACTACACGAAGTTCCATTCCTCTTGGGGCAGTGAGTGCCAGAGGTCGTGCCATTCGCCTAGCAGGAAGAGTGGTCGGGTCAGCATGACGTCGCTGGCCCGTTGGGAACGGATCGCCAGGCCGAGGTCGGTGCAGATCGGGTCGCCTGCGACGCTGTAAGACAGTCGCGCAATGCGGCGGAGAAGCCAGTCCTCCAGCTGGGACGGCACACAGCCGGTCAACGGAACGTCGTCGAGTCTCACTTGGGGGCCGTCGAGCGCGTTCACCGCCACGCATCCCAGGCGGTCGTCTCGGAAAAGGGCTCTGAATAGCAGTGGCGGCGAAGTCGGCGTAGACAAGCTGTTCCCGCCCACCGTCGTGGGAGCGGGACGTTACGGTCGGCTGCTCGTCCAGGGCGTCGGTGATCTCCTCCAGCGTCATGCCGAAGTGCAGCGGGGCCGACTCCGACGAATGGCGTGAACGTCCACTCTGCGCGCTCCTCGCTCCGCGCGATCCGCCACGGCCCCTGATATCCCGGTTGCCTTCCCGGGACCGCGACGGGTTCCTCGGGCGCAGGCTCAGGCGGGGCCGCAGGCTCAAGCGCGGCGTCGAGCAGGGTGGCGATGATCAGTGCGGCTGGCGCAGTCGCAGGGAACACGCGCCCTCGATTGAGCAGCAGCCGGTACAGGTATCCCACGGCCCTCACCCGATCTACTGGGTCGGCAGCGAGCATCGCGACAAGAACGCCCGGCGTGTCGGGCACGCTGTGCCGACCTGTGCAGACGTGCGGTAGCTCCTCCCAATTGGTACGGGTGAGTTCTGCGCGCGCTCTGGATGCCAGGGAGCCGGCGGGAGCGTTGAACGGGCCGGTGGGTGTCTCGCGATTCACGCCCGCAGTGTCCCAGCCGGATCCGACGTCTACGCTGCCGGTTCCCGGCACCGGCGGGAGATGACACGAACTGATCCATTTCCGCAGCAGGGTTCCGGTCTCCCGCATCCGTGCACGTCGAGTGGGATCAGTACCTGTACGTCGGCAGCGACCAGCCCTGCGAAGCAGCCGTCGCCCGGACCCGCGAGCTCGGCAATGCCGTCGACCATCCGGTGCGGGTGCGCCGGTATCCGTCGGATCTGACGGACGCCGAGTGGGCGGTGGTGCGCACGGCTCTGCCGGTGCTGGCCTGTCTGGAAGGCCGCGGTGGCCGCCCGGAGGGGTACTGCCACCGGGCGGTGTTCTATCTGGTCGACAACGGCGTCAAGTGGCGGGCGATGCCCGCAGGTTTCCCGGCGTGGGACCAGGTGTATGCCTTCTTCCGCTGTTGGCGCGACGGCGCGTTGGTCACCGAGCTGCACCACCGGCTGCGCGGCCGGGTCCGCGAACGGGCCGGTCGGAACCGCCGGAGCCGCGGCAGTCCCAGACGCAGCCCTTCGCAGCGGTGACCGTGCCGTTCGCCGGGCATTGTCACAGGCGCGGGCTAGCGTGCTGCGGGACACACACGTAGCCCCGACCTGGGAGAAGGCTCGCATGGCCAAGTTGATCTACATGTTCAATGTGTCCCTGGACGGCTACATCGCCGACGCGGACGGCAATTTCGACTGGGCGGCACCGGACGAGGAGTACTACTCCTTCATCACCGACGTGCTGCGGCCGGTCGGGACCTACCTGTACGGGCGCCGACTGTACGACATGATGGCTGTCTGGGAGACCGACCCGTCCATCGCGGGCCAGTCGCCCGGGGCGCGGGAGTTCGCGGAGATCTGGCAGGCGGCCGACAAGGTCGTGTACTCCAGGACGCTGGAGTCGGCCTCCACCACCCGGACCCGGATCGAACGGGACTTCGACCCCGAGGCGGTTCGGCGGCTGAAGGCATCTTCCGAACGTGACCTCACCGTCGGCGGGGCCGCCCTCGCCGCCCACGCGATCGCCGCAGGGCTGGTGGACGAGTACCACCTGTTCGTCGGCCCCGCCGTGCTGGGCGGCGGCAAGCCCTTCCTCCCCGACGGGGCCCGGCTCCGCTTCGAGCTCCTGGACGAACGCCGGCTCACCAGCGGCGTGGTCTACCTCCGCTACCACACCCAGCCGTGAGCACCCGGTGCCGCCGGGCCGGGGCAGATCGGGTGCGCCGGGGTGCTCAGCCGGTCTGCCCTTGGAGGACCTGGCGGGCGATTCTCAGCTGCCTGTCCCGCAGCTCGGTGCGGTCCTTGAGCACGTCGGGGTGATCGTCGAGCCAGCGCTGCTGCATCACGGCGAGTCTGGCGTAGGCGGTGCGCAGGTATCCGGTGTCCTGCTTGCAGTGGACGTCCGCCTTGGTTGCGGGGTGGGTGCGGATGTCCGCGTCGGGCGGCAAGGCTCTGATCAGGTCGAGGGGGTCTTTGGCCTGGACGCGGTTGGTGAGCATGCACTGCCGCCAGTTCTCGTTCGCCTTGCGGAAGAGGGAGTCGTGCTTGAGCCACTTGAACGCTGTCTGCTCCCCTTCGTTGAGCTGCATCCGCAGTTCCGTCCACCGCACCCGGCCGTCGCCCAGCATGTGCTTCTCCGCCTCGGCCTGGCAGCCGCTCGCCGGCATGGTCACCTTGAGCAGCTTGCCCTTGACGGAGATCTCGTTTCCGGGTTTGCCGTAGAGGGCGCGGTTGAAGGCCTCTCCTTGCGGCTGCTCCGGTGGCGCCTGCGTCTGGCTGTCCGCCCCGATTTCTTCGAGGGTCTCGAGACCGAACGGAGTCGGGCGGGACACCGCCGCGTCACCCGCCTTCGCCACGGGAGCGGGCTTGAGGGTGAATCCGCGCTCGGCCATGCAGGCGACGAGGACCTGTTGCTGGGCGGTCGCGATCTGTTCGCCACTCTGGGTCCAGGCGTAGAGCTGGGTGTAGATCGGCGGACGCAAGCCTTGTTCGGCCAGTGCGGCCGGGGACAGCGGACGATGGGGCCGGGGTTCGGGGTTTTGGGCCCTCGCGTCGGCGAGCGCCCAGATCGTTGCGCCCACAGTGGCGGTCAGGACGCAGGCGGCGATGTGCCGGCGAGTGCCGTGGAAGCTCAGTGCCATGTGAATCCTGTCGAGGTCCGGAAGGTGCGGGCCCGGTTTGCGCCGGGCCCGCACGTTCACCGAGGTCAGAAGCAGTCGGTCGACGTCCGGCCCGGGAGCGTCAGCCGGCTGGCCCGGTCCCGGAGGCCGGAGGGCAGCGGATCGCCGTTCTGCGTGCCCGCCTGGTCGACGGTGGAGGCGGAGTTGACGTAGTGACCGGGGTTCAGGCAGAACAGGAAGCCCGTTCCGTTGGTGTTGTCCCAGTAGTGGCTCTCGTAGTTCCCGGTGCTTGAATTGCTGGCCGAGTAGACGTTGTTGTTGACCGGGTGGTTCTGACCGACCCCGCTCACGTTGTATTCGTCGAAGGTGTCGTTGGAGAAGTCCGGATCGGAGTTGAAGAAGGACTGCCGTGCGGAGTTGATGTCGGTGTAGAAGACGCAGTGGTAGCCGGAGGCGCAGTTGGGGCCGGCGGCCGAGGGGGACGCGCCGACCAGTCCGAGCGTGGCGGTCATGGCGGCCACTCCTGCGACTGCCGCGAGCTTTGTACGCATGTGCTGTCCTGCCTTCCCAGTGGTCCGCTGATGGGTGTTCTGATCGCTTCCCGAGCTGAACCCGAGCTTCACGCTGTGTCCTTTCGCGTTCTCTACGACTCCGACGTCATCTCCACGGCGGGGGGTGCCTGTTGGACTGGTCGGCGTCGTTCTGGATGGGCGCACACGTTCCTTCCTTGATCGGAGGGGCCTAGGAGGGGTGGGCCCGGTACGGGAAGCGATCGTTGTAAGACGCGGTATAGGACCCGTATAAGTCCTGATGGGGATGCTTGCGGCAGGTGATCGGGCGTGGCTTCGGCCGGCTGCGCATCGCGGATCTTTGGGGCATGCGGCCAAGGGGGTGCCGGCCGCCGCACCAGGCGGCAGTCCGCTGATCCGCGTCAGTGCGGCGTCATGCGTGGGTCGGGCGGGCCGGCGCGGGTCTGCTTCGCAGGGACTGGTGTACCTTCGGGCCGCCAGCGTTGATCCGTGCAGCCTTGGGGGGCGGCCGAGTGGAGTTGGGGATTCTGGGGGATCTGGCGGTCCGTCGCGGGGGCTTGCCGGTCGACATCGGATCGCCCAAGGTGCGTCTGCTGCTCGCGGTCCTGCTGAGCAGGCCCGACCGGCCCGTGCCTTCGGAGCTCCTGATGACCGCACTGTGGGGCGAGCGACCGCCGCGCTCGGCGCGTAAGAACCTGCAGCTGTACGTCCATCTACTGCGCAAGGCCCTGGGCCCGGAGCGCATCGAACGGCAGGGCGACGGCTATCGCGTGGTGGCGGGTGATGCGCTGGACGCCACGCGGTTCGAACGGCTGGCCCTCCAGGCGGAGGAGGCCCTGCGACAGGGTGAGACAGCGGGCGCGCAGGAGTTGCACGGTGAGGCGCTGCGGTGCTGGAACGGGCCCGCGTTCGCGGAGTTCCTGGATACCGAAGCCGTCGCGACCCGGGCGGCCCGGCTGGAGGAGCTGCGTCTTGCCGTGCATGAGCGGTGGGCCGATTGCGGTCTGGCCCTCGGCAGGCATGCCGAGGTGGTCGCGGAGCTGACGGAGCTGCTGCCCCGGCACCCCTTTCGGGAGTCGCTCCGCGGCCAGCTCATGACGGCCCTGTATCGCTCGGGCAGGCAGGCCGAGGCGTTCGAGCTCTACCGGCGGACCCATGCGCTGTACGGGACCGAACTGGGCGTCGAGCCCGGCCCGGGTCTGCAGCGCCTGCACCAGGCGATGCTCCGCGGCGATGAGGGCCTCATGCCCTCTCCGGTCCCCGTCGCGGCACTGGTGCCGGTCGGGGCCAACCCCTACCGGGGCCTGCCGGCGTTCACCTCCTCGGATCACGACCGGTTCTTCGGTCGCGACCGGCTGTGCGGGCTGCTGTGGGAGCGCGTGGAACGCTTCCCCGTGGTCGTCGTGTTCGGCGCGTCGGGATCGGGGAAGACCTCGCTGCTGGCGGCGGGCCTACTGGGCCGGATCCGGCGGGATACGACCGCTCGGTGGCAGCCGGTCATGATGACGCCGACCGACCAGCCGGTGAAACAGCTCGCGGCCGCGCTCGCCGAGCACGACCGGCCCGCCGGTCAGGTGCTGCTGGTGGTCGATCAGTTCGAGGAATTGTTCACCGTGTGCTCCGATCCCACGGTGCGGGAGGAATTCGTCGCCGGGCTGTTAGCGGCGTCCCATGCCGGAACGAAGGTCGTGCTCAGTGTCCGTGCGGACTTCTTCGTCCAGATGACCGGGCTGAGCGGGCTGGCGCCGGCGCTGATGAGCGAGGCGCAGCTGCTGGTCGGTCCGCCGTCGGCCGCGGAACTGCGAGAGCTGATCGTCCGGCCGGCGGATCTTGAGGGCTGCTCGGTCGACGCCGATCTGCTGGCCACCGTGGTGGCGGAGGCCTCCGGCGCTGCCGCCGCACTCCCGTTGGTGTCCCACGCGCTGCGGGAGACCTGGCGCAACCGGGCCGGCCGCACCCTGACCCTCGCGGCGTACCAGGCAGGGGGCGGGATGCACGATGCGATCGCCCAGACCGCCGAGCACGTCTACGCCGAGCTCGAACCCGCCGAGCAGGACCTGGTGCGCCGGCTCATGCAGCGGTTGATCAACCTGGACGAGGACGGGGTGCGGGACAGCCGGCGGCGGGTCCCGCAAACCGAACTCGACGGGATGGGCCCGGCCGCGGCGGTCGCGGATGTGGTCGACGAGCTGGTGGCGGCGCGCCTGGTGGTCGTGGACGAGGATCGGGTGGAGATCGCCCATGAGGCGCTCATCGTGGCGTGGCCCAGGCTGCGGGCCTGGCTGAGCGAGGACCGCCGGCGCCTGGTCGTACGGCAGCGGCTCACCGCCGCGGCCCGAGTCTGGCAGCAGTCGGGGCGGGACGCCGGAGGGCTCTATCGGGGCTCCGGGCTGGCCGAGGCGCGCCCGCACCGCTCGGAGCTGAACCTTCTGGAGCGTGAGTTCCTCGACGCCAGCGAGGAGCTGGCCGAGTCCGAACTCGCTGCGGCGCGGCGCCGGGTCCGCCGGCTGAGGGTCCTGGCGATGGTGCTGGCGGTGCTGCTGGCGGCGACCGTGACCGGGGGCGGTGCCGCCTGGCAGCAGCGGCAGGTGGCACAGCGCGAGCACCTGACCGTCCTGGCCCATCAGGCCGCGCTCACGTCGCGCTCGCTGGTCGCCACCGACCCGGACGTCGCCCGGTCCCTCGCCCTGGCCGCCTATCGGCTGCATCCCGACGCCGACACTCTGGGCGCGGTGATCAGTACGTCGGCGTCCGCGCAGCCCAGCGTCGTACTCAACACGAACGGGCCCGCGTCGTTCGGCCTGGCCCTGTCCCCTCACGGCTCGTTGGTGGCCGCGGCAACCAGCGACGGCACCGTGGAGCTGTGGGATCCGAACCGACGCACGAGGCTGGCCTCCTTCACCGAGCATGTCGTCAAGCCGCTCCCCCAGGGGTTCTTCGCGCTGAGGGTGGCCTTCAACGCCGACGGTACCCGGCTGGCGTCCCTGGCCCGGTTGAACAATCCGAAGCAGCCGACCGGAGGCTCGGTCGTCGTGCGGGAGGTCCGGTCGAGGAAGGTGCTGTTCAAGCAGGTCGTGTCCGGCGACCTCAGCAACGGTCTGGCCTTCAGCGCCGACGGCACGGTCGTGGCCTACGGCACGGGCGAGGGCACACGGGTAGCCACGCTGGGCGGTGGCAAGGCCGTGTTCCTGCCCACCGGTATGCCCGCGGCACTCAGCCTGGCCGGCGATCAGCGCTCGCTCGCCGTCACCCGTACCGATGGGACGGTGGCCGTCTGGGACATCGAAACCGGTCGCCGTCGCTTCGAGCTGAACACCGAAGGCGCCCAGGTGGCCCGGTTCGGCTCCACATCCGATGTCCTGGCCACGGCCTCCGAAGAACACGGCATCAGGTTCTGGCGCCTGACCGGCCGCTCGGCCCGCCAGTTCGCCGACCTCCCGGTGCAGACGGCCTTCCCCTGGATGATCTCCGCGCCGGTCGGCGATCGGATCGCGATCGCCGACGAAGAGGGCATGATCTCGATCTGGGACTACCGGCGCCGCGAGCAGATCGCCCGCCACGCCGACCGGTTCCGCTCGGAGACCATGGCTCTGGACCTGGCACCGGACGCGAGCACGGTGGTCTCGGGCGGCCTGGGACGCACCATCGTGGTGCGCCGGACGGCCCTTCCCTTCAGCGGTCACGGCGGCGCCGTGAACGACGTGGACGTCAGCCCCGACGGCCGGCTCGTCGCCTCCGCCGGCGACGACAGGTCCGTACGGATCTGGAATGCCTCCGGTGCTGCCGAACGGCTGCTGGGCGGACACTCCGACCATGTCAAGGCAGTCGCGTTCAACCCGGACGCCACGGTGCTGGCGGCCGTGACGCGCGACCACACCCTGACTCTGTGGAACCCGTCGACCGGGCGGCGCTACACCACCATCGCCTTCACCGGTATAGGCACCGGTACGGACGTCGCCTTCAGCCCGGACGGCAGCACGGTCACCGTGATGTCCCTGGGAGGAACGTTCCGCTGGAGGGTCAGCGACCCGGCACACCCCCGTCCGCTGCCGGCGCCGGCCGGCCCGCGCACCTCGACCGCCATGGCCTACCCCGCTCGGGGCGGCCTCCTCGTCGCGAGCACACCGGCCGGCGGCATCGCCGTGTGGAGCACCGCCGACGACCGGCTGGTGAAGGCCTTCCCGGCCGCGCAGGGGTCCACGCAGGACATCGCGGCCACTCCGGCGGGCGATCTGATCGCCACCGCCGGCTCGGACCACACGGTGCGCCTGTGGTCGACCCAGACAGGGAAAGGCCGGGGCACCCTGACCGGCCACACCGCAGCGGTCGGTACGCTCGCCTTCAGCAGGGACGGACGCCTCCTCGCCTCGGCAGGTGAGGATCACACCATCGTCGTCTGGGATGTACGAACCCACCGGCGCATCGCCACCCTCACCGGCCACTCGGCAGACGTGCAGGGCTTGGCGTTCACCCCGGACGGAACCCTGCTGTCCGCGGGAGCCGACCAGCGCATCATCCACTGGCCGCTGACCGCGACCGAAGCCATCCGGCGCATCTGCCGAGCCACCGCCCCACCGCCCACCGCGGCGCAACTCGACCGCCACCTCCCCGGCCAGGACACCGGCGCGCTCTGCCCGCAGCCCTGACCCGGGCACGCCGCCGACGCGGCGTGCTCCCCTGTAAGCGGTCCGTGCCTGGCACCACCGCCCAGGGCGGCCGGGTGACCTTCGGAAATATCCGGGCTATACCGACGCAGGGCACGCTCAACGCACCGGTCGCTCCCCCGCCGGCGAGCTCACGATGAGGGCCGTACATGGCTGCCCCCACCTCGGCCCTCATCGTGACCGCCATGCGGGCGGCACACCGCGACCGAACGCGGCCGTCCCGCAGCGCCCAGCCACAGCGGAAGGGCACCTGCCGTCCCATCGCCGCCCGCACACCCCGCGCCAGACACGCATGAACTCGGCACCAAAGAAGGAGACACGTTGATATCCCTCATCCGCACGCGCAGCCCAGGGCTGCTCGGCAGACTGCTCGTGGCTGTTGCCGCCCTCGTCGTCCTGCCCTGGCAGGCCGCGGCGCCGGCCGCCGCGGCGGCCCCGCCCATCGCCTTCCAACTGCCCTTCACCTGCGGCCAGCAGTGGCGACTCGACACCTGGGCACACGCACCCGCGCTCGACATGGTCCGCGAGCCCGACCAGGTCGGCACCGAAGGAGCACCGGTGCTGGCTCCGGCCTCCGGCACGGTCCGGCAGTCCTTCTACCACTCCAACGCCGGCAACGTGATCCAGATCAACCACGGGCAGCGCTACTTCACCACATACCTGCACCTGCAGAGCCGCGATGTCAGCGTCGGCCAGACGGTGCAGCGCGGCCAGCTGATCGGCCGGGTCGGCAGGACGGGGCCTACCTCGAACAACCACCCGCACCTGCACTTCGAGCTCGCCTACGACGCCGACACAACGGATCCGCCACCTGGGGCAACTCCACCTCCGAACGGATCCGCCCCTGGTTCAACGGCGTCGAGTACGGCCAGGCCAACGGCCAGACCTGGCGGAACGTCACCAGCAACAACTGCGGCGGCACACCAGCGCCCACCTGCAGCGGCGTCAACCTCGACTTCACTGCGTACCCCCTCATCCAGCAGGGATCCACCGGCAGTCCGGTCAAGGCGGCGCAATGCCGGCTGATCGCCGCCGGACACAATCCGGGAGAACCGGACGGCGACTTCGGGCCCAACACCGAAACGGCGACGAAGGCCTTCCAGTCCGCCCGGGGCCTCACGGCCGACGGTGACATCGGCCCCAGGACCTGGACGGCCCTGCTGTCGTACGGCTCGACACCGGCGCTGCAGAACGGGTCGACCGGCGCGGACGTCAGCCGACTGCAGCGAGCACTGACCGCGGCACTCGGCCGCACCGTGGGCATCGACGGCGACTTCGGCCCCAACACCGAACAAGCCGTGCGCGACTACCAGACCACCCGCAGCCTCGGCGTCGACGGCGACGTCGGCCCGCAGACCTGGGCAGCCTTGCAGGCCGGACGATAACCACCCTCGTGGGCGGGGAAGCACGGCAACTCCGCCCGCGACCGGCGTCGGATCGGCCGCGAGGACATCCGGTGCTTCAGAGAATCGAGGCCGGCGTCGCGGTGGTCCTGGAGGGGATCTTGCACGAGGCCATGCCGCAGAACCAAAGCCGAGGCGATCGTGCGGGCGCCGCGTCACGCGGGGGACGGTGGTCGGGACCTGCCGCATATCGGAGTGCGGTGGCAGTACCGGGCGTATCTCGCATGCCGTCATTCCGTTCGGTGTCTCCGGCATGAAAAGGAGAACAACGATGAAGGCCACCGTCGTCGCCGACGGGCAACGCCCCACGTTTTGGACCGATGCCCTGTGGCCCGGACAGATGCACGACACCACGGCCGCCCGCGACGAAGGCATCGCCATCTGCTTCCAGCACTTCCTCGACGTCGAGGTACTCCTAGCTTGACGTTTAACGTCGCAGGTCACTCGACCTGCTCATCTGCGGTTCTTCCCGGGACAGCGGAGACGGCCGTTCTCCACGCTTCGAGATGTTGAGTCACGAAGTACAAGAGAACGGCCGCTGCGTATGAGTCTGTCTGTCGATTCGCCCGCAGGCGAGGCGTTGGACGTGTTGTCCCGCTTTCGGGTTGAGTTCTATGAATGCCTCTACGCCCGCCAGGACGCGCTCTTCGAACTCGCGGACGCGGTGTTGTACGCGGACGGGCCGGTGAAGACCCGGGTCGAGCTGTCGCTGGCGGTCGAGCACCGGCGCGGGCACGGCGCGCTGTACGCGGCTTTGGACCGCGGCTGGCTGGAACCGACGCGGTTGCGCCGCACGCTGGCCGGCCTGCCGCTGCCAAAGGCCGGTGACGGGCGGATCACGCTGACCGTGGACGTGAGCAACTGGCTCCGCCCCGATGCCCCGATGCCCCGATGCCCCGACCAGCGACGACCGGCTGTTCTGCCACGTCTATGGACGTGGCGACCACAAGACGGACCAGTTACGCTCGTCACCGCCACCCAACTGCGCGACGTCATCGAGCGGTTGAAGCAAGCCGGGCACTGGCGGCAGGGCGCCCCGGAGATCCTCATCGTGATGGACGCCGGCTACGACGTCACCTACCTTTCCCACGCCCTGGCCGACCTGCCGGTTGTGCTGATCGTGCGCCTGCGCTCGGACCGGGTCATGCTCCGCGACCCGCTCCGGCCCGAAGGGCGGGCGGCCCCGCCGGCACGGCGGCGTCCTCACCTTCGCCAAGCCCGACAGCCACTGAACTTGAATTCGTGATGTCGGCGGTGTCGCGGAGCCCGTTGGGCGCTGGTCCTTCGGGATCAAGAGCGTGTCTGCAACCAGTGACGCGCGGCGGCCAGTGTTACTTCGATGTCGTCGCTCCATGAACAGACTTCCAGCCAGGACAGGTAGCCGCCCTGGGTGAAGACCAGGACCTCACCTGGGCACTCACCCGCTTCGGTGAAGAGCAGCGCTTCGGCCGCCACAACAGTGCCGGGGCCGGTGGGTGCAGGGTCCACCTTGCTGGTGTCGAGCTCGAAGTAGGCGGTGCCACACCCACATGTGCAGCGCGCTCGCACACTGAGGTGCGGAACCTGCCTTTGGAGCGCGACATGAACCGGAGTGACCCCGTTCAGAACTGCCGCAAGCACGTCGGCTACGTCGGCAGGCAGGCTCTCGTTCATCCCGTCACCGTATCTGACCAGCGACTTTAGACTCCGACTGCGCAGTCCCCATCGCCGATCGGCTGGCCACGTGTTCACGCTTCCAGCACGAGGCCGGTGCCAGCGAGGCAGCCATTGATGACCTCTGGTCGGTACTGCAGCATCTTGAGCTTGCGCTTCACGGCACGGGTGATCTGGCTGAGGTCGGCTGCGGCGAGGGAGCCACCCCCGATCAGTAGCCGACCCCCCAAACCATTCGTGAGCGTCCACGAACGAGGTGTGTCATGACCGATGGCGCGGCCGACACCCCGGAGCCGGGGCCTCCGCCTGCAGTCAAGCCGAGTCTGCCGACACTCACCGCCATGATGGTCGGGTCGATGGTCGGCGCCAGGGTCTTCTCACCGCCGAGGACATTCGCCCAGGAGACAGGAACGGCGGCCGCCTGATCGCGTGTGTGATCGCCCGCCGGATCCTCCCCGTCGTCGCGCTCAACGCGGGCATCACCTGGGCCGTCTGCGGGGTCTTCGCCGAGCAAGCCGACTTCAACACCGTCACCGTGACCGGTGCCACCGCGATCACTGCGCTTCGCTCAGGTCTCCTCGCGCAGGCTTGGGCTGGCCCCAACCACCTGGAATTCTTGCCCTTGCCTTACGTTACCGCGTCACTCGGCCCCTCCTGCCCGGCTCCCTCATCTACACCAGCGCCCTGGCCTTGATCCAGGGGCGTACCGAGGACGGCCTCGCCGCCGCGACCGCTCTCGCCCTCGCCGTTGCCGTCGCCGCCAACGTCGAGGGAGGCCGCCCGGCTCACTCACCAGATCCCCCTCGGACGAGCGCAGCGTGACGCGGCCGAACGCACACGCGGATTCTGAACGCGGGCCTGGTTGTGGCACGTCACCTGGCGCTCCGCGCTTGATACCGACCAACCAGTTTGTCAAAAGACTTCCGCACCGCGCATACCTATGAGTAACGTGCGTCCCGCTCACCCCCCACTCCCTGCGGTCCGCACGGGCCCGAGCCACGCAAGGAGACACGGGATGACTGACGCGTTCTCGTCCCCCGAGTACCAACGCCGCCACCTACCGCCTTCATACGACTGGCCCCACGGCTCATTCGACTCATCACCCCCATACTCCGCCTACCCCTGGCAACCGCCACAGCGGCCCGAGCCCGAGCCGGAGAGAAGAACTCCGCGCCGTCCGGCGCTCGGCAACCACAGCGACCTGCGCGTCCTGCGCAGCGCGTACCGCCGACTGCGGCGCGTGGCGACGTTCACGGCACTCGGGTACTTCGCGCTGTTCCTCTTCCTGTCCGCGTTCGTACCGTCGCTGATGACAGGCACTGTCTCGGACGGGCTGTCCACGGGGCTGCTGCTCGGGCTGCTCCAGGTACCCGTCACCTGCCTGGCGATCGCCCTCTACGAGTACACGGCGCGGCGGAGGGTCGACCCGCTCGCCGAGCGCATCCGCCGGCTTGCCGTACTGGACGCCAGGCGGGAGGGCGAGCTGTGAACGGGTTCAGCAGTTCGGCACAGGCCATGTCGCTGGTGGCGTTCACGTCGGTCGCCACGATCACGCTGCTGCTGTGTGTGATGGCGGGGCCCGACCACGACGACCTCGACGAGTTCTACACGGGGTACGGATCGCTCTCACCGATGCGCAACGGCCTCGCCATCGCCGGGGACTACATCTCCGCGGCGACAGTCCTGTCCACGGGCGGGGTCATCGCGCTCGACGGGTACGACGGCGTCGTCCTGGCACTGAGTATCGCCCTCTCCCTCATGCTGATGATGTTCCTGCTGGCCGAACCGCTGCGCAATGCGGGCCGGTTCACCATGGGCGACGCGTTCGCGCGGCGGATGCCGGGTCGGGCGGTGCGCATGGCCGCATGCGGCGCGACGATCGTGGCGCTGGTGCCGATGATGCTCATCCAACTCGCCGGCACCGGCGATCTGCTGGCGTTCATCCTCGGCTTCTCCAACGACTCGCTGAAGACGGGCTGCATCATCGGACTCGGCGCGTTGATGATCAGCTATGCGGCGATCGGCGGTATGAAGGGCACCGCCCTCATCCAGATCATGAAGATCGTGATGCTGCTCGGCTCCGGCGTCGTCGTCGCCGTACTGATGCTTCACCGCTTCGACTGGAACCTCGGCACGCTGTTCGCGGCGGCCGGACAGCAGAGCGGGGTGGGATCGTCCTTCCTGCACTCGGGTCTCGAATTCGCGGGCAGCTCCAGCCCCCGTCTGGACATGCTCAGTTCGGAGCTGACCGTCGTCCTCGGCGCCGCCTGCCTGCCACACGTCACCATGCGCATGTACACCGCCAACAGTGCCCGCGAGGTACGCCGATCGATGTCCTGGGCGGTGCCGTGCGTAGCCCTCTTCGTACTGATCATCACGGTCGTCGGCTTCGGCGCTACGGCACTGATCGGGCGCGAGGTCATCGCGGGCGCCGACCCACAGGGCAGCACGGCGTACCTGCTCGGCTCGCGGGCCGCGTTCGGACAGAACGTGTCAACCGCCGGGACCTTCCTCTTTACCACTGTCACCGCGGCGCTCTTCCTCACCCTGCTCGCCTCGGTCGCCGGCATGATCCTGGCCTGCGCCAACTCCCTCGCGCACGACGTGTTCGCCAGTCGCCTGCGGGAGACGACTCCACGCCGCGAGATGACCATCGCACGACTGTCCGCCCTCGCCGTGGGCGCCCCCACCCTCCTGCTGGCCACCCTCGTCCAGCACCACAACCTGCAGCCGCTGGCTCTCCTGTCGGCCTCCCTCGGCGCCTCCGCACTGGCGCCCGCGCTGATCTACAGCCTCTTCTGGCGCCGCTTCACCCGCGCGGGCCTGCTGGCCACCCTCATCGGTGGCACCCTCACCACCCTCGTCCTCATGACCGGCACCAACCTGGTGTCCGGCTCCCCGCTCTCCGCCTTCCCCCAGGCGGACTTCAACTGGTTCCCGTTCACCACGACGGGAATAGCGTCGATCCCACTGGGCTTCGCTTTCGGGTGGCTGGGAACCGTGGTATCCGGGCGGCAGAAGGCTGAGGAAAACAGAAAGCAGTACGAGGCAGTGGAGGGATGGATCCTGGCGGGGGCGGTGCGCAGAGGGAACTGAGGTCACTCCGCAGGTGCGGGGACAAGAAAATCGTCACGGCGTTGCGCACCGATCCCATCCACGCGTCCTGTGGGCGCGGCTCCTTCGCCACTCGGAACACGTCCGGCGCGAGACCGGCAAGGTCGCCAACGTACGGCGTCTGCCGGGAGCCGTCCAACGCGGCCGCCAGCGGGCAGAGATCCAAAGCACCCAGGGCAAAGGCTCGTCGCGCTGCCTGTCGAGACCCGTCTCGGTCGCCCACTCGTTCGCGGATCCGGGACAGGGCCGACCAGGCCAGCGGGAGCCGTGGTGGGCGGCCTGGTCGGCCGTCCGCTGGCTGCATCGGGGTGGCCTGCATGTTCGCGGTTGCGGGCGAGAGGGTCCACGCATCGTTTTCAGAAGCGGGAGGCCCTTCGAAGGGCGTGCAGGATTGGTGCGCCAGGTCGCTTATTCCGTGGCGGGTTATCGCGCCACCTGCAAGCATCCCGCTCATGCTGACCTTCGACGTGCCCGACGGGACCCGCCTCGCCTACCACCGAAAGGGCTCGGGGGGTGACCGACCGCTCGTCTGCATCCCCGGCGGGCCGATGATGCGCTCCGCCTACTTCGGCGACCTCGGTGGGCTGGCCGCGCAGCGGGAGCTGGTGCTGCTGGACCTGCGCGGCACGGGGGACTCGGCCAGGCCCGCAGACCTCGCGGGCTTCCGGGTGGACCGGCAGGCCGAGGACATCGAGGCGCTGCGCGTCACCCTTGGGCTGGAGCAGTTGGATCTTCTCGGCCACTCGGCCGCCGGTGACCTCGTGCTGGCCTATGCGGCCCGCTACCCGGAGCGGGTGCGCTCGCTCGTCCTGGTCTGCGCGCGGGCGCGCACTGCTGGCATCGACTTCCCCGTCGAGCGGCGGCGCGAGGCGCTGGAGCTGCGCCGGGAGGAGCCCTGGTACGAGGAGGTCCGGCCGGCCTTCGAGCGGGCGGTGTCCGGGGAGGCGAGCGACGCGGACTTCGTGCTGCTCGACCGCCTGTCCTACGGTCGCTGGGATGCCGCCGCGCAGGCGCACGCCGCCGCGTGTGAGGAGTGGTTCGACCTGGAGGCGGCGGATGCCTACCTGGCTCCGGGCGCCTTCGACGGCGCGGACGCCGCCCGCGCCGTACTGGCTGAGCTGGATGTGCCCGTTCTGGTGATCTCCGGCGAGCTGGACGGTTCCCCGCGTCCGGACTCCGCCGCTGAGGTGGCTGGGCTCTTCCCGCGCGGCGAGCACATCGTCCAGGCAGGTGCCGCGCACAGCCCGTGGGTGGACGGTCCGGACGACTTCGTCCAGACCGTCACCAAGTTCCTGGCCAGGGACTAATGGGTAACGAGGTGTCCTGGACCTACGGTCGGCGGGGGCATCTGGCGGTCACCCTTCCTTCGGGTGCAGGCGGACGACATTGTCCGGTACTTCCTCCGGGTTCTCGTTCAGGTTGTGTCCCTGGCGGCTGAGGACGGCGTTCGCGAGCGCGAGCTGGGTGACTTGGTGCCGAAGTGCCGTGATTTCGGCTTTCTGCGCGGCAACAGTTTCTTTCAGATCGGAGACGGTCTTCCGGAGCCGCTTGTCCGATTCAGGGAGTTGCTTCGTCTCGGCGCGTACGCGCTCGTAGAACTCGTGTTTCAGGTCGGCATGGCGCTTCTGAAGGGCCATGCGGTGAACACCGGCCTCGACCACGAGAGCGACGACGGTCAGCGCGCCGTCGGAGGCTGTGGGCCGGCCGGTAAGGAGCCGGTCGATGGCTGCACGGATGCGCGTCCGCTCGTCGGTGGATTGCTCGGTCACGACAGGTCCTCGGCGGGTTGGGCGGCAGAGTGGCGGGTGTCGGCGGTGGCGCGGTATTGCTCGGCGGCGATGCGGAGGCGCCTGGCCAGCGGCTGAGGAGAGGGCAGCGAGTTGGTTGATGCGGTCGGTCTCTTCCAGCAGTTCGGTCGCGTGGCCGTCAAGGCGGACGGCGTTCCCACAGCCGGGGCGGCAGTCGAATTGGTTCGGGGCGGTTGCGTTGGGTCCTGGTTCTCAAAGCGCGTTGTCGCGCTTGAATACGCAGATCAGGGAGGCGTCGGGGCTATCGAACAGGACCAGGCCGTCACGGGCGAGGTAGTCGGCGGCTTGTTTGGCGAACTTCTGGGTGACGATGCGGCCCTCGAATCGTGGCGCCTGGGCGGCGGCGGTGACGGCTCATCGGGCGGCGGGCCCGGAAATCTTCTCGCCGGCGGCGAGGCGGTCCCGCAGCCGCGCGGCGGTGTCGACAGCGGCGAGGGCGGTCTCGACGTCGAGGACGCTGTGGATGCCGCGACGGCTTCGGCTGCCGTAGCCGCTGGACGTATGGGCGTTGAGGACGGTGCGCATGTGGCCGTACTGGATCGCGAGTGCGACAAGCCCACCAGGTCTGCTGGCGATGTGCCACGCCAGGGTCCGGCGGAACCGCCCGAGCCCGATGGCGCCGTGAGGGTCCTGGGGGACGCCCTGGTTCTGCAGCCCATGGGATTCGGTCTCCCGGTTGATCCAGGTGATGAAGTCCTCGATCCGCTGGTTCATGCTGCTGTTCTTCAAGGCGCCGCCGCGCTGGCGGCCGCGGGCAAAGTCGTGATGGGCGCAGCTGAAGAGCAGTTCGCCCTCGGGGACCATGCGTTCAAGGACGCGGATGGCGCGGACGACCGGGGTGATGGCGACCCAGGGGACCTCCTGTTCCTCCCCGGCCGAGACGTGCTGGCCGTCGTCGTCGGTGACGTTCTTGTAGTGGTGACTGCGGATGAGGTGACGGCCGCCGTCCTCGGGATCGGGGCAGCATCCGGACCGGAGACCTTGTACTTCCTGCGGCCGCATGCCGGTCAGATAGAGGCAGACGATCACCGCGGCGGTGGCCAACTGACGCATCAAGGGCGTGACGTCGTTGACATCGAGGTGCGCGCGCCAGGGCCTGCCGTCGATTTGCCCAGTCACCGGAACCGGGAGCGGACAGGGCCCTGGCTGCAGCGTGCTGAGCTCGTGGCGATGTCGAAAGCCACTGACCTGGTTGACGCTGCAGCCGACGGTGGCCGCGATGAATGTGGCGGCCAGGACAGTCTTGCCGCGCCACTCGGTGGTCGGCAGGCCCGTGCCCGCGGCGAGTCGGGGCAAGAGGTAGTCATCAAGCGCGGCCAGTCCTGCGGGCGAGCTCGGGTTGGTGGCGGCCAGCTGCTGCATGCGACGCCATTCCACCCAGGCGGCCAGGATGTCGTCCGCGAGGTCGTCGACCATGCGGATCGCCCAGATCAGTAGCGGGCTCACCACGCTCGGATCCAGCGGCTCAGTCGTGTTCTCGCCGGTGTCCTGCGGGGTGGAGGATGGCAGACAGTCGTCGACGCCTTCCCGTTCCCAAGGTGGTTGCGTGACGCCGATGGGCTCAGACCAGGCCTTGCAATCGTTGCGGTTGCCGGGCACCGGACGACCCACGACAACGACCTGTTGGCTCTCTGCGTCGATGACGACCTGGTGGTTGGTGGAATACCGACAGTTCTTCGACTGCTCCGCGACAGCGTGGTCACGGGTCGGCACAAGAGTGCCGTCCGCGATGAGCACCGTGTCCTTGCGGAACCGCTGCCGTTGCTTGATTGCCAGCAACGGCCCCGTGTGAGTGACAACCCGATTGGCCGCGCACTTCGAGACGACGAACAGTGGAGTGAGCTGCCGCAACGCCAGGTTGGTGCGCCCGTATGCAGCCACCAACAGGACCCGCCTCAAGCGGCAGCGACCACGGGCGCCCCGGGCGGACCTCGTCCGCGCCCTCACTGCGGAGGGCTGTGATCAGCTTCCGAAAGAGCCGCGGGCTCAGCCCGGCGAACGGGACTATCCACGAAGGCTCCGAAGCCGTGATCACACCAGCCATACCAAGATCATGACAGGCGAAGACCTCGCCCTTCCCCAGGTCCGGGATGTCTCCAGCGCTGGGGGAAGGTTCGTCCGCGTCGCGCCAAAGCCCGTCCAGCTGCTCCCAGCCCCGAGCATGCCCGGTGATCACGTTGGCACACCGGGAAATCCAAGATCCCCGATGGAGTCAAGCTCAATCCGGCTTCGGACATCCAGCTCAACCCCCCGATCAGCTGACCGTCAGTCTCGATGGCCCGCCCGGGGAGAGACTGCCCCCGAACGGTGGCGCCACCGATGGTGCAGCATTGCGATCATGAAATCGCCATGAGCCAATCATTTCATGATCAGACATGCGATACGTACGCTCTGCGCCGCCTCTCTCCTGGCCGCTCCCCTCGCCCTGACCGCAACGCCTGCGCAAGCCCTGACGTCATGCACGGTCAACGGCAGCCCTGCATCCGGTACGACCGTCAGCGGTACTACCGGCTCCGACTACATCAGCTGCGGCGCCCTCGCCGTGGGTGACAGCGTCAACGGCTTGGGCGGCAGCGACTACATCGTCATCAACGGCATCGTTGCCGGCACCATCAACGGCGGCGCTGGTGGCGACTCCATCACGGCCAACGCCGGTACTGCGGTGACCGGTAGGATTCTCGGCGGAGCCGACAGCGACTTCATCACCGTCGGCCCAAACGCCGGCACCGTCGACGGCGGACTCGGGTCGGACTACTGCCGAGTCACTTCCGGTAACTCTCCCATCAACTGCTGACCAGCGGAGGGATCGTCAACTGGCTCTAACAGAAGCGGGTTGATCATCTGACTGTCGGCTTGGTTGCTCGTCGATGGGGCCATGGGGACGCGTCAGTCGCGGCCCTGGACTGTGTCGGACGAACTGTGGGCGCCCATAGAGCCGTTGCTGCCCGATCCGCCGCCGAAGCGGGTCGAGGGACGACCGCGAGCACCCGACCGGCAGGCCTTGTGCGGCATCCTGTTCGTGCTGCACACCGGTATCCAATGGGAGTACCTGCCGCAGGAGCTCAGCTTCGGCTCGGGCATGACCTGCTGGCGCCGCCTCGCTGCCTGGAACGAGGCCGGCGTCTGGGATCAGCTGCACCAGCTGCTGCTGAACAAGCTGCGGTCGAAGAACGGCTCTGTCACAGATCTTGGGGAGTGAACGCGAGGGTGACCGCTGTAGGGCCTTACAAGATCTCGACAGCCCCTGGCGGGACCGGTCCCTCGCCCGCGTAGGTGTCGCCCGGTGGCGCCGACGGCGCGTCGTCCTCGGCGAGCGTCAGGCTGGGCCAGGGCCCGGCGAGGGTAGCGTCGTCCAGAGTGATGCCGAGGTGGTCGAGTACGAGGGCCACTACCGGCGCCATCCCGGCACCCTCGCCCTCGTGCACGGCGAGTGCCGCCTCCACCCGTTCCCACCAGTGGCCGAGTGGTTCGGACCGGGTGTGCTCCATGCCTGGCTCGAAGTACTCGACGCACTGGCCGTCACGCCAGTACTGGAAGACGTCCATTCCATCGGTCGTCGCCAGGCTGTAGGTCTCAGTGCCCCGGGACAACTCTGCGAGCGATTCCTCCCCAAAGCCGATATCACCTTCCTCCTCAACACAAAAGGCCCAGTCACCGATCCTCCCGGACCGCAGCAGCGAGACCATCCCATCGTCGGAGTCGCCCGAGACCAGGTCCGAGGCCGCGTCCCAGTCGAGCAGGCGCGCCTGGTCCGGGTCGGCCCCGTAGCGGGTGAAGACCTCCTCTGGGCTCAGGCCGCGGGTAAAGGTCACGCACATCCAGGCCACCGCCCAGCCGAGCGAATCCATGCCTGCTTCTGTCTTCATGTCTTGCCTCCGTCGTTCACTTCGGTATCGCTCGCCAGCCCTGCAAGGCTGGTGTGTTGCGGGGCCTGCGTATGGCGTGACGAGGCGCCAGTTTCATGCTGCCTGGTGGCCGTAGAGGCCATTGCAGCAGGATCATCTTTCGGAGCAGTTCGAATCCGGCTCGACCGTAGAGCTGCCTTTTGATCTTCTTGATGTGGTTCACAGCACCTTCGACACTGCCGGAACTCCACTCCAGGGTGAGTCCGGCTGTCACGGCGTCGAGGTCTCGTAGCATATGAAGTGCGAAGCCGGTGAGGCCGGGCAGTTGGCTGGCATCGACGGCGTCGATCCAGGTGGGGAGCCTGACCCCAAGACGGCCGGTGAGGATCTCACCGAAATCCCGGACGTGGCGGGCGGCGGCATCCAGCTCCGGGCAATGAGCCAGGACGTTCGTCAGCTCGGTCCGGTCGTCCTCGCTCAGGGTCGCGGGGTGGCGGGTGAGCCAGCCGGTGACCTGCCGGACCGTCGGCGGTGGAGGAGGCGCTGTTGCCGGTGCGGCACGCAGGGTGGCGATGTAGACGCGGACCATCTGGTAGGTGACGGGGCGTTCTCAGCGAGGAGTTCGTGGTGCAGACGGGTGACGCTCGTGCATCCCGCGGCGAACCGCCGCTCCAAGTAAGGCTTGTAAGGATCCAGCCTGGTGGGGCGGGGCCGGTTCTCGCGGAGGGTGTCCTGCCAGTCGACGGCACGTGCGTAGCGCAGGACGGTGCTAAGGCTCCAGCCCAGGTGCCGGGCGACGGCCCGGCGTGAATAGCCCTGGGCGAGCAGGTTGTGGACCAGAGCGTGCACGGCCTTCTTGCGCTGGGATCGACGGCCGTCGCGGTCCGGGCCGGCGGGTACCTTGGTTCTGCTGGGTGCCACAACTCCCTTGTGGGGTAGGGTGCTTCGCTACCTCGACTGGGTAAGCACCTTGGCCAGGGCCTCGGGTTCATCCCACTGCAGCCAAGGGCGTGCGTTGATGAAGTTCAGGCTGGTGTCGCGGAGCAGCAGACCGGCTGCGTGTCTGGCCACGTCCGGGCCGAGGTGGGGGTCGTCCTCGCCGAAAATGACGTCTACCGGAATCTGCAGGCTCACTGTCCTGCCCTCCGCCACCAGCTGGGTCGTCCTGTCCAGGTCCTGGAAGAGCCGAGCCGTCCAGGCCCGCACCCCCTCAAGAGGACCTGGCTTGCCCGGGCCGCCGAAGAAGACGGGCACGATGGCCTGATCCCGCAACGACACACGTCAACCAACGATCCGATGGTCCGAAGGCCGCCGCTCAGCCGCCTTGGCGCCGGCGACGCTCCAGAAGCCGCCGCACGTGCCTGGCGTACTGTCCGGCCCGCGACCTCTGGGCGCGATCGATCAGCAGCACTTGGGGATCAGCCGCGTGCTCGTACAACTCGGCTTCAAAGGAGTCCGCGTCCACTTTGACCAGCCGAGCCAACGCGTCCCGATCCTGCTCAGCCGTCGGACGCAGACGGACCTCGTCCCGCCATACCTGACCGCTCGCCTGGGCTTCGTCCACCTCGCCAATATAGGTGCGGCCAAGCGGCGTGCGGCCTGCCAAACCAAGATGCAGAAGATGCGGCCGAGACCTTGGACATCAACGGGTCAGCCCGTCTCGGCCCTGGCACCAGCACCCCGGAACTGAGGCAGCGCCTGAACGACGCCGGCAGCAAGTCCCAGAGCGGCGAAGACCCACCAGATGTGATGGAAGGTGTCCACTACGGTGGCCGGAGAGGGCGTTCCGAGAATTGCCACGAAGAGGCTGATGCCCAGGACGGCGCCCAGCTGCCTGAAGCTGGAATTGATGGCGGAACCCACTGCGAACTGGTTCGGGGGCAGTTTCGCCACCGCGGCGCCGGACTGCACGGGCAGGGTGAAGCCGATTCCGAGGCCGGTCAGCAGCGTCCACGGCAGCCAGTGCGTCACCCAGTGGTGCGAGGCATTCACGGACAGGGCGAAGCCCAGGCAGCCGATCGTCCAAAGGACCGCTCCTGCGAGCAGCACCTTCCTGTGTCCGATGACGCTGGCCAGCTTGGTGGTGGATCGGGCGACGATCGTCACCACGACCGGCCCCGCCGCGCTGGCAAGCGCTGCTCGCAGGACGGAGTACTGCCACACCGTCTGGAGGTAGATCAGGTTGGCCAGGAGCAGTCCGAAGAACGCTGTGGAGAACAGCAGCGTCGCTGCGTTGACATCGCGGAACTGCCGCTCCTTGAAGAGTGCAAGATCCATGATGGGTCGTGCCGCCCTGGACGTACGCCACAGGAAGACGGGCAGGACCAGGGCAGACAGCACGAAGCCGACCACAACCAGTCCGTCCGACCAGCCGCGGGTGGGTCCCTCGATGATGGAATAGCTCAGCAGCGCCGGGAAAAGAGCGATGAGCACGGTTCCGAGGACGTCCGGGATGCCGGAGGCATGGGGATCGCGGGATTCGTGCAGGAGGCTCTTGCCAAAGCCGAGGATGATCGCCGCGATCGGGATGTTGACCAGGAAGATCCATCGCCACGAGGCGTATTCGGTCAGCAAGGCGCCCAGGGTCGGACCGACTGCTGCGGCTGCGGCCGCCATGGCGCCCCAGACGCCGATGGCGACATGCCTGCGCTGGGCGTGGAACTCGTGCAGGACGAGGGCGAGGGACGAGGGCACGACGAGTGCCGCGAACACCGCCTGGAGCGCACGGCCGGCGATCAGGATGCCTGCGCTCGGCGCAAGGCCGCACAGGGCGCTCATCAGAGCAAAGCCGGCGATGCCAATCATGAAGGTCTGCTTGCGACCGTAGCGGTCGGCGATGCGGCCGGCCGGGATGAGCATCGCAGCGAAGACGAGGCTGTAGGCGTTGAGCACCCACGCGAGATGACCCGTCGTGGTGTCGAAGCTCCGGCTGATCGTCTGGAAGGCAATGTTGACGATCGTGGTGTCCAGGAAGACCACGAAGGCGCCCAGGCTGCCCAGCGCGAGCACCCAGCGGGCCCGCCGAAGCTGAACAGGCGTCTCGGCCTCAGGCTCGTTGTCCGACGCGTCGAGCCCGACAGCGGGCGCACGCTCTGCATGAGTCACGGTGAACTGCTCCAGAGCGGGTTGTGAAATACGACTGACTCAACCGACAGTACACGGGTCAGTTGGAAACTCCAACCGACTACCCTGGAGGCATGGCAACCACTGATGCACCGGACGGCAAACTCGGCATGACGGACCAACCCGTGAGCGTGAGGGCCTGCGCCCTGGCCGCTTCACTCGAGGTACTGGGCGAAAAATGGTCGCTGCTGGCGATCCGCGAAATGACCTACGGCGTACACCGATTCGGACAGATCGCGGGCTATACGGGGGCGTCGAAGGACATCCTGGCCGACCGACTGCGCAAACTCGAGGCCGCCGGCATCGTCGAACGCCGCCAGTACAGCGAGCATCCGCCCCGATACGAATACCACCTCACCGAGGCGGGCCGGGACCTGCAGCCGACGCTGCTCGGCCTCTTCCGATGGGGCAACAAGTGGGCCGTAGCCGAACCGTCCCTCCGGGTCCGTCACTCCTGCGGACACGACCTGGCCGTCACACAGGCATGCAGCCACTGTGATGGACCGGTCACGCGCCAGACGATCACGTTCGAGGCCATCGAGCACACCGACTGACGCGCGGATCGGGTTTCACGACGCCGATACGGGCTGTGCTCACCGACGCGATCCTGCAGAACCCCACATGCTTCACCGCGACAGATCGGGCGTCTGCTCAGACAATCCTCGACACGATCGACCAGGCCACACAGAACGACGCAGTCAACGACCTCAAGGAATGTGTCGATAGTGCGACCGACGACTACTCCTGGAGTAACTGCTGACGCCTACCGTTGCCGCCCGACTCCGCGGGTAGCGTGAGCGGACTCGGCCCTCTGCCTACTCCTGGATATCAGTGCGTCCACACCTCGGGCCCGCCGCCGCGCCACTCGATCATCTCGGAGCGGACCACGTCCATCTCGTCCCAGCTCTGAAGGCCGGCGGTCTGGAGCAGCGACGCCACGTCCCGGACCGAGTAGGCAAGGCCGAGGATGGCCCCGTCTGCGCGCACACGGCGGGCGCCTTGCTCGTCGGGCGGGTACACGATCACAGGTCTTGCAGAGGTCATGACATCAGCGTGCCCCGATTACCCGATCCCAGCATCCCGGAGATCTTCCGGACGCCAGGCCAACCCACGTTTTCACCAAAAGCCGAGATGCCGGATGATGTCCCTCACGCGCAACATCTCAGGGGGGATCATGCACATCCGCACCACCGCGGCCGCCATCACCGCACTGCTCGCCGTCACTCTCGTCGGCTGTAGCAGCAGCGACAGCGGCAGCGAGGCCGACGCAGCCAAGAGCAGCACGCCAACAGCCGTCAGCAGCAAGGACATTGCCGACGCCGAGCAGGCCGCTGGCATCCCGCCGAAGCCCGACGCCGCCACCCAGGCCGCGCTCATCGGCGTACTCAAGGCCATCGACCCCTCGCTTGTCACCGACCAGGACAAGGCCATCGACAACGCCCGCAACCAGTGCTCCACCATCACCGGCGAAGGCAACGCCAACCAGACCGCCAGGATCTGGTTCTCCACCTCCCAGCACGAGGTCACCGACGCCGAGGCCACGGCCATCAACGCCGCGCTCAAGGCGAGCCTCTGCCCCTGAGCACGAGCACCCCGACCCGGCCGCGCCTCGATGCGGCCGGGTCTTTTAGATGAGCAGCAGGTGCCCGTGCTCGGCGAGGACCGTGGACACCTCGGGCACGTCGTCGAACTCGCGCAGCCGCTCCAGCACGGTGCGGGTACGGACCGCCGTCCGGCCCGACGCCGGATCACCCGACAGCCCGAGCGTCCGGGGCAGTCAGTGGAGAGCCTCGATGGCGCGCACGATCAGCGCCCGCGCCTCTGCCCCGTGCACCGCCAGGACGCGCAACTCCTCGAACGCCTTCACGTACAGAGCGATCTCGGACGGCTGCGTCACCTGCACCCGGACCGCCAGCGGCTCCACCGACACGAGCGCGTCGTCATACACGTGGAACAGCTCCAGTGGCCACATGGGGCGCGCCACGGTCGCGCTTGGGATGATGCCCAGCGACACCTGCGGCAGGGCGCCCACGGTCAGCAGATAGCCCAGCTGCGCGGCCATCTCGTCCTGGTCGCCCAACTGGCGCGCCGGAGAACGCGCCCTACGACCGGATGCTCGCCGCCGTGGGCCTGTGGGACGTGCCCACCGCATGGTGGGAACAGCTCGCCGAGGGCGGCCGCCTCGTCCTTCCGCTGCGCTGGCGAGGCCAGAGCCGATCTGTGGCCCTGACCCGGCGCGCTGACACTCTCGTCTCGAGGGATGAACTGCGGACTGGCAGCCGCCTGCCCCGCGGTCAGGACAAGCACGAGCGGGCGGCATCTGCGGTCCGAGGCGAGATGGATTTTGCTGGTCAGGCCGCCCCGAGACCTGCCGAGCAGAGCCTGCTTCAGGCGGAGCCGGCGCCGGACGTGCCGCCGTTCGGCCTGTCCGTAAGGAATCTGCCCTTTCCGAAACAGTCGTGGCCAGCGTCCGGCTCCGGCAAGGGCCCGCCCATCTCACCTTCATGGCCTGACGATCGTCGCTGCCGAAACAGCCCTGGCGGTACTCTTCTGAGCCGCGTGCCGTGTTCGTACAGATGTGGCGGTGAGGGCGCCAAAGGATCGAATACGGGTGGGCAGCTTCACGAGCTGCCCACCCGCGCCGGGGCGCCTCACTTCACGGAGCCTGCCATGACCCCCTGCACGAAGTACCGCTGGAAAGCGAAGAACACCACCAGAGGGACCACCAGCGACACGAACGCGCCGGGTGCGAGGACGTCGATGTTGCTGCCGAACTGGCGGATCTGCGACTGGAGTTCCACGGTCAGTGGCTGCGAGGAGCTGTCCGCGAAGAGCAGGGCGACCAGCATGTCGTTCCACACCCACAGGAACTGGAAGATGGCGAGGCTGGCGATGGCCGGGCGGCCCACCGGCAGGACCAGCTGTACGAAGATGCGCCACTCGGTGCCCCCGTCCATACGGGCCGCCTCCAGCATCTCCTTCGGCATCTCGGCGAAGTAGTTGCGCAGGAGGAACACCGCGAAGGGCAGGCCGTAGGCGACGTGGAAGAGCACGACGCCGGGAATGGTGCCGAACAGGCCCAGTTCGCCGAAGAGTTTCGCGACCGGCAGGAGACCGATCTGGACCGGGACCACCAGGAGGGCGACGACCACGAGGAAGATGCCGTCGCGTCCTGGGAAGTCGAGCCAGGCGAAGGCGTAGCCGGCGAGTGCCGCGATGACCACGACCAGGAAGGTCGTCGGCACGGAGATGAGCACCGTGTTCCACAGCGACTGCGTCATGCCGGAGTTCTTCAGCAGCGCCGAGTAGTTGTCGAAGGACAGCTGGCCGGGGCTGGAGAGCGCGGTCCACCAGCCGCCCTTGGCGGTGTCCTGGGCCGAGCGCAGCGAGGACACCAGCAGTCCCGCCAGCGGGGTGAGCCAGACCAGGCCGGTCACCACGAGGAAGGCCTGGACCAGGCTGTTGCCCAGGCCGCGCCGGATCGCGTTCATCGCTGACTCCTTCGGAAGCGGCGGACGTTGAAGGCCATGGCCGGGATGACCAGCAACAGCAGGAGCACGCCCAGCGCGCTGCCGAGGCCCTGGTTGTTGCCACCGCCGAACGACACCAGCCACATCTGGGTGGCGAGGACGGTCGCGTCCTCCTGCACCGGGCCCGGCGCGATGATGTACACGAGGTCGAAGACCTTCATCACGTTGATGACGAGCGTCACGAAGACCACGGTCAGTACAGGGGCCAGCAGCGGGACCGTGATCCGCCGGAAGATCTGCCACTCGTTGGCGCCGTCGATCCGCGCCGCCTCCAGCGCGTCGCGCGGCAGGGCCGCGAGTCCTGCTCCGATGAGGACCATGGCGAAGCCGGTCCAGATCCACAGGTACGCGCCGATGATGGCCGGCGTGACGAGGGCCGGGCCGAGCCAGGACACGCCCTGGTAGGGCTGGGCGAAGTTCGAGGCGGGCAGCTCGACCGTGTAGGTGCCGGACTTGAGGCCGGAGAAGCGGTAGGAGCCGTCCACGGCGGTGGTGGTGCTCGCGGCGGTGCTGCCGTGGGCGTCGACCGCCTCGACCCGCATGCCGGGCAGTCCATTCTCCTTGCGGTCGACCACGCCCTGCTTGCCTCCCCCGCCGGGGGTGAAGTCCAGGTAGACGACTCCGCCGACCTCGTCGTCCGCGGCCGTCCGCTGGGCGGCCGGGTAGGCGGGCCGTGCGTCGGCGGGGACGTCGGCGGGGGCGATGCCGACCATCCCGAAGTCCACGGACGTGCCGGGCGAAACGCGGCCGCTCGTGCGGTAGGAGCCGTCGGGGCTCCCGGTCTGGCCGTGACCCTCGCGGGCCCTCGCGGTCGGGTAGGCGGAGGTGTCCTTGAAGGCGTCGTGGACGCTGACGACGGCCGCGTTGAGCACGCCTTTGGAGGGGTCCTCGTCGTAGGCGAGCCGGAAGATGATGCCGGCGGCGAGGAAGGACACGGCCATCGGCATGAACAGCAGCAGCTTGAACGCGGTCGCCCAGCGGACCTTCTCCACCAGGACGGCCAGGACGAGGCCGAGGCCGGTCAGGAGGGTCGGGGCCACGACGACCCAGATGGCGGTGTTCCGTACGGCCTTGAGGGTCGCCGGGTCGCGGAACATCTCGGTGTAGTTGTCGGCGCCGACGAAGCGGGTGCCGGAGGCGTCGAAGAAGCTGCGGCCGACGGAGAACAGCACGGGGTAGACGACGAGCGCGCCGAGCAGGAGCAGTGCCGGGAAGACGAACAGCGCGGCGCCGAGGCGTGCCCGCCGCCGGGAGCGGCGGGCACGTTCGGCGGGTCCGGCGGACGGCGGGCCGACCGTCTCCTTGACCAGGGTGGATGTCATGATCCGTCAGCCCTTGTAGGCCTTGGCCGCGGCGGTCTCCAGCTCGGCCGCGGTGCCCTTGGGGTCGGACGGGTCGCGCAGGAAGTCCTGGAGGAGCTTCCACTCGCCGGCGCCCTTGGTGCCGCCGAAGGCCGCGGGGGCCTGGTCGGACATGTCGAAGCGAACGGAGTCGCCGGCGTCGACGAGGGACTTGGCGGTGGCGCGGGTGACGTCGTCGCCGTAGGAGTCGAGGGGGAGGTTCTTGTTCGGGGACAGGTAGCCGCCCGCCTTCGCCCAGACGGCCGACGCCTCGGGGGTGGCCAGGTATTCGAGGAGCTGCATGCCCGCCTTGGCGTTCTTGCCGTCCTTGAGGACGACGGCGGCGTCGCCGCCGCTGACGACCGGGGCCTTGCCGCCGTCTACGGGCGGGAAGGGGAAGAAGTCGGCGTCCTTGCCGATGGTCTTGTTGAACTGGTCGTGGGCGACGCCGGCGACGAAGTCGCCCTCGTAGACCATGCCGGCGTCGGGCTTGGGGCCGAAGACCTTCTCCACCGAGCCCGGGAAGTCGGTGTTGAGGGCCTCCTTCTGGCCGCCGGCGACGAGCTTCTTGTCCTTGAAGAGCTTGCCGAGGGTGCCGAGTGCCTTGACCACGGAGGCGTCGGTCCACTTGAGCTCGTGGGCGGCGAGGGCGTCGTACTTCTCGGGGCCCGCCTGGGAGAGGTAGATGTTCTCGAACCAGTCGGTAAGGGTCCAGCCGTCCTGGCCGGCGACGGAGAACGCGGACAGGCCGGAGTCGGAGATCGTGTTCCCGACCTTGAGCATGTCGTCGTACGAGGTCGGGGGCTTGACGCCGGCCTGGCTGAAGGCGTCGGGGCTGTACCAGACCGTCGACTTGTGGGCGGCCTTGAAGTAGAGGCCGTAGAGGGTGCCGTCGACGCTGCCGTACTTCTTCCACACGGAGGCGTAGCCGGCGTCGACGGACTTCTGGGTGGTGGCCGACAGGGGGGTGAGCCAGCCCTGCTTGGCGAACTGCTGGAGGACGCCGACCTGCGGGACCATGACGACGTCGGGGGCGTTGCCGCCCTCGATCTTGCTGCCGACGACGGTGGAGACGTTGTCGCCGGTGGACACGAACTGCGTCTTGGCGCCGGTCTTGGCACTGAACGCGTCGAGGACCTTCTGGAAGTTCTTCTGTTCGGTGCCGGACCAGACCCCGGCCACGGTGACGGTCTGGCCGCTGAGTGCCTTGTCCCCGCCGCCGGCGCTGACCGCGTCGTTGCCGCCGCAGGCGGTGGCGCCGAGGGCGAGGGTGAGGGCGGTGCAGCTCGTGAGCAGGGTCGTACGTCGTCGCATCATCGTTGATGTCCCTTCGAGTGCTGGTGACTGCTGGATGATCAGAGGTCGTTGATCCACCAGGCGGCGGTCGAGCCGGGGAGGACCCCGGTCGGGCAGGGGCCGCTGGCGAGAAGAGGGGTGCCGTCGACCGGCGCGGGCACGGGCGCGGTGGTGAAGTTGACGGCGCAGACGAGGCCGTCGCCGCGGACGAAGGCGAGGACGCCGGGCTGGGTGTCCAGCCAGCGCAGTGATCCCTCGCCCAACTGCGGCAGGGAGGCGCGCAGTTGGAGGCCGTCCCGGTAGAGGTGCCAGAAGGAGCGGGTGTCGGCGAGGGCGCGGTCTGTGGCGTACTCGGCGAAGTAGTCGGGCTGGGGCAGCCAGGGGCGGGCGCTCTCGGTTCCGGAGGTGAAGCCGAACGGGGATGCCTGGCCGGACCAGGGCAGCGGGACCCGGCAGCCGTCGCGGACCCGGTCCCGGCTGCCGGTGCGGCGGAAGATCGGGTCGGTGAGGACGTCGTCGGGCAGGTCGATGACCTCGGGCAGGCCGAGCTCCTCGCCCTGGTAGATGTAGGCGGCTCCGGGCAGCGCGAGCATGAGCAGGGCGGCGGCGCGGGCGCGGGCGGGGCCGAGGCCGC
Organism: Streptomyces sp. NPDC107559; assembly: GCF_055657365.1. NCBI lineage: Bacteria > Bacillati > Actinomycetota > Actinomycetes > Kitasatosporales > Streptomycetaceae > Streptomyces > Streptomyces sp. NPDC107559. The sequence continues at coordinate 12,038 of NZ_JBVKBD010000033.1, read as the reverse complement.
TGCCTTCCGGTGTGGGTTCGCCGTAGCGGGTGACGGTGCGGACCTGGTCGTGGTTGTTGAGGACCCAGGTGACCGTGGACCCGGTGCCGGCGATGTCCTGCATGGCCTCGGAGATGACCTTGTGGAAGGCGTCGTCGCTCCAGGGCGCGCCGAGCAGGTCGAAGAAGAAGGCCTGGTGCAGTTCGTCGGGGCGGACGTACTGCGCGTGTTCGCGGGCGGTGGGGACGGAGACCTCGCCGACCAGGAGGCGTTCGGAGCCGTCGCGGGCGGTGTACTCCTCGCAGACCGCTCGCCAGTGGCGCCAGACCTCGTGGACCTCGGGCTGGTTCCAGGCGAGGGGGTTGACCGAGTCGCGGGTGCGGGCGTCGGCCTCGGGGTCGTCGGAGTCGGGGAGTTCGGGGTGCTTGAAGAGTCCGGCTGCGACGTCGATGCGGAAGCCGTCGACGCCGCGGTCGAGCCAGAAGCGCAGCACGCGGTCGAACTCGGCGCCGGTCTCGGGGTTGCGCCAGTTCCAGTCGGGCTGGTCCGGGGTGAACATGTGCAGGTACCACTGGCCGGGGCGGCCGTCCGCCTCGGTGATGCGGGTCCAGGCCGGGCCGCCGAACATGGCGTGCCAGTTGTTGGGCGGCTCGGAGCCGTCGGGGCCGCGGCCGTCGGCGAAGTGGAAGCGGGCGCGGGCCGCGCTGCCGGGCTCGGCGGCGAGTGCCTCCTTGAACCACGGGTGCTCGGAGGAGCAGTGGTTGGGGACGATGTCGAGGAGGACCCGGATGCCGAGTCGTCCGGCGGCGGCCATCAGCCGGTCGAACTCGGCGAGGTCGCCGAAGGTCGGGTCGACGTCGCAGTAGTCGGCCACGTCGTAGCCGTGGTCGTGCTGCGGCGAGGGGTAGAAGGGGCTCAGCCAGATCCCGTCGACGCCCAGCTTCTTCAGGTACGGCAGGCCGGCCCGGACTCCGGCGAGGTCGCCGATGCCGTCTCCGGTGCTGTCGAGGAAGCTGCGGACGTACACCTGATAGATGACTGCGTCGCGCCACCAGCGGTGCATGTTCAACCCAGTGCCTGTCTCTATGTGCTCAGTGGTTATGCATGCATGTTAAGTAAACATGTCTGGAGCGTGTCAATGAAAAGTGCACAGGCCGCGAGATATACGTCCTTTAAATGCGCATAAATCAGACCCTAAAGGGGCAACTCGTGACCCTGGCGTTACCTAACAAGTAACTAGAGGAGGGGTGGGGTCAGCGCCCCTGGATGGCGGCGAGCTCCTCGGCCAACCGCCGAACGGCCGCGTCGGACGACTCGTGTCCGGTCATCGCGTCGTGCACCACCGCCTGCACCACCAGACTGACCTGGTCGTAGCGCGGGCTCTTGGGGCGCGGAGCGGCGCTGAGCACACTCGAGCGCAGGGTGGGCAGATAGGGGAACCGCCTGACCAGGTCCGGGTCCGTGTAGAGGGCGGCCCGCACGGGCGGCAGCGCGCCGAGGGTGAGCACCTGGCGCTGGACCTGCTCACTGGTCAGGTAGGCGATCAGCCGGGCAGCCGAATCCGGGTGCCCGGCATGGGTGTTGACGGCGAGATCGGAGCCGCCGAGCACACTGGTCCCCGGCCCGTCGGGACCCGGCAGCCGTACCGCGCCGACCTTCCCGGCGACGGGAGAACCCGGCGCCGACGCGACGGCGTACGCGTAGGGCCAGTTGCGCAGGAAGAGCAGCCGGCCGTCCTGGAACGCCTGCTTGGACTCCTCCTCCTTGTAGGAGAGTGCCGCCTTGGGTATCCACCCCTCGCGCAGGCCCCGCGCGAGGAAGTCGATGCCCTGGCGGGCGGCCGCGGAGTTCACCGTGACACGGTCGCCCTCGCCGCCGAGGATGGTGCCGCCTGCCGAGTACACCGTCTCGGCGGCGTTCACGGTCAGGCCCTCGTAGGGCAGGAACTGGCCCGCATAGCCGTCCAGACCGTACTTCGGCGCGATGGTCTTCGCGTCCTGCTCCAGTTCCGCCCAGGTCGTCGGCGGCGGCGCACCCTCCTTGGCGAGGATGTCCTTGCGGTACAGCAGCAGTCCGGCGTTGGTGACGTAGGGAACCGCGTACAGCCGCCCGTCGTACTTCGCCGTCTCCACGACCGGCTCGAGGAACGACTTGAGCGGGAAGCGGTCCTCGGCCAGCGGGCGTATCCATCCTGCGGCCGCGAACTCCGAGGTCCAGGTGACGTCGATGTTAAGGACGTCGAACCGGCTCCGGTCGCCGCCGCGCAGATCGGTGACCATCTGCGCGTGCGTCTCGTCGGCGGAGTCCGGCAGTTCGACGAGCGTGACCCGCTCACCGGGATGCGTGCGGTTCCAGCCGTCGAGCACCGTGCCCAGATAGCCGGTGAGGTCACCTGCCGTGGCCAGCGTCAGCGGCCCGCGGCCGCCCCCGCCATCGGTCTCCCCCTCGTTCGAGGAGACGCACCCGGTCAGCACCACGCCGAGAACGAGGAGGCATCTACCCGCGGCTTTCGTCCACCGCATAGGTTCCTCCCTGCGCACGTACCCACCTGGCATCATCGCCACGGCCGAAGGCCATGTATACCCGTTAGGTATGGGCGATACTAGAGGCCAGGGACACATTACGAGGACGGGAGGACCGCGGCAGTGCGTCAGCCCCTCCTTGCCCTTCTGGCACGCGGACCTGCCCATGGGTACGAGCTCAAGCAGGGTCTTGAGCAACTGCTGGGCTCCGCGTACCCTCAGCCGAACGTCGGCCAGATCTACGTGACCCTCGGACGCCTCGAGAAGCAGGGACTCATCGAGGGCGAGGACATCGAACAGTCCAGCCGGCCCAACAAGAAGGTCTACCGCCTCACCGAGTCCGGGCAGGAAGAGCTGCGCGCCTGGTTCGAACGGCCCGAGGACGAGCCACGGGTGCGGGACGACTTCTTCATGAAGCTGGCGCTGGCCCCGGGAACCGGCCTCGCCGACCGGATCGCCCTCATCAACAAACAACGGCGCCAGTACCTCAACTCCATGCGTAACCTGTCCAAACTGGCCGGCGCCGAAGACCGTGACAACCGCATCGCCCACCTCCTGATCGAGGGCGCGATGCTGCACCTTCAGGCCGACCTCGACTGGCTGGAGCGGTGCCAGGAAGAGCTGGAGGAGCTGGAGTGAGCGACAGCCCCGCTCCCGTGCTGCGCGCAGAGAATCTGATACGGACGCACTACGGCGAGAGCGGCCCGGCACACGCCGTCCGCGGCGTCGACCTGAGCGTCCGCCACGGCGAGTTCGTCGCCGTCACCGGCCCATCCGGGGCCGGGAAGTCCACCCTGCTGCACCTGCTGGGCGGGCTGCAGCAGCCCGACAGCGGCTCCCTCTGGCTGGACGGCGAGTGCACCGACACCTGGCGCGAGGCCCGCTGGGCGGTCGAGCGCCGCAAGCGCATCGGCATCGTCTTCCAGTTCTTCAACCTCGTCTCCAGCCTGTCGGTCGCCGACAACGTGGAGCTTCCCGCCCTCCTCGCCGGTGCCTCCCCGAAGCGGGCGCGCGCCGAACGGGAGGAGCTTCTCGCGGACCTGGGCATCGCGGGCAAGGAGCGCAGTCTGCCGGGCGAGCTGTCCGGCGGCGAGCAGCAGCGCGTCGCACTGGCCCGGGCCCTCGTCAACCACCCTCCGCTGCTGCTGGCCGACGAACCCGCCGGCAGCCTCGACAGCAAGGGCACCCGCGAGGTGATGCGGCTGCTGTCCCGCTTCCACCAGCGGGGGCAGACCATCGTCCTGGTCACCCACGACGCCCGGCTCGCCAGCGCCGCGGACCGGGTGATCAGTTTCTTCGACGGGCGCATCGCCGACGACGCCGAACTCGACAGGGCGCCGTCGCGCCGGCCGGGGGCGTCCGGGGTGCTCGAGCTCAAGGACTGACGCGCCCTCCTGCGGATGTACGACGACCCCCGAAAGGGATGGATCTCATGCGCGCCACCTTGCGCTGGGCACACTCCGATCTGCGCACCCACCGCGGGGAGGCGCTGTTCCTGGTGCTCGCCACCGCCGGCATCGTCATGTCGCTGCTGCTGGCCACCGCGCTGTTCGGCTACGCCACCAACCCCTGGCAGCGCACCTTCACCCAGGCCCGCGGGGCGCACGTCTGGCTGCACACCGGCTCGGCGACCGACCTCGGCAAGCTGAGGGGCGTGGACGGGGTCGAGGCGGTCGCCGGTCCCTACGCCACCAACGCGACGACCCTCGCCTCCCGCGGCACCCGGGCCGCCGTGGAACTGCGGGCCACCCCCGAACTCCCCCGCGTGGGCCGCCCTCTCCTGACCGCAGGACACTGGCTCGCCCCCGGCACCCCCCGCGGCGTGGTCCTGGAGAGCAGCCTGGCCCGCGCTCTGCTCGCCGGCCCCGGTGACACGCTCAGCCTGCCCGGCGGCGACGAAAAGGTCACCGTCGTCGGGGTCGCAGACAGCCCCGAGGACCGCTACCGCGCCGGCGAGCAGCCCGGTCTCGTCTGGGCCCTGCCCGCCGCCGTGCCGCACCCCACCGGCCAGGTAGTCGGTCTTCGCCTGGTCGACCCGGCCGACACCGACTACGCCGTCCAGCGCGCTGTCACCCTCCTGGGCACGGGTGCCATCGGCGAGGTCTCCACCTGGCAGCAGGCCCGCGCCGCGGCCCAGGGCGACAACCGGCTCCTCGGCCAGGTGCTCGGCCTGTTCGGCCTGGGCGCGCTGATCGCCGCGGGGTTCGCCGTGCACGGGGCGATCGCCACCCGCATCCGCGGCCACCTGCGGGACATATCGGTCCTCAAGGCCATCGGATTCACGCCCGGTCAGGTCGTCCGCGTCTTCCTCTGCCAGCACATCGCCTACGCCGTCTTCGGCGCGCTGGCCGCGTCGGCCGTGACCGAGACCCTGGGCGGCCTCGTCCCGGGCCGCCTGGGCGACGCCGTCCGCATGTGGCGCATCCTGCCCGGCCACACCCTGGCGCAGTGCGCCATCCCGGCGGGAGCCGTGCTGTTCATCGCGGCGACGACGGGGCTGGCCGCCTGGCGGGCAGGCCGTGTGCCGCCCGTACCGGGCACCCGGCCGACGCCGACGGCGTGGTCGGCGCCCTCGCAGGCGGCGCGCCCGGTCCCGCACCGAGGTCCCTCGACCGCCGCACGCCGCGCACTGCGGCGGCTGATCACCCCTGCCCGGTCCAGGGGACCGCTGTCCACGGTGATGCGGCGCGCCATCGACATCGGCGTGCCGGCCGGCCTGGTGCTCGGCTGGCACGCGGCCGTCGCGCGGCCCGTGCGGTCCCTGACCACCGTGGCGCGCCTCACGCTGCCGCTGCTGCTGATCGTCGTGGCCATGAGCGCGTGGACCACCCTCGACCGCTTCCACAGCGAGCCGCAGAAGGTGGGTGTCCCCGCCGCGCTGACCGTCCACACCCACCACGGAATCAGCGATGCGGACGTACGCGGCCTGCTGCACCGCGATCCGCAGGTCGCCGCCGTCTACCCGGGCGTCGAAGTGGCCGCGCTGGTCCCGGGCCAGACGGCCACCATCGTCCTGAGCGGCCTCGGCACCGCCCGCTCCCCCTACCCCTACGCCGTCGCCGAGGGCCGCTCCCCCCGCGCCAGTGACGAGGCGGTCGCCGGTCAGGGCCTGCTCGACCTGCTGAACGTGCGGGTCGGCGACTGGGTCCGCATGACCGTCGGCGACCAACCGCAGATCCTGCACATCGTGGGTCGCAGCATCGAACCCGAGAACGCCGGCCGCGTCATCTCCACCTCGCTCGACACCCTCCGCGAGAACGACCCCGGCATCACCCCGGCCCTCTACCAGCTGCGCCTGCGGCCCGGCGCGGACCCGCACACCGTCGCCGGGCGTCTGACCACCGCCGGGCACGACCAGCTGGACGTGCACGCGGTGACCAACCCGGCCGACGAGCTCTCGCCGCTGCGCGGGGTCGTGGCCGGCCTCGTCCTCGTCCTGGCCCTGATCGGACTGGTCGAGCTGCTCACGGCGATCGGCGGCACGGTCCGCGAGGGCGAGCGCGACCTGCTGGCGCTGAAGGCCATCGGCCTGTCCCCGCGCCAGATCACCGCGGTCACGATGACGGCCACGGGCTGTACGGCGCTGGCGGCGTTCCTCGCCGCGGCCGCCCTCGGGGTGCCGCTCGCGCTCTGGCTGATCGACCAGCAGGGCGTATCGAGCGGTATCGGGGCGGGCATCGCGCAGAGCCCTCCGGGGGCACTGCTGCTGGCCCTCGGGGCCGCCACTGTGCTGGGTGCGGTCGCTCTCGCGGCGCTCCCTGCGGCGCGTGCGGCGCGGCGACGGCTCGCGGACACCCTGGCGGCGGTCGCCTGAGCCGGGCCCGCCGCACGCGGGAGGGCCAGGCGCCGATCCGAAGCCGGGCTCAGGGAAGGTCCTGCTCCGACCAGATCGACTTTCCCGAGCCGGTGTACCGGTAGCCCCAGCGCTGGGACGCCTGGGCAGCCCCGGGCAGGGCAGCGCGGCACCCGGGGGCACCCTGGATGCAGCGCTGCCGGGGCGAGCCGGAGCCACTGGACCGGACCGGCAGCCGTGTCTGCGCGGCGTCCCCGCGCATGCAGGGCTACCTCGTGCCCACGATACGCAGCGAGGCCAGGATCAGTGCGCGAGTCACGGTCAGGACATCGGCGAGACACACCTGCTCCTGGGGCCCGTGCGCCCAGCGGACTTCACCGGGCCCGTACTGGAGCGTGGGGATGCCGTGTCCGGCGTACAGGCGCAGGTCGCTGCCGTAGGGCGCACCCTGTTCCCCGGGCGGCCTGCCGCCGGTGATGTCGGCGTGGGCGCGACCGACCTGGGCTGCCAGGGGGTGGCCGTCCGGCATGCGTCCGCTGGCGAACTGACCGCCGGGCCAGGTCACCGTGGCCGGGTGGGCGCGCAGCCAGGGGTCGTCGGCGCAGGCCCGGGCGATGCAGTCCTCCAGTTCCTTGCGGGCGCAGGCCGGGTCCTCGTCCAGCCGGACTCCCAGTCGTCCCTCGGCCACGAGGAGGTCGGGGACGCTGCTGGCCCAGTCGCCGGCGTGGACCGTCCCTACGGACAGCGGGTAGGGGACGGGGTAGGCGGCCATCAACGGGTGGGGGTCGGCGTTGCGAGCGGCTTCCAGGCGGGCCAGAGCGTGGTGGAGCGGCAGGTAGGCGTCGAGGGCGCTGACGCCTGCGTAGCGGGTACTGCCGTGGGTCGCCTGGCCCGGGACCTCGATGCGGAAGGTCAGAGCGCCTGCGTTCGCCGTCATCAGCGCGCCGCCGGTCGGTTCGGCGATGACGCATGCGTCCGCGGTGTGACCGCGCCGAAGCGTGCCGAACGCGCCGAGCCCGCCGTCCTCTTCACTGACCACGAAGTGCGCCGCGAGACGGCCTCGCAGACGCACCCCACCGGCGCGGATGGCTGTCATGGCCGCGAGCACGGCCGCCAGACCGGCCTTCATGTCACAAGCACCACGACCGTGGACGATGTCACCGGTGACCCGGGGCACGAACGGGTCGCCCACCCACCGTGCCCGGTCGCCCGGAGGAACGACGTCCACATGGCCCTGCAGGGCGAGTACCGGTCCGTCACCGCCGTCGTGGGTGCTGCCCACCAGCCCCCACGCCTCGTCCCGCGGCACCTCGGCGCCCGGGTAATCAGGGTCCGCACGCAGTTCTTGCAGGTCCATGGACCACAAGTCGGTTTCGAGATCGAGCCGCTGGAAGTGTCGGGCCAGCATGTGCTGCAGCTCGGACTCGGCGGCACTGCCCGTCACACTCGGCACAGCGAGCAGTTCCAGCAGCGTCCGGCCGACGGCGGCCTCGTCCACGGCGGCCAGCGCGGCGGCTTCGGCAGCATTCAGGGACACAGTCATCGCAGTGCGGCTCCCCGCAGGTCGGCGTCAGGCCGCTCCAGACACTAGTGTCGGATTCCTCGAAGAAGATAGACATACCGGCGTTGTAGGAAGCGGGCCTTACGACGATCCACGGCGCCGTTCCCGCACCGGACCGGAGGCTCAGCACACCGGGAACCGCCGGCACCACCGCCACCCGCGGACCGACCCGCACCGCGCGGCCGGCGGAACGGCAGGCAGGCCGTCCACCTCCTTGAGCGACCTCGCCGAGCTGCAACGGGCCTGAACAGCCTGGCGCAACTCACCGCGACGAACGGCTCTGCCGGGTCATGGAATCGTGAATGTACGCGCACCACGGTGCCAGGTGACGGGACGTCACGGTGGCAGAACGCCGTTGATCGTCCTCGCGGAATGTGTGCCAGAACCCTTAACTCACCAACAAAGCAAGGCGCCGGCATCCCCCAGATCACGGCCGTTGACGTTCTTCGGGCGGCGAAAGAGTTGGCTTTCATGTCAGTCCCGCAGCGGCTCGGAGGAACGGTCTGACGACCGCGGCAGCTCCCATCTCGCCCGAGGCCAGCCGCTCTCACATGCAGGAGAGCCTGCTCACCGTGCCGCGGGCGGGGTGCTGATGGTCAACCCCACCCCCGCGAAGGGATCAGCCCTCCTCCGACAGCTGATCGCCCGGCTGCCGGGCCGCCGGATCACGCTGGTGGAGGGCTGGTGGGACACGGCAGGGAGTTCGCCTCCTACCCGAACGTCCACTGGGTGCCCCGCACTTTGCTCTCAGATAGCGCGCGCGTCGGGCGCCCCACTCGCACTCACTTCGCGAGCACGCCCCCCGCAGGATGCACATGTGGCAAACCTGCAGTTCGGCTCTGAGGACAACGTCGCGACCGGTGACCACGCGTGATCCTGCTCTGCAGGCACCCGATGGCGAGCCTGAGCGCGGGCCGACAGGCCCTGCTCACCTCGCCCACCTCTGCGACGGCCAGTCCTGTGTCCAGCCCGCGGCCGGTTTCGGGATCGGCGCCACCCTCGTGCACCGGTGCGTCACCGAAGCCGTCGAGCCCCTGGCCGCCCTCGGCCCACACTCGCCGAAACCGAAGGGCCGCATCGATGAAGGCCTCTGTGATCCTGGACGGGACGCCTCTGCCGATCGACCGGACCGCCGCCGACCGTCCCTTGCGCTCAGGCAAGCACAGAAAACCCGGCATGAACCTGCAGGTCACAGCCGATCCGAAGGGGCGCCGCCTCCGCGCCTCACCGGCCCTGGCCGTGCCGTCCACGACGTTCGGGCGGCACGCGGGCACGGGGCATCATCGACGCTCTCGCCAAGGCCGGCATCACCTGCTGGGCGGACCAGGGCCATCCGCCCGGCAGGGATCGGCCCGAAGACGCTGCGCCGGTACGCACGCCTGAGGGACAAGCGCTCACCACCCGGTTACGACGGACCTCCATCAACCTGCCGCCGGACGCTCCCAAGCTCGACCCAGTCGGCGGCGTGGTGGCAGCTCACGCGGTCGCCGGCCAGCCTAACCAAACGCAGCACCGGCCGGCTCACCGCGCTACTGACGGCGCGGCTGAAGCGGATGCCGTAGCGTTCCTGCGTCAGCGAAAGCGCTCATCGCCAGAAGATGCCGCCGGTGGTCGCCGCCTTCTTGCGGGCCCTGGCCCGGATCTGGGGCTGCCAGCGGGCCTTCACCTCGCGCTCCAGGCATGCGGCGAGGTCCGGGCGCGGTTTTTGATCTGGTCTTTCACGTACCGCTCGACGGTGCCCTGGGAGATCCGCAGCAACTGGGCGACCGCCCTGGTGCCCTTGTACTGCTTGACCAGGTAGCGCATCTGCGCGGGTGCGGTCTTGGGCGCCGGGCGGGTGAACGCCCTGTGGACCGCGGCGTCCAGGCCGTCCCCGAACATGCTCATCGTCGCCTTCTCCTATTCGCCGTCCACCACGCCAGCAGCCGGTCCACCCCGTCGATGGCCGGCACCAGGTCGGCGGCGTACGCCAGGGTGCGGTCGACGTCGCAGAGCTCCCGGCGGATCCCGACCCCCGATGCCCGGAGTACGCCTTTTCAGCCATTCCCCTATAACGCCCCTGTACGGAAAGGTACTTCCGTACAGGAGCACACGCCTGGCATCTTGCATCCACCACTCGTTTCGTACGGCCTGGCCGGTGCCCTCAGCACGGCCGGGCCGTCTCCGGAGGACGCATTGATACCCCACATATCGAGCCGGACCAGACGCACGCTGGTCCTGGCGGCCACGCTCGGTGCCGCCCTCGTGTTCGGCGCCCCGGGCGCCCTCGCGGGCACGCTCCCCATCGGCCCCTCCCCCGCGCCAGCCGCCAAGGCCCACGCTGCGGCCGCCGTGCCGGCTTCCCAGAGTGCGACCTGGGTGGCCGGCACGCGTGCCTACCTCGTGATCACCGCCCCCGGTGACAGTTCGGCGGTCCGCTCCGCGATCGCGGCCAACGGAGGCACCGTCTTCTCGAACTTCGACGCCATCGGCGTGATCGTCGCCCACTCGGCGTCCAGCACATTCGCCGCCACCATGCGCGGCGTCGCCGGCGTGCAGCAGGTCGGCGCCACGCGCACCTCGGACGTCCCGGCCGACGCCTACAACCCGGCGCTCCCGGCCAACCCGGCCCAGGCCTCGACCCCGGCAGGAGAGCCGGTCCGGGCCGACATGAGCCAGATCAAGGCCGACCAGGCCTGGGCCGTGAACCCGGGCTCCGCCTCCGTCACGGTCGGCATCCTGGACACCGGTGTGGACGACCAGCACCAGGACCTGGCGCCCAACTTCGACGCGGCCGACTCGGTCTCCTGCGCCTACGGCAAGCCCGACACCCGTGTCGGCGCCTGGCGGGACGTCGACACGCACGGCACCCACGTAGCGGGCACCATCGCCGCGGCCAAGAACGGCAAGGGCGTCGTCGGCGTGGCCCCCGGGGTGAAGATCGCCGCGGTCCGGGTCGCTGAGCCGGGCAACTCCTTCTTCTTCGCCGAGAACACCATCTGCGGCTTCGTCTGGGCCGGTGACCACGGCTTCAAGGTCACCAACAACAGCTACTACACGGACCCGTGGCAGTTCAACTGCCCGGACAACATCGACCAGGCCGCCATCATCGAGGGCGTCAAGCGCGCCCAGGAGTACGCCGAGGGCAAGGGTTCCCTCCAGATCGCCGCCGCGGGCAACGAGAACTACGACCTCGCCCACAAGACGACCGACTCCGCGAGCCCGAACGACTCGACGCCGGTCACCCGCACGATCACCAACGCCTGCCTCGACATCCCGACCGAACTGCCGGGCGTGGTCACGGTCGCGGCCAACGGCACGGGTGTCACCAAGGCCTCGTTCTCCAACTACGGGCAGGGCGTCATCGACGTCGCGGCGCCGGGCAGCAACGTGTACTCCACTGTCCCCGGCGGTGGCTACGGCAGCAAGAGCGGCACCTCGATGGCCACCCCGCACGTGGTCGGCGTGGCGGCACTCATCGCCAGCGCCAACCCGGGCATCACCCCGGCGCAGATCCGCGCCAAGCTGGCCGCCCAGGCCAACGACATCGCCTGCCCCTCGGACAGCCGCTGCACGGGCACGACGGCCAACAATTCGTTCTTCGGCGAAGGACAAGTCGACGCCCTCAAGGCCGTCGGGACCACCCCGCCGCCCGGTAAGTACTTCGAGAACCTCGCGGACTTCGCCATCAACGACAACGCGACCGTGGAGAGCCCCATCGCCATAACCGGCGTGACCGGCAACGCCCCGGCCACCCTCAAGGTGGGTGTGGACATCAAGCACACCTACATCGGTGACCTGAAGGTCGACCTGGTGGCGCCGGACGGCACCGTCTACACGCTGCACAACCACACCGGCGCCAGCGCCGACAACATCGCCCAGACCTACACCGTAAACGCCTCCTCGGAGGTCGCGAACGGCACCTGGAAGCTGCGCGTCAACGACAACGCCGCCTCCGACACAGGCAAGATCGACGCCTGGAACCTGACCTTCTAGCACAGGGCCCGCCAGGCCCTCCAGCGCACGACCTGGAGGGCCTGGCGGGCGTGCGATGGTCCAGGTGCGCGAACGCGACGGTCTTCAGGCGGCGGATCTCTTGACGTGCTCCGCGCCCTAAAGGACGGGGATTCCAGCCTGGGCCGTCTGGCCCTTCTGGTGGCTTCCTGCTTCACCGCGCTGTGCGGGCACGTGTGCCCGTCTTACC
>NZ_JBVKBD010000032.1:21056-60266 GCF_055657365.1 Streptomyces sp. NPDC107559 | reverse complement strand
GCGGACGAAACACACCCATCTCTCCCGCTGCCAGCCGGAGTTCATGCCCACCCAGCCCGAACCAAACCATCACGTTCGGAAAGCGGATGACGTCTAACGGAGGCCGGCACTGTCTCCCGGCTGCTCCCGGAGGACCACGACCCCGACGGCCCCCGACGGCACCTGCTGCGCTCGGTGGGGAACCCGGCGCCGACCTCCGACGTCGCCGTGGTCGACCCGGTCACGGGGATCCCGGTGCCGCCTGGCACCATCGGCGAGGTGGTCGTCCGCTCGCCGCACAACACCCCGAGCTACTGGAACCGCCCGGAGGAGAACGCGGCTCTGTTCCTCGACGGCTACCTGCGGACGGGCGACGCCAGCCACTTCGACGAGGACGGCTATCTCTTCCTGACCGACCGGCTGAAAGACGTCATCATCAGCGGTGGGGAGAACATCTACCCGATCGAGGTGGAGGCAGCGCTCGCCGAGCATCCCGCCGTCGCCGAGTCGGCCGTGTTCGGCGTCCCGCACCAGAAGTGGGGCGAGGAAGTGGCTGCGGCGGTCGTGCTCCGGCCGGGGAGCGAACGGCCCACCGCCCACGAGCTGATCGACTTCGCGCGCGGCCGGATCGCCTCGTACAAGAAGCCCCGCCATGTCCTCTTCGTCGAGGCGCTCCCCCGGAACGCCAACGGCAAAATCCTCAAGCGGGAACTCCGGAGCATGCCCTTCCCGGAGTGACGCCCCAGGTGGCACTCGGGTGTGGCGCCCGGGCGCCACACCCCTGCCCAGCGCCCTCAGTCCTCCGGCGGGCCGTCGCTGGCCGGCAACAGCAGGGCCGTCCCGATCTCGGCGAGACGCGCGGCGAGATCGGGACGCGCGCCGAGCGGCCCCGTGCGGGCTGCGTTGTCGATCACCGTCAGGACGGCGCCGACGACCACCTTCGCCTCGGCGACCTCCAGCTCCGGCCTGACCTCGCGCAGCAGATGGACCCAGAGGGCCACGTAGTCCCGCTGCGCCTGGAGTGACGCCTTGTGCTGAGCCTCGGGCAGCTGGTCCAGCTCCCCGATGAGGACGCCGATGAGATGGCTCTGGCCGAGGGCGAACTCGACGTACGAGGCCAGCAGCCACTCCAGGGTCTCGCGTGCCGTGCCGCCCCCGGCGAGCGCGCGTTCCGTGCCGGCCCTGCGCTGCTCGCCGCCACGGACGACCGCCGCCACGAGGATGTCGGTCTTGCTCGGGAAGTGCTTGTAGATGCTGGGACCGGACGCACCGATCGCCTGCCCGATCTCCTTCGTGCTGACGGACTGGAAGCCCCGCTCGTCGAAGAGGCGGGTCGCCGCCGCGAGGATCTCCTCCCGGCGGGACGGAGTCGGGCCTGCGTAACCGGCCGCGGCCCCGGACGGGGCGTCCGTCCCGGACTCGCGCCCTGAATCGTCGAGTGCGCAGAAGGCAGCGGAGCGGGCGAGGCCGTACAGGAGCTGTTCGAACCGGCGCCGGGGCAGGGTGATCCGGTGCGCGGAGAGCGAGCCGTACACAGCGAGCACCGCCCAGGCCAGCAGCCGGCCGTCCGGCTCCTCGAGCTCCGGCCGCTCGGCGCGGATCAGCGTCCCGATCCTCGCGGCGTCGTCGCTGAGGGCGTGCCGGAAGTCCCGGCGCTCGGCCTCGGGCAGGTGCCGTGCCTCCCGCTGCCAGATCAAGGCGGCGTGCCGCCGCTCGACGCTGCTGCTCGCCGAGCCCCGCAGATAGGAGTCGAGGTCGGGGGCGGCGCGGACCGCCGCCGAGATCCCCTCGATGGTGCGGGTGACGACGTGCAGCAGGAGGTCCGGCTTGCCGCGGAAGTGCCGGTACAGTGCCGGGGCCGTGATGCCCACGGCCGAGGCCACGTCCGCGACCGAGACGTTGTGGTAGCCCCGCTCGGAGAAGAGTTCGCCCGCAGCCGCGACGATGCGCGCCTTGCGGTCCGGGGGCCGCCGTGTGGCCCTTCCCTCGACGTCCGTCCGCATCGCTCTCCGCCCTCACCGCCGCCGGTTGGCCCGGCCCCCGCCTGACTCCGGATCTCAGTCGAAGATCCACGAACAAGGTACCGGAGACTCACTTCACCCGGGCATTCTTCCACGATGTGAGCGGTCCGACCCATGGGAGGGCCACGTTAGAAGGAATTCACTTCGGCCGCTGAGCGCCTTCCGCGTCCTCCTCCACCAGCCCCACGAACGCCTGGGCGGCCGGCGAGAGGGGGCCGACCCGATGGTAGAGGTAGCACCGGCGCGGGACGGTGAAGTCCACCGGCCGCACCACGGCCCCCAGGCGCTCCGCGGCCAGGGCGGCCGACTCAGGGAGCACCGTCGCCCCGGCGCCGGCCAGGACCAACGGGATGACGGCGTCGCGGTGCGCGCTGTCGACGGCGATGGTGAGTGAGGGCAGCTCCCGTGCCGCCAGTTCACTGCTGAACCACATGCCGACGGACGAGTCGGAGGATCCGCCCAACACGATCGGGTGCCGGGTGAGCTCCGCGAGGCCCACCGCTCCTCCCGTCGAGGGCCCGCCGCCCGGTGGGAAGACCGCCATGAGCGGCGCGAGCCGCACGGGCACCGCCCGGTGCTTGGGGTAGGGCGCCGCGTGGTCGTGGATCATCAGTTCGGCCTCGGCCCGCCGGAGCACGCCGAAGCCGTCCACGCCGTGCGACGCCTCGGTGACCCGGACGTTCACGCCGGGGTACCTGGACCGGAACTCCGCCACAAGGGGCACGGTGGGGTCGACGGCCAGGCCGGGGGCTGCCGCCAGGTCCAGCCGGCCGGCGACGAGTTCCCCCATGTCCGTGACCGCGGCCCGCACTCCGTCGAAGGCGCGCAGGACCCGGCGGGCGGGGCCGATCAGAGACTTCCCCGCCGGGGTGAGCGCGACGACGCGCCCCCGCACGAGGAGGGGGGTCCTCAGCTCGCGTTCCAGCTCCTGGACCGCCTGGGACACGGAGGGCTGGCTCAGATGCAGGCGGCGCGCGGCCTCCGAGATGCTTCCGGCCTCCACCACGGCGAGGAAGTACGAGAGATGGCGACGTTCCATAGACAATACCTATCACATGTCCAGGAATCTCAAGGCTTTACCTGGTGTCACTCTGCGGCATAGCGTGCCGGACAGCGGGCGACGCGCCCCTGGCGACCAGCGCCGGGCGGGCCCGTACCCGAGTCACCGACCCCCGTGGAGGGGCCTGATGCAGAGCATCCACCGGGGCCTCCTGCTCCTCGAGACGATCTCCGAACACCAGCCCGTCGGCGTCGCCGAACTCTCGCGGCTGTCCGGGCTGCCGAAGTCGACGGTGCAGCGCGCCCTCGTCTCCCTCGCGGAACTCGGCTGGATCCGTTCCGTCGTCGGCGCCTCCACGCGGTGGGCGCTGACCCCGCGGATGTTCGTCGTCGGCCGGCGGGGGGTGCGGAGCGACGGTGTGCGGGAGATAGCCCTGGAGCCCATGCGGGAGCTCTGCGAGCTGCTGGACGAGACCGTGACGCTCCAGGTGCCCGACGGGCGCGGGCTGATGGTGCTGATCGAGCGCCTCGACTGCCGTCGTGCCGTGCGCACCTTCAACCAGGTGGGCGCCACCTCGCCGATGCCCGTCACCTCGACCGGGCTCGCGGTCCTGGCCGCGCTGCCCGCCGACGAGGCCGAGCAGGTCCTGGCCGTGCCCGTCCCCCGGCTGACCGCGAGCACGGAGACCTCCCCGGAGCGGATCCGTGAGCGGATGGCCGAGGTCAGGGCCCGCGGGTACGCGGTGAACCTCGGCCAGAACCGGGCCGGGGTGTGCGCCGTGGGATGCGCCGTCCCCGACGCCTCCGGCCGCCCGGTCGCCGGAATCGGCATCTCGCTGCCCGACAGCCGCTTCGACGAGGACCGGATCGCCCCGTGGGCGCGGCGGCTGCAGGACACCGCCGCGCGCATCGCGGCCGCCCTCGCACCGTGACCCCTGCCGTCCTGTGCGGCACCCCCCATCGACTCGGGCCCCCGGGCCCGGCAAGGAGTACGACGTGAGCACCGCCACCGAGACCTTTCTGACCGAGGACAGGCTGGCCATCCAGGCCATGGCGCGGGAGTTCGTGGCCAAGGAGGTGATGCCCGTCGCGGCGGAACTCGACCCGGTGGCGGGCGAGATCCCGATGGAACTGCGCGCCAAGATGGCCGATCTCGGCTTCTTCGGCATCCTCATCCCCGAGGAGTACGGCGGTCTCGGCCTCGGCGTCTCCGAGTACGCGATCATCGTCGAGGAGCTGGCACGCGGCTGGATGAGCGTCGCCAGCCTGATCGCCCGCGGCCAGCAGTTCGCGCACGGCTTCAACGAGCAGCAGAAGGACGAGTACCTGCCGCTGATGGCCCGCGGCGAGTTCCTCAGCGCCTTCGCGCTCTCCGAGGCCGAGGCAGGCTCCGACGTCGCCAACATGAGCTGCCGCGCGGAGCAGGAGGTGGACGGCGGCTGGCGGATCACCGGCCAGAAGATGTGGTGCACCTTCGCCGACGGCTCCGACTACCTCCAGGTCTTCGCCCGGACCGAACCCGCCGATACGGCGCACCGCTCACGCGGCATCACCTGCTTCCTGATGCCGAAGGAGCGCGGCACGCTCCCCGAGGGCGTCACCGGCAACCCGGTGCGCAAGATCGGCTACCACGGCTGGAAGACCTGGGAACTCTCCTTCGACAACGCCCGGGTCGAGCCCGGCATGATCGTTGGCGCGGCAGGCAAGGGCTTCAAGGTCGCCATGGGCGACCTGGTCATCGCCCGCATCCACACCGCCGCCCGCGCCATCGGCCTGGCCCGCGGCGCCCTGGAGGACTCGATCGAGTACGCCAAGACCCGCGTGCAGTTCGGGAAGCCGATCGCCGACAAGCAGGCCATCCGCTTCAAGATCGCCGACATGGCGACGCAGATCGAGGCTTCCCGCTCGCTGCTGCACCGCATCTGCGCCGACTACGACGCCGGCTGGCCGTCCAACCTCCAGGCCTCCATGGTGAAGCTGCACGCGACCGAGATGGCCGAGCGGGTGACGAGCGAGGGCATCCAGATCCACGGCGGCGCGGGCTACACCACGGACTTCTCTGTCGAGCGGTACTGGCGCGACGCCCGTCTCACCAAGATCTTCGAGGGCACCTCCGAGATCCAGATGAAGATCATCTCCGACACGCTTCTGGGCCGGTGACCATGAGCACCGCACCCACCTCGAGCCGTGGTCCGCTGGCCGGCCTGAGGGTGCTCGACCTCAGCCGAGTGCTCGCCGGCCCCTTCGGCACCATGCTGCTCGCCGAGCTCGGCGCCACGGTGATCAAGGTCGAGCCGCCGGCCGGCGACATGACCCGCGGCCAGGGCCCCTTCGCCGACGGCGACGGACTCAAGGCATACGGCGGCTACTTCCAGTCCGTCAACCGCAACAAGCGCGGCATGGTCGTGGACATCTCGGTGCCGGAGGGCGCGGAGGTCGTCCGCCGGCTAGCCGCCGGCTCCGACGTCCTGGTCGAGAACTACCGGGCGGGAGTCATGGAGCGGTACGGGCTGGGCTACGAGGCGCTCGCCGAGATCAATCCCAGGCTCGTCTACACCGCCATCCGAGGGTTCGGCGACCCGCGCACCGGCGCCAGCCCCTTCCAGGACTGGCCCAGCTACGACATCGTCTCCCAGGCGATGGGCGGTCTGATGGGCATCACCGGCCCGGTCGGAGGCCCACCGTACAAGGCGGGACCGGGCCTCGGCGACATCATCCCCGCGCTCTTCGCGGCCGTCGGCACCCTGGCCGCGGTGCGCGAGGCCGAGGCCACGGGCCGGGGCCGCTTCGTCGACATCGGCCTGTACGACTCCGTGCTCTCCGCGTGCGAGCGGATCGTCTACCAGCACTCGTACCAGGGCGTCGTGCCCGAGCCCGAGGGCAACGGCCACCCGCTCTTCTGTCCGTACGGGGTCTTCCCGGCCGCCGACGGGTGGATCGCCCTCGCCGCCCCCGGCGACAACCACTGGGCGCTGCTCTGCGACCTGATGGGACGCCCCGAGCTGGCCCACGATCCCCGGTACGCCACCAACGTCGACCGGGTATCCCGGTCCGCCGAGGTCAGGGAGATCGTGAGCGCCTGGACCTCCGGGCGCGACCGGGAGGCGATCGCTAAGGCGCTCGGCGGACGGGTCCCGATGGGTCCGGTCAACACCGCAGACTCGATCTTCGCCGATCCGCACGTGCACGCCCGGCGGATGCTCGTCGAGGTCGAGCAGCCCGGGCTCGACCGGCCCGTCACGGTCGCCGGGAACCCCATCAAGTTCGCCGGCCACGAGGAGACCCCGCCGACGCGGGCGCCCCTCCTGGGCGAGCACACCGACGCAGTACTGCGCGACATCGGCTATGCCGACGAGGACATCGCCCGGCTCCGTGCCGCCGGCGCCCTCGGCCGGCGCGCCTAACCCGGCGGGCGCGCCCTCCGTCCCGCCCGTCCCACACCCACTCCAAGGAGAAACATCATGGGAAGCCTCACCGGTCGCGTGGCGGTCGTCACCGGCGCCGGCCGTGGCCTGGGCCGCGAACACGCTCTGCGGCTCGCCGCCGAGGGCGCCGCGGTCGTCGTCAACGACCCCGACGCCGACCCCGCGCAGGAGGTCGTCGAGGCGATCAGGGCCGCCGGGGGCGCCGCCGTCGCCGACCACGGGCGGGTGAACGACTTCGCCGCCGCCGAGGCCCTGATCGGCCTGGCCGTCGAGACCTTCGGCGACCTGCACGTCCTCGTCAACAACGCCGGGATCACCCGCGACACGACCGTGGTCAGGATGACCGAGGCCGAATGGGACTCGGTCGTGTCCGTGCACATGAAGGGTCACTTCGCGACCCTGCATCACGCCGCCGCGTACTGGCGCGACCAGGTCAAGAACGGCCGCGCCGTCAGCGCCTCGGTGATCAACACCTCGTCCGGCTCCGGCCTGCGGGGCAACCCGGGCCAGCTGAACTACGCCGCGGCCAAGGCCGGCATCGCCGCCATGACCGTCGTCGCCGCCCGCGAGCTTGAGCGGTACGGCGTGCGCGTCAACTCCATCGCCCCGGTCGCCCGCACCCGCATGACGCTGGAGACGCCCGGCCTCGGGGAGAAACTGGCCCCGGTCGAGGGCGAGTTCGACACCTGGGACCCCGCCAATATCTCCCCTGTCGTCGCCTGGCTCGCCACCGAAGGGTGCCGGGTGAACGGGCAGATGCTCATGATCCGCGGCGGCCGGATCGACGTCTACGAGGGCTGGACCGCCAACGAGACCCACCTGCACGAGGGCCGCTGGACGCTGGGCGCGCTGGACGCCGCCCTCGGCCACCTTCCCACGGCCCCGCCGAAGCTCGTCCCCTCCGTCTGACTCCCCCTCCCCCAGGAAAGGCTCCGGATGTACACCACCCACATCGGCCACTCCACCGCCGACGCGATCGACATCTACGGGTACGACCTCTGCTCCGAGGTCATCGGCCACGCGAGCCTCGCCGACCTCGTCTTCCTCGGCGCGCAGGGCCGGCTGCCCACCGAGAACGAGTCGAAGATGCTCAACGCCCTGATGGTGGGCATCGCCGAGCACGGCTTCACCCCGAGCGCGCTGGCCGCCCGGCTCACCTGGCTGGGCGCCCCCGAGGCCACCCAGGCCGCCGTCGCCGCCGGGCTGCTGGGCGCCGGCAGCGTCTACCTCGGTGCCATGGAGCTCACCGCCCGGATGCTCCAGGAGGCCCTGGCCGCCGCGCCCGAGGACCGGTCCGCCGAGGAGACGGCTGCGACGATCCTCGACGCGTACGCCGCCTCCCGCGACCGGGTGCCCGGCTTCGGCCACCCGACCCACCGGCCGCGCGACCCTCGTACGGCGCGCTACTTCGAACTCGCCGAGCAGTGGGGCTTCCTCGGGCGCCACAGCCGCCTCCTCCAGGCTGTGCACGCCGAGATGGAGAGCCGCCGCGGCAAGCTCATCACCCTCAACGGCGCCGGGACGTTCGGCGCGGTCATGGCCGACATGGGCTTCGACTGGAAGCTGATCCGCTCCGTCGTGACGGCCGCCCGCGCCGTCGGCCTCGTCGGCCACATCGCCGAGGAGGCGGCGCGCGGCACGGCCGACAGCACCGCGCAGGCCCTGTTCAAGCACGTCGAGCACGCCACCGACTACCAGCCGAAGCGCTGACCCCGCTCACTCCCGAGAGAAGGATCCCCATGACATTCACCCGACTGCGCCCCCGCCGCTCCTGCCTCGCGGTGCCCGGCTCGAACCCGCGCTTCCTGGAGAAGGCCCAGGGCCTCGCCGCCGACCAGGTCTTCCTGGACCTGGAGGACGCGTGCGCGCCGCTGGCCAAGCCCGAGGCCCGCCACACCGTCGTCAAATTCCTCAACGAGGGCGACTGGACCGGCAAGACCCGCGTCGTCCGCGTCAACGACTGGACCACGCACTGGACGTACCGTGACGTGGTCACGGTCGTCGAGGGCGCGGGCCAGAACCTCGACTGCATCATGCTGCCGAAGGTCCAGGACGCCCAGCAGGTCGTCGCGCTCGACCTCCTGCTCACCCAGATCGAGAAGACCATGGGCTTCGAGGTCGGCAAGATCGGCATCGAGGCGCAGATCGAGAACGCCCAGGGTCTGAACAACGTCAACGCGATCGCGCAGGCGTCCCAGCGCGTCGAGACGATCATCTTCGGCCCGGCCGACTTCATGGCCTCGATCAACATGAAGTCGCTGGTCGTCGGCGAGCAGCCGCCCGGCTACCCGGCGGACGCCTACCACCACATCCTGATGAGCATCCTGATGGCCGCCCGCGCCAACAACCTGCAGGCGATCGACGGCCCCTACCTGCAGATCCGCAACCCGGCGGGCTACGGCGAGGTCGCCCGGCGCTCCGCCGCCCTCGGCTTCGACGGCAAGTGGGTGCTGCACCCGGACCAGGTCGCCGCCGCGAACGAGGTCTACTCGCCCTCGCAGGAGGACTACGACCACGCCGAACTGATCCTCGACGCCTACGACTACTACACGTCCGAGGCCGGCGGGAAGAAGGGCTCCGCGATGCTCGGCGACGAGATGATCGACGAGGCCTCCCGCAAGATGGCCCTGGTCATTTCCGGCAAGGGCCGCGCCGCCGGCATGCAGCGCACCACCAAGTTCGAGATCCCGGAGGCCTGAGTCCCATGCAGTTCGGCCGCACCTACGAAGAGTTCGAGATCGGTGCCGTCTACAAGCACTGGCCCGGGAAGACGGTCACGGAGTACGACGACCATCTCTTCTGCCTGCTGACGATGAACCACCACCCGCTGCACATGGACGTGAATTACGCGGAGAACACGACGGACTTCAAGAAGAACGTCGTCGTCGGCAACTACATCTACTCGCTGCTGCTCGGCATGTCCGTGCCAGACGTCTCCGGCAAGGCCATCGCCAACCTGGAAATCGAGTCGCTGCGGCACGTGGCGCCGACCTTCCACGGCGACACCATCTACGGCGAGACAACCGTCCTGGACAAGACGCCGTCGAAGTCGAAGAGCGACCGCGGCATCGTCCACGTCGAGACCAAGGGCTACAAGCAGGACGGCACCCTGGTGTGCGTCTTCCGCCGCAAGGTGATGGTCCCGACCGCCGAGTACATCGACGCGCGCGGCGGCGAGCAGCCCGGCCGCCCCGAGCTGAAGAAACAGGGGAAGTGAGGCGGCCGTGTCCGGTACCGCTGCGGAACTCGCCCGCTGGGCGCACGCGTTCGTCCCCGACGAGGCCGACCTCGACCTCGCCGGACGTTCCCTGATCGACACGCTGGCCGTCACCCTGGCGGCGCGCGACCACGAGGTGACCCGGCTCGCGGCCCAGCTGCCCGAGGCCGCCCGCTGGTCCGCGGTCGGTCACGTGCTCGACTTCGACGACGTGCAGATCGAGTCCACCAGCCACGTCAGCGTGGTGATCGTGCCCGCCGTGCTCGCGACCGGGGGCGGGCCGGAGGCCTACCTCGCGGGGGCCGGGGTCATGAGCCGTCTCGGCACCTGGCTGGGGTGGCGGCACTACGAGGCCGGCTGGCACGGCACGTGCACTCAGGGCGCCCCGGCGGCGGCGGTCGCCGCCGGCGTCGCCCTGGGCCTGAGCGCGAAGGAGTTGGCGACGGCCATGGCACTCGCCCTGCCGGCCGCCGGCGGGGTGCAGGCCGCATTCGGCACCCACTCCAAGGCGCTCCAGGTCGGCTTCGCGGTCGAGGCGGGGGTCAGGGCGGCGCGGTTGGCGAAGGCGGGCGCCACGGCCGACCCGCGCGCGCTCGACGTGTGGCTCGACCTGGTGGCCGGCGAGGGCCGGCCCTTGAACGTCGGGGGCCCTGCTGTTCCCGGTGGTCTGGCGGTCAAGCTCCACCCCTGCTGCTACGCCATGCAGCGGCCGATCGCGGCCGTCCGCGAGCTTCGCGAACGTCACGGCGCCTTCGATCCGGCCGCCGTGCGGCGGATCGTCGTGACAACGCCCGCCTCGGGGACGCAACCGCTCATCCACGACCGGCCGACCACCGGGCTGCAGGGGAAGTTCAGCATGCCGTACGCGGTCGCGGCGGCACTCCTGGACGAGTTTCCCGGTTTCTCTTCGTTCACCGACGAGGCCGTGCGCCGGCCCGAGGCGCGGCGCCTGATGGAGGCCGTCGAGATCGTCCGGCGGCCGGGCGGGAACGACCTGCTCGCCGGGGAGCTGGCGCTCCGGATGGAGTTCGCCGACGGTTCCGCCGTGGAGACGGCCATAACTCTGCCGCCAGGGAGCCCGCTACGGGCCCCCACCGCCGAGGATCTCCTCCGCAAGGCCGCGTCCTGCGGGACCGACGTGCCGAAGATCCTCGACGGCGTGGACTGGTCCACCGCGGCGGCGGTCCTGCGGGGCTCACTGCCGCCCGGACCTCGGTGAATTCCGTGATCACCATAGACAGCCTGGTTATCATGAATTAACTTTCTGGGCGTGTGGGGAGTGAGGCCCGCGCCCCGCTCTCCGCGTGTCCGGCCCTGGACGCAAGGCAGTCCGGGAACGCCCTCTCCCAGCACGTCGGGCATTGGCCTCAGTCCATCCACCTCCACCGCCGCAGGGGACCCTCATGACTCGTGTCGCGCCCTTGAACATGCCGCCCTCCCTGGACATCCCGTCCGTGGGCCTTGACGCCTTGCTCGCCGGCGCCGCGCGCGCCTTCCCCGAGCGTGCCGCGCTCCTCGACGGCGATGAAGCGCTCACGTTCGCCGAGCTCCACCGCGCAGCCCTCCGGACCGCCCGCGGCTTCCGCGCGCGCGGACTGGTGGAGGGCGACGTCGTCGCGCTCCACATGCCCAACACCTACTGGTACGTCGTGGCCTACTACGGCGCCCTGTGCGCCGGGCTGGCCGTCGCGCCGATTAACCCCGCGCAGCCGGCCGCCGTCCTGCGCGAGCAGCTCCGGGCCTGCTCGGCCAAGGCGATCGTCACCCACCCCGCGAACGCCGCCGTCCTCACCGAGGCCGCCGCCCCGCAGGTGGCGCTCGTCGTGCACGTCCCGGGCACCTCGGCGTCCCCCGCTCCCCCGGAGGCCGTCCTTCCCGAGGAGTTCGTGCCGCTCACCGACCTCCTGGCGCACGCCCCGCTGGAGGGCTACACGGTCGACCCCGACCTGGTCGCCCACCTCCAGCTGACGGGCGGCACGACCGGGCGGACCAAGTTCGTCCGGGTCCTCCACCGCAACGCGGTGGCGAACGTGCTGCAGACCGGCTGCTGGAGGTTCGCCTGCCTGCCGTCGCTCGACGAGCAGGGCGGGGTCCGGGTCACCGCGATAGAGTCGCCCACCCCGTACGCCGTCCCGCTCGGCGAAGGGGTCCAGATCTCCATCGCCCCTCTTTTCCACGGTCTCGGCCTCGTTGGCCACAACGTCAACACGCTCGTCGGCACGACGGCCGTGATCACCGGCGGCCGGTTCGACGCGGACCAGTTCGTGATCGACATCAAGAGGTACGGCGTCACGCACATGGCGGGCTCCCCGGCCATGTACTACGGCATGCTCCGCAGCCCGGAGCTGAAGCGGCGCGACCTCTCCAGCGTGCGGCTGATCACCTCGGGCGCCGCGCCCATCGACACCACCGCCCTGGGCAAGCTGCGCTCGGCCATCCCGAGCGCCGACATCTCCGAAGGCTACGGCCTGAGCGAGGCCAGCATGTGCCTGACTTTCTCGCCGCCCGGCCTGCCGCTGGAGACCCCCATCGGCAGCGTCGGCATCGCGGCGCCCGGCACGGAGCTGGAGATCCGGGGGCAGGACGGCGTCACCGTGCTGCCCGGCGGCGAGACCGGCGAGGTGTGGGCCCGTGGGCCTCAGGTGACCGACGGATACCTCGACGAACCCGAGCTCACCGCAGGGCAGTTCGTGGACGGCTGGCTCCGCACCGGCGACCTCGGACACCTCGACGGGAACGGCTTCCTGTTCCTGGTCGGCCGGGCGAAGGACATGCTCATCTACAAGGGCTACAACGTCTATCCGCAACCGCTGGAAGAGCTGCTCTGCTCGCATCCGGCCGTGGCCCAGGCGTCCGTGGTCGGCCGGCGCGTCCCCGAGGTCGGCGAGGTCCCCGTCGCCTTCGTCGTGCTCCGGCCCGACGCCGCCGGCGAGGGCCGGCGCAGTCAGGCCTTCCGCGACGAGGTCATGGCCCATGTGGCGGTGAAGGTCGCGCCGTACCAGAAGATCCGCGAGCTGCACGTCGTTGACAGCCTTCCGCTCACGCCCACCGGAAAGATCCTCAAAACCGAGCTGCGCAAGGCCCTCGAGGCGGACGAGGGCTGACCCGCCTGCCCTCCCCGCTCCCCAACACCGCGTCACCGCATGACCCAGAAAGAGGGAAGACCCATGGAAGCCACCGAGTTCAAGGCCGTGCTCGAAGCGGTCCGCCGCTTCGTCCGGGAGGACGTCGTCCCGCGCGAGCGTGAGATCGACGCCACGGACGTGGTGCCGGACGAGATCCGCCGCAAGGCGATCGACATGGGGCTGTTCGGCTACACGCTGCCCGAGGAGTTCGGGGGCATGAGCGCCTCCGTGACCGAGGATGCCCAGCTCTGCTTCGAGTTCGGCTACACCACACTGGCCTTCCGGTCCATGTTCGGCACGAACATCGGCATCGCCGGCCAGGTCCTCGTCAACTACGGCTCCCGGGAACAGCAGGAGACCTGGCTGCCCCGGCTCGCCGAGGGTGCTGTGGCGTCCTTCGCGCTCACGGAGCCGGAGGCGGGATCCGACCCGTCGGGCATGAAGACCCGGGCCGTGGACACTGGTGACGGCTTCTACGAGATCACCGGCAGCAAGCGCTTCATCACCAACGCCGCCGTGGCCGACGTCTTCATGGTCTTCGCCCGCTCCGGCGAGGGCGACAAACCGACCGACGGAATCTCCTGCTTCCTGGTCGAACAGGGCACCCCCGGCCTCAACGTCGGCCCCAAGGACATCAAGACCGGTCAGGCCGGGGCCTGGACCAGCGAGGTCTTCTTCGACAAGGTCCGGGTGCCGCACTCGGCCGTCATCGGCGGCATGGCCGGAAAGGGCTTCAACGCGGCGATGCGCTCGCTGGCCAAGGGCCGGGTCCACGTGGCGGCCCTGTGCGTCGGCCAGGCGACCCGCGCGCTGGAGGAGTCGGTCGAGTACGCGCGGAACAACAAGCAGGGCGGTGAGCCCATCGGCCGTTTCCAGCTCGTCCAGGCCATGCTCGCGGAGAGCCGGGCGGAGCTGGACGCCGCCCGCGCCCTCGTCCTGGAGGTGGCGCGTAGGTACGACTCCGGCGAGGACACCAAGATCGGCCCGTCGACCGCCAAGCTCTTCGCCACGGAGATGGCCGACCGCGTCGCCGACCGCGCCGTGCAGATCCACGGCGGCATGGGCTACATGCGCGAGACGACGGTCGAGCGGATCGCCCGCGACGTGCGCGTCATGCGCATCTACGAGGGGACGAGCGAGGTCCAGAAGCTCATCATCGGCCGCGCCCTGCTGCGCGGCTGATCCCCAGTCCGCGACGACTCCGAAACGAGGCAGCATGTCCGAGATTGCAGATCTGGACTACGACGACTCCAGGGACCGTGTCAACGCGGCCCGCGGCCTGATCGACCGGCTCGACCCTTGTGTCGTCCGCGACGGCCGGGGCCGGGTGGTGTGGGACAACGAACGCTGGAGCTTCCTCCAGGGCGAGTGCCCCGACACCGTTCATCCGAGCCTGTGGCGCCAGAGCGGGCTCAACACCCACCAGGGCCTGTTCGAGGTGGTTCCCGGCGTCTACCAGATCCGCGGCCTCGACGCCGCCAACATGACTATCGTCGAGGGACGTACGGGGGTGGTCGTCGTCGACCCCCTCACCTCCAAGGAGGTGGCGGAGGCCGGCCTCGACCTCTACCGGCGCAACCGCGGCCACCGGCCGGTCCGCGCGGTGGTCTACACGCACAGCCACGGCGACCACTTCGGCGGGGTCCTCGGCGTCACGACGGCCAAGGAGGTCGAGGCCGGCGCATGCGCGGTGCTCGCGCCGGAGGGCTTCCTCCACCACGCCGTGAGCGAGAACGTCTTCGCCGGTCCGGCGATGTTCCGGCGAGCCGTGTACATGTACGGCCGGAGCCTCCCCCTCGGCCCCGAGGGCCAGGTCGGCTTCGGCCTGGCCCAGGGTCTGTCGACGGGCTCGATGGGCCTGGTGCCGCCCACCGACACCCTCACGGTGACGGGCGAGGAACGCGAACTCGACGGGGTGCGGCTGGTCTTCCAGCTCACCCCGGACACCGAGGCGCCCTCCGAGATGAATCTGTACCTGCCCGACCGCGGGGTGCTGCTCATCGCGGAGAACGTCAACCACACCCTGCACAACGTGCTGACCCTGCGCGGGGCGCTGGTCCGGGACGCGCACGCCTGGGCGTCGTACATCACCGAGTCGCTCCGGCTCTTCCCGGAGGCCGAGGTCCTCATCGGGTCCCACAACTGGCCGACGTGGGGGCGGGACGAGGTGCGCCGGATGCTCGCCGAGCAGCGCGACGCCTACGCGTACCTCCACGACCAGACCGTCCGGCTGATGAACCGCGGCCTCACCGGACCGGAGATAGCCGAGGAGATCCAGAGCTTCCCCGGTGAACTGGGCCGTACCTGGAGCGTGCGCGGGTACTACGGCTCGATCAGCCACAACGTGAAGGCCGTCTACCAGCGCTACATGGGCTGGTACGACGGCAACCCCGCGCATCTGTGGCAACACCCGCCTGTCGAGCAGGCAAAGCGGTACGTGGCCGCCATCGGCAGTGCCGACGCCACGGTCGAGATCGCGCGCAAAGCGGTCGAGGACGGCGATCTGCGCTGGGCCGTCGAACTGCTCAACCACGTCCTCTTCGCAGAGCCGGAGCACGCGGAGGCGCACGAGCTGCAAGCCGGCGCGTTCGAGCGCCTCGCCTTCGCTCAGGAGAACGGGACCTGGCGGAACATCTACCTGACCGGGGCGCAGGAGCTCCGCGAGGGCCGGCGGTCCGGCGGCCGGGCGGGCGCGCGTCCCGCGATGGGCGGACTCGCGATGCTGAGCGGTCTCTCCACCGCGCAACTGTTCGCGATGATGGCCATCCACCTGCACGGCCCGCGAGCGGCGGCGCACCGCCTGCTGACACGCTGGGAGTTCACCGACACCGGCGAGATATGGACGGTCCTCGTCGGGAACGGCGTCCTGACCCCGATGCCGGGCGACGCTCCGGGCGGGGAAGCTCCTCAACTGACGCTCCGGATCGACCGGACGGTGCTCAACCGGATCCTCGCCGGCCGGGACTCGTTCGCCGACGCGGTCGCCACCGCCCGGCTGCTGCTCGACGGGGACGCCACGGTCCTCACCATGCTGCACGGGCTCCTGGAGGTCCCGGACGGGGACTTCCCCGTCGTCCTGCCCTGACCCGGTCTCCTCACGGCGAAGCGCCGCGCACCCCGGGTGCGCGGCGCTTCGCCGTACGTGCCGTCGCGCTGCCGTCAGCGCGTCCGCTTGTCCCGCAGCTCCCGCTTGAGGATCTTCCCCGCCCCGGAGACCGGCAGGACGCGGACGAACTCCACCGTGCGGGGGACCTTGTAGCCGGCGATCAGCTCCCGGACGTGGGCACGGATCTCGTCCTCGGTGGCCTCGTGGCCCGGCTTGAGGACAACCACGGCGTGCACCCGCTCGCCCCACCGGTCGTCCGGGAGCCCCACGACGGCGCAGGAGGCCACCGAGGGGTGCCGGGCCACAGCGTTCTCGACCTCGGCGGAGTACACGTTCTCCCCGCCGGTGACGATCATGTCCTTGATCCGGTCGACGATGAAGACGTACCCCTCCTCGTCCATGTAGGCGCCGTCGCCGGTGTGCATCCATCCGTCCCGGAGGACGGCCCGCGTCTCCTCGGGCTTGTGCCAGTAGCCGAGCATCAGGTTGTCGCCGCGGCACACGATCTCGCCGACGGTTCCGCGCGGCACCTCCTCGCCGTCCGGTCCGACGACGCGAACCTCGCAGTGGGGCGTGGCGCGGCCCGCCGAGCGCAGCAGCCGGTCGGGGCCGAGGTGCTCCTCGGGGCCGAGCATGGTGATCATCGCCGTCTCGGTCATGCCGTACCCCTGGCTGAACCGGGCCTGCGGGAACGCCTTCATGGCGCGGTGCAGCAGGGGTTCGGAGATCGGCGAAGCACCGTAGCCGAGGTACTGGAGGCTGCTGAGGTCCCGGTCGGCCGCGCCGGGGTGGTCCAGGAGCCTCTGGATCATGGTGGGGACGAGCCCCATGGTGGTGACGCGGTGCTTCTCGACCGCGTCCAGGACGCCTTCCGCGGTGAATCCCGGCAGGAAGACGACGGTGCCCCCCGCGACGTTCTGCCCGAGCCACCCCACGAGGGCCGCGACGTGGAACATCGGCGCGGAGGTGAGGAGCCGGCCGCCCGGGATCGCCGAGGGGACCCTGAGCTGGGTTCCCAGCGTCGAGGTCATGAGGCCCTGGTGCGAGACCATCACGCCTTTGGGTAGCCCCGTCGTGCCGCCGGTGTAGAGCAGCGCCGCGAGCGCCGGGCCGCCGGCGCGGGTGTCCTCGACCGGCTCCGAGGCCGCGATGAGGTCCTCGTAGCCGGTCAGGCCGGCCGGAGTGCGCGTCTCGTCGCCACAGTGGAGCACGGCGCCGAGGGACGGGGTCGCTGCACGCAGCTCCGGTACGAGACTGGTAAAGGCGTCGTCGACGAGGAGGACGCGGCTCTCCGAGTCCCGCAGCGCGTAGCCGATCTCGGCGGTGCTCCACCGGACGTTCACAGGGTTGACCGCGGCGCCGATCCACCACGCGGCGAAGAAGGTCTCGTGGTACCGGTCGGAGTTGGCGGCAAGGACGGCCACTCGGTCGCCCTCCGAGACCCCCAGCGCGCGCAGCCCGCCGGCGAGCCGCGCCACCCGGTCCGCGACCTCCCGCACGGTCCGGCTCCGTGTGCCGCAAATCGTCATCACGCGATCGGGATGCTGCTGGAGGGCGCGGTGCAGCGACTGCGTCAGATACATGGGAACCATCCTGGGAAGGGACGTAAAGATCAACAGAGGTGAGTTACTAGAAGTTCACTTTCTATCCTGTAGGCACTGTTTCACAAGGTCTAACTCGTAGATAGATAGACACTACGGTTACCATGAATTAACTTACTGCTGCCCGGTGAGTCTGTCGGGCATGCGAGAGAGGACGCCTCACCGTGCGCCGCAGCGTGTTCACCCAGGAGCATGAGACCTTCCGTGCGACCATCCGCGACTTCATCGCCGACGAGGTCGTGCCGCACTACGCCGACTGGGAGCAGGACGGCCACGTCCCCCGCGACCTCTACCTCCGCCTCGGCGAACTCGGGGTCTTCGGCATCCAGGTCCCCGAGGAGTACGGCGGTGCCGGAGTCACCGACCTCACCTACCTCGCCGTGATCCGCGAGGAGTGCGCCCGCGCCGGCGTCACCTTCGGCGCCGACGTCGTGCACACCTGCCTGGTGCTGCCCTATCTGCTGGAGTTCGGCAGCGAGGAGCAGAAGCGCCGCTGGCTCCCCGGCTTCCTCACCGGCGAGGTCATGACCGCGATCGCCATGACCGAGCCCGGCACCGGCTCCGACCTCGCGGCGATCAGCACGCGGGCCGAACTCTCGGCGGACGGCACCCACTACGTCCTCAACGGTGCCAAGACCTTCATCACCGGTGGCGCCCGGGCCGATCTGGTCCTCGTCGTCTGCCGCACCGCGCCGGCCCGCCCCGACGACCGGCGCGCGGGCCTCTCCATCCTGTGCGTGGACACCACCTCGCCCGGCTTCTCCGTAGGCCGCAAGCTGGACAAGATCGGCCTGCGGGCCCAGGACACCGCGGAGCTGGCATTCAGCGACGTACGGGTCCCTGTGGAGAACCTGCTCGGGGACGAGGGAGCCGCCTTCTCCTATCTGACCCACAACCTCGTCGTGGAGCGCCTCGGCGCCGCCGTCAGCGGCTACGCGACCGCGGCGGCCGCCGTCCGCTTCGCCCGCGAGTACGTGCGGGAGCGCCAGGTCTTCGGCAAGCCCGTCGCCGCCTTCCAGAACACCAAGTTCGTTCTCGCCGAGTGCGCCACCGAGGTCGAGGCCGCGCAGACCTTGGTCGACCGCGCGCTCCTGCTGCACCGCTCAGGCGAGCTGAGTCCCGCCGACGCGGCCAAGGCGAAGCTGTTCTGCACCGAGGTCGCGGGCCGTGTCATCGACAAGTGTCTCCAGTTGCACGGCGGTTACGGCTACATGCTGGAGTACCCCATCGCCCGCATCTACGCCGACACCCGCGTCTCCCGCATCTACGCCGGGACCAGCGAGGTCATGAAGACCATCATCGCCAAGGACCTCGGCCTCTGAGCCCCACCCCTCACCGATTCCCTTCTCGGACAGGAGAACCTCTATGCGTGACGCAGTCATCGTCGACGCCGTACGCACCGCCGTCGGCAAGCGCGGCGGATCGCTCTCTCGGATGCACTCCGCCTCCCTCTCGGCCCATGTCCTGAACGCCCTCGCCGAACGCACCTCGCTCGACCCCGGTCTGGTGGACGACGTCATCTGGGGCTGCGCCGGCGCCGTCGGCATGCAGGCCGGATGTGTCGGGCGCGCCGCCGTCCTGGCCGCCGGCTGGCCCGAGTCCGTCCCCGGCCTGACCATCGACCGCCAGTGCGGCTCCTCGCAACAGGCCGTGCACCAAGCCGCCGCGGGCGTCATAGCCGGGCAGTACGACGTGGCCGTGGCCGGCGGCGTCGAGATCATGAGCGCCATTCCACTCGGCAGCGCCCGCTCCGACGGCCGCTTCGGCGAGCCCTTCGGGCCGGACGTCTGGGACCGCTACAACGGCGTCCGCTTCAGCCAGGGCGTGGGCGCACAGATGATCGCCGACGAGTACGGCATCACGCGCACCGAGATGGACCGGCACGGCCTCGACTCGCACCAGCGCGCGGCCCGCGCCATCGACAGGGGCGCGTTCGAGGGCCAGATCGCCCCGATCGCGGTCACCGACGAGGACGGCACGCAGCGGATCTTCGACACCGACGAGGGGGTGCGGCGCGGCTCCACCCTGGAGACGCTCGCCGGCCTCAAGCCCGCCTTCGGCGAGGGCGGTTCGATCACCGCGGGGAACGCCTCGCAGATCTCGGACGGGGCGGCCGCCCTGTTGGTCACCACGAGCGAGTTCGCCCGGTCCCAGGGCTGGACCCCCCTGGCGCGTGTCCACACGGCGGTCGTGGCGGGCACCGATCCCATCACCATGCTCAAGGGCCCCATCCCCGCCACCGCCAAGGCGCTCAAGAAGTCCGGCCTGTCGATCGGCGACATCGGGGCGTACGAGATCAACGAGGCCTTCGCCTCGGTGACCCTGGCCTGGCTGCGCGAGACCGGCGCCGACTACAAGCGGATGAACCCGCTCGGCGGCGCGATGGCGATCGGCCACCCCATCGGCGGTTCCGGCGCTCGCATCATGACCACCCTGGTCCACCACATGCGCGACAACGGCATCCGCTACGGACTGCAGTCCATGTGCGAGGGCGGCGGCATGGCCAACGCCACGATCCTCGAACTCGTCTGACCCCAGGAGCGACCGATGCTGCGGACCGCGCCGTCCGGCGACCACTCGCTGACCGCGTTCCTCTCTCTGGAGGAGGTCGAGGCAACCCTTTTCCGGGGCAGCTGTCACGCCGGGATGCCCCTGCGAGCCTTCGGCGGGCAGGTCGCGGCCCAGGCCCTTGCCGCCGCCGGCCGCACCGTGCCGTCGAGACGGTCCGTGCACTCCCTGCACGGCTACTTCCTCGGCCCCGGGGACACGGCTCGGCCGCTCCTCTACATGGTGGAACGGCTGCGTGACGGCGGGTCCCTGGCCACGCGCAGGGTGACGGCCGTGCAGAATGGCGAGGCGGTCTTCACTCTCTCGGCGTCCTTCAAGGACGCCGAGAACTCCTTCGACCGCCAGGTCGCCATGCCGCCGACCCCGGGGCCCGACGGGTCCCCCGACCTGTTCCGGCTGTGGGAGGAATCCTCACCCGACGACTACCAGCAGTCGATGTTCCCGCACGCGCTGGAGATCAGGCGGGTTCCCGGCCCTCCCGAGCCGACCTCGCCGGGACTCACGGAGCAGCGGCTCTGGATCCGCTCCGCCGACCGGCTGCCCGACGAGACGGCGCTCCATGCGGCGGCGTTCACCTACGCGTCGGACCTCTTCCTCGCACCCACCGCCGCGCTCTCCGTGGAACAGCCGCGGCCACTGCGGGGCAGGCCGTCGTCGGTCTTCCTGACCTCGCTCGACCACTCGGTGTGGTTCCACCGGCCGCTGCGCGCCGACGACTGGATGCTGTTCGTGCAGCGCAGCCCGTCGGCCGTGGACGGCCGGGGGCTCGCGTTCGCCGATGTGTGGAGCCAGGACGGGCGGCTGATCGCGAGCGTCGCCCAGGAGGCGCTGCTGCGTCCGGCGCGCACCCCCGCCGGCGGACCGTCCGGTTTGCCGTAAGCGAAGGCTCCCCGCCCGTGAGGACGGGGGACCTTCGTCAAGTCCGTGTCCGCGCCTCGACGTCAGATCATCGGCGCCCCGGCGTCCTGGGGGTCGAGCCCGGCCTCGCCGAGCACGGCCCGAGTGTCGGCACCGATCACGGGCGCCGGGCGGGGAGGGGCGGCGGGGGTGCCCAGGAAGCGCGGGGCCGGCGCGGGCTGGAGGAGGCCGCCGTCGGTGAGGTACGTGCCACGGGCAGCGTTGTGCGGATGCGCGGCGGCCTCCGTCAGGCTGTACACCGGGGTGACACAGGCGGAGGTGCCCTCGAAGGCGGCGGTCCACTCGTCCCGGGTGCGCGTCGCGAACACCTCGGCCAGCTTGCCGAACATCGCGGGCCAGGCGTCCCGGTCGTGCTGCCGGGCGAAGAGGGAGTCCCCGGTGAGGCCGAGAACGGTGAGGAACGCGGTGTAGAACTGCGGCTCGACACAGCCGACGGCCATATGGCCTCCGTCGGCCGTCCGGTAGGTGCGGTAGAAGGGCGCGGCGCCGTCGAAGAGGTTCGCACCGCGCCGGTCCTGCCATCGCCCGGTCGCCATGAGGCCGTGAATCAGGGCGAGTTGGAGGGCGGTGCCGTCAGTCATGGCGGCATCGACGACCTGACCGCGTCCGGTCCGCTGCGCGTGGACGAGAGCGGTCGTGATACCGAAGGCGAGCAGCATGCCGCCGCCTCCCATGTCCCCGACGAGATTGAGGGGGACCGGCGGGTCCTCGTCCTCGCCGCCCATCGCCCCGAGGGCGCCCGCGACGGCGATGTAGTTGATGTCGTGGCCGGGCACCTGAGCGAGCGGCCCGTCCTGTCCCCATCCGGTCATGCGGCCGTAGACCAGGCGGGGGTTGCGAGCCAGGCAGGCGTCGGGTCCGAGGCCGAGGCGTTCGGTGACGCCGGGGCGGAATCCCTCGATGAGGACGTCGACCGTCTCGACCAGGGCGAGGCCGACTTCGACGCCGGAAGGCGTCTTGAGGTCGAGGGCGACCGAGCGTCTGCCCCGGTGCAGCACGGGGTGCGCCGAGGGCCGTCCGGCGTCCGCAGGCCGTTCGACGCGGATGACGTCCGCGCCCTGGTCGGCGAGGAGCATGCCGGTGAACGGGCCCGGGCCGATGCCGCCGAGCTCGATGACCCGCACGCCGGACAGCGGGCCCGACGCGGGAGGGGGTGTGGTGGTCATGGAAGGGCCTTCCGGTCCTGTGCGTTCGGGTACGGGAAACCGGCCGCCCCGCCCGTCGGACGGGCGGGGCGGCCGGCGCTGACGGCTCAGAGGCCGAGGTCCTTGGCGATGATGGTCTTCATGACCTCGCTGGTACCGCCGTAGATCCTCGACACACGGGTGTCGGCGTAGAGGCGGGCGATGGGGTACTCCAGCATGTAGCCGTAACCGCCGTGCAACTGGAGGCACTTGTCGATGACACGGCCCGCGACCTCGGTGCTGAAGAGCTTGATCTTCGCGGCGTCGGCCGGGGTGAGCTCGTGGGTGTCGTCGAGCTCGATGCCCTTGTCCACGAGCGCCTGGAGCGCCTCGACTTCCGCCGCGCACTCGGCGAGGACGAACTTGGTGTTCTGGAAGGCGGCGACGGGCTTGCCGAAGACCTGGCGCTCCCGCACGTAGTCGCGGGCGAAGTTGATGGCGGCGGTGGCGGTGGCCACGGCGCCGACACCGATCGAGAGCCGCTCGCGCGGGAGGTTCTGCCCCAGGTAGGAGAAGCCCTTGTCCTGCTCACCGAGCAGATTCTCCACCGGGACGCGCACGTCGGTGAAGGACAGTTCGGAGGTGTCGGAGGAGCGCAGACCGATCTTCTCCAGCTTACGGCCGTACTCGAAGCCCTCGCTGTCGGTCGGCACCACGAACAGGCTCAGGCCGTGGCGGCGGTCCTGCTCGGTGGCCGGGTTGGTACGCGCCACCACGATGCACAGTTCGGCGTTGCGCGCGCCGGTGATGAAGGTCTTGGAGCCGTTGAGGACGTAGTGGGTGCCGTCCTCCGACAGCTTCGCCGTGGCGCGGATGCCAGCCAGGTCGGAGCCGGTGCCGGGCTCGGTCATCGCGATGCACAGCATCGTGTCGCCGGAGGCGATGCCCGGGAGCCAGCGCTTCTTCTGGTCCACGTCGGCCAGGCGCAGCAGGTAAGGCAGGACGATGCCCGTGGAGACGTTGTAGCTGCCGAAGTTGACGCCCTGGCGGGCGGTCTCCTCCAACATGATGGCCTGGTACCGGTAGCTGGTCGGTCCGGCGCCGTCGTACTCCTCGGGGATGTCGAAGCCCATCACACCGAGCGCGCCGAGCTTGCGGTACAGCTCGCGGTCGACGAGGTTGCCCCTC
Source organism: Streptomyces sp. NPDC107559 (assembly GCF_055657365.1). NCBI lineage: Bacteria > Bacillati > Actinomycetota > Actinomycetes > Kitasatosporales > Streptomycetaceae > Streptomyces > Streptomyces sp. NPDC107559. The sequence goes on along the minus strand of NZ_JBVKBD010000032.1, from coordinate 36,995 downwards.
TCCCACTGCTCGAAGTAAGGCGTCACCTCCTTGGTGATGAAGTCCCGGATCATCGCCCGGAAGGACTCGTGCTCCTCGTTGTAGATGCTGCGCTTCATGTGCGTCCCTGCGATTCGGTTCGGAGTCTGGAAAGCGGCCCGGCCGGCGTCCCGGCGACGCCGGCCGCTTCGGTGCCGGATCAGCGGTTGCCAGCGTCCACGGTCAGCACCTGGCCGGAGACGTAGTTCGACTCCTGGGTGCAGAAGAGGTAGATGGCGCCGGCGGCCTCCTGCGGGGTGCCCGGACGGCCCAGCGGGATGGTCTTCGAGACGCTGGCCGCGGCGGTGGCGCTGATGCCGACCTTGATCTTCCGGCCCTCGATCTCGACGAAGGCGTCGTCGCCCGCGGTGGCCTCGGTCATGCGGGTGAGGATGAAGCCGAAGGCGACGGCGTTGACGTTGACCTTGTAGCGGCCCCACTCCTTGGCCATCGTCTTGGTCAGTCCGATGACACCGGCCTTGGCAGAGGAGTAGTTGGCCTGGCCGGCGTTGCCGTACTGACCGGAGACCGAGGAGACGTTGACGACCTTGCGGTGATAGTCGGTCGGGTTGGCCTTGATGTAGGGCTGGGCGGCACGCAGGATCCGGAACGGGGCCTTGAGGTGGACATCGAGGATGGCGTCCCACTGCTCATCCGTCATCTTCTGGATGACGGTGTCCCAGGTGTAGCCGGCGTTGTTGACGATGATGTCGAGGCCGCCGAAGGAGTCGATCGCGGTGTTCACGAACCGCTCGGCGAAGTCGTCCTCGACGACCGAGCCGACGCAGGCGACTGCCTTGCCGCCGGCGGCGACGATGTCGGCGACGGTCTCCTCGGCAGGCTCCTTATCGAGGTCGTTGATGACGACCGCAGCGCCTTCGGAGGCGAGCTTGAGCGCGACCTCGCGGCCGATACCACGGCCGGATCCGGAGACGAGGGCGACCTTGCCGTCGAGCGTACCCATGGTGAAAGTCCTTACGGGAGAGATCAGTTGCTGGCGGAGACGACGGCGGAGCCCTGGAGGGTCACGGTCCCGTCGGGGAGGGCCACGGTCAGGTCGAGATGGGCGAGGCCACCCTCGACGCGGGTGACCTTGCCGGTACAGACCGGCTCGGCGTTGACCGGCGTGATAGCGGAGAACCGCACGCCGTAGGAGCGGATCCGCTCCTGCGGGACCCAGTCGGTGATCAGGCGGCCCAGGTAGGCCATCGAGAGCATGCCGTGCGCGAAGACGTCCGGGATGCCGACGGCCCGGCAGGCGTCGGTGTCGATGTGGACCGGGTTGTGGTCGCCGGAGGCGCCCGCGTACAGCGCGAGGGTGGTCCGGGTGATCTTCGGCGCTCCGATGGTGAGGGAGTCGCCGGCCGTCAGCGTGGTCATCGGGTGGCCGCCTTCGGGTCGCGCACCACGATGGTGCCGGTGAGTGTGGCGATGGGTTCGCCGTCGCGGGTCACGTGGGTGTCACGGACGATGAACTCCAGAGCGCCGCCCTTCTTCGCGTACACGTCCTTCACCTCGGTGACGAACGTCAGTGTGTCTCCCGCGTACGCCTGGGCCTGGTAGGTGAACTCCTGGCCGCCGTGGAGCACGGTGCGGACGTCGATGCCCAGGTCGGTGAGGAAGGAGCTGCGCGCGGGATTGTCCATCTCCATGCAGAAGAGGAACGTCGGCGGCACAGGCAGATCGCGGTGGCCGGCGGCCTTGGCCGCTTCCAGATCGCTGTAGACCGCCTCGGTCTGGCCGGTGGCGCGGGCGAAGAAGCGGAGCCTGCCCCGCTCCGCCTCGGTGGCGAAGGCGGGGGTGCGGCTGCCGATGACGGCGGGATCGATGGGCATGGGTCAGGACACCTTCTCGAACAGGGTGACGACACCGGCGGTGCCGAGACCGAGGTTGTGCTGGAGGCCGAGCCGCGCGTTGTGGACCTGGCGGGCACCGGCGTCGCCGCGCAGCTGCCAGGTGATCTCCGCGGTCTGCGCGAGACCGGTGGCGCCGAGCGGGTGGCCCTTGGAGAGCAGACCGCCGGAGGGATTGGTGACGACGCGGCCGCCGTAGGTGTTGTCGCCGTCGAAGATGAACTTCTCCGCGCCGCCCTCAGGGCACAGGCCCAAGCCCTCGTAGGTGAGCACCTCGTTGACGGTGAAGCAGTCGTGCAGTTCGACCACGTCGACGTCGTACGGGTCGACGCCGGCCGTTTCGTACACCTCGCGGGCGGCGGCGCGGGTCACGTCGCTGCCGACGAGGGACATCGCGCTCTTCTTCTCGAAGAGGTCGTCCGCGTCGGACTCGAGCGTCTGCGCCGCGATGGCGACCTTCGGGGCCAGTCCGTGGCGGCGGGCGAAGTCCTCGGAGCAGACGATCGCCGCGGCCGCGCCGCAGGTGGGCGGGCAGCACTGCAGGCGGGTCAGGGGACCCGACATGCGCGGGGAATCGAGGACGTCCTGCTCAGTGATCGGGTCGCGGAAGACCGCGTACGGGTTGTTCGCCGCATGGCGGCGCGCCTTGACCGAGACCTTGGCGAAGGTCTCCGCCTTCATCCCGTACTTCTCCATGTACTCCAGGCCGGCAGCGCCGAAGTATTGCGGGGTCATCGGGAGGGCCGGGTCGACCTCGTGGACCTCCTTCAGGCTGGTGATGAAGTCGGTCAGCGGCAACGGCCGATCGGTCCACTTGGGGGTGAGGGCACCGGGCGACATCTGCTCGAACCCGACGGCGAGCGCGCACTCGATGACACCGCTCTCGACCGCCTGGCGTGCCAGCCACAGCGCCGAGGAGCCGGAGGCGCAGTTGTTGTTGACGTTGAGCACCGGCACCCGGGTCCTGCCGAAGCGGTAGACCACCCGCTGTCCGCAGGTCGAGTCTCCGTAGACGTAGCCCGCGTAGACCTGCTGGATCTTGTCGTACGACAGCCCCGAGTCGGCCAGGACCGCGGCGACCGCGCCCGCGCCCATCTCGTCGTAGGTCGCGGCGGCGCTCGGCTTGGCGAAGGGAACCATACCCACGCCGGCCACCAGCACTCTGCGGCTCATCATTCCTCCCAAACCTTGGTTATCGCAAATTCACTTTCCCCTCGTGTAGCCGTACTGTCAAGGGCTTCCATGACACATGAAAGTAGTTGATGCCGAGAATCTCTCCCCGCGCAGCCGCGCTCGGGCCCGACGACGAGGCAGCCGGGCCGCAGCGCGGAAGAGAATTGTGGTTAACCTCTTGCGCGCGCCTCAGGCGCGAGCGGCGAGCCAGGCCGCGTCGCGTCGCGGGGATGGACCAGCAGGAGGGCCACGGCGGCTCCGGCGATCACGCTCAGGCCGAGCCCCCATGCCGGCCAGCCCGAGACGACCAGGCGGTTGCCGAAGATGCTGATGTAGCCGGCGTCGTTGGCCAGCGTGCCGAGCCCGAAGCGGTGCTCCGGGCGGCGAGGTAGAGGTTGCCGTCCGACGCGACCACGCCGTCACGGGCGTTGATCAGGTCGGTGCGCAGGGAGGAACCGAGGACTTTGCCCTTGCTGCCCTCGAACGCGAAGATCGAAGACCGGCGCGCGGGTCGACGCTGTTCGGTGCTTGATGCCGAACATGAAGACGACGTCGTCGGCCGCCGCCGCACCGCGCAGGCCGGTCGTCGCCTTCAACAGCGGGTCCTCCGTCGGGGTGATGTCCTCGGTGCTGTGGGTGTCCACGCTCACCCGCAGGACCTGTGGGGTCCTCGCGTCACCGAGGCGGGCGCCGAAGCGCTCGGCGCCCGCGCCCTCGCCGTACTCGCAGACGTGTCCTCGATGAGGTTGGGCTGGACATCCACCGTCGACATGAAGGTGGAGGCGGTGGCGCAGGCCACGTTGGCCAGGGGGCCGAAGTAGGCGTAGTCGCCGGAGCGGGCGGCGCTCCAGATGTACGAGCCGTTGATCCGCAGCTGGTAGCCGACGGCGCACGAACCGTCTGTGCCCAGGGCCAAGGCAACCCTGGGTTGCGTCAACAGGCACAGGGGACGGGTGGTCCGCGGCCCCCGATCGGGGGCCGCGGACCACCCGCGGATCAGTCCAGTTTGGCGAGGTACGCGGCCACCGCCGGCGACTCGAAGGAGTCCTTCACGCCCACCAGCCCCCCGGGGACCCCCTTCTTGGGCGCCAGGACGAAGGACTCGGAGCTGCTGGGCCGGTTGGGCCGGGAGAAGTCCAGCGGGGCGCCGAGTCCGAGGTCGAAACCGGTCTGGCGACGGTGGGCGGCGACGATGCCCTTCCGGCTCAGGTCCTTGGCGGCACAGGCCTGCTTGAGGTCCTCGATCGCGACCGCCATGGTGTTGCGGCCGGCCTCCACGCCTTGGTCGATGGGCTGCCCGGGATACGCGGCACGGTAGTCGGCCAGCAGCTTATGGACCACGGGCTTGTCGCTGCTCATCGCGGGCGTGGGCGACACGACCTTGAGCAGCTTGAGGACGGCAGGGGCGGCCGGGCTGTCGAGGAGCTGTGGGACGAAGCCGGCGGCGTAGGAGAGGAACGGCACCTGGAATCCGGAGGCGGCGACGCCGACGACCGAGGCGGTCTGCTTCGGGCCGACCGTGACCACGACCGCCTTGACCCCCGCCTTGCGCAGTGCGGCGACCTGGCCGGTCATGTCCTGGTCGGTGGGCTTGACCTTCTGGGTGACGAGCTTCAGCCCGTGCTGTGCCGCGGCGAACGTGGCTCCGGCGAGCGCGTTCTCGCCGGCGTCGCCCTCGACGTAGATCTGCCCGATCCTGTCTCCCCGCTTGAGTCCGGCGTCCTTCACGAGGAAGTCGAGTCCGTTGATCATGTCGACGTCGTAGGTGCTGTTGATGACCTGGAGGCTGCGGTGCCCGAGCAGGCTGGACGAGTAGCCCACCGCGGTGGTCATGAGCGAGTCGTCGTCCACCCGGTCCAGCAGGGCGGCGATCACGGGCGACCCTACGAGGCCGGGCATCGCGGCGATCTGCGGTTCGATCTCCGTGTACTGGGCGACGGCCTTCTGCACGTCGTAGCCATGGTCCCGGACGACGAGTTTGAGCTTGCGGCCGCAGACGCCGCCCGCGGCGTTGGTCTGCTTCACGTACAGCTGTTCGGACTGGAGGATGGTCTTGCCCAGGGGCGCGAACGGGCCGGAGATGTCCGTGAGGACGCCGAGTCTGATGGTGTCGGCGGTCACGCCGGGGCCGCCCTTCACGCCGCCCGCCTGGTCGGTGGCCGTACCGCCGCCCTTGGTGCTGCATCCGGACAGTACAGCCGCCACGAGGGATGCGGCGACGGCGACGGTGAGACGCTTCTTCGAGATCACGCGCTGTGCTCCTTGGTCGAATCGGTGCGAGGGCTTGTTCCGGAAGCGGAGGCATCCGGCCGGAACGGGTTCGGCAAACGGCCGCGCCACGAGCGGAGGAGGCCGGCGAGGCCGCCCGGGGCGAAGAGCAGGACGAGCAGGATGGCGGCGCCGTACAGGAAGCGGGCCGCGTCCGACGGGGCCAGGCCGCCGTCCGGCGCTCCGGGCGGGGCGACCAGCGGCAGGACGTCGGAGTAGCGGGCGAACAACTGCGGCAGCAGGGTCACGAACACGGCTCCCGCCACGGCGCCGCCGACGGAACCGAGACCGCCGATCACGATCATGGCGAGGTAGTCGATCGAGAGCATGAGGCTGAAGTAGTCGGGGACCACCCGGCTCACGACCAGGGCCACGAGCGCGCCCGCAGCCCCCGCGTACATCGAGGAGGCGGCGAAGGCCGCCGCCCGGTAGCGGGTGCCCGCCACCCCCATCACGACGGCGGCGGTCTCGCTGTCGCGGAGGGCACCGAGGGCGCGCCCGGGCCGCCCCGCGGTGAGCTGCCGCGCCGTCGCCCAGGCGACCAGGACGAGCAGCAGCCCGAAGTACCAGAGCCTCTCCAGGGCGCCGAAGGGCACACCCAGCACTGTCAGTCCGTCCGCCGGACCGTCGGTGAAGGCGAAGCCGAAGAGCTCCATCGGCGGGACCGAGCGGCCGTTGAATCCGCCGGTCACGGCGGTCATGTTCTGCAGGGCGTGCTGCCCGAGGAAGACGAGTGCCAGGGTGGCGACGCCGAGGTACATGCCGCGGACCCGGCCGGAGATGGGGCTGAGCAGCACGCCGGCCAGCCCGACGAGCAGGATGCCCGCGCCGAAGGCGAGGACGGGAGGCAGGCCGAGACCGGCCAGTTCGACGCTCCCCGCCCGGCCGGGCTCGCCCGCCGCCCAGGTGTACCCGTAGGCGCCGATCGAGAGGAAGAAGGCGTGGCCCAGGGACAGTTGTCCGGCCGTGCCGGTGAGGAGGTTGATGCCGAGGGCTCCGACGATCGCCGCCATCGCGAAGAGCCCGGCCTGGAGCCAGAACCCGTCCACGTACAGAGGGAGGGCCAGGAGCACAGCGGCCGCGAGGAGGACCGCGCCTCGGCGGGCGGGTAGGCGCAGGGTTCCGGTGTACCAGCGGAGCAGCGCCGGGAAGGTCTCAGACACGGGTCAGCTCCTTGGAACCGAAGAGGCCGTGGGGGCGGATCAGGAGCACCAGGACCATCACCGCGTACGGCGCGACGCCGGCGAGTCCTTCGCCGAGGAAGCTCAACTCGTCCTGGTAGCCGACGGCGAACGCCTCCGTCAGCCCGATGACGAGGCTTCGCGCGAGGGCCCCGCCGACGGAGTCCATGCCGCCGAGGATCGCTGCGGGGAAGGCCTTGAGCGCGATCTGGCCGGTGGCGCGGTCCAGACCCGGCGTGGGGAACGCGGCGAGGAACACCGCCGCCACGGCGGCGAGCGCCCCGGCCAGGCACCAGGCGGTCAGCTGCAGCCGGCCGAGACGGACGCCCATGAGGGCGGCCGCTTCCCGGTCGGTGGCCGAGGCGCGCAGCGCGAGACCCCAGGACGTGTGCCGGAAAGCCAGGAGGAAGCCGGCGATGAGGAGTCCGGCGATCACGAGCGACGCGACCCTGGCGTCCGGCACGGTGACGCCGAGGATCCGCGTCACCTGGGAACCCCACGGGTCGCCGAGGTCCAGCACGTCGGCGCCGATGCGCCGGGTCAGCTCGGTGGCGAGGACGACGTCGACGCCGATGGTGAGGATCGCGAGCGTCGCTGGCACCGCCCCTCTGCTCCGGCGCAGGACGAGCGCTTCGAGGACGGCGGCCGCGCCCGTGCAGACGAGGGCGACCGCGACGGCACCGGCGAAGCCGAGCGCAGAGTGCAGCCGGGCGACGAGGTAGCCGCCGAGAAGCAGCAGCGAGCCGTGGGCGAAGTTCATCGCCCCGGACGCCCGGAAGATCACTACGAAGCCGAGGGTGACCAGGGCGTAGACCGAGCCGAGGGCCAGGCCGTTGAAGAGTGTCTCGGTCAGGGTGGTCATGCGGGTGCTTCCTCCTGGAGGGTGCCGTCCGGGTCCGCGGCCGTGGGCTCATCTCCTTCGTCGGGTTCGCCCGCGCCGAGATAGGCGCGGATCACGGCGGGGTCGCGCTGGACGGCCTCAGGGCTGCCGCCGCCGATCCGGCGGCCGAAGTCGAGGACGGTGACCTCGTCGGCGAGCCGCATCACGAGGCCCATGTCGTGCTCGACGAGGAGGACGGACAGCCCGAGGGCTTCGCGTACGTCGGCGATCGTGTCCGCCATCGCGGCCCGCTCTGCGGTGTTCATGCCGGCGACGGGCTCGTCGAGGAGGAGCACGCTCGGCTCCATGCACAGCGCCCTGGCCATCTCGACCCGCTTGCGGTCGCCGTACGGAAGGGCGGCGACCGGGGTGTCGAAGACCGGGCCAAGTCTGAGGAAGTCCGCGATCTCCCGGGCTCTTTCGCGGTGGTGCCGCTGTTCCCGGACCGCTCCAGGAAGGCGCAGCGCCGTGGCTGTGAACCCGGCCCGGGTCAGGGTGTGACGGCCGAGCATGAGGTTCTCGGCGACGGTGCCTCGGGTGAGGACGATGTTCTGGAACGTTCTCGCCACGCCCAGGGCGGCGATCCGGTGCGGAGGCAGCGCGGTCAGTTCGTCGTCGCCCAGGCGGACGCTGCCCGAGGCGGCTCGGTAGACGCCGGAGAGCACGTTGAAGCAGGTGGACTTGCCCGCGCCGTTCGGCCCGATGACGGCGTGGATGGTGCCCGGCGCGACGGTGAAGCCGACGGAGTCGAGGGCCACGAGACCTGCGAAGCGCACGGTGACGCCCTTGACGGTCAATGGGGGTACGCCGTCGGCGAAGGTCCGGGCGGCGGGGCGGCGAAGGGCCCTCACGACGACCACCTCCGCAGGCGGGGCGGGGCCGCGCTCGCCGTCGCCGGCTCCGGTTCTCCGGCCAGCCCGGTGTCCTCGGGGGCTTCCCCGAGGTAGAGCTGCCTCACCGCGTCGGTGGCCGCAAGCTCCGCCGACGGGCCCGTGAGCCGCACCTCCCCTACGTCCAGTACGTAGGCGTGCTGGGCGAGTTCGAGGGCGACGGCGGCGTTCTGCTCGACGAGCAACACCCCGACGCCCTGGCGGTGGATCTCCGCCACGACCCGCGCGATCCGCCCCACCATCCGCGGCGCGAGGCCGAGGGAGGGCTCGTCGAGCAGCAGCAGGCGGGGGTCCGCCATCAGCGCCCGGCCCATCGCAAGCATCTGCTGCTCCCCGCCGGAGAGCAGCCCGGCGGCCTGGTCATGACGGTCGGCGAGCACGGGGAACAGGGCGTGGACCCGGTCGCGCGCTGCCCTGCGCTCGGCGGAACGCCGTCGGCGTGGGCCGAGTTCACCGGCCGCCAGGTTCTCCGCGACTGTCAGGCCGGCGAAGACCCGGCGTCCTTCGGGTACCTGGACGACACCGGCGGCGACGAGGTCGGCCGCCGCCGCGCCCGTCAGATCCCGGTCTCCGACGCGGACCGTACCGGCGTCGACGGAGCCGCCGTACAGTCCCAGGGTGCCCGAGATGGCCCGCAGCAGCGTGGATTTGCCCGCGCCGTTGGCACCGAGGACCGTGACGACGCCGCCTGCGGGCACCTTCAGCGAGACCCCGCGCAACGCGTGGACGGACCGTCCGTAGGTCACGTGCAGACCGGTGACCTCCAGGGCACCTCCTGACGAAGGTGGTGGACTCATGAGTTGGCTCCTTGCGGCAGGTGGGGCACGTACGCAACTGCCGCGAGGGGGTTCACCGTGCGGGACTCGACACCGCTCCCGGCTCCCCGCGGCAGGAGCTACGGGAGCAGGACGGCGGGCCGCCGCCAAGAGTGATCGGCGAGGTGGAGCGACGCACACTTCCGGTAGGTCTCCGGACTGTGCCAGCCCACCAATTTGCCTCCGGCTCTGGCCCCGGCCGCCCGGGTGCGCTACCTTCCCCGCTCCAGGCAGTGCCGGAGGGCGAGTCCTGATAGATCCGCAGGTCAAGGTTGTGTCTCGGCCCCTTCCGGAGAGAGCGGCCCGACGGTAAGAACGCTGATGCGGCACCGCGGACGCCCTTGTGCCCCGTTCCGTTCGATGCCGTGGCAGCCTGCAAGGAGGTTCGGATGGCATCGCCCTCGCCGACGGACGGACCGCCCCTTCTGGGCCCGTCCCACCGCGAACTGCTCCAGACGTCGGCGCGACTCGTACGCCGACGGGTCACGACCTTCACCGAGCGCCTGGTCGAGCACGTCCGGGAGAAACACCCGGCGTACAGGTCCCCTCTGACGGTCCCGCCCGATTTCGCCGCCGAGGCGACGGCCGCCGTGGCAGCGGGGCTGGACGGTCTGGCCGACCCCCTGCGCAGCGGGGCGTCCGCCGAGTACCTGACGTGGGTGGGAGGCCACCGGGCCCGGCAAGGGTTCCCCCTGAAGGCCATGAGGTCCGCCTACCGGACGGCCGGCGATCTGCTGTGGCTGGCGCTGGTGCGCGAGGGCGAGGCCCACGGCCCGGAGGGCACCCGGCTCATGGTCCGGGCCGCGGCGGAGGTGTGGGACATGTTCGAGCGGGACAGCCGGTTGATGGTGGACGCCTACCTGAGGGTCGGACACGACACCGCCGTCGGCGCGGAGGAACGGAGGACGGCCCTCGACTCGCTGCTGTGGGGGCGGCCCTCCGCGCGCGAGGCAGCCGACGCGGCCGCCGTGCTGGGTCTTCCCCGGTCGGGGCGATTCGTCGTGGCGGTCGTCCGTCCGGGCGGGCGCCCCGGACGCGACGCCACCGCCGGCACCGCGACCCCGGACAGGCTCCTCGTCCACCGGGCGTCCTCGCCGGGCCGCGAGCTGCTCCTCGCCGAGCTCGGGCCCCTGGGGATCGACGACTTCGCCGCCGCCCTGGTCCCCCCGTACGGTGCCCTGATCGGAGTGAGTCCCGTCGTGGACGGCCCTCGGGCGGCGCACCGGGCGCGTGAGCGGCTGGCGACCTGGCTACGCAACCGCAGCATTCGCAACGCCGACCAGCTGGCGGAGACGGCCTCCCAGGCCGCCGAGCGCCAGCACACCAGCCTGCCCAGCGAGAGGCTGATCGCACGGATGGTGCACACGCTGGCGAAGGAGGTAATGGCTCTCAACCTGCAGGTTGCCGAGCTCGACAAACTCATCGAGGCCCGGTTTCGCGACCACCACCACTTTGACGTGATCACCAGCATGCCCGGGCTGGGCATCATCCTCGGTGCCGAGTTCCTGGCCGCCACCGGCGGAGACATGACCGTCTTCGGAACCTCCGACCGCCTCGCCAGCTTCGGCGGCGTCGCGCCGGTTCCACGTGACTCGGGCAAGATCAGCGGCAACCTGCGTCGGCCCCAGCGATACAACCGCCGCCTCCAACGCGTCTTCTACACCTCCGCGCTGTTCAGCATCCGAAGGAGCGAGGAGTCCCGCCGCTTCTACGATCGCAAACGGGCCGAGGGCAAGCGCCACACCCAAGCCGTCCTCGCTCTCGCCCGCCGTCGCGTCGACGTTCTCTGGGCTCTTCTACGCGACCAACGATGCTACGAGCCGACTCCGCCGACAGCCCTCGCGACTTGACAAACGACATTAGAAATCGTTTCAGAATGAGTTGAGCTGCGGGTCTTGTGCTGGACGATCTTGGTCGGCAGGGTGTCCGGGTGCGTGCTGATCTTGTTCCGGACGACCTGTGGGAGGGGGTGGCCCCGTTGCTGCCACCCGCTCCCGAACGACGCCACCGGCATCCCGGGCGGTTGCGTGTTCCTGACCGAACAGCACTCGCCGGTGTCCTGTTCGTGCTGCGGACCGGTGTCGCCTGGCGAGACGTCCCGGCGGAGACCGTGGGCTGTTCCGGCGTGACGGCCTGGCGCCGGCTACGGGACTGGACCGAGGCCGGCGTCTGGCCACGCCTGCACGCCGCCCTGCTGACCGAGCTGCGCCGTGCCGACCTGCTGGACCTGGACGACTGCTCCGTGGACGGCTCGCACGTCCGGGCCCTCAAAGACATCTCAGGGGGTTAACAAGTCAAGCCGTCTGCCGGGTCGGGACGACGGCAAGCCGGGGCGTGCTTCAACGATCTGCATACGTCACCATGGTCTGCCGGGCGGGACAGCAGGTGGTGGCCCGGTAGGAGCGGTCTGTCGGTGAGGGTGGGGTCCGTGGATCAGAGCGAAGACCAGATCTTGGCTGAGGAGCTTGCTGCTCTTGGCGCAGTGGGCGGGGGTAGTGGTCGTTTGGTTCGAGTGGTGGCTAAGTTGATGAGGAAGAACGTCCATGAGGTCGATCTGCTTGTTCCCTTGCCGTTCGACGATGCGGTGAAGTGCGTCTCCGGTGTGCTCGGGAGGGCGGGCCGCGTCATCGAGGCCGTACCGGTTCGCCTGGGTGAGGACGAAACTATCCGCATCGTCGCCAGCGGCGGTGCTGCCGGTCTGAATCCCGTAGTGGTGACCGCGCGAGTGCTGAAGGCCGATGGTGACAGCTCGGAGATCTGGCTTCGCGCAGCTGCCAAAGAGGGTCTGATCAGGCAGCGAGCTGGGGAGAAGACAGCAGTCCGTCTCGCCGCCCAGTTGAGCAGGGCAACCGGAGCGGACAAGGCAGGCGGGTGAGCGGCAAGCCGACAGCGGCCCCAACTATGTCTGAGTGCTCGACGCTTCCTGAAGCAGAGCCATCGGGGCGAAGGCGCGTTGTTCGTCGAAGAACTGCCCGTTCTTGAGGCAGTGATGGAGCTGGCCGAGGAAGCGGTTTAGCAAGTGCCGTTGTGCGGCGGCGTGCCAGTCGCCGTGTTCTCGTCGACGCCGGTAGTGCGCGTTCGCTCCGGGTGAGGCGGTGAGGGCGGCGAAGGCCCAGTGAAAGCCGGCGTTGATGAGGCGGTTGTTCTTGACGAACCGGCGGCCGACGAACCGCTTCTTGCCGGAGGCCCGGGTGATGGGCGCGGATCCGGCGTACGACTTCAACGCCCGGCCGTCGGTGAACCGTGCCCGGTCGTCGCCCAGCTCGGCGAGCACGCGGGCGCCGAGCATGGGCCCAAGGCCCGGGAAGCTGAGCAGGATCTCGCTGTCGGTGTGCTGGTGAAAGGCGGCTGTGGCCGCCTCCGCGAGGTCGTCCGCAGCCTGGCAGGTGGCGTCCAGCTGCTTCAGCAGGGCCAGGAGCTGGTGGCCGAAGGCGTCCTCGACGCCGGGGAGCTGGTGGGCGTACTGGGCGCGGAAGACGCCCCGCAGCCGCGGAGGCGGCCACTGCGTTTGAGGGCGGTCCGCAACTGGGCGAGGGTGAGCTTCGCGGCCTTGGTCGGAGTCGGGGCCAAAGTGAGGACGACACGGGCATCAGCCCTGGTCAGACCGCCTTGCTTGCCCTGGAAGGCCAGCAGAGCAGCAGGGTAGTACTCGCGTAGCAGCGAGCGGACCTGGTTGGCGACCTGCTGCCGAGCCCAGACGGCGTCCTGCTGGGCTCGGGCCAGGACCGTGATGACCTGGGCGAGTTCGGAATCCGCCGGCAGGGGCCGGTGGGCATACATGTCGGTGCGCAGAATGTTCGCAAGAACCAGAGCGTCGCCCGGGTCGGACTTCTTTCGGCTGACGCCGTGGCGGTCGCGGTATCGGGCGGCGGCGAGCGGATTGATGGCGAAGACCCGGCGGCTGCCGGTGCGCAGGCTCGCGACCAGGAGGCCGTGGCTGGTCTCGATGGCCACCGGTATTGGATCGTCTGGGCTGTCACCGTGCTCGGCCAGGAGGGCCAGGAGCTGGTGGTAGCCGGCCGCGTCGTCGGTGATACGGGCCTTGGCGAGCAGGGTGCCGGCTTCGTCGACGAGGGCGACGTCGTGGTGTCGCTCCGCCCAGTCGATGCAGCAGAACACGGTCAAGCTGTCCTCCCGAATCCGTACGTTTATGCAGGTCACGAGCACATGCGGGTCGCGCGGCGCCCTAATCCAAGGACTCGTTGGTCCGCCATCTCAGTAGCCGTTCGCGACACCAGCGCACTCCAGGGGCTCGATCTGTCTGCAGAGCTCACAGGCTCGCGGATGAACAAGAGGTCGACCCTGGAGAGGGCTCGCGCCGTGACGATCAACGTTCGAGCAGTCGCCGCGAGTTCCGCGGTGATCACGGAGGCGCCGGGCTGCGCCGCTCTTGACAGAGGCCTCACGGGCCCGGGGAAACGGAGGCATCAGCCCGGCGCCCGCGTCATCACCGCGGACCCCGCAACGGACAGCGATGCCGCTCTTTGAGGAGGCCTTGACGGCCAGGGGGGATCCAGGCATTCGCTGTCCTGCGCGAGCAGTTGCCCCCGGGGCGTTGCATGGGCCCGGGCCGTCTGCTTACGCACTGGATTAGGGGGGACCATGTTGGCCCCTCGCCCGTCGACCGCGCTCGCCCCGGCTCCAAGCACCGCCTGATCGTCGACCGGCACAAAACCCCGCTCGCCGTCGTGCTCACCGGCGGCAACCGACACGACGTCACCCAGCTCCTGCCCCTGCTCGACGCTGTCGCGCCGATTCGGGGAACTCGGGGACGTCCCCGCCGCAAGCCCCGGCGTCTGTATGCGGACCGGGGCTACGACTTCGACAAGTACCGCTAGGTGTTTCGAAAGTGGCGTCGTCCGCCCGAAGGGCGGGCCCGGCGGCGTCCGGTGCGTGCGGTCGCAAGGCGGAGGGCCGCCCCGGTACTGGATGTATCGGGGTGATCCCGACAACGCGGCGAGCGTGCGTGCCAGACGTCGCCGGGCAGACGGGACTTTCGAAACACGCCCAGGGCCTGCTCACGCCGAACGGTTCGAGGAGGTTCCGGCCCGCGAGCTTCGGGCCTGCGTCAGACGGCGACGGCCTCGCCCATCTCCTCCTCCGTGTCCCGCTCCGCGGTCGTCGGCACCGGGGCGGGCGAGGCGGCCCGTGGTCCGCGCCGCTCGGCCATGTCCGCCGCGGCGAGCGCGACGAGGCCGACTCCGAGCCAGATGACCAGCGAGACGACCCGGCCGCCCAGGCCCGAGCCGGAGGGGAAGTAGAGGACACCGCGGACGCCCTCGACGAATCCCGCCCCGTTCCAGAAGGCGTGCAGGGCCCCGAAGAAGCCGTTTTGCAGTTCGAGGCGGAAGATTCCGCCCGAGGTCGTGAAGTTGAGCATCACGAAGAGCGTCATCATCGCCAGCGTGGTCCACCGCTTGAGGAAGGTGTGCAGGCCGATACCGATGGCGAGGATGCCCGCCGAGTAGAGCCAGGCCAGGCCCCACACGGAAGCAAAGTCGTGGTCGACGATGTCGAACACCGGACCGGCCAGGACCATGCCGATGGCGCTGACCACCAGCGAGGTCGCCAGGCCGATGGCGGCGCGGGTCCACAGTCGCAGGGCGGCACCGGCCGCGCTGATGGCGGCGACGCTGGCGTAGGAGCCGATGCTGATCGTCACCAGGACGAAGAAGAGTCCCTGACCGGTGGGGTCCCCGTGGGCGGTCGGTGCCACGTCGGTCACCTCCAGAACTGCCTGCTGCCTGTCCGCCACCATCCGGAAGACGCTCTCGGCGGCCATGGCCGTGGTGTCGGAGTTGGCCTTGGCGACCAGCAACTGCGGATGCTTCGCGGACGGGACGTACGCGCCCGCCAGATCCCGGTCCCTCAAGCGGTCCACGGCGACGTCGCGCGTCGGGACGGTCGTGACGTCGAGAGCGTCACCGGCCTTGTCCTTGAGGCTCTGCGCCAGAACCTGCACCCGCGGACCGGTCCCGACGACGGCCACCTTCATACCGTGCGGCTCGGGGGCGTGGAAGGCACTCAGGTAGGCGAGTCCCATACCCAGGCACATCAGCAGTGGGGTCACCAGGTGGAGGACGACGTGTCCAACACTCCGTCCCGGACGGGAAGCCGCGTGCGCGGAAGCTTCTCTCGGGACGGCGGAGGCCGCGGCAGCGGTCGTGGAGGGCACCCTTCATGTGATTGGCAAATACAACCTTGTTATTTGTATAATACATCTACTTTGGAGGAGGTCCCGATGCCGGCCCGTGACGAAGCCATCGCCGTGATCCAGCGCGAGCTCACCGCGTTCGCGCGCCGCGCCCGTACGCGCGCGGCGCAGATACACCCCGAACTGACCCTGGTGGCCTACTGCATGCTCGACCACATGAAGGGGCGGGGGGCTGCCGCGGCACCGACCTGGCGACACACTTCCTGCTCGACAAGTCCACGGTCAGCCGGCAGATCGCCGTGCTGGAGCGCAGCGGGCTGATCGAGCGCGCCACCGATCCCCGCGACCAGCGGGGGCAGATCCTCCGGCCGTCCGAGCAGGGCCTGCGGCTGCTGGAGCGGGCGAACGAACGGCGCCGGGCCGCCTTCGCGCACCGCTTCGCCGACTGGCAGGACGCGGACCTGCAACAGCTGGCCCATCACCTCCAGCGCTACAACGCGGCCGGCTGAGCCACGCCAGGCGCCTCCCTCCGCGGGCATGGGCTGTCCCGGGAGGCGGTCCGGCCCGATGAGCACACTCCCCCGGGGGAAACAAAAGGGCTGTGGGGGGCGGGGGGCTTCCTAGTGACCCCGCCCCCCCCCCCCCCCTTTTTCTCCCCGCGTTTCCCGTCTGGGGGGGTCCCCCCTTTCCGACATGGACCCGGGACC
>NZ_JBVKBD010000032.1:0-21046 GCF_055657365.1 Streptomyces sp. NPDC107559 | reverse complement strand
TGGGAGGGGGCTTGTCGGGGGGGGTGCCCTGCCCAGGAAAAACCCCCCCACGGGGAAAAAAAGAGGGGTGGGGCCCCCGGTCCCCACAAAATCCCCCACAGCCCCTCCCGCATCCGTTTCGCTCCGCGGGCTCAGCGTCGGCGGCGTCCCCTCGTTCCGGCCGTGACCCGGGGCTCGAAGGCGTTCGGCGCCCCGTCCTGCCAGGCCGGCTCCGCGGGCGCCGGCACCGGCAACTCGGCACGGTTGCCTCCCAGCAGGCTGCCCGCCCACCCCAGCAGGAAGCCCGCCAGGATCGCCACCAGACCGGGAAAGTGCAGCGGGACGAAGGCGAAGTCCCGGTGCGAGAAGAGCGCCTGCGGCGAGCCGGAGACCGTGAGCGAGAAGAGCTGGAGCAGAAAGGCGCACGTCAGTCCGCCGTACAGGGCACAGAGCAGACCCGTACGGTTGAACCGCGGCCAGAACAGGCTGTAGATCTGTGCGGGCAGCACGGAGGAGGCCGCCGCGCTGAGCGCGAACGCCGCGATGAACTGGACGTTGGAGCTCTGTGCGGCCAGTGCGAGGACGATGCCCAGTCCCCCGACTGCCACCATCCCCCAACGCGCCGCCGCCACCTCGTTCCCAGGCTTCCCCGCACGCCACCGCGGGAGCTGGGCGCGGATGTCATGGGCCAGCGCGGCACCGCAGGCCAGGGTGATCGCGGCGACCACGGCCAGTACGGTGAGGAAGACCGCCACGGCGACCACCACGAACACCACCGCCGCCACATGCGGGGGGAAGGTGCCGCCGAGCGCCCTGGTGAACATCATCAGGGCGCCGTCGCCACTGGGGTCGGCCTGGGCGACCGTCGCCGAGCCGAGCAGCGCGGTGCCGCCCAGCCCGAGAACGGTCGTGGCCAGGACGAAGACGGCGACGCCGCCGAGCGCCAGGGTGGCGCTGCGCCGCGCGGTGGGACCGTCCGGGGCGGAGGCGAACCGCCTGGTCAGGTGGGGCAGGCTGACCGCGCCCAGGGCCACCGAGAACTGCAGGCTGATCAGGTCCAGCCGTCCGGTGAGATCTCGGCCCAGGTACATGCCGGGCTGGTAGAAGCGGTCCGGGGCGGTGCTGTGCCGGGCGGCGGAGTGCACCAGCTCCCCGGGGTTCCAGCCAAACCGGTCCATGGTCAGCGTCGCCGTGGCGATCACCACCACGAACACCACCAGCGCCTTGACCGCCTGGAGCCGGCTGGCGCCCCGCATTCCCCCCACGACAGTGAAAAGGATCATCAGCAGCCCCAGGAAGACCGTACAGACCTGCCGAGAGCCGTCCGAGGAAAGTCCGATCAGCTGCGCGGTGGCGCTGCCCATCCCGGAGAGCTGGAGCACCAGGTACGGCAGGGAAACCGCGAGGGTCGCCACACCCGCGGCGATCCGGGGCGCGCTCCCGGGCACCGCGGAGGCGAGGATGTCGCCGACGGTGAATCGGCCGGCCCGCCGCAGCGGCTGGGCGAGCAGGGTCAACAGACCCAGGCCGAGGACCGTGCCCGCGGACACCGTCAGCCCGTCGAAGCCGTAGAGGGTGACCAGACCGGTGGCGCTGAGCAGGGTGGCGGCGGAGACGTAGTCGCCGGCCAGCGCGAAGGCGCCGCCGACCCGCCCCATGCGGCGGCCGGCCGTGTAGAACTCCTCGAGGTCGTCACGGTGCCCGGCGGCCACCAGGCTGAGCAGGATCACGATGTCGACCACGGCGACGAACGTGGCGATCACCAGGCTCTGGTAGGAGAACCCCAGCAGTGCCGGCTCGGCGGAGCCCGCGGCGGCGAGGAAGGCGGGCATCACCGGCGCCCCTCCGCGCTCTCGCGACCGTCCTCGTGCGCGGCGTCGTACGAGCGGACGCACCAGCGGTCGAAGGTCCAGGCTCCGGCCACCACCAGCACGGTCTGGACGCCCAGAAGCAGCATCCCGAGGGTGAGCCCGCCGCCGAGATCCGTGCCGAGCAGTTCGCCGTGTCCCAGTTCCAGGGCCGTCAGCAGCAACGGAACGCTGCCGCCCACGGCGAGAGCGACCCACCAGGCCCGCCCCGGCCGGACGGCGGCGTGGACGGGGGCGGGAGGAGGGGCGGGGCTGTGCAAGGAGGGCGAAGGCCGCACGACGGTGTTCCTTTGTTCCGGGACCGGGTTGGGCGCGTGAGTACGCGGAAGAGGTGGCACCCGCGCCGCCGGGCACGCAGAGCCGACTCCGTGGGGGTGCCGGGCCGACCCTCTCCACCCTGCCCCCACCCTGTCCACGCCCTGGCACCTGGTGGCTGCGGCCGCACAGACGAAGGCCGCCCGGTTGTGCGCCGCCACCCGCCGGCCTCCCCCGCGGGTGGCGACATACCGCGGCGCCCCGGTTCGGAAGCATTCGAGACTCCGCGAACCGGGGCGCGAGCAAAGCGATATGACGATAGATCAGCTGATGGTGAGGACCGTGCGCAGGGCCTCGCCGGTGTGCATCTGGCGGACGGCCTCGTTGGCCTCGGCCAGCGGGACTCGGTGGGTGATCATCTTCTCCAGATCGATCTCACCCGCCCGCCACAGCTCGATGATCCGCTCGAAGCTCTTGAGCACGTCCGCACCGCCGTAGAAGGAGGGCATCAGCTTCTTCTCGTTGAGGACCAGTTCGCTCATGTTGATCTGTGGGAAGTCGGTCTTGGCGCCCACACCGACCACGCAGACGACACCGCCGCGCCGGGTGTGGTCGTAGGCCGAGCGCAGCGTCGCCGGCTTGCCGACCACCTCGAAGAGGTAGTCGAACCCCTCGCCGCCGGTGAGTTCGGCGCTGAGTGCCCCCAGCTCGTCGGGGGCGGCCGCGTGAGTCGCGCCCAGGTCCAGCGCCCACTGCCGCCGCCCCTCGACCGGGTCGACGGCGACGATCACCGAGGCGCCGGCCACCTTGGCGCCCTGCACCGCGCTGATGCCGACGCCGCCGCAACCGATGACGGCCACTTTGGAACCGGGCTCCACCTTCGCCGTGTTGAGGACGGCACCGATTCCGGTGGTGACACCGCAGCCGATGAGCGCCGCGATGTCGAACGGCACATCGTCGGGGATCGCGACGGCGACGTTGGCGGGGACCACGATCTCCTCGGCAAAGGTGCCCGTGCCCATGAACCCGAAGACCGGGCCGCCCGCCGCGCCGAAGTTGGGGGTGGTCAGGTTGGCCATGCCGCTCGGACACATGTTGCCCTCGCCGCGCTTGCAGGCCGGGCACCTCCCGCACGACGGCATCCAGCACACCACCACCCGGTCGCCGGGGCCGACATGGGTGACGCCCTCCCCGACCTCCAGCACCTCACCCGCGCCCTCGTGGCCGGGCACGAACGGGGTGGGCAGGCCCAGGGTGCCGTTCATACCGGAGACGTCGGAGTGGCACAGGCTCGCGGCCCGCATCCTGATCCGCACCTTGCCGGCCGTCACCGCCTGGGTGGTCACGTCCTCGCGGATGTCGAGGGTGTCGTCGCCGGTCTGCTGCAGGACGGCTGCTCGCACGGTCTTCCTCTGTTCCTTCATCTCGGGAATTCTGGCGGTCTGGGGCAGGTAGACGGACTTCGGCTCCAGGTACGCGGCCAGGCCCTCCACTCCGAACTCACGGCCGATGCCGGAGTTCTTGAAGCCGCCGAACGGGCCCAGGAAGTCCACCCGGAGGGTGTTGACGTTGAAGGTGCCGGTGCGGATCTGCCGGGCGACCTCGAGGCCGTGCTCGACGTCTCCCGCCCACACCGCGCCGGAGAGCCCGAACTCCGACTCGTTGGCGATCCGGACGGCGTCGGCCTCGTCCTGGTACTTGATCAGGCAGACGACCGGGCCGAACACCTCCTCCTGGGCGATCCGCATGGAGTTGTCCACGTCGCCGAAGAGGGTCGGCTCCACGTACCAACCGCGCGGCTGCGAGGCCGGAACACCGCCGCCCGTCAGCAGGGTCGCGCCCTCCTCCCGGGCGATCCGGATGTAGTCCAGGCTGCGCTGCTGCTGGCGCCTGCTCACCAGCGGGCCGACCTGGGTGGCCGGGTCCAGCGGGGCGCCCACCCTGAGCCCGGCGACCGCCTCGGTCAGCGCGGCGGCGATCTCCTCGTACCGGGAGGCGGGCGCCAGGATCCGGGTCAGCGCGATGCACGCCTGACCGTTGTTCATGTACGACCCGGCCATCAGCGCGGGCACGACCTGGGTCAGGTCCGCGTCCTCCAGGATGATCGCGGCCGACTTTCCGCCCAGCTCAAGGGTGATCCGGTGCAGGTGGGCGGCCGCGGCCTCCATCACCTTCCGGCCCGCCGCCACCGAGCCGGTGAAGGCCACCTTGTCGATGCCGGGATGGCCGACCAGGTGCGAGGAGACCTCGCGGTCGGCGACGATCACATTGAGCACGCCCGCGGGCAGGCCGGCCTGCTCGGCGACCTCGGCGAGGACGTACGCGTCGAGCGGGGTCTCCGGCGACGCCTTGAGGACGACCGTGCAGCCTGCCGCAAGCGCCGGGGCGACCTTGGTGGCGGTGACGAACTGCGGGACGTTCCACGGCACCACGGCCGCCACCACACCCGCCGGTTCCTGGCGCACCAGGACCGGACCGCTCATGCCGTGCCGCCACTGCTCGAAGGCGAACTCCTGCGCCGCGCCCACGGTGGTCGCGTAGGTCGCGATGGCGCTCATCACCTGACCCGTCATCGCCCAGGTAATCGGCGAGCCGTTCTGGGAGGCGATCAACGCGGCCAGCTTCGGGGCGCGGGCGGTGAGGCCGTCCTTCATCCGGGTGAGCACCGCCAGGCGCTCCTCCAGCGCCATCCGCGGCCACGGGCCGTTGTCGAAGGCCTCCCGGGCGGCCGCCACCGCCGCGTCCACGTCCTCGGCGCCGGCGTGCGGCACCCGGCCGATGACCTCCTCGGTGTGCGGGGACACCACGGTGATGGTGTCGGTGCCGTGGGGCTCCACCCAGCGGCCGCCGATATAGAGGCGGTCGTGTTCGACTGCAGTGGCCATCAGGTCCTCTTCCCAAGAAGGCGGCGCGTGCGCGGCCCGCCCTCCGTGACGTTCGAACGGCGATATGACGAAGGGTTTTCGCAGGCGGGGACGGATACGGCCGACGACGGCCGGGCCGCGGTTCCCGCACCGGCAGCCTCACCCGCGCGGCCCGCGAATCCCATCCCCGGCGAGGGAAGACCGTGTGCGCCCACAGCCGCGGCGCTCCGCGTTGTGCGGCCGCCCACCGAGCGGCAGCGGCTCTGGACGGGCGGTGCCCACTGCTGCTGTCCTTCCCGGCACACCGGGTCACGGACCCCGGCGGAGCCTCCGCGTCAACCGCACCGCTCCCCCACGGTCCCCGGCTCCTTTCCCCCGTCACCACCGCGCCCCGTCACATGTTTCCTCCTAGGAGTGCCATGAAGAAGTCCGTTGTCGCCTGCGCCGCCGGAGCGGTCGTACTGGCCGCCGCCGCCGGAACCGGCCGTTTCGCGGTGCTCCCCGCGGTCGACCAGGTCCCCTCGGACCTGAAGACGTCCGTCCACTACTCCGGCACCGCGACCGCCCTCGACAAGGAGGCGCTGTCCGCCGGAGACGTCGCCCACGCCGTCCACCGCGACCTGCCGATCACCGCCACCCGCACGGTCGAGGTGACGGCGGTCGACGGCGGTACGGCGCGGATGGACGACCACACGGTCGTCACCGCCGCCGGTGGCACCAAGCTGACCGACGGCACCCACCTGTGGGCCGTCGACCGCAGGACACTGCGGGACGCCAAGGGCCCGGCCGACTGGAAGACCGAGGACCACCAGGGCCTGGTGGCCGGCTTCCCGCTGCACCCGAAGACCGAGGACTACCGCTTCTGGGACACCCTCACCGGCACCGCCGTCAAGGCCGACTACCGGGGCAGGACCTCGTTCGGCGGGCGCAGCGCGTACAAGTTCCTGATCGAGTCCTCGGGCGCGCCCAACGCCACGACCGCCGCCGCGCTGCCCCCGTCGCTGCCCACCCCGCTGGTCCGAGGTCTGGCCGGGACGCTGCCCGAGGCGGGTCAGGGCCGGCTGGCCGGAGCGTTGAAGTCGGCGGGTGCCACTGTGCCGCTCACGTACAAGGCAACCGGCACCGCGACCGCATGGGTGGACACCGAGACCGGCGTGGTCCTCGGGCAGAGCGTCCACCAGGCGGTGGTCGGCCAGGTCGCGGGGACGGACGGCCCGGTGGACGTGCTTCCGGTGACCGACATACGGATGTCGACGACCAAGGCGTCCACCGCCAAGGCCGTCGACAGGGCGCAGTCCGCCACCAGGGGCCGGCTGCTGGTCGGCACGGTCGCCCCCGGCGTGGCGCTGCTGCTCGCACTCGGGCTGGCGCTGGGGGCGGTGCTGCTGGCTCGCAGGAGCCCGAGCGACGGTGGTCCGGCCGGAGGCGATCCGGCCGGCCCGTCCGAGCCGTCCGAGGCCACCGCGCCCGCCGAGGCCACGGCGTCCGCCGAGCAGAAGTCCGCCGCGCCCGCCGCACCCGGCGACTCTCCCGGAGCCGGCCGCTCCTGAGCCGGCGCCCTCGATCCCCGGGTGCCGTCGCGCCGGTTGCCCGGCACGGCGGGACCCGGTGTCCGTCCCGCACGGGACGGTCCCTCACCGCGCAACCGCGCCGTCTCGCAGGACTCCGCGCCCCCAACGCGGTCAGACAACGACTGGAGCCGCAATGCGCAACACCTCCCGCCTCCCCGACAGACCCCGGGGGCGCCCCGCCCGCCGCCGTACCGCGCTGCTCACCTCGGCAGCCGCGGTGCTGGCCGCGGCGCTCGGTGTGTCCGCGGCCACGCCCGCGTCCGCGTCCGGCCTCCCGCTCCCCGTGCCGTACTCCGAGGTGACCGGCCTGGCGCCGAGCCTGGCCGACACCGACAGCGCCCCGCCCGGCGCCGACGACTGGTCCTGCCGCCCGAGCGCGGCCCACCCGCGCCCCGTGGTGCTGGTCCACGGGACCTTCGCCAGCGCGCGCTACAGCTGGGACTCGCTCTCGCCGCTGCTGCGGAACAACGGCTACTGCGTCTACACCTTCAACTACGGCGCGCCCTCCGGCAGCGCGGTCAAGGGACTGGCCCCGATGGAGGACGGCGCCGCGACCCTGGCCGCCTTCGTCGACCGGCTACTGGCCTCCACCGGCGCCGCCAGGGTGGACCTCGTGGGCCACTCGCAGGGCGCGCTCATGCCCCGGTACTACCTGAAGTACCTGGGCGGCGCGGCCAAGGTCGGCACCCTGGTCGGGCTCGCGGGGCCGAACCACGGCACCTCGGTCAGCGGCGTGGTCGCCCTGGAGCAGTACCTCGGGGTGCTCGGGTACGCCAACAATCTGGTCGGCACCGCGTGCGACGCCTGTACCCAGTTCCTGACCGGCTCGGCCTTCGTCAGTGACCTCAACGCCGGTGGCGAGACCCTGCCGGGAGTGCGGTACGTCGACATCGCGAGCAAGTACGACGAGTTGGCGACCTCGTACACCACGGCGTTCCTGACGGGTGGCAATGTCACCAACGTCACCCTGCAGGACGGCTGCCCCATCGACCTCTCCGGGCATGTTCAGCTGCTCTTCGGCCGCCGTTCGCTGGCCCTGGTGCAGAACGCGCTGGACCCGGCGCACCCTGTTTCCGTGCCCTGCCTGCCGGTGGCCCACACCGGCTGACCACGCATACACACCGGCGGCGGCCGCTCGGACGAGCGGCCGCCGCCTCCGTTGTGTCCGTACCTCGGCCAAGGTCTTCCCGGCGGCCCGCATTTCGGGTAAACCAGAGACACAACAGTTGAATGAACGATCGTTCAACTCCGGAGCCGCACAAGGGAGCGTCGACGTGTACCGGGCATCCGAAGAACTGCTGCGCGCGGCGGCGCTGCGGGTCCACGGCCGCCACCTGGACCCCCTGGCCTCCCAGATGGCCCGCGCCATCCGGGAGAACGAGCCGCTCTACCACGACCCCGCCCACGCGCCCGACGACATCGACCAGGTGATCCGCGACATCGTCGCGGCCGCCCTCACCGGCCTCGCCGACCCGACGACGGCCGGCAACGACTCCGCCGAACTGCTCTACCGGCTCGGCGGGCACCGCGCCCAGCAGGGCATTCCGCTGGACACCGTGCTGCGCAACTACCAGCTGGGCACCGGACTGTTCTGGGAATCCCTGGTCGCCGCGGCCGAGCCGCACGACAGCGAACGGGCCACCCTGATGGCCCGGGCCGCAACCAGTGTCTGGGACCTCTTCGACCGCGACAGCCGCATGATCGCGGACGCCTACCGGCAAGCCAGCAGTGGCGGCGGCCCTGCCGCGAGCCAGGCCGGCCAGACCCTGGGCCGCTACCTGGACGGCCGACCGCCGGTGGGCAGCGCGCTGGCCGCGGCCACCGTGCTGGGCCTGGATCCCCAGGAGAACCTGATCGTGGTGGCGTTCCGCGGCCGGGAGCCGGTCCGCCGTGCGGCAGGGGCGCCGCTGGTCCGACTGCCCCGGCCGTGGGACGGGCTGTCGATCGTCTCGACGGGCGGCATGGACGCCGCCGCCCTCGCCCGCACCCTGACCGTGCCGCCAGGCACCCGTGCCGGGATCAGCCCGCCCGCCGCGGGCCTGAACGGCCTGCCCCGCGCCCGGCGGCTGGCCGAACGCGCCCTGCGCACCTGCGCACACGACGGCGAGGCGGCGCTCCTGGACCGCCGGTTCGCCGCGGGCCTGGCCGCCGGCCCGCCGGAACTGGTCCGGGAGGTCGCCGACGGGGTACTCGGCCGTGTCCTGCAGGCACCCCCCGCCGAACGGGCCGCGTTGCTGCTC
The DNA here is from genome assembly GCF_055657365.1 of Streptomyces sp. NPDC107559. Lineage (NCBI taxonomy): Bacteria > Bacillati > Actinomycetota > Actinomycetes > Kitasatosporales > Streptomycetaceae > Streptomyces > Streptomyces sp. NPDC107559. The sequence goes on along the minus strand of NZ_JBVKBD010000032.1, from coordinate 12,269 downwards.
ACGCTGGACGCCTGGCTCACGGCGGACGGCTCGATGGAACGCGCCGCCGCCACGCTCTACTGCCACCGCAACACCGTGCTCAAGCGGCTCAACCGGCTGGAACAGCTCACCGGCCGCTCGGTCTTCCGGCCCCGTGACCTCGTGGCGCTGACTCTGGCGCTGAACGCCTGCCGGTCGGCGGGCCGACGATGACCGGTGTGCCGCCCGGCGTCCTGGGCACCACCGCGGCCGACCTGGAGCGGGCCGATGCGCTGCTCCAGGCCGCGGCCCGGCAGCTGGTGCCCTCGCGGGAGGCGATCACCGGCGAACTGGTCGCGGCGCTGCGGGACCTCGAGGGCGGGGTGCCCGGCCATCTGTCCGGTCCCGGCGACCTCCAGGCCACCCTGCGCGCCGCCGTCACCGCTTCCCTGGACCGGCTGGTCGCCGGACCCGGCGGTCCGGACGGGCCCAGCCGCCCCGGAGCCGTCGCACCACCGGACTCCGCCGGGCCCATCGGCGACATCGCCGCCCAGCGCGCCAGGCAGGGAGTGCCGTTGGACGCCGTACTCCACGCGTTGGCCACCTGCGGGGCGCTGCTCTGGGAACGGCTGATCGACACCGCGGCCGCCCTCCGCCCCGCCGAGGCACACCTGCTGCTCCATGCCACCGACCGGATGCGGGAGGCCCGGGAGCGGAACGCCGCCACGGTGCGGGACGGCTACACGCGGATCCTGGGCCCGGACGCCGTCGATCCCGCCGTCCGGGGGCGGACGGTCCTCGCGCTGCTGCTGGAACGGCCCGCCGACGGACTGCTGCTGGGCGGTGCCGCCACCCTGCTGGGGGTTCCCGGGCGGGGCCGGTACGCCGTCGTGGTCACCGACCGCCGCCCGCCCGCGCTGCCCGGCTTCACCGGCCGCGTCTTCCCCGCCGCTCTGCCGGACGGCGAGACGCTGGTCGCCCTGCTGCGCGACCAGCCGTTGGACGTGCTCGCGGATGCGGTCCGCCGGTCAACGGTCCCGGGCAGCGAGGGCGTGCACCCGGTGCCCCGGGCGGGGATCGGCCCGGTCGTCGGCGGCCTGGCCGAGCTGCCCCGGGCCGCCCGGCTGGCCAGGGCGGCCCGGGCCGCCGCGTCGGCGGAGCGTCCCGTGGTGCTCTGGGACGACGCCCCGGTAGCCGCCCTCGTCTCCGCCGACCCCGAATTCGCCTGCGCTCTCGGCGGCCGCATCCTCGCCCCCGTCCTGTCACTGCCGCGAGAGGAACGCGACCAGCTCCTGCGCACCTTCACGGCCTGGCTGGACGGCGACGGCACCACCCGGCTGGCCGCCGAACGGCTGGGCTGCCACCGCAACACCGTCCTCAACCGACTGCGCCGTCTGGAGCAACTGACCGGCCGCCGCCTCACGGCCCCCGCCGACATGGTCGAACTCGCCCTCGCGGTCGAATCGTTGACGGTCCTGCCGGAGCGGCTGCCAGACGCCCCCGGCCCCGCTGGAACACCCGGGGCCACCTGATGGTGCGGCGGCACACCGCAGCGGAACCGCCGCGCTCTGCCGCCGCACCGGTCGACCAGGAAGTCCGGGTTCAGCATGATCTAGCGCGGAACCCCGGGCGTTCACGGCTCCGTTGGGAAAGGCGTGATTCGAGCAGTGCCGTGTCGTTCGTCTTGTCGATGGCCATGGTCGTTGGCGGGATGGGGGAAGCGGAATGTCGCTGGAGTCGAGGTCGGATGTAGGGGGTGCCTGAGCTGACGGCTAGGGTGGTGCGTGCCTCGTTTCCCAGGGGGACGTTGGCCATCCGGATCCGGGAGACGCTGGGTGTGCTGTTCAGGGACGAGGACTTCGCTGTGGCTTTCCCTGGCCGGGGTCGGCCTGCGATCTCGCCGGGAGCCTTGGCCTTGGTGTCGGTGCTGCAGTACGCGCAGGGACTGTCCGACCGGCAGGCTGCTGACCAGGTGCGAGCGCGGATGGACTGGAAGTTTCTGCTGGGGCTGGAGCTGGATGATCCGGGGTTCGACTTCACCGTCCTGGGAGACTTCCGCTCCCGCCTGATCACGCACGGGCTCTTCGCAGCGCCGAAGGATCTCGTCGGTGAACGGGCCGCGCCGACACTTGGGAGTGAAGACCGAGTATGCGTGGAGGGTGTGGACGACGCTACGACCCCTGTGAATATCGGGGTTTGGCTCCCATCGGGGTGACATAGAGCAATACGATCACGCCTGTGAAGATCGTGACGCAGGTCAAGCTCATGCCGGACGCCGCGCAGGCATCCGTGCTTGAGCGCACCCTGCGTACGGTCAATGGCGCCGCGAACTGGGTGTCGCAGGTGGCGTTCGCGCGCGGCGTGCCGCGTGAGTACGAGCTGCGCAAGCACACCTACGCCGAACTCAGAGCCCGTGGGCTGGGAGCACAGGCCGCGCAGCACGTCATCAAGAAGGTGCGCGACGCGTACACCACACTCAAGGCCAGTATCCGGGCCGGGAATCTCGGCAAGGAAGGCTCGAAGCGTCGCCGCAAGGCCGAGTCCCGGTCGGTCACGTTCCGTCCGCAGGCCGCGCAGTCGCATGACGACCGGTGTCTGAGCTGGCAGTACGACCAGCGGACCGTGTCCATCTGGACCGTGGGCGGCCGGGTCAAGAACGTGCCGTTCGTGTGCTCCCCGGACGCGCTCAGGATGCTCCGGGCGCACCGGCAGGGCGAATCCGACCTGATCGAGCGCGACGGCGTGTTCTACCTCGTCGCCACCTGTGACGTGCCCGAGGCCGGGCAGTACGAGCCGGACGGCTTCATCGGCGTGGACCTCGGCATCGTCAACATCGCCACCGCCTCCACCGGCTACCAGGCCGCCGGGCGACGGCTCAACCGGTACCGCAAGCGACAGCTCGCCCTGCGGGCCAAGCTCCAGAAGAAGCGCACCAAGAGCGCCAAGCGGCGGCTCAGGGCCCGTGCCCGCAAAGAGGCGCGGCACGCCGCCGGCCAGAACCACATCATCTCCAAGACGATCGTGACCGAGGCTGAACGCACCGGACGCGGCCTGTCCCTCGAAGAACTCAAGGGCATCCGCAACCGGGTACGGCTCCGCAAGCCCCAACGGGTCGCACTCCACTCCTGGGCATTCGCCCAGCTCGCAGACTTCATCGTCTACAAGGCCAAGCGGGCCGGGGTGCCCCTGGTATTCGTCGATCCCGCGTACACGTCGCAGACGTGCGCCGAGTGCGGCCACGTCGACCAGCGAAACCGTGTCGGCCAGGGGCTTTTCATCTGCCGGGGGTGCGGGGTCGTTGCCCACGCCGACCGGAACGCTTCCCACAACATCGCCACCCGTGGCGAGAGTGTGTGGAATGCGGGGCGTGAGTCACACGTCCCTTGCCACCCCATAGGGGTGGCTAGACGGAGGAGTCCACCCCAGCAGCCAGCTGGGCACTACCTCCAAGCCCGGCCCTTCAGGACTCCGTTGGGAAATCCGCAATCTGGCTGTCGAGTGCTGGTGGGGTTGACATGATCGTCCCGTCTGGTCGGTCGGGAGGGGTGGAATGTCGTTAGAGGCTCGGGATTACCGTGGGGTGCCGGAGCTGACCGCGCGGGTGGTGCGGGCCTCGTTTCCCAAGGGGACGTTGGCGGTGCGGATCCGGGAGGCGCTCGGCCCACTGTTCGAGGACGAATCCTTCGCCGAGGCGTTCCCGCCGCGGGGACGGCCTGCGATCGCACCGGGTGCGTTGGCGTTGGTGTCCGTGCTGCAGTACGCCGAAGGGCTCAGTGACCGACAGGCCGCCGAGCAGGTGCGGGCGCGGATGGACTGGAAGTTCTTGCTGGGCCTTGAGCTGGATGATCCTGGCTTCGACTTCTCGGTATTGGGTGACTTCCGCTCCCGCCTGATCGAGCGCGGGCTGGAGGAGAGGATCTTGGATCTGGTCCTTTCCCGATGTTGCGAACTGGGCCTGTTGCGCTCGGGCGGCCGGCAGCGGACCGACTCCACGCACGTCCTGGCCGCGGTGCGGACGTTGAACCGGATGGAGTTTGTGGGCGAGAGTCTGCGTGCGGCTTTGGAAGCCTTGGCGGCAGCGGCACCGCAGTGGCTGGCGTCGCTGGTCGACTCTGCCTGGATCGAGCGTTACGGCACGCGGATCGATTCTTATCGCTTTCCGAAGGGGGACAACGTCCGCAAGGAGTGGGCTGAGCAGGTCGGCCGAGACGGTTTCACCGTGCTGGAGGCCGTCTTCACTCCAACCGCCCCGGGCTGGCTTCGGCAGATCCCCGCCGTTGAGGTCCTGCGCCGGACCTGGTTGGAGCAGTACCACCGCGACGGTGAGGGGGTGCGCTGGCGGGAGGCGAAGGACCTCCCGCCGGGCAGACGCCGGATGTCCTCGCCCTACGACCTCGACGCACGCTACGGCATGAAGCGGGGCTCGGGCTGGTGCGGCTTCAAAGCTCATCTGACCGAGACGTGTGAGCCGGATGCACCCCATGTGATCACGAATGTTGAGACCACGGACGCCACCGTCGACGACGCCGAGATGACCGAGACCGTCCACCAGAACCTGGATGAACGCGGATTGGTGCCGGGCGAGCACGTAGTGGACGCCGGCTACGTCACTGCCGCCCACATCCTCACCGCACTCGACGAGCACGCGATCACGCTCCTCGGGCCGGTCGGCTTGGACACCCACCACGGCAAGCAGGACGACACCGGCCCGGACCTCTCCCAGCAGGCATTCACGATCGACTGGGACCGGCGCAAGGCGGTCTGCCCACGCGGCGCGGTCAGCATCAGCTGGTCCGACCAGGTCAAGCCCAGCGGCACCCCGATCACCCGGGTCCAGTTCGCCGCCACCGACTGCCGCCCCTGCCCACTGCGCTCGGCCTGCACGCGGGCGTCCGAGAAGGGCCGCTACGGACGCAGCCTGACCCTGCTCCCGCGAGAGCAGCAAGAGATTCTGAGCCAGCGCCGACAGGAACAGCAAACCGAGGAATGGAAGAAGCGGTACGACATCCGAGCTGGTGTCGAGGGCACGATCTCGCAAGCCGTCCACCGCACCGGAATCCGCCGCACCCGCTACACAGGACTGTCCAAGACCCACCTCGGCAACGTCCTCGCCGCCACCGCGATCAACATCATCCGACTCGACGCATGGTTGACCGAAACCCCACTCGGCGGGACCAGGACCTCACACCTGGCCCGCCTGGAACTCGCCGCGTGAACCACCAGCACTCGACAGCCAGTTTGCGGATTTCCCAACGGAGTCCTTCAGGGCCGGTCAAGTTGACTGGCGGCGTGACAGTACGCCTGTCACCCTGTCCATCGCCCGGAACGCGTTCTCGGGCCGGCCTTGACCCGGCATGAGCGCGGCCACGGGCCGGATCGCGCCCGTCTCTGTCTCGTCGTCTCTGCTCCGACAATGCCAGACATCACGTTGATACGCCTCACGACATTGCGGGGCCTCGCCGCACACGACGCACGACCGATCGGTTCGGCACTCCTGCCGCACGCGAGGCAGCCCGCCTCCGTAGTCGCTCAGGTAGATGATGCCGACGGGGTGGTGCTGGCGCTGCCCGTCTTCCGCGGTGCGCCGGCCAGGCCGAACTGGGCCGCCTCCAGCGTCCCGGTGCCTGTCCCGGAGGCATGAGTGCCGCCGACGTCGAGAGTGAGATCGTTCTTGGTGGCGTAGCGGGTGTACCAGATCTCGTCGATGCCGAGCTTGTCCAGGGCGGATTTCTGGGCCTGTGTGGGCTCGGTGACGTACTGCCTGCTGGCGATCAGCTGGTTGGTGTCGGTGAAGGTGAAGCCGGCCTTGTCGTCGCCGTTGTGATAGCTCCATTGAACCTTGCTGTAGTAGTCCTTGGGGTAGGCGGGGTTGGGGTACGACGTCGGGTCGGACTCCTTGGCTGTCACCGTCTGGCTGCCGTATGCGCCGACCATGCGCTTGCCGCTGTTCGTGTCGTCCACGAGGAAGACGGGGACGACTGCGGAGCCGTACTCCTTGCGCAGGTGGAGATAGGCGCCGATCATCGCGTACTGGTCGACGCTGCCGCGGCCCCAGCGCCAGTGCTCGATGCTGTAGGGGAAGGGCCGGTTGCCCCAGTTGTGGTCGTGGTAGCCGTGGCCGGTGAAGGAGCGCTTCTTGCCGTTCACAGTGATGGTGCCGGTGGCGGTGCCGGACGGCACCGCGGCCAACCAGCCGAAGTACTTGTCGGTGTCACCGAAGTAGATGATGCCGGTGCCGGGCCGGAAGGGCTGTACCAGGCTCGTCAGAGTCAGGTCGACGCCCACGTCGCCCAACTGACCTCTCATGCGGTAGGTCTTCAGGTCGCCGGTAAAGGTGAAGGGCCCCAGACGTACGTCGCAGCGGTCCTGGGAACCGGAGAACTCGTCCCAGCCGAAGGTGTGCGTTCCGCCGTGGTTGGTGCCGTCCGGGTCGGTCACGGTGACGCTGGACTTGGGTTTGCGTCCGGCCTCGCCGGGCTCGGGTACGAAGCCGTCGTCGAGCCGAGTGCTCAGGGTGAAGGACACGACGGTGCCGTCTTCGCCGGTGAAGTCGGAGTACCACCACTCGAAGACGTTCGGGTCGTCGTTGTGGGCGGCAGTGCGGAAGCCGTCCTCCCAGACCTCGATGGTGTCGCGCTTCAACCCCACACGGGCGAAGTCGTCATCGGTGTGGCCGTATCCGTTGGACGTGAGACCGCCGCCGGAGCTGCTCGTGCCGTGCCCGGTCGGGCTCGGCGAGACGGCTGCGGCATCCGTCCGGCGGGACGTGGAGCAGGCCGACAGCGTCAGGCCGGGTACGGCGGTGACCAGACCGGCGGCCGCCGTGCTCCGCAGGAACGCGCGGCGGGACCGAGCAGCGTCTTCAGGCATGAACGAACCTTTCACGACGAGCGGGAAGGAACGGGCGGCGGTCACGGCACCGTTGAAGGCGGCATGTGCCCATGTCCGATCGGACTTCGCCGTGTCGGGCTCCCGCGCCTCCTGAGCTGGTCCCAGTCAACGCCGCAGAAGGCGAGGGGGCATGCAGAACGGCTGCGAACGGGTGAACAGCGGGGACCGGAGCCATGGCGTCGTCTCACTCACACCTCCGACGTTCTCACATATCACAAAAGCCCCTCTCATGGAGGCCGGACGCCCCGAAGAACGCGAACCCGGCGCCGCGCCTTCTCTCCCACGCCTACGGCGCCGCGCTGGACAACCCCGCGCTGCTGGTCGCCTGCGTGATCGGCGACGGGAAGGCGGAGACCGGGCCGCTGGCAACCTCATAGCGCGGCAACAAGTTCCTCGACCCGGTGCACGACGGTGCCGTGCTGCCCACCCTGCACCTGAACGGCTACAAGATCGCCAACCCGACCCTGCTGTCCCGCCTGCCCGACGACGAGCTCGACCAGTTGCTGCGCGGACTGGGACACGACCCGCTCTACGTCACCGGCGACGACGGCCGTGCACCGTGCCGTGGCCGCCGCCATGGACACCGCCGTGGACAGCATCCGGACCATCCAGCACGCCGCCCGCAACGAGGACCGACGCGAGCGCCCGCGCTGGCCGATGATCGTGCTGCGTATACCGAAGGGCTGGACCGGCCCCGCCATCGCCGACGGCCTCCCCGTGGAGGGGACCTGGCGTGCCCATCAAATGCCGCTACCCGCCGTACGGGACGACGAGTTGAAGCGGGGCCGACCGATGGCGTCCGAGTTCCCGCGTCCCGCGTGAGGTGTACGTCCGGCCCGCCCTAGCGGAGAGGAACGACCCGTGCGCCAAGGTCACGCTGCACAACCCGGCAACCTCGTGAGACTTGCCTGGAGAAGAGGAACAGAAAGCCCCTCACGCCATGGAGGCGGCAGGATCGGCCCCATGGCAGTCGGGATGCCCGTATCGTGGGTGGCGCCTCCGGGGTTTGCCGACAGCTCCCCCGGGGCGCCCCTATTTTCAGGCCTTGGCTGATGCGACCTCGCGCACCCGGCCAGTCAGCGCCCGTACTGCGCGGGCCTTTGCGTAGGGCGTCAAATCAGCGCGCATCGTGGTGAAGTGGTCGTCACCGCGGGCGGACGAGACATGCTCGTACTCGTCCAGGAAACGACTCCACGAGTCGCACGACGCGTCCAGGTGCCCGATCCGCAGTTGCCGCTGCGCGAGCAGCGCGTAGGCGTGGACGCGGCCCTGGCGCTCGTTGGCTGGCTGGACACGGATGGACTGCTTCATCGCCTTGATGCTGCCTTGGAGGTCGTTCTCCTCAAGCAGCACGTGGGAGACGTGGAACAGGTAGGCGGTCTGGTTGTAGCCGCCGATCGCGTCGCGCCGGTTGTCGGCTTTCGCCAGAGCGGTTTCCGCTTCGCGCAGCCGGGCGTGGGCCTGGCGTCGGTCCCCGACCATCGATGCCGCCTGAGCCTGTTGTCCCCGCAGGAACGCCACCAGGCGAGGGCCGGCGGCCGGTGCCGCCTCGGCAGCCGAGTCCGCGAGCTCCAGCGCCATTCGTCCGTGCCGGAGGTTCGACGCTTGGAGCGACATGCCGCGCAGCGTGCGGCAGTAGGTGACGTGATCGTTCGCCTCATCGGCCAATTTGAGCGCCTGAACGTAGTACTTCTGGCCTAGACCATGGGCCTTTTCGTACATCGCCATCCAGCCCGTGAGATACGTGAGGTCCGATGCTGCGGCGAGCATGTCCAGTTTCACCGGCTCGGATGCTTCCGCTCTCAACCACGGGCCGACGGTGTTCACGAGGAACGCGGCAGCCATGGGGCGCGCGTGTCCTGCGCCGAACTCGTCGAGGATGTCAGCGATCCGCTCGGTCATGGAACGCACCGACGCGACTTGTGAGGCTCCGATTCGCGTAGTGGCCTTGCCGGGAGCGACCGGATCGTTGGCGGCCTGCGCGGCGTGCTGAAATATGGGCAGAGACAGCGCAGCGGAGAAGACGGTCGCGGCCACGACGCCGCGGCGGGATGGGTCCATGTCCGCCCTTCCTAGGTCAATCAACTCCTCCACAGTGTCGGCGGTTTGAGAGCCGTCGACGGACGCGGCGGGCTGAAGCCCGGCTTCCGCGTGAGTCACCGGCCGACCCAACCGGGCCGAGAGCGCCTCAAGGATCAGCGGCCTGACCTCGGGCCTTGGCGGCGTGCCGGCGATCCAGTGCGCAACGGCGGTTCGGTCGTACGTGAGTTTGAGCCCGGCCTGTGGGCCCAGCCTGTTCACCTGCTGGGCTAACTGCGTGCGCGTCCATCGTGCCTGCTCAAGCAGCTTGTCCAAGGCAGGGTTGGGCGTGCGTTTCTTCGTGGCCATGTCCTCAACTCCCGACAGCTCCATGGCATTCACGGTGTTCACGGTCCCACCTATCCCCCACGGTACCCGCAGACAGTGATCGCGCGGTTACCTCTTACGAGTCAAGCAACGAACCACAACCTTGGGGGCAATGGTGACCAGCGGAATTGACTCCGCTCCGGCCAGAAGCCCGGTGCATGCGCTGCGAGAGGCGGACCGGTCCCGCTGGGCGGACGCTGAGGCGTGGCTGCTGCGCGCGGCGCCGTCCCCGCAGACTGCCGCCGTGGAATGGGCGCGGCACTGCGTGGCCGTGCTGGCGGCTGGCCAGAAGTGGGACGTCGTGCGCGTGTCGTACGCCGTCCTGCACCCGAGCTTCGGCCTCGACACCACCCCGGACGAACTGCGCCACCAGGTAGGCGAGCTGAAGATGTCCGGCTCGATGTTCTGCGACCCCTACCGGCCGTTTCTCTACGTCATGGTGCCGCCAGGCACCGACAAGACATGGCCGCACAACTCCGGCCCCGCTGGCGTGGAGTGCCTGGGCGGCACCCGGCCGTTCATCCACCACGTCGGCGTGCCGAGCCTCGACCGCCTCGCGCCGCCCGGCCTGTTCTGGCTGATCCCCCCGTACAGCCTCGACTCCCCACTCGCCGACCCGGAGCACCTGAAGCAGGTTCTCCGCCTCGGCCTCCGCCCCGATTCGGGCACCCCCTGAGCGGCGTCGGCTGCGGGCGCTCCCCTGTCGTCCCCGGCCGACGCTCATCTCCGCCCCGTCACTGACAGAGAGTCTCAATGATGAAGTCAAGCCGCTTACGCGACCGGCAGCTCTGGGGTGAAGACCCGGTTGTCGCGCAGGAGGGCCCACAGGACACTGGCCCGCCGCCGGGCCAGGGCGATGACGGCTTGGACATGCTTGCAGCCTTCGCCGCGCTTCTTGAGGTAGAAGTCCCGGTTCGGCCCCTCGCGCATCATGCTGGTCTGCGCGGACATGCAGAACACCCTGCGCAGACGGCGGCTGTAGCGCTTGGGCCGGTGCAGATTGCCGGTCCGGCGACCGGAATCACGCGGGACGGGCACCAGCCCGGCCGCCGAGGCAAGGTGCCCGGCGTCGGCGTAGGCCGTGAGGTCGCCGGCGGCGACGACGAACTCAGCGCCCAGGATCGGTCCCATGCCGGGCAGGGACTCAATGATCTCCGCCTGCGGATGGCTGCGGAACGTCTCGCGGATCTGCTCGTCGATCCGCTTCTGGCGGACGTCCAGGGCCAGGATCTGCTCGGCCAGGCCGGCCACGATCTGGGCAGCGCCATCCTCGCCGGGCAGTGCGGTCCGCTGGGCCTGAGCGGCCTCCAGCGCGGTCGAGGCGACGCTGTCGGCACCGCGAACACCACGGTTGGCCAGCCAGGCCGTCAACCTCGCCCGGCCGCGGCGGCGGAGAGCCGCCGGGGTCTGGTAGCCCGTCAGCAGGACCAGCGCTCCCTTGTGCGAGCTGTAGTCAAAGGCCCGCTCCAGCGCGGGAAAAACGCCGGTCAGTGTGTCACGGAGACGGTTGATCATCCGGACTCGGTCGGCCACGAGATCGCAGCGGTGGGCGGTCAGCAGTGCGAGGCCGGCGGCCAGCTGGGCAGGCACGTCGATCGTCGCGAAGTCCCGGCGGTTGCGCACGGTTTCGGCGATGACGTAGGCGTCGCGGGCGTCGGTCTTCGCCTCACCCCGGTAGGCACCCGACATGCGGTTGACCGTGCGGCCGGGCACGTAGACGGCCTGCTGGCCGCGTGCCGCAAGCAGTGCCAGCAACAGAGCGGAGGACGTGCCGGAAATGTCCACCGCCCATTGGACCTCGTCGGCCAGGTCCAGGATCTCGCCCATGGCGGCAAGGATTGCCGACTCGTCGTTGTCGACCTTCTTCGACCACAGCGTCGCACCGGTCTCGTCGACCGCCGCTGCCCAGTGATGCCCCTTGCCTGCGTCGATCCCGGCCCATACCCGGTGCCTTCGCTCGCTCACTCGCCCCTCCTCGCTCCGAACAGCATGCCGTCGGCCCGAGGAACACCCCGCTGTCATCTCCGTAATCAGCGACCGAAGCGCAAATCTCAATCAGCAGCCAGGGCGCCCCGAAGAGCCGGGCGGCCACTCTTTGGAAGCCACTGAAGGCAGAGAGCCATAAGCCACACCCGGCCCTCCCGGGCCACCTAACAACTTACGGAGAGCCATGACCGAACTCTTCACGCACAAGGGCCGCCTCGTCCCGTACATCACCCCATGGACCAGGGAAAAAGTGACGCAACCGACCCCCGTGGCCACGCTCAGCGGCATCACCTTCCCCGGCCCGGCATCACGCCGGACCGAGGACGACGATGTGCTGTGGCAATGCTGGGGACACGGCCGCGGGGCGGGCGTGCCGCTGTGGAGCGAGGTGCACGGCCCCCGACAGCGGCACACCATGCACAGACGCTTATGCCAGGTCTGCGGCGGACCCGCAGACCGTGACGAGCGGGGCTGGCTGTGGCTGCTGGAGGACGAGCGCGATAGCGGCCCGACCTGGCCGGACGGGGAGCTGACGACACATCCGCCGGTATGCCGGCCGTGCCTGCCGGTCGCTGCTCGCCTGTGCCCGCACCTACGACGCGGTGGGACGGTGGCGGTACGGGTCGCCGAGGTCATTGTGGATGCCGTCTACGGGCACCGCTACCACCACGGCCCCTTCGGGCTCTACGCAGGAAAAGCCGACGTGTACCTCACGACCAGCTGGTCCGCGAAGTGGGTGATCGGCAACCAACTGGTCGCCTCCCTCTCCCAGTGCACCGTCCTCGACCCCGCCGAGGTCGGCATCAAGACCTCGGCGTCCCGAGCGCAGATACGCCGATGACCGCGCTCAGGACGCCGGCTGTACCCCTGTCCGGTGGCCCGGATGCCGACCGGCCCTGGCCACCGGACAGGTTTCCATCACTCTGCGATACAGAGGAGACTTCCCAATGACGTTGTCAAGCCGCTGCCGTGACCGGTGGTGTGGCTTGGTAGCACGCTCCGTCGCGGATCATGGCCCACAGGACGTT
>NZ_JBVKBD010000031.1:0-61539 GCF_055657365.1 Streptomyces sp. NPDC107559 | reverse complement strand
AGGGAGACAGGGGCCGGCCCGACCACCGCGCAACCGCGGGCAGGGTTGTAGTGGTCGGGAGCCGTACACGTCGGCCAGGGCTCATCGGCGGGCCAGAGGAGCGGCCCACCCAGCGAGCTCTCATCCCGTTCGGGGCTACCGGCGCGCGGATAGAGCAGCGTGGTTGCCCTCGCATACGGCACGAGTTCTGGAAATACTTCCGCGATGTCGTACGGCGCTGGCGGAACGGTAAGACTCATGATCACCTCCGGGGCGCGCATCGTAACGCGACTGGAGTCAGCCGACACCGCTCGTGCCACCCCGATGCGAACTATGGGCGCCACGGTCGCTGGGGTCTGCTCGGCTGGGCAGATGGTCATGCGGGACTGTTGGCGGTTGGGTCCGGTCGTAATGGTTGCTGTACCTCGCTGCTGAACAGCCAGATCACCGGCTCACGATCCCCGCTTTAAAGCGGTGCTCGAAGGCGGCGCCGTACCGTTCAGGTGCCTGCTCGGCGGGCCTTGGTGTTCGGCGGTTCACGACGGTCGCCCTACAAGCGCAGGTGCTGGCCGGGAATGGACCGCTCCGGTCCGCCGACGGGCGGACCGGAGCGGTGGCCTGCAGGTGCGGCGGTGTTACGACAGGGTGGCGAGGGGGATGTCGATGTAGGACTCGTTGCCCTGGGGAGAGGTGATCTCCAAGGCGGCGGGGACGGTCTGGTCGTCCGCGAAGAACGGGTCGTAGCTGTCGATGATGAGCTGAAGCTGGCGGCCCTTGTTCAGGACGTAGTGGGCGGGCTGGAGGCGGAGGGTGACCGTGGCAGCCTGCTGGTCGGTGAGGGTGTGGGGGGCGTGGGTGATGATGGCGGCCTGGCCGGTCGCCGGGTCGCAGTCCAGCAGGTAGGCGACGAAGGTGGCGTTCTTCGTCTCCGGCTTCACGGTGATGCGGGCCTCCAGGTCGCCCTGGACGCGCATGGACCGCTCCAGCGGTGCGGTCGCCCAGACCGCGGCGACTTCGCGCTTGATGTCGGCGGTCTTGTAGACGTGGGGATACCCGATGCGCTCGTCCAGGCCGGTCAGCACGATCTTGGGGGCGACGACGATCCCGGTGTCCGGGCCGGCGGCCTGCACCGAGCGGGTCCAGCCCGCCTGCGGCTTGCCCTGCGCCATCGGCGCGTCCTTCTGCCCGGCGGGCACGGCGCCGAGGTGGAAGCGCTGCGGGGACAGGGCGTAGCTCGCCCAGTCGTCGTGGTGAAGTTCGGACGTGGTGTCGTGCATGTACTCCGAGCGGATGCCGAACCGCGGGTCGGGGCCGATGCCCGCCTGGCCGCCGAGGAAGTGGTCCATCCAGCGGTAGGCCATCGCGGTGGGCTTGGCGGGCAAGCCGAGAAGTCCGGGCAGTTCGCCGTTGCCGTGATCGCCGATCTGCACGAGCAGCGACTTGGGACCTTGCAATTTGGTGAAGAGGTCGATGACGGCGGGCACGGAAAAGATCGTCTCGTGCCAGTGGGTGGTCATCAGGATGGGCAGCTTGCGGCTGTTGTAGGTCTTCAGGTGCTGGTTCGGGGAGCGGAGCCGGGCGAACTCCTTGACCTCGGTGTCGATGACGTTGCGGCGGATCTTGTCGATGACGGCGCGGAACTCCTTCGAGCAGCGGTCCTCGTGGAACAGGTTCACGAGCGACTCGAATGCCTGGATGTGCCGGGTGCCGTTCTCGTAGAGCGAGGTGAACAGGTCACCCCAGGCGCTGGTGCCGGCGACGGCCTTGACACGCTCGTCGTGCGCGGCGAGCAGCAGGCTGGTCCCGGCGCCGTAGGAGGAGCCGAAGCACCCGATCCGGTCCGCGTCGACGCCCTCCAGCCCGGTGAGGTAGCTGATGATCTCGCTGCCGTCGGCGACGTCCTGGGGCCCGGCGACCTGGATCTCACCGGTGGAGTCGGCCAGACCGCGCTGGCTGTAGGTCAGGACGGCGTACCCGCCGAGCGTCCAGCGCGGGAGCATGCCGAGGTACGCGAGGCGGCCGAGGTCGTTGAGCGGGGCGGGCATCACGATTGCGGGGCAGGTCTGCCCGGGTGCGAGATTGCGCGGCACGCTGAACCCGGCGTCGATCCGGGTCCCGTCATCCATGGTGATCGGGAACTCCCGGTACGCGCCGATCTCCGCGTACGTCTCGTACTCGTCGGCCAGACCCCACTGGTCGAGCCGGCCGATCCTGCGCGGCGACGGGTCAAGCAACGCCTCACGGATCGCGTCCGTTCTGGCGCTGTCTTCGGAGCTGGGAGCGAACGGGTTCTGCGGGGATCCTTCGACCGACATGGGCGTTCCGCCTTCCGAGGCAGTGTCACTGATGGGCTGCCAGAGACATGCTGATCTGCCCCTTGGTCACTTTCAGTGACCAAACCGCGCCCGTCGCTCCAATGGGTGGCAAGTTGGTGCTGCGACGTCGGACGCAACGATGCGTTCCCGCAGCCACCACATGTCGGCGCCCGTCGGCGCTTCACGGCGAGAGCCAGAGCCAGAGCCAACGGAATGGTTCGGGACGATGAGGTCGTGCCAGACCCGTGCCAGATCGTGCGGGGAACCACGGGGAACCAAGCCGGCCTCGCCCCAGGCGCCGATACCGCTCAGCAGCAGGTCAGCCTCGGAGAAAGCTGCTCAACGAGGGCTGACGCCGACAACCACCGACAGTTGAGTCCCACGGTGGCTCACGCCACGACCGTGTTCGAGATTGCTCGGTCGCCGACGAACCCGAGATATCGGTGTGTCCCCCCTTTGAACGACCCGGCACATCTCCCGAGCCTGGTCCACCCACGTACCGCCGTAGGCTTCGGGCAGTCGGTCAAGTTCTGACAGCAGCAGCGGTACCTGTCGCGGAAGACGGCGTCCCCGTCGGGGTTCGAGGCCCACAGCATGGGGAAGTTCACCGCGCCCAGCGCAGGGAAGAGGTCCGTCCAGTCCGACCGCGTGACCGATTCTGCCGTCAGACCGGCGCAGACATGAAGCCACCGCGGGCGGTGCCCGAGGACAGCAGGGCGGGCCAATCGAGCACCTCGGGCAATTGGCCCAGAGACAGGACGACCGCTCCGCCGGCCTGCTCGGCGTCCGCGCACCAGTCGCCCATGCCGTCCGATGCCGTGCCGTCGTCGGCGGGCCCGACCACCGGCGCGGCGAGAGCGGGGACGACGAGTCCGTGGTCCCCGGGTCCGTCCACGACGCACAGGGTGAGTCGAGGGACGATGCTCCACCCCTCGCACACGGGCACCGACCCGTCGGACGCGGTCAGCGGCGGCAGGGCATCGTGGACGGGCGCGTCGGCCAGCAGGAGCACCGGTGTGGCCCCACGGACGAACAGAGTCTTCTCAGGTTCCAGTAGCACGGGACCACTCTGACAGGCGAAGAGATCGGGGTGTCAGGGAGGTCCCCGGCAGGGCAGCGAGCGTGCGTCGGCCTGAAGTCTCGAACCAATGCCGACGACTGCGCAGAACGGCCCCCTCTCGTCCTGCGGCGCCTCGTCGACGAGTCCCACGCCCTCGGCCCAGGTGGTCTCCCGTACATCCGTCGAGCCGAGGACCCTCACCGCCTCCGCCTGATCGGCGGACTCAAGCGCGAGCCACGGAAATCCCGCCTCCGTCGTCATCTAGGTCAGAAACTGACCTCTACGGCCCCTAGTGTCCTCCTTGCCCGGCGGAACACGAACCACGGAAGGCGGCGACCATGAGCGAGACCGTGACTGTCGACGAAGCAGCGACCCAAGGCCCGGCCGATGAGCCGACCGCCATCGGCGAGCGCGCCGATCTGCTGGAGGCACTGGCCACGCATCGGCGCTTCCTGCGTCTCACCACCCGCGACCTCACCGACGAGCAGGCCGGGCGCCGGACCACCGCCAGCCGGCTGTGCCTGGGCGGTCTGATCAAGCATGTCGCTTCGGTCGAGCGGACCTGGGTGCAGTTCATCCTGGACGGCCCGTCGGCGATGCCCGACTTCACCGCCATGACCGAGGCCGACCGGGCCCGGCGGGCCGACGAGTTCCGGATGCTGCCCGGCGAGACGCTGGACGGCGTGCTCGCCGACTACGCCGAGGTGGCCCGTCGGACCGACGAGTTGGTCGTCGCCCTGCCCGACCTGGACGCCACGCAACCGCTGCCGGAGGCCCCGTGGTCCGAGCCGGGTGGTCGATGGTCGGCCCGCCGGGTGCTGATGCACGTCGTCGCCGAGACCGCTCAGCACGCCGGTCACGCCGACATCATCCGCGAGTCCATGGACGGCGCCAAGACCATGGGTTAGGCAGCGGCACGGTGGGTCGTATCACCCCCACCCGGTCGGGGGGATACGACCTGTGACCCGGCGAACGCCTCACCCCGTGATCCGCGGACAAGGGCGTCGGGCGAGGCAGCCGGCGTCCACGCCTGACATCGACAAGCGCGAACGTCGGCACATCGCAAGCCCCGGGCGGGCGGCCCGGTGCTTCTTCGTCGTCCGGAGGTCGGTCGCGCGGGAGCGAGACGGGCTTCTTCTGCCGGGTCAGGCGCGGGTGGGCCTGCGACGCCGGACCGCGTACACCGTTCCGGCACCGGCCGCGAGAGCTGCGCCGCCGGCGCCGGCCAGCAGCACCAGAGCCGAGGAGGATCCGGTCTCGGCGAGGCCGGCGCCTGTCGGTGTCGCGCTCCCACCCGTCGGTGTGCCGCCGCCGTTGGGTGTCGGGGAACTCGTGGTCCCACCGGCGTGCGTACCGGCCTTGAAGACCCGGAAGCCCGACCAGAGGGAGCCCTGCCAGTACGTGTCCGGCTGGCCGGGTGCAGGGCGGCGTGTCTTGGCCCCGATGTGGACTCCGCCGATCTGGTCGCCGGACGTCACGGTGAACGGGAAGTCCTTGGCGACGCGGACGCGGAGCGGGATCGTCAGGGCCTTGCCCGGTACCAGGTCGGTCGTGACGTAGTGACCGGCATACTCGTTGGGCGGGAATGCCACGTCCCGCCATTGCCCGGAACTGCGTTCCCTGGCTTGGAGGTCGACGGAATTCTGGTCTCCGCCGGGCATCTCGGGCGTGAGGTCGTCCACCTGTTTGATGAGCATCACGTCGACGTCTTCCATCGTTGTCGGCAGTCCGTTCCCTACCGTGATCGTGAATTCATGCCAGCCGTCGCCCGCCTCGACCCGTTGGGGCAACCCGGATATGTCGAAGTGCACGCACTTGTCCTCCAGGAACTCTCGCACGCAACTGGGCTTGCCCGGCGTGGCGGTCGGGGGTGCGGAGGTCGGTGCGGTGGTTCCGGTGGACGAGGCGGCGAGCGTGGTTGCGGGCGTGGACGTCGCCGTGGGCGCACCCGTCGCGGTCGGGGACTCCGCGGCGTGCGCCGTCGCGCCGCACAGCAGCATCGCCGGAATAACGGCGGCGACGGCCGCGGTACGACGGGAGTTCATACGGAATTTCAATTACGGCCTCTGCGATGAAGAAATGGGCTGAATCGCCGGGCGGCGTTTGTGACAAGTGGCGCCTGAATGACTTCCGAGCCCTGCCGGAAGTTGTACTGCCGCATTACTCCGCCGAAGAATTCCGGCGACTTTCGGCATCCGCTGCCGACATCGACGCGGTTGAGCGGGCCGCGAGGTCGGACGGAAGGCGGCCTGCGATCGTGACACCGACGGCCGACCCGCCGGGCGGAGCGGTTGTTCTCGCCTTCCGGTGAGTCAAGTCCGCCGCTTCGGGTACCTGTTGAGCCGCTTCGGCCCGGCCCGACCGTTGCACGTCGTGGTCCGCGCGTAGGGTCACGGCATGGAGTTCCGTCACCTCGGCCGCAGCGGCCTGATGATCAGCGAGATCGCCTACGGCAACTGGCTCACCCACGGTTCCCAGGTCGAGGAGGACGCGGCGCTCGCCTGTGTGCGCGCCGCCCTCGACGCGGGGATCACCACCTTCGACACCGCCGACGTCTACGCCCAGACCCGCGCCGAAGCCGTCCTCGGCAGGGCGTTGAAGGACGAGCGCCGGGAGGGGTTGGAGATCTTCACCAAGGTCTACTTCCCGACCGGTCCCGGCGCCAACGACCGCGGCCTGGGCCGCAAGCACATCATGGAGTCGATCGACAACTCGCTGCGCCGGCTCCAGACCGACTACGTCGATCTGTACCAGGCGCACCGCTACGACGCCTCCGTCCCGCTGGAGGAGACCATGGAGGCGTTCGCCGACGTGGTCCACTCCGGCAGGGCCCTGTACATCGGTGTCTCCGAGTGGACGGCCGACCAGATCCGCGAAGGTCACGCGCTCGCCCGGGAGCTGCACTTCCCGCTGGTCTCCAGCCAGCCGCAGTACTCGATGCTGTGGCGGGTGATCGAGGACGAGATCGTGCCGACCTGTGAGGAGCTGGGTCTGGGCCAGATCGTCTGGTCGCCCATCGCGCAGGGCGTCCTGACCGGCAAGTACGCGCCCGGTGCCCCGCTGCCGGCGGGCAGCCGTGCCACGGACGACAAGGGCGGCGCGACGTTCGTCGGCCGGTTCCTCCAGGACGAGGTGCTGGAGCGCGTCCAGCGGCTCAGGCCGCTCGCCGATCAGGCCGGGCTGTCACTGGCCCAGCTGGCCGTGGCCTGGGTCCTCCAGAACCCCAACGTCTCCGCCGCCATCATCGGTGCCTCGCGGCCCGAGCAGGTCACGGAGAACGTGAAGGCGGCGGGCATCAAGCTGGACGCCGACCTCATGGAGGCCGTCGACGGCGTCCTCGGTCCCGTCGTGGAACGCGATCCGGCCAAGGCGGGCCGCGTCTGACCTGCCCGGCTCGCGGCCGAAGGAGGGGCGCTCCGCACCGGAGCGGCCCTCTCCGCGCGTACCGGCCGGGGCTCGTCGCGCGGGCGGCGATCAGGGCGCGATCAGAGTGGCGGGCATGCGATTCACCCGACGCGCCGCGTCAGTTCTCACATAAATCGCCCCAAGACGTGTGTTATACGTTCATGCACACTTATACGCGGCGCGCCTTGCTCGGCGCCTCGGTCGTTGCGGCCGGCTCGGGACTTCTGACCGGATGCTCCGGGTCGGACTCGCCCCCGGCCTCCGGTCCCGGTCGCGGCCCGGGCTCCGGCTCCGGCGGTGCCGGTTCCGGCCCCGGCGGCACCCGGTTCGTCCCCAAGGGGCCCAAGGGGTATGTCGACCCCTCGGGGCCCGAGGTCGTCGCCGCCGAGCACAGACGCGGGTCCGGGCCTGTCCGCCGGTTCCGGCTCACCGCCACCCAGACCTCGCTGGATCTGGGCGGGCGGACCGTCAGGTCCTGGGCGTACGGCGATTCGCTGCCCGGGAAGGAGGTCCGGATCACCGCGGGCGACACCCTCGACCTCACCCTCGCCAACCATCTGCCCGCGGCGACGACGCTGCACTCGCACGGTGTGCGCATGCGCTGCGACATGGACGGTGTGCCCGATCTGACCCAGAACGCCATCGCTCCCGGCGCGGACTTCACCTACCGTTTCGTCGCCGAGCACCCCGGTACGTACTGGATCCACTCCCACTCGGGCATGCAGCTCGACCGGGGCCTGTACGCCCCGTTCATCGTGGAGGACCCCAGGGAGCCGCTGGTCTACGACAAGGAGTGGGTCGTCGTCCTGGACGACTGGCTGGACGGAGTGGGCGGCTCCACCCCGGACGGCGTGCTGGCCCAGCTGCGCCACGGCAAGGGCCCGGCGATGGACATGGACATGGGCACCGGCAAGAGCGGGGGCGCGTCGCACGAGCACGGCGGTGACGACAGCAAGCCGGCCGGGCCCTCCCGGGTGCTGCACGGCTCCCGCAGCCATCTGCTGCGCAGCGAGGGCGGCAACGTCGCCTACCCGTACTACCTGGTCAACGGCCGCCGCCCGCAGGCGCCCACGGTCTTCAAGGCCCGCGCCAAGGACCGCATCCGGCTGCGCATCATCAACGCCAGCGGCGACACGGCCTTCCGGGTGGCGCTGGGCGGCCACGAGATGACGGTGACGCACACCGACGGCTACCCGGTCGAGCACCGGAAGACCGACGCTCTGATGGTGGGCATGGCCGAGCGCTACGACGTGCTCGTCACCGCCAAGGACGGGGTGTTCCCGCTGGTCGCGCTGGCCGAGGGCAAGCAGGCGCAGGCGCTGGCGGTGCTGCGTACCGACAAGAGCGGGACGCTGCCTTCGCCCTCGGTGTTCCCCGACGAGCTGGACGGGCGGCTCGTACTTGCCCGGCGCCTCAGGCCGCAGGAATCGGTGGCGCTGCCGGAGCGCCACCCGGACCGCCAGATCCGCATCAAGCTGACCGGCAGCATGCGGGAATTCGACTGGAGTTTCGACCACCGGGCCTACTCCGTGGAGCAGCGGCACCCGATCCGCCAAGGCGAAAGGATTCGGCTGAGCCTCATCAACTCCACCGGCATGTGGCATCCGCTGCATCTGCACGGCCATACCTTCGCGATGACCGGGCTCGACGCGGCCGGGGCCCGCAAGGACACCGCGTACGTGCTGCCGCACCGCAAGCTGGTGGTGGAGTTCGACGCCGACAATCCGGGTCTGTGGATGCTGCACTGTCACAACCAGTACCACTCGGAGTCCGGGATGATGACCGTCCTCGGGTACCGCACCTGACGGACCGGCGCCGGTGGCCGGGCCGGGGCGTCCCGCACCTCGGTCCGTCCGGGCTCCGCTCCCGGAGGGTCCCGGGCGGCCGGCCGGACGGTCAGCCGCCTGCCCCGGGCCTCGCCCGCCCGTCCGGGTCCTCGCGAGGGCCCGTTGTCAGTGGGGGGAGGCAAGATGCAGGTCATGACGACACCAGTTGCAGTGATCATGGATGCCGCCGCCTACGCGCGGGCGGTCGAGGACGCCGTGGAAGCCGCGGCCGCCTACTACGCCGGCGGCACCTCTTCACTCGACGACGACGCCTACGACCGACTGGTCCGCGGGATCGCCGCCTGGGAGGCCGCACACCCGGACGAGGTGCGGCCCGACTCGCCGACGGGCAAGGTGGCGGGCGGCGCCGCCGAGGGCGACGTCCCGCACACGGTCGCGATGCTCAGCCTGGACAACGTGTTCTCCGCCGAGGAGTTCACCACCTGGGCCGCCTCCCTGGGCCGGCGTCTCGGGCGTGAGGTCACCCGGTTCAGCGTCGAGCCGAAGCTGGACGGACTCGCCGTCGCCGCCCGCTACACCGAGGGCCGGCTGAGCAGACTGATCACCCGCGGTGACGGGACGGCCGGGGAGGACGTCTCGCACGCGATCGGCACGATCGAGGGCCTGCCGCAGACGCTGGCCGAACCGGTCACGGTCGAGGTGCGCGGCGAAGTGCTGATGACGATCGCCCAGTTCGAGCACGCCAACGAGGTGCGCACCGCGCACGGCGGGCAGCCGTTCGCCAACCCGCGCAACGCGGCGGCGGGCACCCTGCGGGCGAAGGAGCGCGCCTACACCGTGCCGATGACGTTCTTCGGCTACGGGCTGCTGCCCCGGCCCGAGACGGACACCGAACTCGCCGTACGGCTGGGCGAACTCGCCCACAGCGACCTGATGGCCCTGGCCGCCGGGCTGGGGGTGCACACGACCGCGGCGACCGAGGTGCCCGGTGTGGTCGCCGACACCGCCGAACAGGTGCTGGCCCGGGTGGCGCGGATAGCGGCGCTCCGTGCCGAGCTGCCGTTCGGGATCGACGGCATCGTCGTCAAGGCCGACCTGGCGGCCGATCAGCAGGCCGCCGGCTCGGGTTCGCGGGCACCGCGCTGGGCGATCGCGTACAAGCTGCCCGCCGTGGAGAAGATCACCCGGCTGCTGGAGGTGGAGTGGAACGTCGGGCGGACCGGCATCATCGCCCCGCGCGGTGTGCTGGAGCCGGTGGAGATCGAGGGGTCCACCATCACCTACGCCACCCTGCACAACCCGGCCGACATCACCCGCCGAGACCTGCGGCTGGGCGACCATGTCATGGTGCACCGGGCCGGTGACGTCATCCCCCGCATCGAAGCTCCGGTGGCCCATCTGCGCACCGGTGAGGAGCGGGCGATCGAGTTCCCCGCGGTCTGCCCGCGCTGCGGCTCCGCCATCGACACCAGCCAGGAACGCTGGCGCTGCGAGCAGGGCCGCAACTGCCACCTGGTCGCTTCCCTCGCCTACGCCGCGGGGCGCGATCAGCTCGACATCGAGGGGCTCGGCGGCACCCGGGTCGTGCAGCTCGTCGAGGCGGGCCTGGTCGGCGATCTCGCCGACCTGTTCGCCCTCACCCGCGAGCAACTGCTCGGGCTGGACCGGATGGGGGCCACCAGCAGCGACAACCTGCTCGCCGCGATCGAGACCGCCAAGGGCCAGCCGTTGTCCAGGGTGCTGTGCGCGCTCGGAGTGCGCGGCACGGGCCGTTCCATGTCACGCCGGATCGCCAGATACTTCGCCACGATGGACGAGATACGGGCCGCCGACGCGGCGCGGATGCAGCAGGTCGAGGGCATCGGTACCGAGAAGGCCCCGTCCATCGTCGCGGAACTGGCCGAACTCGGCCCGCTCATCGACAGACTCGTGGCGGCCGGGGTGAACATGACCGAGCCCGGTGCCACCCCCGCGCCGGCTGCCGGTGCCGAGGGCGACGGCGATGGCGCCACCGCTCAGGAACCGCAGGGCGGACCGCTGTCGGGGATGACCGTGGTGGTCACGGGCGCGATGACGGGCCCGCTGGAGAAACTGAGCCGCAACCAGATGAACGAGCTCATCGAACGCGCGGGCGGCCGCTCCTCCTCCAGCGTCTCGAAGAAGACCACGCTGGTGGTCGCGGGCGAGGGCGCGGGCTCCAAGCGGGCCAAGGCCGAGGAACTGGCTGTCCGGCTGTCCACGCCGGACGAGTTCGCCACCATGGTCGCCGATTTCATCGGCTGACCGGCCGGCGGCGGGTGTACCCGCCCGCCGGCCGTGCGGCCGACGGGCGGGTGGGTCTCACCGGATCAGGCGGGGGTGATGTTCTCCGCCTGCGGGCCCTTCTGGCCCTGGGTGATGTCGAAGGTCACCGCCTGGCCTTCCTGGAGCTCGCGGAAACCGCTGGCGTTGATGTTGGAGTAGTGCGCGAAGACGTCGGGACCGCCGCCGTCCTGCGCGATGAAGCCGAAGCCCTTTTCGGAGTTGAACCACTTGACGGTTCCGCTGGCCATGCCGGTGCCTCTCAATCGGTGACGGGTTCGCACCGCGCGAACCCGGAGGTGGTCGTCCTGGTCCTCGGGCACTGCACAGCAAAGCGCCCGCACGACAGTGCGGGCGCGTACGGCGAACCACGACATCTGACGACGACGCTACACGGCGAAAGCGCCCGTCACCAGTGGGTAAGGCCCTTCGGGTGCAGCGGCGTTGCGCGGGGACCCGTCGGCGCCCGCCGAACGCGCGGCCGAAGGACTTCCCCGGCGCCTGCCCGGACGCCCCGCCGGACGACCTCCCGGACATTCCGCAGGCGCCTTCCGGACGCCTGTCGAGCACCTGCCGGACACCCATTGTCCACTGCGCGCGGGGCCCCGCCCCGCCGAACGGCCCGACATCACCCTCGCGGGTGTCCCCGGTGGCGCGGGCGCACCCGGAGCTGCCTGCTGGACCTGGAGGGGGAAGCCGAAGAGCCGCACAGAGAGCGAGCGTCCATGGCCTCGGAGGACGAGCGGCTGCGGACACCGCGCGCGGCCGGTACGGCCGGGACCGTGTTCGCGGTGCTGACCGCGACGGCGATCGTCCTGGTGCGGATCGCGATTCCCGCGAGCGACGCCGCCAATGCCGTCGTCGCCGCGAACATGCGGTGGGCGGTGCGGGCCGCGCTGGAGATCGTCCCGTTCGCGGGGATCTTCTTCCTGTGGTTCATGGGCGCGCTGCGCGCCCAGGTGGGCGAGGCCGAGGACCGGTTCGTCGCCACCGTGTTCCTGGGCAGCGGTCTGGTGTTCGTCGCCACCATGTTCGGCGCCGGTGCGGCGGCGGGGACCGTGCTCAACGAGGGACCTTCGGCGTTCGGCCGCCATTTCGCGTACACGTTGATGACGACGTACGCGCTGCGGATGGCGTCCGTGTTCGTCCTCACCACCTCGACCATCGGGCACCGCCTCCAGGTCTTTCCGCGCCCGCTCGCCCTCTTCGGCTACGTCGTCGGGCTGATCCTGCTCCTCGTGGGTTCCGGAGTACCCTGGTCCGAACTGCTCTTCCCGCTCTGGGCACTGGTCGTCAGCTTCCATCTGCTGCGCGTCGGTCTGCGCCGGCCGCCCCGCTCCGGAAGCGCGCGCTGAACCTGTCATCCGCTCGGCACGCCTCGCCGCGCGGCACCGCGTGCCCCGGTCCATGCTGAGGGCGTGGGGGCGTGCAGGGGGCCACGGAAGGGCTGACCTCGGTGAGACTTGTCGTCGACCTCAACCGCTGCCAGGGATACGCACAGTGCGCGTTCCTCGCACCCGACGTCTTCGCCATGCACGGCGAGGAGTCGCTGCTCTACGACCCGCAGGCCGACGAGTCCCGGCGCGACGAGGTCGCGCGTGCCGTGGCCGCCTGCCCGGTACAGGCCATCTTCGTGGAGGGGCTGGACGGCACGGACGGCACTCCCGCACCCCCCTCAGGAGGCGACCTGTGAGCAGTGACAAGTACCTCGACCAGCTCAAGCGCGAAGGGCGCATCGTCGTGGTCGGCGCCTCGCTCGCGGGGCTGCGGGGCGCGGAGACACTGCGCGCGGAGGGCTTCACCGGCTCCCTGACGATGATCGGGGACGAGCCCTACGAGCCCTACGACCGCCCTCCGTTGTCCAAGCAGGTCCTGCTGGGCCGGGCCACGGCGGACCACACCGCGCTCCCCCGGCACCGGGCGATCGACGCCGAGTGGCGTCTCGGGGTCGCGGCCGCCGGCCTCGACATGGCCGCCCGGCGGGTACGACTGGCCGACGGCGACGAGGTGGAGTACGACCGGCTGCTCATCGCCACCGGGGTACGGGCCAGGCCCTGGCCCCAGGAGAACGAGGCCGAGCTCGACGGGGTGTTCGTGCTGCGCACCCGTGACGACGCCGTCGCGCTGGAGCGCGCGCTCGCGCAGAGTCCGCGCCGGGTGCTGGTCATCGGCGCCGGGTTCACCGGCTCCGAGATCGCCTCCGCCTGCCGGGAACGCGGACTGTCGGTCACGGTGGCCGAGCGCGGCGCCGCACCCCTGGTCGGCGCGCTCGGCGGGGTCGTCGGCGAGGTCGCGGCCAAGATGCACCGCGAGGCCGGCGTCGATCTGCGCACCGGCGTCATGGTGACCGCGCTGGAGGGCGACTCCTCCGGGCATGTGCGTTCCGCCCGACTGTCCGACGGGAGCAGCGTCGACGCCGACGTGGTGGTCGTGTCGCTCGGCGCCACGCGCAACACCGAGTGGCTCCTCGGCTCCGGACTCGGCGCGGGCCCCCGGGGCATCGCCTGTGACGCCGGCTGCCGGGCCTTCGACATCCGGGGCATCGTCACCGACGACATCTATGTGGCCGGCGACGTCGCACGCTCCCCGCACGCGCTGTTCGGCTACCAGTTCCTGTCCCTGGAGCACTGGGGCAACGCGGTGGCCCAGGCCGAGACCGCGGCGCACAACATGCTGAGCGAGAGCGTGAACCGCCGCCCGCACATGTGGGTGCCGGCCTTCTGGTCATCGCAGTTCGGCGTCAACATCAAGTCGGTCGGAGTGCCGTCGATGGGCACGGAGATCCTCATCGCCCAGGGTTCCCGGGAAGAGCGCAGGTTCACCGGTGTGTACGGCTACCAGGGGCGCGTCATCGGCGCCGTCACCTTCGACCAGTCGCGGTGGCTGTCGTTCTACGAGCAGCTCATCGAGACCACGGCGCCGTTCCCGCCCCCGTTCCCCACGGTGGACCGTCGCCCGGAGGGCGATCGCCCACTGCCGGCGGACTTCCCCGACCCGTCGGTGCCCTCGCACGGCCCGACCGTCACCCTGAGCGGGTACTCGCCCGCGGACCGGCGGATGACGTTCACCCCCGCCAGGCACTGATCCGACGCCCCCGAGGACACCTCATGACGCAAGACATCCTGCGCCAGATCCTGGACTACTCCCATCGTGCCGATCCGTACCCGCTGTACGCGGAACTGCGCAAGACTCCCGTGTACCAGCGCGGGGACGGCCCCTTCGTGCTCAGCTCGTACTACGACATCCGCAGCCTGCTGCACGATCCGCGGATCAGCTCCGACGCGCGCAACCTGTCGGCGACGGCGAGCGAGCCGCTCGCCGCCGACGCACAGGAGGAGTCCGCGCTGCCGCCGAGCTTCCTGCGGCTCGATCCCCCGGAGCACGACCGGCTGCGGCGGATGACGAACCGTTCGTTCGGGCCACCGCACTGCCCGACCCGCGTCAACGACATGCACCGCGAGCTGGAGGAGATCGTCTCCGGTCTCATCGACGGCATCGGGGACCCGGAACGCATCGACCTGGTCGACCAGTTCTCGTACCCGTTCCCGGTGACCGTGATCTGCCGGCTGCTGGGCGTGCCGCGCGAGGACGAGACGCGCTTCCACGGCTGGGCGGACACCATCGCCGCCGGTCTGGACCCCGATCCGGACGCCCCCGACCCCGCCGAACGGCTGAAGGTCACGCACAACGCCCGCACCGAGCTGGGCATGTACCTGGCCGGGCTGGTGGAGGAACGCCGCAAGAACCCCGGCAACGACATGCTCTCGGAGCTGGCGACCTCGCAGGGACCCGACGGCGCCATGACGACGATGGAGCTGCTGAGCACCGCCGTGCTGCTGCTGATCGCCGGTCATGAGACCACGGTCAACCTGATCACCAACGGGATGCTGACGCTGCTGCGCAACCCCGAGATCCTCGGGCGGCTGCGCGAGGATCCGAAGCTGTCGGTCGACATCGTCGAGGAACTGCTGCGCTTCGAGCCGCCGGTGCAGCTGGTGCCGCAGCGCACCACGCTCACCGACGTCGAGGTCCGTGGCATCACCATCCCCAAGGGCGCGTCGGTGTGGCTCGTGCTGGCGGCGGGCAACCGCGACCCGGAGCGCTTCGACCATCCGGACCGGTTCGACCCGGACCGCGGGGACATCCAGCACCTGGGCTTCGGCAGCGGCATCCACAGTTGCTTCGGTGCGCCCCTGGCCCGGCTGGAGGCACAGCTCGCCCTGAGCGCACTGGCCCGACGGCTGGAGAACCCGCGACTGCTCGAGGACCCGCCCCCGTACCGGCAGAACGCGGTCCTGCGCGGCCCGCGTCATCTGCGGATCACCTGCGACGGCATCCGCTCGTGACGCCTCATCGGGCGCCGGAAGCCGGGCCGATGACCACGGTCCGTGCCCATGCGGGCGGCGAGCCGCGTCTACGGCCGGGGTGGTCCTCGCTCCACGACGATCCCCCGTGCCGCGGGAAGAGACCCACCACCGTCCGGCACGGGGGCCGTTCGTCCGGCCAGGGCGTCTGACCGTCGGTCAGCACCACGATCACGTCCGGCCGGGCACCGCGCCGCAACGCCGCGGCGAACCCGGTACGCAGGTCCGTGCCGCCGCCGCCCGTCAGCGGGATCCCCTCGGCCCGGCACAGCGGGAGTACCACCCGGGCGGCCGCGTCGCACGGCAGGACGGTGACCAGGTCCCGGCGGCCGCCCACCGCGCGGACGATCGCGGCGACCTCCAGCAGCGCGCTGCCCAGTTCGGTGTCGCTGACCGAACCGGAGGTGTCGATGACCACGCAGACCCGGGGCGGCCTGCGCCGCAGACTCGGCAGCACGACCCCGGGCACCCCGGCCGAACGCCGCGACGGGCGGCCGTAGCTGTAGTCGTCGCCCGCGCCGGAGCCGGAGGCCGCCGAACGGACGGCCGCTCCCAGCAGCTCCCGCCACGGCTGCGGCGGATGGAACACCTCCTCCGCCCACCGCCGCCAGCCCTTCGGGGTGTTCCCCGGCCGGCCGTTGATGCCCTGCGCCACCCTGAAGCGGACCGCGTCCCGTTCCTGGTCGCTGAGCCCGTGGGCGCCGTCCGGGCCGAGGTCCCACGCCCGGTCCAGCCCGTCGGCGCCGCTGCCGCAGTCCAGCCAGGCCAGGCTCTGGGTGTGCGGCCCGAGCCGGAACCGGCCCAGGTACTCCTCCATGAGCTGTCCCGCGGGCAGGTTCAGGAACTCGGGGGTGACGGCGCCCTCGGGCTGGACCAGGCCGTCGCCGAAGGCGTCGTCGTTGATCTCGCAGTCCGCGGCGATGTTCATCCGCAGCCGTTCCGCGGGACCGGTCAGCCCCTTCTCGCGCGCGAACCGGTCGCTGCGCCCGTGGTGGTCGCGCAGGAGGTGCGACACCTCGTGCACCCACACCGCGGCCAGTTCCTCCACGGGGGTTCGGGCGACGAACCCCGGTGAGACGTAGCACCGCCAGTACCGGTCGACGGCCATCGTCGGGACGGACCGCGACGCGACGGGGTGCAGGGCGAAGAGCGCCGTCGCCAGGTAGGGCCGGGCGCGTGCGGCGTTCAGCCGGGCGGCGAAGAGCTTGTCGCGGTCCAGTTCCACGGGCGGGTGCGGGGTCATCGGCCCGCCTTCGCGGCGACGCGGGCCGCCGTGCGGTCCGCCCGCCGGGACAGGGCCACCGCTCCGGAGAGCTGCTCGATCGCCTCCGGTACGTCCCAGTCCGCCCGGCGCAGGGTGGCGAGGGTGGTCGCGGGTACGACGACCAGGTCCGGCGCCCCGGTCTCCAGGGCCCGCACCAGCAGCGCCCATGCCGCGTCCCAGCGGGCCTTCTCGGGACGCGCCCGGACCGCCGCCACCACCCCGTCCAGTACGGCCTGGCGGAGGTCGCCCCGCTCGGGCAGGACGGCGGCCGCGGGGTCGGCGAGCAGGTCCTCGGGGTCCGGCAGGTCCATCCGGTCCAGGCTCGCCAGCAGCTCCAGCCCCGGCCCGTCCCCCACGGTGCCCCTGACCAGCAGGGAGAGCACGTCCCGGGAGGAGCCCGCCGCGGTCGCGAAGGCGATCAGGCGCAGGGTCGCGTCCCAGCTCCGCGGGGACGGCCAGGCACCGCCGCGACGGGCCTCGTCGGCGGGCAGCCGGTGCACGAGTGCGGGCCGGGCGGCGAGCAGTCCGCACACCGCGCGGCGGGCGTGGTCGACGGCCTGCGGCAGCCGCCGCGGGTCGAGCCTGGGCAGGGTGGCCCGGGGCCAGGTCCCGCCGAGACCGCGCACGACGACCTCGTGATCGTGGGCCCACTGGAGGTGGACGAACCGGTTGGCCAGGGGCGGACTCAGTTCCCAGCCGTCGGCCGCCGAGGACCGCGGGTTGGCGGCGGCCACGATCCGCACTCCGGGCGGGAGTTGCAGGGCGCCGATCCGTCGTTCGAGCACCAGGCGCAGCAGGGCGGCCTGGACGGCCGGCGGCGCGGTGGACAGCTCGTCCAGGAACAGCAGCCCGCGCCCGGCCCGTACCAGTCGCACCGCCCAGTCCGGTGGAGCCATCGGGACACCGTGCCGGGCGGGGTCCTCGCCCACCACGGGCAGCCCGGAGAAGTCGGACGGCTCGTGCACGCTGGCGATCACCGTGGTCAGCGGCAGGTCCAGGTTCTCGGCGAGCTGGGTCAGGGCGGCGGTCTTGCCGATCCCCGGCTCTCCCCACAGCAGCACGGGCAGGTCGGCGCTCACCGCCAGGGCGAGGGCCTCCAGTTGGTCGTCGGGGCGCGGTTCGGTGGCGGTGTCACGCAGCAGGGCCAGCAGCTCGCCCGCGACGTCGAGCGGGGAGGCGTGGGCGTCTTGGGTGTCTTGGGTGTCTTGGGTGTCTTGGGTGTCTTGGGTCTCTTGGATCTCGTCGCACAGGGGCATGTCGGGTCACCTTCGGGTTCGTGGGGCATGGAGTGGCTGCGGGCCCGCGGGAGGTCCCGCGGGCCGGCGGACCGGCGAACGGCTCAGCGGGCGGTCGTGTGCCGTGGGTGGGAGCGGTGGGCGGCGGGACGACGGGGTCCCGGGCGGAGGCGGTCGGGGCCGGGGCCGAACAGGCCCGTGCGGAACAGGCCGTGGACGATCCGCCGCTGCGCGGCCGCCTCCAGTTCGTCCCGCAGCGCCCCGTCGCGCAGCAGCGCGGCCGGGCCCAGCAACCCCTCGACGACGGCCAGCGCACCCGCGATGTCACCGTGGTCGATGCGTTCACGGACGTCGGCGAGGCACTCCGGACGTCGGTGCGCCTCGTCGATGACCTGGAGGCAGGGCAGCGGGGTGCCGGTGAGCTCGGCCAGGAGCAACTCCCGGCGGACCTCGCCGGGGTCGTGGTCGAGCGGGGTCAGCACGCCGTCGACCAGGCCGATACGGTGCCGGGCTCCCCGGCATTCCACCAGTCGCGGCCGCCCGGCCGGGACGAGGAGGCGGGCCGGGGCCGGCGGGTGACCGGGGGCCAGGGCCGAGGCGACCAGCGGGTGCAGCCGGTCGGCCGTGATGCGGCCGGTGCGCAGCAGTTCCAGGTCGGGCGGGACCCAGGTCGCCGCGTCGGGAAGGAGCGGCCGTGTCCGGGCGCCGCCGGCCGCGGTGGCCGCCGTGATCCGTACGGTCCGTGGTCCGAGGCCGTCACGGTCCGCCGGGAGGTGCAGGTTCAGCCGGTGCCGGGCGTTCAGCCGGACGGTGACGTCACCGCTGTCGCGCCCCTCGGCGGCGAGCAGTACGGCCGCCTCGGCCGCCCATCGGCCGACGGCGCAGCCGTACCCCGGCGGCACGTTCTCCCATGGTCCGGGGTCCGCCGCGGGGCCGCCGTCGCCCGGTGACAGGTCCGCCCCGGAGCGGGTGCGCAGTTCGCCGGTCCGGCGCGCGTCCCACAGATGGCGGTGCAGGTCGAGCCGGAACCGCCGGTCGGGGCGGGGGTGCGGATGACGGCGTGCGGCGGCGTCGTCCCGGGAGCCGTCCCACAGGGCGAGGCTGATCCGCTGGCCGGCGTCCGCCCAGGCGGGTGGGGTCCTGGCCACCAGGAACAGCGGGCGTCCGACCTCGTCCCCGGCGGTGTCGTACCTGGCCAGGGCGATGGTCAGGCCCGGTCGCAGCAGTCCGTCGGGGGCGATCCTCGGCATGTGCCAGCGCAGCAGGTCGGGAGCCAGCCGGCGCAGGTCGGCCCGGAGCCGGGCCGCCGGCTCCCGGCCGTACGTCCGTGCCGCACGCCGCAGGTCGAGGTCGACGTCGACACCTGCGGCGGCGCAGGCGCCCGCCCAGTCGCCGGTACGACGGCGGGCGGTGGCGGTCTCGATCATCGAGGGCGGCACGGCGAACTCGCGCACGCGCTGCCAGAGGGAGAGGCGGGTGTCCCCGTACGCGGTTCGAGTGAGCATCAGCACTCACCTTGCGCGGACAGGACCCCCGATCTGTGCGGAGTGTCGGTAGTCATCACGCGGACGCTAGCGTCCCTCGCCGCCGCCTGTCAGCTCCTTTTCCCTCGGGCGGACGGTGGCGCCGGACCGGCCCGCGAGCCCCCCGGCGCTCCCCGCGGTCCGGGGCACGGGGATGCCACGGGCGACCGACAGGATCACGTCCCGCAGCCGCTCGACGTACAGCCGCATGTTCTTCGACGCGATGTCGGTGTCCGGGTAGCGGCTCGCCAGCCACAGTCCCTCGTGCATCCGGTTGACCCAGACGCACACCTGGTCGCCGTAGGACACCCGCAGCAGCGCGTACGCGTTCAGTTCGGCCCAGCGGGCGGCTCCGGGGATACCGCGGGCGTCGAGGTAGGAGACGATCGAGTACAGGTCGGGCGACGTCGGGCGGAAGTCGGCGCCGAGCAGGCGCAGTACGCGGGCGAGCGGGATGCGCGCCAGCGACCTGTTGGCCTGGAGTTCGGCGCGTACGGTCCGCAGCGCAGCCGCGAAGTCCGGGGCCTGCGCGAGGAAGACCTCGATGGGTGCGCCGCCGACGTACCAGCCGACCGAGTCGGACCACTGCGACTTCACCCGGGTGTGGAAGGGCACGACCGTGCGGTAGACGGACTGTCCGCCGATCTCGTGCACGAGCAGGCTGGTGGCGGCCAGGACGCCGACCAGGCTTCCGCCGTGGGGGCGGCAGTACGCCTCGAACGCGGCCGCGGCGTCCGCGTCCACGAGCTTCTCGCGCATCAGCTTCTGGGTGGGCAGTGCGCCGCCGGGTTCGAGGCCGAGGTCGACGGGGAAGTCCGGCAGCTTCCCGTCGCAGCGGTCGATGAACTCCCGCCAGCGCACGACGCTGGCGTGGGTGTCGTCGATCAGGTCGGCGTCCGCCCGCTCGATCTCGCAGAAGTCGACGTAGCTGCTGACCGGCGTCTCCTCGACCGCGCGGCCCTGCGCCCCCGCCGCGTACAGCTCGTGGATCTCGGCGGGGATGCGTTGCAGGGAGTAGCCGTCGACGTTGCTGTGGTCGAAGACCATGTGCACGGTCGCGCCGTCGTCCCGGACGATCGCCGTGTACAGGAAGTTGGGCCAGCCGAGGGCGTCGGCGGCGACGTCGAAGCGGTCCTGCAGGTGCTGGACGAGTTCCGCCGCTTCGGGGAAGTCGCCGACGACCGCGCGCCGCAGGGACACGGCACCGGCGTCGAGCGTGAACCGGCGCATCTCGTCGCCGTCCCAGCGGAATCCGCTGCGCAGCGTCTCGTGTCGCACCGTCCAGGTGCGCAGCGCCTCCTGGAGCACGTCGAGGTCGACCTGCCCGGGGATGTCGAAGACCGTGCCCAGCCAGGTCGGCACGAACAGGCCGTCCTCCCGTACGGTCCGGGCGGTCCTGATGTGCGACTCCTGGATGTAGG
Organism: Streptomyces sp. NPDC107559; assembly: GCF_055657365.1. Lineage (NCBI taxonomy): Bacteria > Bacillati > Actinomycetota > Actinomycetes > Kitasatosporales > Streptomycetaceae > Streptomyces > Streptomyces sp. NPDC107559. The sequence continues at coordinate 40,885 of NZ_JBVKBD010000031.1, read as the reverse complement.
CCGGGGGCCGGGTGTCGTGCGGCAGGCCCGCCGCCGCCTCGACGGTGGCGGGGCTGAGCGTCCACTCGACGAGCCGTCCGGGCCGGACCTCGCAGCGCTGGATGTCGGTCATTCGCACCGGACGTCTCCGTTCTCAGTTGAGGCATATCCGATCAAGGGAATGCCCCGCCCGGGGACGACGTGCGAGGAAGCCGGATTTTTCAATGGATCGGGTGGTATGTCGAACAACGGTCCTCGGCCTGCCCGGTGACACCCGAACTTATTGCCGCCCGTACGGCAACTCCCGTGCCGTCGCGGATGTCTAGAGGAACATGCGGGGGTTCGTGGAGGGTGCCGGGGTGTTCGTGGGGCAGTTGCTGCGGTTCGCCTGGCTGCAGGCACGCTGCTGCGTGTTCGCCGCCGCGCTGCTGGGCGGGATGGCTGGCTCGACGCTGCTGCCGCCGCTGCCGGTGGCGCGCTACGACCTGCTCCTGGCGTACGGGGTGCTGCTGACCGGGGCGGGCCTGCTGCTGGGCTGGGAGACCAGGCGGGAGTTGGCGGTGGTGGCGGTCTGCCATCTGCTGGGGCTGGCCTTCGAACTGGTCAAGGTGCATGTGGGGGCGTGGAGTTATCCGGAACCCGCGCTGACCAAGGTGGCCGGGGTGCCGCTGTACGGCGGGTTCATGTACGCGGCCGTCGGCAGCTATGTCTGCCGCTCCTGGCGGTTGATGCGCCTGTCGATGTCCGGTTACCGGGCCCGCGCCACCGCCGTGCTCGCGGTCGGTCTGTACGGCAACTTCCTCAGCCACCACTGGCTGCCGGACCTGCGCTGGCCGCTCGGCGGACTGCTGCTCGCCGTGTCCGCGGGGGCGTGGGTGCATTTCGGGATCGGCGAACGGCGGTACCGGATGCCGCTGGCGCTGGCCTTCACCCTGATCGGGTTCTTCCTGTGGCTGGCCGAGAACATCGCCACCTACCTGGGGGCCTGGACGTATCCGTACCAGGCGCACGGCTGGGAGCCGGTCTCGGTGTCCAAGTGGGCTTCCTGGGCGCTGCTGATCAGTGTCACCTTCGTCATCAGCGCCTTCGACGCGAACCCGGGCAAGGGCACCGCAGGACCGGCCCGTACGGCCGCCGCGCCCGGGACACCGGGGGCGGCGGCCTGACGGCCGGTGTACGGCAGGCGGGTGCCGGGTCAGCCGTCGATGCGGTGCGTGCTCCAGAAGGAGGTCAGGTCCGTGGTGGTGACCGCCTGGGCCGCCGCCTTGAACTCGGCCGTGGTCGAGACGCCGTACCAGTGCGAAGCGGCGTAGCTCTTCAGCAGGTTGGCCATCACGGTGTCACCGAGCTGACGACGCAGGTCGTGCAGGGCGCACTTGCCGTAGCCGTAGACGACGGTGGAGTACCGGGAGGAATGGGCGTCCCAGTAGGCCATCGAGTTGGTGATCTTCTCCGCCGACGAGGCCCAGGAGACGCTGCTCCAGCAACTGGTGCCGGTCTTGCCCTGCGCCAGGTCGGTGGCGTAGTCGGTGAACGCCTCGTCTAGCCAGGGGCTGTTGTACTCGTCGTCGCCGACGATCCCGTAGAACCACTGGTGACCGATCTCGTGGGTGAGCGCGGTGGTGCTGACCAGGTCGAGGACGAACCCGGGGTACTCCATGCCGCCGAACCAGTAGTTGTTGTCGATCACCGCGTCCAGCTCGCCGTACGGGTACGCGCCGAAGCGGGCGGCGTGGGCGTCCACCGCGGACTTGGCGGTGGAGAGCATCGACTGCGCACTGGAGGAGCTGATGCCCGTCACGGAGTAGATGTTGATCGCGGTGCCGGCGGTGGAGGTGCCGGAGATCTTGGTGAACGGCCCGGCGGCCCAGGCGAAGTCGCGGACCTTGGAGGCCGTGGCCGTGGTGACCGTACGGCCGCTGGATCCGGCGGTGTCGACGGAGGTGCCGGTGGCCGGGACGAGGAGGCTCGTCGGGTGGTCGAGGGTCACCTTGAAGTCGGCGGCCAGGGAGTAGAAGGACTCGCCGTTGTTGGTGTACGGGTCCAGGTGCCAGCCGGCGCCGTCCTTGACCGCGAGGACGGGCAGGGCGTTGCCGATGTTGACGAAGGCCCCGTCGTAGCCGAAGCGGTCGGCGCCGCTGGGCACGGTGATGGCCAGGTCGAAGCCGATCGTCGCGCTCTGGCCCTGCGCCACGGGCGAGGACAGGCTGATCTGGAGGGCCGTGCAGGCGACCGAGAGCGAACCGGCGGTGCCGCCGCTGACGTTGCTCACGACGATGGGCATCGCGGAGCAGGTGCCGTGGTAGTTGTCCCACAGCCTCAGGTACACCTCGCTGAGCGCGGTGGCGGAGGCGTTGGTGAAGGTCACGCTCTCGTGGCCGGTCCAGCCGATGCCGCTGGTGTTGCTGGTCAGGTTGACCGTGTACGCGGGCGCGGCGGGGGTACGGGTGGAATCGGCCGGTGGACTCGTGTCACCGGAGGTGTTGAGGGCGATGTCGTCGAGGACGAAGCTCGTCTGGAGGCTGGAGTCCTCCGTGCCGGTGAAGGCGAGCGTGACGGTCTGGCCCGCGAACGCCGAGACGTCGAAGGTCTTCTGGGCGTAGCCGGTGGCCTTGTTCAGGTTCGAGTACGTCGCCAGTGTGGTGCTGCCGATCTTCGCCGTCAGCTTGTCGTAGGCCGTCGACGAGGTGGTCTCCGTCGTGTCGATGTGCAGCCAGAAGGTGAGGCTGGCGCTGCTGCACCCGGAGGGGATGGTGACGCTCTGCGAGAGCGTGTCGGTGTGGGTGCTGCCGACGCCGTCCAGCCAGGCGAAGGCGGTGCCGCCGTGGGCGCTCTGGCCGGTGCGGCTGGTGATCACGGTGGTCGAGGACTGGGTCCAGGACGAAGTGCCGCTCTCGAAGCCGCCGTTGCCCACCACCTGGGCCGGGGTGCAGGCGGCGGCCGCCGCGGGCACGGCGGCCGGCGGGGCTGCGGCCGCGGCCGGGGTGGCGGGGAACAGGGCTGCGGCCGACGCGGCGAGGACGAGCACACTCGCGGCGAGGGCCTTGTGGGGGGTCGGTCTCACACGTAACTCCTTTTCGGCGGCCGGGATTCCGGCGTGCTCGGTGGCCGCAGGACCGGCTGGGGTGCGCCGGGGCGGCCGGGGTCGAGCGTCGCTCGCACGATCGCTGGGGTGAGATTTCCCGCCGTGTCCCCTGGGGTCGGGGGACGGCTCACGAAAGCGTGGCAGATTTGACCAGAACATGCCATTGGGCAAAGAGGGTGAATTCCCTGGTGGGACGCGTCCCAGCCCGCTCTGCCGCCCCTGTGGCCCCTCGGCTCACAGCACACTCCCTGGCCCCCGGACAGCCGTCGGAGGGGGCGCCGCGGCCGCTGTCGGCCCTCGGCACCGGGCGCACGCCGAGGGGCGGGCAACTCCCGTCGCCCGCCCCTGAATCCGCCGGGTGCCCGGCGCACCGGCGGGCCGGTGCGCCGGACCTGGGTCAGCCGATCTCGACGAGCAGGTCGCCGCCCTCCACCTGCTGGATCCGGTTGATCGCCAGCCTGGTCACCTTCCCGGCCTTCGGGGCGGTGATGGTGGCCTCCATCTTCATCGCCTCGATGGTGGCCACCGTGGCCCCGGCCTCGACCTCGTCGTCCTCGTCGACGACGAGCGTCACCACGCCCGCGAACGGCGCCGCCACATGGCCCGGCTTGGCCCGGTCCGCCTTCTCGGTCGCCGGGACGTCCGAGGCCGCCGCGGTGTCGCGCACCTGGATCGGGCGCAGTTGGCCGTTGAGCGTCGACATCACGGTGCGCATGCCGCGCTCGTCGGCCTCGCCGACGGCCTCCAGCTCGATCAGCAGCCGGACGCCCGGCTCCAGGTCGACGACGTACTCCGTACCCGGGCGCAGGCCGTAGAAGAAGTCCTTGCTGTCCAGCACGCTCGTGTCGCCGTAGGTCTGGCGGTGCGTCTCGAAGTCGCGCGTCGGCCCGGGGAACAGCAGCCGGTTGAGCGCCGCGCGCGGAGCCTTCTCCAGGCCCGTACGGTCCTCCTCGGTCAGCTCCTGCACGGGCTTGGCCTCGCCGCGGCCGCGCAGCGCCTTGCTGCGGAACGGCTCCGGCCAGCCGCCGGGCGGGGTGCCCAGTTCACCGCGCAGGAATCCGATCACGGAGTCGGGGATGTCGAACCGGTCCGGGTTCTCCTCGAACTCCGCCGGCGCCACTCCGGCGCCCACCAGGTGCAGGGCGAGGTCGCCGACCACCTTGGACGACGGGGTCACCTTGACCAGGTGGCCCAGGATGCGGTCGGCGGCCGCGTACATCGCCTCAATGTCCTCGAAGCGGTCGCCGAGGCCCAGCGCGACCGCCTGGGTACGCAGGTTGGACAGCTGCCCGCCGGGGATCTCGTGGTGGTAGACGCGCCCGGTCGGCGAGGCCAGGCCCGCCTCGAACGGCGCGTAGATACGGCGCACGCTCTCCCAGTACGGCTCCAGGTCGCCGACGGCCTGGAGGTCGAGGCCGGTGGGCCGCTCGGAGTGGTCGGTCGCGGCCACGATCGCCGACAGCGACGGCTGCGAGGTGGTGCCCGCCATCGAGGCCACCGCTCCGTCGACGGCGTCGGCGCCGGCCTGGATCGCGGCGAGGTAGGTGGCGAGCTGGCCGCCCGCGGTGTCGTGGGTGTGCAGGTGCACCGGCAGGTCGAACTCCCGGCGCAGCGCCGACACCAGCTTCGCGGCGGCCGGCGCGCGCAGCAGTCCGGCCATGTCCTTGACCGCCAGGACATGGGCGCCCGCGGCCACGATCTCCTCGGCCAGCCGCAGGTAGTAGTCCAGGGTGTACAGCCGCTCCGCCGGGTTCGACAGGTCGGAGGTGTAGCACAGCGCCACCTCGGCGACGGCCGTGCCCGTCTCCCGTACGGCGTCGATCGCGGGCCGCATCTGGGAGACGTCGTTGAGCGCGTCGAAGATGCGGAAGATGTCGATGCCGGTGGCCGCGGCCTCCTGCACGAAGGCGTCGGTCACCTCCGTCGGGTAGGGCGTGTAGCCCACGGTGTTGCGGCCGCGCAGCAGCATCTGGAGGCAGATGTTGGGCACCGCCTCGCGCAGGGCCGCCAGCCGCTCCCAGGGGTCCTCGGCGAGGAAGCGCAGGGCGACGTCGTAGGTGGCGCCGCCCCAGCACTCCAGGGACAGCAGCTGCGGGAGGGTGTGCGCGACGGTGGGGGCGACGGCGAGGAGGTCCTTGGTGCGCACCCGGGTCGCCAGCAGCGACTGGTGGGCGTCGCGGAAGGTGGTGTCGGTGACGCCGATGGTCGGCGACTCGCGCAGCGCGCGGGCGAAGCCCTGCGGGCCGAGCTCGACCAGCCGCTGCCGGGAGCCCGCGGGCGGCTCGGCGGTGAACGGCGGCGCCAGCTTGGTGACCGGGTCGATCAGCACGGGCCGTTCGCCGTGCGGCTTGTTCACCGTGACGTCGGCGAGGTAGGTCAGCAGCTTGGTGCCGCGGTCGGCGGAGTGCCGGGCGGTGAGCAGCTGCGGCCGCTGTTCGATGAACGAGGTCGTCACCCGCCCGGCCTGGAAGTCCGGGTCGTCCAGCACGGCCTGGAGGAAGGGGATGTTGGTGGCCACACCGCGGATGCGGAACTCGGCGACGGCACGCCGGGCCCGGCCGATCGCGGACCTGAAGTCCCGTCCCCGGCAGCTGAGTTTGACGAGCATGGAGTCGAAGTGCGCGCTGATCTCGGTGCCCGCGTGGGTGGTTCCGCCGTCCAGGCGGATGCCGGAGCCGCCCGGCGAGCGGTAGGCGGTGATCCGCCCGGTGTCGGGACGGAAGCCGTTGGCCGGGTCCTCGGTGGTGATACGGCACTGGAGGGCGACCCCGTGCAGGGCGACGGTCTCCTGGGACAGGCCGAGGTCGGCCAGGCTCTCCCCGGCCGCGATGCGCAACTGGGCCTGCACCAGGTCGACGTCGGTGACCTCCTCGGTCACCGTGTGCTCGACCTGGATGCGCGGGTTCATCTCGATGAAGACGTGGTTGCCCTCGGGGTCGAGCAGGAACTCGACGGTACCCGCGTTGCGGTAGCCGATCTGCCGGGCGAAGCGCACCGCGTCGGCGCACATGCGGTCGCGCAGCTCCGGGTCGAGGTTCGGCGCGGGGGCCATCTCGATCACCTTCTGGTGGCGCCGCTGCAACGAGCAGTCCCGCTCGAAGAGATGGATGACATTGCCCTGGCCGTCGGCGAGGATCTGCACCTCGATGTGGCGGGGGTCGACGACGGCCTTCTCCAGGAAGACGGTCGGGTCGCCGAACGCCGAGGCCGCCTCGCGCGACGCCGCCTCGATGGACTCCCGCAGCAGCGCGGGGTCCTCGACCCGGCGCATACCGCGGCCGCCGCCGCCGGCGACCGCCTTGACGAACACCGGGAAGCCGATCTCCTCGGCGGCACGCACGAGTTCGTCCACGTCGGTGGAGGGAGCGCTGGAGCCGAGCACCGGCACCCCGGCCTCGCGGGCCGCGGCCACCGCACTGGCCTTGTTGCCCGTCAGTTCCAGGGTGCGGGCGCTCGGTCCGACGAAGGTGATGCCCGCCTCCTCGCAGGCGCGCGCCAGGTCGGGGTTCTCGGAGAGGAATCCGTAGCCCGGGTAGACCGCGTCCGCTCCGGCACGGCGCGCGGCCCCGACGATCTCCTCGACGGAGAGGTAGGCCCGCACGGGATGCCCCGGCTCGCCGATCTCGTAGGCCTCGTCCGCCTTCAGCCGGTGCAGCGAGTTGCGGTCCTCGTGCGGGAAGACGGCGACGGTCCGCGCGCCGAGTTCATAACCCGCGCGGAACGCCCGGATCGCGATCTCACCACGGTTGGCGACCAGTACCTTGCGGAACATCCTGGATCCCTTCAGCCTGCCGGTGACGAGGACCATGGTGTCGGCGTCAGGCCGGTTGTGCCATGTGACCCGGGCCACCCACCTCGCGTTTCCCCCGATGGACTGCGGCGCACCGCCCGGCGGGGAGACAGCCGGGCGGTGCGCCGGTCGGTGTGCCGGGCGGGTCAGGAGAGCGTGCAGGTGCTGCCGTTGAGGGTGAACGCCGTCGGCGCGGTGTTGGTGGCGCCCTTGGTGCCGATGAACCCGACGTCCACCGAGCCGCCCGCGGGGATGGTGGAGGTGTAGGAGGCAGGGGCGACGCTCACCGCGGCGCCGCTCTGGGTGGCGGTCCCGCCCCACATGTTGCTCACCGTCTGGCCGTCGGCGAAGGCGAAGGCGAGCTTCCAGCCGTTGAGTGCCGTGGTGCCGGTGTTGCGCAGGGTGATGCCGCCCTGGAAGCCGCCCGGCCACTCCCCCACGATCCGGTAGGCGACGGAGCAGATCCCGGTGGGGGCGCTGCTCGTGGTGACGTTCACCGTGGCGGAGCGCGCGGAACGGTTCCCGGCGGCGTCGCGGGCGTAGACGGCGAAGGTGTACGCGGTGCCCGCGGTGAGGCCGGTCACGGTGACGGAGTCGGTGGTGGAGGCGGCGGCGTTGGTCTCGGTGCCGCCGCTGATCCGTACGACGTCGTAGCCGGCGACGCCCACGTTGTCGGTGGCGGCGGTCCAGCCGAGGGTCACCGAGGTGGCCGTCACCGCGGACGCGGCCGGGGTGCCGGGGGTGGTCGGCGCCCGGGTGTCGGCGGAGCTGCCGCCGTAGACGGTGGCCTCCTTCGCGGTCTGGGCGATGCCGTTGACGCCGTTGAAGATGCGCTGACCCCACGAACTGAGCTGCTTGGGGTCGAAGTTGAGCGCGAGGTCGAGGATCGGGTCGGTGTTGCCGCTCCAGGACCAGGCCAGCCAGCCGAGTCTCAGCTGCTGGGCGGCGGCCATCATGGTGTCCTCGTCCGGGTCGCCGTACTGGTCGGCGGGTCCGCCGAACTCGCCGATGACGATGGGCAGTTCGGCGTTGACGAAGGCGTTCAGGTAGTCGGTGATCTCCTGGGCCGTGTCGAACACGCTGTACATGTGGATCGAGAAGATCAGATTGCCGGTGGTGTCGGCGGCGTAGACGGACCGGGCGTCGGCGCGCATGACGCCCTGCCAGTCCTGGCCCCAGTTGGGCGCGTCCACCATGATCGTGTGCTGGAGACCGGCGTTGCGCAGCTTCTGGACGGCCGCGATCGTGGGCGCGGTCCAGCCGGCCGGGTCGGTATTGCCCCACGGCTCGTTGCCGATGTTGATGACGATGTAGTTCTCCTGGCCGGCGAGCACGTTCTTCAGGCCGATCCAGTAGTCGGCGGCCTCGTCGAGCGTGCCGGCCGCGCTGTCCTCGCCGTAGCCGGTGGTGTCGTGCACCTCCAGGACGCAGATGAGCCGGTTGGCCTTGCACTGGGCGACGACGTTCGCCACGTCCGTGGCGCTGTTGGCGCTCCAGCGGTGGCCGTCGGCGAGGACGACACGGACGGTGTTGGCGCCCAGCGCCTTGACGTCCGCGAGCGACTGCGTGCGGCTCGGGTACCAGGTGTGGGCGTGGTTGACGCCGCGCATGACGAAGTCGTTCCCGTTGCCCTCCACCAGGCGGCCGTCGGCGATATGGAGGCCGGTGGCGAGGACTCCGGGCGACTGGGCCTGTGCGACGGCCGGGCAGAACAGGCCGAGGAGGACGAGTCCGAGGACGGCGGTCAGCCCGGTCAGCAGATCGGCCAGGGGCCTCTTTCGTGTCGTGCTTCTTGTTGATCTCACTACGACTCCAGGGAGTGAGCGCCAAGAAACTCAGGCATGGGCAAAGGACGTCGATACGCATGGGAGCGCTCCCATAAAGCCATCATGCCAAGTACACGTCAAGACATCGGATGGGTCCCCGGCCCGCTCCGGAAGGCGCGCAGGCCCGGACCGGGTGCCGGTCCGGGCCTGCGCGCGAGCGGTTTTCCCCAGGTCAGGGGGTGAGCTGCCACTGCTTGATGTAGCCCACGTCGATCGCGGCCAGATCCCGCACCCGCAGCTTCCAGGTGCCTTCGACGGGCTGTGCCGAGGCGTCCACGGTGAAGGTCTGGTCGACGTTGTCCGCGGAGCCGCCGGAGCGGTTCAGCAGCGGGTAGGCGGTGCCGTCGGGACCCACCAGGTCGACGGTGAGGTCACCGCGGTAGGTGTGCACGATGTTGACGTAGACCTCCGTGGTGGCCGAGGCGTTGCCCGGACGGCCCGTGATGGTGATCGGCGATTCGACCGCCGCGCCCACGTCCGGGATGTCGACCCGGGTGCCGTTGGCGTAGATGTAGGCCACCCGCCAGTGGAAGCCGACGGTCGCGGTCGCGCCGGTGCTGTCGGTCACGGTGACGGTGACGTCGCTGGTGCCGGTAGTGGTGGGAACGCCGGAGACCAGTCCGTCGGCGCCGATCGACAGCCCGTCCGGAAGCCCGGTCGCCTCGTACACCAGCGTGGCGTCCGTGTTGGTGGTGTAGGCGCCGATCCGCAGCGCGACCTGCTGGCCGACGCCGCTGGTCTGGTCGCCGACGGGCGCGACGTTGACACCCCGCGCCACCCGGTCGCCGACATGGATCGCGGCCCAGGCGCCCGCGACCGCGAGGTAGGTGTCGCTGTAGGCGCCGAAGAGGTCGGCGGCGGCCTGGAGGGTGGCCGTCCGCGCGCCCGCGTAGTCGGTCGTCGAGGTCATGTACGTCGTCAGCGCCCGGTACCAGATCCGCTCGGCGTTCTCGATGCCGATGCCCGTCACGGGCAGACCGTCGTAGGTCGGACTGTCGTACGCGACGCCGTTGACGGTCTTCGCCCCGCTGCCCTCGGACAGGAGGTAGAAGAAGTGGTTCGCGGGTCCTGAGGAGTAGTGGACGTCGATGCCGCCCAGGCCGGGGTCCCAGTAGTCGCGGGAGGAGCCGTCCCGGGAGGGCTTGTCCATGTAGCGCAGCGGGGTGCCGTTGCCCCGGATGTCGATCTTCTCGCCGACGAGGTAGTCGGGGACGTCGGCCGCCAGATCCGAGTGGAACTCCACCGCGGCGGCGAAGATGTCCGAGGTCGCCTCGTTGAGGCCGCCGGACTCGCCCGAGTACGTCAGGTTGGCGGTGGCACTGGTGACCCCGTGGCTCATCTCGTGGGCCGCGACGTCCAGCGCGGTCAGCGGCTTGGCGTTGCCCGAGCCGTCGCCGTAGGTCATGCAGAAGCAGGTGTCGGACCAGAAGGCGTTGACGTAGTTGTTGCCGTAGTGGGCCCGGCTGTAGGCGGCGACGCCGTCGTTGCGGATGCCGTTGCGGCCGAAGACGTCCTTGTAGAAGTCCCAGGTCGCCGCCGCCCCGAAGGCCACGTCCACACCGGCGGTCTGCCGGTTGCCCTGGGTCCCGTCGCCCCAGACATCGTTGTCGTCGGTGAAGAGGGTTCCGGTCCCGGAAGTGCCCTGGTTCAGGTCGTACGTACGGTGTCCGGCACGGTCGCCGTCCACGAGCTGGTACGTCGATCCGGACGGCGTGGTGCCGAGCGGCACGGTCCCGCTGTACTGGCCGGTTCCCGTGCCGGTCTCCACGCCCTCGTACTCCTGGACGACCTTGCCCGAGGCCGCGTCGGAGACGACATGCAGTTCGCTGGGGGTGCCGTCACTCCGGACGCCCTCGACCACCGACTCCCAGGCCAGCACCGGCCGCCCGGCCGCGGTGGCCCGCACGACGAGCCGGGGAGCGGGCCGTAATGCCTGGGCGGCCTTGGTTCCCGTCCCGGGCGTGGCGGTCTTCCGCGCGACCGCGAGGGCCTTCGCCGCGGCGTCGGCCGCGGGCACCCTCGGCGTGGTCGTCGGCACCGTCAGTGCGGCCGCGGTCGCCCCGGAGACGGTGGTACGACCGTCGCGCACATGGGTGACGAGGTCGCCGCCGAGCACCGGCAGGCCGGCGTAGGTGCGCTCGTAGCGCGTGTGCGTCGTGCCGTCGGCGTCCCGGGCGACGTCCTTCACGACGAGCCGTTCCCGGGGCCCGAGGCCGAGCGTGCGCGCCGTGTCCGGCGCCGCCGTCCGCGCTCTGCCGACCAGCGCCGTGTGTTGCGCGGGCGACAGGGCGGCCGGGGCGGCACCCGCACGGGGGACGGCGACGATCTTCACGGGGCGGGAGTCCGCCGGCGCGCCGGACGCGGGGCCGGCCTGGACGACACCGGCGAGCAGGGTCCCGGCCGCGAGCGCGACGAGGGCCGCGTTTCCTCTGCGGAGGCGGCGGGGGTCTGTGGGGTGAGCTGGTCGTGACAAGGTCTGCTCCTTGTTCGACGGTCGGCCCGTGGTGAGGGCCGAAGGGGAGCGGGCCACGGTGTGCGGTCCGCCCGGAACGCGCCGCGCCGGGGGTGCGGGGCGCGGCGCGGGGACGCGCGAGGGCGCCCGGCATCGACGGCGGGCGGCGCGCGGAACGAGGGAGGGTGTGGGGGTGGGGGGTGTAGGGGGCGTGAACGGTCGGTGAAGACCCCTACGAGCGTGACAGGAAACCCACAGTGTTGTCATGGACGCAACGGGAGTTCGGCTGGAATTGACCACGTCCTGTCGCGGGTTCATCGCGCGGCGGTCGCGCCGGAGCCGGGTACCGGCCATCGACACCGGGTGTCCCCGTACCGTAACGCTCCCTGCCTTCAAGGGACTTGACCGGCCACTCCTGCACTATCTTCACATCATGTCCACGCCACGGGAGCCTTCGCAGCAGCCCCCGCACGACTCAGGGGCGCCGGCACAGCCAACCGCGTATCCGTATCCGAATCCGCAGTCCCCGGGTGCGGGCGGCCCGGGATCCGTCCCGCCACCGTCACCCCCCGCTCCCCCGGCCGGTCCGCCGACCCTCTACTCCCACCCCGCCCCGGCCGGCGGACCGGCCCTGCCCCCACTGGGCAGTCCGTACGCTGCGCCGGGCCCCTACGGCCCCTACCCGGCCGCCCGTCCGTCCGGCACCGGCGGCGCCGGACGGGCGCTGCTGTGGGCCGTGGTCGGCGCGGTGGCCGCCTCCGTCCTGTGGGCGGCCGGCCTCTTCGCGCTCCACGGCCTGGGCGCCGCCGCGGACCTGCGCGGCTACGACGCCCCGGCGAACCTCTGCACCAGCTCCGACCACTCGTCCTTCAGCAGCGCCTACCCGCTCGCCGACACGTCCCCCACCCACTCCTCGCTGCGGGACGGCGCGTTCGACCAGTCCACCTGCAACGTCGACCTGAAGAAGAGCGGCTCGACCTACGCGGACGCCTACCTCACCATCGACGTGCAGCTGCACAAGAAGACCGATCCCGGGCCGGAGTTCACCGCCGCCTGGAAGAACTACCCCGACAATCACGAGGGTTACGACGTCGACACCGTCGCCGGGATCGGGGACGAGGCCTATCTCGTCAGCCAGGACACGACCAGCGGCTCCACCAGCGGCTCGCTGTACGCCACGCTCGCCGTACGGGACGGCTGGGTCACCTACACGATGACCTACAGCGCCTACCTCACCTCGTACAGCACCGACAGCGACCCACCGCAGCTGGCCGAGGTGACCGGCTGGCTGAGGTCGGACACGAAGTCCACCCTGGAGGAACTGCGCGGTTGACGCCGCGGGCGGGGATCACCGGCACGGATCCCCGGCTATTCGCCGCGCCAGACGTTGTCGAAGGCCGCGTCCTCGATCGCCCGGCGCTGGCGTACCGCCTCCAGTTCCATCACCGCGTCGTGGACGGCGGCCAGCACGGTCACCACCGGCTCGTCCGTCACGTCCAGGGAGCCCTCGGCCGGCTGGTCGACGATCCCGACGGCGGCCGCGAGGGTGGTGAGGACCGGTTCCCGCGCCTCCCAGCGCTCGGTGGCCGCGCGGCGGACCGGCGAGTCGGCCGGGGCCGTGCGGGTGACCCGCAGCGGATTCCAGCGGCGGCGCTGCCAGGTGACCTCGCCGTCCCGCTCCAGGGCGGCGAGGTAGCTCCGGGACAGGCCGCGGCCCCGGCGCCACAGCCACTCCTCGACCTGCTCGTACGGCTCCTCGCGGACGAACGTCGACGCGGCCTCGTCCAGCAGGTCGTCCCCGGTGGCCGGAAGCAGTCCGGGCACGATCCGGTCGCCGCGCAGGGTGACGGCCTCCTTGCCGATGAGGTCGATGGCCTCGGCTCCGGCGAGGGCCAGCGACAGATCGCCCGGCTCCACCGGACGCACGGACCGCACGTCCATGGCGACGATCATCAGATCCGTAGATGTGGTCATGAACGACTCCAGGTCAAAGGCATGGACGACAGAGGTCACCGTGCTGCCGGGACGGTATCGCGACGACACACGAGCGCGCGGTCGAACGCGGCGGGCGTCCGCCGGGCTCCGCCGGTCCGGGTGACGCGGAGACCGGCCGGGCCGTCATGCGGAGGAGTCGGACGGCCCCGGGTCGTTGGGGTGGGGCTCGAGCGCGGTGACCACGAGCGTCATCCACGGACGCAGCGGCAGGGTGCCGAGGACCTTCTCCAGCAGTTCGGTCTCGTCGGCGGCCCGCCACAGGCCGATGCTGCGCAGCTCGCCGATCGGACGCCACAGCCGCGCCAGATTCCCGGTGGCGGCCAGCTCCTTCGCCCGGACGGCCTCGGCGGCGCGCCGCCGGTCCACCTCGTCCTGGCTGGTGCCCTCGGGGACGGTGGTGGTGATCTCCACCAGGAAGTCACGCATGGTCCTGCTCCGTTCGGTCGCTGGACGCCCGGCTCCGGACCGGCCGGACCCTGCGCGGCGAGGCCGGACCGGACCGGTTCAGACGATACCGCCGTTGACCCGCAGGACCTGGCCGTTGACCCAGTGTCCGGCCGGCGAGGCGAGGAAGTCGACGACCTCGGCGATGTCGGCCGGGGTGCCCAGTCGCTCCAGCGGGGGCTGCGCCGCCAGCGCGGCGACGGTCTCCTCGTCCTTGCCGTCGAGGAAGAGGTCGGTGGCCGTCGGGCCGGGGGCGACCGTGTTCACGGTGACGTCCCGGCCGCGCAGTTCCCGGGCGAGGATCAGGGTGAGCGCCTCCACGGCGCCCTTGCTGGCGGAGTAGGCGCCGTAGCGGGGGAAGGCCAGCTCCACCACCGAGGTGGAGAACATGACGAACGCGCCGCCCTGGCGGAGCCTGCGCGCCGTCTGCTGCGCCACGACGAAGGTGCCGCGGATGTTGGTGCGGTGCAACTGGTCCAGTTCCGTCAGGTCCAGCTCGGCGACCGGCGCGAGATACATCCGGCCGGCCGCGTGGACGACGATGTCGACACCGCCGCCGAACTGCGCCTCGGCGACATCGAACAAGGCCGCCACCTGCTCCTCCTCGGCCACGTCGGCCTGGAAGGCGAAGGCCCGGCCGCCCGCCGCGATGATGTCCTCCACGGCGGCCTCGGCCTGCTCGCGGTTGCCCGCGTAGTTGACCACGACGGCGTGTCCGTCCGCGGCGAGCCGTCCGACGATCTCGCGGCCGATGCCGCGGGAGCCGCCCGTGACGATGGCCGTACGGCTCAGACCGGTGCCGTCGCCGGGCGGGGCCTGGCTGCCGGCGGGTTCCTGGGCGGGCATGGAGTCTCCTGCCTACGCGAGGGCGGCCGGCGCCTGTACCCACTGCCGCTGCCGGCACCGGTGTCTGTACCTCTCTCCAGCATGCGCCGGTGCCGCGAGGTCAGCCACGGCTGCCGCGACGACAAGGTCGCGCGGACGGCCGGACCGCCCGCGCGACCTGCACCCCCGGGTCCCGACGGCCCGCCGGGTCGGCCGGGCCGTCGACGCACGGTCGGGCGCCGCGTCAATGCTTGAAGACGTCCTTGGCCTTCTCCTTGGCCTGACGGGCGTCGCCCTTCGACTTCTCCATCTGCCCCTCGGCGGTCATGCTCTCGTTGCCGAGCATGCGGCCGACCGTCTCCTTCGTCTTGCCCTTGATCTGCTCCTTCTTGCCCTTGGCCTTCTCTTCCCGAGCCACTGACGATCACTCCAAACCGCTGTCGGCGTGCGATTCCTCCCGCACCGGGTGACCCCTGGCGGGGCACCTCAAACGGGCAGTCGACCGTTCACACTCCGTCACCGCCGCGCCCGGGTCAGCCGCCGAGCGCGGCCAGCACCACTTGTTTCGCCTCGTCCTGCACCCGGCCGAGGTGATCGGCGCCGAGGAACGACTCCGCGTAGATCTTGTAGACGTCCTCGGTGCCCGAAGGCCGGGCAGCGAACCAGGCGTTGGCGGTGGTCACCTTGATGCCGCCGATGGGCGCGTCGTTGCCCGGCGCCCGGGTGAGCACCGAGGTGACCGGCTCCCCGGCGAGGGTGTCGGCGCGGACCTGTGCCGGGGAGAGCTTGGCGAGCAGCGCCTTCTCCTCCCGGGTCGCCGGGGCGTCGATGCGCGCGTAGGCCGGTTCGCCGAAGCGCTCCGTGAGCGCGGCGTAGTGCTCCGACGGCGTCTTCTGCGTCACCGCGGTGATCTCGGAGGCGAGCAGCGCCAGCAGGATGCCGTCCTTGTCGGTGGTCCACACCGAGCCGTCCCGGCGCAGGAACGACGCGCCGGCCGACTCCTCGCCGCCGAAGCCCAGCGAACCGTCCACCAGTCCGTCGACGAACCACTTGAACCCCACGGGCACCTCGACCAGTTGACGGCCGAGGTCGGCGGCGACCCGGTCGATCATCCCGGACGACACCAGCGTCTTGCCGACGCCCGCGTCGGCGGGCCACTGCTCGCGTTGGGCGAACAGGTAGGCGATGGCGGTGGCCAGGTAGTGGTTGGGGTTCATCAGCCCGGCGTCCGGGGTGACGATGCCGTGCCGGTCGGCGTCGGCGTCGTTGCCGGTGGCGATCCGGAAGCGGTCGCGCTGCCCGATGAGCGAGGCCATGGCGTGCGGCGACGAGCAGTCCATACGGATCTTGCCGTCCCAGTCCAGCGTCATGAACCGCCAGGTGGGGTCGGTGAGCGGGTTGACCACGGTCAGGTCGAGCCGGTGCTGCTCGGCGATGCGGCCCCAGTAGGCGACCGAGGCCCCGCCGAGCGGGTCGGCGCCGATGCGCACGCCGTCCGCGCGGATCGCGTCCAGGTCCAGCACGCTGGGCAGATCGGCGACATAGGTGCCCAGGAAGTCGTAGCGGCCGGTGCCGGGGGCGGCGAGGGCCTGCGCGTAGGACACCCGTCGTACGTCCTTGAGTCCGCCGGTGATGATCTCGTTGGCCCGGTCCTGGATCCAGGAGGTCGCCTCGGAGCCCGCCGGTCCGCCGCTCGGCGGGTTGTACTTGAAGCCGCCGTCGGCGGGCGGGTTGTGCGAGGGGGTGACCACGACCCCGTCCGCGAGGCCCGAGGTGCGGCCCCGGTTGTGGGTGAGGATGGCGTGCGAGACGGCCGGGGTGGGCGTGTAGCCGTCGGCGCTGTCGATGAGCACGGTGACGTCGTTGGCCGCGAACACCTCCAGGGCGGTGACCCTGGCGGGCTCCGACAGGGCGTGGGTGTCGGCGCCGAGGAACAACGGGCCGTCGGTGCCCTGGGATTGCCGGTATTCGCAGATGGCCTGGCTGGTCGCGGCGATGTGGTCCTCGTTGAAGGCCGTCGCCAGGGACGATCCGCGGTGTCCGGAGGTGCCGAACGCCACGCGCTGTCCTGGGTCGGCCGGGTCCGGGTGCAGCGCGTAGTACGCCGTGACCAGCCGGGCGACGTCGATGAGGTCCTCGGGTCCGGCCTGCCTGCCCGCTCGCTCGTGCGGCATCTGCCCGTTCCTCCCTGTCGGTTGACCATCGGGTTCCGGGCCCATCCTCTCCCGGCCCGGTGGCGGTCCGCGAGTGCCGCACCGCCCGTGGACGGCTCGCGCAGCACGTCCGCGCCAGGACGGGAACGGTCAGTCCTCGCTCTCGTGGCGCACGAACCAGCAGCCGAGGAGCACCAGTGCTCCCCACACCCCCGCGACGAGGACGGGCCCGCCCACCGTGGAGCCGTAGGCGATCGCCGGGATCGCGGCGACCATGGCGAACCATGTCATCAGTCCCCACATGCTGAGCGACTCGGGCAGCCGCCCCCGGGCGCGGCGCACGACGACCGCGCCCGCGCACACGCCGTAGACACCCGGAGCCAGCAGAGCGAGCGCGACGCCGACGGAGAGCTCCGGGACGTCCCCCGGGCTGCGCAGGGTCATCGCCCCGCACACCATGAGCACAACTCCCGTGAGCACGGCCAGCGTTCCCCACACCCGCCGTCTCGTGACCCCGCCGGGGCGGTGCGCCCCGGGCCACGGTCCCCCGCCGTACGGCTCTTCCCCGGTACCGGTCATGAGCACGACCCCCCGCCCTCTCGGACACGCCCCTACCGAGAGGACTCCGCCCGCGCGTCGGTGATGCAGACCGGAACCGCCGACCGCATCGTTCCGGTCACGGGCTGGGGACTCGGAGGAACTCTCGGACCGCCCCGTGTCCGATCAGGCTCCGCGCGCAGTCCAGCACCGTCTCCCCGGCGGGCCGCGGCCGCCAGTCCAGGAGCCGGGCGGCCTTCTCGGTGGTGTGGCGGTTGCGGCGGCCGAGCGCGGGGACGATCTCCCGCAGTTGCGCGTCGCCGAACCGGGCCGCGAGACGGACCACGGCGTCCGGGACCCGGCGGGTGGGCACCCGGGCACCGTCGGCGCCGAGGCCCTCGCGAAGGACCCGGGCCATGTCCGCCATCCACATGAACTCGCCGGTGCCGAGGAAGCGTTCGCCCGCGGCCGCGGGCGAGGTCATCGCCCGGATGTGCAGGTCCACGAGGTCGCGTACGTCGACGATCTCCAGGCCGATCCGTGGCAGCACGCGCAGCTTCCCCGAGACCATGCGGCCGACGATGTCCACGGAGCCCCGGGTGTCCGCCGTCAGGACGGGGCCGAACACCGCGCCGGGAAGCACACAGGTCAGTTCGGTCGAGCCGGCGTGGTCGCGCACGAAGTCCCAGGCGGCACGTTCGGCGAGGGTCTTGGAGCGGCGGTAGGGAATGAGGGTGGGGTCGTCGGGATCGGTCCACAGCGTCTCGTCGGTCACGCCCTCGGTGGCGTACGACGAGGGGCTCGCGGCGTTCGCGGCCGATGTCATCACCACCCGCCGCACCCCTGCGTCCGCCGCGGCGCGCAGCACGCGCAGCGCGCCGTCGCGGGCGGCGGCGATCAGGGCGTCCGGATCCTGCGCGTCCGTCGCTCCCAGCGGGGAGGCGACGTGCAGCACCCGGTCCACGCCCTTGAGCGCTGTGTCCCAGCCCTCGTCGGCGGTGAGATCGGCGACCGCGAAGCCGAGCCGGCCCGCGGGGTCGACGACCGTCGACACGGCGTCCACGACCGCCTGCCGCCGGTCCGGAGTGCGTACGGTCGTGCGCACGTGATATCCGCGCCGCAGGAGCTCCGCGACGCACCAGCCGGCGATGTAGCCGCTGCCTCCGGTGACCAGAACCTGTTCGGGCATGAGTGTCCTCCACGTTGCGGGGGCGGGTGTGCCAAAATGAAACGGAGGGCCCTCCGGTAGCTTCGTAACGTACCGGAGGCCCCTCCGGTTAGCAACTCGCACTGGACGGACGACTGACACCCGTGAACTCGCTGCCCCCGAAGCCCACCCGCCGGGACGCCCTGCACAACCGGGAACGGATCCTGGCCGTCGCCCGCGAGGCCCTCGCCGTGTCGAGCACCGCCTCCCTCACCGCGATCGCCAAGGAGGCGGGCGTCGGCATCGGCACCCTCTACCGCCACTTCCCCACCCGGGAGGCGCTGATCATCGAGCTGTACCGGCACGACATCCAGCAGCTCATCGACCTCGCCCCCGCCCTGCTGCGGTCGCATCCGCCGTCCGAGGCACTGCGGCTGTGGTTCGAGGAGGTCGCCCGCTACGGACGGCTGAAGTACGGCGTCGCCGAAGTCATCCACGCGGCAACCAACCAGGGCGTCGACGACGAGTACTACGCCCCGTTCCTCGGCGCCATCGGTACGCTGCTGGACGCCGGAGCCGCCGACGGCTCGCTGAAGCCCGAACTCGATCCGGAGGACGTCCTGTTGCAGCTCAGCGTGTTGTGGCGGATCGACCCGGCGCGCGACGGCGAGGCCAGGGCGGCCCGTATCCTCACCCTCGTCATCGACGGCCTGCGAGCCGTCCCCACGCCCGGGGACCGCTAGGACCGGCTCCCCCGCCCGGCCGCTCCCGCCCGGCCGCCGCGCCGTCGGTCAGACGAGGTGGGCGAAGACGACCAGGTTCTCGGTGTAGTCCTTGGCCGTGTGGTCGTAGTCCCCCGCGCAGGTGATCAGGCGCGCCTGGGCCTGCCCGGTGTCGGCGTAGACGCGCTGGTCGGGGAAGTCGTCCTTCTCGAACTTCTCGGTGTCGTCCACCACGAAGGACGCCTTGCGCCCGTCGGAGCGGGTGACGTAGAACTTGTCGCCCTTCTCCAGCTCGGAGAGGTGTGCGAACACGGCCGCGGACGTCGTCGTGTCGACGTGCCCGGCGATGATCGCGGTGCCGGTCTCCCCCGGCGAGGCCCCGTGCGTGTACCAGCCGACGAGGTTGGTGTCGTCCGCGGCCGGAGGCTGCAAGTGCCCCGAAGGACCGATGACGAGGTCGGAGAAGGGCGCGTCGACGGCGATCTTGGGGATGAGCAGCCGCACGGGCCTGGCCCTCGGCAGATGCACGCCCACCGGATGCGCGGCCCCCGACGCGCCGGCCTGGAGGATGCGTGGCGGGTACGCGGAATCGGCCGGTTGCCCGTGTCGGCCGCCGGACAGGAGCGTCGCCAGCACCAGGAAGGCCGTGCCCCACAGCCACGTGCTCGTCGAGCGGGTCTCGGAGGAAGAAGCAGGGGCTGCCATCGGATACCACCTCACTACGGCTCGGCATCTGAGCGGGATCGGCACGGACAGCCGGCCGGGCCGCCACGGATGCAGTCGGCGGCGACCCGGCTGATCCCGCGTCGGGCACGGTCAGGCCGCGCCCTCGGCCGCCTTCTTCCGCCGCCACCCGTACACGGCGGTCGCCGCGACCCCCAGGACCGCCAGGCCGCCGGTGGAGACGCCCGGAGAGGCCAGCGCGCCCCCGCCGGTGTGGATGCCGCCGCTGGGCCGGTCGCCCCCACCGCCGTCGCCGTTGTCGCCGCGCCCTCCGCCGTCGTCGTTGTTGCCCCGCCCTCCGCCGTCGTCGTTGTTGCCCCGCCCTCCGCCGTCGTCGTTGTTGTTGCCCCGCCCGCCACCGTTGTCGTTGTTGTTGCCGCGCCCGCCGCCGTCGTCGTTGTTGTTGCCCCGCCCGCCACCGTTGTCGTTGTTGTTGTTCTTGTAGGTCTCCGGGTCCTGCTTCGGGTCCACGGTGGGAACCCAGTCGTCAGTGCGCACGGCGACCAGCGCACCGCCGGCAGCGTGAATTCCACCGCGCGCCGAGTCGTGGCCGCCGTCCTGGTAGTGCTGCTTGCTGTAGGACGAGTCCTGGACGCCGTTCCAGTCGTCGCCGGTCGCGTAAGCGCCGGGAGCGGCGATCGCGAGGGCGGCCGTGGCCGCTGCCGTGGCAAGCAACATGCGGGCAGTTCGCATGTGAAGGTCCTTCCGTCACAGCCGGGCAGCTGGTGCTTGGGCAGCTAAGTGACCCGACCTTGACGTGATCTACCGTCAGCCACGCCACTGCATCGCACCATCCGGGGCGCTCAGTCGGGTTACCCTGCGCCCCGTCCGGTCGCCGGCCCGCGAACCGGCGCCGGACGGGTCCGCCCGCCCCCGGCCGGCGGGCCCTGGCGCCCGCCCCGGTCGGCGGCCCGGTCGGTGTCACCCGGCCGCCAGCAGCACCGCCAGTGCCGTCGCCGTGTCGGGGTGACGGTCCACCAGCGCCGCCCCGCGCGGACCGGCGGGCGCCGCCTCCCAGGCCCCGGCGCAACCGAGCAGACCGGCCACCGCGTCGCAGGCCGCGGGGTGGGCGGCGAGCAGCGCGACACCCAGGCCGGCCTCCGCCCGGCGCGCCGACGCCGGGGCACCCGGAGCCGGCCCCTCCCGCCATGGCGGCACCCACGCGTCCAGCGCCGCCAGCCGGCCCGGGAAGATCCGGCCCGCCTCGCGGATCAGCAGGGGCGCCAGTTCGGCGCCGCCGTCGCGCAGGGTGGTGATCAGGGTCGGCAGCCAGGGCAGCAGCACGGGATCCGGCAGCCGCGCGAACGCGTTCGACACCGCTTCCACGACGAAGTCGGTCAGACCCGGCACCGGTTCCAGGGCCTGGACGAAGCCGCTGAGGTAGCGCGGGTAGGCGGGCACCACCAGAGGGTTGTCCAGCAGTTCGTCGCACCGCGCCCGCAGGTCCGCGCGGGTCAGATGGCCGAGCTGGGTCCGGGCCGCCCACAGCAGCGCGGTCTTCGGCGGGTCCTCGGGATGGGACTGCGCGACCGCCAGTTCCAGCTGGGTGCGGTCACAGCCCAGCGACAGCGCCAGGCTCTCCATGCTGAACAGGAAGCCGAGCATCGCGGCGACCTGACGGACACCGGCGTCCTCGTCGGTGAACGCCGTCGGCAGCAGGGTGCAGTAGTGCGCGTATCCCGCCTTGACGAAGCGCTCGATCCACGGCGGCAGCACGGGCTCGCTGGTGCGGTAGAACGCCAGGAGCCGGCGGACCCGGCGCAGCACCTCCGGCGCGCCGTCGACGCTGCGCTCGGCCGCCAGGGTCTCCAGGGCGCGGGCGCCGAGCTCGTCGGCGAGCCGGCGGCTGCGCAGATAGAGGGTCGCGTCCTCCACGGTCTCCAGGACGGTCGCCGCGGTCGCCTGCGGCGCGTACGCCGTGCGCCGCAGCCGCTGCTCCAGGACCTGCTCGATGCTGATGCCCTCGTAGCCGAGTTCGATGAGGGCACGCTGGTGGGTGCCCAGCGCCAGGTCCCACGACTCCTGGATCGGCCGCTCGCCCAGACTCCGCTCCCCCATGATCGGTCGTGCGGCGCCCTGCGGCAGCAGAAAGCGCAGCATCCACAGCACATCGGAGCAGCGCTCCAGTTCCGGCCGGGCGGTGATGTCCAGCAGCGCCCGCTGCACACCGCGCTGTTCGAGCCTCAGGGCCAGCGGCTTCAGCCGGTCGTGCACGTCGCGTGCCAGGGGCGGCAGGGCGTCGTAGCCGACCTGCCCGATCCGGTCGCCGCCCATCATGATCTCGACGAGGCGGCGCACGTCGCGCCGGCCCGGCACGCTGTCCTTCTCGATGCAGGTGACGGCCGCGTCCTGGAAGTCGTACGGGGTCGGCTTGGCCCGGTCGCGCATGCCCGCGAGGAGGATCGACGTCTCGAACACCGCGATGGCGTCGGCGGTGGAGGCGAGGTAGCCGTTGCGGCGCGCGGCCCGCACGATGTCCACCGACCAGCCGAGCAGCTCCGCCTCGTCGAGCGGGTCGAGGACGGGCGGCCGCCGCAGGAAGCCGGACAGCCGGTCCGCTGCCGCGCCGGTCTCCCCGCTCCGCGCGGCCGGGGCCGGGGCTGCCACGGCCTTCGTGGCCCGGCCGCTCTTCGCGCCGGTCTGCCCCGCGAGACGGAACGGCTGCACCCGGGTGCGCCGCAGGTTCTTCGCCCACACCGTCGCGGCGATCGAGACCGAACCGGCGGCGAGACCGAACTGCGCCTCGATCGCCGCATGGCTGGACGGGATCAGTCCGTGCTGCCACTTGGTCGCGGTGCGCGGAGCGATCTCGAACGTGTCGGCTCCCCGCACGCCGAACTCGGCCACCCGGCTGGCCGCGTGGAACGCGCCGCAGACGTACAGGCAGTCCGCCGGGTCCGTGCCGGTCGCGGCCAGGTGCTCGCGCATCCTGGTCCACATGTAGCGCTCGCGGTCCTCGTCCACCCGCACCCGGTGCTCGTCGCCGGGGGCCAGGCGCCGGAAGAGGCTGCCGATCAGCAGCATGACCTGCCGGTAGGTGTCGTGGTCGCTGTCGCCGAGCGGCAGTTCGACGTACTGGTGCCACCACTCCGACCAGTGCCGCACCCGGCCGTGGCGCAGCAGGTGCTCCTCCAGTTCGGCGAAGCGGGGTCGCAGGTCACCGATCTCCACGCCGACCGCGTCGCCGTGCAGCGCGGCCTCCTCCTCGGCCGGCGGGGCGTCCGGGTCGGCCGCCGCGGCGGCCTGCGGTCCTCGCTCGTCCCACTGGTACACGTGGTCCGACGAGCGGTCGACGAGGACCAGTTCCACCCCGGGGGTGTCGAGGGCGTAGGCAATGGCCTGGTACTCGGCCGACGCCTCGGTGATCGGCGCGACCACCGACAGCGGCGCCCACTCGGCCGGGAATCCCTCGGTCTCGGTCGCGAAGGCCTGCACCGCCACCGGGAGCCGGCAGTTGCGCAGTTCGGTCAGCAGCGGTGCCATGTCCTCGCACAGTTCGAGGTACACGACCTTCGGCTGCTTCTCGCGCAGTCTGCGGGCCATCGCGATCGCCGAGGCGGGCGAGTGGTGGCAGACCGGGAAGATCTCCAGCGGCTCGCGCACCGCGCGGTCGACGTCGTCGACGATGCCGAGGAGGATGCCCTCAAGCGCCCCCGGCCCGTCCGCGAACGCCTGGGCGGCTTCCTGGAGTTGTCCGCGCAGCGCGCCGAACGCACTCTCGTCCGGGCCGCTCATGACAGGGTGGCGATCGCGTCGCGGCCGCCCTCCAGGAACTCCGCCCAGGAACCGCCCTCCTCCTTGCTGCGCGGCTCCACCACACCGTGCAGGTACTTGTTGAGGATGGCCAGGTCCTCCGGATCGCGCCGGGCCAGCGAGCCGACGAGCGAGGAGGCGAGGGTGTGCGCGGTCAGCGCGCGCTCGCCGAAGAAGTTGCCGTGCAGGATCGCGTCCTCCAGCACACCGATCTGCTCGGCGGTGGACAGGGCGGACTCCAGCTTCTCGTCGTCGCTGCCGGCCGCGGCCGCGGAGGCGCGCAGGTCGGCGAAGCTCTGGAGCAGCACGTCCAGCAGGGTCGGCGGGACGTCCAGTTCGATCTGGTGCCGGCGCAGCAGTTCCTCGGTGCGGAAGCGGACGATCTCCGCCTCGCTCTTCTTGTTGGTGACCACCGGGATGCGTACGAAGTTGAAGCGGCGCTTGAGCGCCGAGGACAGGTCGTTGACACCCCGGTCACGGCTGTTGGCGGTGGCGATGACCGAGAACCCGGGCTTGGCGAAGACGATGTTGCCGTTGTCGTCGCCGGCCAGTTCCGGTACGGAGATGTACTTCTCGGACAGGATCGAGATCAGCGCGTCCTGGACGTCGCTGGTGGAGCGGGTGAGCTCCTCGAAGCGGCCGATCGCGCCGGCCTCCATCGCGGTCATGATGGGCGAGGGGATCATCGACTCCCTCGACTGGCCCTTGGCGATCACCATGGAGACGTTCCACGAGTACTTGATGTGGTCCTCGGTGGTACCGGCCGTGCCCTGCACCACGAGCGTGGAGTTGCGGCTGATCGCGGCGGACAGCAGCTCGGCGAGCCAGCTCTTGCCGGTGCCGGGGTCTCCGATGAGCAGCAGACCTCGGTCGGAGGCCAGGGTGACGATGGAACGCTCGACGAAGCTGCGGTCGCCGAACCACTTCTGCGCGACCGGCCGGTCGAGCCCGTCGGCGCGCTCGGAGCCGAGGATGAACAGGCGCACCATCTTCGGGGACAGCCGCCAGGCGAACGGCTTGGGGCCGTCGTCGATCGACTCCAGCCAGTCCAGCTCCTCGGCGTACTTCAGCTCGGCGGGGGCGCGCAACAGCTCGGACATATCGATGCCTTTCTGGGCAGGTGTCAGCAGGGAAGCAAGAAAAAAAGGGGGAAGCCCGGGGCCGGAAGCCTCTAAGGGGCGGAACTCTCGATGTACGCGGGCGCCTCAGGCGAGGAACGTCTTGAGCTCCTGGACGAGCTTGCGGATGTGGCCGGAGACGACCGGTGTACCGAGGTCCTTGAAGCGTTCCCGGAACCAGGGGTTGACGCTGGCGCGGCCGGAACTGGTGACCGAGCCGACGGGGATGAACTTCGCGCCGGAGCGATGGATGGCGACCATGCTCGCGAACAGCGGCTCGGCGCGCCATTCGTAGAAGTCGGAGATCCACACCACGACGGTGTTGCGGGGCTCGGCGATCTTCGGCTGGGCCAGCGTCATCGCGACCGTGCCGTCGGTGCCGCCGCCGAGGTTGGTCCGCAGCAGGGTCTCGAAGGGGTCGTGCACCCAGGGGGTGAGGTCGAGTGCCTGGGTGTCGTACGCGATGAGGTGGACGTCCACCTTGGGCAGTCCGGCGAAGATCGACGCGAGGATGGTGCAGTTCACCATCGAGTCGACCATCGAGCCCGACTGGTCCACGACCACGATCAGCCGCTGGGGCGTCGTCCTGCGGGCGGTGTGCCGGTAGTAGAGGCGGTCGACGTACAGCCGCTCCTCCTCCGGGCTCCAGTTGGTGAGGTTCTTCCAGATCGTGCGGTCGAGGTCGAGGTTGCGGAACACCCGCTTGGGCGGCACCGAGCGGTCCAGGGCGCCGACCGACGCCTTCTCCACCTGGGTCCGCAGGACCTCGGCGACCTCCTCGACGAAGCGCCGGATCAGGTCCTTGGCGTTGGCGAGGGCCACCCCGGACAGGTTGTCCTTGTCCCGCAGCAGCTGTTCCACCAGTGACATGCTCGGGGTCAGCTGGGCGGCCAGCCGGGGATCGGCCAGCACCTCGCGCAGCCGCATCCGGCGGACGAGTTCGGCCTCGATGGCGCCGAGTTCGGGCCCGATCGCCGGTATCAGTCGGCTGAGGTCGGGCGCGCCGAAGCCGACTCCGGTACCGGTCGGGGCGACACCGCCCGGCACTGCGGTGCCTCGCCCGGTCCGGCCGCCGCGCAGCTCGCCGGGACGGCAGCCGAGGGCGCGCTCCAGCCAGCCCGCGTCGGACTGCCAGCGCGAGAGCTGTCCCGCGGTGACCGTGCCGGAGGGGGTGGCGAACACGTTGAGCAGCACCTTCGACACCAGTGCGGCCCGGCGGACCTCGGCGTCCCGGTCCCGTCCGTCACCCTCGACGTCGGCTTCGGCTTCGACGTCGCTCTCCGCACCGGTCTCACCGTCGGTCCCTGACCCGGTCCCGCTCTCGGATCCGGCCTCGGATTCGGTGGTGCTTCCCGGGTCGCCCTGGCTGCGGGTCCCGGCCTGAGGGACCATCAGCCCGTCCAGTTCGGCGGCCAGTTCCGGGTGGCGCTGCACGATCGAGTCGACGGAGGTCTGCGGGTCCAGCAGCGCGGGTGGCAGGCCGATGTCCTCGACGACGGCGAGGCTCGACGACTCCAGGGCCGGCTGCTCCTCGTGGTCGAACAGCCGGGCGAGCAGCCGCCAGTACAGCACCTGGCGACGGTTGTCGTAGGGGTCCGCTTCCGGGTGGTGTCCGTTCGTCGGCTCGGTCATTTGCGCAGCAGCCTTCCGGCGCGCTCGCGCAGCACCACCACGGCGTCGGCGGCGGCCTTCTCCGCCCTGGCGCCCGTCTTGTCGGCCGTGCCGCCGACCCAGCCGCCGGCATGGATCGCGACGGCCTTCTTGCGCACGGTCGTCTCGACGGCGAGCGGCTGGACCCCGAACGTCCCGGCGTCCCAGCGCAGCAGCCCGATGCACGCGCCGGAGGCCTCGACGGCCTCGGGCGTGAGCGGTCCGGCGACCGGGATGCGGTCGGTGTCGACGACGAGCGGCTGCCCGGCGACGGTGAACGTCAGCACGTCGCCGCCCGGTCGGTCGCCGTCGCTGTCCGCAGGAACCTCCCCCGGCGCGTCCGTGGGCGCCTCCTGCGGCCCGGTCCTGCGGACGGTGTACCCCTCCAGGAACACGGGGACGGCGATACGGGCCGGATGCCGGTCCAGCGGCACGGTCGCCGAGGCCGTCGCGGTCGGCAGTGCGACACGGGCGGTGGCGAAGGCGTCGGCGGGCTCGCCGGGCCGGGCGTGCTCGTCGCTCCAGATCAGGTCGCCCTCGGCGGTGAGCGGCATGTCGGTGATGTCCATCGAGCGGCCCTCGCCGAGGGCGGCCAGCAACGACATGTGCGGTCGCAGCAGTTGCCACACACCGGCGCCGACGACCGTGTCCGGCTTGGGGACCGCCACCCCGGCCCGCACCAGGCGCGGCGGTGTCCCGTCGGCGGGTTCGAGCACCGCGTGCACCTGGGCCTGCGCGGCGGTGGCGTGTTCGTGCACGTCGACGCCGAGGGGCAGCAGGCGTCCGGTGACCGCGGCGACGGCGGGCGTGCCGGTGGCGCCGGGCAGGGTCAGGAGCATCGCCCGTGACCACAGGTCGGCCCAGCGGCGTACCGGGACGTGTTCCAGGGCCGCTCCGGGGCAGGACGCCGCGAGTTCGGCGGCGAAGCCGTCGAGGAGCGTCGCCAGTCGGCGCAGGGACGGGTCGGGCAGCATCGCGGAGACGATCTGGGCCGATCCGGCGACCACGTCGTGGTCGATGCCCCGCCATCCGGCGCGCGCCAGGTCGGCCAGCCAGGAGCGGGCGGCGGCGAGCAGGTTCGCGGCCTGCGGTCCGGCGGACGCCGGGGCCGTGTCCCCGTCGTGCGGCCGGCCGGTCAGCTCCTCGACGCGGGCCAGGAGGGCGTCGTGCACGGAACCCAGCAGTGCGGCGCGGCCCGCCGCGAGGACGACGAGGTGGTCCTCGGCCGCCGCTCCGGCCGCCGCCTTCTCGGCGGCTTCGGCGCCCCTGGCGGCCAGCGGGGAACCGGCGACGGCCTGCGCGAACTCCGCGAGGGCCGCGGCCTGGTCGGGCCTGGGGCGCAGCAGACCGCCGACGAGAACCTGGTCGAACGCGTCGACGGCGGCCAGTGCCTCGTCGAGCCCGGTGATCGCCTCGGTGAGCGGGCCGGTGCCCTCGGCCGGGCCGGGGCGGGAGGGGTGCGCGGGCACTCCCGGCACGGTCCGCCTGGTCGGCGGGAACCACTGCATCTCGGGCAACGGGCCGTTGGTGGGGGCGAGTTCGAGGTAGGCCAGGTGGCGCAGGAACCGGCTGAAGACCGGCGCGGCGGCCGTGGCGTCCGCCTGCGCGGGGCGGGTGCCGATCATGTCGGCGGTGATGCTCTGCGCGCTGGGCTGTGCATCGGTCGCGGTGGACTCGACCCGAAGATAGCGGGCGACGCGCTCGGCGCCGTACTGGAGCACCGCCTCGTTGACCAGGGCCCGTATGTGGTTGCAGAACGAGCCGCGCGCACCGCCGCAGGGCCGGTTGTTGTTGGTGCTGCAGGCGAACGCGTACGTCCGGGCGGCGATCGACGAGACGTAGACCCGCTCGATGTCCGAGCCGCTGGACACCACTCCCTGGAGGCGTCCGTCGGCCAGTTCGACGAACGGGACCTTGGCGAGCTTGCGTGGCATGGCGGGTGGGATCACCCGTGCCGTGCTCGACCTCTCCCAATCTGACAACGCGCCATCTCCTTTGCGCCCAGGGGACTGTCACCCCGGATCGGCGGGACACGGCAGAACATACGGGCCACCACTGACAATGGCCCTCGGCACCGCTCCGGGAGCCGCGTCGGCACCGCTCCGGGAGCCGCGTCGGCACCGCTCCGGGACCGCTCCCGCAGGGCCCGCGGACCCGCTGGCCGCGCCGTCGTCAGTCGTCCGGGTAGAGGGCCTGAGCGATGCGGTGATGGAGGTCGTGCTGACCCTCTCCGGGCGGGGTGGGGGTGGCCTCGACGACGGCGCGGGCGACGGTCCGGAGTTTCACGTTCGTCTGCTGGCTGTGGCGGCGCAGCACCCGGAAGGCCACGTCCTCGTGCACGCCGTACAGCGCCATGAGGACACCGCGGGCCACGTCCACGTCCTCCTGCGAGGCGCGGGCGCGCGCGATGTCCACGTCCGCCGATTCCTGGGCGTGCCGCTGGACCGGCTCGGTGACGTCGACGACGAATCCCCGCAGCACGACCACGGAGTCGTCGTCGACCCGGCCGTCGCCCACGAGCACGGCGTGCCGCTCCTGCCCGTCACGGGTCAGGAGCCGGTAGTAGGTGCTGAACGGCGTCCCGGTGCCCAGTCCGCGGTCCCACACGCGGCCGATGCCCTCCTGGTCGTCGGGGTGCACGTGCCGCTCCAGCAGGGCGCCGCTCGCCGGGATCTCGTCGGCGTCGTAGCCCAGCAGGCGGTACATGTCGTCGGACCACCACCAGGCCTCCTCGGGCACCCGGAAGAGGAAGACGCCGGTGAGTGCCTCGGTGTCGTCCGCCGGACCGACCGGTTCCTCCGTCACCGCGCAATACCTCCCGTGGCGGGTCCCTCCGGGCCGTCTCGCCCTGCCCGGGAGTCTCTCCCTACGGGAAGTCTGGCACCACCACTGCCGCCACGCCGCCGGAACACGGCACGGAGCCGGGCCGGGGAGGGGGCCGAGGCCCGGGGCACCGGCCGGGCCGCGGCGACGGCGGTCCGTACGGGCGTCACTCCATCAGCCCCGCGGCCAGGGTCGCGCCGAGTTCCCAGCACGCCCGCACATCGGCCTTGGCCGGCTCGCCGGTCACGGTCACCGGCTCGGCTGCGCGGCGCCAGCCGAGACCCGTCGTGATCGTCTCGATGCCGCGCACCGCTCCCGTGACGTCGTTGCCGCCGTGCACGTAGAAGCCGAACGGCCGGCCCCGGGTGGCGTCCAGGCAGGGGTAGTAGACCTGGTCGAAGAAGTGCTTCAGCGCGCCGGACATGTACCCGAGGTTCGCCGGGGTGCCGAGCAGGATCCCGTCGGCGGCGAGCACGTCGGAGGCCGTGGCGGACAGCGCGGCCCGCCGTACGACGTCGACGTTCTCGATCTCCGGGTCGCTGGCGCCGGAGACGACGGCCTCGAACATGGCCTGGCAGTGGGGCGAGGGCGTGTGATGCACGATCAGCAGGGTGGGCACACTCCCGAACCCTGCCGTCCGGGCGGCCCGGACCGCAAGCCGGACCGCCCGGGGTGCGGACGCCCCGAGTGCTACCCGGCGCCGGCGGTGACCGCCGGGATGCGTTCCAGGACGCCGCCCGCGAACACGTCGTACAGCGGCAGGGTCTCCAGGTGGACGTAGCCGATGTGGCAGTCGCAGGCGGTGAGGGGGCAGGGGCGCGGGCGCAGGGCCTCGCGGTAGGAGCCGTCGTAGAGGTTGCCCAGTTCGGCGCGGACGAAGTGGCAGCGGCGGACGGTGCCGTCGCCGTCGACGGAGATCACGGACTCCCCGGTGCGGCACGGCAGGCCCGCGCTGGCGTGCGGACGGCGACTGTAGGGGAAGAGCGGGTCCAGCTCGGTCCAGAGGTCGGCCTGGGCGTCGTCGTAGGTGTGGCCCTCCGCGGCGTTGACCCACAGGTACACGTGCGGGGGCAGTTCGGCGCGCAGCCGCCGGGCGGCCTCCAGATGCTCGGGCAGCCCGACGATGCCGACGCTGAAGCGCACGCCGAGCCGGACCAGTTCACGGCACTTGGCGAGAAAGCGCTCGTACGGGGTCTGGCCGGGGTGATACGTGCACCACAGGGCGAGGGTGTCGGGGTCGGCGTCCGCCAGCCAGTCGGTGCGGCAGCTGAGGTTGGTCTGGATGGCCACGCGGCTGATGTGCGGCTGGTGGGAGAGCTCGGTCAGGGTGCGCCGGTACCAGGACCGGACCAGGCCCTCGCCCCACGGGGTGAACAGCAGCGAGAGGCGGTCGGTGGTGCGGTCCGCGGACCAGGCGGCGAACCGTTCCAGGGCGGCACGGTCCGCGCGCAGCTGCTCCCGGCTGTCGCGGCGCTTGGCGAAGGGGCAGTACGGGCAGTCGTAGTCGCAGGAGGCCAGCGGGCCGCGGTAGAGCAGGGTCAGGTCCATCGGGTGCGCCCTCACTTCCTCTCGTAGGCGGCCATGGCGGCCCGTACGGCCGGGGAGAACAGTTCGGGTCCGATCGCGTCGGAGTGGGCCAGGCCCTCGGGGGTCAGGCGCAGCGTCGCGGACGCGTTCGGGTCGACGGGTTCCAGCCAGCCCAGGGACGCGAAGCGCTCCAGCTCGGGGCCGAAGTCGTCGGCGGGGGTGTGCCCGTCGAACCGGTCGGCGTAGTCGGCGAGCCGCAGTCCCTCCGCCTGGAGCAGGGACTGGAGCAGATGACGCCTGCGGGCCTCGTCGGAGTCCATCGGGCGGCCGTACTCGGCGTGGGCGAAGTCGGCGGCGGGCCGCGAGACGTAGTCGTCGATGATGGAGCGGATCTCGTGCATGCCGACGGCGTAGTCGAAGGAGTAGTGCAGGTCCGCGGTGTAGGAACGGGCGCCGCAGCCCAGCCCGATCATGCCGTCGGTCTGGCAGGCGTAGTCGTCCGTACCCTGGGGCGGGGCGTCCGCGCGCCGGAACATGCGCATCGACTGCTGCTCGTACCCGTGTGCGAGAAGGTGGTCGCGGCCCACCCGGTACAGCCGCAGGCGCTGTGCGTCCCAGGCCGGGTCGGCGTCGCCCGCGCGACGGCCCAGGCCGGTCAGCGGGCGGATGTAGAGCGGGTAGAGGTACAGCTCCTCCGGCCGCCAGGCCAGGGCCGCGTCCAGGGAACGCAGCCAGGACGCGTCCGTCTGGCCGTCGATGCCGTAGATCAGGTCGATGTTGAGCACGGGTATCCGGGCGTCGCGGACACGGCCGAGGGCCGCCTCGACGTCGGCCCGGCGCTGCGGGCGTACGGCCGCCCGGGCCTCGGTGTCGTCGAAGCTCTGCACGCCGAGGCTGAGGCGGGTGGTGCCGCGGGCGGCCAGTACCTCCAGCCGGTCGGCGCTCGCCGTGGCGGGCGAGGCCTCCACCGAGAGCGGTACGGCCCGCAGGTCGGCGCCCATGCGGTGTTCGGCGATGTCGCACAGCCGCTCCAGCTCGGCGGCGGTGAGGAAGGTGGGGGTGCCGCCGCCGAAGGCCGCGGTGGCGAACCGGACGGGCTCCGAGTCGCCGAGCGCGTCCCGCACGGCGGTCGCCTGCCGCTCCAGGGCGTCCAGGTAGGCGCCGGTCAGGCCGTCCGGGGCGCCGATGCGCGTGAACAGGTTGCAGAAGCCGCAGCGGACCTCGCAGAACGGTATGTGGAGGTAGAGCGAGAGGGTGTCCTTCGGCTCCGCCGCCCAGAGCGTGCGCAGCCGGGGGCGGTCGGCCAGTTTCCGGTAGGCCGTCTTGTGCGGGTAGGCGTAGACGTAGCTCTGGTACGGGCTGACGTGCCGCGCGGCTTCGGGGCGCGGGCGGGGGCCGGTCACGGCGGTCATCGGGTGGCCTCCGTCAGGGCGGACGGCGTCGGGGCGGACGTCGGGTCGAGCAGGAAGTGGGCGTAGGGCACGGTCCAGACGGACGGGTGGCCGATGCGGTGACCGGTGTAGCCGTCCTCGCCGTACGCGGTGCCGTGGTCCGAGCAGACGATCGCGAAGCAGGGGCGTCTGCTGCTCGCGGCGGCGAACAGGCGGCCGATGTGCCGGTCCACGTACTCCAGGGCGGCGGCGTGCGTCTCGCGGGAGTCGCCCGCCTCCTTGGTGGCGCCGGGCAGGTGGAACCAGTTGGGCTGGTGCAGTGCGGCCACGTTGACGAACAGGAACAGGCGCTGCTCGTGGGGCAGTTCGCGGATCAGCCGCTCGGCGCAGGCCACCTGGCTCTCGAAGGAGGTGGGTGACGCGACGCCGAACTCCGGCTCCCAGTGCGACTCCTGGAAGAGCCCGGGCAGGACCGAGCCCAGCGGGCCCTGCTTGTTGAAGAAGCCGACTCCGCCGACGCACGCCGTGTGGTAGCCGGCCTCGGCCAGGCCGGAGACGAAGTCCGGGGTGTCGTAGACGAAGGTGCGCTCGGCGGTGGTCTCGCTGCCCGCGAAGCTCGCCGCGAACAGCCGGGGGTGCGGGCCGGGTTCGGCGGGCGTCGGCAGGAAGCCGGCGAACATCGCCTGGTGGGAGGCGTACGTGAAACTCCCCGGGGCGTGCCGGCGCTGCCAGCGGCCGTCGGGGAGATGACGGGCCAGGTTGGGGATGCGGCCGGCCGCGGCCAGTTCGGCGGCGACGTCGTGGCGCAGGGTGTCCAGCGTGACGAGCAGGATGTCGTGGCTGCCGACGATCTCGTTCATGTCGGGGTCGCTCGCGGCCGTGCGGTGCGGCGGGGGCGTCGGTTCAGGCGCTGACATCGGTGGTTCCTGTTCTGTACGGGTCTTGCGGGTCTTGCGGGTCTTGCGGGTGCTGCCGGTCCTGCGGGTCTTGCGGGTCGAGCCGGTCGTACGGTGCGGCCTGCCTCGCGAGCCGGGCCGCCGCTGTGACTGTGGCAGTGGCAGTGGCAGTGGTGGCCGAGGCCGTGGGAGGCGGGTGGCGCAGGATCGCCGCCACCTGGGCCGCGTAGGTGTCGCGGCCCTCCGCTCCACTGCCCGGCAGGCCGGTCAGCCGGGGCAGCAGGTCGCCGAAGGCGTTGACCTCGCCGACCGCGAACCGCCGCCAGCCGACCGCCGGCAGGAGGTCGACGCCCACGCACAGGGTGTTCGGGAAGCAGGCCGCGGCCCGTTCGCACACGTCGAGGACCTCCGGCCAGCGGGCTCCGGCCGCCTCGACGGCCGCACGGGCCTCGTCGAGGTCGCCGCGGCTGCCGCCGAGGTGCAGATTGGTCAGCGGCGAGGCGCTGGTGCGGACCACGGCGTGGGTGGCCCGGCCGGCCACCACGACGACCCGCAGATCGGCGGCCCGGCCCCGCTGGGAGGCCTTGGGAAACCAGCGTTCGAGGTGCAGGCCGTCGGGGGCCAGGGCGTCCACAATCGCGGCGATGTCCCGCTCCCGTTCGTAGCGGCGGATCTTCAGGGAGTTGAACAGCCGCCCGTCCGGGGTGAGTTCGACGGAGGTGGTGGCCCTGATCCGTCCGGCGCCGGACGTCTCGACGGCGAGCACCCCGGACGCCGACGAGCCGTGCGCGGGCTTGACGAAGAGCCTCGGCATCCGGTGTGCGCGCATCAGCGCCCGTACGTCGTCCCAGCCGCGCACCGCCACCGGTGCCGCCTCCCGCGCCCCCTCCGCCGCGTCCGCCGCCGAGGTGGGGGAAGCGGGAACCGGGACTCCCGCCGCGGTCAGCACGGCGTGGCAGCGCCGCTTGTCGAACAGGACCGCCAGTTCGTCCGGGTCGTCGAGGCGGCGGCCGCCGCGCAGCGTGCGCACCGCGCTCATGAAGCCCGCGTACCAGCGTGCCGAGCCCTCGACCCGGGTCGGGTCCCCGGTACCCCGGAGCAGGCGGTCGACGGCCGGGTTCTCGCCGGGCGAGTCGATGCGGACCACCTCGTCGGCGGCGAAGTCGGCCCCGCCCGAACGCAGCACCTCCTCCCAGGAGACGACACGCGGCTCGGGCAGCCCGAACCCGGCGACCGCCGCGCCGAACAGCGCGACCCGGCGGTTCTCGGGGTTGCCGACGACCGCGAGGCGCGGACCGGCGCGGTGCGCCGGTCCCGCCTCATTCGCCGACGGCGACATAGCGTCCCTCCACCCCACGGCTTCGGCGAGTGGCCGGGGCGAGGTCGAGGTCCGTGCCGTGCGGCTCCAGCGACTCGCGCAGCCGCCGGACCAGTTCCTCGCTCATGAAGTGGTGGCGCAGGCTGAGCGAGCGCAGGTGGGTCAGCGGCTGTCCGGACAGCAGGGCGGCACCGCCCTCGTCGCCGAGCGCGCCCATGCTGAGGTCGAGGGAGCTAAGTCCCGCGACGACCGGCGCGGCCGACACCGCCGCCGCTATCCCGTCCTGGATGTCGCTGTTCTGCAGGCCCAGGTGACGCAGGTCCGGGCAGCGTCCCAGGGCGGCCAGGAGCGCTTCGACGTCCGCCACCTCGCAGTCGCCGCCGTACCAGGTCGTCCCGAGCCAGAGTTCGAGATGGCGCAGGGCCGGGAACTCGCAGCCGCCCAGGGCGCGTACGGGATCCGGGGCGAGACCGCCGGACTCGATCCGCAGGGTGCGCAGCGCGTCGTGCCGCAGCGGCTCGACCACCAGGTCGTCGGCGCCGCGTATGCCCAGCTCCTCCAGTTCGGGCCAGGCGCGCAGCACGCGGGTGACGGTGCCCTGCTTGATCCAGGAGATCTCCGACTCCTCGGACTCCACGTCCGCGAGGAACAGCGCCCGCAGCCGCGGGAACCGGTGGGCCTCGGCCGCGAGCAGCTCGAGGACCGGGTCGATGCCGTCCTCGTCCCACTCCGTCCACCAGGGTCCGACGACGACGGCGATGACGTCCTCGGTGCGGACCTCGTCCAGGAAGCCGCGCCAGACCCGCTCGAACGGCGTGTCCCAGTCGGCGGCCAGTCTCCAGGCGGCCGAATCGGCCGCCGGCCGGGGAGCGGGGCGGGCGTCACCGGCCGGGGCGAAGGTGTGCACGGGCAGGCCGCGGAAGGACGTCAGATGTGAGGGGTAGTGGCCCATGCGCATCCTGGTCACTCACCGACGGCGACGTAGCGGTGCACCGTACCGTCCTCGTCGCGGTCCTCGTCGGGGTTGTCGCTGTCCAGGTCCAGCTCGACGCCCGCGGGTTCGAGCGTCTCCCGTATCCGCTGCTGGACGGGCTCGCTCAGGTAGTGGTGGTGCAGGTCGAGCCGCTTCAGGTGGGTGAGCGGCTGCCCGCCGAGCAGCGCGGCCGCGCCGTCGTCGCCCAAGGTGCCCATGGACAGGTCCAGCACCTCCAGGCGGGCCACCACCGGGGCGGACGCCACGGCCGCGGCGACCTCGTCCTGGATCTCGCTGTTGCGCAGCGCCAGGTGCCGCAGGCGCGGCAGCCGGGCGCCGGACAGGAGCGGCTCCAGGTCGGCGGGCTCGGTGTCGGCCCCGTACCAGGAGGTGCCCAGCCAGAGGTCGAGGTGCTCCAGCGCGGGCAGTTCGCTGCCGCCGATGCCGCGCACCACGCGGACGGGCAGTCCGCCGGTCTGGACCGTCAGTCTGCGCAGCGCGGTGTGGCTGAACGCCTCCAGCCGCAGGCCCGTCCCGCCGCGCACGCCGAACTCCTCCAGCTCGGGGAAACCGGTCAACAGGCCGGTGACATCGGTCTGGTTGATCCAGGAGATCTCGCACTCCTCGTAGACGATGTCGCCGAGGAACAGGCCCCGCAGGGCGGGCAGCCGGTCACGGGCGGCCAGCAGCGCCTCCACGACCTCGGTGGAGGCGCTGTCGTACGCCTCCGTCCAGGCACCGACGATCAGCGCGCGCACCCGGGTCGTGTCCACCGCGGAGCAGAAGCGCTCGAAGGCCGCCGTCCACTCCTCCTCGGCGTCGTAGACGCTGCCGCTGACCCGCCAGGCGACGGAGTCGGGTTCGGGCAGCGCCGTCGTCGCGTCGGCCTCGGGGAAGTCGAAGGCGGGCAGACCGTGAAACTCCTGCAAGTGCTGGCCGATGGTCATGCGGGCTGCTCCTGACGTGCAACGGATGCGGTGAACGGTGCGCAGCAGTTCTACCAACAGGCACTGACAGCACGCCTCGGCAGGGTCGGCCGCGGCCCGTTGTCAGTGGCGGTCCGTACGGTCTGTGCATGGAGTCCGGTGCGCCGAGCACCGGGCGGAGGGGAGAGCCGTGTACCGGCAGGGAGACGTGCTGATCGTGCCCGTCGCGGAGGAGGCCGTGCCGGCCCATGTGCCGCAGGCGCCGAAGGAGGCGCGGGACACGCGGGGCCGGCTCGTACTGGCCCTGGGCGAGGTGACCGGCCATGCGCACGCGGTGGTGGGTCCGGGCGAACTGGTGCGTGAGCCGGGGCCGTTCGGTCCGCTGCTGCTGCATCTGCCGGAGGGCGGCCGGGTCGTGCACGAGGAGCATGCGGCGATCACGCTGCCCAAGGGGTGGTTCCGGGTGATCCGGCAGCGGGAGTACGTGCCGGGTTCCGTGCGGCTCGTGGCCGACTGAGCGGCGCGGTGGGCCGGGTGAGCGGGACGAGCGGGGAGCGGGAGCGGATGACGGACGTACGCATGGTGGGAGAGACGGCAGTGGCGGCAGACCTGGTGGCGGGGGACGTGGTGGCGGGGGACGTGGACGGGACGGACGGGGTGCCGGTGGACGCCCTCCGGGGCTGGCGTGCGTGCGCCGCCGCGGCCGAGCCCGCGGACCGCGCCGAAGCGGAGGCGGGCATCCTGCTGGCGTACCGGCAGGCCGGACTGGCCGCGCCGGAGCGGGTGGTGTGGGCGGGTTCCCCGCGCGAGGGCGTGACCCTGGTGCGGGCCCTGTCCGACGCGGACCGGGGGGCGAGCGTGCGGGAGGCGGTGCGCAACGCGCCCTGGGCGGCCGCACGCCGTACCGCGCACGAGCGGTTGGGGGCCGCGGGGTGGTCGGCCCACTGGTCGGCGACCGGAGGCCGGCTCTGGGACACCACGCAGGCGCTCGTCGAGCGGATCCGCCGGGGTGTGCTCGACGACCTCGCCGGCGACGACCGGCAGGCGCAGACGGAGATCACGCTGATCCTGCTGGACGCGCTGCTCGGCCAGCACGACGCGCCGTGGCTCGCCGCCCTGAGCGTGGACGGATCTGCGCTGGACGGGCCGGCCCGGGTGTGCCGCAGCGCCGGCTGGTGGTGGCCGTTCGAGAAGGTCGCGGTGGTGTGCGAGCGGCCCGTCGCCCTGCACCGGGACGAGGCCGGCCGGCTCGACCGGGGCGACGGCCCGGCGCTCGCCTTCCCGGACGGTTTCGCGCTGCACGCGTGGCGTGGCATGCCGGTGCCTGCCGCGTTCCTCGAGGAGCTGCGCACCCTGACGCCGGAGCGGATCCGCGCCGAGGAGAACGCCGAGCTGCGCCGGGTCATGCTCGAGTACTACGGCTACGACCGCTATCTGAGCGACTCCGGGGCCCGTCCGGTGCACAAGGACGAGACGGGCACACTCTGGCGGGTCGAACTCGACGGCGACGAGCCGGTCGTGATGGTGGAGGTCGTCAACTCCACACCGGAGCCGGACGGCACGCACCGCACGTACTGGTTGCGGGTGCCGCCGACGACCCGGGAGGCCAGGGAGGGCGTGGCGTGGACGTTCGGTCTGGGGGCCGAGGCGTACGCGCCGCTGCGGGAGACCTGATCCGGTCGCACCTCTGTTCCCCGCGGCGCGTGTCGGGCGATGATCCATGCCGTCTCCCGGCACACACCGGGAATCTGGAGCGAGGAGACGGCACGTGAGCACAGAGGCGGCAGCGGGCGTTCTGGTCACCGGCGGAACCGGGTTCGTGGGCAGCCATCTCGTGCGACGGCTCCTCGAACGCGGCTACCGGGTGCGCACCACGGTCCGCAGCACCGAGGACGCCGCCAAGGTGGGGCCGCTCGCAAAGATGCGGGAGGCCTTCCCCGGGCGGCTGGAACTCTTCGAGGCGGATCTGCTCGTGGAGAACTCGTTCGACGAGGCGATGCGCGGCTGCCGGGTGGTCTTCCATGTGGCGTCGCCGTTCCTCATGCCGGAGAAGATCAGGGACGGCCGGCGGGACATGGTCGACCCGGCCCTGCTGGGGACCCGCAATGTGCTCGGGAGCATCGAGCGGACCGCGGAGGTCGAGCGGCTCGTGTTCACCTCCACCGTCGGCGCGATCTTCGGTGACTACGCCGATGTACGGGACATGGACGACGAGGTGCTGACGGAGAAGTACTTCAACACCACGAGCACCGTGGACAACAACCCGTACCACTACGCCAAGACCCTCGCCGAGCGGGCGGCATGGGACGCGGAGGCGGCGCAGGACCGCTGGCGCATGGTGTCGGTCAACCCCGGTCTGGTGCTCGGCCCCTCGCTCACCCCGGCGTCGCGCTCCGGCAGCCTGTTCCTGCTCGACGAGCTGTTCAAGGGCTATTTCTGGTACGGCGCACCGGACTTCAGCTTCACCACCGCCGATGTGCGCGACGTGGCCGACGCCCACATCGCCGCGGCGGAGAACCCCGCCGCCGAGGGCCGGTACATCGTCGCCGCGGAGACGATGACGTCGTTCCACGAGATGTCCCGCATCATCCGCACCCGTCATCCGCGCAGTCTGCGGCTGCCGCGTACGGCCCTGCCGCACTGGCCGGTGCGGATCCTGGGCCCGGCGTTCGGGCTGACGCAGGACTACATCCGCAAACACCTCGGCATCCGGTTCCGGGTCGACAACAGCCGCAGCGTGCACGAACTGGGCATCGTCTACCGGCCGATCGAGGAGACAATGCTGGAGCACTACGAGGCATGGCTGCGGCAGCGGCACGCCTGAGGCGGGCGTCCACGGTGGGGATCGTGGCTGCCAACAGGGGTGCGCTGTACGGGCGTCGGTGCCGGACGCGATCATGATCCTCATGTCTCACACCTCGTCCCACACCTCGTCCCACACCTCTCGGCGTAGACTCCTCGCCGTCCTCGCGGCCTCCGCCGCCTCCGTACCGCTCGCCGGAGCAGCCACGGCCCCGGCACAGGCCGCGGGCAACGGCACCCTCGCGGACGTCGAGCCGCTCCCGGGTCCGGCCGGACTGTCCGCGGCCCGTTCCTCGGTGATCCTGGCCCCGCTGGACGCCTCCTACTTCACCGCGGCGACGCTCGCCGCCCCGCTCACCACCACGGTGCTGCCGGGTACTCCGGCCCGCACCGAGGTGACCTCCGGCGGCAGGCGGGTCGCGCTGCTCACCCAGGGCGCGCGGACGGTCGTCCTGCCCGGTCCGCAGCGCACGTTCGCGGAGAACAAGCGGCCCTTCGCGGACGACTTCCAGCGCACCCTGCCCGATCTCTCGCTGGACCCGAAGGACCGGAAGTACTGGGGCACCTCTCCCGGCGGCGGCAGCTGGTACACGCTGGGGCCGGTGGACACCGACTACGCGGTCGTGCCGGGCAGCGGCCTGATCAGCCTCACCACCGACGGCGCGAGCCGCCACGCCAGCCTGCACGACGAGGAGATCACCGACGTCGACGCCCGCTGCACGGTCCGGTTCGACAAGGTGCCCACCGGCCAGGCCTGTTCCGTCGGCCTGACGTTCGGCTACCAGACCACCCACAGCAACTACCGGGCCCGGCTGTCCTTCCTGACCTCGGGGGCGGTCGAGCTGCGCCTCGAGAAGGAGCTCGACGACACGGTGACCCAGCTGGTCCCCGCCGTCACCCTCGCCACGGGCGTGCCCGCGGGGACCGACTGGACGATCCGGGTGCGGCGGGAGGGCACCCGGATCCGGGCCAGGGCCTGGCGTTCGGCCTCGGCCGAGCCGACCGCGTGGTCCGCCGACATCGCCGACCCCACCTTCGGCAAGGGCCGGGTGGGCCTGCGCGCCCTGGCCAACACCGGCTGCACGAACCTGCCGGTCAC
This sequence comes from Streptomyces sp. NPDC107559, assembly GCF_055657365.1. NCBI lineage: Bacteria > Bacillati > Actinomycetota > Actinomycetes > Kitasatosporales > Streptomycetaceae > Streptomyces > Streptomyces sp. NPDC107559. The sequence continues at coordinate 931 of NZ_JBVKBD010000031.1, read as the reverse complement.
CCTGTCCGTCAGCCGCTACGAGGTGGACGCCGCGAACTGGGAGACGCCGCCGACCGTCACCCACGGGGACTGGGTGCGGGTGCTGCCGGAGCCGTTCGACGGAACCTGGACGGCGCAGCTGGAGCAGACGATCCGCGGCTGGGCCGGTTCCTGCGCTCCCGACGTCCTGGCCCACGCCGCGATGTTCCTCGGCGGTGCTCCGGCGGTCACGGCCGGGGCCGGTCCCGCTCAGGACAAACAGGTCCTGGGCGAGGCCGGGTACGGCTACCTGGACCCGCAGGGCTACCGCTTCGAAGGCGCCGACTTCCACGAGTACATGAACACGGGCTGGACCTTCCCGGACGGCACCTACGTCAAGGCGTCCAGCAAGCAGGTGGGCAACCTCGACTGCTCGGGCTACACCCGGATGGTGTACGGCTACCACCTGGGCGTGCCGCTGGCCGCCGGCGCGGACACCTCGGGCGAACGGATCCCGCGCAAGTCGCGGGACATCGCCGACCACGCGCCCGGGGTGGTCGTCGACCGCACCGACGGCACCACTGCGCCCGCCGCGGCGCAACTCCAGCCCGGTGACCTGGTGCTGTTCAACGCCGACTCGGGCGACGACGTCCCGAGCGGTCCCGTGACCGTCGACCACGTCGGCATCTACCTCGGCAAGGACGCGGGCGGGCGGCGCCGCTTCCTCTCCAGCCGCAAGACGGTCAACGGGCCCACCATGTCCGACCTGGGCGGGGCGTCGCTGCTCGACGGCACGGGCACGTACGCCACGAAGCTGCACACCGTGCGTCGTATCTGAGCCCGGCGCACGGCCCTTCGACGGTGGTTGACGTGCTCCCCGCCCTAAAGGACGGGGATTCCAGCCTGGGCCGTCTGGCCCTTCTGGTGGCTTCCTGCTTCACCGCGCTGTGCGGGCACGTGTGCCCGTCTTACC
>NZ_JBVKBD010000030.1:0-63574 GCF_055657365.1 Streptomyces sp. NPDC107559 | reverse complement strand
AAGGTCACACGGAACCCCGAACACCGGCCCTCACCTGCGAAAACGCCCTAAATCACCGGCATTGCTGGTCAGAGGCACTTTCTGCTTTCCTGACCGCCTTCCGGACAGCCCGCTTCATGAAAGCGCCAGGCTAACGCGATCAAGAACTCCGGCAACGTACGTCCGCCCCTTGATCAACGCGCCTCCACGGGAGTGAGGTTCAGCGTCTGCTTCAGGGCGTTGTACATGTACAGCCACGGGCTCCGGCCGCTGTTCGCCTCGGGGAGTTGCACGCGACCCATCACTGGTGCGCCCGCACCGAGAATCGACAGAGCCGCGGACCCCAGGTCCGGAATCGACAGCGCCCCGGGGCCGAGGGGCGGAACGCGGCACACCAGGTCGACACCTGTCCCGCCGTCACGAACGTGATAGACGGCAGCGCTGCCGTCAAAGCTGGAGTAGCGGACGAGGTACGGGCGGTCGGCCAGATCCAACAGTGCCACATGAGTGACGTTCCGCTTCCAGAATCCGGATGGCGATGCGAAGGTCATGGTGAAACTCGACGAGGTGAGATGACGGATCATCAACTCGCCGGTGCTCATCCGGTAGGTCATGACGTAGGGCTCGCTGCCGATCATGATGGCCACGACGGCGGTGTGGCGGGCACCCCACTGCATCGTGGAAACGGGCACCGGATCGGCGGTGTCACTGTCGAGGCGGAACAGCCCGGCGTCGCCGGTGAGGCTGTTGTAGCCGACATAGTGCGGCGCCCCGCCCAGGTTGAGGGTCACGATGTGGGTGTGCGAGGCGTGACCAGGTGGGGTGGCGTGGGTGAGGCTGACCGAGGTGAACGTCGCGTCCATCGCGAAGATGCCCTGCATACCGGAGCCGAACTGATGGCCGAAGTAGTGGAGAGTTCCACCGAAGTCGAAGGGGGCCAGCCAGGTCCAGTCGGCGCCGAGGGATCCGGTCCCGACCGTCGGGTTGTTGGAGTCGATCGGTGGAGTGCCGTCGGGGCGGCGGATCGGGAACCGGTAAGTGGCGGCGGCGGAGATCGCGTAGGCGCCCGTGGCCGCGTTGTACGACAGCATGCGCTCCGGGTTGGCACCGGCCGCGAGGCTCTGCACATGCGTCCAGGCCCCGGCGCCATACTCACTTCCGGCGCGCACGTCGACCAAGTAATGGCCGATGTCGATATGTGCAGTCATCTCGCACACCCGGCAGAACACGGGAGTGCTGTCCCGCATGAGGCAGTGAAGTGACGGCCGGAAGACGCCGCAGTCGTGGTATTGCGCGCCCTCGTAGGCGCCCACGGCGTCCGCGGGAATCGGAGGGTTCGCCGGGATGACGTCGTGGTTCCGCTCGGAGCAAGTGGCCCGCACCACCGTGGTGGGGACCTGGGACTGCGGCAGAGTGAGGACCTCGGCCCACTTCATGGTGGCGACATTGGTGACCGTGGTGACGTTGGGGTCAAACGGGTCGTGACCGGAGTACGTGGACAACGGGTCCGAGAAGTCGTTCCGATAGGGATACTCGTCGGCGAGCCCGAATGCCTGGTGCCCGAGTTCGTGGATCGCCACGTCGGGCCAGGAAGCCGTGAATTTGGTGAACCAGCCGACCTCGTTATGCATGCATCCGCCGTCGGTCTGGGTGTTGTTTATCAAGACGAGGAAGTGGTTCACCGGCCCGAGGCCGGGCTCGTTGTGCACAGCCTTCTTCACGGCATCGTCATCGCCGAAGATGATTCGTTTGATCTGATGCCCTTGGAAGGTGTCCCGGCCGAACATGGCGCCGAACATGGTGCCGAAGGGGGACGTGGTAGGGGTCGGAGTGATGAGGTGGATGGTGTTCCCGGTGTGCGCCGACGCCTTGCGGACCTTGACCACGCTCAGCAGCGGCCGTAGGCCGGCATCACTGAACGGCGAGGTCACCAGCAGCCGTTTGACGAACTTCGCCACGTCCGCGTCGAACAGCCCGGCGTCGAGCTCGGCCTGTGTGTAACCCTCAGGCAGTACGGCGATGGTCCAGCCGTGGGCGACACGGCTCGCGTGCCCGAGGGCGAAGTCGACGACCTTCACTTGTCCTCCTTCAAGGCGGCTAGTCGAGGGGCAGAGAGAAGATCTCGGACGCCGGTTCGTCCAGCCGGTCCGGATCGGGCGGGCTGCTGAACAGGACGAGCGAGGCGCCTTCGGGCAGCAAGGGTGCAATCAGCTCGAAGGTGCCCCGGGGAGCGTCGACGGGGAGGGCGACGAGACCGCCGTCGTCCTCGGGGCCCGGGACCTCCCGGAGGACGGCGATCGGCTGGTGTCGGCCACGCCGGTACAGCACCCGGCCGGCCGCATCGCGGAGCTCGTACCAGAACCCGGCGCGACCGTGGGGGGAGTCGTCGGGATCGGCGGCGAGCGGGGCGGTCATCTCCAGGTCCTCCCGCGAGACGAACCGGACGACCGGGCCGCCCTGCGCCCAGTCCGCGCTGTCGTAGGAGAACGTCAGGCGCATGCTCCTGGAGCCGGGCAGGCCGGAGGGGGTCGGGGTGGGCGGCGGGCCGGCGAGCGCGACCCAGGTCTCGGGGGTCACGGTTCCGGTGACGGTGAGGCCGTGGGCCGTCTGGAAGGCCCGTACCGCGGTCTCCGTCTCGGGTCCGTACTTCCCGTCGTCGTCGAGGGGCGGCTCGGCGCCCTGCTGGTTCAGCAGGCGCTGGACGACGGCCACGGGCGGGCCCGTCATGGGCGGGATCCGGGGGCCGGGTTCCAGGAGGGGGAAAGGCGCGGCCACGGCGAGCGCGAACCAGACGGGTGTGTCGATGTCGTCCGCGGGGGTGAGGATCGGTCCGGCACGGAAGGTGTGTACGGCGGCCTGGGTCAGGACGCCGAAGTTGCCGTCGACGATGAGGGCGGGCGCTGCGGCTCCAGCAGCGTTCAGCAGGCTCTGGGCCAGCTTCACGTGGCCGTCGACCGCGTGCGGATCGGCCATCAGGGCGATGGTGGGCAGTAGCGCCCAGTCCAGGATCTCCGCCAGCGGTGCGTCCCCGACGGGCTCGCCCTGCCGTGGGTTGACGTGATGAGGGACGGTGGTACTGGCGGCGACGAAAGCATCGCCTCCCGCGTAGTCGATGGCGATGACGCTGTCGCCGAGCGGCAGATCGCTCGTGGTGATGCTCGCCCGCCCCTGGTCGTCCACCGCGGTGGTACCGAGGGGTGGTCCCTGCTGGAGGGTGAAGGTCACCGTCCCGCGGGGCGGGCCCGCATCGGCGTCCGTCGGGCGCACCAGGGCGTTGAGAGTGACCTCCTGCCCCTGCTCGGACGGGGTGGGTGCGGTGGGGGACGCGATGCTGTAGCGGCCAGCCGCCGAGTAGGGAAAGGTGACGGTGCCGTCCCGCTCGAAGTCGAACCCCGTCCGCAGGACGCCGTTCGCCGTCTGCGGGCGGTAACCGCGGGCGGGCAGCAGGACGTAGAGGATCTCGCGGGGGCCGCGGCGGTTCGGTGGTGGGCCGGGGGTGGACGCCGAGATGTTGCTCAGCCCGACGAGGTCGCTGTCCGCGGCCGTCGCGTCGATCAGGACCGGGTGACCGTGCAGGACGAGCGTGTCATCGACCGCCGACGCGAAGCCGGCGAACTCGAAATCGACGTAGACGTGCCCGTCCAGGTCGACCCCGTACTTCAGGTCCGCGACGACTCCGGATCCGGGCTGAAAGCCGTAGCCGTCCGCAGGCAGCAGCGTCAGCTCGTTCACTGACGCGCGCGGCAGGAAGCCGTCCGTCCGGGCGATGCCCAGCGGGAGCAGGTCGTGGGACAGCGCGGTTCCGTCGATGTGGACGGTGCTGCCGGTCAGCACGAGTGTGTTACCGGCAGCCGATGCGCAACCGGCGAATTCCGGCTTGAGCGTGATCTGTCCGTCACGGTCCACGCCGAACTGTAGATCTGCAAGATGTCCTGGCCCTGAGAAGAAGTCGTATTCCTTGGCCGGGAGTACCGTCAGCTCGTTCACCGACGTTCGCGGCAGGAAGATATTGGGTCGGGCAAGTCCCCACGGCAACACGTCATGTGACAACGCCGTTCCGTCGATGTGAATTCTGCAGCCGGTCAGGACGAGTGTGTCGCCGGCAGCCGAAGCGCATTCGGCGAACTCCGGTGCGACTGTGATCTGTCCGTCACGGCCCACGCCGAACTGTAGATCTGCTAGATATCCTGGCCCTGAGAAGAACTCGTATTCCTTGGCCGGGAGTACCGTCAGCTCGTTCACCGACGTTCGCGGCAGGAAGACATTCGGTCGGGCAAGTCCCCACGGCAACACGTCATGTGACAACGCCGTTCCATCAATGCGAATCCTGCAACCACGCAGCGTGAGCGTGTCGCCGGCAGCCGAAGCGCATTCGGCGAACTCCGGTGCGACTGTGACCTGTCCGTCACGGCCGACATCGAACTTCAGGTCCGCGAGGAAGCCCGACCCCGCGTAGAAGCCGTATCCCTTGGCCGGGAGTACCGTCAGCTCGTTCACCGACGTTCGCGGCAGGAAGATATTGGGCCGGGCAAGTCCCCACGGCAACACATCATGTGACAACGCCGTTCCATCAATGCGAATTCTGCAGCCGGTCAGCACGAGTGTGTCGCCGGCAGTCGAGGCGCATCCGGCGAACTCCGGCGCGACTGTCACCTGTCCGTCACGGCCGACATCAAACTTCAGGTCCGCGAGGGAACCCGGCCCCGCGTAGAAGCCGTATCCCTTGGCCGGGAGCATCGTGAGCTCGTTCACCGACGCGCGGGGGAGAAAACTCATTTGGGCGCCGGTCGGTTCCACGTCATGGCTCAAAGCGGTTCCGTCGATACGGATCGTGCGCCCCCGCAGCACGAGTGTGTCGCCAGCGGCTGTGGCGAAGCCGGCGTACTCCGGTGCGACGCTGATCTGTCCGTCACGGCCGACATCGAACTTCAGGTCCGCGAGGAAGCTCGACCCCACGTAGAAGCTGAAGCCGTCCGCGGGCAGCACGGTCAGCTCGTTCACCCTCGCACGCGGGAGGAAGCTCACTCTGGGCAGCGAGGTCGGCTCCACGTTGTGGGACAGTGCCGTCGCGTCGATGCGGATCGTGTGGCCCCGAACGGTCAGCGCGGTGCCGGATGCCGAGGCGAAACCGGAGGTCTGCGGATCGAGTCCGACCGAGCCGCTGACGGGCAGTGTGAAGGCCAGGGTGCCGCGTCCGCCTCCGAGGAGGTACTCACGGCATGGCAGCAGGACGAGGTCGTGCGGTCGGTCGGCCGTCAGGGCGGGGCCGCCGATCTGCAGGCTCAGGTCGTGGTCGAGGGCGGTGGCGTCCAGGTGCACGGGCAGACCGTGCAGGGTCAGGCGGCGGGTTCCGCGGCCCTCGGCGATGGAGTCGAGAGCCGTGTCAAAGTCGAGGGTGCCGTCCGCGGACACCGAGAAGGCGACGTCGCAGACGGGGGCGGAGGCCTGCTTGAGGTGGTAGGTGCCGGGGGCCGGAAGCGTCACCGTGGGCGGTGGGGTCGCCGAACCGTCGATCGGTCCGGTGCCGGCCTCGGGCACCGTGAACGACGGCACGGTGAGGCGCGAGGCGTCGATCTCGATGTCGGGCATCAGCTTCTCCCTGCATCGGGCGCGCTTCCCGGTGTCGGGCAAGCGTCAGAACGGTGTGGGTCCGCGGATCTCCAGGCGCGGCGCGGTGTCGATCCGGGTCTCGTTGACGGCCTGGTGCAGGGCGGTGGGGTCGGCTGGATCGCGGGTCCAGCGGCGAATGAAGCCGTCCCAGCCGCCGGTGATGATCTCCCGGTCGTCGGGGGTGACGGTGATTGCCCAGACGCTGAGGTGGCCGGTGGCCACGGGCGTCCCCACCGGCTCCCCGGTGGCTCGCTGCCAGCGGCGGAGGCTGCCGTCGTCACAGCCCGCGACGATCTCGCCGTCGGCGGTCAGGGCCAGCACGCGCACGGGGGCGCCAGCGACGAGGGGATTGCCGAGCGGGTCGCCGCTTCCCCGGTCCCAGCGGCGCACGGTGCCGTCCCGGCCGCCGCTGACGATCTCGCCGCCGTCGGCGCTGACGGCCACGGCGGGCACGGGACCGAGGTGACCGTCGAGGCGGCCCCGCAGGGTGGCGTCCGAGCGGGTCCAGCGGCGCACCAGGCCGTCGTTGCCGGTCGTCACGATCTCCTCGTCGTCCGGGGTGAGAACCAAGGCGCGTACGGCACCGTCGTGGGCGGGCAGCGGCTGCGCGAGGGGCGATCCGTCGGTGCGGCTCCAGCGCCGTACCGTGCCGTCGTAGGCGCCGGTGAGCAGTTCCCTGCCGTCGGCGGTCTCCCGCAGGGCGAGGATCCACTCGTCGTGGGCGGTGACGGGGGCGGCCGCGGGGGCGGACGTGGCCCGGTCCCAGCGGCGCAGGGTGCCATCGCTGCCGGCAGTGACGATCTCATCGTCGCCGGGCGTGAGGAGCATCGCCCAGACACTGCGCCGGTGGGCGACCAGCAGCGGGCACAGAGCCTCGCCCGTCCGCCGGCGCCAACGCAGGACGCGGCCTACGGCGTCGGCGCTGACGATCTCGGATCCGTTGTCGGTGAGCGTCAGCGAACTCACCGCGCCGATGCCGTGGTTCATGGCGTGGCCTCCTTGGCCGGGAGGACTCCGTCAAAGGCCAGCCCGGCGGCGGCCTCGCCCTGCCCGGCCCGGGCACGGCGTCCGATCCAGCGGTAGTGGCGGCCGTCGTGGCCGCGCACGGTCACCGGGACGCGGGTGGCCGTCACCCCGGAGCGCGGGATCTCCTCGTCGCGGACGTACACCCGGGCGACCTCTGGCTCCAGCAGTCGGCCGCGCGCCCGGGTGCGTACGGTGCCCTGGGCGGTGGGCAGGGTCATCCGCCCGCGACGGAACCGGATCGCGGCCGAGCCGGGCACGAGCGGGACGGGCACGAGCGGGATCCAGTGGTACGGCACCGACGAGGCGAGCTGGTAGGTCAGGGCGCCGGGCACGTCCGACGGGCCGGGCGGGGTCAGGTCGGGGGTCTCGTTGGCGCGCGGGCGGGGGGCGCCGGTCGCGCTCTGCACGGTGCGTTCGATCGCCCAGGCGAGGTTGGCCATCTCGTCGCGGACGAACAGTACTTCCTCCACAGGCGGTCCTTCGAGGCGGCCCGCGGCTCTGGGCAGGAGCGGCAGCAGGGCGGGTCCGGGGCGGCCGGAGCCGGCGACGCCGAGCCGGAACAGGGACCAGTGCTCGTCGCCCGCGGGCTGCAGGGTCAGTGGGTCGCCGAAGGTGTCCACGACGGTGAGGTCCGTGATGCCGTGGACCTGTCCGACCTCCAGCTCCAGCGGGACGACCCAGTGGTCGTTGCCGTAGACATTGGCGAACTCCACCAGCAGCAGCCGGGCGAGGTCGGCCGCACCGGCCTCGACGGAAGGCAGGTTGACGGTGGTGTCCTCGAACTCCCACCAGCGTTCGGCGGGCATGCCGGGATAGGTGGCGCGGGTGGGCAGGACGGTGCGGGTGGACGCGCCTGGGGTGGTGAAGGCAGTGGCTGCGGGGTCGACGTCGAACTGGTAGCCCTCGGCGCCGCCGCCCGGGTACTCGGGTGCGGTCAAGGTGATGCGCTGGCCTCCCCGGGACGCCTCGACGGCGAAGTGGTGCTCCATCCGGTCGCGGACCCAGCTGGAGCCGGCCGGCGGGGCGTGCTCGGCGGCGAACCAGGACTTCCACGCGGTCGCCGCCTGGTTGAAGGCGGTCAGCTGGGGCGGGCTGAGACCGGTCGGGTGCCAGCCGGCGGCCAGTCCGCGGGCGAGTTTTCCGCCGTGCGGGGCGTGCGCGAGGAGCACGGTCCCGAGCGCACGGCCCGCGGGGTCGGCCTCCGGTTCGTCTGTGGGCTCCACGGCGGCACCGTCCACCAGGGGGAACTTGGCCAGGGTCTGGTCAGTGACGGAGTTCTGGACGCCCGTGGGCAGCGCCGCGAGCTGCTGGAGGAAGCGCAGTCCCGCCCGTGCGGCGGTGCGCAGGGTCAGCTCCCGGTCCGCCAGGTCCGGCGCGCGGCCGGCCTCGGTGAGATACTCGACGGGCATGCCCGGCGGGTATGGCATGGAGGGTCCGGTGTCGCCGGGCCGGAACCGGTCCACGGTGGCCGCCGCCGTCGTGAGGGAACAGCCGACGGGCGAGCCGCCGTCCTCGCCGTGGAACTCGGCGAGTTGCCGCTGCCGGGCCAGCAGGAAGAGTGGGTCGGCGATCCGGGCCTGCAGAGCCTCGTCGAGCTGTCCGCCGGTGCCGCTCGGCCGGACGTTGGGCTCGATGCGGTGGAACTGGGCGAAGACCGCCCTGTCGTCGGCCATGCTCAGGCCTCCAGGTCTCTCAGCCGGGCGATGACGCCTGTGGCGATGTGGGTCTTCATCAGGTCCTTGAGGTCGATGCCGGGGAAGGCCCCGAGGGCGTCCTGCGGCAGGTAGACGGCGGGCAGGTAGCGGCCCAGCCAGCCCAGGGCCTGGAGGTCGACTAGGCGCAGCCCGGTGAGATCCATCGCCTCGCGGACGGTCTCGCTCAGCAGCTCCGCCGTCCAGGCGTGTCCCACCTGCGGCGGTACGGCGAGCAGCACGGCCTGGGGAGCTCGGGCGCCGGGGGCGTCGTAATGGAAGGCGACTCCCGCCGTCTGTTGCCGGGCCGGAATCAGTTCCGGCCATTCGTCGACCACGAGGACGGCCACGGGCCGCGTGAGGTCGGCGGCAGCGAGGCCGTGCACGGCCAGGCCGGTCGCCGAGGGCAGGTCCGCTGTGCGGGCGGCGCCGACCCAGTGGTCGTGGGCGGTGAACGGGGTCTGCCCGATGCGCAGGGCGAAGTCTCCGCCGGTGCCGATCGCGTCGGTGTGCAGCAGCAGGTCGGCGAGGGCCGAGGCACCGGGCCGTACGGCCGCCGTACGTTCGAGCCAGTCACGGAGGAGGGCGTCGTCGGTGCCGCCGCGGTCGAGGCCGGGCCCGAAGGATGCCGCGAGCGGGGCGGGGGCTGGCGCGGTGGTCAGGCCGACGGCCCGGAATCCGGGGCCGAAGACGGCTTGGAGGGCGGCCACGGCTGCCTGCGGCCCCTGGCCGGCGAGTGCCGTCGCAGCGAGGCCGAGCCGGGCGGCAGCCTCCTGTTGGGCAGCCTTCGTCCGAGCGGCCACGTCGTCGTCGCCGATGGACGCGGGGACGTCGATGCCGTACGCGGACAGACGCTGCAGGTCGGCGGCGTCCTTGGCGCTCTTCATACCTGTGATGGCGCTCTGGGCGCGGCCGCGCAGCTCGGTCTCGTCGGGAGACTGGGTGGGTGGGGCGGCGGCGGGCGCCAGGTCGGCAGGCGTGCCGGGCCGGCCGACGGCGAGGACCGCGGTGAGCGCGTCGGCCAGCGCCTCGAACTCCTGCAGGGACACCGTCGAGCGCGGCCAGTGGGCGTCTCGCCCGTCGAGCAGGTCGGCCACGGCGTCGCCCGGCAGGTCGGACGGGCGGTGTGCGGTGAGAGCCTGGCTCACCGCCGTGCGCAGGCTTTTGGCGGCGGTGAGGGCCACGATGTCCAGTGCGCACCGGTCGGTGAGCGGCCAGGGGTGCTGGCGGGTCGCCGCGGGTGTGGGGTGGCCGGGCCGACGCCAGGCGACCTGGAGCCGGATGCGGTCGGTCCGCCCCAGCTGGTGCCCGGCCCATGCGTCGAGCAGCGGTTCGGCGAGCGCGCGGGGCCGGGTGCGCTGGGCGGGGCCGTCCCAGCCGTGCGACAGCGGCACGTCCTTGGGGACGACGACGAGGACCCGGTGCGTGACGGGGGTGCCCTGACCGGGGGTGTCGAGAATCTGCGGGCGGGGCGGTGGCTGGCCCCCCGCGGCGAGGCTGTCGAGGGTGGCACCGGCCCGGTCCGGGTTGCCGTTGGCGAGCTGGTGCACGCTCTCGGCGAGCATCAGGTCGCCGAGAGCGTCGATGTCGTCGTGCAGGGCCTGCAGTGCGGCGCGGACCGCGGGCGCCTCCCGGGCGGCGTCCAGCGGTGGGTGGACGCTGGGGGAGAGCTGGTCCATCGCGGCGTCCACGGTGAGGGCGCCCACGGCGGCCCCGTCGGTGACGTCGTGCGGAGCGACGAACCCGGTGGCGCCCGGCGCGTCGTGGTGCACGGACCGCAACGGCCACTGCGTGCGCAGCGGAGCGATGACCCGGTCGAGTTCCAGGGGTTCGGTGGCGCTCTCCCGGGCCTCGTGCAGCCGCCGTTCCAGGCGGTAGCCGAGCAGCGCGCCCAGCGGTTGCCCCTGGCGCACGCCGTCCAGCACGGCCATGGCGGCGCGCATGCGGCTTGAGGACAGGTTCACGGCGAACGCGCCCGGGTCCGAAGGGTGAGAGAGGGCGCCGCTGTGCAGGACGGCGGCGGTGGTGGCCTGGGCGAGCGAGGGGGCCAGGACGAATCCGTCACTCCGGCGGCCTTCGCGCGGTGAGAGGTTCTCCACCCATCCGTAGGCGCCGAGGTGGACCCCGGTGGGCCGGCGGCTGGCGGATCGCATGGCCTGCAGGCGTACGGTCGCCAGCGAGGTGATCCAGGCGTCGAGCCGGTGGGAGGCGAGGTCGAGGCACTCGCCCAGGAGGCGTTCCAGCACGGTGAAGGGGTCACGGCCGGCGTCGTGCCAGTCGTGGACCCGGGTGGCCAGATAGCGCAGGGCGGCGTCGATCTGCGCCAGGCGCTCGCTCCAGGGGCGGGTGTCGCTGAGGGCTTGGAGGACGCCCCGGTGATGCAGGGCCGCGGTCTCGACGGCTGGGGCGAGCAGGACGCGTACGTCGTTGATCGCGTCGTGCACAGTGGGTGCGGCGGCGGCCTCGCCGGTGGTGGGCAGGGTCAGACCGAGGGTGGCCTTGAGGGTGAACGGCCGCAGGGCGAGGCCCGCCTGGGAGGCCAGGGTGCCGGCCGTAGCGGGTGCCAGCAGGATCTCCGCGAAGCGCAGCCGGCTGTTCGCGACCAGATGGCTCGCATGCGCGGCTCCGGCGGCGGCATGGCCGTACTCCAGGTTGGCGGTGTGCCTCAGCAGAGCTTCCAGCAGGGTGCGGGCCCGGGCTGGGCGCACCAGGACGCTCAGGATCTCGAACCGGTCGACGACCTCCTGCAGGAACCCGGCGAGTTCCTCGACCGGGTCGGTGCCCGCGGGCAGGCCCGACAGCCGCGTGGCGGGCATCCACAGGCGGCTGGTGTGCGGCTCGTTGTCGTGGTGGGCGATGACCGGCTCGTAGTCGATGCCCAGAGCCCGGTTCAATGCAGTGGACAGACGGGACTCGGGGCCGAAACCGCAGTCCTGGACCAGACCCAGGACGCGGTTGGTGTAGCAGGCGTTGAGGGCGCCGCGCACGGCCCGCACGTCGCAGGACTTCGATACGGCGGCCAGGCCCAGGGCGCGCAGGACGTCTCGTTCGGGCTTGGGCAGGCCGAGGGTGTCGCCGGGCTGGTCGGGCCCGCCGACCCGCGGCATGGTGTCGACGCCGACTTCCCAGAAGGGACGCAGGGTGGTCAGAACCCGGTGCAGTCCGGCGAGTTGACCGGGCTCGCCCTGGAGGTCGGGGCTCCAGCGACGCATGACGGTGAGGGGCAGCAGGCCGTACGGCTGCCTGCCGACGCGCAGCGTGGGCAGCGGGCCGCGGGCGCGCACCGCGTCCGCGTGGTGCAGCCGCAGCCATTCCAGGTCGATGCCGGTCTCCTGGGTGTGGCTGTCGCTTTCCAGGAGCTGGTCGAGGAAGAAGTCGCCGGTCGCGCTCCACAGGGCCAGTTGCAGGGCGCGCGCGTCGGCCTGCTCGGGTTCGGTGCCGCCGGGCAGGGCGGCGGCGACGTCCTGCGGGATGCCGAGCGCGCTCGCCAGGCGGGTGGCGTCGGCCCACGGGTCGGGGGCGGCCGGGTCGGGGGCGGCGGCGTGCAGGAGGGCGTCGACGTCGGGAGGGTCGTCCTGCGGGTGGTGGGCGTCGGGGACGTTGTTGGTGGGGGTGTCCTGCAGGACGTAGGCGGCCTCGCCGTCGCGGGCCCGCCCTTTGAGCAGGCGGGCCAGCCGGTCCGCGGAGAGCTGGGCGTCCAGGGAGGCCGACACACCGAAGGCGACGACGCGCGAGAGCAGGGGGCGGCGAGTCGGATCGTAGCCGGGCCTGTCGAGGGGCACGGTGAGGGCGAGACCGTTGTCCTGGGCTGCGGAGAAGTCGGTGAGCCAGCGCAAGCCGGGGTCGGTCAGGGGTGTGGTGGCCGGGCCCGCGGGAGCGGCCGGGGCGTCGGGGTCCGGGCTCACCTGCACCGTGTCCGGGATGGCCTGGCCGCGGCCCTCGCCGACGAGGATGTCGCCGTCCTGGGTCTGCTGGAAGGCCTGGACGAGGAACTGGTCGGGCAGGGTGGAGGCGGTGGCCGGCCGGTTCCAGCCGCGGGAGCGGGTGGGGATGTCGGACGCGGCGGGCCAGGACGGCTCGGGGCCCTGCGTGTCGTCGGGCAGGGGCAGTTCGGGGCGGTCGTCGGCGCGCGGGGTCAGCACCGTGACGATCCAGCGGGCGCGGGCCGGGCCGAGGGCGGCTGCCAGTTGCTCCCAGGCACCGAGCCGGATGCGGGCCCGGTCTCCCGCCGGGTTCTCGGTGCGCCCGGCCCGGAAGACGGTGCGCCAGTACCGCTTGCCCTGCTGGATCTCACCGTCGGTGAGCAGCGGTTCGTGGCTGTCGACGTGGAGGTCGTCGGGAAAGATCCGCACCTGGAGGGTGGCGGGCGGGCCGCCGTCCGGCCGCAGCCGCGTCTCCAGGCGCACCGGGGCGAGCATCAGGGGCACGTCGGGATCCAGCGTGGCGAGCAGGCCGTCGGCATCCGGCGTGGCGACGAAGGAGCGCAGTGCCTGGTGGAGGGCGTCTCGGGCCGTCTGGAGGGCCTGGTAGGCGGCCCTGCGCTGGTCGGGCGTGGCCTTGGGGCCGAGACCGGTGCGGTGCTGCTCGGCCTCCGCGACGGCCGCGCGCAGCGGTGCGAGGTCGGTCATCCGGTCTGCCTCCCTTGGACTGGGACGGTGTGGAGCCGCCGTTCGCCGGGGTGACGATCCGCGCGGCCCCTGGAAGCGGCGTGCGGGCCGGCCCCGCTAGGGACCCGGCCGGCCGCCGTCGGCCTGTGCCCCGCCGGCCTGGAAGAAGACCCCGTCTGGTGTGTCGTCGTCGACGGTGGGGACCAGGGTGAAGGTGATGGCGCTGAAGGCTCCGGCGAGGCGGACGCTCCCTTTGGAGTCGTCGTGCCCGGGCGTACCGTCCGGCCCGGAGACGGCGTTCGCGGTGACACGGAAGTGTGCGTCGCCGCTGAGCCGGGCGATGGACGCACCCGGCGGGGAGGTGACCGTCAGAACCGACCTCAGGGAGCCCAGATGGAAGATGGGGTCCTGGAGCACGGTGCCGAAGTCGAGGGTGAAGGCGTGGTTCGGGCCGCCGCGGATCTCCACCATGCCGGTGGCGGGCAGCTTGGGGGTGAACTCGGGCATGGCGAAGTCGGGGTAGGCGTCATAGAGGTCGAAGGCGGTTCCCATCGGCCCGGAGAGCGTCACCTGGTGACCGTGCAGCGTGCCCACCGCCCCGTCAGGGCTGGCCGACGTCCAGTGGACGAAGTCCAGCGGGGCCAGCGGCGGTTCGGGGCGCAGCAGTCGTTCGGTGGGCATGACCACCCGTACGGGCTGCTGGAAGCACTGCCGGGCGATGCCGGCGGCGCTGTCGCCCCACGTCAGATCGTCGAGGACGATGTTGGAGCGCTTGTCTCCCGGGGCGTGGGTCGCGGTCTCGAAGTCCGGGCGCGAGGTGAAGAAGTGGCTCCAGTCGAGGTTGTTCCAGTCGTCGGCGTCGGTGGGCGGGTCGGTCGCGGGCGGCGGCGCGTAGGTGCGGCTCCAGAGGCCGGGCGGCGGGGGGCTGGCGAGCACGTTGTCCGTGGGGTCGTCCAGGCCGAAGCGTGGTTCGGTGGGCTGTTCGGCGATGACGAAGCACCAGTCGTGGCCGACGATGTCGCCGAGCCGCAGGTCGAAGCCGAGGAACGCCGTGTCCAGGTCCAGGCCGCCGCGGAAGATCGGGTGCCGGGCCTGGGCGTCGTCGGGTTCCCGCGCCCCGTCCGGTTCCGGCGGCAGCAGCGGAGCGGCGTAGATCAGCGCGCCGGGGTAGCGGCGCAGCAGGGCGGTGCGCAGCAGGAGGACCACACGGTCGGCGGGGACGGTCAACTGGGTGCCCAGCGCGGAGCTCTTCGGCCACTGGTGCAGGGGCGTCATCTCCGAGCCGGTGCCCCAGAAGGAGGCGAAGTACGTGCCGCGCTGGTCGGTGGGGTATTCGCGCCAGCGCAGTTCGCGGGCGAACTCGTGGTTGAGGCCGGCCATGTACGACGCCACGAAGGCGGGGTTGGTCACCGCGAGCGCGGCGCTGTCGGCCGGCACCTTGTTCAGCCCGGCCAGCATCCATTCGGTGGACTGCTCGGCCAGCGGTCGCCACATGGCGTCGGGGAAGGCGGGCGCCCACTGGATGGGTGCGGTGCTGTCGCCGGGGGCCGGGTGCTCGATGCGGGAGCCGACGACGGTGTCCACGGTGGTGCGGGGGTCGAGCCGGCCGGTGACGGCCGTCTGGACCGCGGGCGCGGGGAAGGTGTCCCGGGGCGGGAGGGGCGGCACGTCTGCGGGGCGGAAGACCTGGTCGTGCGCGCCGACCACCATCGAGTGGGTGTCGCCGGGGGTGAGGGCGAGGACGGAGGGCGCGGGCAGCCGGTCGGCCAGGCCGGGCAGGCTTCCCGGACCGAGCAGGGTGCCCAGGGAGATGCCGCCGCCCTGTTGCCAGCCGGCGAGGATCTCGCCGAGCTTCTCGGGCGTCCAGACCTCGCCGTCGGGGGGCGGGGTGCCGTCGGCGAGGCGTTCCCAGCCGCCGGAGCAGTCGGCGCGCCAGACACCGGCGATGCCGGTCTCGTCCCAGTCCCAGGTGCCGGGGCAGGTGCCGTGGAAGGCGCCGCGAGCGGTCTCGGAGCGCCAGGTGCCGTTGAACGTGCCGTCGGAGGTGTCCGACGGGTCGTCCCACACGCCGGCGGCGAGGCCCTGCCAGGTGCCCTGGTCGTCGGGGGTGTTCCAGGTGCCGGTGAACACCAGGCGCCAGCCGCCCTGCGTGCCCTGCGTCGGGTTGTCCCACACGCCTGTGAAGACGCCCCGCCAGGTGCCGGAGCCGGTGCCGCCGGGGCCGAAGGTGCCGCGTGCCTCGCCCTTCCAGCCGGAGCCTGCGGTCGAGGGGGTCCAGGGACCGGACCAC
Source organism: Streptomyces sp. NPDC107559 (assembly GCF_055657365.1). NCBI lineage: Bacteria > Bacillati > Actinomycetota > Actinomycetes > Kitasatosporales > Streptomycetaceae > Streptomyces > Streptomyces sp. NPDC107559. Next base: position 48,371 of record NZ_JBVKBD010000030.1, on the reverse strand, counting down.
ATGCCCGTGAAAGTCGTGGTGGTGCTGTCGGAGGTGGTCAGCAGGCCGGTGGGGGCGGTGCGCCCGGAGGGGAAGAGCAGGCTGCCCTGGGGGCTGAGGCGGGTGTCGGTGAGGAAGCTGGTGGGTACGTCAAGCTCCCGTACGGTGCCGAGCCGGAAGACGGCGTCGAGCGTGGTGGGCTGCAGGGCCGGCACGGCGGCGAGTTGCGCGGTGGTGAGCTCGCGGGTCTGCGCGCGGCGGATCACCTCGCCGGCCAGTGCCTTCCAGGCGGGCGCGGTCAGGGTGGACACACCGAGGGCGGCCCGGACGGCGGGCAGCCGGTCGGCGAGGACGACGCGTTCCGGAGCGATGCCGAATGCGACGGTGCCGTCGGGACTGCGGGAGGTGACGGCCAGTCCGGTACCGGTCGCCGCCAGCTTGGCCAGGGTGGTGGCGAACGGCTGGTCGGGCGGGGTCCCGTTCTGCTGCCGCGCGGCGAGGGTGACGCGCCTGCTGAGTAGGCCGAGCGGCCGGACGGCGCGCCGGAAGGTGGTTGTGGCCATGGCGGTGGGCAGGGCGCTGGCGTGCACGCTGCTCGCCAGCGTCACCGCGCCGAGCAGCGTACGGGTGCGCAGCGGAGTCACGAGGTGCAGGAACTCGTCGGTGGTCAGCGGCCGCACGTGCCGCTCGTGGAGCCGGGCGCCCACCAGCCGGGCGAGCCGGGCCAGGTCGAGGAAACGGTTGGCGGCCTGGACGTCGGCCAGCTGCGTCCAGGCCGAGGCCATGAGCTGCTCCTGCTCGCGCTGGACGCTGCGGGTACCGAGGCCGGCGGCGACGCGCCAGCGCGGGTCGAGGTTGAGGGTGTCCAGCCAGCCCGTCGAGCCGGGGACGGCCGTGGAGGCGAGGGCGTGGAACCGGCCGTACAGCGGAGGGGCGACCTCCGGGTCGTCATCGCTGTCGTCGCTGTGCGCGCTGTCGAGCGAGGCGGCGAGGGCGCCCTGCCACTGTGTGCTGTGCGCGTCGACCGGCCAGGCGTCGCGCGGGCCGAGGTCGGGGCTGCACAGGGCGCTCTCGACCTGCTGGACGACCGGACCGGGGCCCGAGTCCTGCGGCCTGGGCCGGCTGATGTCCATCGGTCTGCGGCCGGCTCCGCCGATGGGGCGGCACCGCAGGCGGTCGGCGAGCGTCTCGAAGTCCCCGGCCTCCCCGGTGGAGAAGCTCCACGCGTCGTACACCGGCAGGTCGCTGTCCGTGTGCGCGCTCCATGCGGGGGACAGGTCTCCTCCGCTCTCGTTGTGGCCGGCGCGGCGACCGGCCTCGAAGGCGGGCACCAGGCAGGCCACGTAGTCGGTGTGCGCAAGCAGCCGCCGGGGGGCGAGCAGCCGGGAGACGCAGGCGCGCGGGTCCTGCTCGTGGCCGACGACGGTCTGGACGTGCGCCCACAGGTGCAGATGGGCGGGGTCGGGCAGTTCGGTGCCGGGCACGCGCAGCACGGGCATCGGTCGGCCAGGCTCCCGCCGCGGCAAGGCAAGCCGGGCGGGCACGCAGACCAGGGCGACCCAGGGGCGCAGCTCCCCGCCCGGCACCGCCGCGAGGGGCGTGAACAGCCAGGGCAGGTCGGTGCGGTCGAATTCGACCATGGGGAACTTTGTCGTCTCGGCGTCGGGAGTGCCGGGCAGCGGATATCGCCGCACGATCTGCCGGGGATCGAGGGCGCGGACATCCCCCGGGCCGTACAGGTGCACGGGCACGGGCCGTTCGGGGCGTCCGTTGACGGACGCGGCGGCCGCGAGGGTGCCCCGCAAGGGCGTGGTGCGCTGCAGGTCGTCGGGGTCCGTCAGTGACGCGGCGGCTCCCGTCCGATCCCACGAGGCGAACGCGTATCGGGTCATGGCGTTGACTTCAGTTCGTACGGCGGGACGACGTGCAGCAGCTGCGTGCGCCCGGAGGGGGCGGCGAAGGACAATGCCGCTTCGGTGAAAGTGGGTTTGCGGCCCAGATCGGTGTCCTCGGTGAGGGTGTCGACGTGAGCGACCGCAAAAGACGGGGCCTTCAAGGCCGTCGGCGCGGGCGGGGCGGCGTATCGGATCCGGTCGGCGTGGACCGCGCTGGTCGCCACCGCTCCGTGTTGCAGCCCCGCGAGCAGATGGGTCTCGGCCAGCAGCCAGCGGGCGCGCGGCTCGGGCGGGTGCCCGCGCTCGCCGAGCCACTTGGTCTCGTAGCGCACCTCCACGGAGCGGCGGGGGGCGCCGACCCCGGCCGTCGGCGGGGTCAGCTCGCTGCCGGAGCGCAGGAGTTCGAACGCGGGCTGGGTGAGCTTTTCGTCGTCGGTGAGGTCGAAGAAGTCCGCGCGCGCGAACTGCTCCCGGACCGGTTGGACCGTCCCGGTGCCGTCGCCGAAGCGTACGGCGACGCCGAAGGTCGCCGGGGTCGGCAGACGACCCGGGCCGAACCGTGTCACGGCGATGTCGAGGGGTACCACACGCTGGCTGAAGCGGAGCCGGCCGAGGGGGTGCAGCAACCGGCCGCCGTCCGTGCCGTCGCTGCGCAGGGCGGCCAGACCGGCGGCGCCGTCGGGCAGTACGGGCTCCCAGGTGCGGGGGTTGTCGAGTTGCCGTTCCAGCAGAGGCGCGATGTCGGGCGCGGGCGGCGCCCCGACCGCACCGGTGCAGGCCCAGTGCTCGTCGAAGGGGAAGCTGACGTCGATGAAGAACAGGGAGACGGAGGCCCGGCCGGCGACGTGCCAGCAGGGGGTGGGTCCCTCGACGCGGACCCGCAGATCGACCGAGCACAGGCTGTGGCCGTCGAAACGCAGGTGGAAGGAGCCGTACAGATCGAGTACGACGCCGAAGCTGGGCTCCCATCGCAGCAGCGCGTCGAAGCCGAGCTGTCCGCTCACGCCGGTGTCGGACGTGCCGATGACCGCGGTCAGCGTGGCGCCCGCCTGGGCGGTGCCGGGGGTGAGGGCGAAGTATCCGGAGAAGACGATGCTGAGCGCCGGGGCACTGGCGATGGCGATGGACAGTCGGCGGGGTACCGGGAATCCGGCGGGCCGGGGGAAGCGGGGGTGGAACCCGCCGGCGCTGAGGACGAACGCGGCATCGGAGCCGGTCTTGATCCGCAGCGCGATCCCGCCCTCGACACCGGCGGTGAGCAGCCGGGATCCGGCGAGGTCGGCGACCATCTCCACGACTCCGGCTCCCGGGTCCACGACGCCCGCGACGGAGGCGCGCAGGTCGAGGATCGGCGCCTCGGGGGCGGGCAGCGCGATCCTGAGCCGGCCAAGCAGGGCGACGACGCCACTCGGCAGTTCCAGGACGAGTCCGATGTCGGCCGTCACGAAGGACACCGGGCGGCCCCAGCCCAGCCGGAAGGTCGGCCCGACGACCTGACTGCCGCGCCGGGCCGGGAACACCGAGGCCAGCGTGTCCAGGATCTGCGGTGCGGCCCGGGCCGGATCGTCCGGGAACAGCACCTCGTCCAGGTGGCCCGACTGCACGGCCGCCGCGAGGCCGGCCCGGTCGATGGCCCGTCCGATGCCGACGATCCCGCCGACCGCGTTCAGCGTGAAGGCGAGTCCGAGTTCCACCGCCGGCGTGAAGTGGGCGCTGAGGGCGACCAGGAGCGACGGCTCGCTGGGCCGCAGAATGCCGAACGCCCTTACGTCGACCACGCCCAGGGCGAGCCCCAGGGCGCCGCGGTACTCGTCACCGCGCCGTTCCAGGAAGCCGCTGCCCCGGGCGGGGCCCAGGGACATGGTCAGGCCCATCCCTCTCGGGAGTACCGGTGTGGCCGAGGCTCCGGGGGCCAGCTCGCTGCCGACGCCGTCGAGCGTGGCGTCGGCGAGACCCAGCAGCGAGGCGCCGAAGGAGGCGGTGAACCGCAGCGCGGCGCCGACGGGGGCCATGTACAGGGTGGGTGCGCGCAGACCCGGCGGCGCGGCCTTCAGCGGCAGCGCGAGGCCGTTCTTCCCGCCGCCCTGGAAGTGGACCCCCTTCATGTCGAGCCGACCCTGGATGTCACCTTCGAGGGCCAACCCGTCCCCGGCGAGCAGGGCGAGCAGCGCGTCCGATGGCAGGGTCAGCCGCAGACCGAGCACGGCGAGGTGCAGCGAGGCATCCGCGGGATCGGACGGCACATCGAGGTCCAGCGTGACGTCCTGCCGGACCTCCAGAACCTCGGCGAGCCGGAGCGTGCCCAGGTGCACGGTGAAGGAGATGTTCGGCGGCAGGGCGACGCTGAAGACCTTGACGTCGTCCGCCGTGACCAGGAGGACGTCCGGAACGGTGAGCTTCCAGCCCGCGGCCGCGCCGTCCGCCGCGTCGGCGAGCAGCGCCACCAGCTTGGGCCACAGATCGCCTGCCTGAGTGCTCCCCGGGGCTCCGATACGCGATATCAGCGCCGAGGGCGTCAACTGAGCCCCCGGCAGTCCGAGCGCCTGCGCCAGCTTGGGGCGCCTCTGCGCGACGTCGAGTGCGCCCAACTGGGGCAGGACTGCGGCCAATCCGGTCCGCAGCTGTGTGGCGAGCTCGCCGACCGTCTCACTCATGAGGTCACATCCGTGTGCGGCACAACGGCTCCTCACTACGGAACTGACAAAGGGCATCGGTCCCACGACTCGCGCCGATCAGGGACTGCCGTCCGTACGGACCGCCGGACCCGCCGACCCTGGGGGAGCGCATAGCTCTGCCCGGTCCGTTCCTCTCCACCAGGGCACCGCCTGCTCGGCGGCTGGCTACGCTGAGGACTCCGGCATACACCGTCTTCTTCGATAAGAGCACAGGTCGGAGCCGATGTCGACGCGAGAAAGCAGGGCGCGCGGACGCGGGTGCCAGACCGGCGGCCGGCCCGCGTCTCATCGCGCCTCGACGGCACGCCACCGCCACACGCAGTCGCCAGGCCACGGCGTCACGTCTCGTCCGTCCACCCGTACCGCTGGCAGTTGACGGTCGGCACCGCCGCCCTGCTCGGCAAGGACATCGGCCGGGACGCGGGTGAGTCGAGAACCCACAGCACAGCCGTCGGTCGAAAGCCTGAGCACGCTGGGCCGGTCCGGCCAGGCCCTTCAGGACACCGACCGTCAACTCGGCCCCGATACCGAGCTGTCCGAGCTACGTAGCGCTTCGCAGGCTCAGGATCCCTCGGGACGGCGAAGGAGACCGTACTCACGAGTGCTGCCCGGACTACCGAACTGTTGGAACATCAGCGGCTCGTCGAGGGCATCGAGGGGACGTGATCAGCAAAGTCCAGGTCACCCAGAAGTACGGTCTGCCTCACATCTGGGTGACCGCGATGCAACACAGCCCATGAGGAGCGTGGCAAATGCCCCTCCGAATCCCGCCAGCTCAATAGCAACACGGGCTGATCCGCACACGGCCTCTGCGGACACAAACCGGAACTTCATCACGGACTCCATCCTCAACGGCCCGCCCCCTCATATCGCCCAGGTCATCGCTGGTCACGACCACATCGGAACGACGATGGGATACGCCGCCGTCTACCCGACGGACGGCATCGAGACACACCGAGCGTTCATCGCCCGGCGCCGAGTCCTGCGGCCGGTCGAGGAATACCGTGCCGTCACCCCCTGAAGAATGGGACGAGTTCCTCGGACCCTTCGAGCGCCGCAAGCTCGCCCTGGGCGACTGCGGCCGCGCTGGTGGGGCAGGACCTCGGGGAATTAGGTTCTGGCTCAGGTTCTGTGGTGCGGCAACGCTGAAGAAGCTGTGTCTGAGGCTTGTATGACAAAGTGCACCGGCCTTGGGTGGGTTCTGATTTCTGAGATCCGTGCAGTCAGGGGCTTGTCGCTTCGGGCGGGACTGCCCGAAGCGACGGGGCGGATGCCGATGTCGTCCATATGTGTGGTCCAGCTGGGTAAGCCGAACAGGGCAGCGGGATGATCTTGGATCCCTCAGTGCTCGTCGTCACCTTGGGGCCCAGTCGTCGTTGGTGCATCCGCGGTTTAAGCGGCGCCCGTCTTGTCGTTGATCTGGAAGGTGATGACGTCGACTTCGTCGGTTCCCGCCAGATCTGGGTAGTGGCCCTTGAGGCCTTCCCGGAGCTCGGCTGCGGTCGTCAGCCCCTCGGCTTGGGCGTCCTGGTTGGTGAGGTCGTTGACCAGGCAGTGCCTGATGCCGGTCACCTCTGCCGGCAGGGCGACTTCGGGGTCGCTCTCAAACACCAGCCGTGCCGGCCCGAGCTGGGCGGGGTCCCGGAAGCGGGTGGTCTTGGTCTTGGCGCCGGAGCGGACGACTTCGAGGTAGCGGGGGTTGAACCGGATGATCGGGGGGCCGGCCGTCTCGGGGTCTTGGTAGAGCGATGGGTCGAGACCGTTCATGCCCGCCTCGGGGGTCCATCGCTGAACCAGCGGCATCAGGTCGGCGGCGAGAACGGACCTGAGCCCCGCGGGCGTGGGCACGATGACGCGCATGGTGGGGTAGTAGTCCACAAAGATCTGCCGATCGCGCCCGCACGGGCCGATGACCCCGCGTCCGTGGTTTCCCACGGCGACGATGCAGCGCATCTGGCGGGCGCCCTGGGCTCGCGCGGCTCCCAGAGCCACGAGTTCGGCGCAGGGTCCGCCAGTGAAGTGATAGAGGTTCACGCCAGTGAACATCCGGTAGTCGGCGGCCATGACCGCGGCGCCCACCGTGTGGATCCCATCTTCGTTGGGCCCGGCGTCGGTATGCGCGTCTATGGTGCGGCGTGCCAGCTCCGCGAGCTCACGCTCGTCATCATCGAGAGCTCGTGCAGATGACGGTACGTACACCTTTTTTTTTTAACCTTCCCTTCCGTCAGCAGTCGCCCAAGAGCATTCCACGCTATGCAGGTGGGCTCCACAGGGTTTCGGCTTACCTTCGCTGGATTCCTATGGTGGTCCCGTGGGCAGGGGCGGAGCGCCCCGGCTGAGGCTGGTCGTGGTCACGGACGACGATCCCGGGCCGCGGCTCTGCCGTGGCTGTGGTGGCCCATTGATGCCGACGTTGAAGGCGGCGGCGGTGTTCTGCTCGTCGGTGTGCCGTTCGCGGCACTGGCGGCGGATGCGGCGGGCAGGCGCGAGGGCCCAGGCGGTGCAAAGTGATAGGACGGCCACTTGCCCGGAGTGTGGGGTGTCCTGGACGGTTGGCGTCGAGCGTGCCTCCTCGGCAACGTACTGCTCTCCCGCCTGTCGCAAACGGGCCTGGCACAGACGGCGCGCGAAGCCGGGCGGGGTATGAGGCCGCGCATCCGGCGGCCACTTCGCCGCTTCACGCGCCGGGACCGCGCGCTCTGTTCGACGGCCCCAGGACGCCGGATGGTGCCAAGTAGCGGGCTTCTGGGGTGAGTTGGCGGCACACAAGGGTGCTGCACCCGGGCCCGTGGGGGTGGTGTCCGGATGCCCGCGATGGTCGGCAGTGTGACCCGGGAACGCTACGACGAGCTGGTCAAGCTGGGCAGGGACTGGGTCGCCACCATGAGCAGCGTTCAGTGGCGTCTCGGTGACGCGGCTCTCGTATGGGGGTGCGAATCCGTCCGGGAAGGACGACCTGTTCCCCGTCAGCGAGGCCATCCGGCTGTTCGCCGAAGACGTCGGCCTGGCCTATACGACAGTCCGCAGCTACCGGTGGGTGTTCACGCGCTGGCCGACCGAGCACCGGCGGGCGGACGTCTCGCACACCATCCACAAGATCCTGGCCAGCATCCCCGATGAGCAGGAGCTTTGGGAGATCGCGGCCGAGGCACTCACAGAGGTGTACTTCCAGGACGGCGGCCGTCGCGCCGGAGGCTTCGGAGAAGTCCGCTTCACGGATGTCGGGCACCTCGGGTTCGAGCTGTGGCGGCTGTGTCTGGAACTGCCCGCGCCCGTGGTGTGACTGAGCACTTCGGTTGGCCGGTGAGTGTGTGAGTCGGCCGCTTGAGGCGGTTGCGTCGATTTTGTCGCCCGAGACGTTGAAGTTCATGACTTTCAGTGGTTGATCCGTGTGTTTCCCCGTCAGGTCCCCTCGCGTCATCGTGTGGTGAGGCGTTGCACATCATGACGATGAACGGGATGCAGCCGGATCGGCGGCGGCCCGCAGCCTTTGGAGATTCTTCGCCGCCGCTGGGTACGGCGGCCTTCCTCACCGCCTTCGCCGCTCGGTGGCGCAGCAGGTGGTGGTCCACCGGGCGCAGGTGGGCCGTCGCGGCGGGCCTGTGCCTGGCGGACTTCGCCGTGGCGCGATCGTCACGTTGACGGGCGCCGGTGCGGTCGCCGACCTGGTGGGACATCTCGTCGAATGGGCGATGCGGGGCTGCGTCCTGGGGTGGCGGTGGGAGCACGGGGCGGCTTCGGGCCTCCGGCTTCTGCTGCTCGGCTGCTGTCGTGCGGGCAGGGTGGCGTGGAGTGTCCTGGCCGCTTGCGTCCCGGGTCTGGTGATGTCGCTCGTGGCGGTGGTGTGGGCGGCCTGTCTGTCCCTGTCGGGGGTCATCGGCTTGGTGTCGCGCGGTCGTTGCCCGGGCTGCTGGCGGTGGTGGTCGGTGGCCGGCCTGCCTCGACTTGATAGTCAGTCATGCGATATATATCGGTGTCATGACGAATGGGGAGGGGAGGCAGCCGATGCGGGAGCCGACGTTGTTGTTGATGGCCGCGCTGGCGGGCGAGCCCCGGCACGGGTACGCGCTGATCGCCGAGGTCTGGCAGATGTCGCAGGGGCGGGTACGGCTGCGGGCGGGCACGCTCTACGGAGCGTTGGACCGGCTGCTGGAGCAAGGACTGGTGCGGGTGGAACGGGAAGAGGTCGTCGAGGGGCGGGCCCGGCGGGTGTATGCGCTCACCGAGCCCGGCGCGGCTGCGCTGGACGCCGAGGTGCAGCGGATGGAGACGGTGGCCCGCGAGGCTCGCCGCCGGCTGGGAGGCCTCTCGGGCGGTGCGCAGGGAGTCACGGCATGAGCGCCGTCCTGCTGCGCCTGGCTGTCCGGGTTCATCCGGCCCGGTACCGCGCCGAGTTGGGCGATGAGCTGGAGGACGCGGCGCGCGCGGCGGCGGTCGGCCGCGGGCCTGCCGCCCACCTGGCCGAAGCGGCCTCGCTGGCCGCGCACGGACTGCGGCTGAGGACGGGTATGGGCGCCGAGAGCCCGCGAGGGCGCACCCTCGCCGTTCTCGTCCCCTTCGCTCTGGCGCTCAGTGTGGCGGGGGACCTGGCGTTTCGTCTGCTGCAGGCGGACATGTTCCGCCGTGTGCTGAGCTGGGACCAGATGCAGCAGACCTTCGGCATCTACCAGGCGCTCGCGGGCACCGTCCTGGCGACGCTCGCGTTCACCGCGCTGTTGAGGGGCAGGGTGGCCGCTGCTCGCGGCCTGGGCACGGCCGGCGCGGTGGCCACCGCGTGGTCGGGGGCCGCGTCCGTGGTCCACGCCCACACCCACCAGGGCTCCGTGCTGTGGCTGGTCGCCGGGACGGCAGGCCCGCTGCTGGCGTGTGCGCTGCTGTGGGCGGCCCCGCTGCGGCTCACGCCTCGGCCGGGCGAGCGTACGGCCTGGTCCGCGGTGGCCGTCGGGCTGCTGGCCCTGGCGGTGCTGGACAAGGTGCCCGGCTCGAACGTCTGGGGCGTGACGGATCTCGCCCTGCTGCTTGCCGGCGGCCTGGCGGCCCCGCGCACCCGCCCGGCCGCGACGGCCGGCCTGGTGGCCCTGCTGCCGCTGTATCCCGTGGCGGCCTTCCAGCTCTGCAGGCAGACGGGCCTCGTCTTCACCGCCCGCATCGAGGCGGGCGCGGCCCTGGCGCTCGTGGCGGCCGTGCTGGTGTTCTGCGCCCGGGGCGTGACGGCGCCCAAGCGCCCACAGCGCGCTGCCCGCGCGGAGCAGGCGTGCGGGGACGCAGGAGACGGACCCGTCCCCTCCTGACCTGTGCCGCCTGCGACGGGTGGTCCGCCGGGAAACGGCGGGCCACCGGTCGTCCGGCGCCAGACAGTGCGGCGTCATCGTCTCTCTCGTCCGCGGCTGAGGTGATCACGACGGACAACCGCACCCGCCCCCGATCCGAAAGCGTCTCCTGCGCGCTGCCTCGTCTGCCGCGGTTCGCGCTGCGGCCGCAGCCGGCGGCTCGATGCTCGTCGCCTTTGCCGGATGGCGGTTGCGCCGGAGCGGAGGGAGCTCGCCGGCACGCATCGTGCGGCGCTGTCGGTGCAGATGACGACGCTGCGCCTGTTCGCGGGCGCTCGCCGGCCGATTGCGGGTGCGCTCGGCCGACGGGCTGCTGGAGAAGGTGCACACGGCCCGGCGCGATCCCTGCGACGTCTGCCGCATCTGGGTATGTCGCAGCGGCACCCGGCAGTGGATCGGGGCCCCGTGGACCCGTATGCCATGGTCCGGGCGCCGTTCGCGGACTTCGCCTGGCGCCACGCACGCCGGCTCCTCGCGGACCGGGGCGCAGACAGCACCGGCGAGAGCGCCGTCGCCGGGGTCCTGGCCGGCCTGCTTCGCCATTGGGGCGTCCCGCCGGCCGGTTCCGCTCAGAAGCGGTGTCATATCCCCTTTTCCGCTGGTCACAGCGCCATGGGTGGTGGGGGCACTCCCGTTTGCCGTTCGGCTGGGCGTCGTTGGACGGGTAGCCGAACGGCAGTAGAGGGACCTTCAGGCGGCTGCCGCGAGAGTGGCTGGGACCGCCTTGGTGCTGGCGGTGCAAGCGGCGGGCCATGAGGGTGATGGACGCCGACCGGATGTGGGCTTCGGCGTGAGACATCAGACGCTCGTGGTGCCTTGCGTTGCGCCGGGCGCCGGCGCTCGGGGTTGCGGGGGCCCGGGAGACGAGAATCTTGCGGGAAGCGGCACCAGCGGCCGAGGTTGCGCGGCCCCTGCCGTCCGGACGCTGTTCGTCCTGCGGGACGCACGCTTTCCGGAGTTCACGGGCGAGCTGATCGACATCCTGGAAACCCGCAGTCCCTGGGGCGGACGCCACAGTAGGCCTGGAGACGACAGGGCGAAGAGTCCGCGACCGCATGCGCCGACGCGGCAGCCCAGAACCACAGCAGTTCGCACAGAACGGCGTCACTTGCCATCTTCGCCTCCGCAACCGCGCCGTCCCGTTCGGCCCGGAACCGGCGGACGGACCGGAGTCCTCGTCCCAACAGGCCCCCGACCCGGACTCCTGGTACACCGGCCGTCCGCGGCGGCCCCCGGGCCCCCGGATCCGGCACCGATGGCAGCCCCCGCCTGCCTCCCCGCCGCCTTCGCGTCGAAGGCTCGCCCTGGTCAGACGCGGACGGTGAAGACGGTGCGGGCGGCCGGCCGGGTGCAGAGCACCGAGAATGCCCCGGACCTGATCGCTGATGCCCTCGGCGCCGCTCTGGCCGAGCACCCCGGCGATGCGGAGGCCGCGACCGCCGCCCTGGCCAAGCGGGCCGTCCCGAACGCGGTGATCCTGCTCGACGCCACCCGCAAGGGCGGCCGCTGCGACATCGTCGCCCACCCCTGGATCCCCGACATCCTGCGCAGACAAAGTGCGAAGGGCGCCGACCGGATCTGGCAGGCCCGCCCGAAGCGGACCCGCCCGGAACTGCCCGCAGGCCGGCATGAGGTGACCAGCCTCGACATCAACGGCGCCTGCCTGTCCGCCCTCAAGACCCACCTGCCGGTCGGCCGACTTGAGCACGGCACGGGCAACGTCCATGACCGGCGCCGCGCCGGTGTCCACCTGATCACCGCGCCCGCCTGGGAGCACCACACCGTTCTGCCGGACCCTTTGGGCGACCGCGACGAGGACGGACCGCTGTGGGTCACCGAACCCACCCTGCCCCTCCTGCTGCGTCTGTCCGGCCCGAAGTACGGGCTGGGCGAGGCGCCGGTGATCCATGAGTCGTTCACGTCGGGGGCGACCGAGGGCCGCCTGGAGAAGTTCCGGATCACGCTCAAGGACGCCCACGGGGGAGTACGTGAAGGCGATGGGCTACCTCGACTTCCTCGACCTGGTCCTGTCCGAGGAACTCGCCGTCCGTGACGGCCGCCGCTTCCGCCAAGGCCTGCGACTCTCCCGGTTGCCGCACCACAAGAGACTCGATGAGTACGACTTTGAGGTGACTTCCGTGGTGTGGACACTCTGACAATGGATCTTGTAGGTGCGAGGAAGGGTGTCCTGGTGGGGCGGAAGTCTCCGTATCCGGTGGAGTTCAGGAACGACGCGGTGGCGTGGTACCGCGCTGCGGGCGGGAAGCGGCCCTATGCCGAGGTCGCCGCGGACGTCGGTGTGCCCGGCGGGACGCTGCGCAGTCGGGTCCGGCAGGCCGACGAGGTCGCGGGCCGTGAGCAGGTCCGCGGTGACGGGGCGGGGGCGGATCGGGGCGAGGAACTGGCGAGGCTGCGGACCGGGCTCGGCCGACTGCGCAAGGCCGAGAAGGAGTGGGAACGCGTGCGGGAGATCCTGCGCCGGGCGGCCCGGTATTTCGCCAAGGAGATGAGGGCATGTCCGGCCGCTGGGGCTTCGTCTCCGTCCACCGGGCCGACTTCGGCGTGCAGCGGATATGCCGGGTCCTTGAGGTCTCGCGCCCGGGCTGCTGCCGGTGGCTTGCCGGCGCAAAGGCCCGACAGGCCCGTCGGGCGGCCGACGACGCCCTGGTCGAGGAGATCCGCGAGATCCATGCCGATCACAAGGGCATGTACGGAGCCCGCCGGGTCCATGCCGAGCTGCGGGGCCTCGGACACACCGTCAACCGCAAGCGCGTGGAACGGCTGATGCGTGTCGACGGGGTCGAGGGCCGCCGTCTGCGGCGGCGCGAACGCACCACTGTCCCGGACCGGCTCGCACCACTGTCCCGGACCTGATCAACCGCGTGTTCCGTGCGGGGCAGCTCGACGAGAAGTGGTGCGGCGACATCACATGCGTGCGGGTCGGTGGCACGTGGCTGTATCCGGCCTGCGTTCTGGACATCTGTTCACGCCGGGTGCTCGGCTGGTCGATGGCCACCCGCATGCGGACCGAACTGGTCGTCGGCGCGCTGAAGACGGCGGTGGCGACCCGAGGCGGCGGCGTGGCCGGGGTGATCTTCCACGCGGACAGGGGGTCGCGATACACCTCGGACGCGTTCGCCCAGGTCTGTCAGGGTTTTGGGATCCGCAGGAGCATGGGCCGCCTCGGGTCGAGTCACGACAACGCCCTCGCCGAGAGTTTCTGGCAGGGGCTGAAGAGGGAGACGATGCACCAGAGGCTCTTCACGACGACGAACCAGGCCGGGCTGGAACTCTTCCAGTGGTGGACGTAACTACGACGCGCGAAGGCGCCACAGCTCGCTCGGCTGCCTCTCACCCGTCGAGTTCGAACGGCAGCACCAGACAGAACGCAGACTCGCACGCGCGGCATGAACCCCGTGTCCGCACTCCGGGGGTCACCTCACCACCACCCGCGCCATAGGGCGCACGCCCTCTTGGGCACTCACCGGCCGGGCTCCTCCGAGGATCCGGATTCAGCCTCTACGCCGACGTCCGTCTCCCGGCCGACCCGCGCCGCTGCGCCCGGACCCGGGCGCTCGCCACCCGTGCCTCACTGGCGGTCGACGTCGGCACCATCCAACACGACAAGCGTCTGAGGCGGTCGCGCGCGAACGGCCGAACGTCACGAGGGCGATATCATCACAAAAGCGGCAAGCCATCTCGCCCGACCGCGTAGAAGATGGCACCGTCACTGCGTGTGAAAACGATCGGAACCGGACAGACCGACCACTGTGTGCGCTGGAGGCTGCTGCTGGCCAGCGCCACCATGCTCTTCGTCGAGCTGGCGCTGATCAGATGGGCGGGCGCCAACGTCGTCCACCTCAGCTACTTTTCGAACTTCATCCTGCTGGGGTCGTTCCTGGGTATCGGCATCGGGTTCCTGATCCCCGCCCCGCGCGGGCAGTGGCTCACACGCTGGGTACCGGTTCCGCTCGCGCTTCTCGTCATTCTGGTACGCGCCTTTCCGGTGCAGGTGCGTCAGAGCAGCGGCCAGGTCATCTACTTCACCGCCGTGAAGACCTCCGGCTTGCCCGAGTGGGTGACGCTGCCGGCCATCTTCCTGCTCACCGCGCTGGTCATGACCGCGATCGGCAAGATCACCGCCGATTTCTTCCGCCGGCTTCCCTCGCTCGACGCCTACCGCTACGACCTGCTCGGCAGCATCACCGGCTCGGTGTCCTTCGCCCTGCTGTCCTGGCTGCGCACTCCGTCGGTCGTATGGGGCGTACTCGCCGCCGCAGCCCTGCTCGTTCTCGGCGGACGGCGCAACACCCTGCGTTACGGCGTCCCCCTCGCGGCGATGGTCGCTGTGCTGTTCGTGGAGACGACGACGGCCGGCATCTCCTGGTCGCCCTACTACAAGATCCAGGTCACGCCCGAGACATCCACCACCGGGGGATACCGCATCTCCGCCAACGGTGTTCCGCACCAGAGCATCGCGCCGCTCCCGGTGCTGATGCAGAAGAACTCGCCCTATCGGCAGCCGTACGACCGGACGCCCGGCAATCCGCACAAGCGTGTGTTGGTCATCGGGGCCGGCAACGGCAATGACGTCGCGGTCGCGCTGGCGCACGGAGCGCAGCGCGTGGACGCGGTGGAGATCGATCCCCGGCTGCAGCAGATCGGCGCTCAGTTGCACCCGGCGAAGCCGTACGACGACCCCCGGGTGCACGTCCACATCAACGACGGACGGGCTTTCCTGGAGCGGACGAACGCCAGGTACGACCTCGTCGTCCTGGCGCTGCCGGACTCGCTGACCCTGGTGGCCGGGGCGAGCAATCTGCGCCTGGAGAGCTACCTGTTCACGCAGCAGGCGTTCGAGGCCGCGCGCGATCACCTGGCGCCGAACGGCGCGTTCGCCATGTACAACTACTACCGCACGAGCTGGCTGGTCGACCGCTTCGCCGGCTCCCTCGACGACATCTACGGCCACGCCCCCTGTATGACGACGTTCGGCAAGAACGCGGCCGTGCTGGTGGCCGGGATGACGACCGCCGACCAGTCGTGCGAGCGGATTTGGCAGCCCAGTGGTGCGATCCCGCAGGCCGCGAGCGACGACCATCCTTTCCCGTATCTGCTCCACCGGGACATCCCCACCCTCTACCTGGGTACGCTGGGCGCGATCCTGCTGGTGACGCTCCTGGCGGTACGCCTGGCCGGGGTCCGGATCCGAAGCACGGTCCGCTATGCCGACATGTTCCTGATGGGCGCGGCCTTCATGCTGCTCGAAACGAAGAACGTGATCGGCTTCGCGCTCTACTTCGGTACGACCTGGCTGGTCAACGCCCTGGTCTTCATCGGCGTATTGCTCGCCGTCCTCGCGGCGGTCGAGGTCCGGCGCCGACTGCGGCGGGTCGACCGGCTGCCGCTGCAGCTCCTGCTCTTCGGCACCCTCGCGGCAGCCTGGCTCGTCCCGGCGAACGCCGTGCTCTCGCTGCCCTTCGCCGGACGGCTCGCCGCCGCCATCGCCCTGGCTTTCGCTCCCATCTTCTGCGCCAACCTCATCTTCTCGGACCGCCTCGCGCTCGCCTCCGACCCGACGTCCGCGTTCGGCGCGAACCTGCTGGGCGCCCTGACCGGGGGCGCGCTCGAATACCTCGCGCTGGTGACGGGCTATCAGGCGCTGCTGCTGGTCGTCGCCCTGCTGTACCTGGGGGCGTTCGTCGCCATGCGGTTCGCCGAGCGGGGGCCGGGTGCACGGTCACCGCAGGTGCCGGACGAAACGGTGGCCCTCGACAGCCGGTAGAGACACGACCCCGATGGACGGCACGCCGGCTGAGTGCGCACGGGCCGGCGTACGGCCCGAACAGGCCATGCTGGTCGCCGTGCATGGGACATCGACGGTGCACGGCGAGCGGGACTGCACGGAGCGTGGCTGCGGTGCGGGACCCCCGTGTACCCGCGGACGATGACCCCGCCCAGCCGCAGCGCGCAGAACCTGCGGGAGCTCGCGCACGCGCTGGCCGCCGCGCGGCACGCTCACGCACCGGCCCACTGACCCGGACCGGGGACGCCGTCGACCCTGGTAAGCCGCCGGCAGGCCGACGTGCCGTTCCTGGTGTGCCCGCGTCTGCATCCGGCCGACGGCCGACCGGCGAACCAGATACGTAGTGCCAGGTCGTCGGCACGGAACGGGAGACGGGGCATGGAGCTACGAGGTGCACGGATTGTGGTGCCGGGTGCCACCGGGGAGATCGGGGCGGCGCTCGCCGTACGGCTGCACGCCCTCGGTGCCCGCACGGCGCCGGCCGGACGTGACCGCGAGGCCCTCACCCGTGTCTCGGCGGCGTGCGAGCACGCTCCCGCCCGCACCTTCGACGCCTGGGACGCCGACTCCTGTGCGAAGACCGTCGACTGGGCGGCGGCGGAACTGGGCGGCCTGGACGGCGTCGTCGTATGCGTCGGAGTCGCGGCCTTCGGGCCGGCCGGGGAGGTGGAGGCCGCGACTGTCCGAACACCTGATGGCGGTGAACGCGCCGGCCCCCATGGCGTTCCTGCGGGCCGCCGGGGACCGGTTGCCCGAGGGCGGCGTCCTCGCGGCCGTCACCGGGATCGTCGCCGAGGCGGCACCGGCCCGGATGGCGGACTACGCCGCCGCCAAGGCCGCGCCGGCCACCTGGCTGACGGCGGTCCGCCGCGAGCAGCGACGCCAGGGCGTGACCGTGCTGGAGATCAACCTGCCCCACAGGGACACGGGCTTCGCCGGGCGCGCCGTCGTGGGCCAAGCGCCGCCGCTGCCGCGGGGATTGCCCGTTCCACAGGCAGTGGACGTGATCGTGCGGGCGCTCTGCGAGGGGGCGAGACTTGTGCGTCCCGGCAGTGGTGCGGCGCTCGAAGTGGTGCGGTAGGGCGGACATGCCGAGGAGACGTCTCGCGTACGGTTCTTCGTCCCACGGCGCCCGGCCCGCGCAGGCGTTGACCCCGCTGGCTCCGCGTGCGGTGCGGCGCGTGCTGTTCCCCCAGCGCTGGCGGGACCTGGTGTTCCTGCACCGGGCCGCCGACCCGTTCGAGGTGGCCCGGCTGCTGCCGGCCGGCACCGTGCCCGACCTCCACCAGGGCCGGGCGTACGTCGGCCTGGTCTTCTTGCGCATGGACGACCTCGCCTTCGGCCGGACGCCGGCCCTGCCGTACCTGGGGAGCTTCGGTGAGGTCGACGCCCGCCTGTACAGCCGCGACGCCACGGGACGGCGCGGGGTGGTGTTCCGTTCGCTCGACTGCGACCGACTGCTGCCCGTACTGACGGCCCGCGGCGCGTTCGGCCTGCCCTACCGGTGGTCCCGCATCCACAGCCAGTGGTTCGACAGCCGCCTGCTGTACCGCACGGTCGGCGCCAGGGTGCGCGAGCCGGGGCACGGGTGTGGCTGGACGTGGCGGACGAGCCGGTGGCGGCCACGCCGCTGGAGGAGTTCCTCACCCAGCGCTGGGGGCTGCACGAGCGGTTCCTCGGGCGCACCTACTACCTGCCCAACGCACACCCCGCCTGGTCCTTCCGCAGGTGCACCCTGCTGGGCCGGGAGGACGACCTGGTCACGGCGGCCGGGCTGTCGAGGCCGCAGGGCGAGCCCGTGGGCGTTGTGTACGCTCCCGGCCTCCCGGTGGTCTTCGGCCCGCCGGTGCCCCGCCCGCACCCGGCACGCGGCCCGGCTGACCTGCCCCGGCACGACGGCGCCGGGATCAGTGTGTCGACTTCCGCCGGCCCATGGCGGCCAGCAGCTCTCCGGCCGCCCACCCGGGCCCCTCCCCGGCCTCGCCCGGCTCGACGAAGGACGCGGACCCGGCGCCCCGCCCGAAGGCATCGCTCCCTACCGGCCCGCACCCGACGAGGACGGCCGGCGGTGCGAGGCGCTGAAGCGGCTCTACCGGGACGGGACACGCCCCGACGCCCTCGATCTCCGGGACCGTGAACTTCCCGTGCTGCCGTGCGTGGGCCGGCTGCATCCGGTCAAGCAGCAGGACCTCCTGGTCCGGTCCTGGCCGGCGACGGGCGCCCACCACACCACGACCCTCGTCCTCATCGGCAACAGCCCCGGCACCGGCACCGCCGTAAAGGACGACATCCGCCGCCGCATCGACACCCTCCTCGCCCCGTACCCGCAGGCCGCACGCCGCCTGGCGCTGCTGCCGGCCCTGCCGAACACCGAGGTACGCCGACGCCAGCGTGCCCTGGCACAGCGCACGGCCGACGCCTGCTGCTGGTACGTCCGCCCGAGCGCGAAGGAGGAGTTCGGGACAGCGGTCCTGGAGGCGATGGACGCCGGCCTTCCCGCCGCCGGTCCGCGCCGCGGGAAAGTCGCGCGCTACCTCCGCGACCAGGTCAACGCCCCTCCTGATGGACACATCCGGCCAGGCGGGCCTGATGCGGGGCCTACGTCGGGTCGCCGCCACCTCTGTCGACGACCGGCGCCGTTACGCGGCTGTGGGCAGGAAGCTGGTCGCCGAGCGGTTCTCCGTGACGCATGGCGGACGAACCGGCCGCCGAGTACTCCACCCTGCACACCGGCTGACCAGTGTGCGCAGGGGCCGCGACGAGGGGGGTGAGGCCGAGCGGCGGCTCGGCCTCACCACAGCAGGGTGCCCGGCCCGCCCTTGAACGGCCCGCGCACCTCTGAGGTGATCCAGCCGCCGTAGAAGTCGCCCTCCTGCGCCGTGACGGCCTCTTCGGCGACCGTGCAGCGGTCCATGCGGCTTGGGTAGAAGGCGAAGTAGTCCTTGAGGGCCGTGAAGCCGGGTTCGGGACGGGGATAGCTCCAGGCGGCGTCGGCGCGTACGTCGTCTGCTACGACGACGTCCCAGCACCGGGCCGAGCCCTTCCACTCGCACCAGGTCCGGCCCGAGAGCGCCGGGATCAGCAGCTCCGTACGGACGTCCGCCGCAGGGATGTAGAACACCGGCGGATGACTGGTCTCCAGTACCCGCACGGACTTCCGGGTCTCCGCCACCACCTGGCCCGCGCACTCGACCCGCACGACGCGGTCGTCCTCCCGTACGGCGGGCGGGCGCGGGTAGTCCCAGACGGACTCGGGCGGCCGTGGGGCGGAATGCGGCACGGGTTGTTCCGAGAGCGGATCCAGGTACACCTCGTCCTCGTAGCACCAGGCCCACTCCTGGCCGCGGGCCAGGGCGCGGGCCACCGGGTGGCCGCTGGAGTCGAAGTGCGTCGTCGCGTGAGCGCCGGGAGAGCTGTCGCTGCAGCCCACATGGCCGCAGGTCAGGCAGAGCAGCAGCTCGGCCGGCGCACGTTCGCGTGCCGCGCACGTCGTGCATGTCTCACTCAGCGGCGCCGGTTCGGCCGTCCAGGTGTGGGAACAGGGCCTCCCCGAGGGCCGTCCGCCGTCCTGCCGGGGCGCCCACTTCGTCATCGGTGATCACCGGCCGGTGCAGTGCTGTCCACGATCTCTCCTTTGCCGTCCCTCGTCTCGCCCCTTGCTTCACCCCCACCCCGCGCAGGGGATGCAGGCGGCGGGCAAGCGCGCCGCCGTTCAGCGGGGCCGGCGAGTGCCGTCGTGCCGGTGTCGGCCGGGTCGATCGGAGCAGGCCGCCCAGCTGGCGAGGAGCTTGAGCCGGACCTCGTCGGGGCATCGCCCACGGCGACGGTACGCTCGTCGCCGCCGAGTTCCCGGGTTGGGGCCTGCCGGAGAAGGTCCGCGACGTGCTCGGAGGCCGCTTCGACGTACTTCTCGCCGAAACCGGCGTGGACACCCGTGGTCGAACGGGCACCTCAGGGCTGTGCAGTGTGCAGCCGCGGGGCCGGTGGCCGGGACATGGGTTTCCTGCCCTCTTTCTGCGGCCGGGGCGAAGGTTTCCGTCGGCACGGTGGTTGGGTTGGGGGGCTCTCAGCCTGTTGTGAGCAGGTTTGTCAGTTCGGGTTCCCAGTCGATGTGTCCGGACTCCGTGCCCCGTGGCACAAGCGCCTGTGTGTCTTCCAGGAAGGCTTTGATGTCCTGTGCGGGGGCCTCGAGCAGGGCGGTGTCGGCGGGAGTTCCGAGGGCGATGTAGATGGCTTGGTCGCCCCGGTCGGCGGTCGGCCAGATTCGGATGTTGCCGCAGCCTGCGGAGCTTGTCAGGCCGTCGGCCAGAAGGTCGCGCCCCAGGACCCATTCGGCCAGTTCGTCGGTGTCGATGGAGAAGACGGCACGGACGACGTAGGGATCGGTGGGCTCGTAGCGCAGATTCACACGCATGGGCAGTGTGTATGTGCGCGCGACGACGAGCTGTACGGCCACCCTCCGTATCACGGTCTTCGCAGAATCCATCGGCTTCTTCCTCCTGCCTCGGCGACGGTCAGCGACCGCTGGTCTCGTCCCGGCCGTCGCGGTGCCGGCCACGGATCTTGCCCCGGGAGCAGCCGTTTGAGCTGGTAGCCGGCTCCTTACGTGTCCCGGCCTCCTCGGGCTCTTTGCCGTAAAGATCAGTTGCACCGGCCGGCAACTCGGCAGCGTTCCTTACGCGCTCACTGACCATTCCCTCTCGGTGTCGCGTTCGGATTCACCACTCACGGCTCGCGCGTACTCCTTGAAGGCATCGGCCACGGCCGCGTCGAGCAGTTCTGGTTGACCGTGAAGTCGTCGGAAAGGAACCGGGGCCCGCCTTTGCTCGTCCCGCGACGGTGCGAAGGCCGCCAGCAGCTCCACGGATCTTGGCAGGGATCCGCCGCGCGGGCCGAATGAATGTCCGGCCGATTCCGGCACGACGGCGTTGGGGCCGCTGCCGCTGCGGGGCCGACACTGCCGGTCACCGACGAGGTGTACGGGCGGCTGCCGAAGACGGCGTGGACCGCTCGCCGGGGAATGGCGCAACGGTCCGCCACGCACACGGTTCGCCGACTGGCCCGGGCCTGGGCGGGACAGAGCCCGGGCTGCAGGGCCGCAGCTGGATCGGATGGATGCTTGAGCTGACCCGATTCGAACGGGACGTCAGCACGTTGAAGGCGCAGTGGTGAACTGCGGATACGACCGGACGCGGACCGCCTCGGCCTGGACGGCCTTCGTGGACCACACCGGACGTCGGCAGACCGCCTGAGGTGAGAAGGGCTTTCTCCGCCACGGCGTCATCTCGCCGTGTGTGCCCCGTGTGAGCTCGCTCGGCGCGGCCGCGAGGCGGGCGGTGAACGGCCGGACGCCCTGGACATGGATCCGGGGCGCCGTGGTCTCACTGTCTACCGTTCACTTTTCGGGCGCGGGGTTTGGTGGGGTGGTCACAGGTCCATCCATGGGCGGGGTGTGCCGCCGGTGAGCGGTGTCCATACGTCGCTGGCGGGTCCGTGGTGTTCGAGGTCTTCGAGTACGGCGGCGGCGAGGGGGACTTCGCGGGCGAGGGCGGCGACGAGCGGATGCTGGGCGGTCATCGCCTGTAGATCGCTGATCCGGTTGTCCAGTCTGGTCCGGGAGGCTCCGGTGAGGATGAACAGGACGCGGGGGAAGACCGGATACCGGCGCAGCCATGCAGGCCCTGTCGCGGCGGCTGTTCTGCGGTGGCCGGGGGGCTGGGCCTCGTACGTGAACAGGCGGGCGTACTCGATGAGTTTTACGGCCAGCCGCTCGCTGCTCATCGTGGTGCGGTCGACTTCCACGAAGGCGCGCAGCTTTCGCCGCTGCTCGTTCTCGACGGCCGTGTAGTACATGACCGCGTCGGCGACGACCCGTTCGCCCTCGCCGATGGAGTGGGACACCTCGGGTGTCCAGTCCCAGGGGCCGTGTTCGTGGCCGTGCCGGCGGGCGTCTGCGGCGAAGGCGAGGTGTGCTCGCACGGTGGTGAGGGTGTGGGGGGTCTTCAGTGATGCGGCGGTGGTGGAGGTGATGGGGTAGGGCGGTCGTCCCCGCAGGACGGGGAGGTTGCGGGTCAGTCGGGCGCCTTCGCTGGTCAGGTACCAGGCGCGGGTCCGGTTGGAGGCCGGCAGGACGATGTGGTCCACCAGGCCGTTTCTGCGGAGCTTGTTCAGAGGTGCGGACACGGTCTGCCTGGCTGCGTGGGGTCTGAGGAGTCGGTGGAGCTGTCCTGTGGTGGCCATCCGGTGCAGCCCGAGCGCGGCGAGCAGCTGGTGGGGCAGTGGCTCGGCGGGCTTCGGTACTTGGCCGGGTGGATCGGGCCTGGAAGCGGTACTCACGTGCGTTTCCCCTTCTGCAGCTCGTGCTGTCGGCGCCACCGGTACGGCGTCATGGCGCACCGCCCCGTGGGCGTACTGCGCAGCCACCGTCATCGCCCGCCCACCGACCACGCACTGCCTTCGCGTTGCGCACCGCCGGCACCGACTGCGGCCCCGGCTGCGCACTGGCGCTGGGCCGGGCAGTTCGACGTCGGGCGCCATCGACTGCGCAAGCCGCGTCTGCGCACTGGTCTCGTCGGCTGTGCTGCTGCGCAACCGGGTGCTGACGAGCATCTGTGCATAGCCATCTGGGTCGGCGGGGGTTGCGGTGCGCACGACGGTGGGCTTGACCACGGGGGGTGTTACGGCGGTGGTCGGGGTGGAGGTGACGGTGACGGTCAGGGCGATGGGGCCGGCTGCGATGACGGTCCCAAGCGCCGTGCGTGAGGTGTACGCGGTGGCGCATCGCCTTCAGCCGGGTGTCGGCCGCCGTCGGAGCAGTGGCCTCGGTCTGTGAGGCCTGCGTGCCTGGAGGCATGGTCGAACTCTCAGGTCAGAACGGATGTTGCCGACCTAGAGAAAATGCGTCGACCCCGACCCGACCACCGACCACGAGGCCCCGACCATGGTCACGATGGGGAATCGAAGTCCATGGTCGGGTCATGGTCGGGGCGACCATGGGTCAGCCGGGAGCCAGGGCCAGGCCGTCGTGTCCAGAGCTGATCCCCGGACCGACGACCGCTGTGTGATCACGTGCGGCCGGGTCGCAGGGCTCGGACACTGATGGGTAGCCAGGAACCGTCCGGCCCGCGTCAGATGCCTGCGCAGTGCGCGGGGCGGACCTGCGCAAGAGAAGACCAGGAAGCTCGGGGCGATTGCGCAGCCGGCCCGGCACAACTGGACTGCGCGGGATCCTCGACCGGTTGCGCAACCCGAGTGCGCAATGCCCATCCGGGGCTGCGCAGTCGGCTGCGTGATCACTGAGCGCCCCTGGGGCGAAGGCGCGTGGCCGGGCCGGCCGTCGTCAGTGCAGGGGGAGGCCAAGCGATGTCCGGCTGCGAGCTTCACGGCGGCGAAGCCGCCGTGAAGGGTGAGCTCCTCGTATTCGGTGCGACCGTGATCGCCCATGCCCGGTGGGCGGCCTTCTCGGCGCCTTCGAAGAAGCTCTCGAGTGGGAGCGAATTGTCCATGCGGGGACGGTGGCGGGGCTGTGCTACACGGGCAATCGAACGGGGAGACCCGGTCAGAGCGCCTGCCGAAGCGCCTGGGAGTCCGTTCAGGGGTGGCGATGGCCGGTTCCGCGAAGCTGTGCAGTTTCGCGGGGGAGGGGTGGCTGGCCTCTTGGTGCCGGCCGTCGTGCGGTGTCTGGTCTGCCGGGAGTTCGTCGGTCCCTTGGGCCGGAGGCTGCGGTCTTACGGTATCCCGCCTGCGCCGCGGTCCGGCTCGCTGCAGTCAGGAGGGTGAGGATCGGCGGGCGGCCAGGTCTTCGAGGCGGGAGCGTTTCCAGCGTTGTTGGCGGGGGCGGCCGGCGCTGCCGCGGCGGTAGGCGAAACCGTCGGGCTGCTCGAGATCGGGCAGCAGCCCGTGCCCGAGCGCGCTGATGAAGCTGTCGGCGTTGTTGTATCCGAGGATGCGTGCTGCTTCGGCGGCGCCGACCAGGTCCTGGTTCTCGTCGTGGTCGGCGGGCGGCAGGACGCCGCGTTTGCGGGCGGCGGCGACGACGGTGGCCCGGCGCCACTTCTTGCGGGCTCCGCCGCGGCTGCCTTCTTCCCTCTCCAGGGCGTCCGGTGCGGGCAGTTCGGGGATGCGCCCCTGGTAGAGGGCGCTGGAGAACGAAGCGACGCTTCCATAGCCGAGCAGGGACGCGACCTGGGCCGTGCCGAGGAGTTCGTCGGGGTCCCCGTCGACGGGCACGGCGGGCAGCGCGGCAGTCGGGGCGGAGCTGCGTCGGCCCTTGCCGGGTCGGCTGCTCGCCCAGGCGACGATCGTGCCGCGGCGCCACGCGGGGCCTTCGGCGTCAGCGTCGGGCTCGGGGAAGTACCCGGGCCGGTCGCGGAAGTAGCCGTCGATGGTGGAGGTGCGGGTGTAGCCGAGGAGCTGGGCCACTTCCCGTTTGGTCAGCAGTTCTTCCTGGTCGGCCTCGAGTACCGCGGTCGGCAGCGTGCGCTTCTTCGGGGCGCGCTGGGCGAAGAACGCCGCGACCTCGTCGTGGCGCCAGAACCGCTTGCGGCCCTCGGTGTGTGCGACTGCGGGGAAACCGCTGTCCGGGTCGTTGCTCCACTCGCTGATCCGGGGCTTGCTCGTGCCGAACTCGGACACGATCTGCGCGGTGTCTACGAGCTGCTCGGCCAGAGACATCTGTGCCCCTTCGCAAGAATCGGCAAGGCGGTGTCGGAGCCCGGACAGGCGTGACATGTTCGATAATGCCCAAATTGGGGCTTTGCTGTCCAGCCTGACGCCCCACCGGCCTGCAACGCTTCCTCGTCCGGCAGGCGCACCCCGAAGCGCGCCGCACATTCCTCCCGCTCTGTGCAGGCCACGGACGCCGGGCCGGCCTTGCAGGTCGCGAACCCGAGAGCGGAGAGCGCCTCGCTGCGCATCATCGGCTGCTCCCAACGGGTGCGCCCGCAGCGGCGCATCGCTCTCGGCGTACAGGTCGGCCGGCCGCGGCCGCCGGCCAGTTGGGGGCGTTGGCGCTGCCGCCCGTCCTGATGCTCCAGCGAACCGTAGATTGTGATCTTGCTGCTGGGGTGAGCGGTCAGGGCAGCAGTGGGCTGGTTGAGCGTGGTCAGGTGCGAGGACGCTGCCGGGCCTTCCGGTCTCGGCCGAGCCTGAAAACAATCATGGAGGCGAGAGTGACGGCCAGGCTCGCGTCGGCAACCGCGTTGTCCGCCTGCAGCGCCACGCCGGTGAAGTGCCATACCAGGGCTGCGATGAGCGTGAGACCTCCCCCGAAGAAGCCGATGGCCGCGCCCACCTGCAGGCGCGTGCCCCGGTCGAGTGGGGTCTTGTCCATGACGACCGGCTCCGCCGTCTGCTGCAAGGTGATGTAGTCGCCCCTGTTGGCGCTGACATCGGCGAGCCCCTCCGATGCGTCGCCGCCTGGTGAGCAGATGAAGCAGACCGTCCTGCCCGGTTCGACCAAGGCAGTCAGGGGCCGGCTGGAGCACCAGTCGATCTTCAGCTGAAGCTGATGCGCTCCTGAAGGCACCTCCAAGCGCAGCGTCCGTCCTCGACCGATGCTGCCCACCTGGGCGTCGTCGAGCAGCACGGCATAGCGGCGCAGCGCGTCGCGATAGCTCCCCTGAACCCGCGACAACACGATGCTCCCGTGCCCGAGTGGGGCCGCCACCGCGGATGGGTCGCCCCCATCGTCGCTCTTGCCGGCCTCGTTCGACGCGCTGGGTTCATGGGCAGGCGCAGTCCCTTCCTCCATCGCACGCCCCCTTCTACGGACACTCGTGCGTCGCGAGCGTACTCACACGGAACGTGCAGCGAAATGCCAGGGCGCTCCATTGCAGAGGGCTGATGTGGAAAAGGCCGCGGCTTGCGGTGATCACCGGTGTGTGGAGACTGAAGACCCCGCGATGGCCGCGGGGGACAGCGACGTGCCTGCCCGCCGACAAGTGGCGTTCGAAAAACTGACGGGTCGGATCGCCGGCCGCTGCGCCCGGGTCGAACCCCGATGTCGCTCAAGGCAGTTGGTGCTCGAGCTGCCGACGGACCTGCCGCGCAAGAACTGCTGGACCATCAGATCGTCAACCAGGGCCGCGCCGAGAAGCCGTTCCGGGGCCGACCGGTACTGACGGTGATCCCGCGCGAGGAGCGCGGCTTCGGGCAGGCCGGCCTATCCGCCGTCCGCAGCTCGGTCTGGCGGATCACTCCGCTGCCCCTCGCACCTGCCGGGCGCCTTTGCCGAGGCTCTACTTTTGAGCGGTCGATTCGTGGGAGTCGAGCCCGTGAGCCCGGGCTGTGGCTGCTGCGAGGTCGGGGGCGGTACCGACAGGGACGTACCTGTTCGCCGCCTTCGTGGCCGCCCCATGCATGGACCGGTCCGGCGAGGACATCGACCCGCGGTACGGCGCCTTGGCCGACCTCGTCAGGAAGGTCCGCGACACCCGGCTGGGCATCTACGCCGTCGCCGGGGTCCTGCGCTCCTGGCGCATCTGACCCGGGGGACGGGCGTACGTCGGTCCGGGCTGATCGCGTCGGCGCCCGCCTGCGTACGGCGCGCCCGGACGGGTCTGCGAGGATGTCCGGCGGCCGTCCGCACCGGGCCCGCAGCGCTGCGCGGGTCCGGGAATGCACAGGCGGCGACAGGTGGACGGGGTCGGGCCCGGCGGGCGGGAGAGCGCAGTGGTGGGGGACGTGCC
This sequence comes from Streptomyces sp. NPDC107559, assembly GCF_055657365.1. Taxonomy (NCBI): domain Bacteria; kingdom Bacillati; phylum Actinomycetota; class Actinomycetes; order Kitasatosporales; family Streptomycetaceae; genus Streptomyces; species Streptomyces sp. NPDC107559. Next base: position 21,998 of record NZ_JBVKBD010000030.1, on the reverse strand, counting down.
GCAGTACCCGGAGTACCTTGCCGCGACGGTGTTCGCCGTGGGCGGCGTCGTCCATGCTGTGCTGGCGCCGCACCGGTTCTCCACCGCTGTCCTGTTCAGCCTCGCGGTGACGTCGGCCGGGCTCGGCGTGGCCGCCCGCAGTGCGCAGACCCACCTCACCGTCGTGACCGTGCTCGCCGTCGCCGCCCTGCTCATGACGCTCGCGCTGGGCCTGCTCCTGCTGGTCGACGGCATCGTCCTGGTCCGGCGCTACGGACCGCAGGCGGCCCTGCTGGCCACCGGCGCCGCCGGCTGCGCCCTGCTGGCGGTGCTCGGCCTCGACGCGGTCGTCCAGACGGCCGGGGGCAAGGTGGCGGGTGCCCTCATGGTGGCGTTGAACGCGGCCGCCGGATACCTCAGCCTGCTCTTCCTCGTTTTCACCGTCTACGTGTTCGTCCGGGGCCGCAGCACCCCGCCGCCGGGGACCACCCATGTCGTCGTCCTGGGCGCCGGGCTCAATGGCGACCGGCCCGGTCCGCTGCTGCGCCGCAGGCTGGAGCGGGCCCTCGCGGTCGACGCCGCCGGCGCACCGGACACAGACGGTGTGGTGTTCGTCGTCTCGGGCGGCCGGGGCGAGGACGAGGTGCGCTCCGAGGCGGACGCCATGGCCGACTACCTGCGCGCACGCGGGGTGGCCGCCGACCGGATCGTGCGGGAGGACCGCTCCGTGAACACCGGGCAGAACCTCCGCTTCAGCGCGGCCCTCATGGACCGCACCGCTTCCGGGCACCGTGCCACGGTGGTCACCAGCGGCTTCCACGTCTACCGCACGGCCCTGCTGGCCCGTCGCGCCGGCGTTCTTGTCCACGTCGTGGGCGCGCCGACCTCCCCCACATACTGGCTCTCCGCGACCCTGCGCGAGTTCGCCGCTGTCCTGTGGCTGGACCGGCTGCCCCTGATCGGGCTCAGCCTGCTGCTGGCGGTGCCCGTGGCGACAGCGGTCTTCCAGCGCTGAGGCACCCGTTGTGCGCGCCGCCCCGGGCAGCAGGGTCGGCGTGGCTTCGCCGGCAATCCGCGCCCGCGCCGAACAGCGGGGCTGGGCGCCGGCTGACGGAGCCGGCAGGTCACCGTGCGATCGGACGGTATCGGAGAGCTTCGTCGATGATCTGCTCAGGCGAGGCGTCCCGCAGTCCGGCCGGGGGGTGAAAGATCAGGTCGCTGACCTGGGGATGCGTCACGTTGGCCCGCGGCCGGGTCGGCCGTCCCCGACCCAAGCCGGACTCCCTGTTCGCCGACCGCGGCTACGACCACGACATCTACCGCGACCAGGTCCGCACCCGCGGCATTGAGCTGTTTCCAACCTCAGTTTGAGCAGGTCAGGTGCAGCGTGAGGACGGCTTGGACGAGGGTGGTGATGCGGGTTGTGGAGCATCGCAGCTTGCGCAGGAGCCGCCAGGTTTTGAGAGTGGTCATGGCCTGCTCAACGAGCGCGCGGATCTTCGCGCGTGAGCGGTTGACGGCTTGCTGACCTGCGGACAGCGTCTCCCAGCGACCCCAGTAGGGCACCCGGATGGTGCCGTTGGCGCCCCGGTAGCCCTTGTCGGGCCAGCACTCCACGCCGGCTTCCTCCAGGGCGTCGATAATGCCGTGGGTTCGCGCGGCCTTGATGTCGTGGACCGCTCCGGGCAGCGTCGGTGAGACCCACAGCAGTCGGCCGAAGGGGGCTGCGATGACCTGCACGTTCATCCCGTGCTTCTTGTGTTTGCCGGAGTGGAACGGGGCGTCCGCGGCAATGCGGTCGATCGGCAGGAGCGTGCCGTCCAGGATCACGAACGCCTTCACCGAGGCGGTCCGCACCGCGTCGGCCAGACTGGGGGCAAGAGCGGTCAGGAGTTCGACAGCCTCGGTGACATAGCGGTAGGCCGTCGTGGTTCCGACGCCGAACCCTGCCGCGAGTGGGGCATACGTGTGCCCCACTCGCAGATGAGCGAGCGCGAGCAAAGCCTGGCGACCGGCGCTCAGGCGCCGCCAACGGGAGCCGATCGTACGGCGGTGCCGCCGCAACTGCTGCGTGAGGAAGCGGAGGGCAGAGCTGGACACGTCGACGCCCGACGGGTAAACAAGCACGTGAAGCCCCTGGTGGAGACGGTTCTCTTGGTCGAAAACCCATCTACCAGGGGATTCACCACGTTGTCAGCCCAACTGCCAGGCCGACGCTTCAAGTTGGAAAGGGTCGCTGCCTCCAATTGGGATCGAGACAATCCCCTGGCTGCGTTCGGCGCCGTAGTTGCTGCCGAGGTAATCCGCTGGCTGGCTGTGGCCCCTGGGGTGGTACTGGAGCGCATCGGAGAGACGGAACGCTCGCGACGGCCGGGACGCATCCGGACACCTCCACGGCATCAACGTATGAGCACACAGGCTCCTGCCACGCCGACCGGACTCCCCGGCACGCCCCCCTCGCGCCTCATGGCGCGTTCTTTGCACCCGATCGGCCACGCTCCCCGGGCCACGGCTCGGGCAAGGGGTGTCGGAGCGGTCAGCCGACCCCGCCGCTACGGAGTTCGCCGCCGCCCACCTCAATCTCACCGCGCGCCCGGTCGGCGCGTCGGCGTATCGCGGCGGAGACTCCCGCCCAGACGGCGAGCACGCAGGCCGCCAGGCCGGCGAAGACGACCGGGTTCACCCAGACCGGCGCCAACTCGGTCCCCACACCCTGGTCCGTGACGCACTGCACGCTCACCGGCAGCGTCATACGCGTCACCACGTGGTCGCCGTCGGCGCCGGAAGCCGCACACGTCTGGTCCGGGTCCAGGATGTAGAACCCCGACATCACGCCCCAGGCGTACGCGCCCACAGCCGCTGCGCCGGCCATTTGCACGACCAGCGCACACGACATGGCGTCCGGTGACGTCCACCCATGTGGTGGCTGACCGTGACGTGCGCGCCACACAAGCTGAACGGCCGTGCCCACGACCACCCATGGACACACGAGGGGCGAGAACGCCAGGATCAAGAAGAGAATGGCTTTCACGCCTTACCGGACATCGTCGCGGGGCGGCTGGTTCCCTCTCCAGGGCGCTCAGTGAGCCAGGCGTTCCGTGATCCAACGGGCGGCCAGCAGACCCGACCTGGCCGACAGGCCCTGCTGGTCCTGGCCCACCTGCGCTGCGGCGACACGTAGGCCCGCCTCGCGTCGGGATCGCCACGGTCTACCGCTACATACGCGAGGCCGTCGACCTCTTGGCCGCCCTCGCGCCCACGCTTGAGCAGGCCATGCAGACCGTACGGAAGAAGGCATACGTGATCCTCGACGGCACGCTCCTGCCGATCGACCGCATCGCTGCCGACCGGCCGTACTACTCGAGGAAGGAGAAGCATCACGGGATGAACGTGCAGGTCCTCGCCGATCCAGCCGGACGCCTGATCTGGGTGTCGGACGCGCTGCCGGGAGCCACACACGACCTGACCGCAGCCCGGACCCACGGGATCCCCGTCGCTCTGGCAGCCGACGGCATCAAGCGCTGGGCGACCCAGGCGTATCAGGGTGCAGGCTCCGCCATCCGCGTCCCGTTCCGGGGCAAGCACCTGCGCGGCTGGCGCCGGCGTCACAATCGGGCCCACGTCAACATCCGCAGCCTGGGCGAACGCGCCATGGCGATCCTCGAGTCCTGGCGGCTTCTGCGGAAACTTCGCTGTAGCACCACCCGGATCACCGGCATCGTCCGAGCTGTCGCCACTCTTGAATTCGCCAGCCGATCAAGATGGAAAAGGCTCAGTGCTTGCAGGAGGGGGCCTCTACTGCGCCGATGCCCGTGTCCGGCGGGGGGTCGCCGATCGGGGGATCCGTCTTCTGCTCGCTTACGGGCGCGAGTTCCACGGCAGCCGCCCCTACGAGCTCGACCCCCTCGCCACCGTGAGCGGCATGACTGCCTCCGGTATCCGCACTGCATACGGCAGCGCCGAGACCGAGGCCGTGGCCCGGCAGATCGACCGCGCACCCGACGGCCGCCGCCCGGCCGGAGACCGGCAATGACCGCACCCCCTGAGCGCTCCGGAGAGACGTGCGCCTGCCCGCGCCCGTGGCCCGCCCTGGCCACGGTCATCGAAGAACGCCTCTTCACCGTCGAGCCCGCACCCGCGCACACCCCCGCGTCCGCGCTCTGCCTCGCCCACTGCACCGGCTGCGGCGCCCCCTGCCCCGGGCCGTGGAGACGGCTGCCCCGGCTGCCCAGGGCTGCCTGAACCCGCATCCGCCCCTTGCCGCCCGCACGGACCGGCCTGGGTGCGCCGGGCGGAGCGACGAAGCTGCTTTGCGTGCCGCGGGTGCAGAGAATGTCCTGCCGGACGTTGGGGTGCGCAGTTGCCGTTCAGGACTGTCCGGGGGTTCCGGCGGCAGTCTGGTCATCGGGTTGAGGCGGTGCTGACGCGGCCGGGTGCCATGGCCGGTGTCCGGTCAGCGGCCGGGGGTGGTCACAGGTCGGTCCATGGGCGGGGTGTGCCGCCGGCCAGCGGCATCCACATGCTTTGGGAGGGACCGTGCTGCTCCAGGTCTTCCAGCACGGCGGCTCCCAGGCGGACCTCGCGGGCGAGGGCTGATACGAGCGGGTGTTGAGCCACCATCGCCTGCAGATCGCTCATCCGGTTCTCCAGCCTGGCCCGGGAAGCACCGGTGAGCACGAAGAGCACGCGGGGGAAGACCGGGTACCAGCGCAGCCAGGCAGGGCCCGCGGCGGCCTGCCTGCGCCGGCCGACGGGCTGGGCCTCGTACTGGTGCAGGCGGGCGTACTCGATCAGCTTCACGGCGAGGCGCTCACTGCTCATGGTGCTGCGGTCGACTTCCACGAACGCGCGCAGCTTTCGCCGGTGTTCGCTCTCGAGGACCGTGTAGTGCATCACCGCGTCGGCCACGACACGTTCGCCTTCGCCGATGGAGTGGGAGACCTCGGGGGTCCAGTCCCAGGGGCCGTGCTCGTGTCCGAGCCGGCGGGCGTCTGCGGCGAAGGCGAGGTGGGTGCGGACGACTGCGAGCGTGTGCGGGGTCTTCAGCGACGCTGCCGTGGCCGAGGTGATGGGGTAGGGCGGCCGTCCCCGCAGGATGGGCAGGTCCCGGGTCAGCCGGGCGCCGTCCGGCGTGAGGTACCAGGCGCGGGTACGGGTCCGGCTCGCATCCGGCAGCACCGTGCAGTCGGTGAAGCCCTCGGAGCGCAGCCTGTTCAGAACACGGGACATCAGCTGCCGCGTGCCCTCTGGCCGCAGCATGCGCCGCAGCTGGCTGGTGGTGGCGATACGGTGCTGGGCGAGGCTGGCCAGCACCTGGTGGGCCAGGGTCTCAGCGGGACTGGGGGCCTCTCTCGTTGCCGGCGTGCTCCGTGCGGCGCTGCTCATCAGAGGTTCCCTCCGCGGCCGTGGCGGTCTCCGGCGGAGGCCTTCGGTTCCTGCCGAGGAAACCCGTGGGCCCCGACCAGACCCCCCACCACGAAGCCCCGACCACGGTCACGAAGTCGAATCGGCGTCGCGGTCTCGCCGTTGCTGACGTTCACGGCCCCGACCACAGCCCGCGCGCCGGAGCAGCTTGCTCCTGGAGCGGAGCTCGCCACCCCTACGGCAAGGGGCCGCGAGCGAACCAGGAAACGGCCGCCCCCGTGGAGAGGCTCAGCGATGGCCGGTCCGTAGCGGACCGGGGCTGCTGCGGGGCGTGGTGGCGAGCCACGCCGTGCCGGCCATCGCGCGACACCCGGCCCGCGAGGGTCCAACGGCTCGTAACCGGATGCTGTGTCTGCGGGGCGGCGGGCTGCTGTGCGCTCACTGCGGGTTTCTATCTGCCGGAACCGCGCTGGGCGGCCTGTTGGAGGATTCGCTGGCGCGTCCACCGCCGGCGCCCGCCCTTCTCCGTGAGAGCGTCGGGGGTTTCCAGGAGGGGCAGGTTGCCCTGGGACAGGCTGCTGGAGAAGGAGTTGACGCTCTTGAACCCCAGCAGTGCCGCGGCCTGCGTGGCTCCCAGGAGTTCGTCGGGGTCGCCGTCGGCGGGGACGTGGGGCAGGGCGGGCGCCGTGCGCTGGGCACCGGCCCGTTTGCCGCGGCCGGGGCGGGTGGCCATCCAGTCCAGCAGGGTCTGTACCCGCCACAGCTGCCGGCGGTAGGGGTTCTCGGGCGTGCCCATCTCTTCGACGGTGTCCGGATCGGGGAAATAGCCGGGATGGTCGCGGACATAGGTGGTGACCTGGTTGGGGTTCTTGTAGCCCAGGAACCTCGAGGCATCGGCAGCGTTCAATAGGTCCTGCGGGTCACGGGAGGGCGGTGTGTGTCCGCGCAGCCTTGCCAGCTGGCGCCCGGCGAACCAGGCGGTGACTGCAGCGTGGTCCCACAGCCGGGCACGGCCGCGCTGGTCGGCGGCTTCGGGGAATCCGTTCTTCCCGCGCTGGCTGTAGAGCATGCTGATACGCCCGGGCGACAGGCCCTGCTCGGCCGCGATCTCGGCGGCGTCGGCCAGGCGGGGCTCACGGCGCGAGGTCATGGTAGAGGTGTCCGTCCTGTCAGGAGACGAGCCGGCCCGCCCGGCCCCACAACACGCATAATGGCAGGAGTTTGAGGTGGGGGTCCAGCCTGCCGCCCGGGATTTCCCGCGCGGAGGGAGAGGCTGGCCTTATTCCTCCGGAAGGAGGCCGACCCCGCGGCGTGCTGCGTCCTGGGCCATTTCGGCATACGCCATGGCCGCAGGTGTCATCTCCCACTCGGTGAGGGTGAGCAGCATCAGCAGTTCGTCGCGGTCCTGCGCGGGGTCGCTGGGCAGGCCGGCTGCGTTCACGGCCGCCGCCAGGTCGTCGTCCGGCAGTTCGGCGAAGCGGGCCGTCACGCTCTCGCGGGTGGCCTCGAGGCCCTGCTGGTAGAGCCCGCCGGCTTCACGCAGGAGTCGCAGCAGGTCCTGGTCGCGGCTGGCCGGTGCGGCCGCGGCGAGGTCGAGGAGGCGCTGGGTGGTGGTTGTCATCAGCACGTATGCCTTTCGGGCGGGATCGGGGACGGGACGTCTCCAGCGGGCGGCGGCGCGGCCGTGTGCGTTGCCCTTGTGTTCTGCTTGGGTGGTTACTGACTGGCGCGTAGGGCGTCCAGGCTCGGGATGAAGATGCACTCGTCGCGGGCGAAGGCGAGGTCCTCGCGGGCGAGTTCGTCGAGTGCCACGTCGGCGTCGAGGACGAGACTGCGCAGTGTGGGCGCGTCAAGGGCGATGTCGATGCCCTCGGGGGTTGCTTCGCCGTAGGACTCGGCGAGCCTGACCAGGAGTCGGGTAAGGGCCGCTCGAGGTCCTCGGCCGGCTTGTCGGCTGGAGCGGGCGCTGTCGCGGGCCTCCGAGACCAGGAGCGCTTGCCTGACCGGTAGCGCCGCGCGCAGGTGTTCGGCGAAAGTCCGGGACGCGATGACCACCACATCGCCGTTGCGCAGGTGTTCGACGAACTCGTTGGTGGGCATGCCGGTCAAGGCATGGGTGTCACCTGCGATGTCGCCGGCGCCGCATACGCCGACGTTGAACGCGCCTGCGCTGGTCCTGATCTTGCGGACCAGCAGGCCCGACTTGACGAGGACCACACCGTCCATGAGCGAGAACTGGAAGATGTCCTGGGTACGGTGCTGGTCTCCGAGCCGCACGAGAGCGTCGTGGTCCTCGGGTGTCAGCAGGGCGAGGAAGGAGCCTGGCCGGTACCCCGTGGAGTGGGCAGCGGGAGCGGCCGGCGGTGGAGAGCGGTCCGCGCCCACAGGGTCGAGGCCGGCCAGGACGTCGGCGGTCTGCCGGATTTCCTGGCCGATGGTGTTGCTGAGGTCCTCGATGCGGTCCAGCGCCGTGTCGATGTTGGCTGCGAACTCCCGCGCAGCGTCGAAGGGCATGGGCAGGACGTGGTCACTGCCGGGCTCGCGGCTGTCGGCCGGCGATGGCTTGTCGGCGTGCAACCGTGTGATGTCCGCCTGCAGGCGGCGCCCGCAGGTGATCAGGCCCGCGAGCACCGAGGTGGCCCGCTCGAGGTCGGCGGCGGCTTTGGCGCTGTCGAGCGTGATGCGCTCGTGGTGGCGTACGGCCAGGCTGAGAAGAGTGTCCACGCGCACGAGCTCGTCGTGATCCAGAGGGGTGCGGCGGGCGAGGTCGCTGCGGTGGCCCTGCGTGCGTTCCACTTCGTCGGCCAGAACGATGATCCAGACCGCAAGGACTGCGTTCAGTGAACTTGCGGCCTGCACCGCTGCTTCGGCCTGCCCGCGTGCTCGCACGGCCTGGTCGAGCTGCCGCTGCCTGTCGGACAGCTCCTGCAGGGCCTCGGCCCGGCCGCTCTCGGCTGCGACGACGTGCAGGACACTGTCGATGACGATGTCCCTGCCGTTGAGCAACCGGGCCGGCGGCCCCTGCACGGGTACCGCAAGACCGTCCCACAGCCGCCTGGCCTGGTCGAGCCAGCGCTCTCGTGTGCGCGGTTCGCCGTCTTCGGAACACAGCTCGATCACCCTTTGCACGAACGGCCAGTCCAGCCGTTCGCCGCGGAACCGGGTGGACAGCGCGCTCGTGCTCATCCCGAGGGCGGCCGCCAGGGCGGCCTGGGTGAGGCCGGCCTGGTCCAGTACCTTGCGCAGGAACGCAGCCACATGAGGCTTGGCACCAGGGCCCTTCGACAGCGGTCCGGCAGGCCGGCCGAGTCGACGGGGAGCCTGATCGCTCAAGACTGCCCCCTCGACCCGCGTACCTGTTGGGATTATCCGCGGACAAAGCGTAGTTGTCCTCGCCTCCTGCCGCCTGCTGGGCAGGTCGGAGGCAGGCCCCGTGTCTGCCTCGATGGCGAAAGAGACGCAAGGACCCGCAACTTCCTACGGTGCGGCGTGTGTCGGGTTTCCGGCGCCTCGGTCCGGACGGTTCCGCGCTCCATGCAGCGTGCTGAACAGGGAGTGGTTATGCCCTCTGTGGTACTTGATGACGAGAGCACGCGGTATGTGTGTTCCCAGCTCGCTCGGATGCGCCGGTTCGACGTGCTGCTGTCGATCGTGTTCTGGTTCTACTTCTGCTGCTTGTGGCTGCTGCTGGCCGCTGCCGCCGCCGAAGCGCTGTGGCAGTTCTACCGGCATCAGAGCGGTATGGCCGTTGCCGCAGGAATGATCACCGGCGGGGTCTGGCTCGTCGTACGGCTGTCGCTGCGATGGTGGCGCCGTCGACGCTGCCTGCTGCTTGCGCCGCCCGCGCTCCCGCAGGCCCTGAGGTAGTGGCGAGACGACGGGCTACGGCGGCCCGCCTGATCAGGCAACTGCAAGCCGGATCGTTCCAAAGGGCCAGAACGGCGCTGCACGGGAAGATGCAGCGCCGTGTGCCGAGAAGGTCGGCCGGATCAGCGCACGGGCTTGAGACGGGCCGGCTCGGTGACGGGGGCCGAGAGGCTGCCGTCGGCCTTGTACGTACGGCCTGACGGTCGGCAAGGCGTCGATCCTGGAAGAGACGGGGCGCCTCGAGGAGGCTCTCGCCCTGCTGCGGGCGGACACCGAACTGCGGCCGACGGCAGTGGCCGAGCTGCTCATCCGGCATGGACGCGCCGCCGAAGCCATCGCTGCAATGCCGTCCCTCGCCGAACAGCATGCGGCCGGCCCGCGACGTGACGCGGCGATGCAGGCCGACGGTGGCCCCGACAGCCCTCCTTCTGGACGAGCGGTCTTTGATCAGTCACCGGGACGGCTTCGCGGTGCGCCCGGGTGGGCGGCGGCGACGTAGTGGATGGCGGTCGGTGCAGCGGCGTTGGGTGTGATCACGGCGGGTGCCTCCAGCGAGGCGAAGGGCGGTTCAGGGTTCCTCGTCCAGGACGGCGCGCAGGACGGGCGCGTCGCTGATGCCGGTGAGCACGCTGGGCCGGCCGGCGTGCACCGCGTTCGTCGCGGCATGATGCGGGTCCTTCGTGTCTGTCCGTTGTCCGATCTTGAGGCCCCGCCTCTCCCGCCCCTCAGCACAGGACGGGGCCCAACCGCTCCCAGCGTGGTTCTTCGTTGTTCTCTTCATCTCCTCCACAGTGACTCTTCGTGACAGAACTACGGTCACGGGCGCGGCCGATGACCGTCGGAAGAGAGCTGACTCGGAGTGAAAAGTCCTCTTTCGTGGTGTGGCGTCAGATGATGTCCGCAGGAGGTCGAACTGTTCTGCGCAAAGGCCTCCCGGTGTACGGGGCATGCCGTGATGATGGAGGAATGAACGCGCGCCGGATCGTGCTGACCGTGACCTCCCTGGCGGTCGCGGGCTTGGGTGTGGCCTTCTTCTTGTTGAAGGGGGACGAAGCGAACCGTGTGGCCACGGTCGTGTCGGCGCTCGTGGCGGTGTCGGCGCTCGGAGTTGCTGTATGGGCCGCTCTGCCCGCAAGCCGTGCTCGTGTTCTGCGGGTGGCCGACACCGGCGATTCGAGGGCTGGTGCGGGAGGCACTGCCGTGTCCGGTCTCACCGGCCCTGCCGCTGACGGCACGACCGCGGTGGAGGTGGAGGTGGAGCGTACCGGCACGGCCGACGCCACCGACGGAGGGGAGGCCACCAGCGGGGTACGCCTGAGCTGAGCGGCGTCCGGCGTACGCACGCGGTGAGACGAACGGAGCTTCGGTGAAGGCGCGCGGATGGTGGCAGCGGTCGGCGGCGGCCGTCACCGGCAGCGGGGCCGCCCGCGCCACCACAGGCGGGGTGGCGGTCAGCGGCGTCGTCCACGGTGACGTGGCCGTGCATGCACCGCCCCCGGCACGGAGCGGCTACCGCCAGCAGGTGCTGCGCATCGCGCCTCCTGAACTTGTTTCCCGGGAGGCGGAGTTGGCGCAACTGCAGGCATTCTGCACGGGCCCGGACGGCGGCTCCTACGGATGGTGGCAGGCGGGTCCCTGGGCAGGGAAGACCGCGCTGATGTCCTGGTTCGCGCTACACCCCCCAAAGTCCGTGGAGATCGTGCCCTTCTTCGTCACCGCGCGCTTCGCCGGCCAGAGCGACCGCACGGCGTTCACCGACGTTGTCGCCGAGCAGCTCGCCGCCCTGCTGGGGCAGCCCATGCCGTCGTACGTCACCGAGGCCACCCGCGAGGGCCATCTGCTCGACGCCCTGGAGGAAGCGGCCCGGCTGTGTCAGGGGCGCGGCAGACGGCTCGTCCTGCTGGTCGACGGTCTGGACGAGGACCGTGGGGTGACGACCGGCCCTGACGCATACAGCATCGCTGCCCTGCTGCCGGCCCGGCCGCCTGCCGGGCTGCGGGTCGTCGTGGCCGGCCGTCCCGACCCGCCTGTACCGGACGACGTACCCGAGGACCACCCCCTGCGGGCCCCCGGCATCGTCCGCCCGCTGGGCCGGTCCGGGTACGCGGCGGTGGTCCGGGCCGACTGCGAAAGGGAGTTGGCTCGGCTCGTTCGCGGCACACCAGAGGAACGGGACCTGCTGGGCCTCGTGGCCGCGGCCGGAGGCGGGCTGAGCCGGGTCGATCTGGCCGAACTGACCGGCTGCGCCCCCTGGGAGGTCGCCCAGCACCTGAGGGCGGTCACCGGCCGGACCTTCACCGTCCGCGCGGGAGGCAGCGGTTCGGCCGGGCCCGAACCCGATGCCCCCGAGGTCTACGTCCTTGGCCACGAGGAACTCCAGACCACGGCCCTCACCATGCTCGGCCGGGACAAGCTGCTCGCCTACCGCGCACGGCTGCACACCTGGGCCGCGACGTACCGCGACCGGGGCTGGCCGCCGGCCAGCCCGCAGTACCTGATGCGGGACTATCCCCGACTGCTGCGGGCCACCGCCGACGTGCCCCGCGCCGTCGCCTGCGCCACCGACCCCGCCCGCCACGACCGTATCCGCGAGGCGACGGGCGGGGACGCCGCCGTGCTGGCCGAGATCGATGCTGCGCGGGAGCTCGTCCTGGCGTCCGAGGACCCTGATCTGGTGTGGACCGCCCTGCTGTGCGCGCACCGTCAGCGGTTGGTGGACCGCAGCTACTTCCCGATACGCCTGCCCGCCGTCTGGGCGGCCATGGGGCAGGCGGACCGTGCCGAGGCGTTGGCGCGGGGCATGGACGAGCCGGACACGGTGGCCGCCGCTCTCGCAGAGGTCGCCCTGGCGGTGGGTGCCCGAGGGGATCGTGCGAGGGCGGCGGACCTGGCCGACGGCATCGAGAGCCTCGGCTCCGGAGACGCCAATGCGGTCTGGCGGGCGCGCCGCAACGCGGCGGAGGCGGAGGCGGCGGGCGCGGCGGGCGATCACGACCGCGCCGCGGCCCTGGACCGGGCCATGGGCACCGTCCTGGCGGACGCCGCCCACGACAGCGACAGGGCCCACGTCCTGGCCGCTCGTGCACGGGCGGCGGCCGCGAGCGGAGAGCGTGGGCGGGCGGCTGAACTGGCCGATGCCATCGAGGAACTCGCGAGGACCGGCTCTGGTTTCTCCTGGCACACAGACGTGGCGTGGGCGGCCGACTCGCTGGAACCCGAGCGAGTGGCCGCCGCACTGAAATCCCTGGCCGCCCTCGCCCGCACCGTGCCCTCCCCACGGCGGCGAGCCGGAATCGAGGCAAACCTCGCTGCCGCTGCGTCCGCAGGTATCGGAAGACATGGCACCGCACTGCTCGAGGCGGCAACGGAGTTGACGCGGTGGGCCCGGCCGGACCTGGGGACCTTGGAGGTCATCGAACCGCTCACCGAGGCCGTGGTGGCCTCGGGTGACGCGCCGCGCGCCGCGCGGCTGGCGGACCTGATCGCTGAGACGGCGGCCGTGGCGGACCATCCGAGCTGGCAGGACGCGGTGTCGAGCAGGTCCCTGGCCCGGGCGGCGGTGGAGGCGTTGACGGCGTGTGCCGACCGGGAGCGCGCGGCCGCGTTGTCACGGGCGCTGGAAGCCGTGGCCCGGCGGCCGTGGACACCCGACGCCGCTCTTCCTGCGCAGGATCAGGAAGACCGGGGCAACGAAGCGCCGCTGCTGGTGGGCGCGGTGGGGGCCGCAGCGCTCGCGGGAGACGATGTGCGGGCCGAGGAGCTGGCCCGCACGATCAGGGAGCCCTACGAGCGCGCCGAGGCGCTGATCCTGCTGGCACGCGTGGCGCTGGACCGCGGGGACGGCCACCGCGCGGCCGAACTGGCCCGGGCCGCCGAACGCTTCTGCAGGGAGGGGCACGACCCCGGCCCTCAGGCCCGGGCGCTGGCCGCCCTGGCGAGGGCGTCGGTGTCCCGAGGCGACCACGAGGACGCCGCCCGCCTGACCGACGCCCTCGCCAGCCTCGCAGGTTGCACCACCTCGCCGGTCCGACGCGCACAGGTACAGGTGTCGTGGGCCCGTGCACTGGCGGTGACAGGGGAACCGGGCCGGGCACAGGAGACCGTCCAGGACATCACGGTTCCTGAGTTCCGCAAGCTGGCGCAGGCCGAACTCGTGGACGCGCTGTCCGAGCGGAACGAGTTCGATCGGGCGGAGACGTTCCTGCGGTGCATCGGCAGCGACCGCGAACGCGACCGGAGCGGACTGACGTTGGCGCACTGCGCGATCACTCGCGGCGCTTTGGACCGGGCCGCCCGCCTGCTCGACGCCCACCCGGGCGCCGTGGACGACAGAGCGCGCCTGGTGACCGCGCTGACCCGAGCCGCCGCCATGGGCGGAGCCCGGCGCCGCGCCGATGAACTGGCCGCCGGGCTTGTCGATCTGGCCCGCACGCACGAGGGCAGCCGCTTCCGCGGCGCGATGGAGCGGTACGCGGCGGAGGCGCTTGCCTGGAGCCGCTGCTACGACACCGCGGCACAACTGGCGTGTGGCATCGCCGACCCGTACTGGCGAGCGGAGGCGATGGCCGCGCTGGTCGGGGCGGCGGCGAGATCGGGCGAGCCGGGCCTGGCGCGGGTGTGGGCCCACAGGGCGGCCAAGGAACTCTCACACCCGACGACCGATCGGTGGAATGCGTCCCAGAGACTGGAGCGTCTTGTGGCAGTGGTGACCGCGATCGGTGACCTCGGCACCGCTGTGGACCTGGCGCAGCGCATCCCGTACTCCTTTCACCGCGCCCGCACCCAGGGGAGACTGACGTGGTTCGTCGAACCCGCCCAGGGGCGACGGATGATGGCGCACGCACTGGCGCTAGGCGACTGGCGGCAGCTGCTCGACGACCTCGTCCGCCTAGCCCCCCAGGCGCTCCCGGCGCTCATCACCATGCACCTCGGCCGGGTACGCGGCACGGACACGCCTGAGAACGGCCCCGGCTCGGCGACCTGCAGCACCTCGCGGTACGACGGAGAGGCACAGCGATGACCTCCCTTCGGGCCTCCGGTACGGGCGCGGCCGAGGCGCGGGCCGGAGCGGTGGCCGTCAGCGGCATCGTCCACGGAGACGTGACGGTCGGGGCTCAGCCGGCGCCGCGCTCCGGGTACGGCGAGCAGGTCCGGCGCATCGCCCCGGAATCGCTCGTCGACCGCGAGCCGGAACTCCGGGAACTGGCCGCGTTCTGCACCGCGCCCGACGGCGGTCCCTACGTGTGGTGGCAGGCGGGTCCCTGGGCCGGGAAGAGCGCGCTGATGGCCTGGTTCACCCTGCACCCTCCCGCGGGGGTTCGGATCGTACCGTTCTTCGTCACCGCCCGGTTCGCCGCGCAGAACGACCGGATCGCCTTCACCGACGTCGTCCTGGAGCAGCTCGCTGAGCTGCTCGGTGAAAGTCCCGCCGCGTTCTTGACGCCCTCGACGCGCGAGGCGCACGTCCTGCGGCTACTGAAGGACGCGGCGGACCTCTGCAACGGGCGGGGTGAGCGGCTGATCCTGCTGGTCGACGGTCTGGACGAGGACCGTGGGGTGACCACGGGCCCTGACGCATACAGCATCGCCGCCCTGCTGCCGGCCCGGCCGCCCGCCGGGCTGCGGGTCATCCTCGCCGGCCGTCCCGACCCACCGGTGCCGGGCGACGTGCCGGAACACCACCCGATGCGCGACCCCGGCATCGTACGGCCCCTGCCACGATCCTCCGTCGCGCAGGTGATCCGCGCGGAGGCGCAGCGCGAACTGAAGCAACTGCTGGCCGGCCAGGGCGCCGAACGGGATCTGCTCGGCCTGCTCACCGCCTCCGGCGGTGGTCTGGGCGCCGCGGAACTGGCCGAGCTGACCGGCCTCGGACAGTACGACGTGGAGGAGCTGCTGAGCAGCAGGGCCGGGCGTACCTTCCGCGTCCGGGAGAGCCAGACCCGCCCTGGCGAACTGCCTCCGGTCCTGGTCCTCGGTCACGAGGAACTGCTGGACCACGCGGTGCGGATGCTCGGCCCCAGGGAACTGGGGGCGTACCGGGACCGGATCCATGCCTGGGCCGGTCGCTACGCGGCTGGGCACTGGCCTACGGATACCCCGGAGTACCTGCTGCGCGGCTACTTCTCGATGCTACGCGCCACGGCCGACCTGTCACGGATGGCCGTTCTCGCCGCCGACTGCGCCCGCCACGATCGGATGCGTGAGCTGATCGGCGGGGACACGGCGGCCCTCACCGAGATCCGCGTCGCGCAGTACGCCCTCGCCGAAGCAACGTCCCCGGACCTTACCTTGCTGCTGCGGTTGGCTGTCCGGCGCGACGCACTCCATGCGCGCAACGCGTCGTTGCCGGTCGAGCTGCCGGGGGTGTGGGTCTTGCTGGGCCAGCCTCGTCGGGCCGAAGCGCTGGCTCGGAGTCTGGCCGAGCCGGTACGGCGAGCCCAGGCCCTGAATGCTGCGGCGCGAGCGCTGGCCGATACCGGGCCGCTCTCGGACGCCGACGCACTGTTCGCAGAAGCAGCGGAGAACGCACGTGCCGACCTCGATTCGGTGCGGCGGGTCGAGATCCTGACCGAGGTGGCGCGGGCGTGGTGGCCGAGCGGACCTCAGGAAGCCGAAGCCGTGCTGCGCGAAGCAACGGACCGGGCGCAGGCCCTGGCGGTCTCCGCGGCGGCGCTGATGACGACGGCGGAGGGGTGGCGCGAGACCGGCGACCGGGACAGCACCTGCGCGGCGCTGTCCGACGCGGTTGCCCTGGCCCGTAGGGGTTCTCTCGATGAATTATGGCAACGGACAAGCGTGCTCGCTCGTGCGGGCCGGGTGCTGCACGACTTGGGAGAGACAGAGCAGGGCGAGAACATGTGGGCGGAAGCCGAAGCGCTCGCGTGCGGCTCGGACCCTGGACCCGATTCGTCCGATTCTCTCATCGGCATCGCGTGGCATCTGCGCGACCGACCCGAACAGCGTGTACGAATGATGAAGTTGCTGGACCTCGCCGAGGCTATAGCACGGTCCGGGAACACGAAGGAAGCGGAGCAGAGAGACTGGACGCTTCTGCAGCTCGGGATCGTACTGTCCGCTGCCGGCTGCCACGAGCGGGCCGTGGCCATCGCCCAGGACACCGTGGAAAAGGACCAGCTGCTCGCCTTCGTCTCCACGGACCTGGCAGAACGCGGCGAAGTGGGGCGGGCCGAAGCACTGGCCCGCTCGATTGACGACTCAGGGCAACGGTCGCGCGGTCTCGCCTCGGTGGCCAAGGCGCTGATCACTCAAGGGCATTGCGCGGATGCCGAGATCCTGGCCCTGGAGAGCGAAACGCTGGCCCGCGAGACCGTGGATGCACTGAGCGATGCAAGATCCCTGATTTGGCTGGGTGACGCGCTCGCTGCGGCAGGAGAGCGGGACCGGGCTCTCAGCCTGCTCGACGAAGCGGAGACCGTTCTGCGCGCCCATGCCGACAACTCCGATGCGGAACGAGTCGTTAACTGGCTGGGCGAGGCATTGGTCGAAACGGGCGAGCTGGCAAGGGCCGAGGAACTCGCCCGTACGATCACCGACCCACTGTGGCGAGTCCGACTCCTCATCCGCGTCGGGCGGGCAACGGCCCAAGCCTTGGATCATGCCCATGCCGTGGAGGTTCTTGAGGAGGCGGCGGAGGTCGCGGCTGCCCTCGCGGATTCGACCTACCGCGCGTACGAGATCGCTCACACGGCCGAAAGCCTGGCCGCTGCAGGAGCGGGAGAGCGGGCCGTGGCGCTGGCCCGGACCGCCGAGCACCCGGGGGAGTACGGGAACCCGGCGCTCGACCGGGTGGGCAAGAAGCTGGGGGTTCAGGGCGACCTGGCGCTGGGAACAGCCGTACTGGCCGATTGCGAGACGGAGGCCCGGGAGCTGCCGAAGCCCGGCCACCGCATTTGGCGTCTCTGCCTCGTTTCAGAGGGGCTCGCCGCGTGCGGGCACCCGGAACAAGCAGCACGGTTGCTCGCCGAGGCCGAGACGGAAAGCCGCCGGATCGTCGACCCGGAAGCCTTGGCCGAGTGCCTCACCGAGGTCGGGTCAGCGCATGTCACCTGCGGCGATCCGTTGCGGGCGCGCACCCTCCTCACCGAGGCCGCCGCGATTGCTCGCACGCTCCAGGACTCGATTGTTCGCGACCGCTCACTGTCTTGGATCGGAGAAGCGCTGGTGTCCACCGGGACACACCAGGAAGCTGAGGAACTGGTCGACGACCTCGTCGATCCAGTTTCCCAAGCGCGGGTGCTTAACGCTCTGGCGAAGGCCATGCCTTTCGAGCCGGCCCGGCGTGCCATCGCTCAGTGTCTCTGCGTCGCCCCATGGCGAAACGCCCTCGGCGGCCTCGCTGCGGCCGCCCTCGCGTCGCTGGTGGCGTACACGGACGAGGAGTACAGAGGGATCGCTCAGATCCCCGCGTCGCACACCTGAAGTGTGGTCCAGGTCGCCTGCCTGTCGTCGTTGCCAAGCACACCGTTGCTGGGTTTGCGGCATCGACGATGGGATCGCACGGCGGCCGTGCGCAGCGGCGGCCCGGGTACCGGACGTGCCGGGTTCGGGCCGGGACCTGAGCCGGGGAGGCCGCCGCGCGCTGGCCGCTGTGCCGCGCTCCTGGGCGACAGCGGTGCGGCGGCGCAGCGGCTAGGCCGTGTATCGAAAGTGGATCAAGGTGAGGAGGTGTCCGTGGTTCAGGGCTAGGCTCACCGGTCTGGTGTCGACCTGAGGAGACGGACGAGTTGGCTGCTGTGGTGCTTGTTCACGGCCTGTATCACCGTCCCGAGCACTTTGCGGTGTTGGCGGAACGGTTGCGGACCGACCGAACCGAGGTTGCTGTACCCGAGCTCCACCGCGGCTCTTTGGCTGCTGACACCGCCGCCGTTCAGGCCGTCATCGACGTCTTGCCCGAGCCCCCGGTCGTCCTCGGCCACTCCTACGGAGGGTCGGTGATCACAGGGGTCCGCGGAGCAGCACACCTGGTCTACCTGGCAGCGTTCGTACTCGATGCCGGCGAGAGCGCGGCCAGCCTGGGCGGTGCTTCCCAACAGCTCAAGGACGCCATCGTCGCCGAGCCGGACGGCTCGACCACCCTGCACCCCGGCCTGGCCATCGACACACTCTATGGCGACTGTCCTGAAGCCCTGGCCGCGCAGGCGGTCGGCCTGCTGCGTGCACAAGCCCCAGGCTGCGGACGTGGAGTCCCCCAGCACCACAGCTGGAAGAAGACTCCCTCGACCTACGTCATCTGCGCACAGGACCGCGCCATCGACCCCGGCCTCCAGCGGACCATGGCCTCGCGCTGCACCGACGTGCGCGAATGGCAGACAGGCCACTCCCCGTTCGTGGGTCAGCCTGACCTCACCGTGGAACTCCTGCAAGAGCTGCTCCCCACCCGCATCGCGCCCAGCCGGAACCAGGTAGTCACAACCACTCGTTGATCACTGCAATCAGAACCGTCGCCTCGTATCGGACCGTGAGCTTGTCGTACCTGGTGGCGACGGCACGGTGCCTCTTGAGACGGTTGATCCCGCACTCAACCGCGTGACGCTCGCGGTAGTCGACTGGGTCGAGAGCAACGACCACAGGATCCGCCAACCGCTCAGCCATCAGCAGGACGAACGAACGCGCGACCGTCTGCCGATCCACCGGCACACCGAGCAGTGCCGAACCCGTGTGACCGGTGCGCACCCCCATCGCCCAACCCAGCTCGAAGAACGGTCGGATCATCTCCAACTGCGCCCGCGGCACCCGCAGCGCGCGTGGGTCGCTCTCACTGTGCGCCAACTCCCGCAACGCGTGAGCGGTCTGCTCCTGCTCGGCATCCGTGAGCGGGACTCCTGCCGCCTCGATCCGCGTATGCTCCACCGTGATCCCTTCCTCTCCTGCAGTCCGGGCAGAGGGCGCCCCGGCCGACACGCCCCCGCAGCGCACTAGCTCAGAAACCCTCGCGAGCGCAGGAACTCGGCCGTGATGAACGCGACCCCCTGCGGCTTGTAGATCTGCGGGAAGCGGCGGATCTCCACCTCGGCTCGACCCTGCCGGTCCGGCTCCGGGAACTGGTGAACGAGCCGGTATAACCCGTCATTCACCGGGATCTCGAGCACGATCGGACCAACCTTGGTGTCGACACGAACTCCCGTGTAATTCGCATCAAAGTTGTGCACGATGGTCACACCCGCCCGCTGGCACACCAGGGGCAGCAAGTCAGCGATCGTACGGGCCCGAATGGCAGCCGCACCCATGGGCGCGTCCTCACCTCCATGCAGCCTGCGAACGATCCCGTCGGAGATCTGGATTTCCACGTCTTCCCCTTCGTTGACTTACCGCGGTTCCAGGGACACCCCCCACTACTTTCATAATAGTAGTAGTATTGAGGGGCGGGAACCCCTGTTGCACCCCAACGTTGCGCCTGGACGTTGCGTCAGCTGTTGCGCCTGGACGTTGCGTCAGATGTTGCGCAGGCCGACAGCCGACATCCATCCCACTCCAGGTCAACAAGCCTCTATCGCACGGTCAGACTGCCGACATCCCCCTCTGCACACCCCCGCACCCCATGACCAGAAAGAAGGAAGTGGAAGGGACGGGCGGGGCGGGGTGGGCGCGCCGTCGGGGGATCGGGCCGGCCTGATGGCTGTTGCGCGTCGGCGCCCGCCTCCGCGCTACCTGCCGCCGCCGTACCCCCGGGCCAGCCCTCAAGGTGGCGAGGCCCCCTGGAGTGTGCCCGGCAGCAACTGCCGGGCCACAGCACAGTGGTGGTGGCTACAGGTTCTGTGTGGACTGCTGGAGCGCGGCGCTGGAAGCGTCCGTGTCGTACAGGGCCCGGGCCTCGGTGACGGCACGCTGCCAACTGCGCGCCACCCCGCCATGCTCGCGCGCGAGACGCGCGGCGAGCCCCCGCCGATAGCCACCGTCCTCGCGCAGCGCGGCCAAAGCCACACCCACCGCCCGCTCACGCTGCGCACGATCGGCCCCTCCGGTAGCGGGACTGCCCGGCTTGCGGCCGGCCCGGCCCAGCCGCCCCGTACCGACCTCCTCCTGCCACACCGCCCAAAACGCCTCGACAGCCTGCTGATCGAAGAACTGCGTACGCCCCACCGTATGCACGACCTCAGGATGCCGACGCCCCTCCGGCTGCGCATGACGCTCCGCATACCAACGCGCAAGAGTCCCGGCCGACGCACCCGTCCACTGCAGGATCCACGCCCGGCTCACCACCCACCGCCCCTCATGCACCAAGCGCAGCAGCGCACCGTCCGGCACAACCATCCCCCCGCTCCCCACCCGGAGCGCAGCAGCACTCCCGACATAAGACAACAGCCCCTAGGATAGAAGAGCCTCGCTGGGAGAGGCACACTGGCGGGGAATTACCGGACCAGGTTTGCCGACCTACCGGACCAAACAATTCCCCGCCAGCAAAACCCAAACCACACCCAGCAAAGCCGAATTCCCGAACCTTTTATTGCGCGCAGTCTGCTCCGCAGACGTGACGCGCCGCCGCTACGCGGCGGAAACCCGGGCGCACTCCGCGCGCCGAAGAACAGCAATGGCATCGCTACGCGATGCGCGATGAGGGGCGGTCCGCTGATGCGGACCGCCCCTCATCGAAAACCGCGACGCTCCGCGCCGCTCAGGCGGGGGATGCCGGACCTTGACCGACACCCCCGCCGAGTGCCCCGCCGGCGAGGCCGGGGCAAGGCAGCGGGCCAGGTCGCCACCCGCAGCCGTTACGGGATCGTGTAGGCCACCGGCGGATACACCGCCTCGCCCTCCTCCTCGTCCTCCGCGCAGTGAACCCCGGGCGCGTCCAGGAAGAGCGCAGGCTCCCCGCCCCCGATCAACTCCGCCGCCTCAGCAGCAGAGCACTCACCCAACACACCCCAAGCCAGGTGCCACGCCTGCACGGTGCAGGCCGAGCCGCCCGGCTCGGTTGCGGGTGAGCGCAGGTACATCACCCCGTAGCACAGCGTCTGGGCCAGCCCGCAGGACAACAGGAACGCGAAGTTGTCGAACCACTTGGCGTCCGCGGCCACCAGATCGTCCAGGCCGCCGTCACCCTCCACGGTCAGCGGCAGTGTGGCACTCAGGGGGCTTTCCTGGCCGTCCATGTCGACGCCCAGCCGGAGGACATGCTCACCCGGAGCGAGACGCCCCATAAGGCGTGCCAGTATCGCGTGAGCTTCCTCCCGGGCTTCGGCGAATACATCCATGGAAATCGGCTTAAGCTTCATTCCTGCTCCTTGCTCGCTGGGAGACTTCTTGTGCCCGGAGGAGTTGCCGCTCCTTCAGACACTCATATTCTCCCTTAAATGCGTGCTCCTTAGTCCTTCATTTCAAGCCATTCACCAACTCGGAGCGGACGACGAGAGCAAGAACCCTGCCGCCCTGAAGTCCGGTCAGATCGCTTAGACAAGGCGAGACATGAACGCTGCCAAACCCACCAGTCCGCCACGCGTCGGGGAAGCGCTATGATCCCAGACTCAATCCGGCATCAAGAATGACGCACCAGCCGACGCACCCTCAGATATGAAATCTGACAACCCGTCAAAGCACCGATCGGCCCTGCCCCTTGCCGCTGCCTTTCTGACGCGCGCGGAGCGTGCGTCAGGTTCGTTACAGGACTGCGGAGCAGGCCTGTAACGAACTGATCCGGCGTTAGCCGGATCGGACCGCCGGATCACGGAGTGATCCGGCCGGCGGAACGGAGTTCCGCCTTCCCGCGCGGAGCGCGGGGGAGCGTCGCGTAGCGACGCCGCGTCGTGTCTGCGGAGCAGACCGCGCGC
>NZ_JBVKBD010000029.1:0-63796 GCF_055657365.1 Streptomyces sp. NPDC107559 | reverse complement strand
GTCCGGCAAGACCGCCCCCGCCCCGCTCTCTGCCCACTACACTCCCGACGATGCCTCTGACCAGGCCAGATAGCGAAGCGCTGCTGGAGTACTAGGCTTGTTCTTTATCTTCTGGCGCTCCTGAAGTGGTGCGGGCAGAGTGGGCGGCATGACAGACAGTTCCGGCCCTGTTCGTGCGGACGTAGACGACCGCCAGGCGATAGAGCACATCCTCGGTCGTCCCTTGAGCCAGGCATGGCCGACGGGTGCACTGGCACCGGGCAGCCGGGTCACGGTCGTTCGCGACCAGGGCTGGGACGGTCCTTGGCAGGT
Source organism: Streptomyces sp. NPDC107559 (assembly GCF_055657365.1). Classification (NCBI taxonomy): domain Bacteria; kingdom Bacillati; phylum Actinomycetota; class Actinomycetes; order Kitasatosporales; family Streptomycetaceae; genus Streptomyces; species Streptomyces sp. NPDC107559. The sequence continues at coordinate 63,484 of NZ_JBVKBD010000029.1, read as the reverse complement.
CGAGTTTGCTGGAACGATCGATGCCATGGGTGCACCCGAACCCAACGAACATGCCCAGTCGCTCAGCGGCGAGCTGCTGTATTGGGTGACCTTCGACGCGTCGCAGTACGACTGCGACGGGGCCGGTCCCTATCGCAAGGCCCAGATCTGGGGTCGGTACCTACGGGCCGAGCAAGAGCCCGAAGCGTAGATCCGCGCCTCATGTCCCGCTCGAATCGTCCGTCGAACTGCGTCGCTCACCTGGGCATTCGCCGGACGTGGGGGCGGCCTTCGTCTGATCATGTGCTCCGACCAAGGTGCACGTGACCAAGACGAAGGCCGCGAGGTGAGTCTGCTGCCTGATGCTGTCCGGAGGGAAGCGTTCGCGGAAGCGTCACGCTTCCGGGGCGAGTTCTACGAGTGCCTGACCGCCCGGCGCGATGAACTGTTCGAGCTGGCGGACGCGGTGCTGTGTGCGGACGGTGCGGTGAAGTCGCCGGTGGACTTGACGCTGTTGCCCGAGCATCGTCGTGGGCACGGAGCGATGTACGGCGGTCTGAACCACGGCCAAATCGACGTCGATCGGCTGCGGACGGTGCTGGCCGGGCTGCCGCTGCCGCGTTTCGACGGCGGGCGCCTGGTCCTGGCGGTCGATGTGTCGCCGTGGCTCCGCTCGGACGCGCCGTGCTCGCCGATCGACTGTTCTGTCACGTCTACGGCCGGGCGAAGACGGCCTCGCAGTTCATTCCTGGCTGGCCGTACTCCTTCGTGGCCGTGCTGGAGCCGGGCGCCACGTCATGGACTGCGATCCTGGACGCGGTCCGGCTTGGACCGGTCGACGACGCGACCGCGGTCACCGCTACCCAGCTGCGAGGAGTCGTTGAAAGGCTCATCGCCGCAGGGCAGTGGCAGGCCGGGGACCCAGCCATCGTGATCGTCAGCGATGCCGGCTACGACGTCACCCGCCTGGCCTGGGTCCTGCGCGACCTGCCAGTCGAGCTGATCGGCCGGGTCCGCTCCGACCGCGTCATGCGGCTGCCGAAACCACCGAGGACGCACGGCGTCAACGGCCGGCCGCCCCAACACGGCCCCGAGTTCCGCTTCACCAAGCCGGAGACCTGGCCCGAGCCCGCGATCACCGACACCACCAACTACGGCAAGGCCGAAACCCAGGCATGGGACCGGGTTCACCCCCGACTCACCCACCGCTCCTCATGGCTCGACCACGACGGTGAACTGCCTGTGGTAGAAGGCACATTGATACGGCTGAAGGTCGAGCACCTGTCGAAGGACCGGGACGCTCCGCCGGTGTGGTTATGGTCCTCGAAGACCGGCGCCACCCCGGACGACGTGGACCGCTTCTGGCAGGCGTTTCTCCGCCGCTTCGACCTGGAGCACACCTTCCGCTTCGCGAAACAGACCCTCGGCTGGACCACCCCGAAACTCCGTACTCCCGAGGCGGCGGACCGCTGGACCTGGATCCTGATCGTCGCTCACACCCAGCTCCGGCTCGTTCGGCCGCTGGCCGCGGACCTCCGCCGGCCCTGGGAGAAGCCCACCGCCTCCAACCGGCTCACCCCAGCCCGGGTCCGCCGGGGGTTCAGGAACATCCGCGCTCACCTTGCCTGTCCGGCCCGTGTTCCCAAACCTCGAGGCACCGGACCCGGACGGCCACCCGGCGCCAAGAACAGACACCGGGCACCCCGCTACGACGTCGGCAAAACCGTCAAACGCCCCGAGACCCTCAAAGCCATCGGCAAGCCTGGAAGATCTTGGTAGATAAAGAACAAGCTAGGTGCGCGATGGCACCGGTCGTGACCGACGGTCTGTACTGACGACCCTCCGGCCGGCTGAGCGGAGCTTCTCGGCTCCCGTCAGGCGGGCGCCGGTACCCGGCCCCGCTGTACGACCATCATGGTCATGTCGTCGTTGAGCAGCCCGCCCGCGTACGCCCGAACGTCGGCGGTGATCTCCCGCAGGAGCGGCCCTGGGGCGCGTTCGGCCCACCTCTGTACGCGTTCGGCGAGCGGATAGAAGGTCCCCTCGCTGTCACGCGTCTCGGTGACGCCGTCGGTGTAGAGCAGGATCCTGTCCCCGTCCTGGAAGGGAAAGGTCGCCGCCGTGTACACGGTCTCCGAGATGGCGCCGAGGCCGAGTGGTGGGGCGGGTTGGGCCACATGGAGAGCGGTGGCGGTCTCGGCCGCACGGCGCAGCAGCAGGGGCGACGGATGCCCGCAGCTGATCATGTGGACCACGGGTTCGTCGTCCGGGATGTCGAGCACCATGGCGGTCACGAAGCGTTCGGCGGCGTCGGGGTCGGATTCCGAGAACTCCGCGAGGCCCCAGGAGACCGCGTCCTCCACGTAGGCGACCAGTTCCGTCAGCGGGAGCTGACGGTGGGCCGCGGCACGGAAGGCGCCCAGCACGATCGCCGTGTCGCTGATCGAGGCGAAGCCCTTGCCGCGGACGTCTCCGATGATCAGCCGGGTGGAGTGGGAGGTACGGGCCGCGGCGTAGAGGTCGCCGCCGACGTAGGTGTCGGCATCGGCGCTGTGATACTCCGCCACGAGCGACACCGCTCCGACCTGCTCCGGGAGCGGGCGCAGGACGACCCGCTGGGCCGTGTCGGAGACGGTCCGCGCCCGGACGAGTTCCCGCTGGTACCGGTCCCGCAGATGGGTGAAGGCGACCAGGAGCACGCAGAGCGCGGTGAGGGAGCCTAGTTGCACCAGCACGTTCTCAGTGCTCAGGACCCGCCGCTCCGCCCCGGCGGCGATCAACGCGAGTACGGAGAGAGCACCGATCAGTGCCGTGGGCCGCGGACCGGTGCCGATGGCGGTCACCGCGGTGGCGACGACCAGCAGATGGGCGAGGTGGATGTCCGGCGGAAGGAACGCGTCGGCCACCGGGATACAGATGATCAGGAGCAGCGGGGTGACCACCCAGAGCGGGCGGGGTGCTGCCCGCCACCAGGCCTGCAGGGTCCTGTTCGCCTTCGAGGTGGTCGCAACGCTCACGTCTTGCTCCCGTGCATGGTGCCGGGGATCGCGGCCCGAGGCCGTCGTGCATGAGCCGCATCAGCCACCCGACCGGGCAGTTTCCGTTCTGCCAGAGTGGACGGCTGCGGGCGTGAAGTGCCGTCTCCGTCTCCTGGATCCGCGATCCACGTTGTTTGCGATATCAACCGGGTGAACTAGAGGGATATTCCGGATGTTTTACCGCAAGGACGACAAGGTCGAACCTCTCACCCGGATGGCGAGGAGATCCGACGTGTGTGAGCCGGGCAGCTCGCACAGCTGCCCGACTCACTCCATCGTTCTCCTTAACCATGTCAGCTGCCGACGGGGTACCGACTGGTGATCGCGACACGGTTGAAGGCGTTCATCACGGTTACCAGCCAGGCGATCGCCGAGACCTCGTCTGCGGTGAGTACGGCCGCGGCTGCGTTTAAGTCCTCGTCGCTGACGTGTCCGTCCGGCACGCGTGTGATCGCTTCGGTCAGGCGGAGGGCGGCACGGTCGGTCTCGGAGAAGTAGCCGGGTGCTGCGCGCCGCGGTGCTGCCCGCTGCGCGCCCCGGGCTACGACTCCGAATCGTCGACCTTGAGTTTTTCTCCGGTGTTGGAGACGAAGACGACCAGGAGCTTGGCCCGTGTCGTCGGGCTGGTGTTCTCGGTGAGGACGTGGTGGGCACCTGGCGGCTCGACCCAGTTGTCGCCTTCCAGGGCTACGACTGGGATGACACCGACGAGGCCGACGAGTACAGCGTCTGGCCCGCGAGCGACGCGGTGGTGGAGCTGGAGCGCGAGCAGTGGGCGATCTTCGCCAGGTGGAACGAATGCCGTGAGGCCGGGATGGTGGAGCTGGAGGCCCACCCGGGTCGGGGTGGGATCGATGCCCGTTACGACGAGCTGGCCCTGCTGCTGGCGCCGTACCGTCGGGCGCCGGATGACGCGAGGCGACTGGTGGGCGAGGTGCGCTTTGACGCTGGGGCCCGCTACCGGGTCGAGGGTCTGGACTCCTGGTTCCGGTGGCATCCAACCAGGTGAGGCCGCCGTTGATCATTAGGTGTTACGTGGACAACCAATGATCATGCTGCGACCTCGGACGCCGGCGTAGTGCCTGCTCACTGGCAGGAAGCGTTCGAGGGCCTGATGAGCCGGATCGCGGGCCGGTTCGCCCGAGTTGAACCCCGCCGCCGGGTGCGGCGGTTGGTTTCCGGGCTGCTGTCTGACCTGCCGCGCAAGAACTGCTGGACCCTGGCCGAGCACGTCGGCGACGCCACTCCGCACGGGATGCAGCACCTGCTCCACCGCGCGAAATGGGACGCCGACGCGATCCGGGACGACATACGCGGCTACGTGGTCGAGCACCTGCACGACACGGAGGCCGCGCTCGTGGTCGACAAGACGGGCGATCTGAAGAAGTGCACGGCGACCGTCGGCGTCCAGCGCCAGTACACCGGCACGGCCGGCCGCATAGAGAACGCCCAGGTCGCCGCCTATCTCGTGTATTCCGCCAGCCGTGGACACGCTGCCATCGGCCGGGCCCCGTACGTGCCGCGCTCATGGACGGAGGACCCGGACCGCTGCCGGAGCGCGGGCATCCCAGACGACCTGGCCTTCGCCACCAAGCCCCCCCTGGACGCGGGAACACCGGCCCGGTGGGTCGCGGGAGACGAGGTCTACGGCGACAACCCGCACCCGCGGACCGCCCTGGAACACCGCCGGACCTGCTACGTCCTGGCCGTCTCCAGCACCCACTCCGTCATCACGCACGCCGGGAAGTTCCAGGCCAGGACCCTGGCCGCGCGGATCCCGAAGCGGGCCTGGCAGCGGCTGTCGGCCGGAGCGGACGCGAAGGGCGAGCGGTACTACGACTGGGCGCAGATTGAGGTTCACGGCCCGGCCGGTCGGTTCGGCCGGTGGTGCCTGTTGGCCCGCCGTAATCGCCGCACCGGCGAACTCGCCTTTTACCGCTGCTTCTCACCCCGCCCGGTGCCGGTGTCCGAGCTGGTGCGGGTCGCCGGACGGCGCTGGACGGTCGAGGAGACGTTCCAAGCCGGCAAGGGCCTGACCGGCTTGGACGAGCACCAGGTCTGTCGGTGGACCTCCTGGCACCGCTGGGTCACCCTCGCGATGCTCGCCCACGCCTTCCTCGCCGTTACTGCGGCCGCCGAACGCTAGGACCGACCCGTCCCTGACGGCCTGCTCCCCTTGACCGGCAACGAGATCCAGCACCTGTTCGCAGCACTGACCCGCCCAATCCACGACCTCGCCCACCTTCTGCGCTGGTCCCGCTGGCGACGCCGGCATCAAGCCCGTGCACGCCAGTGTCATTACCGCAGGCAGGCCACCACCCGGCCGCGAAGATCAAGATCTACGACTGGAGTATTAGGTGAACCGTGGTTTCGAAGGCGCTGGCGCGGTCGACGCCTTCGAAACTGCGTCAGCTTCGGGGCGTGTCTACAGAAAGGATCTTTCTGGGCGGTGAAACAGATACCAGGGCGCTGTTTTCACCGGGTGGCCCGGTGACGGCTTCGGGCGAGCAGCGGCACGAGGCCGGGATCTGGGAGGCGTGCAGTTGCGCCGGGTGCAGGGCGACAGTCCGTTGGCCGGCACGCTGGTACCGGCCGATCCGGTTGCCGCACTGGCGGCAGCAGCCGCTCTGGCCGGTGCGCAGCAGGCCGCGGGCTGCTGGCCGGCCACGCGCAGGGACCGGCAGCGGTGCGTGGGCTGCCCGCGTCGAAGGTGCTGATGCTAGCCGCTGCCGTGGCCGTTCACGGATCGCCGCACCGGCCGGTGACCTGGCCAGAAGCCAGTTCAAGCCAGGTTGTTGGACGCCCAGTTCCGGGCCTCGGTGAGGAGCTTCGAGACCGGGGACGGCGGTGTGGCTCGGTGAGCGCGCTGTTCGGGCCCCACCTGCTCGTCGACCTCGGCAACGGGGTCACGCTCGACTACTACGAGAAGCGGGACAAGCCGATCCAGTCGTACATGGAGATCATGACCCGGCCTTACGTCCGGCCCTGGCGCGGACGGGGGGCGGTCCCGGCCGGGCGGCTCACCCGGCCGGGACCGCCTCTGGCAGACCGAGCGAGGTGGCGGCGTGACGCCACACGGACGCGAGCGCCCCCTCCAGGGTGACCATGGGATCGCGCAGCATCAGGCGGATGCCGTAACCGTCGCTCAGGGACAGTACGAGCGTGGCGAGTTCGTCCACGTCGGTCGGCGTGAACTCACCCGACTCGATGCCCCGCCGCACCGCGCCGCTCACCCACGCGTGCAGCTCGGCGTACAGGTCCACGGCGAACACCCGGGTCGACTCGTCGCGCAGCGCCCGGACCCACAGCTCCTGCCACAGCCGCCAGTCCTGGTGCAACACGGGGTCGGTCGGCAGCAGGCTGCGCAGGATGCGCGCCAGGACGACCGCCGCCGGTGCCGTCTCCGCGTCGCGCTCCACGTCCACGGCCGTGCTGGCGAAGGAGTGGGCCATCGCTTCCGTGAACAGCTTCTCGCGCGTGTCGAAGTGGTAGTGCAGCAGCGCGGTCGACACACCGGCCTGCTCCGCGACCATGCGCATGCGGATCTTCTCGAAGCCGATCTCGGCGATGGCCTCGCACGCCGCGGTCAGGATGCGCTCGCGCGTCTCCGCCGTGCGCACCTTGCTGGACACTCTGCGACTCCCCTCGTCCGGCGGTCGTACACCGCCGCCATTGTCCCTCACGCCCGCTCGGCCCGTGCCGCCGCCTCGTGCGCAGATGGCGCCTCGTACGTGTGGAAGCCGCGGCCCGACTTGCGGCCCAGCAGACCGGCCTCCACCATGCGGGACAGCAGCGGGGGCGGGGAGTACGTGGGGTCCCGGAACTCGGCGTAGAGCGACTCGGCGATGGCCCGGGTGGTGTCCAGGCCGATGAGGTCCGTCAGCGCCAGCGGCCCGAGCGGGTGCGCACAGCCGAGGACCATGCCGCGGTCGACGTCCTCGACGCTCGCGACGCCCGACTCGACCATGCGGATCGCGGCCAGCAGATACGGGACGAGCAGCGCGTTCACCACGAAGCCCGCCCGGTCCCGGGTGCGGATGACCTCCTTGCCGAGCGTGCCGGTCACGAAGGCCTCGGCCCGGTCCGCGGTGTCGGCCGAGGTGAGCAGCGACGGGACGAGTTCGACCAGCCGCAGCACCGGCACCGGGTTGAAGAAGTGGACGCCGAGGACCCGCTCGGGCCGGCCCGTCGCCGCGGCGAGCTGCACGACCGGGATCGACGAGGTGTTGGTCGCGAGGACGGCGCGCTCGCCGGTGACGACCGTATCGAGCCGGGTGAACACGTCGAGCTTGAGCCGCTCGTCCTCCGCCACCGCCTCGATCACCAGGTCCCGGTCGTGCAGGGCCTCGAACTGGTCGGCCACGGTGATCAGCACGGCGGCGGCCTCGCGCCGTTCGGCCGTGAGCCGGCCGTGCGCGACGGCCTTGTCGAGGGAGTGGCCGATGCGCCGCCGGCCCGCGCGGGCCGCATCGGCGTCGCGTTCCACGACCGTCACTGGCAGGCCGGCGCGCGCGCAGACCTCGGCGATGCCGGCCCCCATCAGGCCGCAGCCGACGACCCCCACGCGTTCGATGTCGGTCATCAGTTTTCCTTTGTGGATACCCCGGCCTTCAGGCCGGGGAGGAAACGGAGCTCCTGCGGAGCAGGGCAGGGGGAGGGGAATTGCCTTCGGGGCGATTTGGCGTCTGCGGCCACTCGCCGGCATCCGTTGCTCACACGGGAACTGATAGAATGTGAGGCGTGCCACAGCAGGTCAGGCGGGCGTTCAAGTACCGCTTCTACCCCACGGACGAGCAGGCGGCCGAGCTGTCGCGCACGTTCGGCTGTGTGCGCCTTGTCTACAACAAACAAGGCGCTGGAGGAGCGCACGCGGGCCTGGTACGGCGAGCAGCGCCGGATCTCCTACGTGCAGTCGTCGGCCGCGCTGACGCAGTGGAAGAAGACGGAGGAGCTGGCCTTCCTGTCGGAGGTGTCCTGCGTCCCGCTGCAGCAGGCGCTGCGCCATCTGCAGACGGCGTTCGGGAGTTTCTTCGCCGGGCGGGCCAAGTACCCGCGCTTCAAGTCCCGGAAGAAGTCGAGGGCGTCGGCCGAGTACACCCGCAGTGCCTTCACGTGGCGTGAGGGGAAGCTGGTGCTGGCGAAGATGGTGGATCCGTTGGGCATCCGCTGGTCGCGTCCGCTGCCCGAGGGTGCGGAGCCGACCACGGTGACGGTGTCCCGTGATGCGGCCGGCCGCTGGTTCGTGTCCCTGCTGTGCGAAGACACCATCACCGCCGTGCCCGCCGCCACGGCGGCGGTCGGTATCGACGCCGGGATTACCTCCCTGGTGGCCTTGTCCACCGGAGAGAAGATCGCCAACCCTCGGCATGAGCGGCGTGACCGCGCCCGCCTGGCCCGTGCGCAGCGTGAGCTGTCGCGCAAGGCCAAGGACTCGGCCAACCGGGCCAAGGCCCGGCGCAAGGTCGCCAAGGTCCATGCGCGGATCGCCGACCGGCGCCGCGACTTCCTGCACAAGCTGTCCACCCGTCTCGTCCGTGAGAACCAAACGGTCGTGATTGAGGACCTGACCGTCCGCAACCTGTTGAAGAACGGCAAGCTCGCGCGCGCCGTCTCGGATGCGTCGTGGACGGAACTGCGCTCCATGCTGGAGTACAAATGCGCCTGGTACGGGCGCGAACTCGTCGTGATCGACCGCTGGTTCCCCAGCAGCAAGCTGTGCGGGGGCTGCGGAGCGGTACGCGAGAAGCTGCCGCTGAACGTCCGCGCGTGGACGTGCGGCTGTGGCGCGGTGCACGACCGCGACGTGAACGCGGCACGCAACATCCTGGCCGCCGGGCTGGCGGCTTCTGCCTGCGGAGACGGTGTGAGACCTCAACGGGAGTCCTCTCGGACGGGGCAGTCGTCGGTGAAGCAGGAAACCCAGCGGGCGACCGCTGGAATCCCCCGCCTTTAGGCGGGGGAGGAAGTCAACCGTTGTCCTCTCTGGGTCGAGTCGAAGGTCCCCCGGCGTCCCCGGCACCGGGGAAGCCGGGGACGCACCACGGTCCGCCAGGGCCGGGGCGGGTGGCCGCCCCGGCCGGTGTCATCGGGCGACGGGCAGGTCCAGCACCCCCGGGCCGCGCTTGATGAGCTCGTTGGCGATGATCAGCCGCTGGATCTCGGAGGTGCCCTCCCAGATGCGGTCCACGCGCAGCTCCCGGTAGAGCCGCTCCACGGCGTACGCACGGTCGTAGCCGCGTCCGCCGTGGATCTGCAGGCACCGGTCGATCACCCGGCCCGAGGCCTCGCTGGCGGCGAGCTTGGCGATGGAGGCTTTGGCGTGCAGGGTCTTGCGGTCCTCCGCACCCGCCTGGTCCACCTCCCAGGCCACCTGGTGGGTGTAGGCGCGGTTGACGGCGATGTCCACGGCGCAGTCCGCGAGCATGCCCTGGACCAGCTGGTACGTGGCGATCGGCGCGCCGAACTGCTCGCGCTCCACGGCCCAGTCACGGGACAGTTCCAGGGCCCGCTCGGCCGCGCCGGTGGTACGGGCCGCGATCATCAGGCGCTCCTCGGTGAACCAGGAGCGGGTGATGTCGTATCCCTCGCCGATGCCGCCGAGCACGGCGTCCTCGTCGACCTGGACGTCGGTGAACGTGAACTCGGGGTGCTCGTAGACGAAGGTGTGCATGAAGCGCGGCACGCGCGTCATCTCGATGCCCGGGGTGTCCTTGTCGACCAGGAACAGCGTCGGGGCGCGCTCCGGACCCGCCGCCGCGAGGACGATCATGAAGTCGGCGTGGTCGCCGACCGTCACGAACCACTTCTCCCCGTTGAGCACCCACCCCCGGTCGTTCTTCGTCGCCGTGGTGGCGATGTTCTGCGGGTCCGACCCGGCGCCGCGCTCGGTGACCGCGTAGCAGTCCCGGCGCTCACCCCTGATGACCGGGACCAGGAAACGCTCGCGCTGCTCGGGCGTGCAGAACCGCAGCGCGTTCGCGGGCCGCCACACCATGTCCCACAGGGCGCCTGTCAGTCGGCCCAACTCCTCCTGGACGGTGACCTGTTCGGCGATGGTGAGGCCCGCGCCGCCCCATTCGGCAGGCATGTTGACGGCCTGGAGGCCCGCGTCCAGGACCGCGTCGCGGATCTCGGTGTGCGCGCTCGCGGGCAGCCCGTTGTCCTCCTCGCACCGGTTCTCGTGGGTGGCGATGAAGTCGGTGAGGGCACGCGCGTCGGCCTTGAGCTGTGCCTGGCGCGGGGTGAGGCGGAAGTCCATGGAAGTCCTCGCTGTGTGGTGGTCTGGCGTGGGCGGGGTCAGTGCGTGGGGAGAGCCAGCGCGCCGGTGCCGCGCTTGATGAGCTCGTTGGCGATGATCAGCCGCTGGATCTCGGAGGTGCCCTCCCAGATCCGGTCGACGCGCAGCTCCCGGTAGATGCGTTCGACGGGGTAGGAGCGGTCGTAGCCGCGGCCGCCGAAGATCTGCAGGCACCGGTCGGCGACCCGGCCGGCCGCCTCGCTGGCGGCGAGCTTGGCGGTGGAGGCCTTGGCGTGCAGGGTCTTGCGGTCGGTGTGCGGCTGGTCGGCCTCCCAGGCGACCTGGTGGGTGTAGGCGCGGTTGACCGCGATGTCCACGGCGCAGTCCGCGAGCATGCCCTGGATCAGCTGGTAACTGGCGATGGGGGCGCCGAACTGCTCGCGTTCCACGGCCCAGTCACGGGCCAGCTGGAGGGCCCGCTCCGCGGCGCCGACGGTGCGTGCCGCGATCATCAGGCGCTCGTCGGTGAACCACTCCTTGGTCAGTTCGTAGCCGTTGCCGACGCCGCCGAGCACGTCCTCGTCGGCCACGAAGACGTCGGTGAAGGTGAACTCGGGATGCCCGTTGACGGCGGAGTGCATGAAACGCGGCACGCGGGTCATCTCGACGCCGGGAGCGGCCTTGTCCACGAAGAACAGCGTGGGCAGCCGCTCGGGGCCCGCGTCCGCCTGCACCAGCAGGAAGTCGGCGATGTCGCCGCAGGTGACGAACCACTTCTCGCCGTTCAGCAGCCAGCCGCCCTCGGTGCGCGTGGCCGTGGAGGTGCCGGAGGACGGGTCGGATCCGGCGCCCGGCTCGGTGACGGCGAACGCGTCGAACCTCTCCCCGCGGATCACGGGCAGCAGGTACTTCTCGCGCTGCCGTTCGTCGCCCTGGGCCAGAACGTTCGCGGGCCGCCAGGGAATGTCCCACAGGCAGTTGGTGGCCTTGCCGAACTCCTCCTCGACGATGACCTGGTCGAGCAGGCTGAGCCCGGCGCCGCCCCATTCGGCGGGCATGTTGATGGCGTAGACGCCGGCGTCCATCGCGGCCCGGGTCAGTTCGGTGACCAGCTCCTGCGGCAGGGGACCGCCGGCCTGCTCGGACCGGTCCTCGTAGCGCATCAGCAGCCGGGCGTAGTCGGCCGCGCGCCGCTTCAGGTCGGACTGTTCGGGGGTGTAGCGCATGTCCATGGTGACCACCTCTTCGGTCGGGGGAGGGCGGGGGAGGGCGGGGCGCCCGGGCGGGTACGGGGGTGTCGCTCAGGCGAGGACGGCGCGCGAGTCCAGGGCGAGCGCACCGCGGGGGCCGACGAGGAGCGGGTTCACCTCCAGCTCGGCGATCTCCGGGTGGGCGGCGGCGAACGCGGTGATCGTCTCGATGGCCGCGGCGGCCGCCGCGACGTCGACGGGAGGCCGGCCGCGCACCCCGTCGAGCAGTGCGGCGGTGCGCAGTCCACGCAGCAGGTCCAGGGCGCGGCCGGCGGTCACCGGCGCGAGGGTGAAGGCGACGTCGCGCAGCGACTCGGCGAGCACCCCGCCCAGGCCGACCATGGCGACCGGGCCGAACCGCGGATCGCGGTTGACGCCGACGATCAGCTCGATGCCGTCGGACAGGTCCGCCATGGCCTCCACGGAGTAGGCGGGCGCGCCGAGCCGGGCGTGCATCTCGCGGAAGGCGGCCAGCACCTCGTCGGTCCCGGCCAGACCGAGGGCCACACCGCCCGCGTCCGACTTGTGCAGCAGATGCAGGGCCTTGAGCACGTACGGGCCGGGGAACCCGGCGACGGCGGCGAGCAGTTCGGACTCGTCGTGGACCTCCCGGGCGGTGGGGAAGGCGAGGCCGGCCGCTTCGAGGGCCGCGCGGATTCGCGTGTACCCGCTCTCCTCCATCGGCGCGGCGGGCAGGGGGAGGGGGACGATGCCGGGCGCGGGACGGCCGGCCACCGTGGCGGCGAGGGCACGCGCGGCGTCCTCGGTGGCGTCGAAGACGGGGATGCCGGCGGCCACGAGGGTGCGGCAGCTGGGGGAGCCGGGATACATCGACTGCACCACCAGCGGTTTGGCGGTGGCGCTGTGCCGGGCGGCGATGAGCCGAGCCGCCTCCCGCTCCCCGTCCGCCAGCGCCGTACCGCCGCCGCCGAGACCGCCCTCGGAGGCCGCGTAGCCGCCGAAGTAGCCGGTCATCAGCACGGCGTCGACCTCCTCGGCCGCGAGCAGAGCCTCGACGGTCGCCGCGTACGAACCGGGGTCCTGCTCGCCCATGCCCGCCAGGTCCACGGGGTTGGCGACGGCCGACTGCTCCCACAGCACCTCGCGCAGCCGCTCCCGGACCGGCGCGCCGATCTCCGGCACCGAGAGTCCCGCGGCCTCCACGGCGTCGGCGGCGATCACGCCGTGGCCCCCGCCGTCGGTGAGGACGGCGACCCGGCGGCCGGCACCGCGGCGCGGTCCGGCCGACGCGGCGAGCACGACGGTGAGTTCGCGCGGGGTGGCGACCAGTTCCACGCCGGCGTCCCGGCAGGCCGCCGTGACCACGTCGGCCGAGGTGGTCAGTGCCCCGGTGTGCGACTGCGCGCTGCGCGCCGAGGCGTCGCCGCGCCCGGCGGTGAGCAGCACCACCGGCTTGCCGGCCACGGCCGCGGCCTCGGCGAAGGCACGTCCGTCCGCGAAGTCCTCGGCGTAGACCGCGATCGCCCGGGTGTCCTCGTGCCGGGCGCAGTCCGCGAGCAGGTCGACGAGGGTGACGTCGGCCTGGTTGCCCAGCGACACGAACCGGGAGAAGCCGAGGCCGTGCGGGGCGAAGCGCAGCTGGAGTTCGAGGGCGAGGTTGCCGCTCTGGCTCAGGAGCGCCACGCCGCCGGGCGTGAAGGTGTCGGAGGCCAGGAAGAGGTCCGTCGTGTTGTCGGCGATCCCCAGGCAGTTGGGGCCGACCATGACGGCTCCCGCGGCCCGCACCCGTTCGGCGACGGCCTGCTGGCGTGCCCGGCCGGCGGCGCCGGTCTCCGCGAAGCCGGCGGTGATCGCGACGATCGCGCGTGCCCCGCACTCCAGGGCCTCGTCGACGGCCGCCTCGAACCCGGCGGCGGGCACGCAGACCACGGCCAGGTCGACCGGTTCGCCGATTGCGCTCAGGCTCGGTGCGGCGGTGCGGCCGAGCACCGTACCGCCCCGCCGGTTGACCAGATGGACGGGACGGCGACCGTTCGCGCGGACGGCCTGGGCGGCTATGGCGTGGCCGTACTTGGCGGGGTCGTCGCTGGCGCCGACCACGGTGACGGAGACCGGGTCGAAGAGGGCCGAGAGGTCACGTCCCATGTCACTTCACCAGCCGCAGCGCGGAGTTGGGGCAGGCGGCGACGGCGGCCACGGCGGCGTCCTCGCCGCCCGGCGGCACGGACGTCTCGATCAGTTGCGCGTAACCGAAGTCGTCGAGGTCGATCAGCTCGGGCGCGGGTTCGCGGCACAGGCCGTAGCCCTGGCAGAGGGTGGAGTCCAGCAGCAGTTTCATGGTGCGGCTCTTTCTGGGAGGGGAGCGGAGCGAGGGGGGCGGGGGAGGGCGTGTCAGGGCACGGTTACCAGGAAGCGGCGTCCGTCCTCGGGGGCCGTCGCGCCGGCGCAGCCGGGACAGTCCCGGTGTTCGTCGAGACGGTCGGGGAAATGGGTGAGGAGGCTGGCGGCGATCCGCGCGGCGGCGTCCAGGAGCCCGCAGGCGCCGCGTCCGGGCAACTGCCCGGACCAGCGCCGCAGCCTGTCCGGAGTACCCGGGTCGGCCGTGCCGCGGGCGACGGCGGACAGGGCCCCGGCGAGCGCCCCGGTGCCGGAGACGCACACCCCGCACTGCCGGGCGCTCTGGGCGGCGAGATAGGCGGTCGCCTCGCTCGCGACGCCGACCGGGCAGTCCCCGGGGTGCAGGAAGTACAGGGCCCCGCAGCCGAGTGCGCCACCGGCCGCGCGCAGCCCCTCCAGGTCGAGCGGCAGGTCCGCCCAGCCCGCGCCGTGCAGTCCGCCGAACAGTCCCCCCAGCAGCACGGCCTCGGCCTTGCCGTGCCCCCAGGCGTCGGCGAGGGCGTCCAGGCGGGTACCGGCGGGGACCTCGGCCAGGGCCGAACGGCCGTCGGACCCGGACAGGGTGACCAGATGGGCGCCGACGACCTCGGCGGCGGCCTCGGGCCGGGAGTGCAGCAGGGCGACGCGGGCCAGTGTCTCCACGTTGGCGACCAGGGTCGGCGCCCCGCCGACGCCGCGTTCGAAGGGGCGCGGGGGTTTGGCCGTAGGCAGCGCCGGACCGCCGTCGATCCGCCGTACGACCGCGCTCTCCTCCCCGGCGACGTAGCAGTGGGGCGTGCGTACGACGTCCACCCGCAGGCCGGCGGGCCGCTCGGCGAGGGCCCGCAGCACGGCCTGCTCGGCCTGGGCGTCGGAGAGGTAGACGCAGCCGCGCCCGGCACCGGTCACGGCGGCCGCCAGGCGCAGGCCGTCCAGCACCAGGTGCGGCCGGTACCGCAGCAGCCAGCGGTCCTTCACGGAGCCCGGCTCGCCCTCCTCGCCGTTGGCCACGACGACGGGCGTGCCGGGAGCGTCGCGGACGGCGCGCAGCTTGACGGCCGCGGGGAATCCGGCGCCGCCCCGGCCGCGCAGCCCCGCTGCGCCGATCTGGTCGAGCAGCGTGCCGGGAGCGGACACCGGCGCGTACCCGCCGGCGGCGAGGTAGCGGGAGGAGTCCTCGTACGAGGAAGGGCCTGCGGCGTTGCCGGGCGGCTGGGGGAGGAGCCCGTGCCGCCCCTCGGGGAGTAGGGAGAATACGCCGGTCATAGGGTGCTCCAGTGCTCGCCGCAGCGGGATCTCAGGCGGTCCACCGCGCGTTCCAGGGCCTGCCGCTGGGCCGTGGTCCGGACGTAGCCGGAGCCGGGCAGGCCGATCAGCATCCGGTGGTGGTCGAGGACCACCTCACCGGCCAGCAGCGCCGGTCCGGGACCGGCCGGCCCCGGCTCCTCGGCGGCGGCCACCACCAGGTCGGTCACCTCGCCCAGGTAGCGCAGCCAGCCGCGCTGCGTGCCGCGCAGCACCAGCCGCTCGACGTGCCGTCTCTCCTCGGCCACGAGGGCCGACGGCGGCCGGCCGGCCGCCGGGGCCCGCAGCGCGGCCACGGCCGAGGGCAGTTCCTGTTCGGGCTCCGGTGTGAGACCGAGCCATGCCAGATGTCGGCGAGCGCTCATGTGCGTGCCTCCGGGGGCGCT
Source organism: Streptomyces sp. NPDC107559 (assembly GCF_055657365.1). Classification (NCBI taxonomy): domain Bacteria; kingdom Bacillati; phylum Actinomycetota; class Actinomycetes; order Kitasatosporales; family Streptomycetaceae; genus Streptomyces; species Streptomyces sp. NPDC107559. Next base: position 47,952 of record NZ_JBVKBD010000029.1, on the reverse strand, counting down.
CCCCGCTCCCGGCGGGGGAGCGGGGTGGCGCGGCGACGGCGTGACGGGGGATGCTCCGCCGCTCGCTGTGCGTGGCGGGGAGCCGTGCGAAGTACCGGCCGGGGCCGTGTACCGCGTGACGTGCGGCTGTCCTGATCGGGAGGGCCGGGCTGTGCGGATCGGTGGTCCGCGGGCGGCCGGGACGGCCCACCGTTGTCCCTGCGGGGTCGGCCCGTCCGCCTGCAGCGAGACTAACTAACTAATTAGTCAGCCCACAAGCCTTGACTTGCCACCGCGCCGGTCCCAGTCTGACTAACCAATTAGTCAGCCGGATCCCGCGGATCCCCATGGGGAACCCGCGGCCCATCCCGGTCACAGCCTCACCGCCCATCGCCGCCCCACGCGGCGCGGAGGAGGACTTCATGAACCCCTCGACCACCCGGACGGCCACCGCGCCGCCCGGTCCGCCGAGCGAGACCCCCGATCACCCCGGCGAGGCCCTGCCCGCCCGCTACTACACGGATCCGGCCGTCGCGGCCGCGGAGACCGAACGCGTCTTCGCCAAGTCCTGGCAGCTCGTCTGCCACGAGTCCGACCTCCCCGGCCCGGGCGCCCGGCTGACGGCCACCGCCGCCGGCCGGGAGGTCCTGGTCGTGCGCACCGAGGACGGCGGCCTCGCCGCCCACCTCAACGTCTGCCGCCACCGCGGAACCCGCCTGGTCACCGGCCCGGAGCCGGAGGGCAAGGCGATCCGCTGCCCGTACCACGGCTGGACCTACAAGCTCGACGGACGCCTCGTCGGCGCCCCCGAGGCGCGCCGGATCCCCTGCCTGGACAAGCCCCGGCTCGGACTGCACCCGGTCAACGTGGAGTCCTTCCTCGGCTTCGTCTTCGTCAACCTCGACCTGGAGGCCACCCCGCTCGCCGAGACCTGCGCCGGGCTCGCCGAGGCCGTCGGCCACTACGCGGGACCCGGCCTCACACCGGTCGGCAAGCACCGCATCCACGACGTCACCGCCGGCGAACAGCAGAACGCCAACTGGAAGGTGATCGTCGACAACTACCTGGAGGGCTACCACGTCCCCGTCGCCCACCCCGCGCTGATGCGACTGCTCGACTACCAGGCGTACACGGTGGACGTCCAGGAGCACTACGTCCTGTTCGAATCACCGCTGCGGGACAAGCCCTCCTCCAACTGGACGGAACGCCTCTACCAGCGGCTCGCCACCCCGATGCCCGGGCTGACCGAGGCCGACCGGCGGGTCTGGCGCTACGCCGTGATCTACCCCAACACGCTCATCGACTTCTACCCTGACCACGTGCTCGCGTGGACCGCCCTGCCCACCGCCCAGGACCGGGCGGCGATCCCGGGCGCCTTCTACACCCGGCACGGGGAGAGCCTGCGCACCAGGATCGCCCGGCGGCTCAACATCCACATCGGCTGGGTCACCAACGACGAGGACGCCGAGCTGGTCGAACGCGTACAGGCCGGCCTGTCCACCCCGGGGTTCGAGCCCGGCCCGCTCTCGCACCGCGAGGCCGCAGTCGGCTGGTTCGCCCGCCGGATCCGCCGCGACCTGGAGGAGGACGGCCGATGACGCCCCGCCGTCCCGCGGCCGGGCCCCACCGGCGCGTCGCACTCCTCCCGGCCGGCTTACCCCGCCGCCGCTGAGGCACGTCCGTACCCCTTCCAGACCGGTCTTCACTACGGAGTCGCAGGGCCTCCGTGAGCCGACCAGCCGGTCCCGCCCTGGACTGTCGTGCCGTTCCTCGACGGAGAGGACGCTCCATGTCCCGTTGCCTTGAGCCTCAAGGGCTCTCGATAATCCGGGCATTTCGGCCCGGATGGTCCGTCTCGTCACCAAAGCGTGAGGGCTTCGGCTTGAGTACGGTCTCTCGCTTCCTCCTGCCGCTGGTGCGGCAGGGTTGCGCCACCTGCCCGCCCCGCCTCCGCCTTGCGGCGGGGGCGGGTGGCGCGGGTCTTGCGGTCGGCTCCACGAGGCTTCGACACCACTGGGGCGGTGTCCTGGTCTCCGGCCACTCCGGTACCAGTTACTGCGACTGCCGCAAGGGCGGCGAGGTTGAGCGCGGCGTTGTCGTCCCGGTCGATGACCAGGCCGCAGGTGTCGCATTCGTAGGTCCGGACGTGCAGCGGCAGCTTGGCTTTCACCGCGCCGCAGCCGGAACAGGTCTTCGAGGAGGGGTACCAGCGGTCCGCCGCGATGATGCGGGTGGCGTGGCGCTGGCGGGTCTTGTAGGTGAGCTGGCGGCGGATCTCCCCGAAGCTGGCGTCGGCGATCCTTCGCGCGAGGCGCCGGTTGCGGAGCATCCCGGCGACGTTGAGATCTTCGACCACGACCGTGCCGTACTCGGCCGCCACGGCGGTGGTGAGCTTGTGCAGGGCGTCTTCGCGCAGGTTGGCCACCCGGTCATGCACCTTGTTGCGGGCGGCGTTGGCTTTCTCCCACCGCTTCGACGGCTTCTGCCCGGTCCGCCGGTCGGAGCCCTGGCGTCGGGAGACGACGCGGGAGGCGCGGCGCAGCTGCTTGCGTGCGGCGTCGTAGTGCCCGGGATTGGCGATGGTGCGGATTTCGCCGGTGCTGTCGGCCAGGACCGCGAGGGTCTTCACCCCCAGGTCGATTCCGACCGCCGCGTCCGGCCGCGCCACGCGTTCGAGGTCCCGCTTGACTTCGGCCTGGAAGGACACGAACCAGCGTCCGCGTTCGTGCCGGACGGTCGCGGACAGGATCCGGGCCGTCCCGGCCTGCACACAGGCCAGGAGCTTGTGTGTGGGCTCGTGGGTGCGGATCGTGCCCAGCCGGGGCGGCGTGACGTGGTGGCCGTCGGCATCGACGCGCATCACGCCGGTGGTGAACCTGCAGGCAAGACGCGCCTTGCGTTTCGACTTGAACCGCGGCGCACCCATCCGCTTGCCGCGCCGCTTACCGTTCTTGGACTTCGCGTAGTTGTCGAACGCGGCCGATGCGTTCGCCAGGCCGGTGGAGTACGCCTCCTTGGAGTTCTCCTCCCACCAGGCGGCGAACCTCTCATCGGTGTGCTTGGCGGCGTTGAACGCCTTCCGCAGCGCGGGCAGCGACCACGGCCGCCACTCGGTCAGCGCCTGCTCGCCGATGTCGTACGTCTCCTCGGCCTTGCGCTGCCACCACGAGGCGTTCACCCAGCCGACCGCCCAGTTGTAGGCCGCGCGTGCCGCGCCGCAGTGCGAGCGCAGAGCATGCTCCTGGGAGACGTTCGGGTCCAGTGCGAAGCGGTACGCCCGCACCACGAACCCGGGCTGCGGCTGGAACTTCTTCACTCGGCGTCCTCTCCGGTCGCCACGGCCACCGCGCGGGCAGCACGGTTCTTCGCCGCCCGGCGCCCGTACAGCCGGGCGCACATCGAGGTCAGCATCTCGGTGATGTCCCGCACCAGGTCGTCAGCGGTCTCAGCGGGGTCGAGAACGACCAGACGCCGCCCGGACGCCGACAGAGCAGCTTCCAGGTGCTCGACGCCGAACCGGGCCAGCCGCTCACGGTGCTCGACCACGATCACGGCCGCGCCCGGATCGGACAGGAGCCGATGCAGCTTGCGCCGCCGTCCGTTCAGCCCCGAGCCGACCTCAGTCACGACTTCCGCGACCGGCAGGCCGAGCCCGGTGGCCCCCTGGACCACGCGTGCGACCTGCCGGTCGAGGTCTGACTTCTGGTCGGCCGAGGAGACGCGGCAGTACGCCACCACCCGCCCGGACGCCTCCACGGCGGGCTCGTCGACCAGCCACGTGCCGGACGGCGTCTGGCGCACCGGGACCGGCATGCGGCCCTCTTTCGCCCACGTCCACGCGGTCTGGTAGTGCACGCCGTTGCGTGCCGCCCACTCGGAAAGCTTCACACGATCAAGATAGAAGATGAGGAAGGCTGATATTCACTGATGAATCGAACACCAAGTAACAACCCCGAGGTACCACCACCGACCCGACGCGCCCTGCTGCGGGCGGGCGCCGGCGGCCTGCTGGGCGCCGCGGTCGGAGGCTGCGGGTTCATGCCCGCGAAGACCCCCGACGACAAGGACCTGGCCCCGCCCCGCGCCCGCGTCGACGGCGATCTCGTCTACTTCAACTGGGCCGACTACGTCGACCCGTCCGTGTTCAAGGGGTTCGAGAAGGAGTACGGCGTCAGCGTCGTCCAGTCGAACTTCGACTCGATGGAAGGCATGGTCGCCAAGCTCAACGCGGGCAACCGCTACGACATCATCTTCCCCAGCGCCAAATGGGCCCAGCGCCTCGCCCGCGGCGGCCGGCTGCGCCGGATCGACCACTCCCAGCTCAGCCACGCCAAGGACGTGTTCGGCGCCTACTCCTACTTCGCCGACCCCTGGTACGACCCCGGCTCCGCGCACACCGTCCCCTTCACCGCCTACAAGACCGGCATCGGCTGGCGGCGCGACCGGATCGGCGAGCTGACCGGATCCTGGAAGGACCTGTGGAGCGACCGGGCCAGGGGCAAGGTCTTCCTGCTGGACGACCGTGACGAGGTCCTCGGCATGGGAGCCCTGGAACTCGGCCTCGACGTCAGCACCGGCGACCCGGGCGACCTGGACCGCATCACCGCGCTGCTGGGCACCCTGCGCCCACGGCTGCGCGGCTTCTCCAGCGACAGCTACAACAACCTGCTCAACGGGAACGCCGTCATGACCCAGGCCTGGAGCGGCGACATGGCCGCCATGCTCAACCAGGCCAAGGACCCCTCCGTGTTCGGCTTCCAGGCGCCCGAGGAGGGGACACCGATCAACTCCGACTGCTACGCCATCCCCTGGAACGCTCCGCACCCCGGCACCGCGATGCTGTTCATCGACTACATGCTCCGGCCGGAGAACGTGAAGAAGAACATCGAGTACATCGGCTACCCCATGCCGGTGGCCGGCTCCGAGAAGATCTACGCCGAACTCGTCAAACCCTTCCCCGAGTGCCTGGTCACCGAGGCCGACCTCAAGGCCGACCTGTTCTTCCGCAACGGGAGCCACGCGGCCGAGGACGCGCGCGACACCGCCTGGACCCATGTGAAGGCGGGCTGAGACATGACACCGACGCCTCACCCCTCGCGCCCCCGCCGCGGCCCGGACGCCACCGGCACCCGCATGTGGACCTGGTTCATGCTCCCCGGCACCCTGTGGATGACCGGGTTCTTGATCGCCTCCCTGGTACTGGTCGCCGTCCTCACCGTCGGCACCACCGACGAACTCGGCAACCCCCGCTTCGGGTTCGACCTCTCCAGCATCCGCGCCCTGGCCGACCCCGCCTACACCGAGGTACTGGCACGCTCCCTCGGCTACGCCCTGCTGACCTGCGTGATCTGCCTGCTGATCGCCTACCCGGTGGCGTACACCATCGCCCTGCACGGCGGCCGCTGGAAACACGCGCTCATCGCCGCGATCGTCGTGCCGTTCTTCGCCAACTATCTCGTGCGCATGTACGGCTGGTCGGTGGTCCTGTCCGACGACGGACCGCTGCTGCGGGCCCTGCGCGCCGTGGGACTGGCCGACGGCGACACGAAGATCCTCAACACCGGCGTCGGCGTGATCGCGGGACTCGTCTACGGATTCGTCGTCTTCATGATCATCCCGCTGTACGCGGCCCTGGAGCGGCTCGACGTCTCCCTCATCGAGGCCGGCCGCGACCTCTACGGCGGCCCCGTGCGGACCTTCCTCCACGTCACCCTGCCCGCCACCCGGCAGGGCGCGGCGGCCGGACTGGTCCTCGTCTTCCTGCCCGCCATGGGTGACTTCGTCAGCGCGCAACTGATGGGCGGACCGGACCAGATCATGATCGGCAACCTCATCCAGGACAAGTTCTTCCAGGGCCAGAACTGGCCGCTCGGATCCGCGCTCACCATGCTGCTCATGCTCGTCCTGCTGGTCGGGATGCTCGGCTACCTCAGGCGCACCCGCAAGGACGAGGCGGAGGCCAGCCGATGACCCAGCTCAGCCCGCCCACCACCACCAAGTCCCCCGCACCCGACCGGCCCGCCGCACGCACCCGCACCCGACGCGGCCGCGCCGACCGCAAGCCCCGCGTCCTCGTCGCCGTCACCGCGCTCTTCTTCGCGCTGCTCTACCTGCCCATCGCCGTGGTGACGCTGTTCTCCTTCAACTCCCAGAAGTCCCTCACCGTCTTCAGCGGGTTCAGCCTGCGCTGGTACCGCGCCTTCGTCCACGACGACGTCCTGATCTCCTCGCTGGGCACGAGCCTGCGCATCTCCCTGGTGGCGACGGCCGGTTCGATCGTCCTCGGCGTCGCCCTGGCTCTCGGACTGGTCCGTTGCCGCACCCGGCTCGGCTCACTGGCCGGCCTGATCATGCTCGTACCGCTCATCACCCCCGAGATCGTCACCGGCGTCGCGTCGATGCTCCTGTTCAAGGGCCTGGGCGTGACCCTGTCCACCGGCACGGTGATGGTCTCGGAGATCACCTTCTCCATCTCCTACGTCACCGTGATCCTCCGCTCCCGGGTCGCGGCCCTGAACCCCGAGGTGGAGGAGGCCGCGATGGACCTCGGGGCCACCCGCTGGCAGGCGGTCCGCCTGGTCACCCTGCCCGCCCTGCTGCCCGCTGTGCTCGCCAGCGCCGTACTGATCTTCGCGCTCGTCTTCGACGACTTCGTCCTCGCCTACTTCACCACCGGCGTCGACCCCCAGCCGCTATCGGTGCGGATCTACTCGGCGATCCGCTTCGGGGTGCAGCCCACCATCAACGCCGTCGGCACGCTGATGCTCGCCGGATCCATCGGCCTGATCGCCCTGGCCCTCTTCATTCCGCGCCTGTTCGGCCGCCGCGGCGGCCTCGACATCCTCTCCGGGAGCTGACCATGGACGAGACCCACGCCGTCCGCCTCACCGGCGTCTCCAAGCGGTTCGCGGACACCTACGCCGTCCGCGACCTGAACCTCGACATCGAGGCCGGCCTCTTCTTCTCCCTGCTCGGCCCCTCCGGCTGCGGCAAGACCACCTCACTGCGCATGATCGGCGGCTTCACCGATCCCACGGAGGGATCGGTGCTGCTCGCGGGCGAAGACGTGACCGCGCTGCCGCCGAACAAGCGCAACGTCAACACCGTCTTCCAGAGCTACGCGCTGTTCGACCACCTCAGCATCGCCGACAACGTCGCCTTCGGCCTCAAGCGCAAGGGCGTCGAGAAGGCGGAGACCCGGCGCCGCGTCGGCGAGATGCTGGAACTGGTCCAGCTCGACGGCTTCGCCGGGCGCAAGCCCCGCACCCTCTCCGGCGGCCAGCGCCAGCGCGTCGCCCTCGCCCGCGCCCTGGTCAACCGGCCGGCCGTCCTCCTGCTCGACGAACCGCTCGCGGCCCTCGACCTGAAGCTGCGCCGCCAGATGCAGGTGGAGCTCAAGCAGATCCAGCGCGAGGTCGGCATCACCTTCGTCTTCGTCACTCACGACCAGGACGAGGCACTGACCATGTCGGACCGGATCTGTGTCATGAACGAGGGCCGCGTCGAGCAGTGCGGCACCCCCGAGGACGTGTACGAGCACCCCGCCAGCCGCTTCGTCGCCTCCTTCATGGGCACCTCCAACCTGATGACCGGGACCTACCGCGGCGGCGAGGTCACCCTCGACCAGGGACCCGCCCTGCCCGTCGGCCCCCGAGCCGCCATCGCCGACGGAACCTCGGTCAGTGTCTCCGTACGCCCCGAGAAGGTCTGGCTGTCCGACTTCGAACCGGGCATGCCGGTGCTGCGCGGAGTCATCCGCGAGACCGTCTACAGCGGCCCCACCACCACCTATCTGATTGAACTCGCGCCCGGCGTCACCCTGTCCGTGCTGGAGCAGAACACGGCGCGCGCCCGCATGGAGGACCGCTGGAGCGGCGGCGAGACGGTCGAGTTCGGCTGGCGGCCCGAGCACTGCCTCGTCCTCGCCTGACCGCCCCCACTCGATCTGAAAGCGAAACCGATGCATCACGACGTGATCGTTCTCGGCGCCGGGCTGGCCGGGCTCGCCGCCGCCCGGGACCTGGCCGCCGCCGGCACCGACGTGCTCGTCCTGGAGGCCAGGGACCGGGTCGGCGGCCGGGTCGAACAGGCCCGCCTTCCCGACGGCCGCACCGTCCAGCTCGGCGGGGAGGTCGTCGGCCGCGCCCACACCGCCTACCTCGACCTCGCCGCGGAACTGGGACTGAAGCTGGTGCCCAGCTACGTGGCCGAGCCCGGCCGGATGGTCCGCGCCACGCCGGAGGGCAGCTCGGCCGGTGAACCGCCGCACTGGTTCGGCCACGGCGACGCGGCCCTTCACGCCCGGCTCGGCGCAGAGTTCGCCGCCCTGGCCGCCACCGTCGACCCCGGCGCCCCTTGGTCGCACCCGGACGCGGCCGCCCTGGACCGGCTGTCCGTGGGCGCCTGGCTTCGCTCACGGCACGCCACCCCCGCCGTCGTCCGCCTGTGGGAGATCGGCCAGCTGGCCCTCGCCGGAGGCTCCTACGAGCGGATCTCCCTGCTGGCCGCACTGCGCAAGAGCGCCGCCGTTCCCGCGTCCGGCCCGGGCGACTACGACTACGACGACTGGGAAGGGCTGCGGCTCGCCGAGGGCTCGGCGACCCTGGCCGAGGTGATGGGCCGCGAACTCGGCCCGCGCGTCCGCCTCGGCTCACCGGTCGCCGCCCTCGACATACGCCCCGGCCGCTGCACCGTCCGCCTTGTCACCGGCGAGGTCCTCACCGCCGGGGCCGTTGTGAGCGCCCTGCCCGTGGGACCGCTGCGGTCCGTCGCCGTCAGCGGCGTGAGCGAGGCGCGCCTCGCCTCCCTGCAGCGGCAACGGCAGGCGACGGCGGCCAAGTTCGCCGCCGTCTACGACCGTCCCTTCTGGCGCGCGGACGATCTGAACGGCCTCTCCGAGTCCGAGGGCGTCCTCGGCAGCACCTGGCCCCAGAACGAAGGCGTCCTGTCCGCACTGGTCCCGCCGGAGCGCTACGGCGTCCTGCTGGGCACCCCGCCCCAGCTGCGCACCCCCGAACTGCTCGCCGAGATCGCCGGCCTGTACGGCGACGAGGCCCGCCGACCGCTCGCCTGCTACCTGCGGCTGTGGGGCAGCGACCCCTGGACACAGGGCTACGTCACCCAGTGGCCGCCGGGCGAGGTGATGGCCGTGGGTCCGTCGCACGGCACCCACGAACCCCCGTTCTACGTCTGCGGATCCGACCAGTGGGTCGCCGGATACATGGAAGGCGCCGTCCGCACCGGCCGCGCCGCAGCGAAGGAGGCACTGCTCCGTGGCTGACAACGCCCGCCCGGCAACCGTCCTCAACCACATCGGCGGCAAGGAGACACCCGCCGCGTCGGGCGCCACCCTGCGCCTGATCGACCCGGCCACCGGACGCCTCCACGGCACCGCTCCGCTCTCCGGCACCGACGACGTCGACGACGCCTGCCGCGCGGCCGAGAACGCCCAGCACGTGTGGTCGGCCACCACCCCGCAGCAGCGCCAGGGCGCGCTGCTGCGCATCGCCGACGCGCTGGAGCGGCACGCCGACGCCGTGGCGAGCGCCGAGGTCGCCGACACCGGCAAACCCCGTGCCCTCTTCCTCGCCGACGAACTGCCCGCGATCGCCGACGTGCTGCGCTACTTCGCCGGCGCCGCGCGCAACCTGCCCGGCGCCGCGGCCGCCGAGTACACCCCCGGCCGCACCTCCGTGCTGCGCCGGGAACCCATCGGCGTCTGCGCGCAGATCACCCCGTGGAACTACCCGCTGATGATGGCCGTGTGGAAGATCGCCCCCGCGCTCGCCGCCGGCAACACCGTCGTCCTCAAACCGTCCGACAGCACGCCCTCCTCCGCCACGCTCCTGGCCCGGCTGGCCGCCGAGCACCTGCCGCCCGGTGTGCTCAACGTCGTCTGCGGCGACCGTGACACCGGCCGCCTGCTGGTCGCCCATCCCGCCGTGCGGCTCGTCGCCCTCACCGGGAGCGTCCGCGCCGGACAGCAGATCGCCGCGGCCGCGGCCGCCGACCTCAAACGGCTCCACCTGGAGCTCGGCGGCAACGCGCCCGTGCTGATCCACGAGGACGCCGACCTGGACGACGCCGTAGGACAGCTGCCGTCGCTGGCCTTCTACAACGCCGGCCAGGACTGCACCGCCGCCACCAGGGTCCTGGTCCACCACCGGATCCACGACGCCTTCCTCGACGCCTTCGCCGAACGGGCCGCCCAGCAGGTCCCCGGCGGCCCCGACGACCCGGACGCCGACTTCGGCCCGCTCAACAACGCGGCCCAGCTCGCCTCCGTACGCCGTCTGCTGGAGACCCTGCCCGACCATGCCGAGGTCGTCACGGGAGGCGCGCAGCTGGACCGGCCCGGGTACTTCCACCAGGCCACGGTGGTCGCGGGGGTGCGCCAGGACGACGAGATCGTGCAGAGCGAGGTGTTCGGTCCGGTCGTGACGGTCCAGCCGTTCACCGACGAGTCCGAGGCCTTCGAACTGGCCAACGCCGTACCGCAGGGACTCGCCGCCAGCGTCTGGACACGCGATCACGACCGGGCCATGCGCGCGAGCCGCGCCCTGCGTACCGGGATCATCTGGGTCAACACCCACGGCACCACGGTGTCGGAGATGCCGCACGGAGGCGTACGGCACTCCGGTCACGGCAGCGATCTGTCGCTCACCGGGCTGCTCGACTACACGCAGGTCAAGCACGTCATGTTGTGACGGGCCGCCCTCACCCGTCGTCGCCCGACCGGTTCGCGTGGCGCCGCCTGCTCTTGCCGGCGGTGTCCAGCAGCTCGCCCAGGGTGAGCGTCACGGTCGCCACGACGCGGGCCCAGCGCGGTCCGCCGCGCTCGGCCCAGAAGACACAGACACATCCGCCCACGACGAGTGCCAGCACACCCAGCAGCAGTACAACGACCATTTCCCCCACCTCTGCGTTCGTGCGGTCCCGCTGATCGTCCCAGGTTCGCGATCAGGATGAGTTCCGCGTGGTGCCGGCCCCGGTCGGCGCGCAAGAGGCCATGATCGGCTCTTGGCGGCCGAGGCCTCCCCCCGGCTGCATCCCCTCGAAGAGAGTACGCCCCTGGTGAGTTCGGCCAGGGTGAACCGCGGATGTGTTCGGCCGCGCGATGCCCCGAAGAGTTGCCAGAGCCTACGTCCTTGGTACCGAAGCCCGATGTGCTCACGAAACTCGAAGCCGAACAGGAGGCGTTGCAGATACTGAGATCTCTGCCTCCCCGCCAAGCACAGGTGCTGGCCTTGGATTTTGATGGGTTCACTACCGTTGAGATCGCCGAGCAGCTGGAACTGGAACCCGCGACCGTCCGAGCTCACCGGCAGAGAGGCCGCCGGGCCGCAGCTAGTAGGACTCCGTTAGGTCTTCCTATCTGTGCTGATCAAGAGCATGTTGGGTGTGTGGACGCACATGAAGTGAACCGTGTCCGGGCGATGTTGGCGTTATACGTCGCTGATGTGTTCGCGTCGGTGCCGCGCAAGGACCAGCGGGCCAAGGGCGACTGCTACCTGCGGGGACTGATGCTGGACGGCCGCCGCAAGTCGATCCAGGCGATGGCAGCTCGGTTGCCGGACGGCAACGAGCAGAACCTGCAGCAGTTCGTGAACCAGTCGACCTGGGATCCCGTGCCGGTGCAGCGGCGGATCTGCGAGCGGATGCTGCCGTTGATCAACCCGGTGGCCTGGGTGATCGACGATGTGTCGGTGCCCAAGGACGGGAGGATGTCGGTCGCGGTGGCTCCGCAGTACTGCGGGGCCCTGGGCAAACGGGCCAACTGCCAGGTTGCGGTCAGTATCCACGCCGCGACCGACGCCGCCTCCTGCCCGTTGCAGTGGCGCCTGTTCCTGCCAAAGGAGTGGGCCTCGGACACCGGGCGCCGGGCCCTCACCCGCACCCCGCCCGAGGTCACACACCGCGAGAAATGGCGCCTGGCCCTGGACATGCTCGACACTCTCGCCTCCTGGGGCATGACACCGCCGGTCGTGGTGGCCGACGCCGCCTACGGCACCAACGCCCACCTGCGGACCGCGCTGTCCGAGCGGGGACTGGCCTACGTCCTGGCGGTCCGCTCGGATGTCAGCGCCCACCCCTTCGACGCGACACCCGTGGCGCCGCCCCGCAACGGGCCCATCGGCTGCTGGCCCCAGCCGCGTTACCGGCAGGCCGCACCGTCGCTGGCAGCCCTGGCCACCGGCCTCGGGCAAGCGGCATTCACCCCTCTCACCTGGCGGAACGGGTCACGCGGGGCGTTACGCTCCCGCTTCGCAGCCGTGCGCGTCCGCCCGGCCGGCAAGGCCGTCGAGCGTCCGATCAAAACGGCCGCCTCCGCCGGACAGGGCTGGTGGGACGGGATCCTGCCCGACTGCTGGCTGCTGATCGAATGGCCCACGGGCGCCGAGGCGCCAACCGATTACTGGCTGTCCAACCTGCCTGCCGACACACCGGTCACCGACCTGGTCCGTCTGGCCAAGGTCCGCTGGCGCATCGAGCACGACTACCGCGAACTCAAACACGGCCTGGGCCTGGACCACTTCGAGGGCCGGTCCTGGCCCGGCTGGCACCACCACGTCACCCTCGTGACCGCCGCCCACGCCTTCCTCACCGAACAGCGCCTGGCCCCAAAAGCGCCCGCACCGGTCTCACCCTCTACCAAGTCCTCGACGCTCTCCAGGACGTCTTGAGGTGCTGGACCGGTGTCTGCACCACCTGCAACCAAACCCTGCCAGCCAGAACACACACGACTCCAAGATCGAGATAGACCTAACGGAGTCCTACTAGGGTCCGTCTTCAAACGGATCTTGCCCAGAGCAGGAATGACGCGAGACTGACCGCTGCCTCGTAGGAGGTGGCGGTCTTGTCATACCTGGTGGCGATGCCGCGGAAGCCTTTGAGTCTGTTGGTTGGGTAGGCCGCGCGACGAGGTACCTGCCATGTGCAGGCCCTTTTCCGCACGGCCCCCCTCCGAACCCGCCGTACGAGTTTCCCCGTAACGGGCTCTCCAGTGACCTATTTCGTGACGCTACCGGTTGGCTTTCCTGAGTGGATCGTGTCATGGCAGCCGACGCAGACAACCAGAGTCTTGCGCCGTTTCTTCACCATGGCCTGATGCCATTCGGTAGGCGGCTCCACCCTGTCGAGGTCAGCGAGTTTTCGGATGTGATGCACCCGCACGTCTTCCGACGTCCCGCATAGCTCGCACTTCCCCTTCAAGAGCCGGGTAATCAGCGCTTTTCTGGGGTGGGGGTTGGCCGCTTGACGGTCCGTGAGGACCGCTGCCTTCTGTCGCGTCAGTGAGATTCCGCCGAATCGTGCGACCAGTGGCTTCCTGCCTGTGCTGCGGCGGACCTTGGCTTCGAAGCATGTGCGGGGCCCATTCGGTGTCTCGATCTTGGCCTTGTAACGGGCCGCCATCTTGGACACCGTCGAGCGATGCTTCGCTGCCAGTGTCTTGAGCAACGAGGTTTCCATGGCCCAACGCAGCCGATGCAATCGACATACGTTGCCGGCCAGGAGGTAGTACTGGACGATGCCCCGGTATTCGGCCCCGTAGACGTTGACGATGGTGTAGTCGTCGTCGTTCAAGAGTTGGGGCCGGTGCGCGGGTTTTCCGCGACTGAGGTATAGGGCTGCCTTGTCTCGGATCACCTTTGCTGGCACACGTAGAGCAATCGAACCGTTAGCCGTCCTGCGGCCTCGGGTTGCCTGCCTGTCGTTGTGCTGCACGGTGATCTCGTATCCGAGGAACGATGCCGCGCCCTTACGGGCATGGGTGATCAGCGTCTTCTCTGGCGATAATTCCAACTTGAGGTCTTCACGAAGGAATACCGCGAGGCGCCGCTTGATCTTCTCGGCCTCGGATCTCGGCCCGATGAACCCAAGAAGGGTGTCATCGGCGTATCGCACATAGCGCAGTCTCCGGAAGCCTGGATCGTTCGGATCCACGCTGGGGATACTGCGCTGCTGCTTGCGAAGTGACCGGACTTCAGCCCGATCTCCCCGCCTGCGAGCGCGCGCGATCGCGTTGACCACCTCCAGGTAGGCAGGGTTGCGTGCCCTGCTCCGCCCTCGGGTGTTGTTCGGAATCAGAACCTTCTCGACAAAGCTGTCCAGTCGGTGCAGGTAGATATTGGACAGCAGCGGAGAGAGTACTCCGCCTTGAGGTGCCCCGCTGAGCGTGGCTCCCCAGGTCCAGTCTTCCATGTACCCGGCCTCAAGCATGTTGCTCACGAGCCGAAGAAACCGGCCATCGTGAATCCGTTCTGCCAGCGTCTCGATAACGACTTGATGGTCGATCGAGCCGAAGCAGTCAGAGATATCACCTTCGATGAACCAGGTCGTACCCGTCCAGGTATTGCCCACCTCCGTCAAGGCGGTGTGACAGCCCCGTTTGGGTCGGAACCCGTGGGACCGGTCGGAGAACTGCGGCTCGAAGTATGCCTCCAGAAGGAGACGCATCACCTCGCCGACGAGCTTGTCCGACCAGGTCGGCAGTCCAAGCGGCCGGGTCTTCCCATTCTTCTTGGGAATGTTGACTCGCTTTACTGGGCTAAACCGGTAGCGCTCGTGACGCATCGCATCGATGATGCGACCTACCTTGCCCAGAGACATGCCGTCCACGGTTTCTTGCGAGACTCCCGGCGTCATCGCCCCTTTGTTGGGGTAGATGCGACCGTAAGCCACCAGGTACAACTGCGGGTTGAACATTTGCCGATACAGCTCACTACATGGCAGACCACGTCTGCCGCGCTCACGAAGGATGCCCAACACCGTGTCGGCACTCTGCATTTCGCATACCTCCCGGTCTCATTCGCATCCTGTCACCTGTGCCCCTTCGCCCTGCGAGCGGCTTTCCCACTCTCCTCGGCAGGTCGTTACTCCTGCGACTACTACTGGCACTCCGTCGCCCTAGGGTTCGCACCCCGTAGGCGATCCCACGTTCGTCCTTGTTGTACGTCATAGCGTGACGTAGGCGCCCCACTCATCTCCTTCAATGTCATCACTGGACATCGCCCCATGTCACGGAAGGTATGTCGGCCATGCATCAAAGCCGCCACAGGACATGGCATCGGTTTCAGTAGCCTTTCCGATGGATGCGAACTTTCATCGACTGGAGATTGGGGTTCAGGCAATCCAGCTTTCGCCTTATCACGCGGGCCCCTCAGCGCACCGTCCCTGGCAACTGAGCCCGGTCACTGATTCTCTGGCATGCTCCGGTCCCCTTCACCTTTCGGATCCAGGTGAGCCATCAGGCCCAGGAATATCCCTCCAATTCCTCCCGGCTGAGCCGGGGATACAACAAGGCGCCTCGTGGCGCACAAGCAGCGCTCGACGATGTTGCGTCGGCGGTAAAGGTTCGGTGGGCGAGACGGTAGACGGTCTGCTCGGCTTCGGTGTCGAGCATCAGGTACGGCGTGGCCTCTGCGGTCAGGTCACTGATCGCCCTGTCGATGATTGCCGTTTCCTGGGGAGCAATGGCCGCGGCGATCGTCGACCAGATCCCGTCACGGACCGGAAGCCCGCGTTCTTGCGCGAGTGCCAAGGTGTGGAGCAACGGCCGGAAGGCCTGATGCGGCGTCATCAGGGGATGCGCCTGCGACGATCGGTACCGGAACGCGCACTCGCACCCCGGAAATGCCACTGCTCGCTGGTGCTGACGGGATGCTGCCGCCCGGGTTGATTTTAGGCTTAAAGGCACTCGAACGGCGTACGGGTTGGGTCGTTGGGCCGTGTCCTTCGGTGGTGAGGGGCGCCAGTCGGTTGAGTGTTGTCACGTTGCTGCTGCGATTCCGCTGTGCCGGCGTGGTGCCGGCCCTCGCGGTGGCGGCGAAAGGACTACCTCTGATGCGAGTGACCCGGACAATGTTCGCCTCCGCGGCGGTTGCCGCGGCCGTCGCGCTCTCCGCTCCCGCCGCGCATGCCGTGTCGCTGGTCGGACTTCGGGCGTCGGACGGCGGTAATTCCCACGGCAGCCACGGCAAGGAGCACGGAAAGGAGCACGACCACAAGTCGTCGGGGGAGAACGGGGAGGGCGGGGGGTCTCAGGTCGAGGGTGGCGCGCAGGAGGACGATGGCGCGCAGGCCGACGGTGGCGCCCCGGACATGGGAGGGGACGAGTCCGGAGCCGAGGAAGGCGGCAACCCGTGGAAGAAGAAGGGCGGCAAGTCGCACGAGCAGCAGCAGGCCCCGAGCGGCGGTGTGAAGGCCGGCGGCGGTGCCCTGGCCATGGCTCTGGCCGACGACGGCGGCAACCCGTGGAAGAAGAAGGGCGACAAGCCGCACGGCGACGACAACGCGGCGAGCGACGACGAGCAGTCGCAGGGCGGCCCGAACGGCGGGGACCAGTCCGAGGGTGACGCGCCGGCCGCGGCTGGGGACGACTCCGGAGCCGAGGGCGACGCCGGAGCCGAGGAAGGCGGCAACCCGTGGAAGAAGGGCGGCAAGTCGCACCAGAAGCAGCAGGCCCCGAGCGGCAGCGTGAAGGCCGGCGGCGGCGGGCTGGCAGAGTCCGGAAACGGCCTGGCCGCAGGCTCTCTGCTCCTGGCTGGCGGTCTCGGCGCGGGTGCCTACATGCTGCGGCGCCGGAGCGCGTCGGATGCTGTCGGGGCCTGATCGGTCCTTGCCGGGTGCCGTTCGGTCGCGGTGCCGGCGTCCCGCCGGCCCGCCGATGTCCGACCGCCGCCCCAGTTGATGAACAGGCCTTTGTCCAATGACTCTCGCGCAGCAGGCCCCGCCCGATGAGACCCCCAGCCGAGCCCCCGCGCGTCATGTCGGCCCTGCTCTGCTGTGGCCGGCCGCGGCGGTGGCCCTGGGTGCCTTGCTCATCCACCACTCGCTGGCGCCTCCGGCTGATGCCAAGCCGCCGGAGCTACGGGCCGTCGTCGCCCCGCCCACACCTCTGCACTCGGTCGCACCTCCGGGACCGCACCCGTCCGTCGCCCCGCCGCTGCCGGGACCAAATGCGATGGCACGTCCCTCGGGGCCCGCGCTGCCGCGGTCGGAACCAAAACGGATCGTGATTCCGCAGATCGGGGTGAACGCACCGTTCACGGACGTGTCCTTGACCCCTTCGGGACAGTTGAACACTCCACCCCTCACCAACAAGAACCTTGCGGGCTGGTACAAGGGCGGAGCCTCACCGGGCGAACGAGGAACGTCGGTCGTGGTGGGACATGTCGACACCAGGACCGGCGCGGCGATCTTCGTGTATCTGCGCTTCCTCAAGCCGGGCAACACTGTGGACATCACCCGCGCCGACGGCATCACCGCCCGCTTCAAGGTGGACTCGGTCCAGGCGTTCAGCAAGGCCCACTTCCCCAACGCCCGGGTCTACGCCGACGCCCCGACCGCCCAGCTGCGGCTGATCACCTGCGGCGGGACCTACAACCGCAGCACCCACGAATACGAGTCCAACGTCGTCGTATTCGCACACCTCGACACATCGGGACGTTCCTGAGACATCGACCGGCCCACTGCCTCGACCCCGCCGTCCCGTACGGCGGGTCAGTGTGCCGGGGCTCGCGGCCCGCGGCGCGTCGAGGACCCGTCTCCTCCGCACCAAGGCAGCCCGACCTGGATCTGCCGCCAGCGGCGCTCGCCGCGTCCATAAAGGGATAGCGCTCCCTGCCCCGCCTCTGCGGTCGACGGCCTCGGGAGGCGGGACTGACACGAAAATGACCCCTTGATCGGGTGGTTCAGGCGCTGATCGGTTCGAAGCGGATGGTCAGTCCGAGGCTGTTGGCTTCCTTGATCATGCGGCGCATGGCGCGTTCGGGATCGCGGCGGGTGAAGTGGTCGGCGCCGAGTTCTCGGTAGGGGGTGCGGTCGTGCAGGACGTGCCAGATGGCGATGGCGAGTTTGTGCATCACGGCGACAAGGGCCCGTTTGCCTCCGCGTCTGGCCGCGATCCGTCGGAAGAAGACGCCGAGGTAGGAGTTCTTCTTCCCGATAGCGACCATCGCGGCGATCCCGAGCAGGCGTTTGAGGTTCGTGTTCCCGGGACGGGTGCGGCCGGACCGGTTCACCCCGGCCGACTCGTTCTGCCCGGGGCAGACCCCGATCCAGGACGCGAGGCGTTGGGCTGAGGCGAACTGGGTCATGTCACCGCCGGTCTCGGCGATGACGATCTCCGCAGCGAGACGACCGAGGCCAGGAATGGTGACCAGGTTCGCCAGGTCGCTTTCCCGTTCCGTCAGCAGTCCGGCGATGCGCGTGTCGAAAGCCGCGATGACGCTCTTCCAACGGTCGATCTCGTCCAGATAGTGCTGGACCATGAACGCGTGATGGCTTGTGAACTCCCCGTCCAGAGCCTCGACGAGTTGGGGGATGAGGTTGATCCCCGGGAGTGGACACCGGGTTTCACGCGATGAGTGACAGCGTACGTGACGTGATCAGTTGTTGTTCGAACTCGGCTGGCGTGAGGTAACCGAGCGCGGAATGCCGACGGCGCCGGTTGTAGTACGACAGTCAGCGGAACAGCTCCAGCCGCGTCTGTGCCTTCGAGATCCAATGCCTCCCGTGGAGCAACTCGCGCTTGAGACCCTGGAAGAACGACTCCGCGAGGGCATTGTCGTAGCTCGAACCGACCCGGCCCATGCTGCGCCGGATGCCATGCCGGTCGCAGACCCCGGCGAAGGCGGCCGCGTTGTACTGGGCGCCCCTGTCGGTGTGGAAAACGACGCCGTGAACCTGGCCGCCGCGGGCGGACACGGCCATTTCGATCGCGTCGGTGACCAGCGAGGTGCGCATGTGATCGGCGATCGACCAGCCCACCACCCGCCTCGAACAGATGTCGATCACCGTCGCCAGATACAGCCACGTCCCGCCGACGGCTATGTAAGTGATGTCGCCGCACCACCTGGTGTCCAGCGTGTCCGCGGTGAAGTCGCGCATCACCAGGTCCGGCACTGGCGGCGCGGTCCTGTCCGCGATCGTCGTCCGCATTTTCTTCCGCAGGTGACGGCCGACGATGCGGTTGATCCGCATCAGCCGGGTGACGCGCTTGCGGTTGATCCTTCGCCCCCTCGCGCGCAGCTCGGCATGGACGCGCGGAGCGCCGTAGGCGCCATGGTGCTCGACGTGGATGGCGCGGATCTCGCTCACGGTCCGCTTCTCCTCGGCCTGGCGTTCGGCGCGGGCTTGCTCGGTGGCCAGGTGCCGGTAGTAGCCGGCGCGGGATGCCCTCAGCACCCGGCAGATCCGCTTGATGCCGAAGTCGGCGCGGTTCTCGGAGATGAAGTCCCAGCGGCAGGGGCTCACTTCACCTCCCGGGCGAAATAGGCGGCTGCCCGGCGCAGGATCTCGCGCTCCAGGTGCCACTCCTTCTCCGCCTTCAGCAACCGGGCGTTCTCCGCCCGCAGCCGGGCCAGCTCCTCCGCCTCGCTCCCGCCCGCGTCACGGCGTCCGGGCGCGGCCTGAGCCTCGGCCTTGCGCACCCACATCCGCGACTCCGCGGTGATACCGAGATCCGCAGCCACCGCCGCGTACGTCCGCAGCACGATAGAGCGCGACGGCGTCTCTCCTGAACTCCTCCGGATACGGAGACTTGCGTCCCACCTGGACATCCCTCCCTGGACCATCAAGATCCATTGTCAGGGTGTCCACACCAAAGGATCAGCCTCACCGTCGCTCTCACCCTCAACAACAGACCCCGCAAGGCCCTCGGATGGAAGACACCCGCCGAGGCCCTCAACGAGCACCTACTATCCCTCCAGGTAGCCGGTGTTGCGACGACCGGTTGAGTCCAAGTAGGCGTCGACGATCTGTTTGTAGTCCGCCGGAAGCGTTCTGCCGAGTTCTTCCTCCAGGCTGAGCCAGGCGGCGGGGTCGGCGTAGCGTTCCTCCCCGGGGCCGAGCATGTCGGAGACGGCCTGCAGGTAGTCGGTCATGGCGGTCATGCCCTTCGAAGATGCTTGCCGGGAATCGTTCGTGCCAGCATCGAGCAGCCCTCCTGTCGACGGTCGGCCGGGGTCCTCGTTGTCCTGGCATGGAGATGGTGCGGCAGCTGGTGCCAGACAGTTTGTGGGAGCTCTTCCTTCGAGTGATGCCCGAGGTGCCGGTGCGTCCGCAAGGCGGTGGACGTCGGAGGGCTGACGATCGGGGAGGTAGCCGCCGCCGGGGCACAGGGATGCGTACAGCCCGCGGAAGATGACGGCGTGGTCGCCCCCGGGACGGTGAGACGGGTGCTGCGCTGGCCCCTTCTGCTGTGCCTGGTGGGGCTGTTGGTCGTCGTCGTCTTTCACACCGGACCGGTACCGGCGCGCAAGCGCAATCTGGCCGGCGGCGCCCTGGCGGCCAGCCTGTGGCTCGCCGCCTCCGCGGGTTTCCCCGTCTACGCCTCCGCCCTGAGCGCCTACAGCAGGCTCTACGGATCCCTCGCGGGCGTTGTGGTCTTCCTGATCTGGCTGTAGCTGTCCAACCTGGCTCTGCTCCCCGGCGCCCAGTTCACGGCCGAACTCAGCAAGGAGGCGTCCGCGTCAGAGCCCGCCGATTCCGCGCACGATCCCCGCGGACGGTGACCCTGAACTCCGGAAGCCGAACCGGTCGTCCCTCAACACACCGACGGGGTGCCCGGATTGCCCGGACACCCCGCCGTACCGGTCAGATCACTGGACGATGACCTGGGCGTTGCCCGTGATGCCGCCGGACGTCACCGAGATCGTGACGGTGCCGGAGCGGTGGGCGGTCAGGGCCCCCGTGGCGGGGTCCACCGAGGCAACCCGGGGGTTGCTGGAGGTCCACACGTGGGAGGCCGGGTCCGCGATCGGGATGGTGAGCGGTGCGATGTTGTCGCCGGCCGTCTGGTCGCCGGTCGCGGTCAGGGTGACGTGGTCGCCCCGCGTGATCGGGTCCTTCGGTGCCTTGACGGCGATCGACGCCAGCGAGGGCTCGACGCTGTACTGCAGATCACCGTTGTCGCCGATCCGGATGAGACCGAAGTGGTAGATGCCACCCTGGTCGGCCGGAGCGTAGGCGGGCATGCCGAGGTCCGCGAAGGTGAACTGCGGGATGCCGCCCTCGGCGGCGGTCACGCTCTGTCCCTCGGGGTCGAGGATCTGCTCGGCGAACCCGCGGGCGTGGCCGTACATCATGATCACGTGCTGGTGCGGGTGCGTCTGCTGGTAGCGCTGCACCAGACGCAGGTACATCCTCGCCTCCCAGCGGTCCGTGAACTGGCTGTTCGCGGCCGGGTGGGGGTCGTAGGCGGGCATGTGGGTGATGACCAGGACGTCCTTGGCCGTGGTGTCCGTCAACTGCTGGACCAGCCACGGGTACTGGGCGCCCTCCGGGTCCTGGAACGGGTCCGAGGACTGCAGGCTGCCGTGCGAGTTGTCGGTGACGATCAACCGCGCCGCGCCGTGGGAGTAGGCGTAGTGGGTCTCACCGAAGGTGTCGCTGAAGTTGCCGTTCTCCGCGTCGGCACCCTGGGTGATCTCGTGGTTGCCGACGATGTCGCGCTCGGGGATGCCGAGGGCGTCCATCTTGGACTTGGCGAACTGCAGGTCCGCCAGCTTGCCGTCGTCGGGCATGTCGCCGAGGAACTGGGCGGCGTCCGGCCGGGCCTGCGGGCTCAGGGTGGACAGCCGCTTGGCGATGGAGTCCATCACGTTGCTGCTGACCGAACCGGGGTCGGAGGCCAGCATGTGTGCGTCGTCGCCGGTGAGCAGGGTGGCGCCGCGCTTGGCGAAGTCGGCCGAGTCCTCCTCGAAGGAGAGCCAGTCGGGGTTCTTCGGGATCGCGTGGTACGCGGGCGCCGTGACCGGTCGGGGCGAATACAGTGCCTGAAGTCCGGCGACGTTGAGCGAGCCGCTGTACGCGGTGCTCGGGCTGATCGCCAGGAAGTCGAGGAAGCTGATGGTCAACGGGAACTGCATGCCCGCCGGAAGCTGGGCCACCGCCAGGTGCCAGTCCTTCCACGTGACGAACGTCGGGTACAGCGTGGTCGACGACCCGTTGACGCCGATGTACTTCTCGGCGAGCTCGATGCCGTTGCCGTCACCCTTGATCCACACACCGATACCGGTGGGGACCTGACCGTCGTTGGTGTCGGTCTTCAGAGTGACGCGGGGCGACATCACCAGCTGCTTGACGCCGGCACCGGCCGGCATCGAGTAGTCGAGGCGCAGCGACCCGGACTCGTTGGAGCCCGGCGGGACGACGCCGGGATCGGCGGCCAGCGTGGCGGGCTTGCCGGTGGTGTTGTTGCTGAGGCGCCAGTTGTCGAGACTGGTGATCGGGTCGATGACCTTGCTGACGCTGCCGACCGCGATCGACGTGGTGCTGGTGGCGCCGGCGACCTCTGCGCTCACCTCGGCGAGACCGCCCTTGTCGGCGTTCGCGGAGAACAGGCCATGGGCGTCAACGCTGCCCAGGCTGTCCGGGGTGACCTTCCACGTGGCCGCCTCGGCGGGGATCTGCACCTCCGCGCCGCCCTTGACGGTGCCGGACAGGGTCAGCTGCTGAGTGGCGCCGTTGTCGAGGTCGGCCTTGTCGGGCGAGACCTTCAGGGACTCGAGCTTGCTGACGACCTCGAGCTTCTCGGAGGTGGAAGCGCTGCCGTTGGACACGATGATCCGGCCCGAGCCGGCGCGCCGCGGGGTGAGCTTGCCGTCCGCGTACGTGGCGAGGCTGGAGGGCTCGACTCGCACGCGAGCCTGGCCGGCGGCCGGGTTGCGGAACCGGTCGACCGAGTACACGGAGAGGGGGATGGAGCCACCGGGCACGGTGGTGACCGTCTTGCCGCCGTTCACCACGACCTTGACGGCGGGGCCGGCTTCCTTGGCGGTGGAGTAGAAGAAGATGCCGTTGGCGACCGGGCGCTCGGTGTTGCCGGGCAGGTCGGACGGCGTGTTGACGACCTCGGCCTGGCCGGCGCCGGGAGCGCGGCTGACCATGCCGGTGGAGCCGCCGCCGTCGAAGAGCATGGCGGAGTAGGCACCGTGGGCGACCATGTAGCCCGCGGCCTGGTCGGCCGTCACGCCGAAGGCGGTCGAGGCGCCACCGTGGCCGTCGATGGCGACGACGATGGCGTGCTTGCCGTCCTTGGTGATGCCGACGGCCGTCTCCGGGTTGGCTCCGCCCGGCGGGGTGCCGGTCGGGTCCTTGTAGACCTTGCCGTCCTTCACCAGGGTGTCGACGCCACTGATCAACTGTGTGACATCGTTGTCCGGAGACAGCTGGGTGGTGAGGCCCACCTTGTCGCCCGCGTGCAGGTTGTCGGCGAGCCACTGCCCCCCGTCGCCGGCGCCGAGCAGACCGAGCTGGTCGGCGGCGAGGCGCGGCACGGCGGTGACCGCGGTCTGCACGCTGCCGACGACGAACCCGCCGTCGGCGGTGTGGCCGAGCACCAGGGTGGAGGGCTTGGACAGCCCCGGGGTCTCGCCGAGGTCGGGCGTGGCCTCGGTGATTCCGCCAGACGCCAAGTCGTTCACCGTGTTCACCGAGGTGAGCGCGCGGGTCGCGGAGCCCGCGGTGATCGTGCCCGAGAAGGTCTCGGGGCCCATGACCAGGGAGCCGTCGGGCTTGACGCCCAGCTGGGAGGCGAAGCCCGGCTTCGGGCTCTTCAACAGGTGACCGTTGACCATGACGCCGCCGAGCGGCCGGCCGCTGGCGTGTATCTCGAAGTAGTCGCCGTTCACGCCCGCCACCGCATGGGTGCGGTGGGCCATCGACGACGGGGTCTCGTCTGCCGGGTTGGTGATGGTGTCACCGGCCTCGACCATGCCGACACGCAGGTTCGGGTCGCGGAGGTCCGCCGTGAGCACCTGCATGTGCTGGCGGCCGCCGACGGTGTCGTACGTCTCGCTGTAGTGCTGCAGGCCACGGGTGACGGTCTCGGCCGGCGTGCGGGTGTGGTCCACCACCAGCGGCCAGTTCTCCGGGGTGTCCGGGAGCCAGTTCCGGCCCGCCGCCTGGCTGTCTGCGGCCGTGTCCTCGGCGGAACCGAACGCGGTTCCTGCGCCGGCCACGGCACCCGCGAGTGTCATCGCCGCCGCGGTCGCCACAGCGGTTCGGCGGAAGCCGGCCCCCATGGTTCTCTTCGTTTTCTGCGTCTGAAGTGTCATTACGTGCTTTCCTACGGACATACACACCGGTGGGTCACCGGCGTGCACGAACACCGCACACCCGCAGGGCGGACCGCACGCATCCATTCCGGGTGGCAAAGATGACCATCAGATGTGACTCCAGACGAATCCATTCAAGTCACGTTAACCGTGAACCGCGGAGCACCCAGGGGGGCCTCTGACCTGGGGCTGCGACATCGAGCCCGCACCCGGCGCTCGCGGGTTCCGGCCGTTGCCCCTGATGCTGCCGGTGGGTGTGTCAATTCAACGGCCCTGTCTCACATCCGGTGGTGACGGAGCGTCGTGGTGGGTCGTTGGGATTCGCGTGAAGGATGTCAACGAGCTTGTGCTGACCGTCTTTTCGGGCCTGTCCCCGCTGGTCATCGAGGATGTAGTCGACGAGGGTGCGCGGGTCGTGGTGCGGGCGCGGACTGGGCGGGACATTGCGGTCTGCCCGGTGTGCGGCGCCCCGGTCCGGGCCGAAGTCCTCTCCAGCCTTGCCGAATGCTCGATCGCGCACTTCGCCTGCCACGCCACGAGCGACCCCACCGATCCCTCGCTCAGCCGCCTGCTGCTCCATGACCACACCACCGCCCCCTGACGGCGGCCAGCCTCGCTCCGGTCAACCTCGACCACGCCGAACTCGCCTACCTGTCAGCCTGCAGCACCTCGCTCACCAGCCACCCCCACCTGCGCGACGAGGCCATCCACCTTGCATCCGCGTTCCAACTGGCCGGCTTCCGGCACGTGGTGGGCACCCTGTGGGAGATCAATGACGCCATCGCCGTGGACGCGGCCGACGCCTTCTACACCGCCCTGCGCACCGAATCCGGCGCCCTCGACACCGGTCGCTCCGCCCACGCCCTGCACCACGCCGTCCACACGCTGCGCGACCGGCTCCGCGCCGCCCCCTCGCTGTGGGCCTCCTACCTGCACGCCGGTGCCTGAGCCGCGCTTCATCGGCGGTGAGCAGAGGCGACGGCAAGTGCCGCAGAGGGTCCGGGCACGGCCTTCGGCAGCAGGAGGCAAACGGCACGACGCCGCGCTGAACCGAAGATCCCGCCCGCGCGTATGAGGAAATGGGACGGGCTCTCCCATACGGCCCGGCCCCTCATATCACCCGGATACGCACCGGCCGAATCAAGGAGTACGCACCCATGAGCGCCGCACGCCTCAGCGACCGGCTTTCGAGCCACCAGCCTCTCGTCCTCGGTCTGTTCCGCATCGTCGTCGGCCTGCTCTTCGCCAGCGAGGGTGCCGCCACGATCTTCGGGATACTGGGGCGGCAGAGCAGTCCGGTGGGCGACTGGCCGTTCTGGTACGCCGGGGTCATCGAACTGGTCTGCGGTGTTCTCGTACTCCTGGGGATCGCCACGCGCAGTGCGGCGTTCCTCAGCTCGGGGGCCATGGCCTTCGCCTACTTCACCGAGCACCAGAAGAACGGCCTCTTCCCACTGCAGAACGGCGGCCTGTCACCCGCGCTGTTCTGCTGGGCATTCCTGCTCCTGGTCTTCTTCGGGCCCGGTGCCCTGTCCCTGTCGGGCCTGACCCAGGGCCGGGGCGTAGCCCGGGGCGCAACCGGCCTCGACGCGGCCTGAACGCCGGCGGGCGTGTAAGCGTTCTGGCTCTTCCAAGAATTTCGTAGGCGTTGATCGTCTTGGTGTTTCTCGGCGCTCGTGTGCTGCGTTCGTGCAGGCTGGGCATGTGTGACGTCGAACTGGCCTCGCTGTTGCCGCAGTTGGCTGAGGTGCGGGTCGATCGGGTGTGTGCGGGGGCGGACCTGATCCGGATCACGGCCCGGACTAGGGACGGGGTCCGGTGTGCTTGTCCGGGGTGCGGCAAGTCTTCTTCGTTGGGTGCACTCGCGGTACGTGCGGCATATCGCGGACGAGGCCGTCGGCGGCAGACCGGCCGTGATCGACCTGCGTGTGCGGCGCCTGTACTGCGAGAACTCGGATGGGTGCGGCTCTTCTGAAGTGAAGGTCGTGTTTCAGGCGGTGAGTGTGTATCCGGCCTAGTCGGGGGCTGATGGTGCCGGAGGTGAAGCAGTCGGTGGCGGGGCGGCAGACGTGGCGGCCCGCTCGGGTGCGGGGGCCTGGGGGAGAGGCGGGCCGCCCGTCCCGGTCCTGTGTGGCGTGCGGTAGTCGCGGATCGGGTCGGCCGGGGTGCGTGCCAGGCGAGCGAGAGCGGCGCCGGACAGGCGGGCGGGCTGCCGTGGCTGGCGGCCTCTCCGGCATGGCCGAGTGGCGGGCGGTCGTCGACCACCGAGTTGACAGCGGCAACGAGCCGACATTCAGGGCGACTTTCGGTTGCCAGGCAACCTGGATCGACTTCCCGCCCTTTTCACAGTTGGCACACATGCACCTCCTTCCGTGCCTGCAAGACGTGCACGACTCGTCCCGACCAGACGCAGAAAGAGCACCCATGACCAGATACCACCCCATTGCCTTACGGCGTTCGGCGATCGTCGCCGCTGCCGCCCTCACCGTCGGTGCCGCCGGAACCCTCGCAGCGCCCGGAGCTGGAGCGGCGACACCGACGGGCACGCCGAAGCTCGAACTCATCGCCGCTTCCCCGGCGGTGACCGTCGATCGTTGAGAGGGCGAGCCGGGGGTCTACCTGGCCCTCGGCACCTACGTCACGGTCGACGGGGGACCGCTTGAGCTGCGGGTGACGCGCAAGTCCTACAACGACCCCGTCGTCGCGTCGCAGGTGATCCGCACCGGCGGCCGGACGCTGACCAAGACCCTGCCGACGGGCTTGGTGAAGGACTTCTCGGGCCTGCCGGGCTTCCTCAAGGTCAGCATCAGCGACGAGGCGGGCGCGAAGGTGGCCGACACCACGCAGTCGTTCTGCCCGAACAACCGGGCGGGCCGGATCCGTCCGGATGCCCCGGCCACCTCGAGGTACCCCGACGCCTGCTCGAGCAACCCGTTCGCGCTCGGCGGGGTGTGGGGTGTCGAGAAGGGCTGGGCGGCAGCCACGTCCCCGGGCTTCCGCGGGGACGGCCCGATCGACCTGCCGGCCGGCGTCTACACCGCGAAGGTGTCGGTGGCCAAGGAATACCGCGACCTGTTCGGAATGCCGGACAAGACCCAGACCATCAAGGTGACGGTCCGCCGGCAGGACTCCGGCGGGGGCCAGGGTCTGGCCGGCGCCGAGCGTGGGCACAAACGCGCGCCGAAGAGCCCTGAGCCGGCGGCCCGACGTCCGGTCGGCAAGGCGGCCGTCCCCGCCGACGGGCCCAAGCCCGACCTGCGTGCGCTCCCCGCGTACGGCATCGCGATCGCCGACGGCGGCGAGGAGGGTGCTGTCCCGGGCAAGGACTACCTCGCCTTCAGCGCCACCGTCTGGAACGGCGGCCCCTCGCCGCTGGTCGTGGACGGGTTCCGCAAGCCCGGCGCGGAGAAGATGGACGCGTACCAGTACTTCTACGACGCCAAGGGCAAGCAGGTCGGCTACACACCCACCGGCACCATGGAGTGGGACCCGCGCGACGGCCACCAGCACTGGCACTTCAGCGACTTCGCCAGTTACCGGCTGCTCGGCGCGGACAAGAGGGAGATCGTCCGCAGCGGCAAGGAGGCGTTCTGCCTGGCCAACACCGACTCCATCGACTACACGGTGAAGAACGCCAACTGGCACCCTTACAACACCGACCTCGCCACCGCCTGCGGCGAGGAGACCGCCGTCTCGGTGCGCGAGGTGCTAGACGTCGGCAACGGCGACACGTACAGCCAGTACCGGCCCGGTCAGTCCTTCGACGTCACGGACCTGCCAAACGGCACCTACTACATCCAGGTCGTCGCCAACCCCGATAGCCGGCTCAAGGAACAGAGCACGGCCAGCAACGTCACGTACCGCAAGGTCGTCCTCGGCGGCACGCCGGGGGCCCGCACGGTGACCGTGCCGAAGTACGGCCTCATCGACGCTCCCTGACCACCCCGGCGGGCGGGGGCACGCGCCTCCGCCTGCTCACCGGCACGACACCAGGCGCCGCTCACCCGGCACGCCACATGCCCGCTGCCACGGAGTTGGTTCGCGAGCACCTCCGTAGACGTCGGACCGAGAACCCCGCGGTCCCCGTCAGCCATCTCTTCGAAGAGATCAAGGCCCTCGGGTTCACCGGCTGTCTGAACCTCCTGTACAAGTACATCAACCAGGGCCGCGCGGACCACGACCGCAGCCACACCTCCCCGCACCGGCTCGCCCGGATGATCCTCACCAGGCCCGACAACCTCAAAGCCGGTCAGCAGACCTCCTGGCCAAGCTCACTGCCGCCTGCCCGGGACAAACCAACTGTCCGCATCCATCCAGAACTTCGCAATGGCGAAGATGAATGATCCCTTTGCCATGGTGGCGACCGCGGATTCGGGGACCGTGCCGCCGAAGACGCCGATGAAAACGTCCGCGTCCGCCAAGGCCTCCTGCAAGCTCCCGGCGAGGCCGGCTCGGTTGGTGCGGCGAGCGATGTCGTGTTTGACCGCACTGAGGTCGCCCCGCTCGTGGTGCACGACGCCAAGGCGATCGGCCGTACTCCGTGGGCCTCAGCGCGTGATCCGGTCGATCACCAAGCGCTCGAAGAGGTCGTCGTGCAGCTGGTACTGCTCGACCGACCGGTGTGCGACCGCCGTGTCTCCGTTCCAGGCAGTGATGACGTCCTCGTTGAAGTCGATCAGGCGGTGTACGTCGTGCTGAGTCAACTCGGGATGGAACTGGCATCCGAAAACCCGCTCGCCGAAGCTCAGTGCTTGAACGGAGGTGTGCTCGTTGCGGTACTCGATGCGTACCCCGTCGACCTCCTCGATCTGCGGACTGATTGCCTGATAGTGGAACGACGGCACGACATCGATGCCATGGTCGCCGCGCCCCCTGCGGTGGCTGTCGCCAGCTCGACTTACCGGGGTCAGGCCGACCTCTATGCCCGAGCTGCCGATGATCGAATCCGGACGCAGTGCCTCGGCGATCAACTGTGAGCCCAGGCACACGCCGATCACCGCGGGCGCGGGGCCCGAGCTCGCGGGCTCGGCGCCCCCGTCGCGCTTGTCCGTGTCCGCGATGAGCTCCCGCATGAGCGCGATGGTCGCGCGCATCCACGCGGCGTCCGAGTGCACCGAAGTCTGGCCTCCGGTAAAGACATACGCCAAGTTGGGCCGGGTCATCCACGCGGCCGGATCGGCCGCCTCGGCCGGCAGGTTCAGCCGGCCACAGCTCAGACCGGCCCTGGTCAGTCGTTGCTCGATGCGGTCGGCGTAGTCGAGACCGTCGTAGATCAGTCCGTCCGCGACACAAATCTGCACGTCCACCGGCACGAACTCCCCCTCTACCCGAAGAACTTCGACCACAGGCTTACCGCCGCGTCCACGCACTGGACGAAACTCAGGATAGCCACGACCGTCACCGCCCGGTTGACTCGCTTCACCCGGCGCATCTGCACGTGCTCCAGCTTGCGTTCCACCGCGTACCGCGCCATTTCGAGCAGAGTGTCAGTACGCTCGCGCACCTTTTCGGTCTCCCACGCCTTCAGTACGCTGTCACGCAACTTGAGAACGTGGAAGTCGTAGCTGAACGTGGGCCGCACTAACGCCTGATAGTCGGCTCGCAGCCGTCGTTCCAGCCCGATGAGCAATTCGGGGTCTTCGTCCAGGGCCGTCTCGCGGATGATCCGTTCCGCGGCGTCGGCGGACCGTTCCAGCCGGGCGTAGTGCACGTTGAGTTGACCTAACAGGTGCTCGAGCTGGCCGAGCGTGGCGCGAGGGGCCCGGGAGGCCAACAGGAAGAAGGCGTACCCGGGGTAGAAGAACTCTTCCGGCCACGTCGATTCGGAGCGGATCGGCTCGGCGGAGCGAGGATAGATCAGATGCCTCAGAGGATCGGAGAGCGTCGCCCGGCCCGGAGCCGGGTGAATGGTGCTACCTGCGTAGGCGAGGTTGAAATACGGCAGGACCGTGGGACACGGCGGCCCCTGTCGGCATCGGTCGGACACCGCGGCAAGGGCTGGCAGCAGCTCGTCCCTGATGCGCGCGGTGACATCGTCGCGGCCCTTCGGCCCCAAGCTGTCGACGAGCTGTTTCCGCCGTACCTCGGACCACCCGTCGGCGATACGCATGTGCACGGCCACCGAGCCGTAGCCGTCCGGGAACAGAACGCCGGTGACGTTCAGTTCTACGGGAAGCAGCGTCGCCTCCTGCACGATCGTCGTCAGCCGCGCGTTGAACGCATCGGAGCCGGCGAGGTGCGTGAGCAGGCTGACCGGGGGATTGCCGAAGGTGAGCGAGCCACGCAGGAATTCGTCTAGGGACCGTTGCACCACCGTCAGGCGCATCTGCGGATCGAGCGCGCCGTCCACCGGAACGGCGAAGCTGGGAAGGTCCGTGAGCGACGCAGATCCCGGATAGAAGGGCCCGGTCAGCAGCAGCAGGGCGTCGCCGCAGAAGTCGACGTCGTCTGACTCCGCAGGCAGCGATCCGACAGCTGCACGGGCATGCGGCAGCTCCACCCCGTCCGGTGCCCCGCCCTCCTCCTGAACAAGTTCGTATCCGTCCATGCAACCGTCCCCCGGCGATTCAGTTACCTCGGCCCTGCAGGGTACCGCGCCTCGAGATCCACTACAGGCAGCAGCCGCGACCACGCGACACTTCGACAACGGGGCCTCTTGATTCTCGCTGGACTCAACAACCGCGAGCTACCAAGAGGCCCCTCTTCCATGCCTGCACACCGGCCAACTCACCCGAACCAGTCCGCTGTTCGAACCCTCGCCGATCACGCGAGCGGATGGAGGACGGCCAGTTGCGTTCCCTACTCTCCTGCCCAACCGGGCAGGCAAGCACGAGCGCCGCCTGGTCAAGGACGGACAACAGCTGTATGACCTAGGGTATTGGGGGACCGACCCGAGTAGCTGCGTGGCCGGTGTGGTTCCCGGAGAGGGTCGGGTGCTGTGTCTTCTCCCTGCGCCGATCACCGTTGACGATCTGCCGGAGGTTCTTGGGCCGTACAACCGAGAGCTTCACAAGCCTGCGGTCTCCTTCTTCAGCTCCTCTGTCGCGCAGTACGTCGAGACGGCCTGGCGGTGGCATGCGGGGGTGTCTGAAAGATCGTGTAAGTCCGTGACGAGACAGGGTGGCGAGGGATCGTTGCTGGTCCCTGGCCTCCCGGATCGGACGGACATGAGTGACTCCGAGAACCCGACCGTCGAGCCGGTCGACAACGGGCTGGTGGACGAGGTCGTCGCACGGTTGATGGACCGTGCCGATGCCTCAGGGGCGGCCCTGCTGGGCGAGGGCGGGCGGCTGACCGAGGTGACCCGGGCCGTGCTGGAACGGGCACTGGAAGCCGAGATGAGCGGCCACCTGGGCTATGAGAAGTACGATCCAGCCGACCGGGGGCCGGGCAACAGCCGCAACGGGACCTCGCCCAAGACGGTGCTGACCGATGCCGGGGCCCTCACACTGACCGTGCCACGTGACCGCAACGGAGCGTTCGATCCGAAGATCGTGCCCAAGGGCGCGGCGGCTGGCGGGCTACAACGAACGGATCCTGTCGCTGTATGCGCGGGGCATGAGCGTGCGGGACATCCGCTCGCATCTGGCCGCGATCTATGGCGTCGAGGTCTCCCCGGACCTGATCAGCACCGTGACCTATGCGGTCGTGGACGAGCTGGCCGCATGGCAGAACCGGCCGCTCAGTGCGGTCTGGCCGATCATCTACGTCGATGCCCTGTGGGTGAAGATCCGCTCCGGGGCGGTAGTCAGCCGGCCGGTCTATGTTGCTGTCGGGGTCGACATGGACGGCTGCAAGGACGTCCTGGGGCTGTGGGTCGGCGCCGAGGGCGAGGGCGCCACGACCTGGATGGCGGTGCTGTCGGAACTGCGTAACCGCGGGATCGAGGACGTGTGCATCGTCGCCTGCGACGGCCTCAAGAGCCTGCCCGATGCGGTGACGGCGACCTGGCCCAGGGCCACGGTCCAGACCTGCGTGGTTCACCTCCTGCGGAACTCGTTCCGTTACGCGGCCCGCCAGGACTGGGACAAGGTTGCCAAAGCCCTCAAGCCCGTCTACACCGCGCCCGGCGAGGACGCAGCGACGGAGCGGTTCCTGGAGTTCCAGGAGGCATGGGGCCGGAAGTATCCGGCGATCGTGAAGCTGTGGTCGGACGCCTGGGCGGAGTTCGTGCCCTTCCTCTCCTTCGACGTCGAGATCCGCAAGGTCATCTGCAGCACGAACGCGATCGAGAGCGTCAACGCCCGCATCCGCAAGGCCTTCCGGCCCGCGGGCACTTCCCCAGCGAGGCCGCCGCCCTGAAGTGCATCTACATGGCGCTGATGAGCCTGGATCCGACCGGCAAGGGCCGCAAGCGGTGGACCATGCGCTGGAAGGCACCTCTCAACGCGTTCCAGATCGCCTTCGAAGGACGCCTGACCCCGAGCAACAACTGACCATCAACAACCAGGATCAGCCGTTAAATTGACACACCCGCGGTGTCGCGGGGCATTACGATCGCGGGCATGGCGAGGCGGGGCACGGATGGGGGAGGGGCGGCCGGGTCTGCCGCTGTGTGGAGCGCGGATGTGGTAGATCACCGGCGCGTGGTGGGGCCGCTGGCGTACGACGTGTTCCGGGTCCCGCGAGATCCGTTGGCGCGGCGGGGTGAGTTGCGCATCGAGGGCGAGGTCGGATCGGTGAGGTGCGTCGACTCCGCCGGTCGTACCCGATGGACACATCACTGTGACGGGCGGCCCAACGCCGCTCATGTGTCCGGCGATCGGGTGCTGGTCACCACGGACTCCATGGAGTACACGGCCTGGGGCATGCTCGGCCCGGCGCTGCTTCTCGATCTCGCGGACGGGCGGCTGGTCGCGGAGTTGCGCGGGCAGAGCGCGGCCGCGCGGGGCGGCGGCCGATTCGTACTCGGGCTCGAGGGCTATGAGTTCTTCGACACGTGGGAGTACGACCGCGACGGCAACGAGACCGATGCCTGGCGTTCCTACGGCCACTATGTCGTGGGCACGGGTCTGCGTGTCGTAGAGGCCGACCGTAGGGTGCCGACCAGCGGCCGGGTCGTTCGGCTGCTGCCTGGCGGAGTCGTGGAGCGTGGCCCGCACCTGTCCGACGGGACGCCGCCCGAGCCGCTGGTCCTGCGCGACGGCACGATTCTTGTCCTGGACGGCGGAGCGGTCCGCGCGGTGGGCCGTAGGCTCGACAGCACCGTCCTCGTCGAACTCGGGGGTGCCGCGGCGGACAAGCGGCCTCGGATGTTCCGGGCGTTGCGGTGGGACGGCGACCGGGTCGCCGCGTTCGTGGCCGAGCAGCACGCAGACGATCCCACGCGCTACACGCTGGACACCTGGACTCTCACCCTGCGCCACCGCGCCTGAGCCGTACAACGGGATGAGCGCTTCACGCCCGCTATGAGGCCGACCTCTACGACGCCGACGGCAACCGCACCACCGTCAAAAGGAACAACGCCCTCGCCGGCACCTCCCGCTGGGACCTCGCCGACGGCCTGCCGCAGATAGCCACCGACACCGACGCCGCCGGCGCCCTGCTCGCCGACTACCACTACGACCCCGACGGCACGGCCCGCTCCATGGACCGCACTGCCGGAACCTACTACCTCACCCAGGACCGGCAGCACTCCACCAGCGCCGTCTACAGCGCAGCAGGCGTCGACAACTACCACTACACCTACAGCCCCTGGGGCACCCCGACCGGCACCGCCACCATCACCGGTGGCCAGACCAGCCCCTATGGCTACACCGGACAGTACAAAGACCAGTACCTCCCCGACCGCCTCCAACTCCGCGCCCGCTCCTACGACACCGCCCAGGGCCGCTTCACCACCCAGGACCCCGTCGCAGCAGCCGCGGACAACCCCAACCAGTCGGCCTACAACTACGCCGACAACGACCCCGCCAACCTCTCCGACCCCACCGGCCAGTGCCCCATGTGCATCGGCGCGGGCATCGGAGCCGTCGTCGGCGGAGGCCTCTACGCCCTCGCCCACCACGACGACTTCGACTGGGGCGACTTCGCCGCAGCCACAGCCGAAGGTGCCGTCATCGGCGCCGTCGGAGGATTCCTCGCACCCGCCGGCACCAGCCTCGCCGCCAGCCTCGGCCTCCAGGGCGGCCGCGCCCTCGCCGTGGCAGCCGTCACCGACGCCGCCATCGGCATGGGATTCACCTGGGCCATCAACACCGCACAATGCCAGCCCACCACCCCCACCGACCTCCTCATCGGAGCCGTCACCGGCGGTATCGGCCCCCTTGCCAAACCCGCACTGAGCGCACTCAAGAACCGACTCTTCGCCCCCACCATCACAGTCCATGCGTACGACGGAATCCCCCTGAGGCTTCTCTTCCGGGCGCTGGGCGAGGGAGAGTCCGCCACCTACATCGCCCGACCCGGGGCCAATCCCAACATCGAGCCGTGGGAACATGTCGCAGGCTGGGGCCGGGAAGAATCTCCATGGATCTCACTGACCAGCAAACTGGAAGTGATGTTCAAAAGGTACGGTACGCCCACGGCGCACCGTCCGAAGAACGGATCCTGGGGATTCGTGGCTATCGATCGAGACGCACTTACCGGTGTCACTCACGACGCCGCAGCCAGCCTGCCGACTCCGCCGCACATCACCGAAATGGGGCTGCATCCAGCGGAAGACGCCCGGCGGGACGCTGAGTTCTTGGCGAAGGACTCGGTCGACGCTGACGCTGTAGTCAAGTTCTGGCCTGCCGGCACAAGCTTTGATGAAATACTCAACGACGTCGTGAAAATGCGAGGATATTGAGAGAGGTGCTCAGTGATGGCAGCAGCCTGGAGGCTGGTCCGGAACGGAGAGGTCGTGTGCGCCTTGCACTATGTGAGCACCGACCAGCCATTCTTCGTCTGTCGAGTCGAGCCCTTCTCCGCCTGGACATCCATCAAGCCGTACTTCGATGAGCTGGCGGAGGTTCCACACCCCGACAAGGACGGCCTCCGGACCGCACAGGCGCTAAGGAAGATTCGCGATCTTCATCTAGTTCTGGAAGATACGGAAAACGGAAGAGCGATCGATCGGTACTATCTTTCCATCAATGGGGATGTAGCGACTCTTCGAATCAGTACTCCTTGACGGTGAACGATTCTTCTGGTGGAAGACACCACTTGATGGTGTCTTCCACCAGAAATCCGAGAGGAGTTGTGTCACGCTTCGCTTGCAACGGCTAACACAATGAGGTGGCTCGGTCGTGACGGCCGTGTCCATGGCGGTAGTTGAGTGTTCGGTGCGGGGACGTTGCCGTGGTTCGTGCCGGATGAGCTGTGGGACCGCCTGGAGCCGCTGTTGCCGCAGCGGGAGCGGCGCCTTCGTCACCCGGGCCGCAAGCCGCTGCCGGACCGGCAGGCGTTGTGCGGGATCCTGTTCGTGCTGCACACCGGTATCCAATGGGAGTACCTGCCGCAGGAGCTGGGCTTCGGCTCGGGCATGACGTGCTGGAGGCGCCTGGCCGCGTGGAACGAGGCCGGTGTGCGGGACGCACTGCATCTGGTGCTGCTGGAGAAGCTGCGGGCGGCGAAGAAGCTGGACTGGTCGCGGGCGGTGATCGACTCCTCCCACGTGCGGGCCGCTCGACGGGGCCCAAAAGCGGATCCAGCCCCGTCGACCGCGCACGGCCGGGCAGCAAGCACCACGTCGTCACCGACGCCCAGGGCATCCCGCTCGCAGTGTCCCTGACCGGCGGAAACCGCAACGACGTCACCCAACTCCTGCCCCTGATCGACAAGATCCCGGCCGTCGCCGGCACCGTCGGCCGGCCCAGACACCGACCCGACACGCTCCTGGCCGACCGCGGCTACGACCACGACAAGTACCGCAGACTGCTCTGGCAACGCGGCATCCGACCGGTCATCGCCGAACGAGGCGTGGAGCACGCGCAAGCAGCCTCGGCCTGCTGGCCCGGCTGTTGCCCTCCCGCCAGCGCTCCAGGTGGCACGAGGAATGGGCAGCCGAGTTGGCGGCCCACCGCACCCGGTGGGCCCGCACCCGCTATACCTGCCACGTGCTGTGGCACACGCCGCGCCTGTGGCTGACGCTGCGGCGCCCAGTGGGGGAGTGGCAGTCATGATGCATGTCTTCGTACGTGCCACAAGCGTGCTCGGAGCCCTGGTGACGGCATGCGTGATGGCCTTTGCGGGGGACGGCTTGTCCGCCTGGATGACCGTGGCCATGTCCGTAGGAGGTCTCACCCTGGCCGGGGCCGTGCTGTTCTGGCCCAGCGAAACCCCCGCCCGACGTCTGGCTGGCCTGATCCAGGCGTGGCGTGGCACCGCGCAGGTCGAAACACCGCGGCCAGATCAGTGATCGGAGACCCGATACGCCGCCAGGCACTCGATGATGCCCACAGCACCCTGCGGAGCGTCTTCTGGGATCAGGCTGCGCTGAGGTGGTGGGGAGGGTGTTGGGCGGTACCGAACACGTCATCGAATGCCAGTGAGCGAGTTGTCGGGACCAGGAAGTACGGTGCGCCGGAGCCTGCCGCGGACCGGGGCCCGGTGCTCCCTGACAGCAGAACGTCGAACGGCGTGAGAACCCTGAGGTCGTTGTAGACGTAGACGACCGGGAGTTGGGTCCATGCCGCCAGATGGACATGAGCCGTGACCGCGGCACGCTCGACGGCATGCCGGCGGCTGGTGTGGCTTGTCATGCTGCTCTTGCAGTCGATCAGGATGACCTGCTGCCCCTTGGCTGCCACCAGATCAGGCGTCCAGCGCAGAAGGCTTCCCGTCTGCTGCAGAGCTGATCGCACCGAATCGGTCAGTATCGCCTGGCCCCACACACTCACATCCCACCCGCGCGCGGCCAACTCCTCGGTGACGCGGACTTTGTGCGCGTCACCCACGGCCTTCCTGTGCTGAAAGCTCGGCATACGGGGGAGTGTTGCGCAACACCTGGATATCGAAACAGCGCAGCGATGCATCCAGGCCCCGGTCGGCCACGGGTGTTGTCGTTCATCGTTGTTCATCAGTGTCCATGGGCGTCCGCCTGTGTCCCACGGCGTCTCACTGCGGCAGCACGGACTCGTCCGGATTTCGCCCCCCGTACGCAGGGCAGAGCACGGCTTTCGTACGTGATCCGGTGACAGGTATCTGATCGGTGGCGCGGTGGCGGGGCAGGCCGGTGTTTCCCGAACGGCGAAGACCGATAAGGCATCGGACGCGAACCTCTTCGCCGAACTGCTTCTCGTTCGCCGTCGGCTCCAGCGGTTGGCGGCCAGTCCTCTGGTCGTCGGAGCCAGCAAGCTCCCCGGCATGTTCGGCCCGGTCTTCGAACCTGTCTGGGCCAACATGGCCGACACCGACACCGACACCGACACCGACGACGGCGTCGGCTACCTCCGCCAGTACGGCACCGCGGCCAGCGCCCCCGCTGCCCGGCGCGCCAACGCCAGCGTCTCGGGCGGTAAATCACCGTGACCGGCCAAGAGGGTTCGTTGCCGAATACGCGACAGCTCAACATGCGAGCCCACCAGTCTCACATCCGTGTGCTTCCTCGCCTGGCGCACACCGCCCGGCTTGGTGAACCGGCGCGTGCGGGTGAGCTATACAGTCCGGCATGAGCAATATCGACACATCCATAGCCGCGGTCTCAGCACTTCTCAGCGGCGGTGCCGCGGTGGCCGCGTGGAGGGCATCCCGCCAGGCCAACGAGGCGGCCACGAAGGCCAACGAGACGGCGGCCGCCGTCGCGCGGATCGAGCAGGAGCGCTGGCGCAGGGAACTGACGCCTCAGCTTCGGATCAAGCTCCAGGCAGAGCCCCAGGAAGTGTTGTATGTGCGCTTCGAGGGCCCGGCCAAGCTCGGCGAACTCCATGTCGAACTGCGCATCCAGGATGACTTCGACGGTTCCCGGCCGCCGCACCTCGTCGGCACTCTGACGCTCGAGCAGGTAGGGGAAGTCATCTGGGGGCCGTACCGCTTCAGGCCCGGAGCCGATGACGCGGACGCGCTGGGCAGGGCCGTCCCGGCGTTGCCTCTTCTCCCCGGCGGCCGCACGAGGCTCGCCGTCGACCCGTCCCCGAGGCCGTCCTGGTACGAGGATGCCGACGGGGAGCAGAGGTGGCGCGACCGCTACCGCACCTCTCCCATCCGCCTGTGGGCGCTCTGCACCTCCCCGGAGCGCGAGCCCTGGGAACTCGCCTTCGCAGTTCCCAGGGACGGCGGCTGGGCCTTGGGCGGTGCCTGACCCGAGAGTGGCCCCGACTGGTGATTCAGGTAGACGGGCGTCACGAACTGGGCAGCGGCGGAGCCGCAGGCGTTTGGGCTCCCACCGGCGGGCGGGGCCGGTCAGGGCAAGCATGGGCATCCAGGCCAGCAGGTCGAGTGCGATCTGGACGATCTCCAGCCAGATTCGGTTCAGCGCGGCTGAAGCGGTGCCCCGTCGAACGCGGCTTCGACGGGGCACCGCATCCTGTTGAACAGGGCCTGGCCTATCTGGAGGGCTCCGGTGGTGGGGATCGTGGAGCACGGCGAGAGGTGCGTACAGCACGCAGGATCCCCATCATGTCTACCGGCGGTAGAATCGGCTCTATGAGCAAGCCGACGAGCATCAAAACCAGCGAGGAAGTGCGTGACCGGCTGCGCATCCTCGCTGCCGAGCGCGGCACCACCATCACGGAACTGCTCGAGGATCTCGCCACCCGCGAGCTCACGGCGGCCGAGCGCGAGCAGCGCGCCCTGCAGGCTGCCCGGGAGCTCGGTATCGAGTACACCGAGCAGGTCCAGCAGGCCGGCCAGGACGCTTGGGCGAAGATCCGCGCCCATCAGGGCGGCGCCGCCGCATGAACCTGACGGCCGTCCTGGACCACACTGCTCTGGCCGCCTTGTATCGTGCGGATCCGTTCTTTGCGGGCCTCTACATCGAGGCCTCGCGTGGCACTGGCCGGGTCATCATTCCGTCGCTGTCCATACTGGCTGCCGAACGGCAGGTCGCCGGTGCAGGCAAGCACGCGGCGTCCCTGCGGTTCGCGGAGAACATTTCGTTCACCTCGGCGCATGCGGTGGATGCGATGGACTGGAAGAACGTCGACTGGCCGGTGGCGCATGCGGCAGCGGTCGCCTGGCAGGCGGCGAAAGCGGGGGAGGCCCTCACGGTCCTGTCGCTGGAACCCGAGCTGTACGCGGGCACCGGCATTACGCCGCTGAACCCGACCTGACCTTCGCCCTGGCAGGTGGGCGGTGTCAGCCGCCGATGGTGTTCAGCGCAGGGCTGCGCCCTGCTGATGGTTGCCATCGAGACCCGCCCGAAGCTGGGTGCTACTGACGGCGTCGTACTGCGCGACGGCCCGGGAGGGATCACACAGGGG
Source organism: Streptomyces sp. NPDC107559 (assembly GCF_055657365.1). Taxonomy (NCBI): domain Bacteria; kingdom Bacillati; phylum Actinomycetota; class Actinomycetes; order Kitasatosporales; family Streptomycetaceae; genus Streptomyces; species Streptomyces sp. NPDC107559. The sequence goes on along the minus strand of NZ_JBVKBD010000029.1, from coordinate 8,570 downwards.
CAGCATGAACCATGGGCTCTACCGGTGCGGGTTTGTCCTGCAGTTCAGGCGGGGAGAGGCGGTCCTGCTCCCCGCCTGCGGCGCGTGCTCGTCTGGGTTCGAGTGGCTCGGACCGTGCATGGAACGGCACCCGCCGCGCGGGGCGGGTGCCGTTTTGTGGTTGCCGCGGGCAGGGCCTATGCGGTCATGGAGGGGGCGAAGGGGAACAGGGCGGGGGCGAGTTGGATTGCGGGGGCCAGGCCGAGGGCGAGGAGTGCGTCGGGCAGTCCGTGTCCGGTGCGGGCGGCGTCTGTGGTGCCGGGGGCGGCCAGTGGGTGGCAGCTGGCGGTGATGATGTCGAACAGGTGCTGGATTCGGCCGGGTCCGCGGGGCAGCAGCCGGCCGTGGAAGTCCTCGTGGTGGGCGAGGACGAGGGCGGCGAGTCCGGCCATGTGGGCCGCGGCTGTGCCGGTGCCGTCGAGGGCTGTGTAGCCGCCCTCCGGCGCGCAGGACAGGACCGCCACACCGGGGGCGGCTGCGTCGACGCCGGGACCGCAGCAGCTGAAGGGGGCGGCGAAGAGACCTTCCGGGCTCAGCTGCGGTCCGGTGTGGGTGGCGTGGGAGGTGTCGGGCGGGTAGGTGCCGAGGGCTCCCAGGGCGCCGACGGCGAACACGGTGGGCAGGCAGGCGGGAAAGGCGACCGGTCCTGCACTGTCGCCTGCCGGGGCGATGCATGCGATGCCCGCCGCCGTGGCGTCGGCGAGTTTGCGGGAGACCAGCGCCGAAGGGTAGGGAGATGCGATCGCGATGTGGGCGATGTCGGCTTCGTGTTCGATGCAGTGGTCGAGGGCGTCGATCAGGTCGCTGAAGTGGCCGCCGGGCAGTACCTGGCAGACGTCGAGCTCGGCGTCGACCGCGATCCCGACGATGCCCTGGCCGGTGTCCGCGCCGGCGATGATCCCGGCCGCGTGCGTACCGCTGCCGACCGGATCGTGCGCCCAGCCCTCCTCGGTGCGACCTACGACATCGACCCCGGAGCACACCCGCTGCTTCAGATCGGGATGGTCGGTGCTGACGCCCGTACCGATGACCGCGATCTTGATGCCGAAGCCGCGGAACGTGGGAGGCAGTCGGTCCAGCCGCATGGCCTGCTGGCCCCAGCCGTACTGCTGGCGTTCCTCCAGCTCCGGGTACGCCTTGGCGAGCGGGGTGAGGCTGACGATGTTCTCCCGTGCCGCAGACAGGTCGGGACGGTGGATCCAGCGGTCGGTGTAGCCGGCCCGGGGCCGGACGTACAGGGACTGGACGCACTGTTCGGTCCCGGCGGTCAGGGTGACGGTGACCGTGCCGTCGGCGGCGGTGACACCCTGGGCCGGCCAGGCCGCTCCGATTAGGAACACTCCCGCTGCGGCCAGCGGCTCGCCGTCCGGCCCGCAGACCCGCAGGGAGATCTCCACCGGCTTCTCCAGCGGCACGACCAGTCCAGGATCGCGCAGCGGCAGCATTCCCGGATGCGGTGCAACGGCGGGGGAGGCGGTGTCGGCCAGCGGCAGGTCGGGCTCGATGTGCACGTGCAGCGTCCGCATGGCCGGCAGCTGGGCCTCGGCGGCTTCGACGACCGCGATCTGAGGGCAGGACGGCCGCGTACCGGTAGCCTGCGGCTTCTGTGACGGCTGCAGCCGGCGGATCACGGTGACATCAGGCATGGCCTCGAGCCGGTCACACACCGCGTCCATGCTCAGTTCGGCGAATCCCGGCGGGAGCAGCTGCTGCGGCAGCGGCGTGATCATGTAGCGCTGCCGGCGCGGCCGCACCACGACCGGTGACGGTGCACCCTTCTCCCGTGGCGACGTCTGCTTTTGCTCCTTGTCCCCGGGGACCGGCCCGCCGCCGGCTCCCGCGCCCTCGGATGCGCTGCGGCGGCTGTTGCGCGTCCTGCTGCCCGGCTTGTCCTCGACCATCACGTCCACCTTCATGCCTACGTTCCGCTTCGTGCCTGCGCTGCTGATGACGGGCTGCTCCCGTCTGCACGGCGATGCGGCGTGCCCGGGACAAGGATCCTGAGCACACCGCATCCCATGGTGAGGGGATCAGCCGAGGCCGAAGGGCTGCCCCATAAAGCCGGGGCCGGAGCCGAAGCCGGGCTGCTGGTACTGCTGCTGGTACGGCTGGCCGAACGACTGCTGGCCGAACGGCTGCTGGCCGAAGCCGCCGCCCCACTGCTGCTGACCCTGCTGCTGGCTCTGCTGCACCAGGGTCAGGATCGCGGTCGGCAGCGCCTGCTGCACGGACTGCTCCACCGCGCTGCGGACCCCCGCGTGCAGCGTGTGATGCAGCGCCAGGGCCAGGTACGGGTGGGCCTGCTGAGCCAGGCCCTGCTGCTGCAGCTGCTGCTGGACCTGCTGGATCTGCTGCAGCGTCTGCTGCATCCGCTGCGCGATCTGCTGGCTGGCCTGCTGACAGGCCTGCTGGATCGCCTGCTGGACCACCTGCGCGAGCTGCTGCGAACCGCCGATCTGCTGCGTACCACCGGCCTGCTGACCGAACTGCTGCAGGGGCTGGGCACCGGTCATCACCGACATGAAAGCTCCGTTCGACGCCAAAGGGAAGCCGACATAAGAGACTATGCGGCCATTTCGGATTTATTCCGACGACCCGAGGCTAGGTCGGCGACGTCATGGTCACCATCGGGCGAGCCGTTCAGGGCGGAGGAGTCCCCCGATCGGACCCGGCGAGCGGTGAGCCGTCGCTGCCGCGACAGGCTGTCCCACGGCGGCGGCCGCAGGCGCGCGGCGGCAGGTGACGCAGGCCGGGCGGAGCATCCATGTCCACATCCGCATCACGAACATCCGTGCGGCGTCGGCCGACACAGCCAACGCATCACCGGATATCACGGAAAGAATGCTTGGATTGGGCACACGGCCGTACCCCGCGGTGGTACGCGCTACGGCGCCCCGAACGGCCGGTTGCTCCCGCAGCCTTCGGGGACCATGGGATATGGGGTAATTGGCAGCCCGGCGGTTTCTGGTTCCGTCAGTTCAGGTTCGAGTCCTGGTATCCCAGCCAGTGCGACGCCGCCCACCCGGCGCCCGATCGACCCTGTCCAGGAGGCCCGGTCGGGTGACGGCGCAGAGTCTGTTCCCGGGCGCCAGCGGACCACCGGCACGCGGCAACGGGAGGAGCCGAGCCGGCGAAGGCGCTGAAGCCGGCGTGCGACATCCGCGCCTTTGGTACCGCGGTGCGGTGAACGCCGAACACCGCCGTGCGCCCGGGGTCTCAGGGGCCCTCCCCGCCGACGCGGGGGTGTTGCGGCCCAGCGGCCGGACGCAGAGCTCAATACGGTGTCCTCCCCGCCGAGCCGAGCGTGCAAGGCCCGCGCGCCCCGTCGGCCAGGGCCTGCTCGTATGCCTGTCGGTATGCGGCGTCCCTGTCCGCCGGCGAGGCGTCGGCGGGCACATAAGCCCCAGGACTGCTGCCGCTCGCTCTTGCGGCGGCAGCCACCCCTGGCCCGGGCCGTGCGGGTACTGCCGGGCCGTCCGTCTGGTGCGGGAGTACCGTTTTGGCCTGCATCACAGCTCGGTCCACGGTCTCGGATCGCCACCGGCCAGGGGTACCCAGACATCGCCCGTGGGCTTATGGAGTTCGAGGTCGTCGAGGGTTGCCGCGCCGAGCGGCACCTGCCGGGCCAGTGTGGCCACGAGGGGGTGCTGGGCGGTCATGGCCTGCAGGTCGCTGATCCGGTTGGCAAGGAGGTAGGGGGTGGCTCCGGTGAGGACGAACAGGATGCGGGGGAAGACGGGGTACCAGCGCAGCCAGACGGCACCGGGAACGGCCGGCTGCCGCGAGCGCTGCCGTCCGACAGGCTGCGGTTCGTAGGACCACAGCCGCCTGGCTTCGTTCACTTCTAGTGACAGCACTTATAGCGGCTAACACAATGAGGTGGCGCGGTCCTGGTGGCCGTGTCCAGGGCGGTAGTTGAGCGTTCCGTTTGGTGTGGGGACGTTGCCGTGGGTCGTGTCGGATGAGCTGTGGGACCGCCTGGAGCCGCTGTTGCCGCAGCGCCAGCGACGCTTTCGTCACCCGGGCTGCAAGCCGCTGCCGGACCGGCAGGGGCTGTGCGGGATCTTGTACGTGTTGCACACCGGGATCCAGTGGGAGTACCTGCCGCAGGACCTCGGCTTCGGCTCGGGCATGATGTGCTGGCGCCGCTTGCGGGACTGGAACCAGGCTGACGTGTGGCAGCGGCTGCACGAGGTCCTGCTGGCCGAACTGAACGCGGCCTCGCGGCTGGACCGGTCCCGCTGCGTGGTCGACTCTTCCCACGTCCGGGCGTCCTTCCGCTGGCTGACCCGATATAACACCCGACGCCGGCACTCCCGCCTTGGTCAGCGATCTCCGATCGCCTACGAGAACGACTTGCGACCAGCAGCAACTACCCTGGCCCAAGCCGCATAGACGTGTTCAAGATCCGGGGTCAAGGCCCCCCGGGCACAGACCCGCGCGGCGATCAGAAGCACCGTTCCCGCGACAGCGGACCGGATAGGGGGTACCACCCCATGGCAGTGACACCAGCCCCACATACCGCCCTATGACAGTGATGACGGCCAGCCCAATGCCCTGACCAGTATAAACCCCGAGATCTGACATACCGTCACTGACACCACTCCGGCACATCGCAGCCGGGCGGCACCGGGCAGTGGCTGCGGGGAGATCGTCAGCTGCGCAGTGAGCCTTGCGAAACGGAGCTCGCGGTGTCCGATGCAGGCCACCCGGGCCGGGTGACCAGGTGTGACTCAGCCGGCCCGGCGGCCCCGGTCGGCCGGGCGCAGGAACTCCCGCACGGCCGGGAGATGCGCAGGTTCCACCAGGTGCCCTCCGTCGTGGGTCAGCAGGTCGACGTCCGCACCTCTGGCACGCAGTTGACTGGCCAGGAGCTCCGTCTGTTCGGGGCGCGCCATCGGGTCCTGCAGCCCGTTGGAGATCAGCACCCGCCGGCCGGTGAGGTCGGCTGCGGGCGGCTCGGTCAGTGGAGGTACCGAGGCGATGAGGACGGCACCGGCGAGCAGCTCGGGGTGGAGGAGCAGTAGTGCCGCCGCCATATTGGCGCCGTTGGAGAAGCCGACGGCGACCAGGGACCCCGGTTCCAGGCCGTATGTGCTGCTGGCCGCGCTGATGAAGTCGGCGAGTTTGTCGGCTCGTTCACGCAGGTCGTCCTCGTCGAACACGCCCTCCCGCAACCGCCGGAAGAACCGGGGCATGGTGCCCTCGAGGACCGTGCCCCGCGGGGAGAGCAGCGCCGATCCCGGCGCGAGGTCCTCGCCCAACGGCACCAGGCCGTGTTCGTTGTCCCCGGTTCCGTGCAGGAGGAGCAGGGGCGGTGCGGAGGTTCCGGGCCGCCACACGTGGGGTCGGCTCGTTGCTGCGGTGGTGTCGGGCATGGCGGTCCTTCGGGCAGGGGAAGTGTGCGGAACAGGCCGGACGCCGAGGGGTAGGGCGTCCGGCGTCCGTGGTCAGAGCACCTGGTGGCCGTACATCTCGCCGAGCGGGTCGGCGATGAGCTCCAGCCGGGCTCCGTCCGGGTCGCTGAAGTAGACCGAGACCTTGCTGTGGATGACGTGGTCGATGCCGTTCTGCTCCAGCTTGTTGACCAAGTGCTGCCAGCGTTCGGGGTCGACCGAAATGGCGACGTGGTGGAGTCCTCCGAGAACCTCGGCGTACGGGCCGAGATCCAGCCCGGGGAAGTCGAAGAAGGCCAGCAGGTTGCCGTTGCCGATGTCGAAGAAGAAGTGGGAGGAGCCGGGGTAGTCCCGGTTCTCGATGAGCTCGGTGAGCGGGAACTCCAGGATGTCCTGGTAGAACCGCACGGTGCTCAGCACATCGCTGCTCAGCAGGGCGGTGTGGTGCAGGCCTCGCGCGGAGGAGGCCGGGCGCTGGCCCGCGGGACGCAGATGCTCCGCACGGATCCGGTTCCGCTCCGTCTCGAGCGCGGCAAGGTCGATGGTCTTCATGGTGTGACTCCTTGATTCGGGTTGTGACGGTGAGGTGCTTGTCGCCGGCAGCGGACGCGGCGGGCGCAGGGGATGGGCACCCGGTCGGCTGCTCGGTGGACGCCGGCCCGCGCCAGGCGCGGCTGTTGTTCGTCGCACCGAAGGGCTCAGGTGGCTGTGGTCGGGTGACGCTGCATGACGTCGTCCGAGGTGGAATGGTCGTTGGCTCCCGTGAGCGAACTCGCCGGTTGTCTTGTGGCGTCGAGGTAGCGGGAGGCCCATTGGGCGAGGATTCCGGCGGCGTACGCGGTGTCGTCCTGGCGGGTGAGCATGTGGTCGGCGCCGTCGAGCGAGACGAAGGACTTGGGGTGGCGTGCCTGCTGGTAGATGTCGCCGGCGTTCTCGATGCCGACGACCTCGTCCTGGGGTGAGTGCATGACCAGGAGGGGGCGGCCGAGTTCGCGGATCCAGCGCTGCTGCGACTGCTCCGCGAGGTCTTCGAGGAACTGCTCGCGGATGAGGAAGGTACGGCCGCCCAGGCTGAGCTCGGCCTGCCCGTCGGAGGCGATGCGGTCACGGATCGGGGCGATCAGGTGCTGCACATGTCGGGGGTCCGCCGGGGCGCCGATGGTGGCGACGGCTTGGATCTCCGGGATGCGCTCGGCGGCGGCGATGGCAGCGGCACCCCCGAGTGAGTGGCCGATGAGCAGGGTCGGGGCCTGGTGGTTGCTGCGCAGGTAGTCGGCCGCGCTGGCCAGGTCGTCGACGGTGGAGGTGAAGTTGGTCTCTGAGAACTCGCCCCCGGATTCGCCCAGCCCGGTGAAGTCGAAGCGGAGGGTCGCGATGCCCTGCTTGGCGAGGGCACGGGCGATCCGCACGGTCGCCACGCTGTCCTTGGAGCAAGTGAAGCAGTGGGCGAACAGCGCGTAGGCGCGCACTTCCCCCGGCGGCTGCTCGAGTCTGCCCGCCAGACTCTGCCTGTGGGCTCCGGGGAACGCAACGACGGTCGTACGTCCGGCCATGGATCTTCCTCCCTTGCTGCGCCTGCTGCACCGCGCGGCACAGTTGCAGGCAATGGCGCTGCCGGGCCAACGGTCGCGTGACAGAGCGGTGGACCGGCACCCGGGGCGACGCACCCGTCCCCACTAGTTGAATGCTAAACCATTTCGCTGAGCGCCGCGATACTCGAGTCCCAGATCCCGCTCGGAGCCGTCCTGCCGGACCCCGACGGCTACGGGGTCGCGGCCGTGCTGGGGTGTGTGATCTGCGCGGCCGCCGCAGTGACCGCGGTCGTGCTGCCAGTGGGGGGGCACCGCTCCCGGCAGGGCGTCACCGCCGAGGGCGGGGAGTCGCCGGCCGTGGGCAGGCCGGAGCGGAAGGGACTAGCTAGGGTGTTCGGCCCACCAAGAGGAGCCGCCTCCAGCAGATCAGTGCGCACCCCAGGCTCCAGAACGCCTCGTGGATGTCGTCGCGGACCTCCCAACGGATCCGCAGCCGACGGAAGTGGCGCAGGAGAGCGAACGCGCGCTCCACGACCCACCGATGAATCCCCAGGCCGGAGCCGTGCTGAGTGTTCCGGCGGGCTATCAACGGCCGGACGCCCAGATCGCGCACCATGCGCCGGTACTTGTCATGGTCGTAGCCGCGGTCAGCGAGAACGACGTCCGGGCGCCGTCGGGGTCTGCCGCGCTTGCCGCGAAACGGCGGCACGCCCTCCAGCAGCGGGATGAGCTGGGTGACGTCGTTTCGGTTGCCGCCAGTGAGCGTGACAGCGAGCGGGATCCCGGTCGCATCCGTGATCAGGTGATGCTTGCTGCCCATCCTGCCCCGATCAACAGGGCTTCGTCCCGTCTTTGTACCCCTTTTAGGGCTCTGAAGTGTGAGGAGTCCGCTGCGGCGCGGGAGAAGTCCAGGGCATCGGCCGCGCGTAGCTTGGCCAGGAGGGCTTCATGGAGGCGTTGCCAGGCGCCTGCCTCGTGCCACTCGGCCAGACGACGCCAGCAGGTCATCCCCGAGCCGAATCCCAGCTCCTGCGGTAGGTGTTCCCAGGAGATCCCGGTATGGAGAACGAACAAGATCCCCTGGAACACCAGGCGGTCGTCCAGTCGCTTCCGCCCCGGATAGCGAGACCGGCGCTCCACATTCGGAAGCAGTGGCGCGATCACCGCCCAGAGCTCGGTGCTGACCTCCCACGGCTTCGGCCGCGCCACCCCAGCACCCCCACAGCGTGATCAACCTGATGTCCAGTTGGATCCAACCACGCCGTTGATCATTTTGTTAGAGGTTCTAAGCTAAGGGCAAAACGTAAAGGGGCCCTACCGGGATGAGCATTCCGGTAGGGCTCCTGGCGCCTCATGACGGAAATTGCGGCTTATCGGACTCACTTACACTTAAAGCAGCTCCAAGACCTCGCCGCGCCACCCCAGCGCCTGCGGAGAATGCCAGTTTGGATGTCCGCCACTAATGGCAATATCGCGCCCTTCAGAAAATGCATTTCGATACGATTCCCCTAAGGGCCTGCCGATCATTAACGTGTTGCTTTCGGGGCTGGGGCTCGTTGGTGTCGTATGCGCATCCCGAACGTGACTCGTGAGCAACTTGCCG
>NZ_JBVKBD010000028.1:0-65196 GCF_055657365.1 Streptomyces sp. NPDC107559 | reverse complement strand
CGCGTTCCCCGGTGCGCTTGGCGGCAGTGATGACCTGCTTTTGAAGGTCGGTGTCCTTGATATACGGCAGCCCCGCCGCGTGTGCTTCCCGACGGACCCGAAGGCCGTCGTTGAAAACCACGCGGGCACACCCGAACGCCCTGGCCAGCGCAACACGCTGTGCGGGCTCGGGATACACGCGGAAGTTGTACCGGAGCTGCATGTGAACAAACTACTGCCCGGCACTGACAACACCGGCCTGGACAGCCTCGCCCTGCGGACCATTCCGGCTTACCCCGCCCTGAAGGACGAGGCTTGCGCCGAGCCCAGCCCGTCAACCGCGTTGAGGGCGTCGATGTATCCGATCACAAGATCTCGCGCTGCCACCGCGTCCGGTTTTCCGCAGCCGAGCTCCGTTCCATGTGGCCTCCCCCGTTCACGCTCGAAGCGATTGTCACGCGGGGGCTTCCGGCTTCTCCGTCGAGCGGCATTCTGAAACGATCAGTTGGGCTACTTGGAGTCAGGGGTATATCCACCCCTCCGGGGCGGCCTGTGCGCCCCGCGCCACACTCAGGTCAGGCCCCGCCGGGCTCCCCCGTCTCGGCGGGGCTTCTATCGTGACGCTGGCGCCGGCCCCAGACTCGGGGGCGGCGTGCGTGTGGGCTACTGCGGGTACCCCTGCTCACCCATGCACTGCTTGAACGTCTTCTCATGCATCGTGGCGCTGAACATGTCGGTGAGGTCGTCGAGGGACTTGTCGCCGCTGTCGCTGTTGCTCGGATAAGCCTGTTCGGCGACGGTCTCGCAGTGGGCTTGAGCCTCGGTCTCGGTGAGCTGTACCTCGGGTGCGGTGTCCTGAAGCGTGGCGACGTTCGTCCCGTCCTTGCCGTCGCGGCCGGCCGGGCCTGCCGGGCCTCGTAGGCCCGGGAGGCCTGCCGGGCCGGGGGGTCCTGAAGGGCCTGCCGGTCCAGGCGTGGCGCGCTGGGTTTTGAGATCGCTGATCTGCAGCTGTTGGGCGACGATTGCCGCCGTCTGCGCGGCAAGAATGGCGGCGAGGACGCCGCTGGCTATGGCGTATCGCCGCGGTCTTCGCGGCTCTGATTCGCTGGTCATGTGCCCCCCTCGGTGCGTGGGGGCGAAAGTCTAGACATCCGTGGTGCCAGCCTTGCGCGGGGCTGGGCGTTCGCGCGTCAGGCCCCCGGTTCGGGCAGCGGCCGTGGCTGAATGGGCACGATCTCGATGTGGGTGGCACCGGCAACCTCGAGCTTGTGCTTTCGGTCGTCGGCGCTGGCCTTGTCGTAGCCGACGGCGGAGGCGCGGGTGTGCCGGTTGGGTCCGGTCAGCAGCGGGTGCTGCCGGTGATGGCCTGTGGCTTCTCCCGGTTTCTGTCCGCCGTGATGATCCCGTCCCGGCAGGCCGGGGACATCTTGTCGGGCATGTGGTCGCTGATCCACGGGATCGGCCGAGTGCCGAAGACGCTGGTCTGGGACCGTGAGGCCGCGGTCGGCGGGACGGGGAGGGTGACCGCCTCAGCGGCGGCCTTCGCCGGCACGCTGGCGACCAGGATCAGGCTCGCCCCGCCCCGTGCCCCTGAGGTCAAGGGCCTGGTCGAGCACAACAACCAGTGCCTGGAGTCCTCGTTCCTGCCGGGCCGTCTGTTCGCCTCGCCAGCGGACTTCAACCGGCGGCTGGAGGACTGGCCTACCAGGGCGAACGCGCGGACCGTCCGCGCGATCCAGGGTCGGCCGGCCGACCTGCTGGAGTCCGACTACCAGGCGATGGTCCCGCTGCCGCCGGTCGTTCCGCCGATCGGCCTGCGCTCCCGGATCCGGCTGCACGTCTCGCAGCCACAGCTCACCGAGCTGTTCCGGTTTCTTCAACGGGCTCGTCTGCTCGGCCAGGACCGTCCCCACGACCGCGGCCGTCGCCGCCCACCTCGGGGCTCATCTCGGACAGGCCCGTCAGGGGCCGGTCCGCCAGTGAGGTTCCGTTGCCGTCCAGGGCAGTCACGACCGAGTGCTTCATGTTGACCGGCATGAAGCACGAGGTCCCCGAGGCCTGCCAGAACCGGAACCAGAAGCCCGCACGCTCCTCGGCCTCGTCCGTCGGAACGGGAATCCCCGCCGTCAGCGACACCAGGTGCGCCGTGGCCGGCCGGAGGGGCCGACCACGACGCTCAGTGACAGGCGCCGGTGCTGCCCGTGTCCGTGTCCCTGTCGGCAAGAGGGCTTCGGCGGGATTGGTGGTGCTGTCATCGGCCTCGCTGTCAGAGAAGACAAGTTCAGGGACGCACGCCGGGCTCGTTCACGGCAGTCGCGAACCTCTGCACGGCTGAGACGCTGATCAGGGTTTCCTCTGTCGTGACCTTGGAGTCGATCATTCCGCCGACGAGCATTATCGTGCGTTCGCCCCGGTACTCGTAGGTCTTTGGATCGAGGAGCAGCTCGTCGCGGCGGTGGGTCTCTCTGGTGAACGGGTTGTCGTCCGAGGGGTGGATGGCCAGGGCGGGCCTGCCCATTGCGTCCTGGACGAGCTGTGGACGGACCACCACGCCGGGGATCGTTTTGAGGGCGCGGAAGAGCGACAGGCGGACCTCGGACGGAATGGTGTTCGTGCTGGAGAATGTGTACTGGATCCGCTGGTAATCGCCTCCGAAACGGATCACCTCACGGAGGGAGCGCAGCAGTTGCTGCGGCTCGCTCGGCAGTTTCTCCAGCTTCTGACGCAGCTTCTTCGGCGATCCGGTGTTCGCCTCGCCGATCACCGAATCCAGGACGCCGTGCGGCAGCATGCGGCGGGTCTTGCCGCTGCCGTACTGCGTCCAGGTCTCCTGCGTGAATTCCGTGTATGGCGGGGCGCCCTTCTGGGGAACGGGATTGAGGTCGTCGCGGAAGTTGAGTGTCGACTGCCGCATCAGGGTCTTCTGGTAGAGCCACTGACCGTCGGTGGGTTCGGGAGACGTGGCGTGCTCGGCCTCTACCCGGTGGGTGTCGTTCGGCGGTGCCACCTGCGCCACCAGCACCGCCGCCACCGCCACCCCGGCGGCAGCGCCCGCCGCGGCGAGCTTCCAGCCGGCCCGTGGCCAAAAGCGGCGCCGCTGCCTCTGTTCGGCGGCGGCATCCAGCAGCCTCTGCCGCCCAGGCGCCAGCCGGGCCCGGTCAGCGGCGGGCGCGTCCGGCCGGAAGCTCTTCAGCGTCGTCATCTCATCCATGGCCGGCCTCCGGGGCGAAATCCTGCACGAGAGTGGGGTTGTCGCCCAGCGCGGAGCGCACCTTCCTGCGCGCCCGGTTGAGCCGGGAACGGACGGTGCCGACCGGGATGGCGAGCGCCTCGGCGACCTCCTGATAGCTGAAGTCGGCCCATGCGACGAGGAGCAGTGCGTGCCGGTCGCCGCCGGACAGCGAGGCGAGCGCGCCGGCGAGGAGGCGGTGGGCGGCCTGCGCGGTGACCCGGTCGTCCGCGTGATCGACCCAGGACTCGGTGACCGAGTCGTGGCCGGTGCGGGCGAGCGCCCTCAGGGCGCGCTCCTCGGTGCGGCGCTGCTTGCTGATCAGGTTGGCGGCGATGCCGTAGAACCAGGGCCGGGCGTTCGTGCGGGTCAGGTCGTAGCGTGAGCGGGCCCGGAACGCTGTGAGGAAGGTGTCGGCCGTAAGGTCGTCGGCGGCCGCGTCGCCGAGCCGCCGCATGACGTAGCCGTGGACATCGGCGGCGTACCGGTTGTACAACACGGCGAAGACCTCGGGCCGTCGCAGGGACTGGGCAATGGCGGACGAGTCATCGTGGTGGTGCTCGTGATCGTCGTGCCCGACGTCCGGTGGGCCGGTCACGGGGTCTCCGTCTCTGACGTATATGGTCACACTCTCTCTTCCCCGGTGGGCCCCGCCGAGTTCACGCTGGATGTCGTGTCCATGTCGGGGCTGGTCGTTCAGTCGCCGCCTCGCTGCGAAAACTTCAGGCGCGTACTCGGCCACCACGCTGCAGTGTGCTGCGAGCGGCAAGCGCGTCCCGCGCCTGCCAGTGGTGGAGGCGTACGCCGTGGCCTGCGGCGGATCATTGGATCAGGCCCGCCGGTGCTGTCGCAACGCACGCGCCGTGGAACGCGGCCCCGTACATGCGCTGGGCAGGGAGCCCCGGCCCCGGCTGGTGGAGAACGCGGCGGAACTGCGTGCCGCTCTGCGCGATGTACCAGCGAGCCGGAGCGATGCCGCTGCGTGAGATGGAGCGCCGGGCCGGTCTGGGGCGTCTTCCCCGCAGCACGATGCGCCGCATGCTCGCTGGCGTCACCATGCTCAACAAGGATCAGATGCTGGCCTTCCTCATGGTCTGAGACGTGCCCGAGCGTGAGCACCAGGACTGGCTGGACGCTCTGTCCCGGGTGTGGGACAAGAACTACTCCTGGTACGACAACGAACGTTTCAAGAATCTGCACGACCCCACCGGCACGAACCTGCGCGGGCCCGCCGAGCAAGACATCCGGCACGAGTGGAGCCACCGGATGGGAGGACGCAAGCCCCCTCGGGCCGGGGCTGCTTGAGCAGCGACACGGGCGCGCAGGGCGCGGGCCCCGGATGATGGCCGGGGCCCGCGCCCCGGCCGGGACACCGGCTGAGGGGGGCGACCCGCGGTTCGTGAACGGGCCGCTGGCGGTCATCGGCGTCGAGAACGGTCAGGTGCTGGCGTTCTGCACCGGCGGCCTGATCCTGGAGGTGCCCGCCAAGTCCCTGCCGTCCTTGGTGGACTGGACGCTGAAGGAAGCGCAGCTCGGTCAGCCGAGGCTGTCCGGCCCCGGCAAGGACGGCGACCCGCTGCTCGTCCTCACTGAGGCCGCCCTGGAGCGTTATGGCCTGCCCGTCGCAATCGGGTCAACCGACCATGACCGCATCCGCCACCTCACCGTCGCCCTCCCACCCCACTACGCCGCCCGCCTCTTCGACGCCCAAGAAGCCGGCGCCGGCGACCAAGAGCTCAAGGAAATCGCCGCCGAGGCGCTCAGAGAGGTCTACTTCCAGGACGGTGGCTGGCGCGCCGGAAGCCTGGAAGTCCGTTTCACGGATGTCGAGCACCTGGAGTTCGAGCTGTAGCAGCCGTGTCTGGAGCAGCCCGCGCCCGTCGATGGTGAGCCAAAGCGCGATAGCTGTCACGTAGGCAGGCTTGTTGTCACTGGGAGGCCGCGGCCCGTCGTCGATGGCTGTGGCCAGCTGCTCGGCGCGAGATCCCCGGGCGTGGCGTACAGCGACCACGGCCTGGTCGTCTTCCTCGCGAAGGCCTGCGTCAACGACGCGCATACAGAATCTCTTGCTGAGTTCACCGCAGGCTCCCGGCCTGCGGCGATCGGTGAGACTCGGTGCGTATGTGCGCACGCACCTCTTGCAGGCCGAACCGGATGAGAAACTCAACCGCGCCGCCGTCGGCGCTGTCCAGCCAGTGAGGCAGGGACGTGTCGAACTCGGCTGCCTCACCGGGCGGCAGTTTCAGGTCGCGCTCGCCGATCACGAGCCGCAGCCGTGACCTTCCCCTCGTAGTGTAGAGACCGTGCCTGCAAGGGAAGTTGAGGGTGGCTCTCGCCCTCCCAGATCAACGTGTGCCCGGCCGACCGCTACCGCGTCCGCCGGGTCTTTTTGGCCGGGGACGCTGCCCGCATCCACTGACAGGAGCCCTCTACCATGCACACATACAACGTCACAGTGACCACCAGCGCCTCGCCGGACATCGTCTGGAAGCTGCTGGTCGACGCCGCAAGCTGGCCGCTGTGGTCCAAGGTGGACAGTCTGGACACGACACTGTCGGTCGACCTCGACCCCGGCGGCGACGACGGCGTCGGTGCCGTCCGGGCTTTCCGCACGGGACGCACCGTGACCGGGGAGCGGCTGACTGAGAAGGTCGAGCGACGCCTCTTGGGCTACGAAGACGCGTTCAACTCGTCGATGCACAACTATCACGCGCGCATCGAGCTGAAGCCGACAGCGGGCTCAGGCACGGTCATCCACTGGTACGGCGAGTACGAGACGAGCTGGCTGTTGCGCTGGGTCATGCCGCGCTACCTCCAGAAGTTCATGCAGGGCATGGCGGAAGGGCTGGCCCGCTATGCCGAGGAGTGCAGGCCGGCTCAGTGATGCCTACGCCGCAGCACGCGTTCAGCCAGGGCCCGCCCGAGCATCGCGGCGGATCACCCGGGAGTCTCGTACACAGCCTGGACCGGGTCAGGCACCTCGGTGCGCACTCCGGATCGACCCCGACTTGATCGGCGGCGAACCCGCTCACCTCAGCGGTCACCATGCCCGCGTGCGGACCAGTCTGGACCGCAAGCTCGCGCAGCACCGCGCTGACTTTTGCAAACGACGGCCAGAGGGCAGATGGGCACCCAGTCCAGCGATCATGCAACGGCAGACTTTCGATGACAAGATGTCCGTCGGGGAGCCGATTGGCGAGGTCACGGGGGTATGAGCGGCAGGTATAGCGCTTGAGGCGCTGGACGATGTCCCGTGGGAGCGGCTGGAGTCGGTGCTCGAGCACTACCCGGCCAAGGAGATGCGGCGAGCGCTGCGTCGCCTGGCGCTCAAAGGCGGGTCGGCGACCGAGGAAGACTGCTATCCCCTCTTCGACTGCTTCGCGCTGGGCACCGGACGCGTGGCCTCCGTCGAAACCGCCGCGCTGCCGTTCGTCGTTGCACTGGCTGGCAATCCGGACATGGGCGCCCGGGCCACACTCGTCGAGCTGCTGGCGAGTTTGTCCATGGCGGTGGCCGAAGCCGACGCGGGCTTGGTGGACGCGGGGTGGCAAAAGACATGGCGGGCCCAGCGCCCGCAGATCCAGGCGCTGCTCGCGGACCCCCTGCCCGAGGTACGCAGAGAAGCCCTGCCCCTCGGAAAGGGTGTCGGCGTGCTGCTGGAGCGGTGGCACGCCGAGACGGACCCGACGGTGCGGCTGCCTGTGCTGCTCGCGCTGGGGATGGCCACAGCCGGCTCCGCCCAGGACGGGCCGACAGACCGGGTGCGGGCGGTGGTGGCCGAGGTGCTGCGTACGGAGGATCCCGTCATGCGGGTCGCGGCCGTGCACGCCTGGGCCGCGTTCGATCCCCAGGTGCCGGTCCGTGAGCTGGACCTGCTGGTGGAGATCCTGTCCGACCCAGCCGTGCGTTGGCAGTTCGAGGCGATCTGGTACATGCCGGGCATCGACAGTTCCTTCACCCGTGAGGAGGTCATCTCCCGGACTGCCCACCTGTTCGAGGGCGCTCCGCGCACGGCACTCGCCTTCGTCGTCCGGCTCATCGGCGCAGCGCGCCGCAACGGAGACACCCTGCCGTGCCGCGCCGCGCTGGACGAGGCATGGCAGCTGCTGGTGGTCCAGCCGTCCGCGGCATCCGCGCTGTTGCCGCTCGCGGGCGCGTTGCTCGCCGAGCCGGACGACGGCGTACGCTACCGCGCGGCCCATGTGCTGGCTGTGCTGGGTTCGCGGGCGGCTCCGTATGCAGACGAGTTGGCCGCGCTCCTCGACGACCCGGGCGAGGCCGAGTTTCTTGAGGGCACCGTCGGCGACCACGCCCGCTGGGCGCTGACCCGCATCGGCGACGAGCGCGCCCTGCCAGGGCTGGTCGAGCGGCTCTACGCGCCATACCGGGGCCAGTACTCACGCGGGTACATCTCAGGCGACCCACATCTGCCGGAGGTCAAGGACGTCCTGACCCCGCTACGCGCGCACGCGCAGGCCCTGCTACCCGCAATACGGGAGTTGCTCCGCAACGACGGCCTGGGTGGCTCGCTGACCTGCTGCTTACTGGACGTCCTCACAACGTGGGGGCCGGCCTCGGCGCCCGCGCTGCCTGAAGTCGTAGCCCTGCTGAACGACACCCGATACTCGCTGCACGCAGTCGATGCGCTGGTGGCAATGGGACCAGCTGCAAAGTCAGCCGAGCCCGCCGTGCGCCGCTGCACGGTCCTCGACTTCCCCGGCAATCATCACAAGGTGGCGTGGGCAGTCTGGCGCCTGGGCGGCGACCGCGACGCAGCGCTGCAGCTCATCGGCGAAGCGGTCTTGACCGAGGACAAGCCGCAGTACGGTCCCGTCAGCCTCCTCGGCGATTTCGGACCGGCGGCCGCGCGCTACGCCGACCGAGTACGGCATGTCATGGAACACGGCGACAACTGGCTGCGGCTACACGCGGCGGTCGCACTGTGGTCCATCACCGGCGAGCCGGAGCCAACTGGATCTGTCATGGAGGAGTACCTCCTTCCCATCGCCACTGGCAGCGACGCCTACGGCTCCTTCTTCTACGCGCTGCGCGCCCTCGCCAAGATCGGCACGATCTCACCTGCGGCCCGGACGACTCTGCGCACGGTGCGGGAATCCGACCGGCGTCTGTCGAAGTACCAGGACTACCGGGCCCTCATACAAGACGAGGAAATCCGCTCCGCAATCGACGACCTCCTCGCCCTGCCATAGCGACCGACCAGGGGGCAATGCTGACAGCGAGCCCAGTGCCTTCGGGCCGGACAGCATGCCGGGCATCATCCGCTGCCGCGCCTAGGTCGGAATGCGCTGCGGGCCGCGCCGCGCACTCGCCGTCCACCTCACCTGTGCCTCCCGGCACAGAATGCGGTAATCGTTTCGAGAGCTGTACCTGCCCGCGGCCGGGGCCGTCGACGAAGAGCGGCGCCTACTCATGCACATCCCCGACGAACGGGCGTTTGCGACCAAGCCGCCGCCGACCGCCGGCACGCCCGAGCGCGCGCGTGCCCCCGGCATCCACGTCCGCTGGATGGCCCCCGACGAGGTGTACGGCGGACGCGAACTGCACATGGCTGCCCGCCGCCTGGGCTTTTGCCACACCGTCGCCGTCCATACGGGTCACCGCGTCACCACCTCGCATGTACAGCGGGCAGGAACCAGACTGCCAGCCCCGGCGGTGGACGTGCCGACGCCACCGCCGGGACGAGACGGCCCGCTTCGGCTCGCACGACGGGCACGCTGAACAGCCTCTGGTATGAACGATCACGCAATTTCCCCGGTCCTGGGACTGTAAGACGTTCGGTTCAACTCCCGATCTGAAAGCGACAGTTGATGGCTGACGGGACGAGTGGCATCGAGGCCGGGAAGGCCGCTGTGAGTGCGACGAGCGCCGTGGATGACGGGTTGGCCTCGGCGGGATACGCGACGATCCCCGGACGTGAACCCCTTCGCGGTGCGCAAGAGGGCCATCTCCTCCGGGCCGCCGGTCCTGCCCATCCCCCGCATTGGTCCGGTGTGGGCGGCTGAGCTATCAGCAGCCGTAGCCTTGTGCTGGCCAGCCCGCGGTTCGCAGCGCCCAGCGGCAATGAGAGCGATCTGCAGAACCGTGAAAGAAACGGCTCGGGTGCGGACAGGTAGGCGTGTGGAATCGATCAAAGAACAGGAGCCCGCCCGTTCCCGCGAGCAGCGGTATGAGCGGCTGGCCCGCGTCGTGGCGGAACCGCTGCACCGCTACCTACAGAGACGGGCTGATGCCGACCAGGTCGACGACATCCTCGCGGAGTCCATGCTCGTCCTGTGGCGCCGCCTGGACGACGTGCCCGGTCTGCATGTGGGACCTGTGCCGGCTGCCGACGAGGTTCTGCCCTGGTGTTACGGCGTGGCCCGGGGGTGCCTGTCCAATGCGCGCAGAGCTGACAGGCGTCGCCTTCGGCTGGTGGAACGGCTGACCCGGGCGGCTGCCGTCCCGACCGTACAGCCGCACTACGGCGACCACGAGCAACTGCACGCCGCCCTCGGCGCACTCAGCGAGACGGACCGTGAGGTGGTGTTGCTGTGGGCGTGGGAAGAGCTCGCGCCTCGTGCCATTGCCGAGGTGACGGGCCTGAGTGCCAACGCAGTGAGTATTCGCCTGCACCGGGCGAAGAAGAAGCTGGCCGTGCTGCTCGAAGGAAAGAACGGCCTGTCTGCCGGACACGAAACGGCTGACGGAAGGAGTACCCGGTGAACGAGGACCAACTGCTTGCCCGCCTCAGGGCCGCGGATCCCGCGCTGGTTGGCGGCACTCCTCCGCCTGATGTCGACCGGCTCTTGGAGGCTGCCATGACTACAACCCAGGTTCCCGCGCAGAAAAACGGTACACGACGCCCCCGGCGGCCACTGCTGCTGGCCGCGGCGGCCGCCGTCGCGCTGACGACGGCAGGTACCCTCGCCTGGCAGGGCACCCGCTCCCCTGCCTCCTCTCCATCTGCGGCCCCACTCGTGCTGAGGGTGCATGCGGCAGACGGAGCGGCCAAGTGTGCTGCTCCCAGCGTCGACATGCTGCGCACCAACACCATCGCCTTTGAAGGGGCGGTGACCTCTGTGACGGGTCAGCAGGTCACGTTCCGGGTCGAGCACTGGTACCGCGGAGGAGGAGACGGGCGCACCGTGACAGTGGATCATGCCGAGAATCTGGAAGCCGTCTCGTTCAGTACCGGTGACAGCTACCTCGTCGTTGCCCAGCACGGCAGGATCGACACGTGCGGCGGCACGGTCTGGGCCGAGCCGACGATGCGGGATCTGTACCGCCAGGCGTTCCGGGACCAATGACCCGGGCCGTGCTGGAGAAACCAGTCATGATCTCCATCGCCGTCAAGTTCACCGTCCGTCGGAAGTACAGCGAGAGCTGGCTCGACCGTGTGGAGGACTTCACCCTCAGCCCCCGCCGCGAGCCCGGCAACCTCTTCTTCGAATGGTCCAGGAGTATCGCCAACCGTTGCTGAGTTCGTAGTCAGGTCTCAGCATTCCGGGCATTTCGGCCTGGAAGGTCCGTCTCATCACCAGAGCATCAGGGGCTCGGCTTGAGTGCGGTCTCTCGTTTCCTCCTGCTGCTGGTGCGGCAGGGTTGCGCCACCTGCCCCCCGCCTCCGCCTTACGGCGGGGGCGGGGGGGGCGGGTCTTCTGGTCGGCTCCGCGAGGCTTCGACACCCGCTCGGGGGTGTCCTGTTCGCCGGCCACTCCGGTACCAGTCATGCAGGCTGCCGCGAGGGCGGCGAGGTTGCGTGCGGCGTTGCCGTCCCGGTCGATGACCAGATGGCAGGCATCGCACTGGTAGGTCCGAACGTGCAGCGGCAGCTTGGCTTTCACCGTGCCGCACCCGGAGCAGGTCTTGGAGGAGGGGTACCAGCGGCTCGCCACGATGAGCCGGGTGGCGTGGCGCTGGCGGGTTTTGTAGTGGAGCTGGCGGCGGATCTCGCCGAATCCGGCGGGAGCGGCTGGGTCGGCCGGGAGGTCTGCTCCGGGGACAGCCGACTGATCGTCAGCTCTTCAGGGATCCGAGGAATTCGAGTAGCGCTGCATTCACCTCGTTGGGGCGTTCCTCGGCAATCCAGTGCCCGCAGCCGAACAGGATGTGCGCCGGTCCGACGGTCGGGTGGAGCGCGGGCAGGGCGGGGATGATTCGGTCCATCCCCGGGAATCCGTAGACCAGGTCCCGATCGCCGGTGAGATAGCGGCCGGGCATCCCATACTGCGCGCCGTCCCATGGGGCGGTCAGCTGCCAGTTGCGGTCGAAGTTGCGGTACCAGTTGAGGGCACTGGTGAACCCGGCTTCGGTGAACTCCGTCGCGAGTGTGTCGATGTCGGTCCCGGTGAGCCAGGCGGGAAGTTCCTCGGGGTCCTCGAAGAGGTCCAGGAATCCCTTGCCCGGTGGGACCAGCGGCTCGATCGGCGGGTCACTGTGCGGGTTGTCTCCGCAGAGGCCATACATCACGCGGCGGAAGGTGGCGTGCGGGTCCTTCGCGAGCTCGACGTCGGCGACGCCGGGGGTCTGGAAGTAGTTCCAGTAGAACTGGCCGCCGAACAGCTGGTGCATCGCCTGCAGCGGAGGGATCGGACCGCGCCGCGGCGGCGGGACGCTGAGGCCCACGACCCCCCGGATGACGTCGGGCCGCATCAGCGCGGTGGACCATGCGACCATGGCGCCCAGGTCGTGGCCGATGACCACGGCCTGCTGTGCGCCGAGTGTATGGATCAGGCCGATGACGTCACCGACGAGGTGCAGGGTGGTGTATTCCTCAACCGCGGCGGGCCGGTCGCTGCGGGCATAACCGCGCTGGTCAGGGGCGACGACGTGGTATCCGGCCCCAGCCAGGGGCGTGAACTGATGGCGCCAGTTGTACCAGCATTCGGGAAAGCCGTGGAGCAGGAGGACCAGGGGCCCCTCTCCGTCCTCCGCGGTGTGCAGCTGAAGCCCTCCAACGGTATGCGTGCGGTGCTCGACCATGGTCACGCGCCCCCTTCCAGGGTGCGGTTCGGTACGTAACTCACGCTACGCGCCATCCCACCGACCGCGGAGTGATCGCCCGCCGTGGTCGCGGAGCGGTGCTTAACCAGCAGTAGGTCGATGCCTCCGGAGCAGCGGCACCCCTGGGCGTTCGACGGGGAACTCGTCATCCGGCGCCAGGGGGACCACTCCGCGCAGGCGGAGGTTTCCGTCGAGCGCGTCGTCGACTACGCGCGCCGCCACGTTCCCCGGGCGACGATCTGGCGGCGGATCTGGTCAAACGATCCGCAGGAGCGGCTGGGCAAGGAGATTCGGCGTCGCACCGACGTGGTCGGCTTTCCCGTCGGCCGCACCGCCGTGATCCGCCTCGTCTGAGCGGTCCTGGCCGAGAAGATCGACGAGTGGACCGTGACCCGCCGCTGCGTGGGGCTTGGTCTGGTCGCCAAGGGCGTCCTCCACCCGGTCGAGTCAGAGTCCGGCGACACCACCCTGCCCGGCGAACTGACCGTACAGCCTCGGAACGAGATCACCGAGCAGCCGTCGGTACACCCCGGCTTTCCTCTTGATCAGGGCTGAGCGGCGGTGGCTCGGCGGTGAGGGATGGCGCCCAGCGTCGCGAGTGACTCGGCGGGGGGCGACCAGTGGAACATTTCGGGGAATCGCCACGGTCAAATCCTGTGGCTCCAACCACTTCATGACCGCCGACCAGAGCCTTCTCATTGACCTCTGATTCCGTGACTAACGGCAGGAAAATTGCATCAGGGCTCATCAGAAAGCCGACGGACCCACATACGGCCGCCCTGTTTCACTTCGGCCACATGTAATCCTCGGCAGCGTCGACGATCAGGTTCTTGACCGCCTGCGGGTGGGAGACGAGGGACACGTGCGAGGAGTTGATCTCCACTGTCTTCCGGGCGCCCGCCCGCTTCGCCTCGAACAACTCCAAGGCCGGGTTGATCGACTGGTCCTGCCTGCCGACGAGCACGTACACGGGCTTGTTCCGCCACGCGGCGCCGGTGAGCTTGTCCGCGAACGCCGACAGTGCGATCGGACGCTGGGTGACTCCCATGAGGTTGGTCTGACTGGTGGGCAAGTCCGCAGCGAAGACCTGGTGCAGCTTGTCCGGCTGTACGTAGACGTCCGTACCGGTGGAGCCGTCGCCGTTACGGAAGGGCACCTGCATGAGGACCTTGGTCAGCGGGGCGGGAGCGAACTTCGCAGAGAGGCTGGAGAAGGACTCTCCCACGTCCGGCATGATCGCGTTGATGTAGACGAGGGCCTTGACGTTGTCGTTTCCGACGGCGGCCTGCGAGATCACCTCTCCCCCGTAGGAATGGCCGACCAGGACGATCGGCCCCTTGACGGACTTCAGGAAGCTCGCGAGGTAGGTCGAGTCCTGGGGAATGCCCCGAAGCGGGTTGGCCGGCGCGTCCACCGTGTAGCCGTTCTGCTGGAGCCGCTGCACGACCCCGTTCCAGCTCGATGCGTCAGCGAAGGCCCCGTGCACCAGCACGATCGTGGGCTTCGCTCGGCCGGGATCACCGCCCGGACCACCGGCCTGCGCCGATTCGACTACCAGTGCGGAGGCGAGACCCGAGACGGCCGCAAGAGCCGCAGCCCAGCGGGCCATGTGCACGGTGGGGCGGGACGCGCGGGATATGTGCATGCCGGTCCTTCGGTGCAGGGGACGTCGTGCGACGCCAGGGATTCCATGTTTGATGGCACCCGACGGCTTGTCCCGGCGCCGGAGCCATTCGAGTGAAACATGAATCCCGCGGTAGCACTGCCGCGGGCTTCGGTGCACAAGAATTCGTCACTGAATTCCAGAGAGCCCGACGGTTTCAAGGTCGCCCTATCGCAATGGATTCAGTTTTCCCGTGCAGCCGACGGGAAAACTTGGTTGAAATACTTTCCCCCTAACTTGACTCTGTCGGGGATCTTGGAATTTCGCGGTGCGGCAGCATGGTCAACGGGCATGCTCGGGTAGTTCCGCCGACCGATGCAGCTGTCGAGGTGCCCGTTGCCCCTTCGCCCCCGTTCCGGTGAGCAGGTCCCGCCTCTGGCTGCGCAGATTGCGCGGGCGAGCAACCCGGGTGGTACGACGGCACTACGGGTGCGTGACCGGCTGGATGGGCTGTGGCGCGATGAGGACTTTGCCGACTGGTACCCGCGGGACGGGCGTCCAGGTCTCTCGCCTGCTCAACTGGCCACCGTCTGCGCGCTGCAGTTCCTACTCGGTCTCTCGGACCGGCAGGCCGCCGAGGCAGTCCGCTGTCGCATCGACTTCAAGCACGCCATGGCCATGGAGCTGGACGATCCCAGTTTCCATCACAGCGTGCTGGCCGACTTCCGCGACCGCCTCACTGAAGACGACCGTGCTGACCGCCTCCTCGACCTCGCGCTGGCCCGCCTCAAGGAGGCCGGACTCATGCGCGAGCGCACCTCGCAGCGCACCGATTCCACCCACGTCCTGGCCGCGGTGCGCGACCGGACCCGCCTGGAGCTGATCACCGAGGCCGTCCGCGCCGCACTCGACGAAGTCGCCGGCACATCCCCTCACCTGCTCGACGAACCGGTCGACGAGGACTGGGGCTCCGATACGGCCGACCGGTCCGCGAGATGCGAACGTGTATACGAAACCCTCATCTAGCCCCTGAACAGCGAAGTTATTACCGCATGAGCAAGGATTGACTCACCATCATGGCTACGTCGTCGCGCAGGACCGCGTCGGCAGGAGATCTGCAAGGCGGCGTCGAAGGCCCGTACCCCCGCTGCCTACCCGTCACGGTTTCCCGGTTGATCAAGTCCGGGCGGGCACGGTAGTCGGCCAGCTTGACGTGACTGGGCGTCTTGCCCGTCGCCTCTTCGGCGGGCGAGGTACCAACGTCGGCCAGTGGCAAAGGCGCGCCGTGCCGTGCGTACGGCAGCCATCTGGGTGGCAATGTGGAGTTGGTGGTGCCAGGGGCTCTGGCTGCCGTGGCGTACCGACATGGCGTGCGCGAAAGCCACAGCGTCGCGGTCGATGTACTGGTCCAAGTGCTCGAACCACGCCATGCTCGTACGCGAGGCCGCCTGCACCGGATGGAGTTCCACGCGGCGATGGCGGTCGTACTCCCGCAAGGCGTCCTCCACGGCGAGGTATTTCTGCAGGCTGTGTGCGAGGACGATCGCGTCGATGATCGCCAGGCTGGTGCCCGACCCCAGCGTGAAGTGGGTGGTGTGGGCAGCGTCGCCGACGAGCACCGTCGTGCCGTGGTACCAGGTCTCGTTGGTCACGTGCGCGAAGCGCTGCCAGTGCGCCGGCGCACCCCGTGATCGACTGATCAAGCGGTGGCCGTCGAGTGCGCGCTTGAAGGTGTCCTCCAGCAGTCGCACTCCCTGATCTCGGCCGAGCACGTCGAGTCCCAGACTGTGCCAGGTCTGCGGTGAGCATTCGACGATGCAGGTGCTGATTCCCGCGACCGAGGGGTAGGCGTGAAACCAGATCCATCCGGCGGACGTCTGCTCGAAGCTGAACACGAAGCTGCGGAACGCCTGGTCCGTGCCGAGCCAGATGTAGGGATTGAGGCCGACTTCCATGCGAGTCCCGAACGCTGTGCTCTGTCCCCGGATCCCGCTGTTCGCACCGTCGGCGGCAACGAGAAGGTCCGCTTTGGGAAGCGTCGTGTGATCTGCAACGCGATGACCATACTGGACGTCGACGCCGAGCTGCGAGGCACGCCGGGCCAGGACGTCGAGCAATGCAGATCGGCTGATGCTGTATCCGTAACCCCCGAAGTGCGCCGTCTGCTCGCCGCCCGAGCCGTGCACATGCACCTCCTGGTCCTGCCAGACCACGGACCTGGCGGTGACCTCCCGCGCGCTTTCCGGATCGTTGCGATAGAGGACGTCCAACAGGTCGTCCCAGTACACGACGCCCCAGCCGTAGGTGGCCGCGGGCGGGTCACGGTCGTACACCGTGATCTCGTGCCCGGCATCGCGCAACTTGGCCGAGATCGCAAAGTACAGCCCCGCAGGCCCCGCTCCGACGCACACGATCCTCACCGCTACCCACCGTCCCGACTATCAGTCGTATGGGAGGCCTGCCGCCTCAGACGGGTCCGGATGCCCGAGGTGTCTGGGCATCCGGATTCGGCACTCACGAAACTGCCGAACGTTGATTGCGAGCTCACTGCGCTGGAGCGTCAGTAGCCGTACCCGCCACCGCCGTGGTCACCACTGCCGTACCCGCCACCGCCGCGGGCTCCCCAGCCCCAGCCGCCACCGTAGAAGCAGCGATCCCCCAGGCCCTTGCTGCCGCAGGAGGGAGCCGAAGCGACATGGGACGACGAGGGGAAAGCGGCCGCGCCGGCAGCGTCGGCTCCGGCCGCGATGGCAAAGATGGTGCCGTGCAGATCACAGCGGCCATCCGCCGCATCCTGCTCGTGGTTGCGCGCATGATGTCCCCCTTCCGGGGGTCGCAACGGGGATCTCGGGCGCTCAGGGGGAACGCCGGTAGGCGCCAGATCCTGCGCGCGGGTCTGACGCGTGGTGATCCACCCGCCGGACCTGCTGAACCACGTCCCAGCATTTTCCGAACAGGCTTGCGGATCTTACTATTGAGTACAATGCGGAGCCTACAGTATGAAACGCACCGTTTCGCCAATATAGGGCCACTTTCGGGGCAAAATCAACGAGGCTGCCAGTGACTCACAAGGGGGACATGCGGTGGACGCTCCAAGGCGGCAAGACGGCCGCCAGAGCGCCTTGGCTCCTGAGTACGCCGCCCAGCCCGACCACATCGCGCCTGGCTCGCGTCGACGTCGCCGGGAATCTCACGAAGCCGTGCTCCGAGCCACGAAAGACCTCCTCAGCGAGGTCGGATACCAGCGGCCAACCTTCGAAGGCATCGCCCGGCGGGCCGGAGTCAGCAAGGCCACCATCTATCGGTGGTGGCCGAACAAGGCCGCACTCGTGATCGAGGCCCTCAGCGGGGGAGTCCCCCTGCCTTCCCTCCCATCCACGAGACCGGCGACCTCGAAGCCGACCTCCGCACGGCCGTCTGTCGCACTATCGAGCTCGTCTCCGCCATGCCCACTTGCCTGATCCTCCCGGCGCTGCTCGCCGACGTGATCGAGGATCCCACCGGCACCGAAGCCTTCGCCGAGCCCATCGAACCCCGCAGCGCGTCGGTCGTCCCCGGCAGCCCCCACACCCCCACAGACCAGCCACACGGAGTCCGGCAACCCGATGGCATCCGCAGGCCAGGTGCATGCAGGCGTCTCCCCCACCCTCGACCCGGGCACACCCCACACCGTCCCGGCCCCCGACTCCGTGGCCGGCCCGCAGGCGACCGGCCCCCGCAACGGCGCCACGGCGCACCACCCATCCCGCACTCCCGCGGCTGCCGCACGGGCCCGGCAGGCCAAGCGCAGGCAGCCTCCGCCGCCGGGAGGCCGGGCACGTCCCCCCACGTCGCAAGGCCGCCCGCATGGAGAACAACTCACCGCGCCCGACCGCTACTACCTCGCCTGGATGCAGTACCAGAGCGAACACGGCACCGAACCCACTGCCGAACAGCTCTCCGCCCACCTCGCCGGCCAAGGACTCCTCGGGCGCGGCCGCCGACCCGTCAGCCCCGCCAACCTGCGCCGCCACTTCCTGCGCTGGCGCGTCCACAACATCTGGGCCGAGCACCGGCGGCACACGCAGTCGCCCTCCAGCGCCGAAGTGGCACTAGAATGCGCGGCCCGTGGCATCACCGGCCAGTACAACCGGCCCGTGACCGCCCGCTACATCACTGACGAAACCCCGGACTTCGAACGCCGCCGACACGCCCTCACCACCCACCACACCCCCATCCACCCATGACACGGCGCCGTATCCACTGCCCCGGGCGTGAGCCTGGCCCGCCTCCTCCACCGGGCCGGATCCGCATGACCGCATCCTGCGTGACAGAGCGCCCCCTGCAGGCCGCCCGCGGCATCAATACTGTTGCGCGGCGTTGCAAATGCCGACGAAGGGGCCGTTCGCGACGTCGACGAATTCCGATGCCGACGCCCCGCCGGTCGCTTTCCCGGCGGGACGTCATCGGCGAGGTGCCGCATTCTTCGGCGAGGTGCCGGTGGTTCAGTCTCAGCAGTCGAACACCGACCAGCAGATGTCGTTCCTCAACCGCTGGTCGTCAAGTACGAGCTCCCGAATCGACTCCGGGAGCTGGTCACGCTGCCACTGGCACTCACGCTGCCCTGCAGCCTCACTCTCGCCATCAGGCGCGGCAGCGCGTACGGCCTTGATCGCATAGGCAGCCGCACCGAGCTCGTGTGCGGCAACTGTGCAACAACCCCGGCCTGGCCCGCGGCGTAGGCGGCACACCGTGCCGCGCCACGCAGATCCCTGGCCGCGCCCATCGCGTGGCCGCCCGCCGCACGGGCTTCCATCATCTTGACCTCGCCACGCACCCAGGCGCGGGCATGCTCGATCGCCTGGCGCGGCCGCGGGTCCTCAGGCCGAGCCGACTCGAACAGGCCAAGAACGTGCTCCGCGCAAGCTGCCGCCCACAGGGCCAGGAGATGGTGGTCCGCATCAGTGAGAGTCCCACCCCGGCGGATCGTCACGAAGCGAGAGTCTCTGACCTTCGGGAGGATCAAGACAGGTATTCCTTCCTGCTGGTATGAAGCGAAGCCTGCAACCCCGCGCCACACATCTGACCCCCTCGGTCACCGACATCACCGAGCACTTCGAGGGCAAGGTGTACTGCGCGGTCGTCCCGGACACCTTCTCCCGACGGTGCGCATCCGCGGCCCGTGGCGTATGCGAGAACGACGCCGACCTGGCAGCTCTCCGTACGGCCCGCAGCGCGGGAGTAGGGATGACCAGCGGCTGACCGACACGCTGCCCCCCGTACCGAGGCGGGACGGCAGACGTCCTGAAACGCGCCGACGCCCCTCCCACATAGCCCGCCCGCTCCCGGCACCTGTCGGGTCTAACCCAGTGGGACCGTGACGTAAGTCTGCCACTCGTACATCTGCCGGTCGCGGTGCAGCACGATCAGCTCGGCACTGGTGATCCGCGCACGGGCGGGCGTGAGATCGAGGCCGGCCAGGGCAGTCGCGACCGGCGCGATCGGCCCGTCACCGGCGCTGTAGGCCACCGATACGTGAGGGGTGAACCTGTCGGCGTGTTCGGGCACTTCGTCGAGGACGTCGCCGATGGCGGTGCGGATGCTGTCGCGTACCCGTCGCACGGCCGTGTCCGGGCGGACGTGCAGCAGGATGGCCTCCGGGTCGATGACGGCCGGGCCGATCTCGGCGTCGAAGGCCGCGACTTCGGCGAGTCGTTCCCCGGCGGCGGCCACGATCCTGTCGACGTCCTTCTCGCTCGTCTCGCCCACAAAGCCGATGCCCTGCATGGTGAGGTGCAGCCACTGATCGGGGATCGGGGCGACGGTCTCTCCCAGCGGGGCGAGAGCAGCCCGGTATTCAGCGGCCAGTCGGTGGACATCGTCCTGTCCCTCGAAGGTGAGGTGCCAGGTGTAGAAGTGGCGGCCCACACTCCAACCGGGCCGCCACCATCAGTGATTCCGCATTGTCTCGGTGTCCGATGTCATGGCCGCGATCCAATCAGGCGACACCGCCCCCCTGGCGAGAGCGCGAGATGTCGAGGAGCGGAGCCGAGACAGAAGGCTTCGATCGCACCGCAGACCTGCCCCGACGACGCGAGCCTGCCCTGGTCATCAACCAGCTCGTACAGCCGCTGCGTGACCGGGGCAAGGCAGTTGCGGCTCGGTCCGCGACCGAGGGTGGGAGTCGCTTCGTCTCGGGGGCAGCTGATCCGGGATGTGCGACGACCGTTGACCAGCACGGGGGCGTTGTGATGGGCGGCGCCCGGTCGGGATATTCGATGGTCGCCGCTTATTAACGGTGGTCATACTGCCGCGATGAATCCAGTGACGCTTGAAACCGACCGTCTGGTGCTGCGGGCCTTCACACCTGCCGACGTGGATGCGGTGTACGAAGCCTGCCAGGACGAGGACATCCAGTTCTACACCCCGGTGCCGGTGCCGTATCGGCGTGCGGACGCGGAGGAGCTCGTCGGCGAGAAGCTGCCCGCTCAGTGGGCCGAGGACAGGGACTACACTCTCGGCGCGTTCCGCAAGGACACCGGCGCTCTGGTCGGCTCGTACTGCCTGACCCTCGTCAGCCGAGGCGTTTGGGAGCTCGGGTACTGGGCGGTCAAGGAACAGCGCGGACACGGGTACTCGGTGGAGGCCGCTCGGGCCTTGTGCGACTGGGGCTAAGCCATCCTCGACGTCCACCGCATTGAGTGGTGGGCCATGGCCGGGAACACCGGCTCGCGTGCCGTCGCCGAGAAACTTGGCTTCACCGTCGAAGGGACACTGCGCGATCGCGGCATCGCCAACGACGGCAAGCCGCACGACTGGTGGGTGGGCGCACTGCTGAGGCCCTGATACTCGGGCCGATGCTCGGCCAGCCGCTTTTGCTCGCCTGCAGGACAGTTCCCGGCCCGGACGGTTCCCGCACAAGAGCCCCACCATTGATCACCGGCAGACAGCCCTGACGTGGCAGTGGCCGCACGGGCTCTTCGAATGTGGCCAAGAAGCGGGCCAGGGCGACCTTGACCCACACCCAACACCCTGTCCAAGGCCTACTCCGAAGCCAGCTACTTCGGAGCGCAACGTGCGCACCATCGACGTCCTGGTCGACGGCGACGCTGCGGCCGGTAAGCCCTGGCAGCACTACGACCGCGGACACGGCTACTGCAGCTGCACCTTCATCGAGCAATGCCAGCACCGCATGGCCTGCGCACGCTGCGACTTCTACACTCCATAGGAATCCACGCGATCCCAACTGCTGCAAGCCAAAGGCAACTTGCAGAAGATGGCTGCGTCCATCCCGCTGACCGACGATGAGCAGGCAGCCGTCGAGGACGGCCAGGCGGCCCTGGACCGGCTACTCGACCGCCTTGCCGACACACCCACTCCGGCCGGCCCTGCACCCAGCCACTCGGCAACCTTCGCCGCTCTTGACTCCCTGCGCCCCAACAGAACTACCAGCAAGACCGATCGGAGTGGGTACCTGGGTGTTCCGCGATCGCCCTGGAACGCGACCGGCTCACCCTTGTGGTTCGACCTCGCCGTCTCCCTCGTGAAGGTGACCGACGACGCCAGCCTGACCAACCTCGCCGCCGACGGCTGTGGCTCCACTTGGAGGTCGATTGCTTCCTTCGTTTCATCCCGTAATGCGGATTTGATCCGATGATGTCGGGTCGCGCCAGGAGATGGTGGCTTCGCCGGTGAGGCGACGGGCCATCAGGTCGGTCATGGCCAGGTGGATCACGGCTTCGGAGCGGGCCGGGAGGGTCTCGTAGTCGCGGGCCAGTCGGCGGTGGAGCATCAGCCAGTCGTAGGTCCGCTCGACCGCCCACCGCTTCGGTATCGGGGTGAATCCCCTGGTCCCGCGGCTTCGTCGGCCTCGACGACGGCGGCCCCGATGCCGACCCAGCCGTGATCACCGGCTACGAGAAGCCGGGGGGCAAGAAGCTCCCGCCCGCGAAACAGCTGGTCAACCATGATCGCGGCGGAACGGGCGGTGTGTGAGAACGCCTTCGCGCATCTCAAGAACTGGCACGTGCTGACCGAGCTCCGCCTCGACCTGAAGTGGGCCACCCGACTCGTCCGGGCGCTGCTGGTCCTCAACCAGCACGAGATCAGCAGGTGACCGACGATCTTCACAACAGACCGGCTGGGTCCCCTTCGTTGAGTTGCTCGGCGAGGCGCCGACAACGGGCGATCGGTCACCCGGAGCCGCTTGGGCCCGAACGCGGCGCTGGTGGTAAGGGACGGGCTGGCCGGACACCGGGCGTCGCTCGCTCAAGCGGGGAAGTGTCTCCATGTGCCCTCAGAGACGACCTCCAGCGCACCGTCGACCACCGTGATGGCGGTGTCATCGTCGATCGCATACGCCGGATTCGGGAGACCGGTCGCCCACTTCTCCGCCTCGGCCATGCTGTTCTCCGGCAGGTCGACGTGATCCACGTGCGGGAAGATCGAGAAGTCGACGAGGCCCAGCGCGCTGTCGTCGCCGGTGGGCGCCTTCCACTCGACGAAGTACTCCCCGATGCGGGGTGTCATCACCATGCTCCCGGCGCTGAGCCCCACCCAGACCTTCTCGGGCAGCGACGGCAGGAAGTCCGCCAGCCCGGACTGCCGCATCCAGTGGGCCAGATACAGCGCATCGCCGCCGTTCACCAGCAGGACGTCCGTCTCCTGGACCCACGGGATCCAACGCTCTTCACCGATGGTGGGCAGCGCGGTCAGCTCCAGCACCCCCAAGGACTTCCACCCCAGGTCGCACATAGGCAGGCGGGACTGTCCGCTGATGAAACGCCAGGCCCCAGCCGGGCTGCCCATCGGGTGCCCGTACCCCGCAGTGGGGATGCACAGGGCATCGGACTCGGCGATCGGCTTGCCCAGCAGCTGCACAAGCGCGTCCTGGATGCTCGCGTTGGTAATACCCGCCGATGTGAGAAGAAGCTTCAAGATGACTCCGATGCGAACGCGATGGAACGGTCTGACAGGTAGACCGGAGGCCATCACAAAACTCATCGTTGTGACGCGGCAAGACTTCTGCACCGGCAAAACCACCTCGCCCGACGAGGTCGGCCGCGGCCTGCTGATTCGTGCCGCCCTCCGCGCAACGCAGCACGATCTTGGCCCGCAACGCGAGGAACTGAGCGGCCCTGGCCTGTCGTGCCCACTGCTGCAGCTGCCTGCGCTCAGCATCGTCGAGGACCAAGTCGGCCTTCGGCCGGCCGATCCAGCCCGCGTCCTCAAGCCCCGCCATCCGCTCTGCGGCGAAGGCCCGACGCCACTTGCCGACCGTTTTCGCCTGGACACCGACGAGCCGTGCGACACCCGCGTTCGACATGCCCTCAGCACACGCCAGAATGATGCGGGCCTTCTCAGTCGAACGCCGGTGCGGCAATGCCGTCCGACGCACCAACTCGGCACGTTCGGCCTCGGACAGCGTGATCGCCACAGTAGAAGGCCCGGGATGCGACATGCCAACCGGGTGGTGACGAACCTTCAGGGTTTCTGGCGCATCACACTGGTGCCGTAGGAGGCAACGTTTGCCCTGTAATCGCCTGGGGCGTCAGCTCGTGCTGAGTGGTGCGCTCTCCTCAGCGTCGAGCTGGTGGTCCGCCCAGATGTAGCTTTCGGGAAGCAGGTCGGTGACGGTCACCATCCGGAGGCCGTCGCTTGTCCCGACGATGACCTTCAGGGCTGGGAAGTAGTCAAGGAGGACCTGGCGGCAGCGGCCGCATGGGGGCACGACGCCTCGGTCGCGGTCGCCCACGGCGACGATGGTGTCCAGGTCGTAGGCGCCCTGGGCGGCAGTAGCGCCGATGAGGACCAGCTCCGCGCAGGGGCCTCCGGTGAAGTGGTAGGCATTCACCGCGGTGATGATCTGGCCGTCTCGGGCGCGGGCCGCAGCCGCCATGGTGTGGTTGTCGCCCCGGCAGCGTGTGGCGGCGACGTGCGCCGCTGCCCGGATCAGCTCGTGGTCGACGCGGTCGGTCTGTGTGGTCATCTTCTCTGCCTTCATGCGGTTCAGGCAACGTTGGTCCTGTCGACGACGGCGCGCAGGCACCGGTCGTCGGCGTGGCGGTTTCGCCAGATGATGTAGCGGCAGATCATGCTGCCCTGCTCCTTGTGGCCGGCGTGGTCGGTGCCATCGAGGGTGAAGTAGCGCAGGGCCGTGAACTGGGCTTCTATGCGGTTGAGCCAGGAGCTGTTGGTCGGGGTGTAGGCGATCTCGACATTGTTCGCTGCTGCCCAGGTGCCGACCCGCTGACACTTCTTTGTGGTCAGGTGCGGGGAATAGTTGTCACAGACAATCGCAATACGGACTGGGGATGGGTAGAGGGTGCGTAGGTAGCGGCAGAACTCCAGGAATTGGGTGCGCTTCTTGACCGGCTTGATGTGGCCGTAGAGCTTGTCCTTGGCCAGGTCCAGGGCGGCGAACAGGTGCCGTACTCCGCCGTAGCGGTTGTAGGTCGCCCGCCGCCTGCGGCGAGGTTCGCGGTCGGCCGCGACGCGCCCGCCGCCCTGCGGTTCCTGGCGAAGCACGTGCTCGCGCCACTGGCACCCCTGATCAAGTACTGGAGTACCCCCAAGCGCGCCGGTCGCCTGCTCGCCGGGACGTTGACGAGCCCCTCACACCGTTCGGGGTGTACTACGACGAGAGAGGCAAGCCCATGCTGGGCTCCACCCAGGTGCGCGACGCCGCGTTCAGCGACCGCGTGGTCCTCGAGACCCGCGCCCTGCTCGCCCGGATCCCCAGCGACACCCTCTGATGCCGCGCCTTCCAAGGTCCCGGGAGCTTCTACGTCCGCCGGCTCGGCGACTGAAAGGGCATCGTGGTGGCGGAGACGATGTCCCCGAAGCTCATGCGGACGTTCGGCCAGGTCTGTGGCAACACCCTCGCCCGCGTGCACGCGCGCTCCGGGGACCGGATCGCGATCGCCGCCTGCCTGGGCGGCGGCGACGCGTTCGACCGGGCACTCGCGGCGTTCGCGGAGGCGCAACGCCGACCAGAACGAACGCGACCACCAGGCTCTGGTGACCGCGGTGCGCGCAGACCGGCTGCCCGCGGAGGAACTGCCAAAGGCCCAGCCGGGCACGTGACCACGGACGCGGACGCACGGTGCGAGCCGGGTACCCCGCTGCTGCTCCCGCCGGTGGGAGCAGCAGCCGATCGGGGCGGTGTCGCACCAGGTGGAGCCGGAGGTGCCGGTCGTCCGTCCGGTGTGCGTGGCGGATCAGGCCGCCGCTGCGCCGAGGAGTTCGCCGATGCGGGCCTCCACGGCGGGCGTCAGTTCGGTCAGGGCATAGGTGGTGGGCCACATGGCGCCGTCGTCGAGGTGCGCTTGGTCGCTGAAGCCGAGCGTGGCGTACCGGGTCTTGAACTTCGCCGCGCTCTGGAAGAAGCAGACGACCTTGCCGTCCCTGGCGTACGCGGGCATGCCATACCAGAGCTTGGGGGTGAGGTCCGGGGCGGCGGACCGGATGATCTCGTGGAGGCGTCCGGCGAGGGCGCGGTCGGTGTCCGTCATCTCGGCGATCTTCGCCAAAACGTCCCTCTCGGCGTCCGCCTGGGCCGTGCGCGGGCTGCGGCGCGCGGCGGTCTTCAGTTCCCGGGCGTGGTCCTTCATCGCCTCGCGTTCCTCGGCGCTGAAGCCGTCGTACGTCGTGCCGGCCGTCGCTCCGCGGCGGGCGGGCTTCTGCGTGTTCGTCATCGTGGCTCTCCTCGGTGTATCGGGTGTGCTCAGGGGTGATCGGGGGGTCTCGCGGCCGGGTCAGCCGAGCCAGCGGCCGTCGCGCATGAGGTCGCGTCCGGGCAGTTCGTCGGCCTCGCGCCAGGCCTGGACGCGGCGCGGGGTGACGCGGAACCAGCGGTACGGCGTGTTCTGCGCGCGGGGGTCGAAGCCGGTGCGTGCGGCGAAGCGTTCCGCCTGCTGTCGCGGCGGCGCATCGGGTTCGAGGACTTCGACGTCGCCGTCGATCACCGTGACGTCGCGGGTGGGACCGAGTGCCAGCCGGGTGGTCCGGCAGGCGGTCAGGTTGCGGCCGGTCGGGCTGGCGGCCGGGGTGGCCATCAGCAGCGTTTCGCCGTCCCAGTCGAAGGACAGCGGCACCAGGTACGGCGTGCCGTCGGCCGAGGCGCTGGCCACCCAGACGTCGACGTCGTGGGTGAGGCGGTGCTCGGTGTCGCGGCGTCGCACCGCTTGGGAGCGGGGTCCGGCGTTCACCGGGCGGGCCAGGCGACGGTGTGCGGCACGGCGGCGCCGTGCCGGGCGAACGAGCGGGTCATGGTCGCTCCCATGGTGGTGGATCAGGGCCAACCCCTGTGTGTCGCACCGGGGTTGACCGGCGTGCTCACAGCCTCCCGCGGGCGGGGTGGGGGCGCCTCCGTGCCGACCACGGAGAGCACCACGGATAATGACCCCGTGTCCACTGACGTGATCTCGGCTCGGGAATCCGAAGTGCTCGCGCTGCTCGGGGAGCACCTCAGCAACGCGGAGATCTCCGAGCGGCTGTTCATCTCCGTCCGCACCGTGGAGTCGCATGTCTCCGCGCTGCTGCGCAAGCTGGCGCTGCCGGACCGACGGGCGCTGTCCCGGCGAGCGGCGGAGTCCGCCCGTGCGGGGCGCCCCCGCCCGGCGCCGGTGCTGCCGGAAACGCTCACAGCGTTCGTCGGGCGCGTGCGGGAGCGCGCGGAGCTGACGGCGGCGGTGGGATCGCGTCGGCTGGTGACGGCGGTCGGTCCCGGTGGGGTGGGGAAGACCAGGCTGGCGTTGGCGGTGGCACGTCAGGCTGCCGAGGCCGGTGTCTTCGCCGACGGAGTGTGGTTCGTCGATCTGGCCCCGGTCGCCGACGCGCAGCGGGTGGGGGCGGCGGTCGCGGCGGCGGTGGGTGTGGGCGAGCAGCCGGGTCTCGGTGTCGACGAGGCGGTCCTGGCCGCGCTGGCGGATCGCGGGGCGCTGCTGGTGCTGGACAACTGCGAGCAGATACGCGACGGGGTGGCGCCGTTCGTGGAGCGGCTGCTGGTGGCCTGCCCCGGCGTGCGGGTGCTGGCGACGAGCCGGGCCCGGATGATGGTGCCGTTCGAGTGGGTTTTCCCGGTTCCGCCGTTGTCGTGGGACGGCGGGGGCGAGTCGGAGGCCGTGGCGTTGTTCGTGGAACGGGCGGCGGCGGTCGGGCCGGTGCCGGATCCGTCCGTGTTCGACGAGATCTCGGCCGTCTGTGAGCGGCTGGGCGGGATGGCGCTGGCGATCGAGCTGGCGGCGGCGCGGTGGCCGACCCTCGGACCGGACGGTCTGGCCGCCGGGCTCGGCGACCAATTGGGGATCCTGGCCGGGGGGCCGCGCGCGGAGGACCGGCACCGGTCGGTGCGGGCGGCCCTGGACTGGAGTCACGACCTGCTGGAGCCGCGGGACCGGGCGCTGTTGCGCCGGATCTCGGTGTTCGTCCTGCCGTTCACCGCCGAGGCGGCCGCCTCGGCGGCGGCCTTCGCCCCGCTGGATCCGGTCGCGGTCGCCGACGGGCTCGGCAGGCTCGCCGAACAGAGCCTGCTCACCGCGACACCGTCGGCGGCCGGCACCCGGTACCACGCTCTGGAGACGATCCGGCAGTACGGGACGGAACGGCTCGCCCACGCCGGTGAACTGGTGGACGTGCGGTCCCGCCACCTGGGCTGGTGCCTGGCCGCTGCGACGGCCCTTGCGGACGGTGACGGCACGGATCGGCGCGGGCAGTTCGACGCGGTGGCGGAGGACCTGCGGTCGGCCCTGGCCTGGGCCGTGGACCGGCCCGAGCACCAGGTGGACGCCCACCGTCTCGCGCTGTCCCTGGCCGGACTGGCGTTCACCGGCAACCTGCTCGGTGAGGCCCAGCAGCGGTTCGAGCAGGCGGCCGCGCTCGCCGGTGCCGCGGCAGGGGCCGCCGCGTTGCGGGAGGCGGCGGGGGTGGCCGGTTGCCGCAGGCTCGGCGACGACATGTTCCGTCTGCACCTCGCCGCCGCCGAGGTCGCCCGCGGCGCCGGTGACACCGTCGCGGCGGGCCGTGATCTGGCGGCCGCCGCCACTGTGGCTTATCGCTTCTCCAGCGAGTTCGCGCTGGTGCCGACCGTGGACGAGGTGTCCGGCGTGCTCGCGACGGCGCGAGAGCTGTCCGGCGACGGTGACCCGGCGGGCGAGGCGGCCGTCGCACTGGCCGAGGCGGCCGTGCTCGCGGACGCGTTCGGCGCCGTGCAGGGGGCTGCCGACAACACCGCGGAGCGCACGGTCCGGTACGCGGAACGGGCGGTCGCACTCGCGCGCGCGGCCGGTGACCCGGTGGGCGAGTCCGCGGCCCTCGACGCGCTCTCCGGCGCCCGGACCTGGTCCGGTGACTCCTTCGGCGCCGCGGATGCCGCCCGCCGCCGGATCGGCCTCCTGGCGTCGGTGCCGCATGGGCCGGCCGCCACGCACGAGCTGATGGACGCCCTCGCCATGGCCGCCGGCACCGCCCTGGGCGTCGGGAATCTGGCCCAGGCCCGCGAGTGGGGCGTTCAACTGGCCGACCAGCCACTGTTCGCCGAGGTGCGCCACCACGCCACGTCCTGGCTCCTGGTCACGAACGCCTTCGCGGGCGACGCCAACGCCGTACTCACCGGTGGCGAGAGGTTCCTCGACGCATGGCAGCACAGCGGCCGGCAGCGGTCGTTCTCGCTCGGTCCCGCCGCCGCGTCCGTCGCGATGATCCACGGCCTGCGCGGCGACCACGACGCCCGGGCGGCCTGGCTCGCGATCGTCGGGCAGGCCGGTACCGCGTCGGAGCACCACCACGGCTACGGCGCGGTGTTCGACGCCATGGTGCTGCTGCACCACGGTGACGCCGAGGCGGCCCTGGAGCGGCTCGCGCCGGAGCCGGAGCGGGTGTGGAAGTGGATCTCCTGGATATGGCTGCACTGGTACACGGCGTTGCGGGCCGAGGCCTCGGTACTCGCCGGGCATCCGGCTGCCGGGGAGCGCGTGGAGGCCGGGCTCCGTCTGGTCGCCGGCAACCCGGTCGCCGGCGCCCAACTGCAGCGCGCGCGGGCACTGCTGGAGGGCGACATGACGCGGCAGCTCGCCACCGCCGCGGCATTCGACGCGTCCGGCTGCCACTACCAGGCGGCACGCACGCTGCTGCTTGCCGGAAACGGCCATGCCGCCGCCGGGACGGCGGCACTCGCCGCCCTGGGCCTCGCTCCCGGGGCCCGGTGAACGCTGCGCCGGACCTGCCTGCGCCCGGAAGCGCTGCCGTGCGCCGACGGCACCGGCCGCGGCACGCTCTCGCCGGGCGGAACCTGCCGGCTGCGGTACCGACTACGCGTGACGAGCACCCGTCCGTCGCGGCGCGAGCCGGTCCTTCGTCAGCGGGAGCAGATCACGGTGACGAGGGTGAAGGAGGCGAAAAGGGGGCCTTCGCAGAGGGAGGCGAATCAGCGGCGGCCGCGTGGCTCGTCGATGTGGCCGTCTCGGATGCCTCGTTGCACGTTGCGGCCGAGTCCCAGGGCGTCATCCGCGTCGAGGAAGACCGCTGTGGTGGCCCGCACCGTCTCGACGGCGAAGCCCGATCTCTCCGCAAGACGGGCGAGGCTGCGTCCGATGGTGGCGTGACGGACCACTTCGAACGTGGTGGAGCGGGTGAACGCGCGGCTGGTGTCGAAATCTTCGGCATCGACCGCCATGGTGTCCCAGTCCGGCTCGGCCAGGCCGACGCGTGCTCCGGGCCGGGCGGCCCGATGGAGCTGTTGCAGCACAGCGGCCGGGTCGGTGACGTGCATGAGCATCCGGTCGATCTTGGCCCCGTCCACCGTGCCGGGCGCGACGGCGAGGGCATCCGCTTCGCGGAGGTGGACCGCCGGCAGGTCGCCGGTGCGTCGCCGGGTCGCGGTCCACGCCGATCACCATGCCGCTCGCCCGACGCACAGTCTCTCGCTCCGGCTGCCACACTCCATTTCTGCTTTCAGCAGCCGCTGGTTCTCGCCCCGCAGCCGGGCCGACTCCTTGGCCGGACTCTGCACGCTGCTGTCCGACGGCTGGGGCACAAACCGAGCGGTGTCCTTGCCGAGTCGCGTGCGCAGTGTCTCTCAGTGATCCCGGGATCCGCGGCCGCCGCCGCATACGTGCGCCTGCCGCCGGACGCGCGGTCCAGCGCGAGCGTCCTTCCGGAACTCCTGCGGATACGGAGGGGCGTCTCACCTGGACATCCCTTTCTGGACCGCCACGATCCACTGTCAGGGTGTCCCCTGCAGAGGATCAGCCTCAGCCGCCCAGGGGGCCGGATGGGTGGACGTGGCCGTTCGAGCATGCCGTTGCTGAGGCTGTAGTCAGGCTTCGGCAATTCGGGCATTTCGGCCCGGATGGTCCGTCGCATCACCAGAGCATCAGGGGCTCGGTTTGAGGACGGTCTCTCGTTTCCGTCCGCCGCTGTGGCGGCAGGGTTGCGCCACCTGCCCGCCCCGCCTCCGCCTGGCGGCGAGGGCGGGTGGCGCGGGTCTTACGGTCGGCTCCGCGAGGTTTCGACACCGCCAGGTCGGTGTCCTGGTCTCCGGCCACTCCGGTACCAGTCATGCAGGCTGCCGCGAGTGCGGCGAGGTCGAGCGCGGCGCCTGCGTCCCGGTCGATGACCAGGTGGCAGACGTCGCATCCGTAGGTCCGGACGTGCAGCGGCAGCTTGACTTCCACCGCGCCGCACCCGGAACAGGCCTTCGAGGAGGGGCACCAGCGGTCGGCGACCACCATGCGGGTGGCATGCCGCTGGCGCATCTTGTAGGCGAGCTGTCGGCGGATCTCGCCGAATCCGGAGTCGGCGAGATCCGGCGGGCAAGGCGCCGGTTGCGGGGATGCCGGCGACGTTGAGGTCTTCGACCACGACGGTGCCGTACTCGGCTGCCACGGCGGTGGTGAGCTTGTGGAGGGCGTCGGCGCGGAGGTTCGCCACCCGGTGGTGAATCCGGTTGCGGGCGGCGTCGGCCTTCTCCCAGCGCTTCGAGGGCTTCTGCCCGGTGCGCCGGTCGGGGCCCTGGCGCCGGGAGACGACGCGGCAGGCGCGGCGCAGTTCCCCGAGCGCCCGGTCGTAGTGGGCCGGGTTGGCGACGGTGCGGATCTTGCCCATGCTGTCGGCCATCACTTCGAGGCTCTTCACGCCGAGGTCGATGCCGACCGCCGTGTCCGGGCGCGTGACGCGCACCAGGTCTCGCCCGACCTCGGTCTGGAACGAGGCGAACCAGCGTCCGCGTTCGTACCGGACGGTCGCGGACAGGATCCGGGCCGTCCCGGCCTGCAGACGGGCCAGGAGGCTGCCGGTGGGCTCGTGGGTGCGGATCGTGCCCAGGCGAGGCAGGGTGACGTGCCGGCCGTCGGCGTCGATGCGGATGGTGCCGGTGGTGAACCGGCAGGCCAGGCGCGCCTTCCGACGCTTGGCCGGAGTCGGTCTCGGCGTCCGTCCCGGGCTGGTGGTGCGGTCTTCTGGCGTCGCCGGCTCGCGTGGCGCACCCCGTCGAGCACGCGATCGTTCCCACCGGGCTCGCGCTGGAGCCGTCCCGGGATCCGCCTCACGGTGTGCTGCTGCTTCGGCGGTGCATCCCAGCCGCCATCGTCCAGCGGTCACCGGCCGGTCGTCTTCCTGAACGGCTCCGACCCGGGTGAGCGCCGCAGCGGCGCCCGGTGCGGGCCGGGCAGGCTCGGACGCAGTGCCTGGTGTATCGGCCGACGGTGGACCGGGTACGTGCGCCCCGGCAGCCCTCACGCCCTGGCCTGCGGTGGATCGGCAGGGCCAGCTCTTGCGTGGATCACAGGCTGGTCGGGGCGGGAGCCGGTGGATGGCGGGTGGGCCGGAAAACGCCGGAGGCGGCGGTCCCGGGGAGGGGACTGCCGCCTTCGGTGTGTGGCGTGGTGCCGTTCTGTTTAGTACCAGTGGTGGGTCTGCCAGAAGTCCCAGGCCTGGGCGGGGCTGCCGTAGCGGGAGTTCATGTAGTCCAGGCCCCACTTGATCTGGGTGGCGGGGTTGGTCTTCCAGTCGGCACCGGCGGAGGCCATCTTCGAGCCGGGCAGGGCCTGCACGAGGCCGTAGGCGCCGGAGGAGGAGTTGGTGGCGGTGTGGTTCCAGCCGCTCTCGTGGGTGACGATCTGGTTGAAGGCGTTGTACTGGGCCGCGTCCGGGATCATCCGGTGCGCGATCGCCTGAGCGGAGGAGGCGGACGTCGTGCTGGCCTGCGCGGGGGCCGCGGCGAGGGCCATTCCGGCAGTGGCGGCGGCCACGGCGACGACGGTGAGGGCCTTCTTCGGGCTGGCGATGCGACGGATGGTGGACACGGACACAGAGAGCCTCTTTCTTCGGGGACAAGGAGGTCGCTCGCTCGCCGGGACCGGGGGGTGCGTGGGTCTGGCATGCGTCGGCACCGCGACCCCGGGGGGTTGTGGTGCCTGGCGACGTCCTCAAGACAAGCAGGCCCGAGAAGCGTCCGCAATGACCCCTTTTACTAGTTGTGGCCGCATTAGGGTGTTTGCCGACTGGTGTGAGCTAGCTCTCAATCTGCAGGTCAGAGGCAGTAGCGTCACTCGCGCATATCCCTTTTACTCCACTATCGCGGGTAGTGGGTGACATGGGTCATGTGGGGTGCTTCACCGGTTCCGCCACGCTGCGTGCACAAAGGTTCACGGTGCGGGTGGGGTGCCTGTGACCGCGGTCTCGAAGGCGGCCGGCATGGCGGCTTGGCGTGCGGTGCGGCGCACCGGTGCCAGCACCGGCACGGAGGCGACCCCGCCTTGAGCCGGCCGCCACCGGGGGCACCCCGGATACCGAGACCGTCACCGGCACACACCTCTGCGGCACTGTCGCCACCCGGTCCCGAGACCGTCTTGCGCGGGCGTCCATACGGATCGC
The DNA here is from genome assembly GCF_055657365.1 of Streptomyces sp. NPDC107559. NCBI lineage: Bacteria > Bacillati > Actinomycetota > Actinomycetes > Kitasatosporales > Streptomycetaceae > Streptomyces > Streptomyces sp. NPDC107559. Next base: position 32,530 of record NZ_JBVKBD010000028.1, on the reverse strand, counting down.
CCGGCCGAGTGCGGAGGATCGGCGGGCAAGCGGGGATGCGTGTGCCTCGTGCCGATCGCCCAGACGGATGCCGAGGACGGCCTTGACCGGGTTGCCGCGGTCGCTCCCGTTGCCGCGCCGGCGCGCCTGGCACGGCACCCCGGGGTGTGCTCGGCAGCGTGATCGAGTCCTGGCCGGAAGCGGTTCGGGCCTGGCGGTACCAGGAGGTGGAGGTGAGGGAACGAGGGCGTCGGGCTTCGCCGTCGGCGGGGGCTCTGCGCTGTGCCGGGTTCGGTGGAAACTCGGCGCCCTTGTCCGGGCCGGCGCCCTCTTCGAGAACGGACACCTCGTTGAATGCCCCGCGGAACCCGCCGCAGCGAGACACACCTCAACCGGCCTACGACTTGCGACAGTTGCTCATGGAACCAGCGCCGATGGCGCTACGCTGCTGTGCCGTGCAGGAGACGCGTCTCGACACTGCTCGTATCCGGGCGGCTCGCTGGGTGATCGACCCGGTCTTTCGCGACACTCCGCTGTACCGCTGCGAAGCTCTGGAGCCCGGCCTCGGGTGCGCGGTGAGCATCAAGCTGGAAACGGCGAACCCGGTCCGCAGCTTCAAGGCCCGTGGCACCGAGGTAGTCGCGAGCCTGCTCGCTGACCGCGGGCCGCGCGCCATGGTGTGCGCGAGCGCGGGCAACCTCGGCCAAGCCCTCGCGTGGTCCGGCCGCGGCCGAGGACTCGACGTCACCGTCGTGGCATCCCGCTTTGCCACTCGGACCAAGCTTGATCGCATCCGCGCGTTGGGCGCCGGATTGGAGTTGGTGGACGGCGACCACGAGATGGCCCGCGAGCGGGCGGCGGCCATCGCACGGTATGACGGCATCCGGCTGGTCGAGGACAGCCTGGACATCGAGACCTGTGAGGGCGCGGCGACCATCGGCCTGGAGCTGGTGGACACCGCGCCGTCGTTCGACGCTGTCCTGATTGCCCTCGGCGGCGGGGCGCTGGCCACCGGCGTGGGTCATGTGGTGAAGGCATTGGCACCCGAAGTCGAGGTGATCTGCGTCCAGCCGCTGGGCGCACCGGCGCTGACACACTCGTGGCGCCAGCGGCGCGTCGTCACCACCGACTCGACCGACACCATCGCCGACGGCGTCGCCGGCCGGCGTCCCATCCCGGCCGTCCTGGACGACCTCCTCCTGGTCGCTGACGACGCCGTCCTGGTCCAGGAGGCGTCGATCATCGCCGGTATGCGGATGCTCCTCGACCACGCAGGCCTCGTCGTCGAACCTTCGGCCGCGCTCGGCATCGCGGCGATCCTCGAAGACCGTGACCGTTTCGCCGGCCGACACGTCGTCACCATCGTGTGCGGCAGCAACGTCGACGTAGACGCTTATCACCAATGGGTAGGCGCGGCTCCCACCCACAGGTCTTGACAATTGCCCCAGCGGCGCACGTTCGGTGTGCGGAACTCCACCACGCGCTGGCGTGGCCGGTCGACCTGGACTGGTTGAGCGGGTGGATCTCCACGCGGGTGCCGCGGCCGTCGCGGTTGAGGCGGGCGAGAAGGTAGCGGGCAACGTTCTCGCGCCGCACGGCGCGGTAGGCATGCTCGATGCGCTCCAAGTTCCGCCTGGACGGCGAGCGGGCGCCTTCCAGCCAGGCACGCAGGGTACGGGCGGTGACGGTCAGGCCGGCCGCGTGGGCGCCGGCACGGACATGGTCCGTGCGGGTGAGGTAGTGCAGGCGGGCCAACAGGCCGCGGCGGGCGGTAACGGGGGTGGCGATGGAGCCGCCGAGCGCGTCCAGCTGACGGGCGACAGCCTCGTGGCTCTTGATGCCGCTCGCGCCGTACCTCCCCCGTATGCCGTTTGTGAGCGGACCTCGACTGTAGTAAGGGCCGCCTGCCCCCGGTACCGGAAAATCACGGATTGCCCTGGGGATTTGGCGGAGCACAGCGCCGGTGGGCAGGCCATGTACGCCTGCGCCGCCCAGGCGCTGCATCGGCACTTCCGCCGGGCGCCCGCCTGGCCCCGCTCGGAACCCGGCCCACGCTCCTTCTTGAAAGGCACACTGCTGCTGATGGCAACAACCACGCAACGCCTCCTCGGCCTCGCCGCGGCCGCACCGGCCAGCCCCGACGAGGACCTGGTGCTGCTCCTGCGCGAAGCAAGCGAGTTGTGCCAGCGGGGGTTTGCCGACCTGCGCGACACGGTTGCGGCCCGCTTCGCCGGGCTGTCCGGCGGGGATCTGGTGGCGGCCGCGACCGCGGCCGGCATGCCGTGCGACGCGTCCCGGGACCGCGACGAGCTGGTCCTGATGCTCGCCATGGCCGAATGGGAGATGACTCCGGCAGCCCTGGCCTACTCGGAGATGGCCCAGGACGCGGCTCGCCGCGGGGTGTGCCTGATCCCGGAGGAATGACTTCTCCCCGCGCCGGTGCCCTGTGCCATCGAATCCTCGAGGGTGTGACATCGAAGTCTGAGTGACCGCTTGTCGGTCGACCTGGCTGGCCTACGGGCCGTGTCAGTCAGGGGCGGCAGACTGCACGCACGGACGATTCTCACGACACCGATCGCCGCGTTCGTGCCGCGCCGGCCTGGGTCCGGTCGATGGGCGGCCCGCTGATCGTCGTTCCGGAGTCCTCGGTGAACGCCTGGGGCGGGTGCACGCAGGACGGATCCGTCCTGGGAAATGCCGATGGGCGGGATGACTGCGACCGCGCCTGCGAGGTGGAGGGCTGGGCCGGGGTGATCATCGTAGGCGCGGAAGCTGCCACGGTTCTCGTTCTGGCCGATGAACCTGCAACGACGTGCTTCCTGCCCGAGAAGCTGCTGTTCGTGAGGTGGCTGGCTGCGGACTCGGAGGCCGAGTTGTTCTCGGCGGCCGAGGCAGTCATGGCCGACCCGGACACCGCATGGGACGACGGCGGGCTGTGGGTCACCGATGGCCCGGCAGTATTGATGGACTCGGCCGAAGCGGGCGCCGATCTGGGAGTGGACTACCCCGATGGAGGCCGACCGGACCAGGCTCTGGTGAAGCTTCCGGCCGGCCGGTGGAGAGTGCGTGCCGTCCATGAGACAGACCCCATTCCCGTGGGTGGGTGTGGTGCAGCTCGTCGCCGAGGACGGCCCGGCCTGACGACCAGCAACCCGCATCACTCAGTCTTCGCTGGCACAAACCTCGATGACGCAGGACAGCCGGTCGTCAATATCGGCGCGCGGCCCTCCCCAAGGTCCTGACGCCGGCCGGCCTGTGCCAGGACCCGATCCTCCACGAGGCGTTGGAGAGCGCCGCCCCCTCAGACCGATGCGGTTGTTCGGCATCACCGAGCAGACCGCCATGCGCTACGTCACTGCCGCCCACCCCGAGCGCGCGGCCAGGCTGCCCCGGTAGTCGGAGTGGCGAGCCGTGTCAGCAGCAGTGCCATGGCGGTGGCCGCGACGTTCAGCGCCATGTTCCTGCCCGAAGACACGGTCCCCTACCTAGAACCACATCTCCATGCATGCGTCCGTCGCCTGGCGTACGGCCGTCGGCTCGGCCCACAGCAGTGTGGGCAGGGTCCTCGTCCACTCCGCATGGTGCAGCGCGAGGCGAAGCCAACGGCACGCCTCGTCCCAGGGGGCGTGCTCCGCGAGGAGGAGGTACGCCTCGATCGCCCGATCGCCGCGGGCATCGATGCGTACGGCCTGTGCGACGGCCCGGTCCAACTCCCCCATGAGGACGTATTCCTTGACGAGGGCCAGTCTCGACCGGTCGCGGTCGTCGGAGCGGTCCATGGCATCGACGCGCGCCTCGGTCTCATCGTAGCGACCGAGGTCGAGGCGCACCCCGGCCAGGTCCGCGAAACAGTCCGCCAGCGTCAACAACTCGGGGACAGCGTCGAGTTCCGTCTCCGTCTCGGCGAGCCAGCGCGCGGCCGGGTCCCGGTCGCCGAGTGCGATCCTGGCCCGCGCGACGGCGGCCTGCGCCCGGACGGCCGCGGCCCGCCAACGGGATGCCGTGTCGGTATCCACCGCATCGGCGCCACGGGCCTTCACCAACTTCAGCGCCTCCGCCTCGACCGCGTCGGCGTCCGCAGCGGCGATCTCCAGCAGGTGTGCCGCCCAGGCGCGGTCGTGCTCGTCGCTCGACTCGGCCAGTGAGCGCACGATGCCTCCCAGGGCCACGCAGCACCGGTCGACACCGGCCATCCGCTTCACCGCCTCGACGGCCAGACCGTAGTCCCCCCGCTCCGTGGCCGCCTCGGCCACGTCGGGCCACGCGTGCTGACACTCCTCCTCATCGCAGCCTGCCATGAGAATGAGAAGGCGTTCCGATTCGCCGGCCCTGATCATGCGCCGCGCCAGGGACGCCAGGTGCAGGCCCCGCACGAAGGCGTGCTCCGGTCGTCGGGCCAGGGCAACCGCCTCCTCGTACTTCCCGAGCGCAGCCAATGCCGTCGCTTCCTCACTCTCCCCCAAGGGGTCCTCGGGAACGGGCCGGGGCGGCAGGACGGCAAGCAGCGCCCGTGCCTCCTCCGGTCGATCGTCGTCGGCGAACGCTGTGATCGTGCGGCACACCATGGTCCGCTGCTCGCGGATCGTGTCGCTGTCCTGTCCCACGAACGTGAGGTCGTGCAGCAGGCTCTCGGCCTCCTTCCGCCGCCCCGCGCGCCACAGGGTGACGGCCACGCTGGTGAGCAGGTCCACTCTGAGGGACGGCTGTTGTGCGGACCGAGCGACCCCGTCGGCGCGGGCGAAGTCGCCCGCGCGCAGCAACCCGTCGACCACCTGGCCCAGTTCCCGCGGCCAGGTCTCCTCGACGGCGACATCAACGGCCCGTTCGAACTCTCCCGCCTCCACCAAAGCGCCTACGAAACTCTGCCGGGCATCCATTTTCGCGCCCTCGGTGCTGAGTGTGCGCAACAGGAGTTCTGCCCGGTCGTATGCGCCATCCTCGGCGAACGCCCGGAGCATGCCCTCCCGGATACGGTCCCCCTCCTCGGGGTCCGCCCGGGCGGCGGCCAGCGCCTCGGCGCGTTCGTGCTGTCCCGCCGATACCAAGGCGCAGCCCAGCTGGTTCCAGGACCGCGACGGGATCGGGCCGGTCGCCGCCCGCGAGGCGAGCGTCACGGCACGGTCGAACATCCCGGACCAGGCCAGTCCCTCGACGACATGGCCCCGGTCCTCGGCGGACTCGGCGACGCGCACCGCCTCGTCGAACAGAGCCAGGCCGGACGGCTCTGCCTCCGCCTCGCGCCTGGCGTAGGCGACCTCGGCGAGCCCAGCCGCCCGGCCTCGTCCGACGATGCTCCGTGCCAACGACTCGGCCCGCTCGAACTCACCCCGGTCGGCCAGAGCGCCCACCACTTCCGCCACCGCCAAGGTCTTCGGTTCGGCGTCCCGAAGGTCGGACAGCACGGACTCGGCCGCATCGACCTCCCCCGACCACACCAACTGTTCGACCAAGGCGCCCAGTTCGGCTTCGCGCAGCCACTCCTCCGCAGCGTTGCGCTCCAGGGAATGGGCCCGGTCGGTCTCTCCCAGCGTGACCCAGGCGTGCCGAATCGTGCGCAGCGCAGAGAGGTGGCCGATTCTGCCGTCCCGGCCGTCCTCACGTGCCGCGCGTTCCGCGTCGGCCAGCAGCCGCCGTGCCTCCTCCCGCTCTCCGTTCGTCCCAATCTCCAGGGCGATCTCCCCCAAGGCCACAGCCCGCCAGCACAACAGGGGCAGGCTGTGGGCGAGCGCCTCGGCACGGTCGTGCCAGCCGATCCTCGCCCATGCGGCAGGACGGCCGACAGCGATGCCCCGGCCACGGCGCTGGAACTCGTCGCGGCTAATGGCCAGTGCCAGCATGTCCGGCAGGGTCGTTTCACCGTCGCCCTCGAGCAGCGCCTCCTGCGCCGAGCGGATCTCCGCGAGGGCCGCCGCGTTGCCGCCCGTGGCCTCCCACATACGGGCCTGCCGGTCCCGGTCCAGCGCAAGTGCCGTCATGCGATCCGCGTCCCCGATCGACCGGAGCATCGCGAAGTAGCCGCGCAGCAAATATGCCGGCGTGTCCACAGGCCAGCCCCGCCTGCCGTACTCCTGCGCCCAGTCGTGCAATCGCTCGCGCTGTCGGCCGAGTTCGCGGGCGCCCAGCATCTCCTCCGCGCGTGCCCTCAGCTCTTCGTGCGCGAGCAGATACAGGCCATCCCTGGCGGTGAAGGTACGCCCGGCACGGGTGCGCAGCGCGTCGGCCACCCGGAACGGCGAAGCTTCGGTGAGAGCGGTCAGGTCGCCTGCCGACAGGCCCCCGCCGGCTGCCGTGACGAGGGCGAGCAGGTCGTACTCCAGACCATGAGCCTCCAACAGGTGCTTGAGCTCCCGCTCGGCCTCCGTACGGATCGCCCGCGCAGCCGGCGAGACGGCCAGCTGACGGACCACGTCCGGCGCACGTAAGGGGTGGCCATCCAAGACGTCCGGGGGCAGCGGCGGATTGAACCGCCCCGAGACGACCACCCGCATGCCGGGCTCGGGAGCCCTGGGCAGCAGGCTCGCGATGCTGTGGGCACCGGGGCCGGTCGTGACACCGCGGTCCTCATCCAGCCCGTCCACCAGGAGGATCAGGCGTTCGCCGCGCCCGGCGCAGGCGCGGGCCGCCTCCCCGTACAGGCGGAGCAGGTGCGCCTCCCGGGTCGCCTCGGTCAGGTACGCCGGAAGTCCGGCACCCGCCAGTTCCGCCAACTGCTCGAGTACGACGTCGACATAGGCGACGACATCGTTGTGAGTGCCGAGACGGCCGGTGACGAAGAACGGCACGACCCGTACTCCGGGCGGCGGATGGAGCGCGAACCAGGAGAGCAGGGCCGTCTTGCCCGCCCAGGCATCCGCTCGCCACCACACGTGGGACGGACCCGACTCCGCACAGCAGAACGCTGCCAGTTCGGCCAACTCCCTCTCGCGGCCGACGAGTCGGCCCGGTGCGATCCGCCTCACCTGTTCGCCGTACGACGACCGGACAACGGGCGCGAGGACGACGTGATTGTGATCCCCCGTGACGGCGACACCGACGTCCCCGCCCGCCGTGACCGACCGCTTCCCCGTACCGCGCATGCCAGCATGGTGCCCGTCGCAGGGCCGCCGAACCCGTAAGCGCCGTCGGAGCGGGGAAGGATGCCGTCATGAAGGCCTTGATGTGGACCGGTGTCGCGCTGTGCGGGCTGGGCGCGGCAGCGCTGTTGGTGGGCGGGGCCCTGGATGTCGCCACGGCCGATCCCTGGGCGAGCGTGGGTGGAGGGGCCGCCGGACTGGTCGGTCTGGCACTCACCCTCTACGCGGCTCTCGGTCCGCGTGCCGGCTCTTCCGGCTCGCAGGTACGCGCCGAGGGCGAACGCTCGGTCGCCGCTGGCGGGAACATCGGCTCTGTGACGACCGGCGACAGCGCGTTACCGCCCGCTTCCCCGAGGATGCCGCCGTCGTCGTCCGCGCCAGCCGGTCCGGTGAGCGCGTCGGGTGACCGTTCGGTCGCTGCGGGCGGCGACATCGGGACCGCCTCAACCGGTGACCACTGAGTGACGCCGACTCGACCGGTCACCCCCGAACCACGCCGGTCCACTGACATCGGTTCGTCAGGGTGAACTGTCGCGAAGTCCCTGATAGGCCCGCTGCGTTGGCTGTATCTCGTGGTGTGTGAAGTATGCGGATGGCGGCAGTCTGACCGCTGCGGGGCGACGGCGGCGCCGGGAGACGGTGCGGATGCAGACGGGCACTTGAGCTGACTGTCGCTCCTCGGCGAGACAGGGAAGCAGTGGGCGTGGCTGTCGGCGTTCACTGGTGGCCACTTGCTCCGGCTCGTGCCTCCTGGAACCAGCGAGACCTGGGAGCCGCACCGGTACGGCACGTGTCTGGGCAGGCCGCCCCAGTTCGCTCTACCGTCGATGGCGCAGACGAATCCCGGACCGCACTGGCTGCGCCCGTGCCGTAGCGACCGGCTCGCGCCGCCGACGCTCCTGCGCGACCTCCTCGACCGGTTCCAGCCTGGCCCAGCACCGCACGAGGAGATCCTCGCGAACATCCTGTGCACCATCACCTGACCTCCCCGCACGGCAGCTCCACGGCCCGCTGCGAATCGGGTTTGCCGTGGTTTACGGGCTTCGGCTTCCCGAGTGTTCGCCGTGCCGCATCCGAGTGGCTATCTCGCAGGCCAGTGTGGGTTCGGCATGCCGTCATCGCTCATGTGCGCCCGCTGCCAGACCTCCTTCCAGCCGTAGGGGAGCTCCGGCACCAGCCGGTGCTGCTGCCCGCACGGACACGGCGACGGCGCCCACGCACACCCACGGCACAGCTCGACCCAGACGTGCCCGGTCGAGTTCGGCTCCAGCGGTCCCTCGTCCCCGCAAGCCGGGCAGCCGGACAGATCGGCGCCGTCCAAAAGCGCGTTCTGCCGCCGGACGTACTCGGACAGTCGCAGCGACGGGTGGCGAAACGGGTCGTCGAACCAGGCACGCTCCGGGCTCTCCCACCAGTTCCGCAGCCACCACGGCCGAGGGTTCGGTACAGCCCGCCGCCCGGCCTGCTTCTCCGCCCGACGCTGCACGGCGTACTCCTTTGCCCGCACGAGCCACAGCACCCGCGCCTCGTGCAGTTCCTCCACCGCCCGCGCCAGCGCGTCCGGGTCCGCCTCCAGCCGCCGGGGGATCGCGGCGCTGAGCGTGAGGTGGTGGTACGTCGCCCGCAGGCCGTAAGGAGCGAAAACGGTGAGGCAGGTGCGCAGCGCGCTGTGCCGCCGGTGGAGGGGAAGCCGGGCGTCGTGCACGTACGCCCGGTGGGTCAGGAAGCTGGTCACTGTGTGAACTCCAGATCCAGTGCCCGGGCCAGGGCGGCCGTGACGGCGGCGGCGTGTGTCGGCAGGTGCTGTTCGGCCCAGGTTCCGGCGAGGCAGAGGAAGTCCCGCAAGTCCGCCTCGGCACCGGCGACGAGCGCGCGCACCTGGTCCACCGGCAGCTCGATCACCGGGCTTCCGTCCTTCGCGTAGGCGTCGAGAGTCAGCCGGACGGTGTCGCCGACACGTTCGGCCGCCGAGGACGGGTCGTGGCCGAAGTAGGAGCAGCCGTCGCCGTCCAGCACCTCCTGCCAGTCCCGCCAGGTCTCCAGGCCGTTGCAGCAGCCCGGCTCGACGAAGACGGTGCCGCTGGCTATGTCGGTCACCCGCAACCCGCCGGCGGCGAACAGGTCCGGCATGGTGAGCAGCCCGTGCAGGAACGCGCCGAGCGGGTCGGTCGGGCACGGCCCGTGCTCCTCCTCCGGCTCGAAGCCGTTGGAGTCGGCGATCCGCATGACCGCCGTGCCGACCTCCGCCGGAGTCAGCTCCCCCGTCCAACACGAGGTAGTCGTACGACCCGTGCTCGCCAACCGGCCAGAGCGCGAAGCCGTCGGCAGCGAGGATCTCCAGAACAGGTTGCATCACGATCACACCGAGATGATGCCGAACCCGCTGACACACCACCACGGGCTTTCCGCCGGACCCGCATCCTCACCCAGTCGTGACCTGCATCAATCAGCCGAAAACACTGCCCTCATTGCCAGAGGTCAGCTCCGTCGCGCCCGCTGGGATCCGTTGTCAGGAGGTCTTCATGCAGGCCCGACAAGGCCCTCCCAGTCGGAGAGCCGTCTTCGTCCGACTCCATGACCACCCAGCCGACCTCCGCACCCGACACGTTCACATCGCCGCCGGCGTCCAGCTCGTCGAGCGTCGCGAATACGGCCTCATAGGCAACGGCTCGGACCAGGCGAACAAGGTCCTCCCGGTCCGCTCCGGCGGCAAGGAGGCGTTGCGCGGCCGGCAGTTGATCGAGCGAGCACGGCACGGTCCAGCCGTCGATCGCACCATCCCACAGGCTCCGCAGCAGCACGAATCGCCCGAGCTGCGGAAGGTCTTCCATGACCTCCGACTTGATCAAGTCAACAGGATCGGTGACGCCGAGGGCGCTGAACCGGGCACGCAGCGAATCCGCGGCAGCCTTCTGTGGCCCGGCCAGGCTGTTCAGCCATTCCTGCCAGGCTTGTTGAGGATGACTCACCGCAACAGCATGCCCTACGGTCGGGAGGCGGGGCGATCGGCGCATCTGTCTCTGCCGGCGCATCAGGCGCTGGGATTCATGGAACTGCGGCCAGAGCCCGAAATCGGTTCTGGCCGCAGTTCCGTGAACGATCTTGAAGATGAGCGTCAATGCCGGAATGCTGACGTGGGTGGAGAGCAACGGTGCAGACGGGTGGGCTTCGATCCATGACGCCCTTCGCCAGGTGTTGTCGCTGCCCGTATCGCGTCTGGTGACCGCGGAGTCCCGCATTGCTGTCGAGGCTGCCGAGCGATGGGACCTCCCGGAAGGCGACCGGGCTGCTCTGTATGAGTGGGGTTTGCCACGGACGCCGCTCTTCACGCCTCGCCAGGCTGACATGCTCCCCACAGTTCTGCCCAACAGAGCTGGAGAGCACGAGCGCCGCCTGGTCAAGGACGAACAACGGCTCTACGACCTGGGCTACTGGGGGTCCGATCCGAGCAGTTGTGTGGCTGGTGTGGTTCCCGGGGAAGGCCGCGTTCTGTGCCTTCTCCCTGCGCCGATCACCATCGACGACATGCCGGAGGTTCTCCGGCCGTACAACCAGGGCTTCCATAAGCCTGCGGTCTGCGTCTTCAGTTCCTCTGTCGCCCAGTACGTCGAGACGGCCTGGCGGTGGCAAGCGGCCCTGCAGATCCTGCAGCAGATTGAGGAACCTGAGTACACGGTTGGAGAGGCGGAGTCCATGCGGCACTACGACCGCGTCTACTCGTGCGTGGAGCTTGTGGTGGACGCGGCACGACACATCGATCCTCAAGCAGAGGCCGACGATCTGCCGTCGGTCTGGATTGAGTTGATCCGCGAAAACTCTGTGTGACCCGGCGGACGGCACTACTTGACGATCGCGCCCCCTGTCCTGCCCCAGACTTGGAGGTTCACTGCTGGGTGAGGATGCGGGTACGGAAGAGTTCGAACGAAGCTCGGCCATACATGGCCCGCTTGAGCGTCTTCACCCGGTTTACGTGTCCTTCGACGACCCCGGAGCTCCAGGGCAAGGTCAGGCCAGCAGCCACTGCGTCGAGGTCTTGGCGGAGGAAGCCGGCGAAGCCCCTCACGGGCTTCGGTGCGTCCTGCTCGGCTTGCCGGATCCACTCCAGCAGTTTTCCGCCGGCTTCTTCAACGCGGCGTATGACGGCCAGATGCCGCTTGGCCTCGCGGTCAAGCGGCGAAGGGTATTGGACTTCGACATGTGGATCTCCGTAGTGATCGGAGATCCAGGTGTCAACGATGATCGTCAGTTCTATAGACCTTGTTCTGATGACTGTTCATCCAGTTGTCCGTTCACTCCTCCCCCACTGGTCCCAGTCGCCGATAGGCTGCGCTGCCAGCCGCTCCGGGGGGAGCGGGGATCCATGCTCCCAAGGGGGATTTCAATGGTCGTACTCTGCGTACTGCTGCTCATAGCGGCGGTCGCCGTGTTCTTCGTCGGCCGTGGCCGCGACGGGAACGGCTGGAAGCTGGGGGCGGCGATCAGCGCGCTGGGAGGTGTTCTGGCCGGCGTCTTCGCCTGCGTCCACGTCGTGAACGCCTACGAGGTCGGCGTCCCGGTGACCTTCGGAAAGGTCGGCACGCCGCTGACCTCCGGCCTCCACTTCAAGTCGCCGTTCACCGATGTCACGTCCTTCTCCACCCGCCCGGTCGACCTCGACCTGCATGACAAGGACGTCGTCGAAGTGCGCTCCGCGCAGGGCGGCGTGCTGTATGCGGACGTCACCATCAAGTGGACCGTGGTGCCGTCGAAGGCGGTCGCGCTGTACCGGCTGGCGGGCACTCAGGAGGCCATCCAGGAACGGCTGGTGGTGCCGGACAGCCGCGAGATCATCCGCAACGTCTTCGCGAAGCACACCAGCGAGGAGGGATACGCCTCCGCCCGCGAGCAGATCGGCGCGGAGATCGAGACGCTCGTCAAGAAGCGCCTGGCACCGCGCGGTATCGATGTCACCGCCGTCAACCTGCGCAACGTGAAGCCCTCGGACCAGCTCCAGGAGCAGATCGACAAGAAGATCCAGCAGGAACAGGCCACCGAGCGCGCCGTCGAGGCCTCCCGTACGGCCACGGCGGAGTCGGAGCGCAAGCGCATCGAGGCGGAGGGCATCGCCCGCGCCAACAAGATCATCGAACAGTCCCTGACCGACAAGGTCCTCTACAACCAGTGCCTCGACGCCTACAGGGAGGCCGCCAAGTCCAACCCGGTCTACGCGGTCCCCTGCGGCACAGGCTCGAACGGCACACCGGTCATCGTGGACAACACCAAGAAGTAGGCCATTTCGTTTGGATCAGTCGGCCGCTGGTCCGGGTGTGCCGTCAACTGATGTGCAATGGGCACGGATCAAGCCGTTGCTCCCGGACCGGAGACCGAGGCGAGGGGACTTGGGAACGGTGAGCACGGAGCCGGTGGTGGCTTCTTTCAGCATTCGGCGAAAGCGCCACTCCCGGCCGTAGGCGGCATCGGTAGTCACCCCAGGTAATCGGCAGCGGCAAGGCGGGGCGCCCAGCAGCATCGCCTTGGCCAGCTCCGGTTTGGCGGCCGCGCCCCGCGTGGTTGCGTCCTATGGCTCCTATGTCAATCAGGCGGCCTGTGTGAGGTCAGCCTGTCCGGCGGATCATGCCGGGCGGCCCACCGGCGCCGAACGGCTGTAGCGACCCATCGGACAAGGAATTGAGTGGAGCAGGTTGGGCCCGTCGTAAATGCCTCGACATCGGTCGCGGTGATCGGGGACGCTTCGCGCGATGACCAGAATCGACGACACACCGCCCGCGTGGGACGAGCGCACCCAGCTCACCACGTTCCTCGACTACGCACGGGACACCGCCCGCGCCAAGTGCGATGGCGTCTCTGCGGAGAATGCCCGCAAGGCGCTCCTGCCGGGCTCACCGCTGATGACCATGAGCGGGGTGATCAACCATCTCCGCTGGGTCGAGTACTACTGGTTCCAAGTGGTCTTCCTCGGCGAAGAAGACCGGGGCCCCTGGACCGAGGAGGACCCCGACCGCGAGATGCGTATCGCAGTCGACTTCCCGCTCACGCAGTTGCTCGACGAATACGCCGAACAGAGCGCCCGCTACCGCGAACTGGTCGCCGGGAACGACCTGGACAAGCACGCCCAGCGATCCGTCCGCAACGGCCTCCACGTCGACCTGCGCTGGATCCTCCTCCACCTCACCGAGGAGACCGCCCGCCACAACGGCCACCTGGACATCCTGCGCGAGATGCTCGACGGCACGACCGGCGGCTAGATCCGGCGGAGATCACAGCCGGAGCCAGAGTCGGATTGAGGCGACGGTGACGGTGTTGGAAGATGCAGCCGCGCTTGTCGAACCTCGCGGCCACGGCCCGGGAGTTCTTCAACGCGTTGATCGTCCGCTCGACTTCGTTCCTGCGCTTGTAGATCGTCTTGCCGAAGCCTGCGAGCCGGCCGCCCTTGCTGCCTCTTCGTTGACGGTTGGCCCGCTGGTTCCTCGGTTCGGGGATGGTGTGCTTGATCTGGCGTCGTCGCAGGTAGCGGCGGTTGCGGCGGGAGGAGTACGCCTTGTCGCCGCCGAGGTGGTCGAGCCGGGTGCGCGCGCCGCGGGCGTCCGCCACCGAGGCGGCCGACACAGATGCGCTCCATGACCGGGATGAGCTGCGGAGCGTCGCCCCACTGGCCCGACGTGATCAGCAGGGGGGCGGCGTCCACCCTCACCGGCAAGGTGGATCTTGCAGGTCAGGCCGCCCCGGGAGCGTCCGAGTCCCTCGTCGGGGCGGTGCTGCCGGGGCGTTGTTCTCTTCCCGGCACCCGCCGGCTTCTCCTGCGGGCTCCGGCGACGTGCTGGTGGGCTCGACAGGAGGTGGAGTCCACGCTCACCATCGACCAGTCGATGCGGCCCTCAGCGTCGGCGTCGGCCAGGACGGCCGCGAAGAGGCTGTCCCAGGTGCCGTCCGCCGACCATCGTCTGTGCCGCTCGTACACGGTCTTCCACTTGCCGAAACGTGCAGGCAAGATCCCGCCAGGGCACCCCCGTGCGATTCCGGTACAAGATCCCGCGGTGCCCAGCCCAGCCCCACAGTCGGCATGCCGAGCGCCTGACCAGGACGGAGCGCCAGCTTCGCTCCACCACGCTCGCTCGGCTTCACCGACACCGCCCTGGCCTCTGTGCCGGCGCGGTCGGCTCCGCGCCGGTCCGGGCGGCCGGGGATCAGCGGGACAGCCCCCGTCCCTCGGCGGCCGAGGCGGCGACACGCTCGACGGCCGGACGCCAGTGGGCCAGGCCCGGCACCCGCAGACCGACGACCTTGCCCGCGTCGTCCGCGCGGCGCAACGCCACCGCGGCCGCGAAGTCGGAGTCGGCCTCGAAGGCGGCGGCCTCCGCCTCTGTCATCGCGCCGCCCTGGCAGCCGAGGGTGCGCGCGCTTTCCGGCGACAGCGCGAGCCGCGGGTCGGTTGCCGCGAGGTACCGCTTCGCCGGTATGTGCAGCGCGACGAGACGTGCGGTGCGTGGTCCCAGCAGCGACGCCACCGCCGTCGAGGCGTGCTCGCCGTGTCCCGCCTCGTCGCCGGGCAGCAGGTGGTGACCGATGTCGTGGACCAGCCCTGCCACCTGCAGCTCTTCGTCGTCCGGGCACCACTGTGCGAGGACCGCCGCCACCTGGAGCCCGTGGTCCAGAATGTCCACCGGGTCACCGGACCTGTCCGGAGTGTCCCAACTGTCCTCACAGTCGGCGAGCAGGGCCATGAGCCCGTCCACGGAGCGAATGGGGTCCACCGGGCGCACAGGGCCGTCGGGCGTCGCCGGGTTGTCATTCATAGCGCCAGGCTCATGCAGGCGACGGTACGGCGGGTGGATGGGAGGTGACCTGCGGGAATCGTCGGGCGAAGAGCACGGGGGACGAAAGCCCGCGACGGGCGGACGCAACACCCTGGAGCACCTTGTCGCCAAGAGCCACACCGAACGCTCAAAGCAGGGAAACACGGTGTACCACACCGGCCTGCCAGCCGACTCCGATAGCGACGCCACGGAAACAGACACCGCACCCTCCCCCACGACGGAAGCCAACGACGCGAGCGAGACGGTCCCGGCCCAGGCATAGCCCAGGCCCATCCTGTGGCCAGTCAGGGCTGATAAGCCTTCACCCAGCCTTCGACGATGTGCCGACGGGTGTCTTCGGGGTGCTCGCGCGAGTTGCAGAGTGCCTGGGAGCTGGACCACAGGGTGAGCGCTCCCAACCGACGGTTCGGAAAGCGTTCGAGCATCGCGTCGAAGAAGCCGAGAGCGGTGTCGTGCTTCTCCAGGAGCTCATCGGCGGCGTCGAGGTATGCGCGGGTCTCGGTGAGGACACGGGCGGCGTCGTCGTCGAGGGTCTTGTCCTTGTGCCCCGCGACGATCCGGCGCGGGTTCAGGGCCTCGACGGTATCGATGGCCTGGCGCCAGGCGTCGCGCCCGCCGCCCATCGACTGGCCGAGGTACTGGTGGACATTGTTGTAGAGGACGTCCCCGGCCACCACCAGATCGAGGTCGGGTACGTGCAGGACGGTGGTGTCGTCGCCGTCGCTGTGGCCAACCTCGACGATGGCCAGCTCGTGCCCCTCGAGGGTGAAGCGATTGTCCGGCACGGTGATCGCCGTGACCGGGGACGGCGGGATCTGCCCGGGCCACGCCTTGTCCCACACCGCCTCGCGGCTGGCCACACTGCCCCGCATCTGCGTGATCGTGCCGGCTGAGGCCACGACCTGGGCGCCGAACCTCTGGGCCAGGAGGTCGGCTGTGAACCAGTGATCGCCGTGGCCGTGGGTGACGAAGATGTGGGTCAGCCGCTTGCCGTGCGCCTCGACCCAGTCGCCGACCTCCTTCGCCTGGTCGGTGAGGAGCGGTGCTTCGACGAGCACGGCGTCCTCGCTGCCGTAGATCAGCGTGGTCGACAGCGGCGCAAAGAGGCGCGGCTCGCCGTTGGGCAGCAGCCCGGGGATGGTCTGCGGGAACGGGTCGGAGATGAAGACGTCGTATCCGAGGGTGCCGTCGGGCATTGGTTCTCCTGACAGGTCTCAAGTAAAGCGATCGATTTACTTAGACGCTAGCAGCGACCCCACGACATGTAAAACGATCGCTATACTTCGAGGGATGGAGACTGAGATAGAGACCGAGGCAGCCTCACGCGGAGGCCGAGGGGCGCGCGAGCGGATCATGCAGGCGGCGGAGCGGCTGTTCTATCGGCACGGCATTCACGCAACTGGAATCGCGGCGCTCACCGCCGCTGCCCATGTCTCGACTCGCACGTTCTACCAGCACTTTCCGACCAAGAACGCTCTCGTCGAGGCCTACCTGCGCCGCTATGTGGACACGCCGATCGCATCCGAGCGTCAGCTCGATCGCGACGACCTGCCCGCCGTCGAGCGGCTCCTCGCCATCTTCGATCCGCTGGAAACAGACTCGTCCGCCGTCCAGCGCGGCTGCCCGTTCCACAACGCGGTCGTCGAGGCCGCGGGTGACATCCCCGACATCGCCCGGCTGGTCGAGCGGCACAAGCGCGCCTTCCGTGACCGCCTCACGGCCACCGCGGCCGAGGCCGGCGCTCCCGATCCGGATGGACTGGCCAGACAGCTCGCCGTGATCTTCGAGGGTGCGGCAGCGTATGCCGCGTCCTGCAATGACGCCCGGGTCGCCGCCGACGCGCGTACCGCAGCCGCCACGGTCGTCCACACGGCCCTGGCGCCGCACAGTCGATGAGCCGTTCTTTCCCGTACATGAATCTTCGGGTCGGCGAATGACACATCGCTTCTCGCCCTGCCCCTAACCGGAGAGGGCCAGGTTGTGCAGGCGGGCGCTGCCGTGCAGGGCAGTGGTGAACACCGTCGGGTTCGAGGCGACAGTCGCGAAGGATCAGCCACCGGCCAGACCTCGTCCGCATCCAGCCCGTACCGCGTAGATCGGCCCGCCCCCGACCGCGGCTGCTCGCCAATGAACAGCATCCACTGACCGACCGCGGGTCCATCTTCGGCGTCGGCCGAGTCGGCTCGCAATTCAAGCGTCGCCGACACACAGGACCAGTGCTTGCCGCGGAGCGGGCACCGACAATCCGCCGAGAAGAGCCACGAACAAGACCGCGACGGCAGACCTCAACTGGAGACTCGTGACCCCGTCGAAGGCGATATCGCATCCGGCCGCCACCCCGTCCACGGCTCTTCGCAGCAGTTTGCCGGCGGGCAGCGAGGGTGTTTGCTACGAGCGGTTCAGACCGATGCCGTCGATCTGGACGGACGCTGTGTTCTGGCTGCGGAGGGTGAGCGTGCCTGGCTTGATGCCGGCGAAGGTGGTGAAAACCGCTTAAGGCAGGAGACGTTCCGGTTGGCGAGACCGTAAGGAGACCGGCCCGTTGTCCCGAACCCGGTGTCGACCCGCGACCATGCAGACATGGATCAACCCACGGGGGAACGCGGTCGGGCGGGGGCACTGACACACGGATGCGTGATCGCCGTGCTGGTCGCGGTCGGCGTGGTGTGCGCGCTGGTGGTCTGCGTGCTGTGGCAGTTTCACCGTGCCTTGGACAGCACGCCGCCCGATGTCGGCGCCTTCGCACACTCCGCCGCCACCCGCACGGCCGGCGCGGCCGCGGCACGGACGAGTTCCGCGCGCCTGACGAACCTGACGTCGGCGCTGCCCTGGGCCGTTCCGCTCGGCACATCGGTGGCGGACTCCTGCCAGACGCAGAACCAGAACCCGTTCCTCGGGCCGGCGAACTGGGCACCGATCAACTGCGTCCGCAGCACCGTCTTCTACCTCGCGTTCGACGGGGACATTCACACGCACCTCCACCAACTCGACACGGTGCTGGCCGAGCAGAACTGGGTGGGCTCAGGTTCGTCCCCGAGCACGCTGACCGGAATGGCGACCTGGCTGAGCCAGGCCGGCGGTGACCCCTCCCCCGCCGCGTCGCAGCGGGGAAGCACCCAACCCCCGGGCTCCCGGCCGATCTGCCTGTCCACGACCTACGGCCCGGCCACGCAGAAACACGACGCTCCGCACGGCCGGCCCGGCATCCGACTCCAAGTGGCGGTGGCGGAGCTCCCGTGCACGCCCAGCGCGCAGACTGGCGACATCCAGACAGACGGCAGACCGAAGAAGAACGCGGTCGAAACAACCGTCTACCTCGCCTGGCACCCCCTGTCGACCGACACCGTGAGCCGCTCCGCCTACACCAAGCACCACTACGTGGCCGCCCTCTCCCTCGCCGACGGCTACGCCGTCCAGTCCACCCCGACGACCTCCCCGCCCCCGCCACTGACCAGATAAGACCGCCAGGGCCCGGACAGCGGCGAGCGGCAGAGACTGCTGTCCCGGACGCAGTCTTCCCGCAGCGGCCGCACTCTGGGACGGGCTGCCCACCGGCTCCGGCCGCCGCGTCACCACGGGGGATGTTCTGCCCTCGCCCCGCCGCGGCCAGTCGTCCGGGGGGTCGAGTGGGCCGCTGCAGGCTCTCCTGAACAGGTCCGCTGCCGCCCGCGTCGAGGTCGGACGGCGTCCCTTGTCGGTCTATGACGAGCTGACCGGAACGCGTCCCTTCAACACCAACGCATCGACGAAGGAAGCCCGTTGAGCGAGTTGACCAGCAACCGCATCCGTGCCACCGCCGTCAAGCTCGGCTTGCCGCACCTGGCCGAAGTCCTCGATCAGTACGTCCAGCGGGCGGACGAGGCGAAAATGGGCTACCTCGACCTGATCGATCTGGTGCTGGCCGAGGAACTCGCCGTCCGTGACGACCGCAGGTTCCGCAACGGGCTCCGGCTGTCGAAGCTGCCGCACCATAAGACGCTCGAGGACTACGACTTCGCCTTCCAGCCCGAACTGGACCCACGCAAGGTCAAAGACCTGGCCACCCTCTCTTTCGTCGTAAACAAGGCCAACGTCGCCCTGCTCGGGCCGCCTGGGGTCGGCAGGACCCACATCGCGGTTGCCCTGGCCGTTGCGGCCTGCCGTGCGGGCTACTCGATCTACTTCACCAGCCTCGACGACATGGTCCGCCACCTCAAATCCGCCGAGAAGCAGGGGCGGTTGATGAGCAAGCCCACCAGCTATTTCCGACCCGCTGTCCTCGTCGTCGACGAAGTGGGCTACCAACCCCTGGAACGAGCCGAGGCGAACCTGGTCTTCCAGGTCGTCTCCAAACGCTACGAGAAGGGCTCCATCATCCTCACCTCGAACAAGACCTTCGGCGAATGGGGCCAGGTCTTCGGCGACGAGGTGCTGGCCACCGCGATCCTCGACCGGCTCCTGTACCACTGCGAGGTCGTCCCGATCAACGGCAACAGCTACCGGCTCAAGAACCGCCTCCAGGCCATGGCACGGGACACCGACGTTGCCTGAGCAGTGGTGCACATAGCCTCGTACTCGGCGGTGCACTCAGACGAGTACGCGGACAGCTGCTCTGCCGAAGATCTTGTGATCGCCATTCGAAGCGGGCGGCGAGGCCGGTGCCGGCTATACCTATGTCGCCGAGGCGGCGCCTCCCGGACGCCCCGGCGTTTTCGGGAGTCTCGCCACGCCTCGTATCTGCCCGCATACGCGACCCACCACGGACTGGACCTCGGCAAGGCCCTCACCGCCAGCGTCATTGGCCAAGCTGTGCTCATCTGTGCACTCCCGATGCTCGGCAGACTGCCGGACCGGGTAGGCCACCGCCGGAACGTCGTGGTGTTCGGCTTCCTCAGCGTGATCGCCTCGGTGCCGCTGTTCTCGTTCTTGCAACCGAGCTTCGGATCACTGCTCCTGGTACGGAGCATCGGCCTGGTGATTTTCGCGGTGTGCGGGTCCCTCGTCGGATCGACGATGGCCGAGCAACTGCCCACCGAAGTCCGCGCGGGCGGGCTCGGACTGCCGTATGCGCTCTCGGTGGCGATCTTCGGAGGCGCGGCCCCATTCGCCATGGAATGGCTCGATGCCCGGAGCCTGCCCGGGATCTTCCCCTGGTATCTCGCCGCACTCTGCGCAGTCACCCTCGTATCGGCCCTCACCTTCCACGAAGGACGCCATAAGGACCTGCGCGAGATCACGAGCGCCCCGCGGGGCGCTGGTGATGTCATCGCCGACCCTGCGATGACGCGGAATCCGGCACCGTAGCGCAGACCCGATGTCCAGAGGTCAGGACGTCACCGCTCACGGCCCATGACACCTTCGAGGGCGACGCCGGTGATCATGTCTTCCTGGCCGCCGATCATGTCGCAGCGGCCGATCTCAGCCAGGACGTTTCCGCGTCCCGGCCATGCAGGTCGGCCGCTGCTTCGCCATTCCTCGGAAAGCTCCGGTACACGTCGGCATAGCCGAGGGTGAGAATCTCACGGCTGACACGAACGGGGTGGTCTTGGACGAGGACGGCCTCAGCAATCTAACGCCAGGTACAACAACGTAATCGGCGATGGCTCCGAGGGTGAGGTGCAGCACGCCCACACCGCGCCTTCTGCCTGTCATGCGTGCTGCCCGGCGCCCACCGCAAATGCGAGGAGGTGTAGATACCGGAGAGGAGCGGACCGAGTCCGCTCCCCCAGCACCAGGGCGACAGTGCGCTCTTCGGCCTGTCGCGAGAGAAGGCCGGGCCCGCCCCGGTATGCGGAGCGGGCCCGGTCATCACCAGCCTATGCCGAGTGTGAGCGCGGTTGGCGGGTTGGCGTTGCCCAGAATCTGTACGGACGACTGATCGTTGATGTCGTCGTAGGGGAAGCCGTAGGCGCGCTTGTTGAGGCCGACGCCATGGAAGAAGCCGGCGTAGTCGTTCTTGACGCTTGCGGTGTAGTAGGCGGACGGGGTGTACCAGGTGGAGGTGTCCAGGGCCACGCCCCGGTTGAACGCGGCGCAGAATTCGGCGCCGAGTTGTTTCTCGGTGTCATTGCCCGAGGCGAGTGCTCCGGCGCAGGCGACGGCGTCCGGAGAGGTGGGCTTGTTGAGATGGAAGGGGCCTGTGCCGTTCTTGGTGAAGGTGAGCGTGGTGCCGCTGACCTGGCCGGTGAACGTCTCGCCGAGCCGGGCCAGTTTGAAGGGGTGCGTGGAGTAGTAGCTCCAGGTCTGATCGATGTACGTCTGCAGATAGTTCGCTTGCTGTCCTCCCGCCAGGAAGAGGTCGGAGGAGCGCGGGGCGATGATGCGGTAGGTGTTTTGCAGTGGCTTGAAGGCTGCGCCTGCTGAGGCCGCGTACTGGGACATGACCTGCGCCCGGGTCAGTGCGATGCCCTGGGTGTTGTCGTAGCCGCTGGATGTCTGCGTCAGGTGGGCGGTCATGGGGAAGCCGAACTGGTCGACCTGGGTGGTGTTTCCGCCGAAGGCGACCTGTCCGTGGACGTAGGTGTACTCGTACCAGTCGTAGTAGACGTCGGTGTTGGGATCGTTGGGGTTTCGCAGGTCGGGGCCGCCCCAGCCCTGGTCGTCGGGAGAGACAGGGATGTACATGGGAGATCCCAGTGAGACGTAGATCCGCCCCCCGCGGATGGCTGTGGGTGAGGGCACGGAACCGGCCGACTGGGTCAGCGTGAACGACATGTTGGGGTAGTTCACGCCCCTCTTGGTGAGATGTGCGGGCGCCGTCGCTTCCAGGTGGTTGATGTGGGCCATCGTCCCGTCGGCCTTCATGTACGACCACTGGCCGGGCGTCACCTGCCCCAGCACGGTGATGTAGATCTGCGAGTTGCTGTAGACGCCGCGGGTGTTGTTCTGGAAGGTGATCGGGAAGGTACCCGCACCGCCGCCTCCGCCGCCTCCCGTGTCGCCAACTGCGTACGTGAAGTGCGGGGTGTCGTAGAGCGGGCCGTTCTTCTCGTACGTGAACCAGTACTCGAGGGTGAAGCCGCTCGGCAGGTTGCTGACGTTCTGTTGCCACGTGCCCGCGTTGTTCGTCATGCGAAAGTCTTGCTGGCCGGCGTTGGGTGAGAGGTAGTGCACGTCGACGAGGGAGGCGGACGTGGTGGGCTTGAACCAGATCTCGGCTGTGCCGGAGCCGGTCGGCGTGACCCCTTGGGTGTAGTCGGCCGCGGCCTGTGCGGGCGCGGGGGTGGTGAGGATGAGGCCTATGAACGTCAGGAGGATGGTGAGGGCGGTGGCCAGGGGCCGTTTGTGTGATGGATGTCTGGTCATGGGCAATCCCTCTTGGCGGTCAGTGGCCGAAGTTGAACCAGTTGATGTTCACGAAGTCGGCGGGCTGGCCGCTGGTGAAGGTGACGTAGACGTCGTGCTTGCCAGTGACGGCGCTGATGTTGGCCGGGATGTCTTTCCAGGTCTGCCAGCCTCCGGTGTTGGCCACGGCGAAGCTGCCCACTGGTGCGTTGGTGCGGCTGTCGATGCGTACTTCGACCAGTCCGCTGATGCCACCGGGTGCACCACTGGCGACGCGGGCGATGAACTGCCTGGCCGGTGTGGAGCCGAAGTCGACGCCCTGGTACAAGGCCCAGTCGCCGTTGGCGGCGGTTGCGAGGTTCTGGCCTCCGCCGGTGTCAGTGGTTGTCTCCGTGGTCAGTCCCGACTGCTGGTCCGCGGACTCGGCCTGGATGGTGCCGTATGCGTCGCGGTTGCCGGACGGCGGCGGTGTGGTGGGAGGGTCGGTCGGAGTGCCGCCACCGCTGCCGGTGGACTGCAGGACCTGGACGTAGTCGACGATGAGCGGGTGGCCGGGCTCGGTGCCACCGTCGGGCCCACCGCCGAAGGCCGCGGGGAATTCGCCGCCCATGGCGACGTTCAGGATGATGAAGTAGCCGTGGTTGGTGGCGTTGGCCCAGGTGGCCGCGTCGACCTGGTTCTGGCGGACGGTGTGGTAGTTGACGCCGTCAAGGTAGAAGCGCATCTCCTGCACGCTGGTCGACTTGTCCCACTCGACCGCGTAGGTGTGGAAGCCGGCCTGGCAGGTCGTGCCCGCGCATACCTTCTGCCCACCGATGCCTGACTTCTCGTTGCAGGGACCGCCCGGGCTGGTGCCGCAGTGCATCGTGGCCCACACGTTGTTGATGCCTTGGACGTTCTCCATGATGTCCAGTTCGCCGACGCCCGGCCAGTTCCACCAGTTGCCGCGATAGGGGGTGCCGAGCATCCAGAAGGCGGGCCAATAGCCCTTGGCGGCTGCACCTGTCACGTTCGGCATCTGAAGCCGTGCCTCGACACGCAGCTTTCCGCCGGCGGGCGGCTGGAAGTCGGACCGGACGGTTTCGACTCGGCCGGAGGTCCAGTTTCCGGCACTGTCCCGTCGGGGAGTGATGCGGAGGTTGCCGGAGCCGTCGAGTGAAACGTTGTTGGTGCTGGAGGTCATCGTCTCGACCTCGCCCGTACCGAAGCCGGCGGGTCCGCCCGGATAGCTGGTGCCTGTCGTGTACTGCCAGTTCGCCGTATTCATGCCAGAACCGGCCGGTCCATTGAAGTCGTCGGCGAAGATTTGCGTCCAACCAGACGGCGGTGGGGGCGCGGAGGCATTCGCGGGCACGGTGACGCCGACGGCTACAGCGGCAAGGAACAACGCGCTGACTGCGGCGATCAGATTTCGCCTCATGGGCGAGCTGACGTGCGGATTTCGTTCCACGGACGGTACCTCTTTCATCGAGTCGTCACGATCACGAAACCTTGAGAGCGCTCTCAAAGCGTCGGCCACACTGTGCTCTCCACCCCTTCGACCGTCAAGAGTTGAAGCACAGGAATCAAGAATCCGCCCACAGGTTTCAAGCGTTGGATGCCGGCGCGTCCACGTCATCCGCAGCTCTTGCCCCAGGCTGAGGCTGCTCCGAAGGTGCCACGCCACTCAGCCAGTCAGTCAGTCAGTCGACCTTGACGCGTCGGACTTGAGACTCGTCGCGAAATTGATCTCCGGCTGAAGGTGAACGTGGTCAGCGAGCGGCAGGAAGCCCAGGCACTGGCCCGCAGCGGCTCCCACAGCACCACAGATCCGGCGCAGTTCCTGCCGTGCCCGGCAAGGGCGTGCGTCATTTGAGGGTGCGACCACATGCAGGAATCGGGCCTGGGCGCGTGATGGATGAGGGCCGGCGCCCCGTGACCCGCATTCGGGTGGTGCTCCAGAGCGTCCGGCTCACGGACGACTCTCCTGAATCCGGCTGCGGCCGTCCGCGTCGAGGCCGACCGCAGCCCTCTGCCGGCCCATCGCGAGCCGACCGGGCCTCGTCCCTTCACCACCCAACCCCAACGGGAGGAGCCCCATTGAACGAGGTGGTCAGCGCCCACCTGGCGCACCCTGGGCACCTGACCTCGAACGCTCCAAGATCCCAGACAGAGTCAAGCCAGGCGAATCCGCCCGCGTCACCAGCACCCAACCCACTGACCTGCACCTTCAGCCCGGGAGGGACTCCAGAACCCCGAATTACGCGGAACGCAGGCTCGGCATCCCTGCGCCGACTGCTGCACCCACAGCCGAATCCGCCGCCTCGGTGCCTGCCGCCCGCAAGAAGCCAGCGGGGACATTGGGCGCACCCAAGCAGCCTGCCGTGCCCCGGAAACGAACCGGCAAGAAGACCGCCGCCAAGGCACAGGCCGCGTGGTCAACATCGCCCGCGCTCGTCGACCCCATGCGCGAACAATTGGCGGCCCGGAGCGAACCCCGCTCCGCTGCCGAAATCGCCACCGCCCTGGGACAACAGCACCCCGAGCGCACCATCAAAAAAACCGTCGTGCACACCACACTCGAAGGGCTCGTGGCCAAGACCCAGGCCCAACGCACCAAACAGGGTGCATCCGTCTACTACACCACCCCGACCCAGCCAAGCTGGCCGAACCGGGCGAGCAGCACTCCGCCTGACAGCCAGCGGCTCGGACCAACGCGCCACGAAGATTATCGGCGGCAGCGTGATTCGGCAAATTCGTCAAGCAGGAGAAACAGCGCCGAAACCGCTCGCTCATCTTCCTCCGGAGTGAATTAGCGGATATCCGGCAGTGCACCATCCTCATAAATTTCACACAGGACCAGCCGCGGGATACAGATCAACATTTCTGCGGCCGCCTCTTCGTCACCGAGGTCGTCGACCGGACCGAAGCCCGTGTCGGCGATGCCGCCCCGACTCCCGTCCAGGTTGCTCGCTTACGCAGGGAGAGATAGCGTTACGGTCAGCAATGAGCCAGTCGAGTCGCCTGAGCGCTTCGATGACACGCGACTGCACTCTTTGAGTGGCAAGACTCGAGTCGGTCGACCTGCCGTGAAGCAACTCGGTGCGGGCAGGATTCAGCTCGCGCCAATAAATAGAAGATTCATGCAGGATTTTTCTCCGCGCACTCCGCGTCTCCGGATCCAGGATTTAATGCAGGGAGATCTGTCATGCCCGAATTTCTCCGCCCGTACTCCCGTCGCAATTTCCTCGCTGCATCGACCACCACTTTGACCCTGGCGGCGACCGGGACTCTCGGACTGCGGTTCTGGGAATATTCAGGCAAGCCGCTCTCAGCGAGTGAGCGGCAGAGCATCCGTCCCTTCCGCGTGAACATTCCACAGCAGGACCTAACAGATCTGCGCCGTCGGATCATGGCGACGCGCTGGCCCGACCGGGAAACGGTCAAGGACAGCTCCCAAGGCGTCCAACTCGCCACGATGAAGCAACTCGCCCAGTACTGGGGCACGAGGTACAACTGGCGGAACGTCGAGGAGACGCTCAACTCCCTGCCGCAGTACCTGACCGAGATCGACGGCTTGGACATACATTTCATCCACGTCCCCTCCCGCCACCCGAACGCCCTGCCGATCATCCTGACCCACGGCTGGCCCGGCTCCATCCTGGAGTTCCTGAAGGTCATCGGGCCACTCAGCGACCCCACGGCCCACGGAGGCCGTGCCGAGGACGCCTTCCACCTCGTCATCCCGTCGATGCCCGGCTACGGATTCTCGGAGCGGCCGACGGCCACCGGGTGGAACCCGGACCGCATCGCGCGCGCCTGGGCCGTGCTGATGGACCGCCTGGGGTACAAGCACTACGTCTCCCAAGGCGGCGACTGGGGTGCCGTGATATCGGACAAAATGGCTGTACAGCGGCCTCCAGGACTTCTCGGGATCCACGTCAACTTCCCGGCCACCGTGCCCCCGGACATCGCGGAGAAGCTCGCCTGCGGCGACCCGGTGCCGGCCGGTCTCGGCCCCGACGAAAAGGCGGCCTACAACAAGCTCGCCGATTTCTACAAGACCGGATCCGGCTACTCGGCCATGATGGTCACCCGCCCTCAGACCGAGGGATACGGACTGACGGACTCGCCCGCCGGACTGGCCGCCTGGATGTACGACAAATTCGCGGCATGGACATACAGCGGCGGCCACCCCGAGCGTGTGCTCACCAAGGACGAAATGCTCGACGACATCACCCTCTACTGGGTGACGAACACAGCGGTCTCCTCGTCGCGGCTCTATTGGGAGAACAACGCCAACAACTTCAACGCCGTTTCGGTATCCCTCCCGGCCGCCATCTCAGTGTTCCCCGGCGAGATCTACCAGGCCCCGCGCAGCTGGGCGTCACGCGCCTACCACGACCTTTTCTACTTCCACAAGGCACGCAGCGGCGGCCACTTCGCGGCCTGGGAAGTCCCGAACATCTTCACGGACGAACTCCGGGCCGCCTTCTCGTCACTGCGTAGGCAGCAGAGCGCAGGAAAGTAGGTACCGGCCAGGAGGCTGGGACCCGCGACACCTATCGGCCCATCAGGGACGGTTGAAGCGGTGCAGCCAGCAGCGGACCGTCTTTTGACCGCAGTCCGGCTCCACCGCAATCGCGGGCACCCGGGTGTGTCGCGTGTGACGCGCCCGGGTGCTGCCCCTGCCCGCCTCGTCGGCCGCATACACCGCAGGGCCCGCTCGTCTGGTCACCGGCCGGGCGAAATCCGCCGCGAAGGCGTGTTGTTGATGCAGCGTCAGCACTGCGTGCAGCCGCCGTCCCGGCTGCGCCGCGGTCGCCGACAGGGCCGCAGCGTTCGCCCGAGGGTGGGCCCGTCCGGCTTCCTGCCTGGTGGCGCACGAACGGAAGGCAAGTTCGACGGCTGTCACGCAAAAAGCAGCCGTGCAAAGGCAGTTGTGAACTGCACCACGCTCGCGACATCGCGGTCACGACCGGGTCGCTGTCTCGGCCGGAGTCGAGCGCCGCAAAAAATTCACATGTCGGCGTGGTGGGCGGCCCACTAGCGTGCAGCCATGACCGAGGAGATATGGGCGCATGTGCGCCAGCGGGTGCTCCGGCTGGCCGGACACCCCGGGGCGGAGAAGGTCTTCGGGGCACGGGGGCACCGCTTCCGGCTCGGTCCGGTGATGGACGAGGAAGAACTGCAGGCGCTCGAGGCCGACCTGGGCATCGGGCTGCCGGCGCAGTACCGAAGCTTTCTGCTCTGCGTCGGCAGCGGAGGCGCCGGCCCCGACTACGGCCTCATGACGCCTGTGCGCGACGGCGGCCAGTGGCAGTGGCGCGGCATCGGGCTCGCCTTTTCGGCGCAGCCGACCACGGCCGAGTTCGCCGGACGGCCCTTCGTCGCCGAGGCACTTCAGCAGGACCTCGACTCGCTCGAGACACAGGAGCCGCAGTCAGGGGCCTTCGCGGACGACGACGCTTTTCGCCGCGCGCACGCGGCATGGGACGCGCGCTACGAGGAGCTGAGCGACGCCCAGGAGGCAGGAGCGGTGTTCCTCAGTGAGCAGGGATGCGGCTACACCTCGCTGCTGGTGATGACGGGCCCCCACCGGGGCGCCGTCTGGGAGGATCTACGTCCTGCGGACCTGGGGATCAAGCCGTCCGGGTACGACTTCGCCCACTGGTATCTCAGATGGCTCGAGCGCACCGAACGGCAACTCGCGGCAGCACCACCAGCGCAGGCCGACTCACAGCGGACCTGACCGCCGAGCGAAAGGACGTCGCCGGCCATCAGATTCCGGCGTCGGTCTCCGGGCCAGCGGGTGTCCTCGTGCTCGTGCTCCTTGCTGTCGGCGTACACGTGAACGTGCCCAGTCACGTACGGATGAACGTGCTCAATTCGTGAGGTGCGGGACGCCGTTGCTGGGCAATCAGCTGCTTGATCTGTTGGGGCGGCAGAGGGCGGCTGGTCATGGTTTTGGACCCTCATCGGTGGTTGGAGCTTCGCCGGTTCCGTGGTCTGTATGAGTCCGGTGCGATCAGCCTGTCGGAGATCGCGAAGGAGACCGGTCTGAACCGTCGGACGGTCCGGAAGTACCTGTTGTCCCAGGCCCCGGTCGCGCCGCCTCGGCGGTCGGCCAACGGTCGGCCACGCAAGCGGGTGGTCGACGAGGTCGCTCCGCTGATCGACGCGATGCTGCGGGCGGAGATCACGATCAAGGGTGCGGTCGTCCACGAGCGGCTGGCCCAGGAGTACCAATTCACCGGCAACTACCAGCGTGTGAAGCTCTACCTGCAGGAAGCCCGTCCCCGGATCGCAGAGGAACTCGGCATCGCTCCCGGTGACCTGGCGGGCCTGCACCGCCGGTTCGAGGTTGTTCCCGGAGCCCAGGCACAAGTGGACTGGGGTGACGAGGGCAAGATCCTCGCCCATGTCGGGATCCCGAAGGTCTACTCGTTCCATATGGTCTTGTCCTACTCGCGCGACCCGTTCTGCTGTTTCACCACAAGCCAGGACCTGGCCACCTTCTTCGATTGCCACCGCCAGGCGTGCGCCCACTTCGGCGGGGTCCCGATGTCGATCGTCTACGACCGCACCAAGACGGTAGTCCGTCGGCATGTCGCCCCAGGTGAGGCCGTTCCGCTGCATCCGGAAGCAGTCGCGTTCGCCGGGCACTACGACTTCGACATCGACGTCCTGGCGGCCTACCGCCCCACCGGGAAAGGCCGGGTCGAGCGCCAGGTCGACATCGTCCGGGACCACGTCCTGGCCGGCCGGGCCTTCGCCTCCATCGAGGAGATGAACTCAGCGTTCATGGCCTGGGTGCCCCTTCGGCGGGCCCGGACCCACCGCACCCACGGCGAGGTCATCGGCCTGCGGGCCGTCAGGGATCACATGGCCTTGCGGCCGCTGCCAGAAACGCCCTATGTCGTCACCCAGCGGCACCTGCGGCCGGTCGGCAAGGACTGCCTCGTCGCCTTCGCCGGAAACCTCTACTCGGTGCCGGCCCGCAAGGTCCATGCCCGCCAGCTCATCGAGGTCCGGGCAACGAAGTCCCAGGTCATGCTCCATGCCACCACCGCCGATGACGAGGGCTCCACGTTGCTGGCCGCCCACCCCCGAGCGGTCGGCAGAGGCGTCCGCGTCGTCGACGAGAAGCACTGGGACGGTCTGCCAGACGGCAGGAACCGCCGTGTCACCACCGGCGACATCGTCCCCAGGCCCCGCCAGGAGGCGCCCCTGGGCGAGGAGGCCGGACCGCTGCAGGCCCTCCTGACCCGGGCCGCGGCCGCCAACGTTCAGGTCGGACGCCGTCCGCTGTCGGTCTATGACGAGCTGACCGGCACCCGCCCCTTCACCACCGCCGCCAACAAGCAGGAGTCGTCTTGAGCGAGCTGACCGGCAACCGCATCCGCACCACGGCCGCGAAGCTCGGCCTGCCCCACCTGGCCGAGGCCCTGAACCAGTACGCACAGCGGGCCGACGAGGCCAAGATGGGCTACCTCGACTTCCTCGACCTGGTGCTGTCCGAGGAACTGGCCGTCCGCGACGACCGCCGCTTCCGACAGGGCCTGCGGCTGTCAAAGCTCCCGCACCACAAGACGCTGGAGGACTACGACTTCTCCTTCCAGCCCGAACTCGACCCGCGCAAGGTCAAGGACCTCGCCACCCTCTCCTTCGTCGAGGCCAAAGCGAACGCCGCCCTGCTCGGGCCGCCCGGGGTCGGCAAGACCCACATCGCCGTCGCCCTTGCGGTCGCGGCCTGCCGGGCCGGCTACTCGATCTACTTCACCAGCCTTGACGACATGGTCCGCAACCTCACTACTGCCGAAGCCGCAGGGCGTCTGACCAGCAAACTCGGCACCTACCTCCGTCCCAGCGTCCTTGTGGTGGACGAGGTCGGCTACCAGCCCCTGGAACGAGCGGAGGCCAACCTCGTCTTCCAGGTGATCTCCAAACGCTACGAAAAGGGCTCGATCATCCTGACCTCGAACAAGGCCTTCAGCGAATGGGGCCAGGTCTTCGGCGACGAGGTACTGGCCACCGCCATCCTCGACCGGCTGCTTCACCACTGCGACGTCATCTCGATCAACGGCCCCAGTTACCGGCTCAAGAACCGGCTCGCCGCCATCGAACGGGACACCCAAGTGGCCTGACCAGCAAGAACGATGGAGTCCGTCACCGGATGACGGAAATCTCCGGAAGCGGCCGCTGCCATTCACCCAGCTCGGCAACGAGTACCCGGCGGGCCAGCCGTCGGGTCTGGATCCATCCCCCATCGACGGACAACGCGTCCCTCGTCCACCGATCAGCGTTTTCCGCACCGCTCATCTCGCTGAGAACGGCGTCGATCTCCCGCAGGTCATGCAGGACACCGCGACCGAGTTGCCCAGCCTCCACCAGTACCTCAGCCATGCCAAAAGCGTGATCGAAGTCCAGGGCGATCTCATCCGTCACCACGTCGTGCTTGGCCAGCCAGGCAACCTGGGACTGGGCATCAGCCGCTAGCACGGTCAGCGACTCAAGCAACAAGCGCCGACGGAACAAGGGATCAGGACTCTCCACAACACGATCGTCGCACGCGTCCACCTGTCCGAGCCCACAAACGAACACCCGTCTGAGCACATTCATCCGTACTTCGTTGAGCACTTTCACGAGTACGCCGACACTTGCAGGCTCAGGATGTCGGCGAACGCAGCCGCGATGTCGCCGGCGTCGGGCAACCGGCCCCAGTGGCCGTTGGAGTTGCACTCGGTGGTCTTCCCACGGCTGCACTCCGACGGCGGGTCGAGCCGACGTCACGCACGCAGGTAGGTTCCTGGTGTGCCGACTTCTCCTGTCCCGAAGCGAGCCACGTTCCGGAGCCTGCTGACATCGCTGCCGCGACCGCGAACACGCCGCCAGCGACTCGCAACCGCTCTTGCCGTGTTCGCCGGTGGTATGTGGCTTCTGCAGAGCCTCGAACCCCGACCCGGGGATCACGCTCCCATGGCCATCTGCGCCGCTGACGGCTCCACCTTGCGCGCCGACGTGGACGCGGACGGACACCTGGACGAGATCAACGAGAGCACCGGTTCGGTGGTCTTCCGGGGATACGGTCACCGGACCGTCGTCGAAGTCGACGATGCCCGCGGGTTCTGGCAGATGCTGCAGGGCTCATGGAGGAAGAACATGAAGACCCGGGGGGCCTTCGGCGACTTCGACGGCGACGGTTACCTCGACCTGGCCGTCTTCTACAGCCAGGGGAACAACGGCGACACACCGATGGACAACATGGTGGTGCATGAGGTGCATTACGGGCCTCTCGCCCGCGACCTGAGCAGCGGCCGGACCGGCACCATCCGAATGTGGTCGTCGTCGTTCGTGTACGAGGCACGGGCCATCGACACCAACCACGACGGCCGCGCCGAGCTGGAGGTCTTCCAGTCGGGCGGGGACGGCGCCGTCTACAGCGTCATCGGCCGGCAGGACAGGGGCGGCGTGTCCGTGAGTCGTGAGGAGACCGGCTTCTACGGGGAGTGGGACTTCCCCTCCCGCGACCCCGACACCCTCGACTACGGCGCCTGCGCGGATCGCCAGTCGGCAGGACCTGAAGTAGACCCGTCGTAGAGCCTCAGCGGTCGGCCGGGCAACGCAAGGGCCGGACCAGCCCTGCGGATCGCGGTGGAGTTCAACGGAGAGCAGGACGATTCCGTCCTCGTCGCTCACGATGCAGCGGACCCCGCACTGTCCGCGCATCACGCCGCCGCGCGGCTCGTACGGGCGCTGCGGCGCCTGCACTCCGGACGCCTCGGTGACCACCTGGCCCGACTCGCCCCCCACATCGCCGTGCTGTGTGTCGCGATCACCGTCCAGGCATGAACGACCGAGCTGTGCCTCACAGCCGCTCCTCCATGCCGACGGCCTCCTTCAGGTCCTCGTTCGCCTGCCCACACCGGCCTTCCTGCTGCTCCAGCATCGCCCGCGCGATGGCGTCGAGCTTGCGCTGGATTGCGTGCTCGGCCTGCGCTCGGTGTTCTTCAGCATCGCCGGCAGCAACAGCGTCACGGCGCCCATCGAGTCGCCGACCAACAGCTGCCACTCCATCGACAGCCCGGCCACGTGCACCGCAGAGAACGCCGCCACCAGGCACAGGCACAGGATCGCAAACAGCGGCGAGCTCGTGAAGTTCGACGCCAGCTCCGCGAGTTCCTCGAACCGCCCACGCCTGCCGTCCTCGCGCTTGCGCGCCGGATGTTCGAACGTCATGACGTCACACCGCTCCGTCCAGGAACGCACCGACAGCGCACCTCCACCGTCCGCCAGGAATCCTCCCTGTTTGTAACCACTTCTTTGGGGGTCTGGCCCAAGTTGTGTGGGGTGGTGACGCAGCGTCATGCGAGGAGGACTCGTTTCCGGAGGAGCGGGAACCCGGCGCGGCCGAACATCTGC
>NZ_JBVKBD010000027.1:40192-93074 GCF_055657365.1 Streptomyces sp. NPDC107559 | reverse complement strand
CGAGGCCCTCCCCCACAACCACCGCACGACGCTCCAGCACCGCACGCGACGCCGCCAACGAGAACCCCACGTCCCCCGGCCGAACCCCAGCACCCTCAACGCCCACAGCGTCCTCAGCGTCCTCAGCGTCCAGGAAGGACAGCAGTCGGCCCGCCTGCTCCCGCAGCGCCGCGTCGCTCTTCGCCGACAGCACCCACGGGACCGGGCCCGCGGCGGGCGCGCCGCAGGCGGGCTCATCGCTCGTCGCGGCCTGCTCGACGATGACGTGCGCGTTGGTGCCGCTGATCCCGAAGGAGGACACCGCTGCCCGGCGGGGCCCGGCGGCCGCGGGCCATGGCACCGTCTCGGTCAGCAGTCGTACGCCGCTCGCCGACCAGTCCACGTGCGGCGTCGGCTCGTCCACGTGCAAGGTCTGCGGGAGCACGCCGTGCCGCATCGCCATCACCATCTTGATCACACCGGCCACGCCCGCCGCGGCCTGCGTGTGGCCGATGTTCGACTTCAACGAGCCCAGCCACAGCGGCCGGTCGCCGTCCCGTCCCTGGCCGTAGGCGGCGATGAGGGCTTCCGCCTCGATCGGGTCGCCGAGCCGCGTACCCGTGCCGTGTGCCTCCACCGCGTCGACGTCCGAGGGCGCGAGTGCGGCGGCCGCCAGGGCCTGGCGGATGACCCGCTGCTGGGAGGGGCCGCTCGGTGCCGTGAGTCCGTTCGACGCGCCGTCCTGGTTGACCGCGCTGCCCCGTACGACGGCCAGCACCCGGTGACCGTTACGCCGGGCGTCGGACAGCCGCTCCACCAGCAGCATGCCCGCGCCCTCGGCCCAGCCCGTACCGTCGGCACCGGCCGCGAACGCCTTGCACCGGCCGTCCGCCGACAGGCCGCGCTGGCGGCTGAACTCCACGAACATGCCGGGCGTGGACATCACGGTGACGCCGCCGGCCAGCGCCATCGTGCACTCGCCGTTCCGCAGCGACTGGACGGCCAGGTGCAGCGCCACCAGCGAGGACGAGCAGGCCGTGTCCACGGTGATCGCCGGGCCTTCGAGGCCGAACGAGTAGGCCACGCGGCCCGAGGCGACGCTGGTCGTCGTGCCGGTGAGCAGGTAGCCCTCGATGCCGCCGACCGGCTGGTGCAGCCGGGGGCCGTAGTCCTGTGCCGTCGCGCCGATGAATACGCCCGTCCGGCTCCCGCGCAGCGTGGCCGGGTCGAGGCCGGCCCGTTCGAAGGCCTCCCACGCGGTCTCCAGGACAAGCCGCTGCTGTGGGTCGATCGCGGCGGCCTCGCGGGGGCTGATGCCGAAGAAGCCGGCGTCGAACCCGGCCGCGTCGTGCAGGAAGCCGCCGTGGCGTGTCGAGGACTTGCCGAACGTGCCGGGCTCCGGGTCGTAGAGCGCCTCGACGTCCCAGCCGCGGTCCGCCGGGAATCCGGAGATGGCGTCGCCGCCTGAGGCGACCAGCCGCCACAGGTCCTCGGGGGAGCTCACCCCGCCGGGCAGACGGCAGCTCATGGCCACGACGGCGATGGGCTCGTCGGGGTCGGCGAACGTCGCGGACGCGGGGGCCGCCGTGTCCTCGCCGCCCAGGGACCGGGCGGCGAGGTGGCGGGCGAGCGCGGCAGGGGTCGGGTGGTCGAACAGCAGCCCGCTGGGCAGGCGCAGGCCGGTGGCCTCGCCCAGCCGGTCGCGCAGTTCCACCGAGCTGAGCGAGTCGAAGCCGAGGTCCTTGAACGTCCACTCGGTCTCGACCTGGCGGGCTTCGGCGTGGCCCAGGACGGCGGCGACGTGCGCGCGGACCAGGTCGAGCACGACTTCGTCGCGCTCTGACTCGGGCAATCCGGCCAGCCGGCGCCCCAGGCCTCCCACAGGCGCGCTGCCGGTCTCGGCGATGACGGCGGCGTCCGGCCGCGGAGTCGCCGGAGGCCGGCCGGTGGCGGCGACGGCGTCCAGCCGCGGAGTCACAGCAGGCCGGTCGGTGGTGGCGACGGACGACGTGGTGTCGCCGTCCAGCCAGTACCGCTGCCGTTCGAACGCGTAGGTGGGGAGCGCGACCTTACGGCGTGCGCCTCGCCCGCCGCCGAACAGGGCGTTCCAGTCCGGCTCCATGCCGTGGACGTGCAGCGAGGCGATCGCCGCCAGCAGCGCCTGCGCCTCGGGGCGACGGGCGCGCAGGGCGGGGACGAGCAGGGACTCGCAGGCGGCACCGGAGCGGGCCATGGAAGTGAGCACTCCGCCGGGACCGAGCTCCAGGTACGTGCGGACGCCCTGCTCGTCGAGGCGGGCGACGCCGTCGCCGAAGCGGACCGCGTCGCGCACGTGGCGGACCCAGTACGCGGCCGTGCAGCCTTCGTACCCCGAGAGCTCCTCGGACAGCCGGCCCGTCACGTTGGAGACGATCGGGATGCGCGGGGCGTGGAAGGTCAGCCCCTCGGCCACGTCGCGGAACTCCGCCAGCATGGGCTCCATGTGCGGGGAGTGGAAGGCGTGGCTGACCCGCAGCCGGCTGGTCCTGCGGCCCAGGGCGGCGAAGGCGTCGGCGATCTCGGTGGCGAGGTCCTCGTCGCCGGAGACGACGACGGAGTCCGGGCCGTTCAGAGCGGCGATGCTCACCCGGTCCGTGCGGTCGCCGATGCGGGCGCGGACCTCGTCCTCGGCTGCCTCGACGGCGATCATGGCGCCGCCGGCGGGCAGCGCCTGCATCAGGCGGCCGCGCGCGGCCACGAGGGCGCAGGCGTCGGCGAGCGAGAGGACGCCGGCCACGTGCGCGGCGGCGAGTTCGCCGATGGAGTGGCCCATCAGCACGCCGGGAGTGATGCCCCAGCTCTCCAGCAGCCGGAACAGGGCGACTTCGAAGGCGAACAGCGCGGTCTGCGTGTAGAGGGTCCGGTCGAGTTCGGCCGCTTCCTCCATGCCTTCGAGGGCGAACATGACCTCACGCAGCGGTCGCGGCAGCAAGGGGTCGAGGTGTGCGCACACCTCGCCCAGCGCGGTGGCGAACACCGGGAAGGCAGCGGCCAGTTCGCGGCCCATGCCGGCTCGCTGGCTGCCCTGGCCCGAGAAGAGGAAGGCGAGTTCGCCGCGCGGGCCGGTGCGGCCCGTGGTCAGTGCGGCGTCGATGCCGCCGGTGGACAGCTCGCGCAGGGCGCGCAGGACGTCGTCGCGGTCCTCGCCGACGACGACGGCCCGGTGTTCGAATGCGGTGCGGCCGTTGGCCAGCGACCAGCCGACGTCGGGCAGGGCGAGACCGGGGTGCGCCTCGGCGTGTGCGAGCAGGGCGGCGGCCTGGTCGCGCAGCCCGGATGCGGTCTTGGCGGACAGCGGCCAGGCGGTCGGCACCGCGCTCGTACCCGCCTCCGCAGCCGCGCCCTCCGCGGTATCCGCAGTCCCCGCGGTCGCCGCGGTCCCCGCGGTCGCCGCGGTCGCCGCGGTCGCCGCGGTCGCCGCGGTCGCCGCGGTCGCCGCGGTCGCCCGATATTCCGCCAGCACGATGTGGCAGTTGGTGCCGCCCATGCCGAACGAGCTGACGCCGGCGAGCAGCGGGCGGTCCTCCTGGTCCTCCCACGACGTGTGCTCGGTCTGCACCCTCAAGTTCAACCGGTTCAGGGGGATCGCCGGGTTCGGCGCCTCGAAGTTGAGGCTGGCGGGCAGTTCGCGGTGGCTGAGCGACAGGGCGGCCTTCAGCAGGCCGGTGATGCCGGCGGCACCCTCCAGGTGGCCGACGTTGGTCTTGGCCGAGCCGACCCGCAGCGGGCGGCCGGGCTCGCGTCCCGCGCCGAGCACCGCGCCGAGCGCGGCCGCCTCGACGGGGTCGCCGACCTTGGTTCCGGTGCCGTGCAACTCCACGTAGCCGACGTGGGCGGGGTCGATCCCGGCCCGCTCGTAGGCGAGACGCAGCACCTGTTCCTGCCCCGCCTGCAACGGCACGGTCAGCCCGTCGCCGCCACCGTCGTTGTTGACCGCGCTGCCGCGGATCACGCAGTAGACGGGGTCGCCGTCCGCGACGGCCCGGGCGAGGGGTTTGAGCACGACGATGCCGCCGCCCTCACCACGGACGTAGCCGTTGGCACGGGCGTCGAAGGTGAAGCAGCGGCCGTCGGGTGACAGGCCGCCGAACTTGGCGGCGCCCAGGGTGCTCTCGGGGACGATGTTGAGGTTCACACCGCCCGCGAGTGCGATCGTCGATTCGCCCTTGCGCAGGCTCTCGCAGGCGAGGTGGACCGAGACCAGGGAGGAGGACTGGCCGGAGTCCACGGTCAGACTGGGGCCGTTGAGCCCGAGGAAGTACGAGACACGGTTGGCGATGATGCTGCGGTGCAGGCCGGTGACGGTGTGCGGGGAGATGGCGGTGAGCCCGGAGCGGTGGTGCAAGGTCGCGTAGTCGTCCCAGATGGCGCCGACGAACACCCCGGTCCGGGTGGAGCGCAGCGTCCCGGCACGCACGTGCGCGTCCTCCAGCGCTTCCCAGGCCAGCTCCAGCACAAGCCGCTGCTGCGGGTCCATGGCGGCGGCCTCTTTGGGCGAGATTCCGAAGAACCCGGCGTCGAAGTAGCCGATGCGGTCGAGGAATCCGCCCCGCCGGATGTCGGTCCTGCCGGCTGCGGACGGGTCGGCGTCACCCACCGCGGCCACGTCCCACCGGTCCGGGGGAACGTCGGTGATCGCGTCCGCGCCCTCGCTGAGCAGCCGCCAGAAGGCGGCTGGGTCGGCGGCCCCCGGCAGTCGGCACGCCAGGCCGATCACGGCTATGCCATCGGCCGAATCCGCCGAAGCCGAACCGACCCGATTCCCCGTTCCGTTGAGCTCGGACTCGACCATATTGCGCTCCCCCACCCACACAGAGAATGAAAAGGCACCGCACCGTGCCGGCCATGGAACAGGCGATCGGCTCGACCAGTTCGACCAGTTCGACCAGTTCGACCGGGCGACAACAAGTTGCGATGTGGCCCTAGTTTCGGCCTCGCAGTCGCGTTACGCCGCTGCAGCGGATCAGTCTTAGGGGAATCCCCAATGGTCGACGTGCACGGGCATTGACAGCCGGGGATGTCTAAGGAGAACCCTAGGGACAGTCGTGGGAGAATTGCGGCTTGTGCAACCTCCCCCGATTCTCATCCGACGGTGAGGCTCCACGTATTTCATGGCGCATCTGCAAGCAAGCCGGAATCACTCGGCGCAGTCTTTTCCTCAGGAGCGTCGCGGTGGGGGTGGGGTCAGCGGGCGAAGACCGTGCTGGCCAAGGCGACATGGGCAGCTGTGCCGCCGAGGATGCTGAGCAGGGCGTTGCGGCGCCACAGGTGCAGGCCGATGGTGACGGCCAGGGCCGCGAGGGGGGCCAAGGCGCGTGACTGCGTCACGGGCAGGTCGCGCAGGCAGTAGACGACGAGGATCACCATGACACCGGCGGGCATGCGGGTGCTGAGGAACCGGACGGTCGCGCTGGCGCGCAGCGAGGCAAGGGCGGCGAAGGGCAAGGCGCGCAGGGCCCAGGTGACGGCGGCACTGACGAGGATGGCGGCGACGGCGTAGAAGGTCTCAGGCACGGCTCGGCCTCCTGCCGGTGACGAGACGGCGGGCCAGGAGCCCGGCGGTGAACAGGGTGAAGGCGGCCAGAAGCATCTGGCCCGGGAAGAGCAGCCGGGCGGCCACGGCGCTGGACAGGGCGAGCGCGGGGGTGGGCAGATCCCCGCGCAGGTCCTTGAGCGATTCGAGAGCCAGCACGGTGAACAGGGCGGTCAGGGCAAAGTCCAGGCCGGTCACGCCGTCCGGGATGAGGGAGCCGAGAAGGGCGCCGGCGGTCGCACTTCCGACCCAGTACGCGTGCATGAAAACCTGGAGCCACAGGATGCGCCGGCCGGACCAGGAGCGGGCCTCGGACCCGGCGGTCAGGGCATAGGCCTCGTCACTGAGCGCGAAGGTGCCGTACGCCTTGCCGGGGCGGCCGGACACTCGGTGCAGGGGGAAGGACAGGGCGTAGAAGACGTGCCGGACGTTCACCATGAAGGCCGTTCCGGCGATCGCGGCCAGCGGGGCGGCGGCGGTGACCATGCCGATGAGCAGGAACTCGAACGACCCGCCGTAGACCAACGCGGCGGAAAGGCCCGCCCACCACCAGTGGAGACCGGCCTGGGTGACGAGGGCCCCGAAGGCGAGACCGAGCGGAACGAATCCCAGGCCCACGGAGGCGGAGTCGCGCAGGGCGGCTCGGGCCTGGGACGGAACCCGAGGAGGAGTGATGGCGGGCCGAGACCGGCCGCCGGCATCGGTATCGGCATCGACTGAACTTGTGCGCATGGAGAAATTTTAAAATAAATCGCACCTCATATGGTTTCCAATTGAGGCCCTATGATCAGGCCATGGGCAATGAAGTGAGCATGGATGCATTGGATCGAGAAATTTTGTTTCACTTGCAGCAGGACGGACGGCTGACCAACGTCGAACTGGCCAAGCGCGTCGGCCTGACCCCGCCGCCCTGCCTGCGCCGGGTCAAGCGATTGGAAGAGGCCGGCGTCATCACCGGGTACCGGGCCGTCCTCGATCCCGAGGCCATGAGCCGCGGGCTGGAGGTCCTCGTCGACGTCGAGATCTACGCCCAGGACCGCAGGAGCTTCGAGGAGTTCGAGGACACCGTGGCCTCCTATGACGAAGTCATCGAGTTCCGCCGCATGTACGGCCGCCCCGACTACTTCCTTCGCGTCGCCGTGGCGGACCACGCCGCCTACGAAGCCTTCCTCACCGGCAAGATCAGCTGCCTGCCCGCCGTCCTGCGCCTCGAATCCCACCTCACCATGAAGAAGATCAAGACGAACGGCTGAACTCGGAAGCGGGGGCGGGAAGGGACGGTAAGGGCACCCGGCCATGCCCGTCGTCTCCCCTCCCTCGCGGTGCAGGGAGAACCGACCCGGGCAGGCGACGGAGCCCATGGGTGCACCATGTGCAACGCTTCTTGCCCTGCCCCCGCAGGAGTCTGTTTCCGCCTCCACCTTCAAGTGGGGGTGTCCAAGGAGGAACCCGATGGGCGAGAGTGGGCGTGCAGCGAGCCGGACGGCGGTACTGGTCTGCCAGGGTCGGGCAGCGGCGGACGGAAGAGCCTCGGTCGGCCGGTTCACGGATCCCCTGGCGATACGGCTGCTGCGGGACGCGGAACGTGTGCCCGTGGCGGAGGTACGCGCGAACACCGCGCCGCAGGGCTGGCAGGCGCGCGTCGCGTTCGAGAGTGTGCGGGCATGCGCCGAGGTGGTCGTGCCGCGGACGGTGGCGATCGACGAGGCACTGCGCACTCACGTCACCGGCCAGCTCGTGATCCTCGGCGCCGGTCTGGACACCCGCGCGTGGCGTCTGCCCGAGCTGGCCGAGACCGATGTGTGGGAGGTCGACCATCCGGCCTCCCAGCAGGACAAGCGTGACCGTCTCGCCGAGGCCGTCAACGTGCCGCACAGCACGGACGTGAGCGGCAGGATCGCCGTCGAGCTGCCGGTGACCGCCCGCTGCGTACGCTTCACTCCGGTCGATTTCGCCGTCGACGATCTCGGTGCGGCGTTGGATGCCGCAGGACACGACCCGTCGAAACCGACGACGTGGCTGTGGGAGGGCGTCGTCCCGTACCTCGCGCGCGGCGAGGTACACGCCACGGTGGCCGCGCTCGCCGCCCGTACGGCCCCAGGCAGTGCCGTCGTCGTCAACTATCAGGCACCGTCGGCGCGAGCGACCGTAGGGCGGCTCCTGGCGCGTGTACTCGGCAGCAGCGTGACGTCGGGCGAGCCGTGGCGTTCGCTGTGGACACCGCGGCAGATGGCCGCACTGCTGGCGGGCAACGGGCTGCGGGTGGTGTCGGACGACGATCTGCTCACCCTTGCACACACCCTCGACAGCCCGGCGCTCGGACGGACATCGCTGCGGTCCGGACACGTCGCCGTCGCAGTCAGCCACTGACGTACGACGGCGAGGACACGGTGACACGGCCCCGGAGTCGGTCACGCCCTGCGTGCCCTTGATTCTGATCGCCGGGCGTCCACTACTTGCTGCCGAACCCGGCGTAGTACTACTGGCCCGGCACCCCGATCAGCGATGGCGAGATCGGCTGGTGGCAGTGCCCCGTGCTGCTCAGGATGCGCGACGGAGAGCAGGTCAGCGGCACGGTCGCCGTACTCCCGGAGACCTTCACGGCGCTGCCCTCGACTCTGCCCCGGCGGCAACAGCCTTGCTCTCTAGGCGCGCTTCACCGAGCGCATCGCCCTCATCGTCAAGTTCCTCGCCGTAGTGCCAGTGCCAGCGGCTCCAGGGGATGTCCCAGGTGGGGTTCTCGGCGCTGGGGCGGCGGATGACGGGCAACGGGCGAGGGGCTGTTTCGATGAGGTGGATCAGTGTCCAGCCGACGCCGTAGCAGTCGTCGGGTCCGAAGCAAGTGGCCAGCGCGTGGGCTTCCTCGGTGGTGACGGGTTTGGTGATCGCCATCAGCTGCTGACAACGCCTGTCGATCTCTTCTTCGGTGGACTCCCAGTCGGGCAGTGGGCCGTCGGCGACGAAGATCTGGACTTCGGTTCTCATGCACGTTCCCGTCGCTCAGCCTTCGATGGCACGAACTTCGTGTCGATCAACCTTCGAGCT
Source organism: Streptomyces sp. NPDC107559 (assembly GCF_055657365.1). Lineage (NCBI taxonomy): Bacteria > Bacillati > Actinomycetota > Actinomycetes > Kitasatosporales > Streptomycetaceae > Streptomyces > Streptomyces sp. NPDC107559. The sequence continues at coordinate 84,478 of NZ_JBVKBD010000027.1, read as the reverse complement.
TCAGCCAGAACTTCGGCGTCGACCTCTGCCGGTGTCCTGTCGCCGTACTCGAGGATGTCGTACTCGTCATCCAGGTTGGCGAGCCGTTCGGCCAAGGGCAGGTCGTGCCCGAAGCGCGAGTGGATCCGGAAAGTCAGCTCGCGTGGCGTCAACTCGCCGGCCAGCATTCGGGCGGCAAGCGCTCGTGCGACGGCTTCCTGTCCGGCAAGACTGCCAACCGGGTAAAAGGTGAGGCCCAGTTCGTCGAGTGCCGGGGGAAGGAGATCGGGGACGTCGTAATCCGCCTCCGCGCGTGTGCACGCGGCCAGCATCCGCAGGGCGGGACCGTCGAGGCCGGCGACGAGCGCATCACAGGCGCCGGTGACGACCTCGGTTGCACGGATCTCGCCCATGCTCCAAAGGGCGGCATGGTCCTGTGGGGCGAGTGCTGCTGCTTCGGTCGACATCACTCGTCCATGATCCCCTTCATGGTGCGTCGCGGTCGAGCCGGTTTCATCGAAGATGCTGTTCAGCGGCCGTGCCGACAGAGCGCGTGCGGAGTCCTCGTAGCGCATCGCGGTGTTCGGCCACCGGTTGGCCTGCTCCTGCCGGTTGGTGACGATCGGGCCGAACAGCACCGCGATGGTCAGGCCCGGCACGAGAACACTGACCGGCACGCGCGTCGCCATACGTCTACTCGTTCTTGCGCTTACAACGACCCACACGATGGGCCGAGTTGTCAGCGTGCGATCGGCAGCAGGGAGCTTGAGGAACGAGCCGAAGCCCAACTCCTCCCTGAGGCAATCCCACTGAATGCTGAATGTGGACTACGCACAGGATCGGGCACAGCCGCTCTGCCATGCGCTTCAGAATGCGATTCTGCCACGCACGAGTGACAATGGTGGAGCGCAACGGCCGCTTCCGTAATATAGTCCAGCGGAATTCCCGATCGGCAACGCTTCACAGGCTCAATCGTTGACCTTCCGAAGGCGACACCAAGCCGAGAACGTTTGCCCATCATATTCTCTCGGAATTCGATCCTGCGAGGGTGAAGAAAGATGGACCTGAAGCTCGAAGCCATTGTGCTCCCTGTCTCCGACGTCGATCGCGCCAAGAACTTCTACGAGACAGCGGGGTTTCGAATGGACGTTGACAATACGTTCAGTGACGACTACCGCTTGGTGCACCTCACACCCCCCGGTTCCGCATGCTCGATCCTCTTCGGCAAGGGCATGATCGACGCTGCTCCCGGCTCGGCCCAGGGCCTGTATCTCATTGTCACGGATGTCGAGCAGGCGCGTGCAGAGCTCGTCAGCCGCGGCATCAAGGTCAGTGACGTGTTCCACGACGCCGGGGGGATCCTTCACCACGGCCACGAGGGCGGAGATGCTGTGCATCGGGGCGCCGGACAGGAACGGCTCGCGGGCCCAGACCCGGAGCGGACGTCCTACGCCTCCTACGCCACCTTCAGCGACCCCGACGGAAACGGGTGGGTGCTCCAGGAGATTACGCAGCGGCAGCCCGGCCGGTAATTGATGACGGAGCCGCCACATAGGAACGTCCGCACAGGGACGTATCGTCACGCTCGGCCGGCGGCGGCGGTCTCCGCCTGGTAGCACGGGTCGCAAGTGATCCGCCGGGCCTCCGGCGCCCCAGGCGATGCGGGCGAGCCCGGAATCGGTTCGCAGGTGGCGTGCGCATGCCTGCCACAGATGCCGGCCCCGCACCGCGCGCATGCGGCCGCGGCTACGACCGGGCTTGCCGGAACGGTCGAAGCGCGACTTTCGAGAAAGCAGTCGTAGCAGTGCATGGCGACCGGCCTCTCTGGGAATCGGAGCTCGCTATCGACATAGTAAACTCACTTCGCATAATGCGCACCTGTATGCGCACCCACGCTCAATTCGGACCGCCATATCGCCGCTGCCGACTCTTTCAGAAATTCGTTTGGAAATGCCAGCCAGCGAGACGCCACTAATAACGCGCCGCCAATAATTCCCGTCCGGGGGGCAAGCGCCTACACAGTGAGCATTTTCCAACCTGGGTGAGCTGGCATGTGTGCCGCCAGGAGCTGGTGGCTGACGGTTACCCGTTCGCAGTGACGCCGGTGGCGTGGTCGCTCCAGGCATACGGAACGTCCATCTCGGTGACGGCTTGGGAAGTGCATGGCATCATGCACGGGGTGATCGCTGAACGGGGGCTGCGATGTCGGGTGGCATTCTGATGGGATATCTCCCCTCTTTGGCCTTTCTGGGTTTCGCTGTGGTAGGCAACTGGGCGCGTTGCACTTTGAAGCGGCGTGGTGTGCGCACGCAGGGGCGACTGGGCGGGGACAGTTGGGGGGCTGGGATCCTGTCGGTGGACGTCATCTACCGAGACCACGAGGGGGAGCGGCACTACGTGACCGTAGCTCCCGAGTATCTACCCGGCGGAGGGAGCTCGTCCGTCGTCGAGGTTGTTTACGATCCCCGGAATCCCGAGAGGGCGATGTCGGCGGGCGAGTTTGAGCGGCCCGCCTGGAGGACCATCGAGGGCGGGTTTTTCTTCATCGCGGTCGGCGTTGCCCTGCCTTATACGGTTCTCCTGCTCTTGGGGTGAGGGGACAGCCCCTAACCGGTCAGTGAGCCCTTTCTAGCCTTGTGCACTGGCTGGGTAGTTGGCCTGACAGACGGGTGAAGCTCCTGGTAGATGGGTTTTCGACCAAGAGAACCGTCTCCACCAGAGGCTTCGCATGCTTGTCCACTCGTCCGGCGTCGACGTGTCCAGCTCCGCCCTCCGCTTCCTCGCCGCCCGTCTGCGGGAACGTCGGCGCGCCCTCGGCACCCGATGGCGGCGCCTGAGCGCCGGCCAGCAGGCCCTGCTCGCCCTCGCCCACCTCCGCAACGGACAGCCCTATGCCCAGCTCGCGGCCGGTTTCGGGGTCGGCACCACGACCGTCTACCGGTATGTCACCGAGGTCGTCGAGCTCCTGGCCGCCCTCGCCCCCACGCTCGCCGAAGCCGTACGGGCCGCGTCGATGAAGGCGTATCTGATCCTGGACGGAACGCTGCTGCCAATCGACCGGATCGCCGCCGACCGCCCCTTCTGCTCGGGCAAACACAAGAAGCACGGCATGAATGTGCAGGTCATCGCCGACCCGAAGGGTCGTCTTCTGTGGGCTTCCCCGGCCCTGGCCGGCGCCGTCCATGGCGTCCGGGCCGCACGCGAGCACGGCATCATCGACGCTCTCGCCCAGGCCGGCATCACCTGCTGGGCGGACAAGGGCTACCAGGGCGCGGGCGACACGGTCCGCCTCCCGTACCGCGGCCGATGGGACGGCCTCTCCACCGGTCAGCAGGCTGTCAACCGGTCCCACGCGAAGGTCCGGGCGCTCGTCGAACAAGCCATCGCCACCCTCAAGTCCTGGCGGCTCCTGCGCAAACTCCGCTGCTCGACGACCAGGATCACGAGCCTTGTCCAAGCTGTCCTCACCCTCCATCTCGCAAGCTCAGACTGAGGATGGAAAAGGCTCAGTGGCACCGGCTATCACTGGCCGCCCTCTGTCCGTCGCAGTACCGGGTCCGGCACGGCCAGTGCGGTGAGCGCGTCGACAAGCTCCTCCAGGTCGGCCCCCAATGGCGTGTCGCAGTCCCAGACGGCCTCGTAGGCAAGCTCAACCGGGGACCCGGCCTGCAGGAGGGGGCGGCAACTCGCGTGCTCGTAGGCGATTTTGGAGCGGGGCAAGAGGGCCGCGCCCAGGCCGAGGGCCGCCCACTCGTCCACAGCCCGGAAGCTGGCGGCTTCTCCGGGGTAGGTGCGCAATGTCAGGTTGTTGTCATGGAAGAGGTCCGTGGTGAAGGTGGTCAGGCCACAGGTGCGCGGACCGAGGATGTAGGCCGCGTCCGCCACTTCCTTCAGCTCGACCGGACCGTCATCTGCCGAGGATGCGGTGTCGACGACCACCACCGGTTCATGCGCGATCACGCGATGCCGGAACCTGGGCAGACCAGGTACGGCGGGGACAAGAATGATGTCCAGAAGGCCCGCCTGCAGGTCGTTGGTCAGGGGTTCGTGGTCTGCTTCGCGGAGGATCAGGTCGCTCGGACGCTGGAGTGTGCGTGCCGCCTGGTACGCCCGTCCCACCAGTTCGGCGCCGATCAGGGGCGACACGCCCATGCGGATGGGTTCGGTGACCGGTCGGGCCAGCCGCTGGGTCTCGGCGAGGAGGGCGTCGAAGGCATCGAGGACGCCGTCGATCAGCGGCAGAATCTGCTCTCCGTACGGCGTGGGCTTGACCCCTCGCGGCGAGCGGTCGAAGAGCTTGACGCCGAACTCCTCCTCCAGCCGCGCAACGCCGTTGGACAGAGATGGCTGCGTCACGCCGTAGGCCCGCGCGGCTGCGCTGAAGGAGTTCGTGCGGGACACGGCTTGGGCGTAGCGCAACGTCTCGATGTTCACGACTGCGGTTCTCTCCTTAAGACATAGGCACCCGCTATATCCGTATTCGCCCTGATCCTCTACCGCCCCCACAGCGGCCGCCCTACAGTCGAGGCATCCCGATGCAGAGGGACGGACCGGCGCCGTGAGGTTCCGGACCAGAGGCCCGAGCCGGTGCCTTCCGTGAGGATCGACAGCTCGACGACCCTGACTCTTTGCTTGCATTCCGCAAGCAAGGAGTTCACCCCGCACCCAGGAGAGGCGTCCGCCGCTCCCCGTGCGGGACTACACCTACACAGTCCCTTTTATCCATACATCTTACAATTCGCGGATCCTGCGGGATTTGCGGTGCACCTGAGGAGCGTCACAGCATGTCCAGCAGCACTCTCGACTTCACCGGACGCAAGGTCGTCGTCATCGGCGGTACCAGCGGCATGGGGCTGGCTTCCGCCCGCCGTGTGCTCGAAGGCGGCGGCACCGCCGTCGTGACCGGCCGGAGCCAGAACAGCGCAGACAAGGCGGCCGCCGAGCTGGCCGAATACGGCAAGGCCATCGGTCTCGCCGCCGACCTGTTCGACCGTGCCGCCGTGGATCGTCTGCGCGATGAACTGACGGAGCAGCACTCCGACGCGACCCTGCTCGTCAACGCAGCCGGCGTCTTCCAGCCCAAGTCGTTCCTGGACCACAGCCAGGATGACTACGACCGATACCAGGCGATCACCCGCGCCTTCTACTTCATCACCCAGAGCATCACCGGCAACATGATTGCCCGCGGCAACAAGGGTGCCGTGGTCAACATCGGCGGCATGCTGGCGCACCAGGCCATGGCCGCGACCCCGTCCTCGGCGTATTCGGTGGCCAAGGCGGGCCTGCATTCCCTGACTCAGCACCTTGCCATGGAGCTGGCGCCGCACGGGATCCGGGTCAACACTGTGGCCCCCGCGGTGGTGCGCACGTCCATCTACGAGGCGTTCATCCCGAAGGACGAGATCGACTCCACGCTCGACGGGTTCAACAGCTTCCACCCCCTCGGGCGGGTCGGAACCCCTGACGATGTCGCTCCCACCGTGGCCTTCCTGCTGTCCGACCAGGCGGACTGGATCACCGGTGCCACCTGGGACGTCGACGGCGGCGTCAGGGCCGGACGCAACATCTACTGACGGGCGATCGTCCGCCGGCTCCCCCCCCTCCTCCCCCACCACCACACACACCCACCGGCCATGGGACCCGCACGTCCTCGCACGGCCGAGATCACAGGAGCATCGTGTCCTACCACGAGCACACCGACCATCAGTACGCCAAGCACATCCGCGCCGGCGCCCCCGACGCCTTCAAGGCGTTCATGGCCTGGGACAACCAGGTCCTGCGCGGCAGCAACAACGTCATTCCGCCCAAGTACACCGAGCTCATGGCTGTGGCCGTGGCGCTGACGACCCAGTGCGCGTACTGCATCGAAGCGCACACCACCGCGGCGCGTTCCGCCGGCGCAACCCAGCAGGAACTCGCGGAGACCATCATGACGGCCGCCGCCCTGCGCGCGGGCGGCAGCTACGCACATGGGTTCATGGCCATGAAGTTCTTCGAACAAGCGGGTGACACCGCCGCTGCGTGACCTTCTGGAGCCGACGGCTGCGTCGGCCGGCGGTGAGAGCGCCGCGCCGGGACACGAGCCCTGCATCCAGCCGCAGGCCACGACGGCCGGCGCTCTCCTTCGATCGCATCCCCCACTCAGAGAGAAGCAGCAGCGATGTCTGTCATCAACGGAATCGACATCCGTGCCCTTCAGGACAGCGCCGACACCCTTCGGGCCAAGCCTGAGCTTGCCCGAGCGACCTTCTCCGTCGGCGGTTCATGGCAGGGCGGCTACCGGATCACGACACAGACGGGTGCGCTGACCCAGGGCGGCAGCCGCGACGAGACGCGCGTGGCGAAATTCGAGATGTCCAGCGACGAGCCCACAGCAGCGCTCGGCACTGACACCGCGCCCACACCGGCCGAATACATCCTGCACGCATTGGCCGGCTGCTACACGGTCACCACCACCACTCACGCAGCCCTGCTGGGCATAGAGCTCAAGGCGATCCGCCTGGACCTCGAATCCGACATCGACATGCGCGGGTTCCTGGGCATCGACCCCTCGGTCCGTCCCGGACTGCAGCAGATCCGAGTACGCGTCGATCTCGACGCCCCCGACGCCACCCGCGAACAGCTCGAAGAACTGATCGCCCTGGTTCAAATGCGTTCGGCCATCCGAGACACCCTCGCCAACCCCGTCGACGTCGTGACCACCCTTGCCTGACCGAGCAGGCACACACCGACCGCACCGATGACGGCTGCGCCCCCACCACTTCAGTGGGGGCGCCCGGCCGACACCCGCGCTCGGGCTTTCAGCCCGCCTGCCACCTCGAACCCGGACGCCGTGACCACGCTCCTCGCCTACATCGCGGCGATGACGGAGCGGATCACGCTCAGCACCTCGGTCACCCTCATCACGACGAACGACCCGGTACGCATCGCGGAGGAGTACGCGATGCTCCAGCACCTCGCCAAGGGCCGGGTCGACCTGGCGATCGGCCGGGGCAACACCGTCCCGGTCTATCCGTGGTTCGGCCAGGACATCCGCAAGGGCCTGGAACTCGCCCTGGAGAACTACAACTTGCTGCACCGACTCTGGCGGGAGGACGTGGTCGCCTGGGACGGCAACTTCCGTACCGCGCTCCAGGGCTTCACCTCCACGCCCCGTCCGCTCGATGACCGGCAGGGATGCGCGCCGCCGCAGTCGCGGATGCCCGCCGTAGCCGCCGTCGGGGGTCGCGCCCGGCTGGGCGGCCGCATCGTGACAAACCGGAATGCCAGCCCGTGGCATCGTCGGCTTCCCGTGCAGAGTTATTGACGCCATGTCATTGACGGTGGTTCAGTGGCTCAGCCACTGGTCCACTCAATCACTGGGAGCCGAGGTGGAGGCACTGCCACGCGAGACGATCGTCGACGCGCTGGAGAAGCGGCTGCGCGAGGACATCCTCGCCGAGCGTCATCCCGCCGGAAGCTATCTGCCTCCCGAACGTGAACTCGCCGAGGGATTCGGGGTCACCCGCACTTCCCTCAAGCACGCCTTCGGGCGACTGACGCACGCCGGACTGCTGGAGACGCGCCACGGAGTGGGGACCCGGGTCAGGGATTTCCTGCGCCTGGGCGGGGCGGACCTTCTGCCGATGCTGGTACTCCACAGCCCCGACTGGATCGGTGAGGTCTTCGAAGTCCGCCGCAGCATCGGCATGTTGATCGCGGAACGCGCGGCGGCCCGTGCCACGGCGGCCCAGGTCGCCGAACTGCGTCTGCTGCTGGCGGCCGTAGGGGACGCGGCGGGCGGCGAGTCCGTGCAGCTGGCGGACGTCGAGGTGCACCGTGCACTGGCCCGTGCCACGGGCAACCGCGTGTACGTCCTGCTGACCAACACCCTGTTCAACGCGTATCTGCCGGTGCGCGCAGCGCTGGTCGGGCCCTTCGAGGATCCCCGGGCCGCTCGTGACCGTCTGACTCCGGTCGTCGAGGCCGTGGCCGCCGGCGACCAGGAGTCGGCACGCACCGCCGCGGGCGACTATCTGTCGGCAACGGAACGCATGATGCTCGACGGGCTGGCAGGCTCCCGCCGACGCCAGGAAGGGGCCCTGTGAGCTCACGGGGGACGGTGTTCAGGGAGACACTGCTGGGCCGTGTGCGTCTGGCCGGCGAGGACCGCGACCACCCCGTCCGGCTGGACCTGCTGGTCCGTGCCGACGCGGTGCCGCTGCCCCACCGCACGACGCGGGCGCACGTGACAGGACGCGTGCGCGTGGCGGGACGCGCCGACGACACCGAAGCCGTGGGCGACCTGGAGATTGCGCCCCTTTCGCGCGACTGGATCCGCTACCGGATCACCTTCGCCATGGAAGGCCGGCGCCTCACTCTGGTCGGCTGCAAGTCGATGTCGCCCAGGCGTCCGCTCGCCTCTCTGACCGTACTGCCGTACACCCTGTACGAGAACGGTGACCGCGTGGGCGAGGGCACGCTGCGCTTTCCCCTGGTCACCGGCCTGCTGCCCTTCCTCGCGAGCTTCCGGTTCCCGCGTGCTGTCGCGTCCCCCGCCGACCGGCATCTGGAGTCGCGCTGGGACGGCACACCGGGGCGGACCGAGGTCTGGTACACGACCCTCACCGATCCGGCCACCGACAGCGGGATCTGGCTGCACCACGAACTGGTGGCGCCCTCCGACGGTTCCGCCGCCTACGCGCACGGCTGGATCGCCGTCTTCCCCAAGGACGGCCACGTCGAACACACACGCTTCGGCCCCGAACCGTGGACAGCCCATCCGGAAGGCTTCACCGCCGAGGGCATCCGCGTCCGGCCCGGCCGGCTCACGGGCTCCGCGGGGACGTTCACCTGGGAGCTCACCGAGAGCCCCGAGGGCCCGCCGCTGTACACGTTTCCCCGCTGGTCCTGGCGACGCCCCTGGCTTCCGGCCTCGCACATGCTCCCCGCCGGCCGCTCCCGCTACAGCGGCACCATCCAGTACGGCGCCGGTGAGCTGCGACTGGACCACGCTCCGGGGGCCGAAGCCCGCATCTACGGCCATGGCAACGCCCGCCGCTGGGCCTGGCTGCACGCCGACCTGGGTGGTGGTGACGTCCTGGAGATCGTCGCCGCGGTGTCCATGCGACGCGGACTCGACAGGCTGCCGCCCCTGGTCTTCCTGCGCCTGCACCGAAACGGCCGCAGCTGGCCCCGGCGCGCGGAACGCTCCGCCGTGGGCTGGGCGGGCATCGGCCGGTTCCGCGCGGACCTCGGCCTGCCGGAGTGGCGGGTCGAGGGCCGGGCGGGCCTGAGACGCATCAAGGTGACGGTCACCCAGCCGCCCGAGCGGACGCTGACGCTCGACTACACCGACCCCGACGGCTCCGCCGCGGTCTGCCGCAACAGCGAAAGGGCTGACGCGGTGGTCAGCCTGGAGCGCTGGTGGGGCACCTGGCGGCGGGAAGCCGTTTGGCGGCTGTCGGGAACCGCGCACGCGGAGGTCGGCGACCGATGAACCATCGAGATCCGCCCGCCTCGGCAGACGTGCGGTCGCCCAGCTCGCGGACGAAGGCACCTCCGTGTGGACGCGGCTCGTGCCGGGCAGAGCCGCCCGCGAACGGGCGCTGCGTCAGTGCCGTCCGCCGCCCCTGACGTCCGGCCCCGACGACCCGCCGCTCGACAGAACGCAGCCCGACCGTACGCCGTCCCGCGACCTGCCCACGCGTTCGAACGCCGACGCCGTCGCCTGTCGCCGTCGCCTGTCGCTGTCGCTCTCGCCGTCGCTGTCGGCCAGGGCGCCGGCGAAGACATGGCCGCTCCCACCTCGCCCGCATCGGGACGCCTGTCGTCGTCAGCGTGACCCGGTCAGCCACCCGTACCACCTCTGCTCCTGAGCAAAGTGCCCCATCCTCGGCCCGCCGGTTCCCCGCCCTCGGTGGCCATTTTCGAGCGACACCACACTTTTCCGCGTCCAGGAGGTCCTGTGTTCCCTGTGCACCTGCGCACCACCGCGGCCGGCTTCGCGCTGGCCCTCGGGGTCTGCGCCGCGCTGTTCCCGAGCCATGACGCATCCGCCGCACCCGCCGGATCGGCGACCGACGTCCGTACGGCCCAGACCGTGAGCACCTCGGCTGTGGTCCGAACTTCCTCCGACGTGCCTGCGGTCGGGCCCTTCACCGAGCCGGGCTTCGCCGCCACCTGCACCTGGCACAACTTCGGCGAGGGTGAACATCCGCCCCTGTGGCTGATGTTCGCGAACCCGCTGTGCGTGGAGTACAGCAAGCGCGACATCACCTTCGACGACGGTGGAGCCCTGCGCTTCCTGGTCGCCGAACCCTCCCGCTTCGCCATCACCATGCTGACCTGCCGCTACTACCAGAAGGACCACTGGAGCGTGCAGGCCACCAACGGCGCCGTACCGTACGTGGCGTGGGACGGCCAGTACTGGTGGGACAAGACCGGCCGACGGGCCGGCGCCCGCCTCAACCACTTCAGCGTCAACGGCCAGACAGTGGGCATCGGCGACGCCGTCGCCGCCCTGCGCGCCTCGAACTTCGACAACCTGGCCGACGCGCTGTCCGAATACGGCCAGGAGGCCGGGGAGACCGGTCTGACGGTGGCGCTGCCGTACGACCTCGGCTGCGCGCTGATCGGCTGAGCGGCCGTGTCCACCGTCGAACGACGAGCGATCCTCAAGGCGCTCACCGCATCGGTTGCCGTGTTGGCCGCCGGGGGGCTCACCGCCACTCCGGCAGCCGCCGCGGCGCAGGTCTCCGAGGGCTGGACGACACAGACCCTGGGAGCCTTTGCCGACACCCTCATCCCCGGTGAGCACCGGTTTTCGGGTGATCAGGTGTGCGCCGGCGCCGTCACCGGGCCGGGTGCCGTCCAGGCAGGCGTCATCGACGTCATGAACTCGCCCCAGCTGCCGCTGGCCCCGCTGCTGCCGGAGATCGCGGCCCTGCTCGACGCCCGTGCCGTCGCCTACGCGGCGGTCCGGCTGATCTGGCTGTCGCCCAGCCGGCCGCCCTTCGTCGGCCTGTCCTTCTCGCATCGGACCAACCTGGTCAGCGGCCTGTTCGGCTCGGGCGACATCGACGAGCCGGTCTGGCAGGTGATGAGCCTGATCGTCGGCATCGCGTTCGACACCGCCGGGCAGTCCGACACGGCCGCCGCCCTGGCCCAGGGCCATCCGGGCCTGAACTGGCTGCGGTTCCCCAAGCCGGACCCGGACGGCCTGTGGCGCTTCGGGGACTTCTCCTACGGCCGCCCGCTCGCGGCGCTCCATCCCGCCACGACCCCTTCCGGGAGCCCGGCATGACCCAGACCACGGACGTCCTGGTGATCGGCAGCGGCTTCGGCGGGGCCATCCCCGCGTACTACATGGCCGCAGGCGGAGCACGCGTCACCGTTCTCGAGCGCGGTCCCCGCTTGGGTGCGGCACAGTTCAGCCACTCCATGCGCCTGGGCACCTACAACAAGATCGTCGATGTGATCCGCGGCGACGGCGTCTCGGTGGTCGCGGGCAACTGCGTGGGCGGCGGCAGCGTCGTCTACTTCGCCGCCTCGCTGCGGGCGCCGTCGTACGCCTTCGAGCGCCACGGCAGCATCGGACGGCGGATATGGCCGGCGTCCATCAGCCGTGCCACGCTCGACCCGTGGTACGACCGGGTGGAGACGGCACTGCCGGTCGCACGCACCGGCTGGTCGGACGTCTCCTACGCGGGCGGCGTACTGGCGGCCGCCTGCCATCGAGCCGGGCACACCTGCAATCCGGTTCCGGTGGCGGTGGACACCGCTGCCTGCACCAACTGCAACTGGATGCTGTCGGGCTGCGCGTTCGACGCCAAGCGCTCCATGCTCCTCAACTATCTTCCCGCGGCGGAAGCCCATGGCGCGGTCATCCGGCCGCTCCACGAGGTTCAGCTGATCACCCCCTCACTGGAGTCCGGCTACCGCTACGCGGTCGCCTACACCGTCCTCGACCCCGACGACTACACCTGCACCACGAACGTGGGGATCATCCACGCCAAGGTCGTGGTGCTGGCGGCGGGTGCAGTGGGCACGCCGGTGATCCTCCAGCGGTCCTCCCTTCTGCTCGGCGGCATCCCGGGTGCGGTCGGCCGCTACTTCTCCGGCAACGGCGACCACGTCAGCGTCGCCGACGTCGACGAGGGCAAGGCGGGGTCGCTGCTCGGGCTCTCCCGCCCCGACGGGACCGTCTACCAGGGACTGCCGATCGGCCGGCCGATCACTTCCGCCACGTACGACTACCTGGACGCGTCCGCACCGGAGTACAGCCGGTTCATGCTCCAGCAGATCTACTTCCCGCCGCTGACCAACGTCCTCGCCCAGACGACCGGCGCGCCCGGCTGGTTCGGCGTCGACAAGCGTCAGATGCGGGCCCGTTGGCCATCGTGGCTCACCCTGCTCGCCATGACGGAGGACGACAACGAAGGCACCTTCGGTGTGGTTCCTCCCACCGGGAGCTTCCTCCGCCTGGCACCCGGGCTCGGTCAGGGCACGATGTCCTTCCACCCCACCACCCGAACCCGCCAGGCATGGGACCGGGCTGACACGGCGCTCCGCGCAATCCTGGAGAAGGACGGTCTGTCCCGGGTCCGTCCGTGGACCGAGGCCTTGGCCGGTACGGTCACGGCCCACCCGCTCGGGTCCGCGCGCATCGGCGACGACCCGACCACCAGTGCCCTCGACGACAAGCACGAACTACGAGGATTCCGCGGTCTGTTCGTCACGGACGGCGCGGCTGTTCCCGCCTCGCTCACCGTCAATCCGTCACTGACCATCGCCGCGCTGGCCGAACGCGCCACCACCGGGATCGCGACCCGCGTCGCCGAGGCCGGGGTGACGATGACAGGGGGCGTCCCGCTGCCCGGCCGATAGACCGACGTGGCTTGCCTCCGGCAGGACGTGGTTGCACTCGGCCCCGGTCCTGCGTCCGGTCAGGAGAGAGCGGCGAGCACCACTTTGGCGAGGGGGCCCGAGGAGGCGGGGTTCTGACCTGTGTGAAGGTTGCGGTCCGAGACCGTGTAGGGCTCCCAGACCGGGCCTCGCGAGTACTCGGTGGGCAGCTTCTTCAGCTCGTCCTCCAGCAGCCACTTGGCCTTGTCGGCGAAGCCGACACCGGCTTCCTCATCGTTGCAGAAGCCCGTCAGGCGGTAGCCGGCGAAGGGGGTGGCGCCGTTCGCGTCTCGGGTCGCGAGGAGCGCGGCGGGTGCGTGGCAGACGATGCCGAGCGGTTTGCCGGAGGCGAGCGCTTCGCGCAGCAGTGCTCCGGAGTCGGGGTCGACGGAGAGATCTTCCATCGGGCCGTGGCCTCCGGGGTAGTAGACGGCGTCGTAGTCGTCGAGGCGCACCTCCGTGAGGGGGATGGGATGCCGCAGCTCGTCCGCCTTCTCGATGACGGCTTCTTCCTTGAGGGAGTTCTCCTCGCCGCCCGCCATCTTGGGTTCGAGGCTCATCGTGTCCACAACAGGCACGATCCCGCCCGGAGTTGCCACCGTGACCTCGTGTCCGGCGTCGGTGAAGACGGTGTAGGGCGCGACGAACTCCTCGGCCCAGTAACCGGTCGGGTGCCGGTGACCGTCTTTCAGGGTCCAGTAACTTGCGCCGGTCAGCACGAAAAGAATCTTGGCCATCGGACACTCCTGTGGAATGGCGGCCCGCGAAGGGCCCGCGACATCGCCAAATGCATCTCTATGGATCAAGTGTGAGCAGGCGCCTGTGGGGGTGCAACCCGTGTTGATCCGGCGTACACGCCGTCAAGCAGCACGCAAAACAGTATTGGATATGCGTGCCGCACTCATGGAATATGCGTGCGGCGATCGAGTTAATCCGAGGCCGGCCGTCCGGACGGCTCTCATCGCTCGAAGGTGCCGTACATGGTCGCCCGCGCGATCGCGTGCGTGAACAGGAGGAAGTCCATGAGGGCGGGGGCTGTCGTCTCGGCCACGTCCAGCTTCTCCACGTCGACGGCGTGTACCACGAGAAAGTAGCGGTCCGGTCCGTTTCCCGGGGGCGTTGCCGGGCCGAGGTACCTCCTGTAGCCGGCGTCGTTGGGCAGCGTCACCGCTCCGCCCGGCAATTCGCTTCCGTCTCCCGCCCCGGCAGGCAGGTCGGTCACGGAGGCGGGGAGGTTGGCCACGGCCCAATGCCAGAAGCCCGAGGCGGTGGGCACGTCGGGATCGAACATCGCGACCGTGAAACTGCGGGTCTGCTCGGGGAAGCCCGTCCAGCTCAGCTGCGGTGAGATGTCCGATCCACCTGCCCCCAGGATGCCGCTCACGTGCTCGCGCGCCAGTTGCTCGCCGTTGGCCAGGGACTGCGAGGTCAGCGAGAAGCTCGGGATCGGCGGCATGAAGTCGTACGGGGCATAGGGCTTGATCACGATGATCCCTCGCTTTCCCGACCGAAGACTCACCCTTCCGGTGTCCCAGGCGTGCCCCCCGTCTGGCGGCTCCTCCCCGCACGGCAGGCGTCGCCCACGACGGTCATACCGGCGTGACCTCCGGTTACGACGTGCCGTTTCACTCGCATCGGCAGGAGCAACAGACACGGCGGTACAGATGCACTCCACGCGCACCTGTACCGCCGTGCAACCACGTGTCGAATGTGGCACTCCCACCCACCAACGGTAGGCCCCGACGGTGGAGTGAGCCACCGCGCGACGCTGCAGGCGATCTGGGGGTGAAGGACCGGGCGTGGCACGGAAACTCGACGAGCTTGTGATCACGTAAGCGGGTGTGACGGGAGTGGCAGGTGATTGTGACCCACAAGCCTTCTGTGAAGCCCAGTGCAGCACCCCTCGCAGCGCGGTCACCGGACGGGTTCGTGCGCACGCAGCAGCGGTTCCCTTGCCGCCCCCGGACTCCGGATGCGCGGCCACAGCAGGGGCAGGACCCTGGAGATGTTCGAAGCGGAGCGGCAGCCGTGTCGGCCGGTGATGCATCCGTGGTCTCGTCACACTGCACGCTCGTCACACTGCACTGGTCCGCACGGCTGCCCGCCGGCGAAAGCGAGGCACTCCCATGCAGATGCAAGCAGCTCGGATGCACGGATACAAAGAGCCCCTGCGAATCGACGAAGTGCCCGTGCCCGACCCGGGCCCGGACGAGATCTTGCTGAAGGTCGCCGCGACCGGAATGTGTCGCAGCGACTACCAACTCCTCAATGGCTACTTCGAGGGTCCGTTCCCCGTCGACCTGCCCTATATCCCCGGCCACGAGGTCACCGGACGGGTAGCCGGGATGGGTAGCGCCGTACCGAAAACGGTGGGCTATTCGGAAGGCGACATGGTCGTGGTCAACCCCAGCTGGGGCGACGGCACATGCCGCCAGTGCCGGGAGGGCAACGAACAGCTGTGCAGCGGCAACGGCAGGTGGGTGGGCTTCGGACCTCCCGGAGGCTTCGCCGAGTACATGGCCGTGGAATGCCGCCACGCGATCCCCGTCTCGGAGAACGCGGCAGAGGCACCTGAGCTTCTCGCCCCGATGACGGACGCGGGCATGACTCCGTACCGCGGGATGCGCAAGCTGCGGGACACGGGAAAGCTCGGCCCCGGCCGTACCGTCGCCGTCACGGGCATCGGGGGCCTGGGCAGCTACGCGGTTCAGTACGCGAAGCTCCTCGGCGGCGGGGCGACCGTGGTGGCCCTCGCCCGCAAGGACAGCAAGCTGGACGTGGCGAAGGAGAACGGCGCCGACCACGGCATCAACGTCCGCGACAAGTCCACCGAGACCATCCAGGACGAGCTGGAACAGCTCACCGGCCGCAGGACGATCGACGCCATCCTGGACTGCGTCGGCAGCAACGCGTCCATCTCGATGGGGTTCGACCTGCTGGGCCCCGAGGGCGTACTGACGGCCGTCGGCCTCATGAGCCACCACGTCGAGCACAAGCAATTCCCCTTCGTGGGGACAGAGCTGACCTACATGGGCTCCTTCTGGGGCAATCACCTGGACCTGGTCGAGGTGCTCTCCCTCGCCGAAGCCGGCCTCGTCAAGCACAACGTCACCAAAGTCGGGCTCGAGGACATCAACGACAACCTGGAGGGCCTCGGCCACGGCGACATCGTCGGACGCCAGGTGATCGTCTTCGAGTGACGACCGCACGGTGGACGAGGCCAACGACAGGACATTCGTCGACCGCAGAAGGCCGCCTGCTCGCCGTCCCGAGACGGCCGGGCGGCGAGCAGGGCATGCAGCCTGATGCCGAACGCGTCTGTCCGCTCCCTTGCGAGGAAGCGGACAGCGTCACGTCCGATACACGGTCACGTCGCCGTCACTGTCACCGCGTCATTCATCAAGCGCCCCTACCGACAGGCTCGCCGGTGACGCCGCGACTTCCAGCCAGAAGCCAATGATCATTTGCTCGAATCGGAGTCCCACCTCCAGCGTGGCCCGCCGAGGCGAGCCAGGCAGCAGCCAGCCGCCCGGACGCCACAAGCTCCTCGTTCGAGGAATCCAGCGCTAGGCATTGCTCCACCCGGTTGTGCTGGAATACGAGTCCAGCAGGTCCACCACGAAGACCAGGGTCGAGCCCGGCGGGATCAACGGCGAGGGCGACTGATTGCCGTATCCGAGACGCGGCGGGACGATGATCTCCCGCCGACCGCCGACCCTCATCCCCCTCACTCCCCGGTCCCAGCCCTTGATGACCTTGCCACTGCCCAGGGCGAACTTGAACGGCTGGCCCCGGTCCCAGGAGGCATCGAACTCCTTCCCGGACTCGAAGGTCACCCCGACATAGTGGACCCTGACCACCATGCCCGGCTTGACCTCGGCCCCGTCCCCGACGACCAGGTCCCGGATGGTCAGCTCGACAGGAGCGTCACCTTCCGGAACGTCAACCTCGGGCTTCGTCAGTTCACTCATTGCAGCCTCATCACTCTCCGTCGGAAGCCGTCGCACGGTCCTGCCGGACACATGGACACTCCATGCACGAGATGGTCACGCTACCGAGATTGCCGGTCCCCGCAGCACACCAGATCCACCGACACCCCTGATGATCTCGCGCCGGGATCTCGCCCAGCCGAGTGCCGGTTACTCGGGGTCTTCTGAACCTGGCGAACCGGCATCCGGACCGCTTGGAGCGCATAGAACTCGGTGTCCTCAGGACACGGCACTATGTCAAAATCCAGCGCATGGCTGTTCGATACCCCTCCCCCCTGCGTCCCGGTGACCGTGTTGGCGTCACCTCTCCGTCGAGCGGGGTCGCGAAGGAACTACGTGAGCGCCTCGATGTCGCAGTTCGTGATCTTCAGGACCGCGGGTACGAGGTCGTCATCGGCCGGTGCATGGACGGCTCGGGGCACGTCAGCGCTTCGGCCGCTGACCGCGCGAGCGAACTGATGTCGATGCTGAGCGACCCCACCATCAAGGCCATCGTGCCGCCGTGGGGCGGGGAGACCGCCATCGACCTGATACCACTGCTCGACTGGGACAAGCTGCGGGAGGCAGAGCCCACCTGGCTCGTCGGATTCTCCGACACGTCGACTCTGATGACACCGATGACTCTGCTCACCGGGACGGCGACCGTCCATGGCAACAACCTCATGGACACGCCCTACCGAGTGCCCGAGGGACTGCGATCGTGGCTCGACATCGTCGCAGCGCCACAGGGGTACCGGTTCACCCAGACCCCGCCCGGCCGCCACCGGACCACCGGCTTCGACGACTACGCCACCTGCCCCGACATACGCGAGTACACGCTTGACTCCGTGGGCGCGTGGACCCGACTCGACGGCGGCGGTGACGTGGAAGCCGAGGGCAGATTGATCGGCGGCTGCATCGAAACTCTGTGCAATCTCGCGGGGACGGCCTTCCTCGACATCTCGTCCTTCGCTCGCAACGAGTCACCGGACGGGCTCCTCGTGTATGTGGAGGCAGCCGACGGCGATGCTTTCACCATCTGCCGGAACCTGCACGGCATGAAGCTCGCAGGGTTCTTCGACCGGGCGAACGCGGTTCTCGTCGGTCGGACCAACGCACCCCATAACCGTTCCCTCAGCCAGCACGAGGCCGTCCTCGACGCACTTGGCTCTCTCAACGTACCGATCATCGCCGACATCGAGTGCGGCCACGTCCCGCCCTACATGCCGATCGTCAACGGAGCGTACGGCCGGATCGTTCACACACCGAGCCGAAGCGAACTGACACAGACGTTGAACTGACGCATCAGACCGGTCCCCGGTGCGTCGGCCCAGACCTTGCGCACGCCGGGAGGTGCGGCGCCGGGCTCGTCGAGCAGCCAAACGGCTCTGGTGGTGTCATAGGCCGCCAGGTGAAGGGGCTGCCGAACGAGCCGCAAAATCAAGTGGGTTGACCGGTGACGCAGCCCGGCGGGCTCCGTGGCGACCGTCGACGCGCCCCGCGCGCCTGGGAAGGTCCGCCATCAGGCCGGATCCGCTGGCTTTCGATCCGTACCAGCCTGGCGATCCATCGAGTCGAGCGACTCCCGACCGACTACTAACGTCGGTGGCGTCGCCGTCTCGCCGGCGGCAGGGAAGGCTCGTGAGCCTCGGCACCATCCCAAGTGGGGTCCGTCCAGGTTCCCTCGTCGCTGGCGTGTCTCCTTACCTGCCTGTGTGGTTGAGCGGGTGCGGAGCGGCTCTCATGTCCGCTGACTCCAGGTGTTCAACCGGTCGATCTCAGCGAGCACCCGGTCCGCGTGCGGACGGACCTGAGCCCGCAGCGTGTCGCTCCAGCTTTCGTCGGAATAGGAGCAGTTGAGATAGAGCTGCCTGGCGTGCTCGAGCACAGGGCGGTGTTCGGGAGGGAGGTGAGCCAGGGCCCAGTCGGCGGCAGCGTCCTTCGGCCTGATCCGGCCGGTGCTGAGCGTGGTCCAGATGCGTGCGAAGGTCAGCAGGACGTTGCGGGTGTCGCCGTCCAGGCTCTCGAGCAGGTCGGGGATGCCCGCCACGCTTGCCCGGACCAGGTCGGAGTGCGGGACGGGGTCGAAGACCTGCGTCGGCCGCGGGCCGACGAGGGGGTGGTCGCCGGTCAGCGTCATCGTGATCAGCAGGGCGAGATCGGGCATCGGCTCCGGCCGGGGGACCATCCCGGCCTCGTACTCGGCGCGCAGCCACTCGCCGTACAGGAAGTCGCAGGTCGGAGCGTATCGCCATGGCTGGACCTCGGACTGGACGAGCACGGTGAGCTCGACCGGGCGGGCCTTGTGACGGGAGCCGGAGATCCCGAGCAGGCCGCCGAGAAGCGCCCGTCGTCCCCGCTCGTCCAACGACCTCCGGGAGACGAGCAGTACGTCCACGTCGCTGGCTGGTCTGAGTCCTCCGAGCAAGGAAGATCCGTGCAGGTAGGCGCCGATGAGATCCCCGTCCAGCACGCCACTGGCCAATCCCGCGATCTCCTGAAGCTGATTCACCGCGCCAGTTTCTCTTATCGTCCGGTGCGACTGCAGGGCAGAACGGGGCGGTTCTCGGTCCGCCCTCGCACGAGCGTGCCGACGGCAACCGTCGACGACCGGCTTTGACCAGCACCCTCGCAGCAGGCTCCAGTGCTCTGCCCTCGTCGACCCACCGGGACGGGGCGTGTGTTTCCCCTTCGCCGAAGCGGCACTCCGGAACGCTTGTCCAAGGGATCTGCCGCGCACACGGAGGAGTTGCCGGTGCTCGGATGAACCTTGTCGCCGGGAAAGGGTCTCCACGGATCGAACTGTGCGGCCAACCGGGGTGCACTCCCACGGCGGGCGACCCACCGGAGACACCGAAGCTCCATAGATCCATTAATTGGCCGGACAAATATCTAGCAGCCAAGCCTGGTCCGCACGGCCCGTCGTGCACGCCTGCGACGTCTTACCTACCAGATAGGCACCACGGAGCGGCCACCCACCGCGATACGCCACCGACGCCGTTTGCGCTTTACCTCATCCCGGCGTTTACTTGTTCGAGCAAGTAAATGTTGTGAGAGTGCCCGCAGCAGCCATGTGGCGGCAGTGGCACTGACCGGATCCGAGGAGTACGCAGATGTCCACCAAGGCGTTCGAGCCTTACGAGCTGGCCGGTACGACCCTGTCCAACCGCATCGTGATGGCCCCGATGACGCGCAGCCGCGCCTACGGCCCCGAGCAGTCCCCGACCGAGCTGATGGCGACCTACTACGCGCAGCGGGCGGGCGCCGGTCTGATCGTCACCGAGGGCACCCAGCCGTCCGAGGTCGGCCAGGGCTACCCCGACACCCCGGGCATCCACAGCGCGGAGCAGGTCACTGCCTGGCGCAAGGTCACCGACGCTGTGCACGCAGCAGGCGGCGTGATCTTCCTGCAGCTGATGCACACCGGCCGTGTCGGACACTCCAGCTGGCAGGGCCGACAGCCGGTCGGACCGTCGGCGGTGCAGGCCGCCGGTCAGGTGTACACACACGACGGCATGAAGGACTTCGAGGTCCCGCACGAGCTGACCGACGCCGAAGTGGAGGCGACCGTCGCAGACTTCGCCGACGCAGCGCGCAACGCGATCGCGGCGGGCTTCGACGGTGTGGAACTGCACGGGGCCAACGGCTACCTGATCCACCAGTTCCTGGCGCCGAACTCCAACATCCGCACCGACGCCTGGGGCGGTAGCCCCGCCCGCCGGGCGCGCTTCGCCATCGAGACCGCCCGCGCGGTCGCGGACGCGATCGGTGCACAACGCACCGGGTTCCGGCTGTCGCCGGGCAACCCGTTCAACGACATCGCCGAGAACGACCGCGACGACGTCGAGGCCACCTACGCCGCCCTGGTCG
The DNA here is from genome assembly GCF_055657365.1 of Streptomyces sp. NPDC107559. Classification (NCBI taxonomy): domain Bacteria; kingdom Bacillati; phylum Actinomycetota; class Actinomycetes; order Kitasatosporales; family Streptomycetaceae; genus Streptomyces; species Streptomyces sp. NPDC107559. The sequence continues at coordinate 63,776 of NZ_JBVKBD010000027.1, read as the reverse complement.
AGGGGCTGGCCCCGCTCGGCCTTGCCTACCTGCACGAGATGGAAGCCCCCGGCCACCGCGACCTGACCGAGCAGATCCGCAAGACGTGGCCGGGCACCTTCGTACTGAACCCGTTCACCGGCCAGGAGCCCACGGGGCCGGGCGAGTTGCAGCTGATCCAGAACGGTACCGCCGACCTGATCGCCTACGGCGCGCTGTTCATGGCCAACCCCGACCTCCCGAAGCGCCTGGAGCAGGGCGGCCCGTTCAACACCCCCGACCGCGCGAAGTCCTTCGGCGGCGACCACACCGGCTACACCGACTACCCCGCCCTCCAGGACTGAGCGCACCGGCCGGGGCGGAGTCGTACGCTCTCGCCCCGGCCGCCACAACCCCCACTCCCCCTCCCCGTCGACCGCCGCTCGGTCCTGGTGAAGCCGACCGGGGCGGGCCTCAGGCTGCGCCGCGAGCTGGCCGACGCCCGCCCCTCCGACGCGCCCGCCGCCCGACCGGCCCATCCGGCCAGCCGCGGTACAACTCGGTGACCTACTCCCTGCGCGACGGCGCGGCGACAGCCTCCTGATCGGCCATCCCGCCGCGGGCCGCTCCCGGCGCTGACGGAACCTGCAGGCCAACCCGAAGCTCGGCTTCGTCGTCGACGACGGCGTCAGCCACCTCTGGAAGGTGCCCACTTCCTCGACGCTGACGTCACAGCCGAATTCGGCTGCCACGGCGAGGTCATCGCGTCCACCCCGCCGCCCCCTACTGCTGCGGCATCGCCACGTGGCCGCCCCGCTGCAGCGGGGCGGTGTCAGTCCTCGGAGTAGAGGGAACCCTCGGGGGTGTGACGGGCCAACCCCGCCTCCAGCCGCCGCAGCACCGCGATGCTCGTCTCCTTCTCCTCCTCGGACATCTGCCCGGTCAGGTAGCCCTCCAGCTGCGACCACAGCTCCTCGACCCGTCGCCGCACCCCCAGACTCGCCACCGTCGGCTCCACCAGCATCGACCGCTTGTCGTCCGGCGAAGGGATACGACGCACGAACCCGGACTGCTCCAGCCGCCGCAGCGTCCGCGTCACCGTCGCCGCGTCCGCTCCCAGCACCTCGGCCAGGTCCACCTGCCGCAGCCGCCCGCGCTCCCACAGCTCCAGCATCACCAGCTCCTGGCCGACGTGCAGGCCGACCTCCCGGAGCAACTGGCCCGCCAGCATCCGGTGCAGTCGCGCCACTCGCACCACCGCAGCCCCCACCGGGGCCAACGAAGTGCCCGGCAGCTCCCGTCCCGCGGCCTCCGAAGCCTCACCCATCGCGCGTTTCCTCACCTCAGCACGGGTGCCCGACGGCCCCGAGCACCCCGACAAGGACTGTAGACGTTCCCCTTCCACCACCCTGCAGACGACGCCCACCACCGCCTTTGGCGGGCCGCATCGCCCCACCGCACCGGGTCGGCATCATTCACCCATGTCGATGACGATCGACCAGTCCCGCCTGTCGGCCCTCGCCGGGCGCAGGAAGACGCGGGTCCCGGATGACGAGCGGGCGATCGGCAGGCCTCCGTGCGCCGCCGGATAGACGGTGTACGGATACAGGTCCAGGCGTTCCGGGAAAGCACACGACGATCTTGCCGTCTCGAATCGGTGTCGGATCCAGGGCGTCGACGTCCACACCGCCATCGTTGGAAGGCTGGGTGGTCACCGCCTGCATCCCCATGGCCCGGAAGAGATCGGCAACGAAACCTTCGAAGGCGATCGGGCCCAGTCGTCAACGCGTCGGCGGCCGTGGGCGCCCTCACCGTAGGAACGGCGTTTCCACTTCTGGCGGGGCAGGCCGGGGAACAGGTCGCGGGCACGATGGTCCATGGCCCGACGGGTCACGACGGTATCGTGCCGCATAGTGGCCATGACATGGAAGACGTCCGCCTGCTCCAGAAGGCGGTGTCACCTCCGACGCCGTGATCTCACCGGCCACATCAAGATGATCTCAACCGGAGCAGTTTGATTCGACGGTCTCACTGCCCGAGGGCCTTGGCGTACCAGTGGTCCGCCCTGCCGTGGCCTTCATACGGCACCGTCTCCGCGTATCCGTACCGCGTATACATGGCCCGCGCTTCGGTGAGCTCGGTATTGGTCTCGCACACGATCCGAGTAGCTCCCAGCCTCCCGGCAGCGTCCTCGACGGCAAGCAGCAGCCCGCGGCCCAGTCCCACTCCCCGCCCGGCAGGACACACGTACATCCGCTTGAGTTCCGCCGTCTTCGGGTTGCCGTCAAGCAGCCTCACTCCCGCACAGCCAAGAAGCTCGCCTCCGTCACTGCGTGCGACAAGGAACTCGCCGCCGGGCGGCCTGAGTTCGTGGTGGGGGTCGTTGACAAGCACGGTTCGAAGCTCGGCCTCCGTAGCTGAACGTCCCAGCACCCGCAGGGCCATCTCCGTGAAGTACTGCCGCATCACCTCGTCCACAGCCATGCCAGTCACGGGCTCGGGCTTGATTGTCCAGGTTGGCATGCTCGCCATGCTCCCGTCCCCGTCGCAAGCCGTCCACGGTACGGCAGCCAGGCACAGGCGACTTCGGGCCAGAGCCAAGGATCGTTTTACACGAGAGCCATTAAGGTTCGTCCCGTAACGATCTCTTGGGGCTTGACGCCCTCGCGCGCTGGGTAGCGCAGGCGCATGCAGGCATGAGGAAAGGCCGCGTGGACGGGGCCCCGGTTGGAGACTTTCCTGCGAGGCGTGATGCGGCGGGTGCCTTTCAACGTCGATGTACTCGACGTTCGCAACGGCGGGGGCGTCGTCAGCCGCACCCGCAGCATTGACCCAGCTGATTGCGCAGATCTTCGGAGACGACACCCGCATCGATGCTCCCCTCGACGCGGTCGAGAGGGCGCCCGAAGCTTGAATGCCGTGGGTGCCTGCTGCCGCCGCGGTGTCGCCCCGATCGTCTGCCACGTGCCGATGCCGCCCGCCCAGCGGTCTGCGGGCGGGCGGGGCACGGCGGCGGTCTACATCTGGTTCGGCTTGATCATCGCGAACGGGGCGCCCTGCGGGTCGGCGACGACCGTCATGCGGCCGGCCATCATGTCGAACGGCGGGGCAAGGACCGTGCCGCCCCTCTTGACCAGGGCGTCCACGGTGGAGTCCACGTCGTCGACCGCGAAGTAGGTCAGCCAGTGCACCGGGGTGCCCGGCGGGTCGTTGGCCAGCAGCGTGACGCCGCCGACCGGACGGCCGCCGACCGACATCTGCCAGTACGCGTCCGCGCCCTCCATCGGCTCGATCTTGATGCCGAACGCCTCGCGGTAGAAGGCGGTGGCGCCCTCCACGTCGCTGGTGTGCAGCTCGTTCCAGGTCAGCGCGCCGGGCTCGTTGACCACCTGCGCGCCGAAGAACTCGCCGGGCTGCCAGACTCCGAACACCGAGCCCTGCGGGTCGGAGGCGACCAGCATGCGGCCGAGGCTGCCTACGTCCATCGCCGGGACGAGCACAGTGCCGCCAGCGGCGACGATCGCATCCTGGGTGACCTGGGCGTCGGTGCTGGCCAGGTAGCTGGTCCAGACGGTCGGCGGTTCCGGCATTCCTTCGGGGGCCATCGCGGGACCGATGCCGGCCACGGCCTTGCCGTTCAGCTCGCAGACTGCGTACCCGCCGAACTCGGCCGGACCGGGCTGGCCCTGCCAGCCGAGCAGGTCCTGGTAGAAGTCCAGCGCGGTCTGCTGGTCCTTCGCCATCAGATCGACCCAGCACGGGGTGCCGGTGGCGTACGGAGTGGTGATCTCAGGCAACTTTCGTCCCTTCTCGTGAGGTCTGTCCGTCACCTTGCATCGCGGACCGCAGACCCGCCGTCCGACACGCCACCGACGTCGTCTGATACCTCAGGCTGAGCACGCGGGCGAAGGCAGACTCCCCAGCCACTCGCTCGGCTCCCCCAATTCCTTGGGAACCGGGCCAAGTGGGGCGGGGAGCATGCCTTGCCGTTTTCAGGGCTCTGACCGCGATTCCGTGATTGATCTTCCGCTTCCTGTCGTAGCGTCGGCTGCGTCTGCCGTTGATCGAGGGCAGCCGAGGCGGACGTGGAGGCACCGATGAGGGTCGTGTTCGTGCATGGGGCCTGTGTGCGCGACGGGTCGTGGTGGTGGCATCGCACCGCCGAGCTGCTGCAGGAGCGAGGGGTGCTGAGCGTGGCGCCGGCCCTGCCGAGCTGCGGCGAGGCGGGTCTGCCCGCGGGCGCCGGAGGTCCGGGGCTTTCCGAGGACGTCACGGCGGTGCGGCAGGCACTGCTGGACAGCGACGAGTCCACCGTCGTGGTCGCACACAGCTACGGCGGCATCGTCACCGCGGAAGCCGCTGCGGGCGTCGGGTCGGTACGCAACCTGCTGCTGGTCTCCAGCTACCTTCCCGAGGTCGGGCAGAGCCTGTCGGAGTTCGGGGACGGCAGCCCCTCTGCATTCCTCGACGTCGACTCCGACGCCGGCACCTTCGGGGTTCGTCCCGAGCTGCTCGTGGACACATTTCTGCAGGACTGCGGCCCCGAGGTCCAGACGCAGGCGGCTGACCACCTCGCCCGGCAGAGCGTGAGGGTGACCGGGCAGCGCGTCGGGGCGGCCGCATGGCATCAGCTGCCCTCCACCTACCTCGTGTGCGCCCAGGACCGGGGCACTCCGCCACGCCTGCAGCGCGAGTTCGCCCGCCGGGCCGACAGCGTCGTGGAACTTGACGCCGGCCACCACCCGTTTCTGTCCCGGCCCGCCGCGATCCGGGACCTGTTGCTGGGCCTGTAACTGCAGCACCGAGCTCGAAGGCACCCGCATGGCCGCGATCTCGGCGGCATCGACGCAGGCAATACCCACCACCACTGCCTCGCGATCGGCGAGAGCGGGCGTCGGCTGCTGTCACGTCGCGTCGCCATTGACGAAGCCGAACTGCTTGAACTCCTTGCCGAGGTCCGTTCTCTGAACGGCCGGGTGACATGGGGCATCGACCTGGCTGATGGCGGAGCCGCCCTGGCCGTCACGATCCGCCGCAACCACGGCCGGCTGGTCCACCACATCTGCGGCCGGGCGATCCACCGGGCCTCCGAGAACTACCGCTGCGATGACTCCCGTCGGTTCCACGACCGCAAACGTGCCGAGGGTGAGCGTCATACCCGGGCCGTGCTCGCCCTCGCACGTCACCGCGTCGACGTCCTGGGGCCCTCCTCCGCGAGGCCCTCCTCCGCGATGGACGGTGCTACCAGACCGCGCCACCGGAACCACCCCCGCATGACGCCCCGTAGCCGAACCCTGATCCGCGGATATCCAGTAGCTGCCCTGCAGCGCTTGCGTCAGGATCAGACGGAACGACATCGTGGGGAGAACATCCAATGATCACCGCCACCCAGGGAGTCAAGGTCGCCTCGATCTGCGCGGACTGTGGTGGCGTATTGGTCCGCGATCTCGGTCAGTTCATCGACCGGGATCAGCTGTGCTGGGGCATTGAAGGGCGATGCCAAGCCTGCCCCAACGCGTGGTGCGAGACGGACGCAGGTCCAGCTCCCCAGGAGATCAGGCAGGCACTGCTTGCCGAACACGGGGCAGATCGGCTTCGCCTGGCGACCGAGGAAGCCAGTCTCGTCCCCGTGTTGCGAGCCCTGCGCGAGATGCACCACCTGTCGCTCGGCGAAGCCCGGCTGACGGCCGCCGAGCTGAGTGGAGCCGGCGTGGTCGGCACGTCCGTGGAGATGGCGCACCTGGCGGAAGGGCTTCGCAAGCGGTCGGTCGCCACGACTCTCGTTTCGTCACCCGCCTGACCACCCGCGAAGCTGTGCGGACGAGCTGACGGACGCCGGCGAGCCCGACCGGGGTGACCGGCCACGTTGCCGTACCCCTGCGCGAGGCGGGCACACGATCGGGCAGCCGAGTCGCAGCGGACGGGGGCTGTCCTACGTCCGGCCGACCATCGCGGCGGGCTGCACGATGCGGTCGAAGTCCTCGGCGCTGATATAGCCCGAGGCCACCGCTGCCGTGCGCAGGGTGGTGTCCTCGTCGTCCGCCCTGTGGGCGATCGCGGAGGCCTTGTCGTAGCCGATCACGGGCGAGAGCGCGGTGACCAGCATGAGGGACCGGTCGACGTAGGCGTCGATCTGGTCCCGGTTCAGCTCGATGCCTTCGATGCAGTATTCGCGCATCTTGGTGCAGGCGTCGGCGAGGATACCGGCCGCGTGCAGGAAGTTGTTGATGATGACCGGGCGCATGGCGTTGAGTTCGAAGTTGCCCTGGGTGCCGGCGAAGGCGATGGCCGCGTCCTCGGACAGCACCTGGATGCAGACCATGACCATGGCCTCGCACTGGGTCGGGTTGACCTTGCCCGGCATGATCGAGGAGCCGGGCTCGTTCGCCGGGAGGATGAGTTCGTCGAGTCCGCAGCGGGGCCCGGAGGCCAGCCAGCGGATGTCGTTGGCGATCTTCATCAGGGGCACGGCCAGGGCGCGCAGCCCGGCGGAGGCGCCGGCCATGGCGTCCAGTCCGCCCTGGGCCGCGAACTTGTTCTGCGCGGTGGTGAACGGGTATCCGACCGCGTCGGCGATGTCGGCCGCGACCTGCTCGCCAAAACCGGGTGGGGAGTTGAGCCCCGTGCCGACCGCGGTGCCGCCCATCGCCAGCTCGTACAAACCCTCGGCGGATGCGGTGACCCGGTCGACGGCCTGCTGCAACTGGTGGGAGTAGCCGGACCATTCCTGTCCCACGGTGAGCGGGACGGCATCCTCCAGGTGGGTGCGGCCGATCTTCACCACGTCGTGCCACTGGCGTGCCTTGGTCTCGATGGCACGCTGCAGCGCCTGGACACTGGGCAGCAGGTGCTCGTGGATCTCCTTGACCGCGGCGATGTGCATGGCGGTGGGGAAGGTGTCGTTGGAGGACTGCCCCATGTTGACGTGGTCGTTGGGGTGGACGGGGGATTTGCTGCCCAGCTCGCCGCCGGCGAGCTGGATGGCACGATTGCCGATCACCTCGTTGGTGTTCATGTTGGACTGGGTCCCCGATCCCGTCTGCCACACGTACAGCGGGAAGTGATCGTCCAGTTCGCCCGCGATGACTTCGTCGGCCACTCGCTGGATCAGGTCGGCCTTCCAGGCCGGCAGCCGTCCGGCGCGCCCGTTGACGGAAGCGGCGGCCTTCTTGACATGGCCGTAGGCATGGTAGACCGCTTTGGGCATCCGGTCGTCGCCGATGGAGAAGTGGATCAGGGACCGCTGTGTCTGGGCGCCCCAGTACCGGTCCGCGGGGACGTCGACGGCGCCCATGGAGTCGGTCTCCCGCCGGGTGCCGGCCGCATGAAGTCCTATGGGGAGGTCGCGGATCCGCGGGGCTTCGTCCTGCGCGGCCGACCCTGCCCGGTCGTCGGCGGAGTGATGCGTGTTCATGCTGCGGCTCCGTCGGTGTAGACCGGCTCCCACATGGCCTCCCGGACAGCTTCTGCGATGTCGACCGGCTTGGAGGTGGCCACGCCGTCGTCGAGGGCCGCCTTCACCACCGCGGTCGCAGTGATCGCGGAGGACTCCCGAAGATCGTCCACGGCCGGCAGCAGGGAGGCACCCGGCCCCGAGGGGTCGACCTGGTCCGCGACCGCCTGAGCCGCCGCGAGCAGCATGCCCGCGGTCACCTGCGAAGCACCGGAGACGATCGCGCCCAGGCCAAGACCCGGGTACAGCAACGCGTTGTTGGCCTGCCCTATCCGGTAGGTCACGCCCTCGTATTCCACGGGTGCGACGGGTATGCCGGTCGCGACGAGCGCCTTCCCCCTGGACCAGGCGATGACATCGGCGGGCATGGCCTCGATCCGGGAGGTGGGGTTGGAGATCGGGAAGACGATCGGCCGCTCGGTGCCCTGGGACATGGCTTCGACGATCTCGCGCGTGAACGCGCCGTGCGCGGTGGAAGTACCCAGCAGGATCGTCGGCTGGACCCGGCGAACCGTCTCCAGCAATGAGACCGTGCCCTCCTGCCCCGCCCAGGCCACGACCTCGGCCGGGTCGCGCGCGTAGGGCTGCTGGAAGTCGCGCAGGTCGGTCATGTCCCGGGTCAGCAGCCCCTGTTTGTCGACGAGCCACACCTGGGCGACGGCCTGCTCCGGGTCCGCGCCGTCACGGATCATCGCGTCGCGCAGTTGGTCGGCGATCCCCACCCCGGCGGTCCCGGCGCCGAAGACGACCAGCTTCTGGTGACGCATCCGTACGCCGCTGACCTTGACGGCGGACAGGGCGGCCGCCAGCGTGATGGCCCCGGTGCCCTGCATGTCGTCGTTGAAGATCCGGTAGCGTCCGCCGTACTGCTCCAGGATCCGACGTGCGTTGCTGGGGCCGAAGTCCTCGAAGTGCAGTAGCGCATCGGGGAACGCGGACGACGCCGTCTCCAGGTACTTCTCGATGAACGCGTCGTAGTCGGCGCCGCGGACGCGCGGGTGCCGGTTGCCCAGATACAACGGGTCCTCCTGGAGCGACGTACGGTCCGTGCCCACGTCCAGCGACACGGGAACGACGCGGCGAGGGTCGATGCCCGCGGCCGCCGTGTAGACCGCGAGCTTGCCGACCGCGATCTGGATCCCTCCCACGCCCCAGTCGCCGATGCCCAGAATCTCCTCCGCGTCGGTGCATACGATCAAGTCGACGTCCTCGGGCCCGAGTTGAAGCGTGGCGAAGGCCTTCTCCATGTCGTCAGGGCGGTCGATGGACAGGAAGATGCCGCGCGGGCGGCGGTATTCGTGCGAGTACTTCTCGATCGCCTCGCCCACGGTGGGGTCGTAGACGATCGGCAGCAGATCGGCAAGGTGCTCGGCGAGAACCTTGAAGTACAGGGTTTCGTTGCGGTCATGCAGTTGTTCCAGATACACGTTCTTGGCCAGATCGCTCTCCTGAAGCTGCATCTGCCGGTAGGCACGCTGAGCCTGCCGCTCCAGCGTGAGCACTCCCGAGGGCAGGCGCCCGGTCAGGCCCAGGGCATCCCGTTCCTCCGGTGTGAAGCCCACGCCGTGATTACGCAGCGGATCCATGAGAACGCCGGGAGTGGCCGGGGTCCGCGCCTGATTCTCGATCATGAGATCTCCCTCTGTGTGAAGGCCGTGTCGGCTCCGGGCGGGGCGCACGCCGTGCCACAGCCGTCGACGGGTCGAGAACACCTGGGACGCGGTCGTGCCGCGCCCAGGGCGCGGGCAACGGCCACGAACATCGCCGCGAAGGCCGGTGGGAGTGCAACCTCGATCGGAACTCGCGAAGGCCGGGACGTTTCGGGTCCCGGCGGCGTATGGAGATATGGGGCCGGCGTCCCCATGCGGGGGTGGCTCGTAACGACACCGCCCGGGGAATCCGCCGTCCCGATCGATGCCGCGGTATGAATTCAGGCTAACTACCCAGCCGACAGGCCGCGCGACTTCACTCGCCGACGCAGCGCACAGCTCTTCTCGTCGAAGCCGGTGCCGGACAGGTCTCCGAGCACCGGCCCCCGCAGCAGCGCCGGGCACTGGCTCGCCGCTGCATCGACAGGCCCGAGGAGATCGCCTACTGCCTTGCCGGCGCGCCCCTGGACGCCACCGTCGCCGTCCTGAGGCCGGTGTGCTGGTGGCATGAGGGTTCAGGTTGGCGGGCTCGCGCGCAGTTGGGCCCAGACCGTCTTGCCGTCGGGGCCGTAGCGGGTGCCCCAGTTGTCGGCGAGGCTGGCGATGATGAACAGGCCGCGTCCGTCCTCGTCGACGGTGCGTGCGTGTTTGAGGTGCGGGGCGCATTGCGCGGCGTCGCAGACCTCACAGGTCAGATGCCGGTCCAGGACGAGGCGTAGCTGGAGCGGCGGGGCGCCGTAGCGGACCGCGTTGCCCACCAGTTCGCTGACGACAAGCTCGGCGGTGAAGGCCTCCTCCTCCGGGACGCTCCAGGCGGCGAGCTGGCGTCGGGCTGCGGCCCTGGCGAGCGGGGCGGCCTCGTTCCTGGTGGGCAGTGTGATGATCATGACCCGGTCTGCCGGGAGTGCCTTGACGCGGGCCAGCAGCAGGAGCTTCTCCTTCTCGTCGCGGCCCCGCAGCGCGTACGCGACCGTGTCGCACACGTCATCCAGGGGATCCCCGATTCCCGCGACGAGCAGGGACCCCACCTGGCAGGTCGGCGTCAGCAGGTCCTCGTTGCTGAGCGCGAGGGTGCTGCCCTCGGGGAGCTCGACCGTGATGGCGGGGAACGGGGCGTGGCCGTGGCCGGCGAGTATCGGCCCCTCCGGCACGCGCACCAAGGTCGCCCTGCCGTCCGGGTAGACGACATAGGGGTCCCACAGGCCCGCGCGCACGATGGTGCAGTGCTGGTCGACCGCGTCGTACACCGCGATCAGGCACCCCGCGGTGAGCGGCTGTGCCTGCAGGCTGTCCCCGGCCGGAAGCGCCGCGCGTTCGTCCGCGAGGCGGGCGGCGGTGTCGCTGAGCCGGGCCATCAGCTCGTCCGGTTCCAGGTCGAGGGCGGCCAGGGAGTGGATGACGGTCCGCAGCTGTCCCATGATCGTGGCGGTGGCGACACCCCGGCCGGCGACATCTCCCAGGACCAGGGCGGTCCGGGCGCCGGAGAGCTCTATGACGTCGAACCAGGCGCCGCCCGCGCCCGGTCCGGGCAGGCGCAGGTGTGCGATGTCGACCGCTGTGGTGACGGCAGCCCGCTGCGGCAGCAGCCGCCGTTTCAACGTGGCGGCTATCGTGCGTTCACGCATGAATCGGCGGGCGTTGTCGATGGACAGCGCGGTGTGGGCGCACGCATCCGCCGTCAGGCCGAGGTCTCCTTCCTCGAAGGGCTCCTCGGTGCCTCGACGGTAGAGGCTGACGACTCCCATGGCCTGGCCGCGCAGCGCGAGCGGGGCGACGATCAGGGAGTGGGCGTCCGACTGCGCGATCGAGGCCGCGCGGGCCGGGTCGGCCGACAGCCAGGGGGCGTCGGGCTTCACCTTTACGAGCCTCGGACGCAGGTCGGTCAGCACCCGTGAGAACGGCGTGGCGTCGGGAAGCCTGCTCACCTCGCCCACGGGATGAGCGGAGACCACCCCGCGGAACGCGGCTCGCAGAAGTTGGACGGCTCCCTCGACCGGCGCCAGCGGCGGATCCTCGCCCCGTACGACCCCGTCGATGATCTCCACCACTGCGATGCCGCAGAGTCCGGGTACGACCGCGTCGGTCAGGGCCCGGCAGGTGGCGATGACGTCGAGCTGTTCGCCGACGCGGTCGCGTACCGCTTCCAGGATCCTCAGGCGCTGCGCGGCCTGTACCCGATCGGAGACGTCGAGAGCCAGGACGACGAGTCTCGCCCCATCGGCCTGCAGGCTCCCCACACGGATGTACGACAGGGAGTAATACCGGGCCCGACGGTCGTCGCCGGGCACGCGCGCCCGCACCACGTGGTCCAGCACCGGCCGGCCCGACTTCAGTACATCGCGCGCGACCTTCTCCTCAGCGGGCACGGCAAGCCCGTAGACCTCGGTGAACACCCCCCCGATCACGGACGCCAAACACGCCGGTCTCGGCGCGCAGACCTCGCTGACCTGGAGGATGCGCAGTTCGGCATCCAGTACATGGAAGATCATCGACGAACACGTCGACAGGGCCTCCACTATGGCGGAGGCCCACCGGCCCTCGCCGTCGACCGTGCGCGTCACCAGTTCACCGATGTGCCTGCCCACGGCCTCCCGCGCCGACCATCCGAAGGCCTCCTCGGCCGAGACGGACCATTCGATCACCCGTCCGTCCTGCGCGAGCAGCATGAATGATCCGTCACCGGGCACGACACACACCTCCAAGGCGGTCACTCCCGAGGCCACCTCGAGCGGCCACCCAGGCTTCTGCCCGTTTTCACCCTATAGCGCCCCTCGGAGCGCAGCCTCGGCAACGGCGGACGCGGCCGCTCACGAGGTCGGGGATGGATGAGCTCCCCGTTCTCTCCCCGTTCGCTGCCCGTTCGCCGAGACGGCCAAGGATGGGCGCAAGGCCGTGACGGTCTCGCCCCTGCCCATGGTGTCGATGTCGAGTGGACCGCCTCTGCCGTGCCTGCCCGGTGCCGGGCTTCTCGACGAGCTGGAGATCGGCCCGTGTTCCGCCGTCGACCGTGATCCGTCACGTCCCTCACACCATGGAGTCTGTGACGTAGCCACGCGGCGCCCCCCCGTCGTGCGGATCCGTGGCGCATGGCTCGCGACGGTTTTAGCGTTGGGGGGTGCACGAGGGCATGGTCACGCTGTTCCTCGGCGGGGACGTGATGCTCGGCCGGGGTGTCGATCAGATCCTCCCGTTTCCCGGTGACCCGGCGCTGCGAGAGGCGTACATCCACGACGCCCGTGCCTACGTCGACCTGGCGGAGGCGGCGAACGGGCCGATCCCGCAGCCGGTCGACTTCCGCTGGCCGTGGGGCGCGGCGCTGCCGGTCCTGGACGAGGCAGCGCCGGACGTGCGGGTGGTCAATCTGGAGACGGCCGTCACCGGTGACGGAGACTTCATGCCCGGCAAGGACATCCACTACCGGATGAGCCCGGCCAACCTGCCGTGCCTGGCCGCAGCCCGGCCGGACGTCTGCGCACTCGCCAACAACCACGTGCTCGACTTCGGCCCACGTGGCCTCCACGAGACGCTCGACGCAATGGCGGAGGCGAGGCTGCGGACGGCGGGGGCAGGCCCGGACGGGATGCGGGCGAGACAACCGGCGATCGTACCCGTGGGGGCCAAGGGCCGGGTACTGGTCTTCTCCTTCGGAATGCCGTCCAGCGGGATCCCGAAGGACTGGGCCGCAACCGGGCAGCGGATCGGTATCGACGTCGTCGCGGAGCCTTCGGCAGCCGCCGCCTCCGCGTTCGGCGACCGGCTGCGGCAGGTCAGGCGGCCGGGGGACATCGCGATCGCCTCGGTCCACTGGGGCTCCAACTGGGGCTACGGCGTCTCGCGCTCCGACGTCCGCTTCGCCCACGCGCTCCTCGACGCGGGCGTGGACGTCGTCCACGGACATTCCTCGCACCACCCGCGCCCGCTGGAGGTGTACCGGGACAGGCTCATCCTGTACGGCTGCGGTGACCTCGTCGACGACTACGAGGGGATCGGCGGCTACGAGAGCTACCGGGACGATCTGCGGGTGCTGTACCTGGTGTCCGTGGAGGCGGACACCGGCCGGCTGGTCGACGCGCGGTTGGTGCCCCTGCGGGCGCGCAGGATGCGGCTGGAGCACGCCCCGTCCGGGGACACCGAGTGGCTGCGCGCCGTCCTCGACATGCACAGCCGAGCGTTCGGCACCCGCGTGGACGCCGGGCCCGACGGCACGCTCACGCTACGGCCTGTGCATACCGGGCAGCACACATGACGTGGACCTCGGACGGGGACCGCCCCAGCAGGTGTGCGTCGAATGCGACCCGCCCCTGGCCTGGGCCGGACATCGATGCGTGTTCATGTCGTGGCCGGTTCTGCTCATAGGGTTACCGGCCGACGCTCCTGCCCGACCCGAGACTCTGGCGCACCACGGCGACGGATGGTCGGCCGTGGTGAAGGCGCTGGGAGCTGTGCTGGTGGAGAGCAAAGCCGTGGGATGACACACCCCCCAACCGGAAGCGCCTCACACAGTGGTGCGCATTCGTGCGCCGCTGGAGTGAGGATGGAAGTACGGGGCGCATGCACACGGCGCTGTCCGCCGTGTTTCCCTGGGGCGAGGAGGCCGGGTCGTGTTGTTCCTGGATCGCCGGGATGCCGGCCGACAGCTGGCTTCCGTGCTGAAGCATCTCAAGGGTGCCGATGTCGTGGTGCTGGGGCTGCCTCGCGGAGGTGTCCCGGTCGCCGCGGAAGTCGCGAAGGCGTTGGACGTGCCGCTGGACGTCTGCCTGGTGCGCAAACTGGGCGTGCCGTTCCAGCCGGAGCTGGGCATGGGGGCCATCGGCGAAGGCGGCGTCCGCGTGATCAACGACGAGGTGGTGCGCGCCGCGCGTGCCACTTCGCACGACCTGGCCGAGGTCGAGGCCCGCGAGCGGGAAGTACTCGAAAGCCGTGCCCGGCGCTACCGGGAAGGACGGGAGCCGGCAGTCCTGGCGGGCCGCACGGTACTGGTCGTCGACGACGGCGTCGCCACCGGCTCGACGGCGCGTGCGGCCTGTCAGATCGCCCGCGCCCACGGGGCGGCGCGGGTCGTGCTGGCGGTTCCCGTCGCCCCGCACGACTGGGTCGCGCGCCTGGGTGCGGACGCCGACGAGCTGGTGTGCCCGCACACTCCGTGGGACTTCTACGCGATCGGGCAGTTCTACGCCGACTTCTCCCAGACCGACGACGACGAGGTCGTCGCCTGCCTGCAGGAGGCGCTCGCCCGCCCGGCGAACGCCCGCCGGGCCCCGCCCGGGCAGACCGCGCCCGAGGACCGGGAGGCGAATGTACGCGCGGGTCCGCTGCTGCTGCACGGCCGGCTGACGGTACCCGAGGGCGCCCTCGGGATCGTGGTGTTCGCGCACGGCAGCGGTAGCAGCCGGCGCAGTCCGCGCAACCGGTTCGTCGCGACCGGCTTGGACCAGGCCGGGCTGGGCACCCTGCTGTTCGACCTCCTCACCGAGGAAGAGGAGATGGACCGGGCCAATGTCTTCGACACGGAGCTCCTCGCCCGGCGGCTCGCGGACGCCACCGGCTGGCTGCGCGAGCAGCCCGAGGCCCAGGGGCTGGCCATCGGCTACTTCGGCGCCAGCACCGGCGCGGCCGCCGCACTCTGGGCCGCAGCCGAGCCCGACGCGCGGATCGCCGCGGTCGTCTCCCGTGGCGGCCGGCCCGATCTCGCCGGACCACGACTGCCGGCCGTAGCCGCCCCCACCCTGCTGATCGTCGGCGGCGACGACCAACTCGTACTCGGTCTCAACCGTGCTGCACAGACCCGGCTGCGGTGCGAGAACGAACTCTCGGTCGTCCCCGGCGCCACCCACCTCTTCGAGGAACCCGGCACCCTGGAGCAGGTCACCCACCTCGCCTGTGGCTGGTTCACCGACCACATGACCCCGGCACACCACGGGGTGGCCAGATTCTGAGTACGGGTATACCCCGTGAGGAAATCGCCGGGCTTCCTGAAGAGTTCGGTATCTCTCCGCCGTACCCGTGGTGAACGAGGCCTGGTGAGGCCGGGTTCACCCTTGCGGGCCTGTGTTCGCGGCGTGGGTGCCTTGTCCGTTCGAGTCGGACCAGGCGTGGGAGCAGCGCGGGGAAATCCGATGGACGCGGTGTCTTGTGCCTCCTAACCTCACCGGGGGTCAGGAGTCCGCACGTCCGGATGAGGTGCATTTGATGACGGTCCAGGCAACGGCGGCCAGCGTCAACAGGCCGTCCCCCGCTCGCGTCATGACCTCAACGGACGTAAGGAATCCCAACAGTGGATCTTCCACGTAGCTTCACCATCCGCGAGAGCAGCCACCGCATCCACAACCCGTTCTCCAGCGAGAAGCTGGCTGCCCTGGGGCAGGCGCTGCACTTGGCCCCCGGGACGCGCGCGCTCGACCTCGCCAGCGGGTCGGGCGAGATGCTCTGCACCTGGGCGCACGCCCACGGCATCGTCGGGACCGGAGTGGACATCAGCACCGAGTTCACGGCCAAGGCCCGTGTCCGGGCGTCCGAGCTCGGCGTCGCCGATCGGGTGGTTTTCATTCACGACGATGCGTCCGGCTATGTCGCGGACGAACCCGTCGGTCTCGCAGCGTGCATCGGCGCCACCTGGATCGGCGACGGAGTGGTCGGCACGATCGATCTGCTGCGTCGCAGCCTCCGCCCCGGTGGCATCCTCCTGATCGGCGAACCCTACTGGCGTCAGGACCCGCCGGACCAGCACACCGCCGAAGCGTGCCACGCCAGCGGCAAGGATGACTTCCGACTGCTGCCTGAGCTGATCGAGCAGTTCGGCGAACTGGGTTACGACGTCGTCGAGATGATGCTTGCCGACCAGGACAGCTGGGATCGGTATCGGGCCGCGCAGTGGCTCAACATCCGGCGCTGGCTCGACCGGAATCCCGATGACGAGTTGGCCGCCGAGTTGAGAGCCGAGCTCTCCGAGGAACCGGCCCGCTATGCCAGGTACCAGCGCGAGTACCTCGGTTGGGGGGTCTTCGCTCTCATGGGCCGTTGACGGTCACGTCGAGGGCTGACGGTCACGTCGAGAGGGCTGACGGTCACGTCAAGGCTGGGGTCGGCAGCATGCTGCCGGCCCCGTTGCCGGGTGATTCATGACGTGGGCAGGACGAGCCTGGCAGGTCAGCGGTTCAGCGCGGCTCCACTGCGCCGAGTCGTTTCGGCTCCGCTGACGGGCCGGACGGCGTGAAGGAAGTGGCTCACGCCGGGGTGGCGAGTTCGACGAGGTGCCGGGCTGTGCCGGCGGGATCGATGATCTGATGAAGATGCGCGCCGGGCAGGTGCGCCACACGCCAGCCGCGCTCGCGCGCCTCGGCGGCAAGGTCCTCGTACGGAGGGCCGAACAGCAAGTAGGAGCAGGAGTGGTCGTCCCAGCCGTCGGGGACCGGGATGTACTGCTCGTAGTAGGACAGCGGCAGCGTGGGCTGCTCCTCAATGATCGTCTGTCGCATGGCCGGATCGGAGAACATGGGTGCGACATCCGCCTCGTCCCCCAGTCGGTCCAGCGTGGCAGCCTGCCGTTCACGGCCATCGGGCTGAGGAACTCCAGCAACTCGGCCGAGCCTCGCACAGCTCCCTGACCGCCGAGTTGAGTCAGATCGACTTCTCACTCCGTGGGACCACTTCTGAACCGTGCGGTGGGGCCCACAGAGGTACTTACGAACAGATGACCACGCTCCTGACGCCCGGACGCCGCTCCGGGCGTCAGGAGCATGTCCTGCACGCCGTGATGACGACGGGTTCGCCAAATCCCTTCTCGTGTAACCACGCCGTCTGGGCGCCCCGATGGATCTATTCGGTCCAGGCACGCTCCAGCTGGGTGCGGAAGGTGGCGGGCTCCCGCCCGATCAGCTCGGCCAGCGTCGAGTCGACGGCGGTGAACTCGCCATTGCGTGCCGCGGCGAAGATGCTCAGCAGCAGGTCGGCGATCGGGGCCGGGGCGCCGTGCGCCAGGGCCTGCTCGCGGAAGGCGTCGTCGGGAAGGACGGTGCGGGTGAAGGTCCGTCCTGCGGCCTGGGACGCGATCTCGGCGACGGTGTCGAAGTCGAGCGCCGCCGGACCGGTGAGCGACGGAGTGGGCCCCTCGAAGAGACCCTCGTCGGCGAGGATCGCCGCGGTGGCCTCGGCGAGGTCGTCGTGGCCGGTCCAGGTGACGGGGCCGTCTGCGGGGAGGGCGATGTCGCCGGTGTGGCGGGCGGGCTCCAGGAACTGCAGGGCACTGGAGGCGTAGAAGCCGTTGCGCAGCGCGGTCCAGGGCAGGCCGGTGGCGCGCAGCAGGTCCTCGGTCTGGGCGTGGTCGCGGCAGGCCTGGAAGCGGGAGTCGTGGGCGGCGCCCATCTGGCTGGTGTAGAGGATGCGGCCGACGCCGGCCTTCACGGCGGCGTCGATGGCGGTGCGGTGGCCGGTGACGCACTCATCGCCCGTGCGGTCGAGGGAGACGAGGAGCAGCTGCTCGGCTCCCTCGAAGGCGTGCACGAGCGAGGCGGGATCGTCGAAGCTGCCCTGCCGGACACGAACGCCGCGGTCGGCGAGGTCCTTGGCTTTGTGTGGGTCGCGGACGCTGACGCCGACGCGGTCGGCCGGGACGCGCGCCAGAAGACGCTCGACGGTACGGCGGCCGAGCTTTCCGGTGGCTCCGGTCACGATGATCATTGGTTCTCCCGACGCTGTTTCCAGTGGAATCACTTCAACCGTAACACTGGAAATATCAATGGAAGCAAATCTTCGATATCATCGGTACATGGCTACCCGTGAGACATCCGACAGCCCTCGTCGCCGCATCGTCGAGGCGGCCGTCGAGCTGCTGGAGAACGGCGGCCCCGACGCGGTGAGCACCCGTGCGGTCGCCGCCGCGGCCGGGATGCAGCCCCCGGCGATCTACCGCCTCTTCGGCGACAAGGAAGGGCTGCTGGAGGCGGTCGCCGAGCACGGATACGCGCAGTTCCTGGAGGGAAAGCGCGCGCAGCTCGCCCCCGCCCCGCAGGACCCGGTGGAGGAGCTGCGCCGCGGCTGGGACGTGGTGGTGGAGTTCGGGGTCTCACGCCCGGAGTTGTTCGCGGTGATGAACCGGGCCACCGGCCGGGCATCGGACGCAGCCCACCGCGCGGGCCTGGAAATCCTCCATGAGCGGGTACGCCGACTGGCGGCCGGGGGGTGGCTGCGGGTCGACGAGGACCTGGCCGCGCAGATCATCCAGGCAACCGGCCAGGGCGCGGTCACCACCTGGCACTCCACCCCCGCAGAACGCCGCAATCCGGCACTGCTGACCATCCTCCGCGAATCCATGGTCGCCGCCGTCACCCGCGCCGAGCCGACCATCCCCGCCGCGGAGACCGGTCCCGCCCCGGCGGCCCGCGCGCTACGCGCCGCCCTCCCCGACGACGCCGATGTCCTGAGCGACGCCGAGCAGCGCCTGCTGCGCGAGTGGCTCACACGCCTGGCCGCGCACGATCGCACGCCGCACGCCTGATCACACGCCAGGCGCCCCGTACAGGCCGAACTCCCGGATGGATCACGCGGCCACGCGAAAGGCTCTCACCTCGTCAAGCCGCTGAGCGCACTTGGTTGCAGTTTCAACCGTGGGTGGGTCCCGGTGGACCGGCGTGGCCACCTTCCGCTGCACAAAAGGCGATCAACTCCCGTAGCGTGCACGGTAATCTCGGCGGGGTGAATGCTCTCCCCAGCGTTGGGCCACCGGAGATCCTCGCCTCGCTCGGTGTGTCCTTCCGGCTGCGCGAGCACCCTGATGTGACCAGCCCGGTAGAGGTCTGCGCCGCGTTGGGCGTTCCGTTGGAGCGGACGGTCAAGACCCTGGCATTCGTCACCCCCGAGGACCGTCTCCTGCTGGCGGTGCTGCCCGGCCATGCCCGGCTGCGCTACGGCGCCCTGGCTCGCGCAGCCGGGATCCGCCGCAGCGACCTGTCTCCCGCCGATGCCGGGCGGCTGGCACGCACGGGGATGCAGCCGGGCGGGGTGTGCCCCGTGTCCGCAGACCGGGCTGCGGTGGTGGTGTTCGACGAGACCGTCAGCGCCCTGGGACGTGTGCACTGCGGCAGCGGCCGGCGCGGCAGCAGCATCGAGATCGAGGCGGCGGAGCTCATGGCCGCTGTCCCAGCGGCCACTACGGCGTCGATCGGCAGCCTCCCGGCGGACGGGCCGGCATGACGACCGTCCGCGACGCCACGCCCGCGGACGCCGATGACATCTACCGTCTGCTGAGCACGTTCGTGACGAGCTACCGGCCCGACCGAGCCGTCTTCGACGGCGCCACGTTCCCCCGGATCATCGAGGACGCCTCGGCGGGCAGCGCCGAACTCCTGGTCGCCGAGCAGGACTCGTGCGTGGTCGGGTACCTGCTCGCGGTGCGCATGCCCACTCTCTTCGCCGGCGGCACGATCCTCGAACTGCTCGAACTCACCGTGGCCGAGCCCATGCGGGGCCGCGGTACGGGTTCCGCGCTGATCCGGGCCGCGCAGGCGAAGGCCCGGGAGGCGAAGGACGCCGAGGTGACCGTGCCGACCCGAAGAGCGGCCGGCTTCTATCGCGCTCTGGGGTTCCACGAGACCGCCGTTCATCTCAAATGGTCCACAACATGACCGGGTACCTGTCGACCAATCGGCCGGGCGAGACGGGGAAACCGTGCAGATCCAGGGAGTAACGGCACTGGTGACCGGCGCGAACCGGGGGCTCGGGCAGGTGATGGCCCGGCCGCTCCTGCAACGCGGCGCACACCGCGTCTACGGCGGGGCCCGCGACCCACAGTCGGTCGTCGAGCCCGGCGTGATCCCGGTTCGCCTCGACATCACTGATCCCGCCCAGGTGACCGCGGCCGCCCAGACGTGCTCCGATGTGACCTTGCTGGTCAACAATTCCGGCGTCCTGACCGACAGTCCCCTGCTGGCCGCGCCCGACCCGGACGCCGCCCGTGCGGAGATGGAGGTCAACTACTTCGGCACGCTCGCCATGTGCCGCGCCTTCGCCCCGCTGCTCACGGGCAACCCGCCCGGCGCCGTCGTCAACGTGCTGTCCATCGCGAGCTGGTTCACCAACCCCGCGATGGGCTCCTACAGCGCCTCCAAGGCCGCCGCCTGGGCCCTGACCAACGGGATCCGCGGCGAACTCCTCGACACCGGCGTCCTCGTCGTCGGCGTGCACTGCGGATACATCGACACCGACATGGCCGCGCATGTCACCGCTCCGAAGAACTCCCCGGAAGCGATCGCTGAGCAGGCTTTCGCCGCAGTCGAAGCAGGCGAGACGGAAGTCCTCGCCGACGAACGCACCCGCCAGGTCAAGGCAGCCCTCGGACTCGCTCCCGGCGCAACGGCTTCCGCCTGGCATCCGTAACCCCCCTCTCAACTGCGTGTCGCGCGCCACGGATCAGCGAGGCCTGCGCAGCTGGCTGCGCGCCGTCACGACCGAGCTGGGCGGGTGGCCAGGAGCACAACTTTGCCGACAACTGGTCGTACCCGCCGGGCGGATGAGACTGGTGCGGCACCTGCCTGCCCCGTCGGCCCCGGACCGGTCGCCGCGGGTGCTCGGCGTCGACGAGTTCGCCTTCCTCCGTGGCCGCCGGACTTGTTCCCCATGGGTCGGCTCGCTACAAGGACATGCCGCAGTACAGGCGTCGTCGCGGCGCGGCGTCGCGGGCGAGTTCGCCGAGACGTTCCAGGAAGTCGGCCATGAGCCCTGGGTCCTCCCCGCCGCCGTCCTCCGTGTGGGTCCATGCGGTGGCGGCTTCCAGCAGGCGCTCCGGGGTGGCTGCTGCGAGGGCGTCACGAAGGGTGTCTGTGAGCGAGACGAGCCAGGGTCCGTCGTGCTCGGGGTCGTTGAGGAGTTCGCAGAAGCGGGGGTCGGCTTCCACTTGTTCCTCGGACACTCCTGTGAGGTGGGCTTCGACGGTTGCGAGGATCAGGTAGGGGTCTGCCCCTTTGAGGCCGAGCGTGCCGAAGGGGTCGACCATGCTGTCGTCTTGGAACAGCGCGAGGGCTTGCGTGTCGTCGGTGGCCGCGTAGTAGTCGTAGATGTTTCCCATGGCTGAATCGTGCCAGTCCGTGGCAGCGTCGTTCAGAACGACGACACCACCGTGGCAAACATCCTCAACCATGCCGTGACTCGCGCCCAGCCTCTCCTGCCGAGGACCTCCGCCGCCCCTGGGAACGGCCGGCTGAGATCCGCCAGCTCGCCCCCACCACGGGCCGGCCGGGGGTCGCGCCACCTCCGCGTGAAGACCGCCCGTCCTGCCGACGTACCCAAACCGTCCAAGCCCGGCCCCGGAAGCCCGCATCGCCTCGTGGATCACGCCCTCCCGGGGACGCTCACCGAGGGACAGAGCGAGCGGCTCCTTCAAGTCCGGCTCGCTTGCCCGGACATCGCCCGAGCCTGCGATCTCGCTCGGGCACTCTTCCATCCCGTAGCGACACACACAGATTTACATGTACACGACACTCAACCGTCAAATGCTGAAATAAAAAAGAGACTTAAGGGTGGCCGAGAATCAAGCTTTCACCCGCTCCGCGCGGTCTCGATCTAGACATTTAGAGGTGCATTCCGGCCCAGAGGGTCATGGATACTTGTCGCACGCAGCTGTCTTGCAGGATTTTCGTAGGGCAAGCCCGAGAGACGAGACGACGGAAGGGCGCACGAAGGCCGACAGAAACCCTTTTAGCGAGCCTTCATACGTCCGGCCGTGACGTTCTCTGCCCTTCGAGTGTTGAATGAAGGAGAAGTTGTGATTTCAAGGACGCTGAGGGTCGCCCGTTCCGTGGCCGCGGCAGCAGTGGCCACCGTGACCGTCACCATGGCCATGCCCACGGGCAATGCGTTCGCCATCGACCACGTCGAGTGCCGCGGCGGGGAGAACTTCCTGAAGATCTGGTCGCACCTGGACGGGAGGTCCAGCGTGGACTGCTACGCCAATAAGGGCCGGACCAACTTCGGCTCCTGGTGGGTCGACCGCATTTCGACGGGCAACAACGACCTCATCTACTTCGACGTGAACGGCGACTCGGTGCGCATCAACCGATGGACCGACATCACTTTCCCGAGCCGTCCCCCGAAGGTCAAGGACATCGAGATCCTTTAGCGGACGAACGGGCAACTCCCCGGGAATAGTCACACCGGCACACCATCCTTCCGGATGCGAATTCCTTTCAGTTTGGACCTGATTTCCATGCGGGGATAAACCCGATTCGCCGCGGCTTACTGATGCAGGTCACGCGTTTTCCGCGCGGCCTGCATCGGCCTGTTCCCGTAACACTCCGAGGGCCGTGGTCATGGGAGCGCGGGCACGTGCTCGCCGGCGTGGCCATCGAGCTGGTCGGGCCGTTGCTCCACGAGCAGCAAAGTCAGGGCGGCACGGACGGTGACGGAAGCGGACATGGTCCGCCTGACATTGCAGGCACCCCCACCCCCGGGCCGACGCTCTGTACGGGTGACAACACCGTGTCGCTGGAGCCGGCGAGTGAGACATCACGAGAGTTTGGTCGCAAAACCCCCATCTCGGCCTGCCGTGTGAAAGGAACACCGTGAAGCGGTTCGGTATCTACGCCACCCTGCCTTTTGTCGCCGCTGTGGCACTGACGGGCACCATGACGGGCCAGGCTTCCGCTGACCCTTGGGACGATCTCGGACACCCCGTGGGACCCATCATCACCACCATCATCTTCAACAACGGCAACAACAACATCACCAACACCCAGATCGGTAACGCCCAGGGCGGCGGCATCGGCAACACGCAGGGCGGCACCCAGATCGGCAACCACAACACCCAGGGCGGCACCCAAGGCGCGGGCAACCACAACACCCAAGGCGGCACCCAAGGCGCGGGCAAGCGCAACACCCAAGGCGGCAACCAGGGCGCGGGCAACAAGAACACCCTGGGCGGGACCCAAGGCGCAGGCAAGCGCAACACCCAAGGCGGCAACCAGGGCGCGGGCAACCGCAACACCCAGGGCGGCACCCTAGGCGCAGGCAACAAGAACACCCTGGGCGGAACCCAAGGCGCAGGCAAAAAGAACACCCTGGGCGGGACCCAAGGCGCGGGCAAAAAGAACACCCAAGGCGGCACCCAAGGCGCGGGCAAAAAGAACACCCAGGGCGGCACCCAAGGCGCAGGCAAGCGCAACACCCAAGGCGGCACCCAAGGCGCAGGCGCCGCAAGCACCCAGGGCGGTACGCAGGGCGGCGGACTTGCGACGGACAGGCTCGCCGCGATCGACGCCGCCGTAGCCAGGGCCATCTGGTGGAGGACGTGGGCCGCCACCGACTCCTACCTGCCCGTCACCTACGCGAGCCGTCTTCCCTGGATGTGACTCCAACATGGCTCACACGCCTGATGGCCAACCCGCACCAGAGACAACCGGCCACGGTGGTCACCGGTGACCCCGGCGTGGGGCCGCAGGGGGGGACCTTTGTTACCTCCGGACCCCCACCGGGTGGGGGGCAAAAAACACCTCAGCAAAGGCTTCTGTGAGGTGGCGGAGTGGAGGCACCCGCTTTC
>NZ_JBVKBD010000027.1:0-40182 GCF_055657365.1 Streptomyces sp. NPDC107559 | reverse complement strand
GTCGACTCGCCACCCGACACAAGAACCCCCTCCCCGTGGCGTCCCTTGCCCCCTTTGCCGGACACTGCAGTTCCCATCTTAAACCCACTGCCGGCTCACGCCGGGGCGGGAGACCAAGACCCTATAGGCAAGGTCTGTGGTGAGCGAGCGGAGCGACGGCAGCCTGTTCGTCGCGCCATCGGCCCAGGTCGTTGCAGAGGACGGCGGCACAGAACGCCGAACCGCCCCTCGGCGGTACCACCCTGGCCGACTGAACCACCCGATTCGTCGTGCAGCCGGCCGCACCCAACGCCCAGCGTCGGTGATCAAACGAATGTCGGCCAGTGCCGGCAGCGCTTCTGGCCCGCTGTGCCTGGCGAGGTCGGTGAGAACCAGGAACCGCTGGGGGTTCAGACACCGATGCGACGCATCCACCAGGGGAGGTCAGCGGGCGCGAAAGGATTGTTGAGCGTGCGGGCAAGCACGCGTTCGTCGGCGGGACCGAGGACTGCGCTCAGCTCGCGTCGCGCCTTGGACCTCAGAGCATGGAGTGCGATCTCCAGCAGAGTGCGCACGTGGTAGTCCCCACTGCCGAGGTCCGTGTGATCGTGCTCGTAGAACGATTCGAGGTCTCCGCGTGACCGGCCGACAGACCTGTTCCAGTTGCGAAACGAACCTGCGACTTCGCCTGCGGAAAGGCCGTGATTTCGTTCGAAGGCGGCGATCTGCCGGTTTGCCGAAGCGGACAGTCCGCAGATCACGGAAGCCTGCCGATGGTGCGTACGGCGTCGCGGCAGCTGCGCTCTGATCTCGCCCGGCGACCGGCGAGCCATGAACACTTCCAGCAGGAAGACATCGGGTCGGCCAACCGTAGAGCTCGTTGGCGCTAGAGATCAAGTACTCAGGGTCGGTCAGCTCGATCACTGTTGTTCGGCGCGGGCCCGCGTGGTGCCGCCTGCCTCCAGCCCGCCCGGACCGCCGCCGAAGAGGGCCCCTACCCCGGCGGGAGGCGCAGCGTGCGGCAGGCGGCAAGAAGGTCGGCAAGAATGCCTGCCGGGTCGTACAACACCCGGGCCCCGCCGGTGACGACACGACGCGTCCCCGAATCGACGGGATCCGTCCTCGCCCAGCCCGGAGAGCCGATGCCCAACTCGACTTCCAGGCCGGAGGCCGTGGAACAGCGTCGCTCTGTGATCGGTCCCCACGACTGGGTTCGGATCGGTTCGCCCCACCCGAGTTCCAGGGCCCAGGCCGTCTCAAGGAGATAGCGCGACTCATCCGCGGTGAGCAGCACGACGTCGATGTCGGAGTCCGCTCGCGCGGCGTTGCGGGCGCAAGACCCCACCAGGAGCAGGCCGACGACGTCTGCACGGCCCCTCGCCCACCGTGTGATCCGGTCGATGACCTCGTTGATCTCAGCAGCCCGCTCCGGCGACAGCACGGCTGGAGGATTCACGGACCGATCGTCGCGATGCACCTCGAATTCCCCTCGCCAGGCAGCCGTGCCGGCATCGGACAGCTTCTCAGGCCGACGCCTCGACAGCCGCCATCGGCGACGGCAGGGGCACGATGGTGCGGACGCACGCCAGCCAACCCCTCCGCATCATGCAAGGCAACGGCTCACGGCCTGAAAAATCACGTGACCACAGCGGTGCGGGCCGCGGAAGGCCCTCACCGGCAACAAGGTCAACCAGAAGCACATCGCCAGCGCGCCGCCGGGTACCAGCACCCGCTCCTCCTGCGCCGGCGGCCGGTTCACCTCGCCCCGTGCCGTGCCCTGCCGGTGGCGACATCGGAGGCGTGCAGCGGGCCATCGGGGTGCGTGCGGAACACCGAAGGCCCGACCACAACGGGGCCCGGCCCGCGGGACCGGCCGCGGCGGCACCCCACCGCAAGTGCCCGGTCGCACCGTCCGGGCGACAGGGGCCCCGCCGCCCGGGGCGCAGACGCCCACGCAGTCGCGCCGGTCATCAGGCTCGGTCAACCAACTTGTTCGGAGTGAGTCCTCACTCATTGACGGAGTGAGGACTCACTCCGTACTCTCGTAGTCATGACGACACCTCAGGAGAACCAGACTCCCCGCCGCCGCTCCCCGGGCATGTCGCCGGAGCGGCGCCGCGAAATGATCATCCAGACCGCGATCCCGCTGATCGCCGAGTACGGCGCGACGGTGACGACCGCGAAGATCGCCCGCGCCGCGGGCATCGGCGAGGGCACGATCTTCCGGGTCTTCGCCGACAAGGACGAGCTGCTCCAAGCCTGCGTAGCCGAGGCGCTCTCCCCCGAGCACGCGGTCCGCGAGCTCGACGCGATCGATGTATCCCTGCCGCTGCCCGACCGGCTCGTGGAGGCGGCCGAAGCGCTGCAGGCCCACATGTCCAGGATGGGCGCCATCCTCGGCTCACTGGGGCATCGCGGCGGCAAGCATCCCGGCCCGGTGCGCGGCGCGGGCCGCAACGAATCGACGGCCCGTGTCCGCGCGGCCCTCGCGGAGCTCCTGGAGCCCGACAGGGCCACCCTGCGCCGGCCGCCGGAGCAGATCGCGGCCCTCTTCTTCGGGCTGCTCTTCACCCAGGTGCACACGGAAGCCGAGCCCGACCTGACTCCGCAGGAGCTGGTGGAGATCTTCCTGCACGGAGTGCTCTCGGGAACCGCCAAGTAAGGGCACGGACACGGCGCCTGGCGGTGACGGCCCTGGCCGTCCTTGCCCTCGACCTGGTGTGGCTGGTCGCCGATCCGCTGCCGGGACACCGGCTGCGGATCGGCGACAGCGAGCAGACGCCCGACATCGACGCCGTGCCCGTGGAGGCCGTCGCACTCTTCGCCAGGGTAAGAACGGCTTCGGCGATGACGGTCATGCGGTGGGGATGGAAGCGGGATCTGCGGGCCAGGGATCCGAATACCTGCTCCGTCGCCGCCCTTGTTCAGCCAGGCGTCGATGGCTCCGTTGCGGGCGATCTTCACCCAGTCGGTCCGGCCGTCCCCGAAACGGTCAGTCAGTCGAGGTCGGTGGCGGGCTCGGTCGCGTAGCGGCTCATCGCGTCGATGTTGGCCTGTGGCATCAGAGGCCGGCCGTCGGCGAGCACCTGCTGAAGGTCTCGGAAGTACTGGACGTACAGGTCGGGGGTGAAGGTGCTGAGCATCACGGCGGGCTGGTCGGTCGGATTGGCGAAGGTGTGCGGGGTACCGGGCGGGACCATGACGAGCGTGCCCGTGGTGGCGTCGTAGTCCTCGTGCCCGACGGTGAAGCGCACTGTGCCGGAGAGGATGTAGAAGCCCTCGTCGTGTCGGGCGTGGCGATGCTGCGGCGGTCCCTGGGTGTGCGGGGCGAGGACGGACTCGGCGATCGCCAGGCGGTGCCCGGTGTGGCTGCCGTCCTCCAGAACGCGCATGCGCGTGGTGCCCAGAATGATCGTCTCGCCGTCGCCTGGACCCACCACCGATACGGCGGGATGGGCCTGCGCCTTGCTGGTCTTCGCGTCTTCGGTCATGGTCACGAGTGCACCGCCAGGGACCTGTCGGTGTCCAAGACCCATCCCGCGACGCCGATACCTCCTCGGTATCGTTGCAGCGTAGAGCCGCGGACCTTGCGCTACTTCGTGGCGGTCGCCGAGGAACACCACTTCGGCCGGGCCGCCACCCGACCGACCTGACCGACCCGACCTGCGGGCTCCGGGCTGCGGGTTGCGCGCCGGGCTGGTCGACGTGGCGCTGACCCCGGCGCCGTTCGACGAGACCGCCCTGAGGTGCGTGGACTGCGGACCGATCCGGTCGGCGTGGTCCTGCGCGCCGACGATCCGCCGGCCCACCGCGACGGGCTGCGGCCGGCTGCGGC
Organism: Streptomyces sp. NPDC107559; assembly: GCF_055657365.1. Classification (NCBI taxonomy): domain Bacteria; kingdom Bacillati; phylum Actinomycetota; class Actinomycetes; order Kitasatosporales; family Streptomycetaceae; genus Streptomyces; species Streptomyces sp. NPDC107559. The sequence continues at coordinate 36,368 of NZ_JBVKBD010000027.1, read as the reverse complement.
TGGCCGAGCTCAACGACCATCGCCGGTTCGGGTTCCCGCCGGACACCGACCCCGTCCGGCAGTCGTACCGGAACGGCGGCAGGCCGGGCGAGGGCGCACGACGATGCGGACAGCACCGGCGCACCCGGGCCGCTCAGCCGCGGAGCTCGCCGACCGAACCTGTACATGCGATCGGCCCCCTCGATGGTGCCGAGGGGGCCGAACTGTCGTAGCGGGAGCCGGATTTGAACCAGCGACCTCTGGGTTATGAGCCCAGCGAGCTACCGAGCTGCTCCACCCCGCGTCGGTACTCTCAGCGTACGCGATGAGCAACGACCCGGCAGAGAATTTCCAGCGGGGTCCGGACGGGTCCACGAAGATCGGGGAGCCGTCGTGCTGCGTTCACAGTTGGGGTGACGAGGCATCGGGAGGGCCGTCATGCCGAGGACGTCCGAGGGCAGCAGATCGCCCTCACAGACCGAGCCGGGGCTTGACGCCCAGTCTGCCGTCTGACGGCCGCATCACCGTCCGGGGCGGATGCACTGGGTTCCTGCTGGGACCTGAGTCAGATGTGGGCTCTGACCTGCTTCACCGGGTGCCCGAGTGTGTCGCCGACAGCGGCCAGTTCCTCGTCGCCGAACCAGTCACGTTCGGGGTTCCAGATGGCGATCTCGAAGCGGGCGAAGCCGCACGGCCAGTCGTAGTCCAACACGTCAAGCGACGTGTCGGCGCCGCAGCAGGGCACTTCGACGCCCAGGGTGGCGAAGCCGTCGTCACAGTGGTTCTCCAGCAGGTCCGCGTACCAGTCGGTGTCGATCGAGGCACCGCAGTGCGGGCAGCCGATGCGTTCCAGGTTTTCGCCGCAGTCGACGGGGGTGAGGGAGTCGTGCCAGGTGACATCGATCTCGACCTCCGCGCCATCGGACAGGCCGGGGGCCAGGTCCGCGACGAGCATGGCGGTCCGCTCGGCCGCCGCACGACCGTCGTAGCCGTCCAGCGCCCGAGTATCACGGGCAGGTGGGGCCACGCATCGACGGTGCAGCGTCTGAGGCCACAGGATTTGGACACGAGGCCTCTGCCAGGTCGCTGCTCAGGACGCCGTCCCGATCACTCCTGTCAGATAGTGGTCGAAGAGGTCCGCCTCATAGAGGATCCCGCCGTACTCGACGGGGATCCGGTACCCGTTCACTTCGGCGGTGGGAGTACCCGGCCCGGCATGCCCGTTGTAGTGCCCGGCCGCGGCGTACACCTCCTCGGTGGATTCCACGAAGTCCCGGTACTTCATCGACTTCACCGCGGTGTCGAAGGACGGGCTTCTCAACCCCTTCACCTTGCTTGCCAGTTCCAGCAGCCGCGCGTCGGTGAATCCGTCCACCTCTTCGGAGGGCTGGTTCTGGTAGAGGACGGCGTGGTACTCGGCGAACTTGCCCTGCTCCAACGCCGCGCGTAGCGCGTTGACCGCCTTCTTCGACCCGTTTCCTCCGAGCCGCGGATCCAGGAACGACGCCATCGTGTACTCGACCTTGACCTCGTGCTGCAGGACCCACCTGGTCAGGACCGGGCCGCCGCCCGAGGTCTCGAATTCCTTGCAGTAGGGGCAGCGCGGGTCTTCGTAGAGGTGCACGGTCACCCGCGCCTGGGGATCGCCCACCAAAATGCTCGTGCCGTCCGGTTCCACCTGCTCCGGCACGTCGGCCAACCCGGGGTAGGGCGCCTTGGCCGGGCTCTGCTCCGTGCCGTCGGCCTCGCCCGTCGTCTGTCGCCCGCCGCCCGCTTCGGCGGACGGGTTCCGATGCCCACAGCTCACCACGGCCGCAGCGAGCACACCTGTCAACACGACTGCCGTCAGCCGTCTACTCCCACGCCTCAACCGCATCTCGTACCCCCCAGTAGATCTTGAGAGGGCAGAGTAGAGCATCCCCCTGCGGGGCCGTGCCAGTGGATTCTTCCGCGCTGCTCGACCGTTGCCGCGATTCTCCCCGCGCTCCGACGGTTCTCCGGCCGAAAAGACCTGGACGAGCGCAACCCTGCTCCCACCTCGTTAGTCACACACGCGTCACCACGTTTCACGCGCTCCACTTCGGTCCGGAAAGGACCCTTCCTCTGTGATGCCTCGCAACCGGCTGATCGCGCTGGCCCTGATGTCCGCGCTCGTCGCCTCTGGCGGCCTGATCACCGCCACTCCGGCCGCTGCGGCCGTTACCTGCGTCTCTCCCACCTGGAAGGCACAGTTCTTCGCCAACACCTCGTTCAGCGGCACGCCCAGGCGGACCGCCTGTGATTCCGCCATTGCCGAGAACTACGGCAGTGGCGATCCCGCCGGGGTGACCTTGCCGAGGGACAACTTCTCCGTCCGCTGGGCCCTCACCCGGGACTTCGGTTCCGGCGGTCCCTTCCGGCTCTCCGCGGCTACCCAGGACGGCATGCGCGTCTACGTCGACGGGGTACGGAAGATCGACTTGTGGCGGAACGTCTCCGCCACCGTCCGCAAGACCGTCGACCTGACCATCCCGGCCGGCAAGCACACCCTGCGAGTGGATTACGTCGCCTGGACCGGCAACGCCAACGCCGCCTTCACCTACACTCCGCGCACCGAGGCCGCCGTCGACACGGTCAAGCCCCTCGCTCCGGCCACCCTCGCCGCCTCGTACGACCGGAACACCGCGAGGACCACGCTGCGCTGGGCCGCCAACAAGGAGATGGACCTGGCCGGATACCGTGTCTACCGTCGGCTGGGCACCGGCCAGTGGGCGAAGGTCAGCGGCACCGCCCTGCTCACCTCCCCGGTCTTCGTCGACGCCGCACCGCCCGCGACCGGCCAGACGTTCCTGTACGAGGTCCGCGCCGTCGACAAGGCCGGCCGCGAGTCCGCCGGCAGCTCCGACGTGAGCGTGACCAGCGTCGACCGCACGGGTCCTACGGCCCCGACGGGCCTCACCGTCGTCACCGACGGGTGGTGGACGACGCTGAACTGGCAGCCGATCAGCGACGCCGCGACATACGAGGTGTACTCCGCGGCCTCGGCCTCCGGCCCGTTCACCCTGCTGGGCACGACGACCGCGACTTCGTACGGCCCCGACGCACCCTCGAACACCCTCCAGTACTACCGGGTCCGCGCCCTCGACTCGCTCGGCAATCCGGGCGCGTACGCCACGGTCACCGGCGACGGTGTCGACCGGACGCCACCGAAGCCGCCGACGAGCCTCACCGCCGATGTCGGCGTCGGCTTCACCGAGGTGTTCTGGAGGGAGCCCGATGGCTTCCTGGAGGACTTCAACCACGGTGGGAGGTACCACGTCTACCGCTCGCCCGGGAAGACTCTCGACCCTGCCTCGCTCACCCGCGTCACCTGCACCGACCCCAGCGACCAGTACGCCACCGAGGGCGTCTGCCGCGACCTGGACATGCCCGCCGGCACCTATGTGACGTACGCCGTCGCCGCGGTGGACCCGGCCGGCAACGAATCGGCGCTGTCCGCACCGCTCGTGGTCCGCACCGGCGACCGGATCGCACCGGGCCCCGTCACCGGTGTGAGGGCCACCCCGCGCACCGACGGTGTGCTGGTGAGCTGGGACGCGTCGACCGAGGACGACATCGTCGGCTACGTGGTCTGGACCGGCGCCCGGCAGGCCGACGGCAGCATCAAGTGGCTCAGCTCCCATGGCTGCGCGGGCGGGATGGACCGGCGCCCGATCCTGTGCGGCGACCTGCCGGACGGCGAGACGCACGTCTACGCCGTCATCGCCAAGGACCGCTGGGCCAACCAGCTGACCCCGTACGACCCGCAGGTCACCGTCGCCGAGGCCACCGAGCTCGACCTGCGGCCCTCCGTGTCGGTCACCCAAGACTGGAAACTCGGCGCCCTGAGCTACAACACGGCAGGCGCCGCTGCGCCGATGGTCAACTGGTGGTGTGACAACACCGCGCTGTGCGACACCGTCACCGGCTACCGCGTCAGCCGGTGGAACCCGGCGACCGAAGCGTACGAGCCCCAGCACGAGGGCCTGCTGCCGACGGAGACCCGGAAATGGACGGACACCACCGCCACGAAGGGGATGTCGTACTTCTACACGCTCCAGGCCGTACGTGGCGACGGCAGCGTCGCGGGCACGTACGCGTGGGACTGCGTCTTCCAGGACACGGTCTGAAGTGCCTCAATCCCAAGTGTCCGGCGGTGACCCCCTCATCGATGGCCTGGACGTAGGGCCAGTGCGGCAGTTCCCGCGGCCACATCGGGATCAGTCCCGGCGGATCCGGCAGCACGACCGACTCCGTCCGGACGCCTCGTCGTTCTGGTGTGGTGGTCCGCCGAGGCCATGAACCGGAGGCCCTCGTGACCGTCGAGCATCGGTGGCCGTTGGAGGAGACTCCCTGGCCCGAGCAGGCCACGCTGGTCTACGGCGAGATGGTGGAACTGGCGACGCCACACCCACCGGTTCCGGAACTGGGCCGGCTCGGGCCGGAGGTCGTGGGCGACCGCGGGGTCGTCGTCGCGTGTGTCATCGAGCAGGACGTGAGTGATGGCCAGGCCGGGCCGCTCTACTCGGTGGAGACCGAGGACGGCAGCCCCTGGAGGCTGCGGCCGGAGTTCCTGGTCTCCCGGGGAGGGCTTCGTCCCGACATGCCGCCCCGCTATCGCAGTGACCTCCCCGAAGGAACCCGCGTCCGGATCCGCTTGGAGTCGGACACACCGGGCGCGTCGGCGGATGCTGTCGGGGAGGTCACCGGGCTCTGGTGGACGACGTCCTTGGAACCGCCGAAGGGCTACATCGTGCGGGTCGGGGAGTTTTCCCACTGCGTGACCCCGCAGCAGACCGAAGTCCTGTGACGCGGCGGGAACACGCGGCAGCCGGCAGATGCGAACGGCGGGTGTCGTCAACGAGGATGACGTCGCTGCAATTCAGGCTGCGACCGGGGAGGCGGCCACGAGGATCGGACCGGCGGCCGTGTTCCACGACTTGCCCTGCGACAGCGCCGCCCTGCCTGCCGTGCGCAGGTTCTCGGCCACCGGCATGAGGAACGTCTCGCGGTAGTGCCGTATCGCATCGGCCGTCATACCGCTGGCCTCGACCACGGCACCGACTCTCGCTTCGAGTACCGCTGCGCCCTCCTGTGGGTCCATGCCAGTCCATTCATCCGCGTGCTCGCCCGCCAACGTCCAAGACACCTTGATCACCACGGCATCGTAGAGGCGAGAGCGGCAGAAGTGGCCAGGAGCCAGGATCCCCTGACGGCCTTCGGGGGGTGCGGATGTGATTCCGGCAGGTCGCACTGATACCCCCGGAAGCCAAAGGCGACCGGATCCACGGTCACCGCGCTGTTGGCCGGGCTCGCCGCCTGCGCCTGTACCGCATCATCGTGGTGCCCACCAGGGACGGCGAGAGCCAGGAGCAGGACGAACAAGCTGAGGAAGTACACCTTGAGGGTCCAGATGCTCAAGGTGACCGCCAGACTCCAGCCCAGGATGCGCAGCGTACGTTGTTGCATGTACGCGGTCGCCAGCCACGCCGGATTCCCTTGCGGGTCGGCGTCCACCACCGCCGCGGCGAAGAACCCGTTCACCCGGCGTGCCGCGCTCACCTCACGGGCGAATCTCTTCGCAAAGCCGGGCTCTTCCGCCAGTTCTGGGCGCACCACTTTCACGGCCACCGGGCGCGGCCGCCCGGTGATCGGCCGAGGTAGGCCCGGCCCATGCCGCCGGCGCCCAGGCGGCCCACGATCCGGTACCGGCCCACCTGCCGCGGATCGCTCGCCTCCAGCGCCGCGACCCGCTCACTGCCCCCGACTGACCACTTCCTCTCCGAACGGGCTCCTGTCAGCCCACCAGCGGCGAAAGGCATCATTGCCGCCCCAGGAGGGCCATGTCCGGTAATTGGCGCATTTGCTGAACCCGAGGCGGTCTGGGTAGGGCTCGGCTCGGTCTTCGTCTTCTTCGCTCTCTGCGTGACGTTTCGGGATCAGTCCGAAGTCCACGCCGTCAAGGGTCAGTTGTGAGGGGCGGATCGCGATGTTCCCGTACGTGAGTCGGGGAAGGTCTTCAAGGAGTTCTGGCGGCCGGGCCGTTGTCCGGGGTCGGGAAATCTCACGGCCCGGGGTTGGGAAACCTCGCGTTGTTCGCCGTATCCGCCGCAGCCCGTACGAACTCCTCGATGCGCGCGGCCGTGTTACCCGCCCGCCAGACCGGACCGCGTTCGATCGGGGGTGCATCGTGGAGGGGCACGTAGGTGACGTCCGGACGCGGGTAGTAGAGGCGGGAATGCTCGCCGACCGGAAGGACTCCTCTGCCCATCGCGACGAGGGTGAGCATCTCGGAGAACGAGGCTCCGGCCGGTCCCTTCGGAATCGGGCGGCCCGACGGGGTGTGGTCCGGGGTGCGGTCCCGTTTGAACCCTGCCGATGTGACCTCCGGATACTGCACCACGGGGTGGTCCGCGAGCACCTCGACCGACACCGAACGCTCACCGGCGAGGGGATGCCCGGAAGCGACCGCGAGCACCCGCTGCTCCGTGATCAGCGCAGGACCGCAGACCATTCCGTCGAAGGGATACGAGGCGACGAGCAGGTCGACCGAACCATCGACCAGGCTCGCGCGGGAGTTGGACAGCTGCACTTCCCGGACCTCGACCCGGCAGTCGGGATGCCGTTCGCCGAACAGCGCGACCACCTTGAGCAGTGCGGGGGCCGTCCCCTCTCCGAGAAAGGCCACCCGGAGTTCGCCCGTGACACCCCGGCTCGCGTCGGCTGCCTTGCGGAGTGCGGCCTCCATCGCGGCGACGAGGGGTGCCAGATCATCGGCCAACTGCTCGCCGACCGGCGTGAGTCGAACGGTGCGGCTGGTGCGCGCGAACAAGGCACCGCCGATGTGCCGCTCCAATTTCCTGATCACCTGACTCACCCGGCCGGTCGTCAGACCGAGGCGTTCCGCGGTACGGCCGAAGTGGAGCTCTTCGGCAAGAGCCAGGAAGATTTCGATCTCCACACGCTCCAGCACGTCGCCCTCATTTCGTTGAGTCAGGCTCAACGATCGTATGGCAATGCTGTCTTGATGGCGCATTCCGTGCGGCGGATCCTGGAACAACCCCGCCCACTCCGCCAACGAGGGAAGAGCTGTGATCACTTCGAACACCACCGCCGGCCCGTCCGGAACCCACTCGTCCCCGCAGGGCCACGACCGCGCTGCCCAGACCCATCGCAAGGCACCGCGAGTGCCCTCCCTGCGGGTCAAGGCGTTCGACCACCTGGTCCTCAACGTCGCCGACGTCGAGCGCTCCCTGACGTTCTACACCGGCCTCCTGGGCCTGGAGCCGGTGCGCGTCGACGAGTGGCGACAGGCAAAGGCGCCTTTCCCGTCGGTCAGGATCACCCCCGAGACCATCATCGACCTCGTCGCCGGCCCCCGGGGGGCGGCGAACGTCGACCACATCTGCCTCACCGTCGATCCACTGGACTGGGACGAGTTCATCGCATCGGCGCCCTGCACGGTTCTCGAAGGACCCGTGCCACGGTTCGGCGCACGCGGCACGGCCACGTCGGTCTACATCCAGGACCCGGACGGCAACGGAATCGAACTCCGCTGGTATCCACAGGACCTCGACAACTGAGCCGACCGAGGTCACGCGTGAGCCGGTTCCCGACGGGCGGGTGTCGTCCGCCGCCGACGCCCCGGCACTGCCGGACCGCACACCCCGCTGACGGATCTTCAGACGCCGCGGCCTCGCCAACCATGCGCCTGCATGAAGTCGGACACCTCCTCGATGCGACTCGGGAAGGGATACGGGAAAGAAACACTAAAACTCTCTCCACGAAAATCAAGGCATTTCGATCGGACCATGACGGGATCTTCTCGACATGTGTCCTGGCAGACGCGAGGAAAGCGGACAGTCTGCCTCTCCGAAAGGCATGGCACCTTACATCCGAAATCAACGAACAAGATCTCGAAAAGGTGCGTTGCCGATCCGCCGAGGCCCTCTCCATTCGACTCGCACGGCTCGTCCGCCGGTCGAGTGTTCTTGCCGAACCCCTTCCGGTCGAAATGGAAACCACGGACCGCTGGCCCGCGCCCTCCGACCTGCTGTTTGAATCCTTGGGACGACACCGACCCACCTGACACGACGCCACTTGCTTGCATTACCGGCCCAAAAGTTGCGGGTACTGTCGGTTTCCGGGCAGAGATTGCCCGGGAATTCAAGGAGGATCAATCAGTGAAGCGTATGACTGGAACCTTGACTGCCGCAGTTCTGACGGTCGGGGCTGTCATTCTGCCGCTTGCAGGTACGGCGGCAGCCGCTCCGGCTCCCACTCTCAAGGCATCGCCCGTCCATGCGGGCTCCCTCCTGGAGTCGCGTGACCACGACGGGCACCGGAACCACGGTGGCGACCGGGGCCGCGGCTGGGATGGAGACCACGACCGGGGCCGCGGCTGGGACGACAGGGGTCGCGGCTGGGACCACCGAGGTCGCGGCTGGGACGACCGGGGCCGCGGCTGGGACTGGGACGGGCACCGCGAACACGGCCGCGGATGCTACTGGGTCTACCAGCGTGACTGGGGGCACCACCGCAACCACTGGGTCTGCGTACCCAACTGGCTCCGGTAGCCAGGGGCATCAACTCTGGCACTGCCCGCCGCCGTGCAGGATGTCGCGGCGGGCAGTGCCCCCATGTCGTCGCAGCGCGATTCCCGGACCACCACCCGCCCGCCGGGGCGAGCCGCGCGGACGACACGCCGCGCGATCGGACAATAGAGCCGTCACCGTGCGGCCGCGATAGACTCATCACTCGATACGAATAGGGGGCTTTCGCTCCCATTCCGCTCCGAGCTCGCGGAGCCCGGCAAACCGCGCAGCCCTTCGTCACGGCCGACGGATTTCCTCGTGAGAATGCGGACGCCGGTCCAGGTCGCCTTCCGGAGATTGCCAGGACTGCTCCACTCACCTCAATCCGGCGATCCTCCAGTGTTTCACCGCGGCACAAGTCTGTCAGGCACGATCTGAATAGCCTCGTCTCATCCGGTCCGACCTGGAACCTCGGGTGAGATCTGAGAGTGCAGCCCATGGGCCGCTGTTATGTGCTGGACCGGACAACCCCAAAGACCCTGAACACAGCGATCGGTGACATCCGGCGGCGTACCGTTCCATCAAGGACTGCCCCGCAATTCCCGGTGATCGATTACGTGATCTTGATGCAGCTGTTCACGGGGAGCGTCACCGCCGCTTGCGCCGGCGACCGCCGACAAGTCCCACTCCGCTTCGGCGAGTCGGTGATCGCGCTGCGCCATGAAGTTGCCGCCCGGGTGCGGCACGGGCCGCACCCGGCCTCGCGCTCGAAGAAATGAACCTTCGTCGCACGGACGAACCAGCCCGACGATGCGGCCAACCCGCCTTGCTGTTCGGCATCTCGAAGCACTGAGGCCACCTCCCACGCTGCAGGTCGTGACCGCAGGGATGGTCGAAGCGGTGTCTTCTCCCGGCGGCTACCTGGCTCCGCGATGGCCAAGCCCATCCTGTTGAGCATCCTGCCGGGGCGCCCGGTGCACCAGGACGTGACAGACCTCAAGCGCTCCGCCCGGATCGTGGTCTCCGTATGGGGCGCCATCGTGACCCCCCTGCTGCCGTCGGAGACCGGCTACGCCCTGTGGAACCTTGCCCGACCGGTCTCCACCAGCCCGCGTTCCCTGGTCGAACAGCTCACGGGAACCTTTCCGGTCTTCAGTGACGGGCAGATCGCCGCAGAGCTGGTCGGTGTCATCGGAAGCCTCGTGCTCATCTGCCCCATGGCTGGCGCGGCCCACCTGACCGTACAGCTTGCCGGCCGCCTGGCCCGTGGCCCGTGGCCCGTGGCGCGGTGCGCGGTGCGCGGTGCGCGCCACCGAAGGCAACACGCGGCTTCGCGCGGTCATGGGCGTGGCCGTTCCGGCAGGTGTGTCCCGCTTGATCACCGCATGGTGGCACCGCTCCCTCTTCCGCCGCCGCGCCGAGCAGGGACTTCACGTCCTCGGACCCAGCGGCCCCGAGCCGCTGCCAACCCACAGTCACCGTGCACCGTCACGTCCGTTGAGAGAACGAGGCGGTCAGGAGATCGGGGTCGGTCACCGACTCCGGCCGGGCAGCCTCACGCACCCCGAGCACTTCGTCGGGCCGGTCCACCCGAGCCGGGCCGTCAGCTTTTCCCCGGGCCTGAAATCAGAAGGAACATGCCCAGACAGCATCCCTCTTCACTGCACAACCGAGCCCTGGACCTGCTGGCCGAGGGGCGGTCCGTCAAGGACGTCGCAGCTGAACTGCACCTCAGCAGACCCACCGTGTACCGCTGGCGCCAATCCCATGCGCACCTGACTGGACATCAGCTGGTGGGCAGACAAACGCTCTCGGTGGAGCTGAGCGCCGCTCGAGCGCGCATCGCGGAGCTGGAGCGTGAACTCCGCGCCCATCGGCGTCTGACAGAGCTGCTGAACGATGTGGTGCCCCCAAAAGGCGGTTCGAGGCCATCCAGGTGATGGCGGCAGAAGGGTATTCGGTCCGGTCGACGTCCATGCTCCTGCGCGTCTCCGAATCCGGGTACTACGCCTGGCGCCGACGTGCTCCCTCGGGCCGACTGCAACGCCACGCCTGGCTGACCGAACTCATCCTCGCCATCCACCAGTCGTCCGAGGCCGCATACGGCTCCCGTCGCATTCATCAGGAGCTACAGCAGTTCTACGGCGTCAGCGTCAGCCGCGGGACAGTGGAACTGCTCATGCGACAAGCCGGCATCAGGGGGCGGAACGGCCGCTCCCGATGGACAGCCCCGCAGGCTTCCGACGACCGAGCGCCACGGCGCACTCCTCGGGCTCGGCATCACCCCGGCGTGAGGGCAACGGTCCCGTCGGACGCCGGCCACTGATGGAGTGCGGCAGGAATCAAGGACGCTTCCGCTGAAAGAGTGACGCCGCGCAGGCGACCGCCGATCGGCTGGGGACCGGGCCGAGCCGCCGCGGTACTCCACGGCCGGGAAAGCCGACCTCAGGGGGAAGGAAGGCAGCAGCGCGGCTGCACCGTTGTCGACGACGCCTGCGCATCGCGGGCACGTGGCAGCACACCGCACACGATGAGCGTCACACGGACTGCCCTTCGATCGACCGGTGTCCGGCTTGCGGACTACCGGGTGACCGGGAGGTCGCGGGTCCTGTGACGTCCACTGGTTGTACGGCCCTGCGGCAACCGGTCAAGCGGCCGTCAGCGACGCGACGTAGGGCGCGAGCTTGGCCGGGTTCATCACCCACATGATCCGCTCGATGCCCTGCGGGGAGACGTCCAGGCACAGCAGAGCGACCTCGTCCCCATCGGCTTCGACCAGCACCGCCGGTCGCCCGTTGGCCTCCACCCAGCGGACATCCGCCTGCGGCCAGAAGCGGGGTGCGAAGGCCGCAAGATAGCGGGAGACGTGTGTGCGGCCCACGACCGGGATTTTGGACGCGCCGCGGATACCGCCACCGTCCGCGTAGCTGATGACGTCGGCCGTCAGGACGTTTTCCAGAACCGCCATGTCACCCGTGCGCGCCGCGGAGAGGAAAACCTCCAGCAGACGTCGGTGATCGGTCGGGCTGACGCTCTCCTTGCGCTCGGCGGCAAGATGCCGCCGAGCGCGGCTCACCAGCTGACGGCCGTTGGCGTCACTGGTCTCCAGGATGTCGGCGATGCGCGAGTAGGGGTAGTCGAACGCCTCGCGCAGCACGTAGGCGGCACGCTCGACCGGGTTCAGCTTCTCCAGAAGCAGCAGAACCGCCATTTCCACGGCTTCGGCGCGCTCGGCACCCAGCTGGGGGTCCTGGCTGGTGTCCACGGGCTCGGGAAGCCAGGGCCCGACGTAGGACTCGCGGCGCACCCGCGCCGACTGCGCGACATTGATCGCCAGGCGGGTGGCGACCGCGGTCAGGAACGCGGCGGGCTCGCGGACCGTCGTGCGATCGGTGTTCTGCCAACGAAGCCACGCATCCTGCACGACGTCCTCGGCCTCAGCACTGCTGCCGAGCACGCGATAGGCGATGCCGAAGAGTTGCGGACGTGCCGCGAGGAAATCCCGAGTCGCCCGGTCGTCGGTGTCGGATGGGGCGCCAGCACACATTGGAATCGTCCCTTCTGGCCTGTCCGTCAGCCATGCTACGCGCGTCCGGGCTGGTGCGATTCGACGGCAGGACCGTGTGAACCCGCGTCGGCACAACGTGGCACTCGTTGTGACCGTGCCTGCTCGCCGTCTCACTTCCCCGCGTCCTGCTCGCCTGAGACTGCGCGCACCCGGCGATGACACCCACGCGCCGGACTCACCATCACGTCCCGGTGTCACAGGCCGACGCCCACTTCGGTCCTGTCGAGTGACCCACCCAAGCCACCGGAGCTGGAGTACGAGGAATGACGTTGTCCACTGACACCGGCGCCGACCGGCGCGCTCAGCCCCAGCTGGTTCATCACGTTGTGACACCTCGTGATGTCCGGCCCTGCGAGGAAGCTGCCTGACCGGCGCCGCCGAACGGCGCTTTTCCCGTCCCGGCAGTCGCGAAGACGGTGGGACACTGTGCGTCGTCCGCTCCGCACCGTCCTCATCGCCGTGCCCGGCCCGCCGGGCAGCCTGTTCAGGGGCCATTGCCGCTGGTCAGGCCACCAAGCTCACGACCAGAGCCGCACACATGAGCAGAACAACGCTGATCAGCGTCATGACCATCAGTGTGCCGCGCAGCCACCGTCCGGATCGGATGCGGTGCGCGTTCTCCGCCGCACTGATGCCGTCGACGATGTGATCGGTGGCCATGCGCGCCACGTACCGCTGCTCGTCGAGGTGGCACCGCTCCAGATCACGCTTCTGACCAGGGCTGAAGTCCGCGGCCCGCGCGGTGAATTCGGCCAGGCGCCGACGGGCCGCGCCGAGGTGGGCCTGCCGGTGCACATACGCCTTGATGTCGATCAGGCCGCGGGCTGCTGTCTGCTTGTACGTGTCCATCGTCAGCTCCGAAGTTGAACGTGCCGCTGCCAGGGTTCCGTGAACGTGCTCACCGTCCGCAGGCCCGGACACCGGTGCAGGGGTTGTGCAGGACGCGGCATCCGGGCGCCGGGACCGGACGGCCGATTCCCCACGTGATCGGCCGAGGGAACGTCCCTTTTCACCTCATGAGACCGAGCCGAGAGCCCGTGTGTGACACGGCATGCCGAAATGAAGTCCCCGCTGTCCGGCCGTGGCCGCTGTTCGAGGGTCACGCCGTTGAGTCGGACGGAGTCGGCAGCCACGTACCGGGCGCGGCGTGTGTCGAAGGCGACACCGCCTCCGATCAGGCATGGTGGCCACCCTTGGACCGTCCGCTGACTGTGCGCTTGCCAGGTCCGCTACGGACGGGGTCACGGCTTCGGGGACGACCGACCGTATCCACACTCTCGATGATCTCGACTGTGAACAGTGGCGGTCTCGGTGTCACAGACCGACGGGGTGCTCGGTCAGTAAGCCGAAACCCGTTCACCGTTTGAGGAGATTCCATCATGGACGCACGCATCAACTACTTCGGCAACGCCCTCGCGGGCAAGGTCATGCGGCACTTCAACTCGGCCGCCGCGGCGCTGGCTCCGGCCCTGCCGGCCGCCACCGAGGAACTGGTGAAGATCCGCGCCAGCCAGATCAACGGCTGCGGCTTCTGCACCGACATGCACACCAAGGAAGCCGCGGCAGCCGGAGAGACGCAGCTGCGCCTGAACCTGGTGGCCGCGTGGCGCGAGGCCACGGTCTTCACCGATGCCGAGCGCGCGGCACTGGAACTGGCCGAACAGGGCACGCGCCTCGCGGACAGCTCGACCGGTGTGACGGACGAGGCATGGACCAACGCGACCAAGTTCTACGACGAGGACCAACTGGCCGCGCTGATCTCGCTGATCGCACTCATCAACGCCTACAACCGCATCAACGTCATCAACCGCCAGCCGGCGGGTGACTACCAGGTCGGCATGTTCGGCTGACCCCACGCGTGCAGGCGCACGGCAGAGCCTGTCGGCCTTCTGCTGTCGCAGGCCTGTCGCCGGAGGGCTGACCCTCGCCACCCGTCCGTGCCGTAACAGTCACAGACTGCTACGGCACGGACGGTCATCGTGACGTAACCGGCTCTGCGAAGCCTCTGCCGTACGCGGGCCCGGCGAACGCGCCACCAGCGCGGTGAGCGAGGTGTCACACGTTCGCCGCCTGTCCGGTCAGCTCTGTGAAGAGCGCCGATGGGGAAGCCGAGGCACCTCGGCCCCGTCTCGGTTTCCGGAACTCTCCGCGCGAGGGAGGAATCGGAATGGATCAGGCTGGTGCCGCGATGCCGATTGCGGAGCTGTGCGACGAACGACAGCACCTGCTGGATGTCGCCCGCTGGATGCTGGGCAGGGGCCACGAAGCCGAGAGCGTCGTCGCCGAGAACTACCGACAGTGGTACACGCTTTCCGAGCCGGACAGGGGGCGGATCGCCGATCCCCGGTCCTGGCTCGCGAAAACCGCAGGAGCCATCTGCCTGGCCCACCTGGAGCTGCCCGAGCGCCGGAGCGCCGACCTGCAGGCGAGAGGCGTCCGGTCCGGTCAGCGTGACGGCTCCCTCGAGGAGGAGGTGAGCCAGGTCCTCCTCGACGCGCTGGGCGCCCTGTCCCCGGCCGAGAGGGCAGCCTTCGTCCTCGACGACGTGTTCGGTATGGCGCCCGGAGCAGTCGCCGACGTCGTGGGGCATACCGAACGGGAGTGTGCCGAACTCGCCGAGCGTGCCCGGCACAGCCTGCGTGCCCGACGGGCGCGTACCACAACGCCCCGGCAGCACGACCTCGTCGTCCGCGCGGTTGGTCGAGCGTGTGCCGACGAGAACAGCCGCCGGCTGGCGTCGCTGCTGGCAGCCGACGTCACCGCCTTCTTCGACGGCGGCGGGAAGGTGCGGGCCCTGACCCGGCCGATCCACGGCCGTCTGCGGGTCGCCCGCGGTCTGCTCACTCTGCTCGCCCGGCACCCGTCCACGACGTTGGTCCCTCACTCCGTCAACGGCCGGACGGGGCTCATCGTGCGCTATGAGAACCAGGTCGCGGCCGTGATCTGCCTCGACATCGCAGGCCTTCACGTGGTCCAGGTCTGGGTCGTCCTCAACCCCGACAAGCTCCGCCTCTGGAACCGGACCGAACGCGCGCCCGGCACGCCGGGACCGCAGGACGACGCCTCCCGCTAGGGGCACGGCGATCGCGAGACCGTCCGGGCGAGGCGGAAGGCGCGTCGCCGAGAGCGGAGCCATCCGTCTGCCCGGTCAGGACTGCCCTTCTGCACTTCGGAGCCGGCGGTCCAGGAATTCGATCAGTCCCGTCTCCGAACGTACCAACCGCTCGCGTTCCTCAGGGGGCAGGGATGCGAGGGCATCGGCCAGAACCCGCTTCCGCGGGATGTGAACCATGTTTGCGGAGTAGATCCGGCACGTCGAGCACCAGGCGAACCCGATGCAGCGCTCGAACATGTCGGACTCGGGCGGATAGAAGCGGTACTGGTACGAGCGGACGGGCGTCGCGCATGCGGCGCAGATCCGGCGTTCACCGTCCGGAACGGACCAGTCGCTGCCAATCTTGCGCCAGTGCTGCCGCCCGGCCGGTGCTCTTCAAGTCGTCATGTCCGGCATTCTGCCCGACCGAGGCCGACGCCCGGGACCGGGACCGGACTCGCGTTTCGGTCGGGCCTGCCTGACTCGCTTGCCGAACCAGTCGTTGCAGTCCGGCCGCCGACCGCGGCAGATCCCGCCGCCAGCCCTCGAAGCGCGGGTCGGACCAGCATCGGTGGCACGCACACGAGACGCGCGTTCACACGGGGTCCGCCTGTCGGCCGGCATCTCCGGGCATCCGCTCGTCGGCTGCCGATGAGCCGCCCTCCATGGCCTCCGCGATGGCGACGGCGACGGCGGGCAAGTCCCAGTAGGCGGAGTGGGTCCACAGGCCGGAGCTGGTGGAGTGCGGCACGGCGCGGTCGACCGGTTCGGTGCCGTCGTCGAGCCGGAAGACCCGGGAAGCGGCGAAGGCCAACATGTCCATCGGCTCCCAGAGATTGGTCCAGCGGCCGAGCGAAGCGGGGAGCCGGACCGGTGACTGTGCGGTGTAGGGCAGGAGTTGACCACCCCGCGGATCGCAGACGTGGAAGAAGGCCGCCTGGGAACCGAAGGTGAGCAGATGGTCGGTCCACAGCGGCTCCCCCGCCGTGGCCATGTCCACCGCGATGACGCCGCCAAGGCTGTGGGCGACCAACCGCACCGGGCGCTGTGGCCCTCGTCCCAGGTTCGGGTCGATCTCGTCGATCCGCTCCCGGACACGGGCGTGGATGACGTCGCGGTGGCGCTGGTAGACCAGCACGTCGCCGAGGAATCGGGTGGTGCCGGGCAGGATGCGTGTGCGCACGGCCTGGTTGACACGTCCTGCTGCGGCGCCGATCGCCGCGCCCGTGATGCGGTCCAGATCACGTAGCCGCCTGCGGAGCATGTCGCGCCACCGTCCCGTTCCGGGGCCGGACGGGCCGCGGAGAGCGTCGTATCCGTACGAGGTGTCCGCATCGGGGTCCGCATCCAGCAGCACGCGGGCCAGGGCGCGGCCGGTCTCCGCCAGCAGAGCTGCGTCGTCCGTCCGGCTGAGCCAGCGGGTGTCGGGCCATTCGTCGACGAGACAGTCCATGACTTCATCGGCAGTGGGCGTGCCCGGACTTACGTCGGCTCGCAACGGTCCTTCGTCCGAAGCCAGTTCACCGCGCAGCGCGGCATCGACGATCCGCAGTTGATCGACCACGAGGGGCTGTGCGGGGAAGAGATAGGAGGGAAGGCTGTCGGCTGTCTCGTCGCGCAGGATGTCGCCGGGTCCTACCGGGGAGATGAGCTTGGTGTCGCGGGTGGGAAGGGCCGCGGTGATGAGACGGTCCTCGGCGCCGAGGTCGCCCCAGTACACCGGCACCATGTCGACGCCCGTCGCGTTCTGAAGAGCCTCGACGGCGGCGGTGAAGCCGTCACGGTCGCGGTTGGCGACACCGTGGATGACGAAGACGGGATCCGGCATGGGCTGGGGCTCCTTCGCGCGGGAGCTGTTGAGCGTGGCAACAGCGGTTCGGGACGGGTGAGTCGGTGCGGATCTCGGGATCACGAGAGGCCGACGGGCTGCCGGCGTGGCACGGGTGCGGGTGTCACCTCGCGTCGGTGGACGTGCTGCGGCTTGCCGTGGCGGCCGGACTGCCGTAGACGGCGTACGCGAGCCAGGTCGGATCGCCGTGCTGGTCGCGGATGGCCTGGCGGGCGGCGAGTGAAGCCTGGCCGAGGGACTGGCCGCCTTCCAGAAGGTGGTCGTAGAAGGCCTTGGCGAACTGCATGGCCGAGTACGAACGCACCGGCCACAGCGTGCCGATGAACGCGCCCGCCCCGGCTTCCAGGAACTGCGGTGCCCAGCCGAGACTGGAGCCGAACCAGTCGATCTCTCCCGCGCTGCGGCAGGCGTTGAAGAACACCAGCGGATGGTGCGGGCGCAGGCTTCGGGTCTGCGCGGCGGTCGCGAGGTCGATGGGGTCGAACGGGCCGTCAGCCATGTGCACCCGGGATCCGGAACCGGAGAAGGCGTTGTGACAGGCGAAGTGCAGCAGTCCGGCATGGCCGCGTTCGATCAAGGAGGTGAGGGCGGCACGCTCGGTGAGAACGCCCGCGTTCGCCACTCCCGGTCCGAGCCATTTGCGCAGCACGGTGATCTCCAGCTCCGCGTCCGGCGGTGACCCCGGTGGCATGACGAAGGCGGCACCGGGCAGTTCGAGCCGGTGGACCCGGTCCTGGCGGAAGACGCGGCGTACGACGGGCAGCCACTCGGCGAGGAAGCCGTTGTCACGATGCGGCTCGAGCGGGTAGAGCAGCTCCCACGGCACGAAATCGTGCTCGCCGAGCACGGTGAAGGAGGTGATGTGGTCGGCCTGCTCCCAGAACTGTCGTTGTACGGCCTCCGGCACGGTCGACTTCCACAGCTGGACGCCCTGGTTCTTGAGGCGGCCGCGGAGCCCGGCCGTGTCGGCGCGTGAACCGGGTCCGGCCCGGCCGGCGGCCTCGCGCAGCTGGGCGTAGATCTGCTCGGCGGCCTGCCGCGGGTCGCCGCCCCGGAAACGGAACTGCTCGGGTGGATAGCAGGTCTCGCTCAGCAACTGAAAGCTCAGCGATCCGTCCTCGATGTTGCGGTGCACCTGCAGGGTGACCTCTCCGGGCGCGAAGGCGATTCCGGGCAGCAGGGCACGGCGCCGCGGCCCGTCCCTGGTCACGCCTCCTTCCGTCACCGAGATCTGGCAGTGCACCGCTCCCAGGTACGTGCCCTGGTGGAAGGCGCGGACGATCACCTGGTGGAGGCCTGGGTGCAGGGTGCGCAGGCCGAAGTACAGGACGTCGGAGTCCCGTCCCGGATACACGACGAGTTGCTGCTGGAGGTCTCCCAGCGCGTGCAGGCCGGGCGCGGTGACGGTGATCGTCAGTTGTGCCCCCTTCTCGGGCAGGGGGAACGGCCGCATGAGGACGCCGGCTCTGTCCTGGCCGAGCTCTCGGGCGATCTGTACGTGGAGCGGCACCTCACAGTTCGGAGCGGCTTGCTCCGCCAGTTCGGCGATGAGGTGGTGTGGTTCTGCCAGTGAGTCCATTCCGTCCGTGGGCGGGACCGGCGCGGACTCGGCTCGCAGCCAGGGTGGCGACAGGGCCGGCGCGGGAGCCGATCCGCCGCTGTGTGACGAACCGCTGTGTGACGAATCGCCTTGTGACGAACCGCTGTATGACGCACCGAGGTGGTCGCCAACCAGGGCGCCGCGTCCCAGCAGGCGTCTCGACGGCGATCCGATGCCGCCTGCCGCGGGGCTCGCTCCGCCCAGGGTGTGGTCGTCCGTGCCCGGAACCTTCTCGTTCGGTCCCGTTCCCCTCTGACGTCGCTGCTCGACGCGGCGCCGTAGATTGTCGAGCCGGCCGCGTACGTCCTCCGGTGCGCGTGAGACCCCTGGGCCGGGAGCGACGTCGCCTGCAATCAGTTCGGCTCTGGGGACACGTCTGGGCAGCCCCGATGTGGTGACCCCGCCCGTCGCGGGACTGCCACGGCGGCCGCCCTGTTGTCCGCGCAGACCCCCGGCCGTCCCCGGGGTGCCCTCGTCCTCGGCCCCGACTCCCGTCGCACCCCGCCTTTCCGGTCCGGGGCGGGTGGATCCGACGTCGTGGCGGCCGAAGCCGAAGGACGTCGGCGGACCTGGCCGGCCGACATCACCTCGGCCCTGCACCGTCCCGTCGCCGTACGACTGAAGGGAGTAGTACGCGCCGGCGGATCCGTTGACCGATGCCTGCCCGTAAGCGTCAGGTTCGTGGTCCTGGCCGGTCGGCGAGCCCCGCGTCGGGGACGAGGCCGGTGGACGGCCCGACTGCATCGGCCCGGTCATCGCCGGGCCCGTCTGCTGCTGTCCGCCGTACAACGGCGTGGCGGATGTCGGGAAGCTGGTGCCGGTAGCGCCGGGCGGCCCTGCCCGATACGCCGGCTCGATGGGCGCGGCCGGGGGCGTGTCCGGCCCGCCCGGTCCAGGAAGTTCGGCCCTGTCGTAGTCGGCGGGCCTGACCGGAGCGTCGCGCCCGGGCGTGCCGCCGTCGGCGCCGCGCGCCGAGGCTGTTCCCTGCTGGAGGGCCGTGAGCCGGGCGCGCACGTCCTCGGGGGCAGGGGACGGCCGGGGGCCCGCCGCCATGTCGTCGTTCCCGTACGGATCCTGCCCCCCGTACGGCCCGTAGCCGTCGCCCGGACGGCCACCGCCCATGCCCGTGGCCGGCCGGGCGACTCCCGATTGCGATCCACCGAAACGAGACTGCGGTTGGGGAGGTCGGCCCTGGCTTCCGCCCGGCGCACCGGCGCCCGGGTCCTGCGTCCACGTACGGGTCCGGGTGAAGCCCTCGACGACAGCCGCCGCCAGGACGCGGTACGCCTCGCGGG
This sequence comes from Streptomyces sp. NPDC107559, assembly GCF_055657365.1. NCBI lineage: Bacteria > Bacillati > Actinomycetota > Actinomycetes > Kitasatosporales > Streptomycetaceae > Streptomyces > Streptomyces sp. NPDC107559. The sequence goes on along the minus strand of NZ_JBVKBD010000027.1, from coordinate 16,431 downwards.
TGCCGTCCTGCATGCTCGCCAGGCCCTGACCGGAACCGTCCGCAAGCCGGCCGTCGAACGGTACGACGACGACGCTGCGACAGGCTTCACGCAGCCGCTCGACTGCTTCCCGGACGGACAGCACGGGGCCGTCGGCGCGCGTTCCGGTCAGGACCACATGGCTGCGATCGGCGAGGTACCCGTAGGCGGCCAGCGCGTCGCGGGTGGCGGCGACACCGGTCTCGGACAGGTCGCTGACGAATATGCGCTGATCGGCCTTTGTCAGCGCGACGAAGGTGGCCAGTCCCTCCACTCCGGTGGCGCAGTCGGTCAGCACGATCGCATACGGGCTGAGAACGGTGAGGACGCTGCTGTAGGAGGCCGCGTCGAGTGGCCGGCCCGGTGGGGTGATGAGGGCGTCGGTGTCGAGAACCTCCAGTCCCCACGGCGTGCGCAGAGTGAACCTGAGGACGTCGAAGCCGTCGTCGACGAGGCCGGCGGTCAGGTCCCGCACGCGCGCGTCGATCCTGCGCGCGGCGGTGCAGGCGGGCAGCTCTCCGCCGCCGAGGTCCACGGCGACGACCCGGTCGTCCCGCTCGGACGCGAGGACGGCACCCAGGGCGGCGGTGGTCGTGGTCTTGCCCGTGCCGGCGGTCGCGCTGACGACCGCGACGAGATGGGCTCTGCCGGACCTCAGCGGGGTACGGATGGCCTCGGCCAATGCCTGGGAATCGTTGCCCGGGCCGCGTGTTCCGTCCGGCTGCTGGGGCCGGCCCGGCACAGCCTCTGCCCGGCGATCACGTCCGCTGCCTCCGATGACGGATCCCGGCTCAGCCATGCCTCCTCCTCGTGCCCTGGTGCGGGCAGTTGGCGGCTATGCCGGGAGACATGGGCGGCGGGACCGGCGTCTGTTCGTACGTCGTGCGCAACCGTCACGTTCTTCGGCTCGCCGGAGGAAGCCTGGCAGCCCCGGCTGTGAAAGCCGCATTCCGTCTCTCCTGCCCGGCCCTTGAGACACAAGTGGCGCAGGAACGAGATTCAGCGGGGGTGCCCCACTCTCCACGATCGACCACTCCCCCGGTGTCGGTGCGGTTCCGCTCGGCAAGCCCGACCGTCGGCCACCGTCTCCTGCTCGCGGCAACGCGGGATGACGAGCCCCTCGGGATGCCAACTACCGTGCGACAACTCGGCCGTGAGGCCCAGCCATCGCCCGACACATTAGTTTCATTTCACGCCGGAACGCAGCAGTTCCGGGTATCCGGGATGTCCGAAGCGTGACCGGCCCTTCAGGACCTGGAACCCGTTCACCGGGCACACCGGTCACACCGGGCACATCGGGTCGATGGCGTTCTCCCTGGACGGGTGTCAGGAAAAGCCGTTGACACGCTGGACCAATGGCCATGGATCCCGAATGTTGAGATCGTTCTGTCCATTATGTGATTACCCTCTTGGGGCGGCTGCTGCGTTCTGCCACGATCCCTATCAACCAGGTAGGAAAACTAGGAATCAGGGGGTGGCCGTGGGAGCGCTCAGCTGCGCAGACCGGGGGCTGCCCGTGCTGACCTCGCGTCGTCACATCGACTTCGTCCGTACGTCCAGCGCCATCTGTCGGCCCGTCCGAGATCGCAGCACGCATTTCCGCATCTCCTTGATGACCCCTCCTTCTCTGAGAGGACACCTCCGTGTCTGCCGCAAGACCGCTCACCACCCTGCGCACCCTCGCCGCCCTGGCCACGCTTCCGCTCCTGCTCACCGCGTGCGGTTACGGCTCCGCATCGACCGACGACGGCAAGCAGACCCCGGCTGCTGCGGCAGGCGCCAAGAAGCTCTCCGCCGACGAAGTGAAGATCGGCTACTTCCCCAACCTGACGCACGGCACCGCTCTGGTCGGCGTCCAGGAGGGCCTGTTCCAGAAGGAGCTCGGCGGCACCACGATCAAGACCTCGACCTTCAACGCCGGCCCCTCCGAGATCGAGGCGCTCAACGCCGGGTCCATCGACATCGGCTGGATCGGCCCCTCCCCCTCCATCAACGGCTACACCAAGTCGGGCGGCAAGAACCTGCGGATCATCGGCGGTTCCGCCTCCGGCGGCGTGAAGCTGGTCGTCGATCCCAAGAAGATCAAGTCCCTGGCCGACGTCAAGGGCAAGAAGATCGCCACACCTCAGCTCGGCAACACCCAGGATGTCGCGTTCCTCAACTGGATCGCGGACCAGGGCTGGAAGGTGGACGCCGAGAGCGGCAAGGGCGACGTCTCCGTGGTCCGCACCGACAACAAGATCACCCCGGACGCCTACAAGTCCGGCTCCATCGACGGCGCCTGGGTGCCGGAGCCGACCGCGTCGAAGCTGGTCGCCGAGGGCGCCAAGGTGCTGCTCGACGAGTCGACGCTGTGGCCCGACAAGCAGTTCGTGATCACGAACATCATCGTCTCGCAGAAGTTCCTGACGGAGCATCCGGATGTCGTCGAGGCCGTACTGCGCGGCTCGGTGAAGACGAACGAGTGGATCGCCGCCAACCCCGAGAAGGCGAAGGCCTCCGCCAACGCGGCGCTGGAGAAGCTGTCGGGCAAGGCGCTGCCCGCCGACGTCGTCGACCCGGCCTGGAAGTCCATCGCGTTCCTCGACGACCCGCTGGCCTCGACCCTCAACACCGAGGCCGAGCACGCGGTCAAGGCGGGCCTGCTGGACAAGCCCGACCTCAAGGGCATCTACGACCTCACTCCGCTCAACAAGGTCCTCAAGGCCGAGGGCAAGGACACGGTCGACGACGCCGGTCTCGGCATCAAGTAACGACAACCGCTCCCGACGAGTCCCCAGGAGGTGACGACCATGGCCGCCACGTTCATCGGCATGGCCGAGGACACCAGGACGGTGTCGCACGCCGCCCGCATCGAGCACGTCTCGAAGTCCTTCCCCGCCCAGGGCACGCCAGGCGGATCACAGCTCGTGCTGGACGACATCACACTCGATGTCGCACCGGGCGAGTTCGTCACCCTCCTGGGGGCCTCGGGCTGCGGCAAGTCCACCCTGCTCAACCTGGTCGCGGGACTGGACCGGCCATCCGCCGGCTCGATCAGCACGGACGGCCGGCCCGCCCTGATGTTCCAGGAGCACGCCCTGTTCCCGTGGCTGACCGCGGGCAAGAACATCGAACTCGCGCTGAAACTGCGCGGGGTCGCCAAGCCCGAGCGCCGTCAGGAGGCGCACCGGCTGCTGGCACTCGTACGGCTGGAGGGCGCGTACGGCAAGCGGGTGCACGAGCTGTCGGGCGGTATGCGCCAGCGCGTCGCGCTGGCCCGGGCGCTGGCCCAGGACAGCCGACTCCTGCTCATGGACGAGCCGTTCGCGGCTCTGGACGCCATCACCCGGGACGTCCTGCACGACGAACTGACCCGCATCTGGCAGGAGACGGGACTGTCGGTGCTGTTCGTGACGCACAACGTGCGCGAGGCGGTACGACTGGCCCAGCGCGTCGTCCTGCTGTCCTCCCGGCCGGGACGGATCGCCCGGGAGTGGACGGTCGGTATTCCACAGCCCCGCCGCATCGAGGACAGCGCGGTCGCCGAACTGTCCGTAGAGATCACCGAAGAACTGCGTGGGGAGATCCGCCGCCATGGCCAGCACTGACACCGGCACCGGCACCGGCACCGGCACCGAGAAGGACGGCTCCACGGCCGTCCGGGGCGCCCGGACGCCGAGTGATCTCGCGGGAGTGGAGGCCGGGCTCGACGCCCTGGACTCCGTACAGACCGGTTCCGCACCGCTGCGCGAGACCCTGATACGCAAGGTCCTGCCCCCCGTCACCGCCGTGGCACTGGTGCTGGTCGTCTGGCAACTGCTGGTGTGGGCGCACGTCGCCCCCGACTACAAGCTGCCCGCGCCCTCCGCCGTGTGGGGCGAGGTGCGCGACGCCTGGCTCCGGGGCACTCTGCTCGACTACATCTGGACCAGCGTCTCGCGCGGTCTGCTCGGCTTCCTGCTGGCGCTCGCCCTCGGTACGCCGCTCGGCCTGCTGGTCGCCCGGGTGTCCTTCGTACGGGCGGCCATCGGCCCCATCCTGTCGGGCCTGCAGTCCCTGCCGTCGGTGGCCTGGGTGCCGCCCGCCGTGATCTGGCTGGGCCTCAACGACTCGATGATGTACGCCGTGATCCTGCTCGGCGCGGTCCCGTCCATCGCGAACGGCCTGGTGGCGGGCATCGACCAGATCCCGCCGCTGTACCTGCGGGCCGGCCGGACCATGGGCGCGACCGGCCTGCGCGAGGCGCGGCACATCGTGATGCCGGGGGCACTGCCCGGCTACGTGGCCGGCCTCAAGCAGGGCTGGGCGTTCTCCTGGCGGTCGTTGATGGCCGCCGAGATCATCGCCTCCTCGCCCGATCTGGGCGTCGGCCTTGGCCAGTTGCTGGAGAACGGGCGCAACAACTCCAGCATGTCGCAGGTGTTCCTGGCCATCTTCCTGATCCTGCTCGTCGGCATCGCCATCGACCTGCTGATCTTCAGCCCGCTGGAGCGGTGGGTGCTGCGCAGCCGTGGCCTGCTGGTCACCCGCTGAGCGAACGGATCCCCCTCGACAGGAAGTCTGCGCCCGGCCGTCGGCCACGCGCACACGACAGCACCGGCCCGCACGAGCGTCACCGCCGCAGGCGAGCCGGTGCTGTCGTGTGCGCGGGAGGCGGGTCCTGCCGGCGTCGGAGCGCAGGTGAATCAGCTGGGCGACATCTCGCGCCGCTCGCGCCGCTCGCTTCGCTCGCCGGCGGATGGCGACATCGCCGTACGCATCGCGGCCGTGCGCGCTGGTGTCGGTCGACGCCTGTGCGGAGGTGGCCCGCGCAGCATCCGTCGATCCGTCCCGCGAGGTCCGCGTCACGATCGCCCAGGCCCTGGCCACGATGGACACGAGCTCGGGCATAGCCCGCTCGGCCCTCGCCGCGCTCGTCGACGATCCCGACGCCCTGGTGCGCGGGGCGGCCTACGAGGCTCTGGGCACGCGGGGCTGCCCTCCGGTCCTGGCCAACCCCGCCGGGGCGGCCTTGTCGGACCCGGCCTGGCAGGTTTCGGCCTGCGCCGCCACCGCTCTGGCGCCGCCACCGCTCTGTCCGCCGCGGACTCCGGCCTGGCCGTCCCGGCTCTTGCCAAGGGCCTCAGCGACCGGAACGCCGACGTCCGCAAGGGCGCCGTACTGGCCCTGACCCGGCACCGTGCCGTCGAGGACGCCCGAGCCGCCCTGGCCACCGCGACGACGGACTCGGACGCGGACGTCAGGGCCTATGCGATGCGGACGCTGTGACCGCGACCTGCCGTGCGGCCGGCGAGGCGGACGCCGGTCAGGGATTTGTCCAGGCCTCGGGGTCCTCCGTGAGGCTCAGGACCTCGTCGGGCAGCTTGGCCGAGGCCACGTGGGCCAGGGTGACCTCGCCGAGGATCTTGCGGACGTTGGCGCGTGCGGCGATCCACAGCGGCAGCAGCGACTCCGCGGGACCGGAGTAGGAGAGCTCCGGCGGGCGTACTCCCCGCACCGAGACCAGGGGGCCGTCCGCTACGCGGATGACGTCGGCGATGGCGATCGACTCCGCCGGGCGGGCGAGCCGGTAGCCGCCGTTGCCGCCCCGCTGGCTGACCACGAGACCGCCCCGGCGCAGGTCGCCGAGGATGCCCTCCAGGAATTTGTGCGGGATGCCCTGCGCCGCAGCGATCGCCTCGGCCTTGAGCGAGACCTCGCTCCCTGCGGCGGCCAGTTCCAGTGCCGCCCGCACCGCATAGTCCGCCCGCGCCGAGATCCGCATGCCGCCATTATCCCTCACTGCCGTGTGCGCCCCCGCACCGGTCGCCCCTGGTCAGGCGGGAAGGGCGAAGGGCGGGTGGGCGCCGTTGAGGAAGTAGTCGCCCACCTCGCGCAGTCTGTGGGCGACCGGCTCGCGCAGGGTGTGTGTGCGGGCGTTGCGCCAGAAGCGGTCGAAGCCGTGCCGCGCGGAGGCGGCGTCGGCGCCGATGACGTCCAAGGCGCGCGTGGTGATCTCCTGCGCGGCCCGGGAGGCGGCCGACTCGGCCACGCCGGCGAGGACGGCGATCTCCGCGCACTCCTCGTAGTCGAGTTCCTCGCCTTGTTCAAGGCCGTGCATCAGGGCGTCCACCGCCTGCTCCGCAAGGGCGGAGGCGGCGCGTGCGACGACGGTGAGCTCGCCGTACACGGTCAGCGCGTGCGGATCCTGCGGCGGGCTGTCCGGCCAGGGCTCGGGCGAGAACGGCTGCCAGGAGGACCTCATGCCCCTTCCGCACTCGCGCACCTCGGCCAGCAGGCCCTCTGCCACGCCGAGACAGAACTGGACGGAGACCAGACGCGCGGTCGGCGCGGCCAGGGAGGCGAAGGGTGACAGGGCGCCCTCGTCCGGGGAGAGGGTGCCGAGCACATCGTCGGCCGCGACAGGCACGGAATCGAACTGCACGCCGCCACCGGCCGCCAGCCGCTGGCCGAAGGCGTCCCCGCTGCTGCCGCTCACGACGCCCGGGCGAGCGGGGTCGACCAGGACGGCCCACGGCTCTCCGGTGCCGTACCTGGCGGCCCGGACCACCAGCCGGTCGGCGATCCCGACTCCGGTGGCATACCTCTGGTAGCCGTTGAGCAGATAGCCGCCCGAGGTGGGGGTCAGGATGAGCGGTGGTTCGTGTGAGGAGATACCGCCTCCCCAACACCACTGCCCCGCCGTCGTCTCCCGGTCGATACGGTCGGCACGGGTGCGGTCGGCGAAGAACCGGGCGCTGCGGGACAGGAAGTAGTGGTTGCCCAGCAGGTGGCCGATGGCGCCGTCGGCCGCGGCGACGGTCCGGATGACCGCGTAGGCCGTACGCCAGTCCGCGCCGCCTCCCCCGAGATCGGCCGGCGCCGACAGTGTCAGCAGTCCCGACTCGCGCAGCCGCGCCACCTCGTCGAGCGGTGCCTTGGCGGCCTGTTCGCGCTCGGCCGCGTCCGTGGCCAGGTCGTCCGCCATCTCACGGGCTATGTGCAGCCAGTCGGTCCGACCGGTCCCCGTGTCGGCCACCTCGTCCGCCTTCACCGGTTACGTCCTCGCCCGCTTCATGCGGCCGCGGGTGCGGCTGTCGCTGCAGCTCAGTGCTGTGGTCATGGCGTCCTCTTTCAGTAGGACAGAGGGCGACGCGGTGCCCGGCGAGGCGGCGTGGGGTGCGGCGATGCGTCGGCTTCATCATCCTCACTCTCCTCTTCGACCACCGTCAACACTTTTCCTAGTAATCCGATAGGGAAACTATGAAACATGCGGCGTTCCGGCTGATTCACGCTCCCGAATGGCGAGTTCGCGACGGCGGGCGGCCGGGTGGTCGTCCCTGCCCCACGGGCTGCCGCCGCGTCGCGGAGGCGTTCGCTGAGCATCACGTAGCGGGCAACCTGATCGAAGGGCCGGCTGCGGGTCGTTCCCCTCGAGCCGGGGCCGAAGGCGGATGGCGGACTCCAGCGCGTGCCGGGTGCCCTTCTCCGCCAAGGCGTTGCCGAACCCGTGCCCGGTGAGTGGCTCGGCGCAGAGGAAGCCCGCTGCTCCGCCGTCCCGTCCTCCTGCAGCACTTCCACGAAGCAGAAGTGGTTCTGCGAGCGATCCGGCCGACGCCGGAATCGGCCGCCGACAGCAGCCGGACGACCTCGCCGAGCGTGCGGGTGCTTACCTCGGCGAAGAGCACCAGCCTGCCCTGCGGACTCGCGGGCACGGTGGTGGCGGTCCGCAGCCGGACCAGGTCGGCGCCCCGTTCGACCGGACGGGCGGGGCCCGGCCGCCCCAGGACGACCACAGCTCCCCGGCCCCGTCGGCGAACTGTCCCGCGCGTTCGTATCGGCCTACGTGCGCCAGCCGGCCCCCGTACGGGAAGTTGGCCCCGGTCCAGGCATCGCCGGAGACCACGGCTCCGGGAGCCACCCGAGGAGCAGCTCGACCGGTTCCGCCTGCAGGTCGTACCGAGTCCGAGCGGTGTGACGCACCGCAGGCTCTGGCGAAAGCGACCAGCCTTCAAGGCTCACCGGCCTGAGACGTTCTCTTGGGGCGCAAGCAAACGCATCCCCGAACGGATCCCCGGTTGAGGGGAAGACATCAGCCCTCTCAACCGGGGGATTTCGCGTACTTACGCCTTCCTGAACACGTCCTTGATCAGGATCTTCCCGTCCCGCAGAGTGAAAAGATCTATCCCCCGCTCGATGACCTCACCACCGATCTTGCGCAGCGCCCATTCGACGACGGCCTGTTCACCGTTCACCAGGAAGACGGGCTCCTCGAAGACGCCTTCCAGACCCTGGGCCGTGATCTGCTTGGACAGCTCGTTCATCTTCTCGATGTGAGCGCGGATCTCCTGCTTGTGGAGGCTGGTGCCAGGACCGTCGCCCTCCGGGAGGATCCATACTCCGTCGTCGGCGAAGCAGTCCCACGCTCCGTCGAGGTCTTCCTTCGCGCCGAGCTCGAAGAAGCGGCTCACCACGTTGTCGGCCATGTGACTTGCTCCCTTGTCGTGTAGGTGACGGTGTCGTGCACGGTGGTTGCGTACGGGGATCAGCTCAACCGGACAGGAAGCCGGTCCAGCGTGCGGAACTGGAGGCTGTCGCGCCAGCGCAGGGACTCCTCGCCGACTGCCAGCCGCCAGGTCGGATACCGAGCCAGCAGCCGGCCCAGCGCGATCTCACCCTCCATACGGGCCAGAGGCGCCCCCAGGCAGTGATGGATGCCGTGTCCGAAGGCTAGGTGGCTGTTGGCGGTGCGGGTGGTGTCGAGCGCGTCGGGTTCGCTGAAGCGGGTGGCGTCGCGGTTCGCCGCCGCGAGGGAGATGAAGACGATGTCGTCCCGGGGGATCCTCAGCCCATCGATCTCCACCGGTTCCAGGGTGTAGCGGACTGTGGCCAGGTTGAGCGGGCTCTCGTACCGCAGGAACTCGTCCACCGCGGCCGGGATGGCACGGGGCTGTGACCGCAGCCGCTCCTGCTGTGCAGGATCCCGCAGCAGCGCGTACACCGAGTTGTTGAGCATGCTCGCGGTCGTCTCATAGCCCGCGCTCATCACCAGGAAGATGGTGGACAGCAACTCGCTCTCATCCAGCCGCTGCTCGTCGTCGTCAGTCTGGAGCAGCGCGCTGACCAGGTCGTCGCCCGGCGTCTCGCGCTTGTACGCGATGAAGTCCTGCAGGTAGGTGCTGGCGGCCACATGGGCCTGCATCTTGTCCCGCATCGTCGCCTGGACGCTGGTCAACGTGGCGTTCCAGGAGCGGAACTCTTCGCGCCGATCGCCGGGTATGCCGAGCAGTTCCCCGATGACAGTGATCGGCAGAGGCAGCGACAGCGCCTCCACCAGATCGACGTCCTCACCCGGCGTGATGCGGTCGAGGAGTTGCTCGGTGGCCCACTCGATCCGCGGCCTCAACTGCTGTACGCGCCGCATCGTGAACGCCTTGCCCATGATGCGGCGGAGCCTGGTGTGGTCCGGCGGGTCGCTGAAGAGCATGCTCTTGAAGTTCGCAAGCTGCACGGGCTCGGCGTTGACCTTGTTGCGCTCCACGATGCGCGGCAGGTCTGCGGCGTCCTTGGACAGCCGGGGATCCGCCAGCAGGGAGCGCGCCGCCTCGTAGCGGGTCACCACCCAGGCGTGCAGCTCGGCGGTCAGAGTCTTCACCACGACCCGGTGAGCCGGTGCCTCGGCCCGCATCTCCTGGTAGATCGCGTACGGGTCCTGGGTGAACTCCGGGCTCAGCAGATCCACCACACCCGATATTCCACTCACGCGTGTCCCTCCTGCTTCATCCTGCGGGCCTCTTGGTCGGCCAGCCAGCTCAGGGCCAGCCGGGCGGTCGACGCGGCGAACTCCTGGATCACGGACAGATGATCGGCGCCCGCCACCTCGAAGCTGGTGTGCGGAATGGGCCAGGCCGGCCGCAGGTGCGCAACCACGGGACGGCCCGCCCAGGGACCGGCAGGCACATGACGTTCCGCGGTGAGTTGCAGCGTCGGCGTCGGCGTCGCGATGGGACGCCAATCGGAGAAGATCATCAAGTACCTTGCCATTGCCGTCAGTTGGACTTCGGCGATCCGTCCGAAGCGCTCCGGGTCGATCGCGTGGTCACCGCCAAGCAAGGTCTGCTGCATGTCGGCGAGCCCTTGACTGCCGGGCAGGTGGGCGTCCAGGAGTACCACCGCTCGGGCGGGCTCCCCGGTCTGCGCCAGGTGCTCGGCGACGGCGTGGGCGACCCAGCCGCCGGAGGAGTAGCCGACGAGCACCGTGTCCCGACCGTCCGCGCACCGCCGCACCGCATCGGCCCTGTCGGCGACCAGCTCATCGAGGCATGTGGGCAGTGGCTCTCCCTCCTCGAAGCCCGGGTGCGGCAGCACCGACAGGGGGTACGCGTTGCGAAAAGGAGCGGCGAAACGGGCGAACTGGAAGGCGTTCGAGGGCGCCACCACGGAAGGGAAACAGATCAGGGCGGGGACGACCGGGTCACCGGTGCGGCTGAAGACCACGGGGGCGGTGACGGCACGGCCCGGGGACTCGGTCTTCGTATCCCTGAGCCGGGCCGCCGACTCCAGGAGGTCGAGGCCGACCTCCATCCGGCCTTCGGCGCAGGCGGTGCGGAACAGCTCGCCCAGACCACCATCGCCGCTGTCCTCCCCGCCGCCGGCGTCATACGAATCCAACAGCACAGAATCGTCGAGCAGTTGCAGGAGACGCTTGGTCAGGAGCCTCGGCGACGGGTGGCTGAAGACGAGGTCCGCGCTCAGCGGCAGCCCGGTAGCCACTTTGAGGCGTTCGCACAGCTCCACCACCGTCAGGGAGTCGAACCCCAGCTCGGCGAAGAGGCCGTCGGGATGTACATCCTCGTCCGGCCCGAAGTCGAGGATGACCGTGACCTCGGAGCACACGCCCCGCAGGAGCACATCCTCCCAGTCCTCTCGGGGGGTGACCTCGAGGCTTCGCCTCAGCGGGAAGGAGGGTTCAGACGAGGGCTCGTCGATCACAGGTGCGAGGATCCCGTCGAGGGCCAGTGAGGGCTGGACTCCATCGATCCAGTATCGCTTGCGTTGGAAGGCATACGTGGGCAGGTCGACCGCGTGTGCGCCTGACCCCTCGAACAGTGCGCGCCAGTCGACGGGTGCGCCGGTGCTCCAGACAGAAGCCAGAGCCTTGACCGTGGTGTGGGCTTCGTCGCGGTTGCGGCGCAGCATCGGGGTGCAGCCCGGGACCAGGGAGGACAGGGCCGCGTCCGGACCGACCTCGACGAAACGGACGACTCCTGCCTCGCGGGCGGCCTCGATCCCGTCGTGGAAACGGACCGCGTCCCGCACGTGACGCACCCAGTACTCCGGGTCGGTTGCCTCAGAGATCAAGGTCAGCTGCGGCTCTCGGAAGGTGACCCCGGCCAGGACCCGGCGGAAGTCGTCCAGCATCGGCTCCATCAGCACCGAATGGAAAGCATGGCTGACGGGAAGCCGCTTCACCTTCCGACCCTCAGCCTCAAAACGCGCGGCCACCGCAAGGACGGCGGCCTCCTCACCGGAGATCACCACCGCGTCCGGGCCGTTCACCGCCGCGAGCGACACCTGCTCCGAGAGGAACTCCGACACTTCGGCCTCGCTCGCCTGCAGGGCCGCCATCGCCCCACCCGAAGGCAGCGCACTCATCAACCGGCCCCGGGCCGCGACCATTTTCACCGCATCGTCCAGCGACCACACACCCGCCACATGAGCGGCAGCCAGCTCACCGATGGAGTGCCCCACCATGACGTCCGGGGTCACGCCCCAGGACTCCAGCAGCCGGAACAACGCCACCTCACAGGCGAAGATCGCGGGCTGCGCCCACGCAGTGTCCCCCAACACCTCCGCAGGACCCTCGAACATCACCTCCCGCAACGACCCGCCGAACGCCGCACACACCTCGTCCAAGGCCCTCGCGAACACCGGATACGCCGCATACAACTCCCGGCCCATCCCCACCCGCTGCGACCCCTGACCGGAGAACACAAACCCCGTCCCACCCACGCCAGCGATCCCGCGGGCCAGCTCCCGTCCGTCAGCCGTCACCACGGCCCGGTGCTCGAACACCGACCGCGTCGTGACCAGCGACCACCCCACATCCACCGGATCCAGGTCGGGAACGCACTCCTCCAGCCGGCTCAACTGGCCGCGCAGCCCTTCAGCCGTCCGCCCCGACACCACCCACGGCACCACAGGCAACCCAGCAGAAACAGCAGCCGGCAACTCCTCCTCAGCCTCTTCCAAAATCACGTGTGCGTTCGTCCCACTCGCCCCGAACGCGGACACCCCGGCCCGCCGAAGCCGGCCCTCCTCCGGCGCCCACTCCCGCGCCTCCCGCAACAACTCCACCGCACCCGACGCCCAGTCCACCTGCGGCGTCGGCTCATCCACATGCAACGTCGCCGGCAACACGCCCTGCCGCAGAGCCATCACCATCTTGATCACACCAGCCACACCCGCAGCCGCCTGCGCATGCCCGATGTTCGACTTCAACGACCCCAGCCAGAGCGGCCGCTCGGCATCCCGACCCTGCCCATACGTCGCCAGCAGAGCCTGCGCCTCGATCGGATCCCCCAACCGCGTCCCAGTCCCATGCGCCTCCACCACATCCACATCGGCAGCCGACAATCCCGCACTCGCCAACGCCGCCCGGACCACCCGCTGCTGCGACGGACCATTCGGCGCCGTCAACCCATTACTCGCCCCGTCCTGATTAACCGCACTCCCCCGCACCACCGCCAACACCCGATGACCCAACCGCCTAGCATCCGACAACCGCTCCACCACCAGAACACCCACACCCTCGGAGAAGCCGGTGCCGTCCGCATCGGCCGAGAAGGCGCGACACCGGCCGTCGGGCGAGATCCCCCGTTGCTTGCTGAAGACCTGCAGCATGCCCGGGGTGGCCATCACCGTGGCGCCGCCAGCGAGGGCGAGGGAGCACTCCCCCGCGCGCAGCGACTGCACCGCCAGATGCAGGGCGACCAGGGACGACGAGCACGCCGTGTCCACCGTCACCGCCGGCCCCTCCAGACCGAACGTGTAGGAGACACGGCCGGAGACGACACTGCCGACGTTCGCCGTGAGGAAGTACCCCTCCAAGCCCTGGGGGCTGCTCTTCATCAGTTCGCCGTAATCCTGCATGCTGTTGCCGAGGAAGACGCCGGTGTGGCTGCCGCGCAGCTTCTGCGGGTCGAGGCCCGCGCGCTCCAGCGCCTCCCAGGAGGTCTCCAGCAGGAGCCGCTGCTGCGGATCCATCGCCTGCGCCTCTCGCGGGGAGATCCCGAAGAAGCGGGGGTCGAAGTCGGCGGCGTCGGTGAGAAATCCGCCTTCCCGGGCGTAGACGGTGCCCCACTGGTCGGGATCGGGGTGGTAGAGGTTCTCCAGGTCCCAGCCGCGATCCTGCGGGAAGGCCGTGATGGCGTCCGCGCCGTCGGCCAGCAGGCGCCATAGTGCCTGCGGGGTGTCGGCGCCGGGGTAACGGCAGGCCATGCCGACGATCGCGATGGGCTCGGCGGTGCGGGACTCCAGTTCACGGATGCGCTTGCGCGCCTGGACCAGGTCGGCGGTCACCCATTTCAAGTAGTCCCGGAGCTTGGTCTCGGTTTCCATGGACTCGCGCCCGTCCGTCACTGGTCCCTCCCGAGTTCCTGGTTGATGAAGTCGAAGATCTCGTCGTCGGTCGCAGTCTCGATCCGCTCGGCCGCGTCGGCGTCCTCGTCCGGGGCGCCGGGCACCGCACCACGGGAGTTGGCCATGGCCGCGATCCGGTCGAGGAAGTCACGCAGCCGCTCGGTGGCCTGCGGCCGGTCCCAGTAGTCGGCCGCGGCGGTGAGCAGGGAGTTCTCCAGCCGGTCCAGACCGGCCAGTGGGTCGTCGGGGTCCGGTTCGGCTGCGCCGCCCAGCGCGTCGCGCAGATGCTCGGCAAGGGCCGCGGCGGTCGGGTGATCGAAGACGACGGTGGCCGCGAGGGCGAGACCGGTGGCGGACTTGAGCCGGTTGCGCAGTTCCACGGCGGTGAGCGAGTCGAAACCGAGGTCGCGGAAGGCCCGTTCCGCGTCGACTGCCGTGTCCGAGGCATGGCCGAGGACGGCGGCGGCCTCGGTCCGCACCAGGCCGAGCAGCAGGGTGCGCTGCTCGCCCGGCGGGAGCCCGGTGAGGCGGCCCGTCCAGGAGCCGGTGTCCGCCTGCGGAGCGCCCGCGGCCTCGCGGGCGACCAGTGCGGCGACGTCGGGCAGGTCGGCGATGAGCGGGCTGGGGCGGTGGAGGGTGAAAGCGGGCAGGAAGCGGTCCCATGCCATGTCGGCGACGACGAGGGTCGTCTCGTCGTCCGTGACCGCCTGTTCCAGTGCGGTGATCGCCGATTCGGGTGCCATCACGATGACACCGCCGCGCGCCAGTCGGGCCGCGCGTTCCTCGTCCAGCATGCCGCCGCCTCCGCCCCAGGCTCCCCACGCCACGGAGGTGGCCCGGCCTCCTTCCGCGCGGCGGGCGTGTGCAAGGGCGTCGAGGTAGGCGTTGCCCGCCGAGTAGGCAGCCTGCCCTCCGCTGCCCCACACTCCGGCGATCGAGGAGAACAGCACGAACGCGTCCACCGCGTCGGGTTCCAGGAGTTCATCGAGGTGGCGGGCGCCCGCGACCTTCGCCGTCAGCGCCTCGGCGATCCCCTCCGGGGTGAGCTCGGTGAAGGGGTCGGATGCGGCGGTGCCCGCGGCGTGGAACACCGACCGCACCGGGTCGCCCGCCGCGGTGAGGTCCTTGAGGAGTTTCTCGACCGCGGACCGGTCGGCGATGTCGCAGGCGACCAGGCTCACCCGGGCGCCCAGCACGTCCAGTTCGGCGGCGAGCGCGCTCGCGCCCGGCGCGTCGGGCCCGCGGCGTCCGACCAGGACGACATGTTCGGCCCCGCCGCGCGCCGCCCACCTGGCGACGTGGGCGCCGATCGCGCCCGTGCCGCCGGTGATGAGGACGGTTCCCTCGGGGGTCCAGGGTGTGCGGTCCCGCTCGGGGCGCGGGCTGCGGCTGAGCCGTCGCACGAGGACCCCGGACTCGCGGATCGCGAGTCCGTCCTCGCCGTGCGCCCGCGCATCGCCGAGCACCCCGATCAGCCGGCCGACAGACCGCGTCGACGGGGCGGCTGGCAGATCCACCAACCCGCCCCAGTGGTCCCGGAGTTCCAGAGCAGCGGTCCGGCCCAGGCCCCATACCAGGGACTGGGCGGGGCTGGTGAGCGGGTCGTCGGCGTCGACGGACACGGCACCGGAGGTCAGGCACCACAGGGGCGCGCTACGACCGATGTCGCCGAGAGCCTGGGCCAGCAGGACCGTGTCCACCGCGCCCGTCGTGAGCACAGGGTGGTCGGGGTGCTCACGGTCGCCGAGCGCGGTGAAGGTCAGGACGCCCTGGAGGTCCTCCTCGTCGACGGCCTCGCGGATCAGCCTGCCCAGCGCGGCGCGGTCACCATCCGCCCGGTCCGTGTCCAGGACGCGTACGTCGGCTCCACCGGCGGTCAGTTCGTCGACGACGGCGGTGGCCCAAGAGGCCGCGGCCGGGTGGTCCGGAACCGCGACGAGCCAGCGTCCGGCCGGCCTGGACGTCGTACGGTCCGGGACTGCGCGCCAAGTAACGCGGTAACGGAGTCTGTTGACCTCCGAGCTTTCCCGGCGCTGCCTGCGCCAGGCCGCGAGCGCCGGGAGAACCGTGCCGAGCGCGTCGGTGTCGCCGAGGTCGAGGGTGCCGGCCACCGCCGTGAGGTCGCCGTCGTCCACGGCCCGCCAGAAGTCGGCCGTGTCGTCGGAAGCAGGGGAACCGGCCTGCGCGGAGGCGGCCTCGACGGGCCAGTAGCGCTCTTGCTGGAAGGCGTACGTCGGCAGATCGACCCTGCTCGCGTCCGCCCCGTCGAGGAGGGTGTGCCAGCGCACTGGCGCGCCGTGCACGTACGCCTCGGCCGCGGAGAGCAGGAACCGGCGCAGCCCACCCTCGTCACGCCGCAGCGAGCCCACCGTGACGGCTTCGGTCTCGGTCGCCTGGAAGGTCTCCGCGAGAGCGACCGCGAGGACAGGATGCGGGCTCGCCTCTACGAACAGCCGGAAGCCGTCGGTGAGGAGGGTGCGGACGGTGTCCTCGAAGAGAACGGTCTGCCGGAGGTTCGAGTACCAGTAACCCGCGTCCAGTGTCGTGGTGTCGATCAGGCCGCCGGTCACCGTGGAGTAGAAGGGAACGACGGACGTCCGGGGCTCGACGGGCGCCAGCAGCCCCGCCAACTCGGCCTCGATCGCCTCCACATGAACGGAGTGCGAGGCGTAGTCCACCGGGATACGACGCACCCGCACACCCTCACCGTCCAACACGCCGAACAGCTCATCCAGCGCCGACGCATCACCCGAAACCACCGTCGAGGACGGCCCGTTGACCGCCGCCACCGACACCGCACCCGCCCATGCC
>NZ_JBVKBD010000026.1:0-96053 GCF_055657365.1 Streptomyces sp. NPDC107559 | reverse complement strand
GCAGATGTTCGGCCGCGCCGGGTTCCCGCTCCTCCGGAAACGAGTCCTCCTCGCATGACGCTGCGTCACCACCCCACACAACTTGGGCCAGACCCTTCTTTGGGCGCCAGCGCACCAGCGTTTCGGGGCTCCACTGACGTACCAAGCTGATCTGGCGCCACCGGTATGACCAGACGGTTCAGGTCAGGGCCAGGAGGGCCGGTGCATCGCATCTTGCGGGACTGGACGGCGTCCGGTCGCCGGGCCCTCGACATCGCGCCGAAAGTCGCCCCGGTCGGGCCACGTCAGAGGAACTGGAGCACCTCGGCCAGCGCGCCGGGACGTTGGTCGACGGGCAAGGGATCGACCAGGTGGACCCGGCACCCCAGCGTGGCAGCGCCGGTGTCCGCACCAGGCTCGTCTCCCACCATGAGTGCATCGCCGGGCGCCACTCCGAGCTGGTCGCACGCCATCTGGAAGATCCGGGGATCAGGCTTCTTCACCCCGCGTTCGAAGGAGAGGAAGTAGGCGTCCACGAGGGCATCGATACCGTGGTCGCGGAAGACAGGGCGCATGTCCCAGCCGATGTTGCTGACGACAGCGACCGGGATGCCTCGCCCGCGCAGGGCGCGGAGGGTCTCCTCGGTGTCGGGATAAGGCAGCCATGCCCCGGACACTTGGGAACGTTCATACAGGGCCTCGGCCAGGTCAGCCGCAGGCAGCTTCGATTGCCGGGCAAGGGCGGTGAAGGCAGCCCGGTGCCGTTCGGCGGTCAGATCGCGCTCCCGCCACAGTGCCTCCAGATGGGGCGGCACTGTGCGCGGAGGAACCCCTCCGGGCTGAGCCCCGAACTCTTCCAGCCGGCTGACGCACGCGTCGAGTTCACCCTCGGGCACGTCCAAACCGGCCTTCGTTACTACCGCGCGCAGCCACTGCGCGGCCGATTCGATCCGGAAGAGAGTCCCGGAGAAGTCGAACATCACACCCTTGATCATGCAGCCGATCCTGGCGGCGCCGACGAGCCGGCCGCAAGGCCAAGACGATCACCGGCCGCACCATGGCCTGTTCTATATAGGGCAGGCAAGCCCAAGGCTGACTGAGCACCGCTTTAGGAGTTCGGTTCGATCCCGCTTCGGACGCCGTAGTCGACTGGCGCGACGGCCGGAAGGGTTGTCGGTGTCCACCCCCGTCCGGCGTCGTTGATGTCAGCCGTGGATGTCAGAACCTTCTGATCCGTAGCTCCAGCCAGTTCGGTCAACGACGGTCATTCCGGTCGCTCTTATGCCTCTGAGGGACGCCGATGGGCGGGGGCAGTCGCTGGGGTTGCGGTACCGCGCTGCTGTACGGCTTGCTTCGCTGCCAGATTCCGGGCGTGAGCTTCACGTCGCAGCCGCCGTTCGTAGTCGGCGATCTGACGGGCGACGGGAACGCCGGTGGAAGTTCGGATCAACCGCTCGTTTTCACGATCCACCAGGAAAGGACCGTTGCCCCCCAATCGAGGGCGCTGTCCCTGACCGTCCCAGACGGCCCCCCAGTAGAAGATCCACCCGAACGGCAGGGCCTCCATGCGCAGGATCTGAAGGTCGTACGCGACGTTGCCCCGCACGTCGTCGATCTTGGCAAGCACCAGTCGGCGCGCGTCCTCCTCGGTCAGCATCGCCCGATGATGGCATGGCGCCTTCACACGCCGGAACGTTTTACTCCTGGCGTACACCCGCTTTCCAAGTCTGTTGGTGCCTCGCCGGGCGGAGTACAGGTCCGTTCACCTGCGTTCATGGGCGGGTGAGTGCTGGGACGACCCTCGCGGGATGGTCCCGCCTGAATGGCGGTGAACCTCGCTGAATGAGACGGAAACTGAGACGGCCTGGCACACGGCCAGACCATCACCCACCGCAGATGAACGGCCCGTGACCAGGTAACTCGGTCAGGGGCCGTTCCCGTGAGCGTTGTACGCCAGCGACCGTGGCTCCCCGCTGTTTTCCGACCGAACGGGCATGGGAGGGGCACGTCGGCTGGTCCTCTCTAGCCGCCCAGCAGCCTAGCGAGTGCCAAAACAGCCACCGCGGAGAAGACCGGCAGCTTCCTGACGTTCCGCCCAGCGGGCTTACGACTCAGTTCCCAAGCGAGCACCACGATGCAAAGCAGGTCCAGCGGGCCCCGCAGCAGGAAAGCGATGTCGTGCACAGTGAGCCTCCAGGGGCCTTCGAATGGACGGGAAGGCTACATCTGGTGGAGGTTGCGTGGATGGCCGGCCAGTCTGCGGTCGACGACGCTGTGAGGTTGGCTCCGGGACTTTGGGCGGGAGCTGCCATACCGAGGACGGCAGCGCACTAGTGGCCTGCGCCGGCTGGCCGCTGCCGCTGGTTGCCAGGAAGCCACCGCTTTGGGAGCCAGGTTGGGGGACCTTGGGCTTGACCTGGGAATCCCTGCCTTGGGCGGCGTAGGGCCGTGCGCGCCCTGGGGAACCTCGATTCCCCGTGAGTCCCCGCCCGTTCTGGCACGGAAGTGGCACGCCCCGCGGCCTCCTCGATGAGAACTATGGGCGAGGCGGTCGCTGAGGTCAGTACGGCAGTCTAGTCGGCTGCTTGGGTCTGCTGGTGGTCGGTCACGGGTGCCGAGGTTGCTGTACTTCGCTGCTGTACAGCAGCGGCTGAGGCTGCAAGGTGTTGGTATGCCGTTGCCCCCGACGGCTCGGGCCGGTAGGACCGTCGGTAAAGACCTAGGGCACTGAAGACGAAGCAGAAACCCACGATTGTGGCGATTGCTGTCATTGGCATCGATCCCAAGCGGCGATGCACAGGACCCACCGTGAGTGTGCCCCCAATGCCTATGCAAATGTCCGCCCAGCCCCCGAGGCGCGGCGAGGAAACCGTCTTCCTGAACCATGGGGGGATCCATCCGGCACAGATGGCGGCAGTGCCGGGGACGAAGGTAATGAGCCAAAAGAGCACCAACAGAGCCCAGTCGATGCTCTCCACAGCGAGTCCCCCTTGTGACAACTGTGCGACTCGATGGCCGCCAGTCGTGATCTTCGCACGGCCACCTCGCTACCTGGAAGCGGCCGCGCAAAATGACGAAACCGCTTCACGGCGATGTCGGCGGGCTTCTGAACTGCTACGACGGTCCGCCGTTGCGTGAACTCCTTTGCCACTGCTGGAGGTTGGAGACTGGCTTGGACGGCTGACACGTTTTGAGCTGTGGCCTCATCCTTATCAGGCCGGTCACAGGGGTCTATCAACGTCGGACCACCGCCCGTGAGCCTCGGCCGATCGGTA
This sequence comes from Streptomyces sp. NPDC107559, assembly GCF_055657365.1. Lineage (NCBI taxonomy): Bacteria > Bacillati > Actinomycetota > Actinomycetes > Kitasatosporales > Streptomycetaceae > Streptomyces > Streptomyces sp. NPDC107559. The sequence continues at coordinate 92,799 of NZ_JBVKBD010000026.1, read as the reverse complement.
GCGTCCTATGGCTCCTATGTCAATCAGGCGGCCTGTGTGAGGTCAGCTTGTTCGGTGCTGGTCTGGGCGTCGCGGAGGAGGGCTCGGTAGACCACGTCCGACAGGCGGCGCCGGAGGGCGCGTATGGCTTCGGTGTTGGTATTTCCGGCCTCTCGTCGGCGCTGCAGGTAGGTGCGAGCCTGTGGGTGATAGTGCGCGTGCGTGATGGCGATACGGTGCAGGGCTGCGTTGAGTTGGCGATTGCCCGTCCGGCAGAGCCGGTGGCGTGTGCGGTTGCCTGACCATACGGGGAGCGGTGCGGTGCCGTTGTGGCGGGCGTAGGCGCTCTTGGACCGGAACCGACGGATGTCGGCCGTCTCTGCGAGGATCTTCGCCGCATTGAGAATGCCGCAGCCTGGGATAGCCAGCAGGCCAGGCGCTGCATCGGTGACGAGTACGCTGATCTCTGCTTCGAAGGAGCGGATCTCGGCGGTGAGCCGGCAGCACTGCTCCAGCAGGCAGAGAGCCAGGCGGGCTACGGTTCCGTCCCGAGCGGCCAGCTCCTTGTTGGGGACTGCTGCAGGGGTGGGTGACACCCTGACCCGTCGGGGGCCGTGCGTGGGCGGATGGGCGGCGCTGGTGGCGGCGCTCGCCTGGCTCGGCGACCAGCCCTCGTTCGCGCCACGCGCCGATCACCCGCGCTCCCTCCTGACTCCAGCACCGCTGGAGTCAGGATGATCACGAGACCGCCCACCGGCCCTCTTTTGATCCTCTGCCCGTGGCCCTCGTTTCAACCGTCGCCGACACCCGGTGGGATCACCGCCTGGCAGATGCTGCGCCGCGCCGCCAAGCCGTGCTGTCGGTGGTCTTCAGTCCGAGACGTCACATGCGTTCGCCATCACGCACCGGGCGCTGCGGGCGTTCTACGCGCACGCGGCCCACTGCGGGGAAGCGGTGGTGAAGTGCCGTTCCAAGGCGTGAGGAGTCGCGATCCAGGACGGGCGAGGAACCGCCGCGAGGCGGGACCTGCGGATCCGTGGGGTGGGACTTGTGGCTGTGCGAGGTGGGAGACGTAGCAGTTCCGGCTCGCTGTGCTCTTTCCATGCGGACGACCCCTATTGGCGACATCGTCGCTGGTAGGCGGCTTCTTCGTGCTCGGAGCCACTCTGGTGGCCCGGGCCGGAGCGGGGTGGGGGTGGTCATCCCGCAGGGGCCTCTGTCGGCTTCGGCCGGGCCTCGGAGGGTCCGGGGGCGGTCCAGGGATGATCTTGGGCTCCGTCGTTCGGCCCATCAAGGGCGTCGGCTGCGGCGCCGAAAAGGACCAAGCGGAGTCGCCCCACCCTCGCGTTCCGGTCCGCCTCCGCGCCCCAGACCGCCCCGATGACGGCGGTCCCGTACCCCCGCCGACAGGCCCGGAGGAGATCCCGCATGCGCGTCTTCCTGCCCCCGACCGCCGTCACCACCGCCGCGCTCCTGCTCGTCACGTTCACCGGCGCGGCTCCCGCCGCAGCGGACCGGAACCCCGACGGCACACCGCTGGTCAGGGTGTCCCACGGCGACCCGTACGCGAAGTGCACCGTCGGAGCGAGATCGCCCGACAGCTTCGCCTACCCGGGCACCGAGGTCGAGCCGTACCTGTCCGTCGATCCGCGCGACCCCAGGCGCGTGGTCACCGTGTTCCAGCAGGACCGCTGGAACGACGGCGGCGCCCGTGGCCTGGTGGCCGGCTGGACCACGGACGGCCGCACCTTCCGCCGGAGCACGCTGCCGTTCAGCCTGTGCGCTCCCGGCGGCGCGGACTACGAACGGGCCACCGACCCCTGGGTGAGCACCGGACCGGACGGCACGGTCTACGCCGGCGGGGAGGGCGTCGACTTCACGAAGAGCACGCGCACCGCCCTCCTGGCAGTCACGTCCCGCGACGGCGGCCGCACCTGGCGGAACCTCACCACCACGCACGTCGACGAGCAGCCGTTCTTCAACGACAAGCCCTCACTCACCGCCGACCCGATCCGCAAGGGCACCGCCTACCAGGTCTGGAACCGTCTCGACAACGACCCGCCCGGCCCCAGCTCCCTCGACGGTCCCGGCTACATCTCCCTCACCCGCGACGGCGGCCGTACCTGGAGCAAGGCCCGGCGGTTCGTCGACACCAGCGCCGTGCCCGACACCCAGACCATCGGCCATCTGATCGTCGTCGACCGGCGCACCGGCACCCTGTACGACTTCTTCGACCGGATCACCTACTCCGCCGACCTGAACACCGTCGTCGAAGCCCGCTACGAGGTGGTCGCCTCGACCGACGCCGGAAAGACCTGGAGCGCCCCGGTCACCGTGGCCCGGGACACCTCCGTACCCGAGGTCGACCCGAACGACCCCTCCAAACTGCTGCGCGACGGGACCACCCTGCCGAGCCCGGCCGTCGACCCCGGGACAGGCACGCTGTACATGGCTTACGAGGGCTCGGACTTCTCCGGTGGAGCGTTCGACTCCGTCCAGCTCGTGCGGTCCACCGACGGCGGACGCACCTGGGGGACCCCGAAGCTGATCAGCCCCAAGGGCGTGCCGGCCTTCTCACCGTCGATCGCGGTCACCGAGCGGGGCACCGTCGCGCTCACGTACTACGACCTGCGCTTCCTCAAGCCCGGCAACACCACCACCCTGCCCACCGCCTACCAGCTGGCCACGCTGCGGCACGGAAACCCGAAGCTCCGGACCGAACGACGGATCTCGCGGGTCTTCGACTGGCTCCAGGCGCCCTTCTCCGGGGGCTACTTCCTCGGCGACTACCAGGGCCTGGTGGCCGACGGCAAGGGGGTACGGGCGGTGCTCACCGAGGCCCATTCCGGCGCGCCGCGGAACCGTACCGACGTCTACACCGGCAGTTTCCGCACCCCCTGACGGGCGCGGACGCCTCCGACCGACTGCCTCGGGGCCGCTGATGCGGGCACTCTGTGCCGAATCTAGACTGACGAAGGCATAAAACGCCCCAAATAGGGAGATGCGCACCATGGCCAAGCGAGGGAACAAGCGACGCGCCCGTAAGAAGAAGAAGGCGAACCACGGCAAGCGTCCCAACGCCTGAGCCGACCCGAGCAGATGACCCAGGACTCCTGACCAAAGAGCCGGCCCCGACGACACCGGGGTCGGCTCTTTACAGATGTGCGGACTTTTCCCAGGCACGAGGGCGCTTCAGCGTCTCCCATTCGGGGCGCAGCAGCGAGAGGACGGCGAGGTCGTGGCGGCGGCCACGGTGGAGGCAGGCGGAGCGGCTGACGCCCTCCCGGACGAAGCCGGACCTGGCGAGGACGGCGAGGGCCGGGGCGTTGTCGGTGTGGGTCTCCGCCGTGAGCCGGTACAGCGGGAGTTCACCGAACGCCAGGTCCACCAGGGCGTCGAGGGCGGCGACGGCATGGCCCTGCCCGCGATGCCCGGGGGCCAGCATCAGCTCGACCTCCGCCGTGCCTTCGCCGATGTTCTGGTTGCTGAGGACGGCGTGGCCGACCGGGGTGCGGTCGGGGAGCAGCACGAGGAAGTCGTCGCGGTCGTTGTCGTCACAGTCACGCTCGATGCGCTCGCGCGTCGCGGTGCGCGAGCGCGGCCAGATGCCCATCCCATGGGCGGTCACCGGGTCGCATCGCCAGCCGTGCAGCAGGTCGGCGTCGTCCACGTCGAGAGCCGCGAGGCCGACGGTACCGGCGGGCCAGACGATGTGCCTGACCGTCCCGGCCTCGCGGTCCGCGCCGTACTCGCGGTCCGCGTCGTACTCGTCGTCCGCGTCACCCATGGCCTTGTCGGCGTCCGCGGTCCCCGTTTTCTCGATCATGAGGGGATGCTAGGCGCGCCTTCGTGGCCGCACCACCAGGTTTCCGGGGTCGTCCGGTCCGCTCCGGACCCGTGCACGGCAAAAACGTTCCACCCCTCCCGCGGCACGGATCACGACGAAGTGATCGCAACTGCGGAAGGGGTGGTGACGAAGACGGACGGAAGCGGCCGTCAGCCGGAGCCCACGAAGATCACGAGCAGCAGCCACACCACGGGAGCCGTGGGCAGCAGCGAGTCCAGCCGGTCCATGATGCCGCCGTGTCCCGGCAGCAGCGTGCCCATGTCCTTGATGCCGAGGTCCCGCTTGATCATGGACTCGCCGAGGTCGCCGAGCGTCGCGCTGGCGGCCACCGCGAGGCCGAGCAGGAGCCCCTGCCACCACGCGCCGTCGTCGATCAGGAACTGCATGCACAGCGCGCCCGCGACCATGGCGAACGACACCGCGCCCAGCAGCCCCTCGCGGGTCTTGCCGGGGCTGATGCGCGGGGCCAGCTTGGTCTTGCCGAAGCGCCAGCCGACGGCGTACGCGCCGGTGTCGCTGACCACCGTCAGCAGCAGGAACGTCAGGACCCGCCACGGTCCGTCGTCGGCCGTCAGCATCATCGCCACGAAGGTGGCCAGGAACGGCACGTAGAAGGCGGCGAAGACGCCCGCGGTGACGTCCTTGAGGTAGCCCTCCGGCGGTTCGGTCATCCGCCATACGAGTACGGCCAGCGACGTGAGAGCCATGGCGACCCAGGCGCCCTCCGCCCCGCTGACGTAGCCGGCGACGACCATCGCCGCGCCGCCGACCGCCAGCGGCACGAGGGGGGCCTTGATCCCCTTGCGCTCCTGGAGACGGCTGGTCAGCTCCCAGAGGCCGACGACCACGGCGACCGCCACGACGCCGACGAACACGGCCTTGACGACGAACAGCGAAGCGATGATCACCGCACCGAGCCCGACGCCGACGCCTATGGCCGCGCCCAGGTCACGGCCCGCGCTCTTCTTCTGCGGTGCGGGCGCCGGGTGAGAGGCGTCGGGCATGGGCTCCGGTTTCTGCGGCACCGCCGCAGGGGGCTGTGCCGACGGGATCTCGTCGCGGTACGGCTGGTGGCCGTACGTCTGGTCTGGGGAGGACTGGTCCCGGAAGGACTGATCCTGGAAGGGGTGGTCCTGGAAGGACTGGTCTCGCAAGGGTTCGTCTCGGTACGGCTGGTCGTGGAACGGTCGGTCGTGGAACGGCCCGTCCCGGAACGGGGGGCCGCTCGACGAAGCGGCCCCCCGGTCGTCATCCTGGTCGCCGCCGTACGCGGGCAGGCCGGGCACGATGGGCATGGGGCGAGTGTGCTGCGCCTCAGGCGCATCGTACGCGGGACCCGCCGGGACAGCCCCCTGGGCAGGCCCCTGGTCGGACGGCCCCCAGTACCCGGTTCGGGGCGGTGCTCCCCAGGAAGAGTCGTTCATCAGACCTCGAGAAGCTCAGCTTCCTTGTGCTTCAGGAGCTCGTCCACCTGGGCGACGTACTTCGCGGTGGTGTCGTCGAGCTCCTTCTCCGCACGGCGGCCCTCGTCCTCGCCGACCTCGCCGTCCTTGACCATCTTGTCGATGGCGTCCTTGGCCTTGCGGCGCACGGAACGGATCGAGACCTTGGCGTCCTCGCCCTTGGTCTTGGCGACCTTGATGTAGTCCTTGCGGCGCTCCTCGGTCAGCTCGGGGAACACCACTCGGATGATGTTGCCGTCGTTGCTCGGGTTGACGCCCAGGTCGGAGTCGCGGATCGCCTGCTCGATGTTGCGCAGGGCGCTCTTGTCGAACGGGGTCACGACGGCCATGCGCGGCTCCGGCACGGAGAACGAGGCCAGCTGGTTGATCGGCGTCAGCGCGCCGTAGTAGTCGGCCACGATCTTGTTGAACATCGCCGGGTGCGCACGCCCGGTGCGGATCGCGGCGAAGTCCTCCTTGGCGACCACGACGGCCTTCTCCATCTTCTCCTCGGCCTCGAGGAGGGTCTCTTCGATCACCACTTGCTCCTGCGTGTCTTGAGTAGGCCCGGCTTCGGTTCCCTGCGGGGACCCGGCGGCCGGCTGCGTCGCGTCTTCTTCCTGCACGGTTCCCGACCGGCAGGACATTGTCCATCCCCCGGTCGGGGTCCGTCCCGTCCGTCCCCGGACGGGTGTCGTCCCCGCGGGCGAGGTCGTGCTCCGGTCAGTTCCGGCTGCTCTGGTCACCCACGAGCGTGCCGATCTTCTCACCCTTGACGGCGCGCGCGATATTGCCCTCCGCCAGAAGCTCGAAGACCAGGATCGGAAGCTTGTTGTCACGGCAGAGCGTGATGGCGGTGGCGTCGGCGACCTTGAGCTCGCGGGTGATGACCTCGCCGTAGCCGAGAGCGTCGAACTTGACCGCGTCCGGGTTCGTCTTCGGGTCGGAGTCGTAGACGCCGTCCACGCCGTTCTTGCCCATCAGCAGGGCCTCGGCGTCGATCTCCAGGGCGCGCTGCGCGGCGGTGGTGTCGGTGGAGAAGTACGGCATGCCCATACCGGCGCCGAAGATGACCACGCGGCCCTTCTCCAGGTGCCGCACGGCGCGCAGCGGGATGTACGGCTCGGCGACCTGGCCCATGGTGATGGCGGTCTGGACCCGGCTGTCGATGCCCTCCTTCTCCAGGAAGTCCTGGAGGGCGAGGCAGTTCATCACCGTGCCGAGCATGCCCATGTAGTCGGAGCGCGCGCGGTCCATGCCGCGCTGCTGGAGTTCGGCGCCACGGAAGAAGTTGCCGCCGCCGATGACGACCGCGATCTCCGCACCGTCACGGACGACGGCCGCGATCTCCCGGGCGATCTTGTGCACCACGTCGGGGTCCACACCCAGGCCCCCGCCACCGGCGAAAGCCTCTCCGGACAGCTTCAGCAGAAACCGGCCGCCTACTTTGCCGTCGTCGCTCTTCTGGGCCTTCGTGGTCATGGAGATCCGCCTCTTTCACGTGGTGCACATACGAAGAAGGCCATTGCCGGTGGGATGTGGTTCGCAACCCGTGCGCGGCAATGGCCTCCTCGTCAGATCTGCTGTCGTCCGTCACGCGCGTGCGTGACGACGCCGTACGCGGACGACTGCTTCGACCCTAGCGAAGTTCCACCAGGAGTCGCGCGCCGATCGCGATACGGACTCAGATGCCGACCTTGATGCGCGAGAAGCGCTTCAGGGTGACACCCGCCTCGTCCAGAACCTTCTGGACCGACTTCTTGTTGTCGAGCGCGTACGGCTGGCCGAGCAGCGTGGCGTCCTTGAAGAAGCCGTTCAGACGACCCTCGACGATCTTCGCGATCGCGGCCTCGGGCTTGCCCTCGGCGCGGGTGGTCTCCTCGGCGATACGACGCTCGGAGTCGACGACCTCGGCCGGGACGTCCTCCTGGGCGAGGTACTTCGGCGCGAAGGCGGCGATGTGCTGGGCGACACCGCGGGCGACCTCGGCGTTCGGCTTGTCCAGCTCGACGAGGACACCGATCTGCGGGGGCAGGTCGGGCATCGTGCGGTGCATGTACGCGGCCACGAAGCCGTCGGCGAACTGCGCGAAGCGGTCCAGGACGATCTTCTCGCCGAGGTTGGCGTTGGCCTCGTCCACGAACGCCTGGACGGTCTTGCCGGGCTCGATCTCGGAGGCGAGCAGCGCCTCGATGTCGGCCGGGGAGGTCTTGGTGACGTGCTCGGCGATGGCCTTGGCCACGGCCTGGAACTTCTCACCCTTGGCGACGAAGTCCGTCTCGCACTTCAGCTCGACGAGGACGCCGGCGGAGTTGTCGTCGGCGATGATCGAGACCACGGCGCCGTTCTCGGCGGAGCGGCCCTCGCGCTTGGCGACGCCCTTCTGGCCCTTGATACGGAGCGCCTCGACGGCCTTGTCGACGTTGCCCTCGGCCTCGTCCAGCGCCTTCTTGCAGTCCATCATGCCGGCGCCGGTGAGCTCGCGGAGCTTCTTGACGTCAGCGGCGGTGTAGTTCGCCATGATTCCTGGAATCTCTCTCGGAGTCTGAAGATCTACGGGCTGGACGGCGGGGGCTGTGCTGCCCCCGCCGTCCGGACCCGAAGGAGTGAGGGGGTCAGGCCTGCTCGGCGTCCGCGGCAGGGGCCTCTTCGGCCGGAGCCTCGGCCGCAGCCTCGGCGGGAGCCTCGGTGGCCGCAGCCTCAGCGGCGGGGGCCTCGGCGGCGGGGGCCTCGGCCTCGTCGGCCTTCTTCTCGCCCTCGAGCAGGTCGCGCTCCCACGCGGCGAGCGGCTCGCCCGCGCCCTTCTCGCCCTTGTCGCCGGTGGCGACGCCGGAACGGGCGATGAGGCCCTCGGCGACGGCGTCGGCGATCACACGGGTGAGCAGGGTGACGGAGCGGATCGCGTCGTCGTTGCCCGGGATCTTGTAGTCGACCTCGTCGGGGTCGCAGTTGGTGTCGAGGATGGCGACGACCGGGATGTTGAGCTTCCGGGCCTCACCGACCGCGATGTGCTCCTTCTTGGTGTCCACGATCCAGACGGCGCTGGGCACCTTCTGCATCTCGCGGATACCGCCGAGGGTCTTCTCCAGCTTGGCCTTCTCGCGCGAGAGCACGAGAAGCTCCTTCTTGGTGAGACCGGAGGCCGCGACGTCCTCGAAGTCGATCTGCTCGAGCTCCTTGAGGCGCTGCAGACGCTTGTAGACGGTGGAGAAGTTGGTGAGCATGCCGCCCAGCCAGCGCTGGTTGACGTAGGGCATGCCGACGCGGGTGGCCTGCTCGGCGATGGCCTCCTGCGCCTGCTTCTTCGTGCCGACGAACATGACCGTGCCGCCGTGGGCGACGGTCTCCTTGACGAACTCGTAGGCGCGGTCGATGTACGACAGCGACTGGAGCAGGTCGATGATGTAGATGCCGTTGCGCTCGGTGAAGATGAAGCGCTTCATCTTCGGGTTCCAGCGACGGGTCTGGTGACCGAAGTGGACGCCGCTTTCCAGCAGCTCCCGCATCGTGACGACGGCCATGGCCGTTCTCCTTGAGTTTCTCGGTTGCCGCGGATACCGGACGGCATCCGCGCCTGACGCCCGCGGTGCGCCGTGCCGCAAAGGACCGAGGGGCGCTGACAGGGACCGTTGCCGGCCGCCCTGTCGGGGCGTGCGAAGTCGACCCGGTGACCCGGATCGCCAGAAGAAGTGTACGGGACCGGGGAGGTGACGGGTGACGCCGCTGTCCACAACCGGCGAGTAGCCCACAGATGCCGGTCATGTCCGGATGTTCTGCGGGACGGTTCCCCTATGCCTCTGACACCCCGGACGCGTACGAAACGACGGTCGCGTCTGTCGCTCCTGCCGCCGGCCGCCCTGCCGTCACTGGCCCTGGCGGCCCTGCCCGCGCTGGCCCTGCCCGCCTTGGCCCTGGCGGCCCCGCCGTCGGCCGCTCGCGCGAACGCCGCGGACGTGCCGACGACGGCTCGCGCAGGTGCCGCCGTCCCGTCGGCGCCCGCCCGGGCCGGCGCCCCGCCCGGGTTTTCGGACCCGGTGCCCGCCCTCGCGCGCGCCTGGCCGGTGGGGTCGCGCCCCCAGGTCCTGCGCGGCTGGGAGCCACCCGCGACGGACTACGGCCCCGGTCACCGTGGTGTCGACCTGGCGGCCGAGCCGGGCGAGCCGGTCAGGACGGTGGCCGCGGGCCGGGTCTCCTTCGCGGGCCGCGTGGCCGGCCGGGGTGTCGTCGCGGTGGAATTGACGGGCACGGGCGAGCCGCCCCTGCGCACGACCTACGAGCCGGTACGGCCGTCCGTGGCGAAGGGCGACGCACTGGAGGCCGCGGACCAGGTCGGCACGGTGGAGGCAACCGGCGGACACTGCCCGGTCGGCTGCGTGCACTGGGGCCTGCTCAGGGGGCGGCGCTACCTGGATCCCCTGTCCCTGCTGCCGCCCCGGCTGCTGCGCCGGGGCCCGTCGAGACTGCTGCCGGTGCTGGGCGTCCCGCTGCCCCGCTGACCTGCTCCGCCCGGACGCACCCATCCCCGACCTGCGCGCCCCGCGGCACCCGCGCGGCACGGACGGATGCGCGGGTGCGGGCGGGGGCCGGGAGCACGGGCGGGCAGCGGTACGCCGTCCGCCGCACGCCCGGCGGGCTCAGCCCCGGACTCCTCGCAGCACCATGCCGACCGCCGCTTCGGTGATCGCCGAAGGATCCTCCGCGGCGCCGAGCTCGATCCGCCGCACCGCCGCGTCGACCAGCCCCTGGAGCAGCATCGCCGCCAGCCGCGGCTGGGCGTGCCCCATCTCGCCCAGCGCCTCGACGATCATCGCCACGAGCCCGCCGTGCGCGGCCCGGATCTTCTCCCGGGCGCCCGCGTCGAGCTCGCTCGCGGAGATCGCCACCACGGCCCGGTGGCGGCGGTCGCCGACCAGCGCGAGCTGCCGGCGCACATACGCCTCGACCTTGGCCTCCGGGGTGGCCGCCGCGGCCATCGCCGCCGACACCTCCGCCGCCCAGACCGGGAAGTCGACCTCGCACAGCTCCTCGACCACGGCGGCCCGGGAGCGGAAGTACTCGTACACGGAAGAACGCGCGAGCCCCGTCCGCTCGGCGAGGGCCGGGAAGGTCAGCGCTTCCGTCCCGCCCTCGGACAGCAGGGACCGTGCGGCGTCCAGCAGGGCGGCTCGCTGCATCGACCGGTGCTCGGCCACAGAGGCCGCTCGAATCCTTGGCACGTCAACCACTGTACGGACGTACCACCGTCGGCGGGAGCGACTCCCCCCGACGCGTCCCGCAGCATCCCGCTGCGGCCCTCCGTGCCCCACTGCGGCCCGTCGTGCCCCGCCTCGGCCGGGTCAGCGTCCGAAGCTCGCCAGCTTCGCGCGCAGCTGGAGCACGGACTTGGTGTGGATCTGGCTGACCCGGCTCTCGGTCACCCCGAGCACGTTGCCGATCTCGGCGAGGGTGAGGCCCTCGTAGTAGTACAGCGTGACGACGGTCTTCTCCCGGTCGGGCAGGGTGTTGATCGCCCGTGCCAGGAACCGCCGCAGCTCGCGGTCCTCGGCCACCTCCACGGGATCGTCGGCGGCGGTGTCCTCCAGGGTGTCCATGAGGCTGAGCCGGTCGCCGCCCTCCCCGCCGACATGCAGCAACTCCTCCAGGGCCACCACGTTTGCCAGCGACAGCTGCCCGAAGACCGCGTGCAGTTCGTCCACCGCGATGCCCAGTTCGGCGGCCACCTCGGTCTCCGTCGGTGTGCGGCGCAGCCGGGCCTCCAGGGTGGCGTAGGCCCGTTCCACGTTGCGCGCCTTCTGCCGTACCGACCGCGGGATCCAGTCCAGCGCCCGCAGCTCGTCGATCATCGCGCCCCGGATCCGCGTGATCGCGTACGTCTCGAACTTGATCTCGCGGTCGACGTCGAACTTCTCGATCGCGTCGATCAGCCCGAACACCCCCGACGACACGAAGTCCGCCTGCTCGACGTTGGGCGGGAGTCCGACGCTCACCCGTCCCGCCACGTACTTGACCAGCGGCGAGTAGTGCAGGATCAGCTGCTCGCGCAGCCGCTCGTCCCCCGTCGTCTTGTAGGACCGCCACAGCTCGTCGAGTGTCGAGGGAGCCGGCGGCCGCACGCTGCCACCGTCGCGGGCGGCTGGGGGGATCGCCGCCCGGTCGGACCCGGAGGTGTGCTGGGGCATTCGTCGCCTTGTGCCGTTCTGCCGTGGAGGAGGTGAACCAGGGGGACTGGGTGGAAGGTCGGGCTGGTACGAGTTGGTGGTCCGTGTCCGGATCCTTGTGAGCGTAGCGTGACTGGGGAGTCGCGGTGAGCGAAGAAGGGGGCCGGCGCCGTGCGCAGATACGTTCTTCTGGACGCTCCACCGAGGCGCGCCGGTCGCCCCGGCGGACTGCCGGAAAGCATCAACTGCGTGAATTCCCAAGGGCTTAGGGCATCCCCCGGACGGCCGAACCCATCGGGTCAGCGCGGACCGTGACCGGCCCCGAGGGAGATCATCGACTCGCGTGTCAACTTCCAGCCGTCGCCGTGTCGTTCGACGTAACCGAGTGCGCGCAGTTCGTACAGTCTCGCGATCGCGTCGTCCTCGGTCGTCTGCGCGCCGCGCGCGATCTCGCCCACGGCCGCGTCCCGGTGTGCGGGCAGCGCGGCCAGTACCCGTCGGGCGGCGGGCTCCAGCAGGTCGCGCGGGAGCACCGGACCGCGCCGGACCGGCGCCAGCTCGCCCATCTCGCCCACCTGTTCGACGATCTCCGCCGCGTCCGTGACCAGGACGGCGCCGTCGCGCAGCAGTTCGTGCGCCCCGGCCGAGAGGCCACTGGTGGCCGGTCCCGGTACCGCCATGGTGTGCCGGCCCATCCGCTGTGCCGCCCGCGCCGTGACCAGCGAGCCGCTGCGGCAGGCCGCCTCGACGACCACGGTTCCCCTGGTCAGCGCGGCGATCACCCGGTTGCGCACGATGAACCGGCTCGGTGTCGGGTGATCGCCGGGCGGTAACTCCCCGACGACCAGACCCTGTTCCGCGATCCTGGTGAGCAACGCGGTGTGTCCGCGCGGATAGGGCCGGTCGACACCGCAGGCGAGGACGGCGACGGTGGCCCCGCCGGCGCCGAGGGCTCCCCGGTGCGCGGCGCCGTCGATGCCGTAGGCGCCGCCGGAGACCACCACCCAGCCGCGCTCGGCCAGTCCGGCGGCGAGGTCGGCCGCCATGTGGGCGCCGTACTGGGTGCAGGCGCGTGCGCCGACCAGGGCGACCGAGCGCAGTGCCCATATCCGCAGGCTGGGGCGGCCGCGCAGCCACAGCCCCAGCGGACGGGCGTCGCCGAGGTCGTCGAGCGGGCCGGGCCACTCCCCCGCGCCGGGCTCCACGAACCGCACCCCGGCCGCCCGGGCGACGGCCAGGTCCCGCGCGGGCTCGGCCCGCTCGGCCCGCGCCCGCAGCCCCGTCCACCGCTGTGCGCTCACCCCGGGCAGCGGCGGACCGTCCCGCAGCCGCCGCGCCACCTCCCGCACCCCGTGCTCGCGCACCCACCTTCCGCCGATCTCGTCCCCGGGTTCGATGACCCGCGTGAGCAGGACCCGGGCCAGCAGGTCGGCGTCCGGGCCGTCCGCCGTACCGGGGACCGTTCCGTCCGGGCCGGCGGCGCCGCTCATGTCAGGGCTCCGATGGCCATCGGCACGCCGCGCGGCACGCCCGTGCGCAGTTGTACGGCGAGCGCGACGTCCGTCGCGTCGGGCCGGTCATGGCCGACGAGGTCCGCGACGGTCCAGGCGACGCGCAGGACCCGGTCGAGCCCGCGCGCCGTGAGCACGCCGCGTTCCAGGTTGCGTTCGGCCTCGTCCATCGCTCCGGCCACGGCGTGGAAGCGGGAGCGCAGTTCCCGTCCCGGCACCTCGCTGTTGGTCCGCCAGGGGCTGCCCGCGTATCTGGCGGCAGCCCGCTCGCGCGCCGCCCGCACCCGGTCGGCGACGGTCGCCGTGGACTCGCCCGCCGCACCGCGCCGCGCGAGCTCGGCCCGGCCCACCGGTTCGACCTCGACGCGCAGGTCGACCCGGTCGAGCAGCGGACCGGAGAGTTTGGCCTGGTAGCGCCGGACGGCCGAGGGAGGGCACTCGCACAGCGTGTCCCGCAGCGAGAGACGTCCGCAGGGACAGGGGTTGGCCGCGAGGACCATCAGGAATCTCGCCGGGAACCGCACCACCCCCGCACTGCGGGCGATGACGACATGGCCCGACTCCAGGGGCTGGCGCAGGGCGTCGAGGGCCCGGCTGCTGAACTCCGGACTCTCGTCGAGGAAGAGCACACCGCGATGGGCGAGCGAGACCGCGCCGGGCCGGGCGATGCCGGCGCCTCCGCCGACGAGGGCCTGCATGGTGGCCGAGTGGTGCGGCGCGCAGTAGGGCGGGACGTCGATCAGGGGCTTGCCCGGGGGCAGCAGTCCGGCCACCGAGTGGACGGCCGTGACCTCCAGCGACTCCTCCCGCACCAGCCGGGGCAGGACCGCGGGCAGCCGCTCCGCGAGCATGGTCTTGCCCGCGCCGGGCGGGCCCTCGAGGAAGAGATGGTGTCCGCCCGCGGCGGCCACCTCCACCGCGGTGCGCGCGGAGATCTGGCCCACGACGTCGGCGAGGTCGTGCCCCTGGCCGTACACGGCGTGCAGGCCGTGCATCCCGGTGGCCGCTCCCGCTCCGGGCATGCGCAGGCCGGCCAGGAGCGGGCCCGGGCGTCCCGGTTCGTCGGGGTCCTCGTCGGGGACCGGTTCGTCGGTCAGCACGGCGATCAGCTGCCGCAGGCTGCGCACGCCGAGCACCGAGACACTGGGGACCAGGGAGGCCTCCGCGGCAGCGGACTCCGGCACGACCACCTGCTCGAACCCGGCGTCCGCCGCGGCGAGCACGGCCGGCAGGACGCCCCGCACGGGCCGGACCCGTCCGTCCAGGCCCAGCTCGCCGATCATCACGACGTCCGCGAGCGCACGCGGGTCGATGCGTTCGGCGGCCCCCAGTACCGCACAGGCGACGGCGAGGTCGAACCCCGAGCCCGCCTTCGGTACGGACGCCGGGCTCAGCCCGACCGTGAGCTTCTTCTGCGGCCACTCGCCGCCCGAGTTCACCACCGCCGCCCGGACCCGGTCGCGGCTCTCCGTCAGGCTCTTGTCCGGCAGCCCGACCAGGGTGAAGGCCGCGATGCCGGGTTCCAGGTCGGCCTGCACCTCCACGACCACGCCCTCGACGCCCACCAGCGCCACCGAACACGTACGCGCGAAGCCCATGTCAGGCCACCCCCCGCAGATGCTCGGCCACGGGTGCGCCGCGGCGCGGCAGCAGCACGGCGACCAGGTCGATACGGACCCCGCCGGGCGGCGCTCCCCCGTGCTCCTGCGTCCACCGCTGGGCCAGTGCGCGCAGGCGGTGCGCCTTGGCCGGGGTGACCGCCTCCGCGGGGTGCTGGAAGGGGCCTGCTCGGCGGGTCTTGACCTCGCAGATCACCAGGACGTCGCCGTCCCTGGCGACGATGTCGATCTCGCCGGTCCTGCCGCAGCGCCAGTTGCGCTCCAGGACGGTCAGTCCGGCTTCCGTCAGCCGCCGCGCGGCCAGCTCCTCGCCATACCTGCCGAGTGCGTTGCGTGCCTGCTGTGTGCTCATGTCGGCACCACCTCCGGCACCCACGGTCACGCGTCCGCCCCAACGAAGTGGATCTTCGTTGACTACTCGGCGGTTGTGGATATCCGCGTCACCCCTGCGGGGGACCGTCAGCCGCCCGGCAGCTCCAGATCGCTCTTGTTCAGCTCCTCGATGTTCACGTCCTTGAACGTCAGTACGCGGACCTGCTTCACGAACCGGGCCGGCCGGTACATGTCCCAGACCCAGGCGTCCGCCATAGACACCTCAAAGAACACCTCACCCTGGACCGAGTGCACCTGCATCTCGTAGTCGTTGGTCAGGTAGAAACGCCGTTCGGTCTCGATCACGTATTTGAACAGACCGACGACATCGCGGTACTCCCGGTAGAGCTTCAGCTCCATCTCGGTCTCGTACTTCTCGAGGTCCTCGGCGCTCATGGCATGTTCCCCTTCAGCCGTGCGATCCCACCATTGTGCGCCAGCACCGGGTGCACCTAGACGATTTCTGTGTCAAGGATCTCGGGTCCGGCCGGGGGACCCTCGTCGAGCACCCTGCGCAGCAACGCGGCAAGCCTGGTCGGATACACCGTCTCATGCGCCTGGCTCAGTTCCTCACACGTCCACCAGCGTGCTCCGGCCACACTGCGCCGTTCCAGCTCGGTGAGCGCCACCGCCCGCGTCGCCGTCTGGGTCGTACGGGCCAGGTAGTACCACTCGTCCTGGTCCCAGCGGCGGCCGGCGAACGGGAAGGAGCACCGGCGCCGCCACAGCACCGGACCGAGCTCGACCTCGGTGATGCCGGTCTCCTCCGCGAGTTCCCGCAGCGCCGCCTGTTCCCGGGTCTCGTCGCCCTCCAGACCGCCGCCGGGCGTGAACCACCAGTCGTCGGCCGGATCGTCCGGCTCGTGACCGTGCAGCAGCAGGATGCGGTCCTCGGGATCGAGCAGCACGACCCGGGCCACCCGGCGCGGTCCGTCGCCGGGGCCCTCCAGGTCAGCGGGCACCGGCGGGTTCCTTCCGGGAGCGCCCGAGGCGGCCCAGCAGCTTGGCCACGGGCCCGTAGGCGCCTCCGGCCAGGACCAGCACGCCGCCGCCGACGATCATGAGCCCGATGGTGCGCAGCGGCCCCGGCTCGGAGAGGGCGCCGAGCGTCTCGAAGCCCGTGGGGCGCTTCAGCATGCCCCGCATGGGCCAGATGACGGCATCGACACGGGCGCTCACCGCGCTGCTCGCCACGGTGCCGCGGGCGGCGTCCGTGAGGTGCGCGGTGGAGTCCAGCGAGCCCAGCCGCTCGTCACCGAGGAGGAAGAGGCGCCCCGCAGGGACCGTCACGGTCGGGAAGTCCTTGATCTCGGCCAGGCTGCCCTTGGGCAGATACGGCTCCTCGATCTGCTTGCCGTTGACCGTCAGCTTGCCGTTCGTGCAGCAGGCGACCGTGTCCCCGCCGACCGCGACCACCCGCTTGACCACGGCGGAGTTGTCGACCCAGGTGCTGTCGCGGAAGACCACGACATCGCCCCGGCGCACCTCCCCGGCGTCGACGCTCTGCGCCAGCACCCGGTCGCCGGCGGCGATGGTGGGGGTCATCGAACTCGTGGGGACGGTGTACGGCCGGTAGGTCAGCGCCGCCCAGGCGAATCCGGCCAGGAACAGCACGAGGCCCAGCGCGACGGCCAGGCCGGACAGACGCTGTCCGGTCCGGCTGCCCACCGGGACCGTGCTGGTGCCGCCGCTGCGCGGGGCCGTACGTGTAGTGCTCTCGCCACCCATGGACCCGCACCCTACCCGGCGGTACCGAACCGGGGCAGCCCCTCTCCTGTCACCGGAGTCACAGGCTCCACCGCGACTTCGAGGGGCGGGCCGGGCGCGGGCGCGTGCCCGTCTTGCTCAGCGGGCCTCGGACGCCGCCTTCAGGCTGCGCCGGCGCCGCCACACCGCGACCGGCACCACACCGGCCAGGGCGACGCCCTGCGGGGCCACCGTCAGGGCGGCGGCGGCCGTGGTCTGGTCGTTGATGCCGGGCTGGTCGAAGGTGTCCGGGATCGGCAGCGTGCCCCAGCGGGTGATCGGCCAGGCCTTGACGATGGCGCGGCCGACGACCTTGTCCACGGGGACCATGCCGTGGTTCTTGTCGCTCTGGTTGTAGCGCGAGTCGCGGGAGTTCTGCCGGTGGTCGCCCATGACCCAGAGGTAGCCCTCGGGCACCTTCACCTTGAACTGGCCTCCCACGTCGTCGACCGTGCACGGGGTGTTGCCGGGGTAGACGAACGACGCGTCGTTGAGCGGCTTGCCGTTGACCAGCAGCGGGCCCGTGCCCTTGCACTCGACCGTGTCGCCGCCGACGCCGATGACCCGCTTGATCAGGTCCTTCTCCTCCGCCGAGGGCATCAGGCCGATCCAGCTGAGGACGGTCTGAAGGGCGTTCGGATTGGCCGTGGGCTCGCCCGCCAGCCAGTCGTCGGGGTCGTGGAAGACGACGACCTCGCCGCGCTCGGGCTTCGAGCCGAACCAGGGGGTCAGCTTGTCGACCAGGACGCGGTCACCCTGCTGGAGGGTGTCCTGCATCGAGTCGGAGGGGATGGAGAACGCCTGCACCAGGAACGTCTTGATCAGCAGGGCGAGGACCAGAGCGATGCCGATCAGGATCGGCAGCTCCTTCCAGAAGGAGCGCTGCTTGCGCTGCGCGGGCGCAGAGCCGCCCGATCCGCGGCCCTCGGTCTGGTCGAGCTCGTCCATCATCGTGCCGTCCTCGGCCGTTCCGGCGTCATTCCCGGAGGTCACGGCGCTGTCCGCGGCCGGGACATCGGCTCCCGCAGGACGCCCACGATGCTCCTCGCCGTCGTGTCCGGACCGTGCGCCAACCGCCACATCCCCCACGCCAACTCCTTACTCCGTGCCGCCGCCTGTCCCGTATGCGGTACAGGCCCACCACTCCCATAACGAGCGGGAGTTCCGCAGGGGTCGGGAGTTGGATCGATCCGTTCGGACCTTCTGAGGCAACCCTATGCGACAGCCGGGGGGCAGCAGTCGTCCCGGACCCCGAGTCGGACACGGAAGAGAAGGTTTGTGGCTCCTTGAGCCGGTTCCAGTGACCGAGCGGCCAGGCGATCACCATGGCTCGGCCCACCACCTCGTCCTCGGAGACCGTGCCGCCGTAGTCGGTGTTCTGGTGGTAACGGGAGTCCGCGGAGTTGGCCCGGTGGTCGCCCATCACCCACAGCCGCCCGGTGGGCACGGTGATGTCGAACTTGATGTCCGACGGGTCGTTCCCCGGATAGAGATAGTCCGACTCGCTGAGCGGGACGCCGTTGACGGTCAGCCGCCCCTGCGCGTCGCAGCATTTGACATGGTCCCCGCCGACCCCGACGACCCGCTTGATGAGGTCCTTCTCGTTGTCGGACGGGAGCAGGCCGATGAAGGTCAGCCCCTCCTTCACCTGCTTGACGACCACCGGGTCGTCCTTCTTCACGGTGGTCTGCTCGTCCTGGAGCCAGCCGCCGGGATCCTTGAACACCACGACGTCACCGCGCTGCGGCGTGGAGCCGAACCACGGCGTGAACTTGTCGACGAGCACCCGGTCGCCGATGCGGATCGTCTGCTCCATGGAGCCCGAGGGGATCACGAACGCCTGGACGAGGAACGTCTTCAGCACCAGCGCGATGAGGACCGCGACACCGACGAGGAGGGGTATCTCCCTGACCGCGCCGCGTCTGCGTTTCCGCTTGACCTTGCGCTGGAGCTTGCGCCGCTCGGCCCGGCTGCGGCCCGCGGACGCGCCGCCGCCGGCGGCGCGCCGGGCGCCGGTGGGCAGGAGATTGTCGACGGCGGAGGGCTGGACGCCGCGCGGTCGGCCGCGGTTACCCATGCGTGCCCTCCGCGGCGGGCACGCGCGCGTAGCCGCCGGGACGCTGCAGACGGGTGAGGTGGCCGGCCGGCCAGACGATCCAGTCGGCCCGGCCGATCACGGCGCCCACGGGGATCATGCCGCCGCCCGGTGAGCCCAGGTGGTCGCGGGAGTCGCTGGAGTCGCTGCGGTGGTCACCCAGGACGAACAGCGTGCCCTCGGGCACGTCCACGTCGAAGGACACCGAGGACGGGCTGTCGCCGGGGTACAGGAACGTCGACTCGTCGACCGACCTGCCGTTCACCTGGATCCTCCCCTCCTTGTCGCAGCAGAGCACGTGGTCTCCCCCTACACCCACAACGCGTTTGATGTAGTCGGCGTGCCCGAAGTACCCGGTGCCGTCGAAGACGACGACATCGCCGCGCTGCGGCGGGGCACCGAAACGGTACGCCAACTTATCTACGAGAACGCGGTCCCCGATCCTCAATCCGTTCTCCATGGATCCGCTCGGAATCTGGAACGGTTGCACCACGAACGTGTTGAGGAGCAGCAAAAACACCAGGCAGAGCAGCACGCCCAGGGAGAGGCGTCCGCCCGGCAGCCACTCGGTGATCCACGACACCAACGCAGAACGCGACCGTTCCTCCGGCCCCTGTGTGTCCGGGATCTCTGCGGATCCGGAAGGGCGGGAGGAGCGGTCGCGCTCGGTCGGCTGTGCTTCGGTGTCCATCGGAGCCAGATGTTATCCGGCTCCGCCGTGAACCCCGACGCGCGATCAGTTGTCGCGCTTCTCCTTGATCTTCGCGGCCTTGCCGCGCAGCTCACGGAGGTAGTACAGCTTCGCGCGACGCACGTCACCGCGGGTGACGAGCTCGATCTTCTCGACGATCGGGGTGTGCACCGGGAAGGTGCGCTCGACGCCGACGGAGAACGAGACCTTGCGGACCGTGAAGGTCTCGCGGACACCGGCGCCCTGGCGACGGATCACCACGCCCTTGAACTGCTGCACACGGGAGCGGTTGCCCTCGATGACGCGGACGTGGACGTTGACGGTGTCACCCGGGCGGAAGGCCGGGAGGTCGCTGCGCAGCGACGCGGCGTCGACGGAGTCGAGCAGGTGAGACATTTTGTCTGCTTTCTTCGGTGATGCCACAGGTCATCAACGGAAGCTAGGTGTTCTGGACGAATGCCGTGCGGGTCGGAACGGGCGTCGTGTCCCCCTGTGGCAGGGGCGCACGCCGGACGGCGCACAACAGCGGCCTATTCTTCCATGCTCTCGGTGCGCTGCCAAAATCGGCCGTACGGCTCGCCTGCCGGATCCGGCGCCCAGCCCAGGATGGAGAGCATCTCGCGGTCCTTCTTGTCGAAGGCGGCGGGGTCACAGCGCTCGATCAGGTCGGGCCGGTGGGCCGTGGTGCGCTTCAGCGCCTCGTCCCGGCGCCAGCGGGCGATCTTCCCGTGGTGCCCGCTGAGCAGCACCTCCGGGATCTCCCGGCCGCGCCACTCGGGCGGCTTGGTGTAGACGGGCCCCTCCAGAAGGCTGGCCATGGCGCCGGGCGCGAAGGAGTCGTCGCGGTGGGACTCGGCGTTGCCGAGCACACCGGGCAGCAGCCGCGCGACGGCTTCCGTGATGACCAGGACGGCCGCCTCGCCGCCGGCCAGGACGTAGTCGCCGATGGACACCTCGTGGACCGGGATCCGGGTGGCGTACTCGTCGACGACCCGGCGGTCGATGCCCTCGTAGCGGGCCGGTGTGAAGATCAGCCAGGGGCGCTCGGCGAGTTCGACGGCGAGTTCCTGGGTGAAGGGGCGGCCGCTGGGCGTGGGGACGATCAGCGTGGGCGTGTGGGCGCCCGACTCGTAGCCGTCGGCCAGGGCGGTGTCGAGGGCGTCGGCCCAGGGGCCGGTCTTCATGACCATGCCGGGGCCGCCGCCGTACGGGGTGTCGTCGACCGTGTTGTGGCGGTCGTACGTGTGGGCGCGCAGATCGTGCACGTGGACCTTGAGCTGTCCACGCGCGCGTGCCTTGCCGACGAGCGAGACGTTCAGCGGTTCGAGGTACTCGGGGAAGATCGTGACGACGTCGAGCCTCATGCGTCGTCGCCCTCGGCCGTGTCGCGGGCGGAGGCGATCTCCGCGCGGTCGTCGATCAGGCCGGGGGGCGGGTCGATGACGGCCCGCTGCTCCTCCAGGTCGATCTCGGTGACGATCTCCTCGACGAAGGGGATGAGGACCTCGGTGCCGTCGGGGCGCTCGACGATGAACAGGTCCTGCGAGGGCAGGTGCGAGATCTCGGTGATCCGGCCGACCTCGGTGCCGTCCACCGTCACCACGTCCAGGTCCATCAGCTGGTGGTCGTAGTACTCGTCCTCGTCCTCGGGCCGCTCGTCGGGGTCGACGTCGGCGATGAGGAGGATGTTGCGCAGGGCCTCGGCGGCGTTCCGGTCGCGTACGCCCGCGAAGCGCAGCAGGAGGCGGCCGCTGTGGACGCGGCCCGTCTCGATGGTCAGCGGGCCGGCCGAGGCCGGGTCGGTGGCCAGGACGGCGCCGGGCCCGAGCCGCAGTTCCGGCTCGTCGGTTCGTACCTCGACGGTGACCTCGCCCTTGATGCCGTGGGCGCGGCCGATCCGAGCGACTACCAGCTGCACTGTGCTTGCTCTCCTGTCATACGACTCATCCCCTACGACTCGGCCGACGGGTACCACGGGCCGTGCGACGTCGGCCGGTACGACATCGGGCCGGGGACGGCCCAGTGGCCCTCCCCGGCCCGAGCCGGTGCTGCGAATGCGTCAGCGGACTTGGTCCACGTCGACGAGGTCGACGCGGACACCGCGGCCGCCGATGGCACCCACGACGGTGCGCAGAGCGCGCGCGGTGCGGCCGTTGCGGCCGATCACCTTGCCGAGGTCGTCGGGGTGGACCCGGACCTCGAGAACGCGTCCGCGACGCAGGTTGCGCGAGGCGACCTGCACTTCGTCGGGGTTGTCGACGATGCCCTTCACGAGGTGCTCGAGAGCCTCCTCGAGCATGCTCAGGCCTCGGTCGACGCGGACTCGGCCGCGGCCTCG
The DNA here is from genome assembly GCF_055657365.1 of Streptomyces sp. NPDC107559. NCBI lineage: Bacteria > Bacillati > Actinomycetota > Actinomycetes > Kitasatosporales > Streptomycetaceae > Streptomyces > Streptomyces sp. NPDC107559. Next base: position 71,001 of record NZ_JBVKBD010000026.1, on the reverse strand, counting down.
TCCTTCTTCTCAGCCTTCTTCTTCTGGGTGATGGCCTCACCCTTGCCCTCGTCGTCGCCACCGAGGGCGTCGAACGACGGACGCACGGCCTTCGGAGCGGCAACGAGCAGCGGAGCCGGGGCGGGCTCGCCCTTGAACTTCTGCCAGTCGCCGGTCTTCTTCAGGATGGCGAGCACGGGCTCGGTCGGCTGGGCGCCGACACCGAGCCAGTACGCGACGCGGTCGGCGTCGACCTCGATGATCGAGGGGTTGTACGTCGGCTGGTACTTGCCGATCTCCTCGATGGCCCGGCCGTCACGGCGGGTACGGGAGTCGGCGACGACGATGCGGTAGTGAGGCGCACGGATCTTGCCCAGACGCTTCAGCTTGATCTTGACTGCCACGGAAGTGGTGTCTCCTGGTCTTGACGTGGGTGGGCACGGCGAGATGGCCGCGTGGGGTTGCGGTACCCGAGTGCCCGATGGACGCGTCAGCCGGAGGAGAGAGGGGTCCTGTGCGACTGTCGAGTACAGCTAGACATTCTGCCACACCTTGAGAGGTACGTCCGTCGGAGGGCTCCCTGGCATGCCTGAGGCGCACCCGGCGCCGGCAGGGCCGTCCGCCAGGTGCACCTCGGTCCGCGCCTGACGGCGCGGCTGCCACGAGCAGCCGCGCCGTCAGCTCGCCGCACCCACGATCTCGGGAATCCGGAACGGCTTCCCGCAGCCGCCGCACACGATCGGCGCCTGGGCCAGGACGGAGGGGACGACCCGTACGTTGCGGCCGCAGTCGCAGACCGCCTTCACGCGCACCCCGCCGCCGGAGGAGCCGTGCCGGGCGGCCGGGCCGCGGAAGGCGCGGGTGGTGTCGGAGGAGGTGGCCACGGTGTGCGCCTTCAGGGCGCGCTGGAGGCGCTCCATGGTCGGGCGGTAGCGGCGCTTCGCCTCGGGACTGAGCGTGACCAACGAGAATCCGCTGCTGGGGTGCGGCTCCTCGGAGTGGTCCAGGCCCAGTTCCTCGGCGATCGCGAGGAATCTGCGGTTGTGGTAGCGGCCGGCACGGGAGGTGTCGCGGACACCGCGGGCGGCGGCGATGCCGTGGACTGCTTCATGGAGCAGTCGCTCGAAGGAGAGTTCGTGCCCGCACGCGGACGACGACTCCCCGATCAGGGACTCTGGCGCGGCAAGGTCGGGCAGTTCGGGGTGGTACCGCTGAATATCGGCCCACGCCTCTGCCAGCTCTGCGGCGAGAACAGGTGGTGTCTGTGTCGTGCTCACGTAATGACAACGAGCCTGAGGGCCCGTGTGTTCCGATTCCGGGCCATCTCAAATAATTTGCACGTACCCGTCAGTTGCCGCTGATGCGTCCCGACGAGGGCGGGTGCGCTGATCTGCGGATAAGCCGCACAGCTCGTAACAAGCTGGTGCGTAGGCTGACGTACGCCCCGGCGCGTAGACAATGTCCACGCGCCGGAACTCCTGTGGTCCGCGGATGCGCAAGACGTCTTTCGGTCGCTCTGGTGGCCTGAGGACGCTACCTCAGTAAGCGCGCGCGACGATCGCGACGTTACCGGGTGCGTCACCGTCGTCCGGCACCGACCCGTCCTCGGCGACCAGACAGCGTACGGTCACCGCGTGCTCGGCCAGTGCGGCCTCGCCCGCCTCGCCCAGCGCCGCCCACGGGATGCGCGCCCAGCCGCCGCCGACGGCGGCCTCGACGGCCTCCGCGAACGTCGACACCTCCGAGGTGCGCGACTCACGGCGTTCGCGGGACTGGCGCAGCAGCAGCGCCTGGTCCTCGTCGAGGATCCCGGGCAGTGCCGCGGCGAGGGCGTCGATCGCCATCGGCTGCTTGCCCCCCGGGATGCGCCGGACCAGCGTCGCGGTGCCGTTCGCCAGGTCACGGGGGCCGATCTCGATGCGGACCGGCACGCCCTTCAGCTCCCAGTCGACGGCACGCCGGCCGAACGGGACGTCCGTACGGTCGTCGACCCGGACGCGGATCCCGGCCGCCCGCAGCCGGTCGCCGAGTTCGCGGACCTTGGCCAGAACGGTCTCGTCGTCCTTGACCGCCAGCACGACGGCCTGGATCTGCGCCAGCCGGGGCGGCACGCGCAGCCCGCTGTCGTCGCCGTGCATCATCACCAGGGCGCCGATCATGCGGGTGGTCGAACCCCAGGACGTCTGCCACACCAGTTCCTGCCGGCCGTCCTTGGACAGGTACGAGGTGTTGAAGGCCTTGGCGAAGTTCTGGCCCAGTTCATGGCTCGTGGCCATCTGAAGTGCCTTGCCGTCACCCATCATGCCTTCGAGGGTGAGGGTGTTGACGGCGCCCGCGAACCGTTCCTTGACGGTCTTGCGGCCGGGCACGACGTCCATGGCGAGCACGTTCACCATGAAGTCCTCGTAGACCTCGCGGTGGATGCGGGCGGCGAAGGCGCGCGCGTCCTCGTACGTCGCGTGCGCCGTGTGGCCCTCCTGCCACAGGAACTCCGACGTCCGCAGGAAGAGCCGGGGCCGCAGCTCCCAGCGCACCACGTTCGCCCACTGGTTGATCAGCAGGGGCAGGTCGCGGTAGCTCTGCACCCACTTCGAGAAGTAGTCGTTGACGATCATCTCGGAGGTGGGCCGGACGACGGCCGGCTCCTCCAGCTCCTTGCCGCCGCCGTGCGTGACCACGGCGAGCTCCGGCGCGAATCCCTCGACGTGGTCGGCCTCCCTGGTGAGGTACGACTGCGGGATCAGCAGCGGGAAGTAGGCGTTCTGGGTGCCGGTCTCCTTGATGCGGGCGTCCATCTCGGCCTGCATCCGCTCCCACAGGCCGTACCCGTACGGTCGAATCACCATGCTGCCGCGCACCGGGCCGTTGTCGGCCAGTTCGGCCTTGGCGATCAGATCCTGGTACCAGCGCGGAAAGTCGTCCGCCCGGGGCGTGAGTACGGGTGCCTTTGCCATGGCGCGATGGTACGGGCCCACATTGCCGGGATGTGAATTCTCGCCACCCGCGCCAACAACCCGCAAAGCGGACTCCGCGACCCCTGGACGGCATCGCGAGCCGGGAGTTTCCTGGCATACGGAGGGTGTGCGCGCGCACGTCACAGGGTGACGGATCGGAGCGCGGCGCCGACTCCCGACGGATTGGGGCGCTTTCCTATGACACCTACGCTCGTGCGGCAGCACCTTCCTCACGCGGGCCCGGCGCCCCGTGTCGACCTGGCTGCACGCGCGCGTGACTGGTCCGAGATCCAGGAACGCATGTTGGTTCCGCTCTACGAGGCCGCCTACGAGCGGCTGGAAGTGGGCCCCGGCACGCGGCTGCTCGGCCTAGGCTGCGGCTCCGGGCTGGCCCTGCTGATGGCCGCGTCCAGAGGCGCCTCGGTCACCGGTGTCGAATCCTCCTCCCCCGAACGGCTGGCCCTGGCGCGCCGACGGCTGCTGCCGGCCGCGTGGGACACGCACGCGCGTACCGGCACGCGGGCGCGGCTCGTGGCCGGGTCGCCCAAGAACGCGGCCGACGCGGGGACGGCCCCGTTCAACCTGGTGACCGCCTTCGAGCCCATCGGGTGCCTCGCGGGCGACTCCGACGGGCTCGCCCGGCTGCTCACCGCGGCGACGCCGTCGGCCGAACGGGGCACGCCGGTGGTGCTGGCCGGCTGGGGGCCACCGGAGCGCTGCGCCACGTCGTCCGTGCTGCGGGTGGCCGCGCGGCTCGCCGATCCGCTGCGCGGTACGGACGGCCCGCGCCGCGCCCGGCGCGACGACCTGGAGGAGGTCGCCCAGCAAGCCGGTCTCAAGCCGGACGGTTCGGGGCGCGTGGCGTGCCCCTTCGGGTACGCCGACATGGACAGCGCGGTACGCGGGCTGCTGTCGACGGGGCTGTTCGACGCGGCCGTCGCCGCCACCGACCAGGCGCAGGTCGACAAGGAACTGACGGAGGCGCTGCACCCCTACCGGCGCACGGACGGAACGGTCTGGATGCCGAACGTCTTCCGCTACCTGATAGCCCGCACGCGGTAAGGGCCCGCGGCACGGGACGGTGCCGAAAGCCGGTGCAGACGCACGTACGGCGCCGGGGTGGGTACCCCGACGCCGTATCGCAACAGCTTCCGGTTCGCGGACCGGCGCTCGATCAGCCCATGAACTTCTTGAACTCGTCGGGCAGCTCGAAGTCCTTGGCGCCCTGCTGCGGCAGCCCGAGGGCACCGCCGCCCTGGGCGGCGGCCTCGCGGCGCTGGGCCTCCTCCAGCTCCTGCTGCTTGCGCTTCATCGGGTTGCCGGAGCGCTGCTTGCCCTTGGCCTGCTTCGGCTGCTTCTTGGTCCGGCCGGCCCCGCCGCCCATGCCCGGCATCCCGGGCATCCCCGGCATGCCGCCGCCCTGGGCCATCCGGGACATCATCTTGCGGGCCTCGAAGAAGCGCTCGACCAGGCCCTTGACCGCGCTGACCTCGACGCCGGAGCCCTTGGCGATACGGGCGCGGCGCGAGCCGTTGATGATCGTCGGGTCCTGGCGCTCGCCGGGCGTCATCGACTTGATGATCGCGCCGACGCGGTCGACGTCCCGCTCGTCCAGGTTGTTGATCTGGTCCTTGATCTGGCCCATGCCCGGGAGCATGCCGAGCAGCTTGGAGATGGAGCCCATCTTCCTGACCTGCTCCATCTGGGCCAGGAAGTCGTCCAGGGTGAAGTCCTGGCCCTTCTTGGACGCCAGCTTCGAGGCCATCTTCTCGGCCTCTTCCTGGCTGAACGTCTTCTCCGCCTGCTCGATCAGGGTGAGCAGGTCACCCAGGTCGAGGATGCGGGAGGCCATCCGGTCAGGGTGGAACGCGTCGAAGTCGTCGAGCTTCTCGCCGTTCGACGCGAACATGATCGGCTTGCCGGTGATCTGCCGGATCGACAGGGCCGCACCACCGCGGGCGTCGCCGTCGAGCTTGGACAGCACCACGCCGTCGAAGCCGACGCCGTCGCGGAAGGCCTCGGCGGTGTTGACCGCGTCCTGACCGATCATCGCGTCGACGACGAAGAGGATCTCGTCCGGGGAGACCGCGTCCCGGATGTCCGCGGCCTGCTGCATCATGTCCTGGTCGATGCCCAGCCGGCCCGCGGTGTCCACGATCACGATGTCGTGGACCTTGCTCCGGGCGAACTCCATGGAGTCCTTGGCGACCTTGACCGGGTCGCCGACGCCGTTGCCGGGCTCCGGGGCGTAGACCGCGACACCGGCGCGCTCGGCGACGACGCTGAGCTGGTTGACGGCGTTGGGGCGCTGGAGGTCGGCAGCGACCAGCAGCGGGGAGTGGCCCTGGTCTTTCAGCCACTTGCCGAGCTTGCCCGCGAGCGTGGTCTTACCGGCACCCTGGAGACCCGCGAGCATGATCACGGTCGGCGGCTGCTTGGCGAACCGCAGACGCCGGGTCTCGCCGCCGAGGATCGTGACCAGCTCGTCGTTGACGATCTTCAGGACCTGCTGGGCCGGGTTCAGGGCCCTGGAGACATCGGCGCCGAGGGCGCGCTCCTTGACGTTCTTGATGAACGTGCGGACGACCGGGAGGGCGACGTCGGCTTCGAGCAGGGCGATGCGGATCTCGCGCGCCGTGGCGTCGATGTCCGCTTCGCTCAAGCGCCCCTTGCCGCGCAGATTCTTGAAGGTGGCGCTGAGGCGGTCAGAGAGGGTATCGAACACGGCGACGTCGGTCCTCGGGGTCGGGGGCGATGTGAGTGCCTTCCAGGGTATCCGGCCCCGCAGGAAATTCGTCCCCGCCCGCCGAATGGGCGAGCGGGGCCGCGCTCCCCACGGCGACGGTCGGCATGTCCGGCCACCTCGCCGACCAGCGCACGGACCGGCGCACAGGCGCCGACCGGGGCCTCGGCGGCCTCGGCACGGACCGCCGCACAGACCGCCGTCAAAACCGTCCGTGCGCGCGGCCCGCGGCTCACCCCCGCAGCGTCTCCTCCAGCTTCCGGGCCACGCCGGCCGCCTCCTCGCTCGGCAGGGGCGCACCCCCGGGGTCGGTGACGTAGAAGGCGTCCACGGCGTTCGAGCCCAGCGTCGACACGTGCGCGCTGCGCATCCGCACGCCCGTGTCCTCCAGCGCCGAGCCGATCCGGAACAGCAGTCCCGGGGCGTCCTGGGCCCGTACCTCGATCACCGTGGCCAGGCGGGAGCCCGCGGAGGCGACCGTCACGCGTGCGGGGGGCGCGACGACGCCCCGGCGGCGCGGGTAGGCGGCGTCGCGCTCGGCGAGCCGGGTCGCGATGTCAAGCGAGCCGTCCAGGGCGCGTACGAGGTCGGCGCGCAGCCGGGCGGCCTGCGGCAGGGAGCCGTACTCCGCGGCCACCCGCCAGTCCAGCAGCAGGACGAAGCCACCGACGCCGTCCGGCAGCGGCAGGGCCCGCAGTTCCGCGGTGCGGACGGTGAGGCGGTGCATGGCCAGCACACCGGCGACGGCGGGCAGCACGCGCGGCTGGTCGGGTACGGCGATGAGCAGCTCGACCCCGAGCGGTTCCGGCTCCTGCGCGCCGGACGGCTCCTCGTCGGCCGGCGGTTCGGTCTGCGCGCGCAGTGCCAGTACCGGGCCGCCGGTACGGCAGGCCTCGATGGCGAGCCGCTCCTGCTCGGCCGTGGCGACGACCGCCTCGGGTTCCGCGGGCTCGTCCCCGGCCAGCACCGCCGCCACCCGTTTGACCAGGTCGGCGACGAGTGATCCGCGCCAGGACGACCAGGCGGCCGGACCGGTGGCCAGCGCGTCCGCCTCGGTGAGGGCGTGCAGCAGTTCCAGCGTGCCCTGGCTGCCGACCGCCTCGGCGACGAAGCGCACGGTGGCCGGGTCCTCCAGGTCGCGCCGGGTCGCGGTCTCGACGAGCAGCAGGTGGTGGCGTACGAGGGTGGCGAGCACGGCCACGTCCTGGCGGTCGAAGCCGATCCGCGCGGCGACGTCCTTGGCGATGATCTCGCCGGCCACCGAGTGGTCGCCTGGCCAGCCCTTGCCGATGTCGTGCAGCAGGGCGGCGACCAGCAGCAGGTCGGGGCGGCTGACGCGACGGGTGAACGCGGAGGCGCGCACGGCGGTCTCGATGAGGTGCCGGTCGACGGTCCAGATGTGCACGGCGTTGCGCTGCGGACGGCAGCGCACCCGCTCCCAGTCGGGCAGCAGCCGGCTGATCAGGCCTTCGGCCTCCAGCGCCTCCCAGACCTCGATGGTCGGGTCGCCCGAGCCGAGCAGGGTCACCAGCTGCTCGCGCGCCTCGGCGGGCCAGGGCGTGGGCAGCGGGCGGGTGGTGGCCGCCAGGCGGCGCACGGCGTGCAGGGAGAGCGGCAGACCGGCTTGCGCGGCGGCGGCCGCGGCGCGCAGCGGGAGTACGGGGTCGCGTTCGGGGCGTGCGGTGCGGGCGAGCACCGCCTCGCCGTCCTGCTCGACGACGCCCTCGGCCAGCGGCGAGCGTTCGGCGGCCGGCTTGCCTCCGCCGAGCATGGCGCGCAGGCGCGGCCGTACGGCGCGCGAGCGCAGGACGCGCCCCACTTCCCGCCAGGTGACGTCGCTCGCGTACGCGATGACCCGCGCCGCCTCGTAGACCTGCCGCAGGAGTGTGTCGGCGTCGAGCAGCCCCAGCTCGGCCGCCACCTGGTCCTGCTCCTGGAGCGCGAGCCGGTCGGTCGCGCGTCCGGTGGCCAGATGGAGGGCGTCGCGTACGTCGAGCAGCCGGCGCCGGGCGTCGGCGAGGCCCTCGCGCGGGGCGTCCGCGAGCCAGGAGGCGGCGACGGCGCGCAGGGCGGTTGCGTCGCGGAGCCCGCCGCGCGCCTCCTTCAGGTCGGGTTCGAGCAGGAACTGGAGCTCGCCCTGGCGTTCGGCCCGTTCGGCGCACAGGTCCCGGAGTTCGGGGAGACGTTTCGGCGCCTGGTTGCGCCAGTCGGCCAGCACGGCCGTGCGCAGACCGGCGGTGAGGCCGCGGTCGCCGGCGATGTGCCGGGCGTCCAGCAGGCCGAGCTGGACCTTGAGGTCGTCGGCCGCCGTCCTGCGGGCCTCCCCCGGGGTGCGTACGGAGTGGTCGAGGGAGAGGCCGAGGTCCCAGACCGGGTACCAGAGGCGGTCGGCCAGGGCGGCGACCGCGGCCGTGTCGCCGCCGTCGTGCAGCAGCAGGAGGTCGAGGTCGCTGCGGGGGGACAGCTCCCCGCGTCCGTAGCCGCCGACCGCGACGAGGGACACACCGCGCATCGCTCCGGCGCCCGCGTCGAACAGGCCGCTCAGCCAGTCGTCCGTGAGCTCGGCGAGGGCGGCACGGCGCGGCGGCCCGGACCGCGCCCCCTCGGTGAGGAGGCGCAGCCGGGCCGCCGCGTAGCCGCTGGGTCCCGAGTTCTCTGCTTCCTTGCGCACGTCCGTACTCGTCACCCAGCGACTCCTGTCCGTCTTCTGTTTCAGAGCGCGTCAGGCCCGCGCTCGCCGGTCCGCACCCGTACGGCCGTCTCGACCGGCAGGGACCAGACCTTGCCGTCACCGATCTTGCCGGTCCGGGCCGCCTTGACGATGACGTCGATCAGCTGCTCGGCGGCGTCGTCCTCGGCCAGCACCTCTATGCGGATCTTGGGTACCAGGTCCACGGTGTACTCGGCACCCCGGTAGACCTCGGTGTGTCCCCGCTGCCGACCGTAGCCGCTCGCCTCGGTGACCGTCAGTCCGTGGACCCCGAAGGCCTGGAGGGCCTCCTTGATCTCGTCGAGCCGGTGGGGCTTCACGACGGCGGTGATGAGCTTCATGCGTCCACCTTCTTGCTGGCAGTGTCGGCCACCCCGGCCGGGACTGCGGTCCGGGCGGCGCCACCGCCGGCCCCGCTGAAGTCGTATGCGGTCTCGGCGTGCTCGGCCTGGTCGATGCCGGCGACCTCGTCGTCCTCGGAGACACGCATGCCGATCGTCCTGTCGAGCAGGAAGGCGAGGATCGCGGAGACGACCAGCGAGTAGCCGAGGACCGCGAAGACGCCTGCGCACTGCTTCCAGAGCTGGTCGAACGAGTGGTCGCCGTAGAGGACGCCGGTCGCGGTCGACTGGCCCTTGCCGGTGGCGAAGAAGCCGATGAGCAGGGAGCCCACGACACCGCCGACCAGGTGAACCCCGACGACGTCGAGGGAGTCGTCGTAGTTGAACCGGTACTTCAGGCCGACGGCCATGGCGCACAGCACACCGGCGATGGCGCCGACGGCGATCGCGCCGAGCGGGGAGACCGCTCCGCCCGAGGGGGTGATGGCGACGAGACCCGCGACCGCGCCGGAGGCGGCGCCCAGCGTGGTGAACGCGCCGTGCCGGATCTTCTCGTAGGCGAGCCAGGCCAGCATGGCGGCGGCGGTGGCGACCTGCGTGTTGACGAACATCAGCGCGCCGACGCCGTCGTCGTTGCCGAGCCACGAACCGGCGTTGAACCCGAACCAGCCGAACCACAGCAGACCGGCGCCGAGCATGACCAGCGGGAGGCTGTGCGGACGCATCGGGTCCTTCTTGAAGCCGACCCGCTTGCCGATGACCAGGATCACGCCGAGCGCCCCGGCACCCGCGTTGATGTGGACCGCCGTACCACCGGCGAAGTCGATCACGCCGAGCTCGTAGGCCCAGCCGCCGGCGCCCCAGACCCAGTGCGCGACCGGGAAGTAGACGACCGTGGCCCACAGGGTGATGAACAGCGCCCAGGCGCTGAACTTGACGCGGTCGGCGAGCGCACCGCTTATGAGAGCGGGCGTGATGATCGCGAACATCAGCTGGAAGACCATGAATACGAAGATCGGGATGGTGTATCCGTCCCAGAGCTCCGTCAGACCGATGTTGCTGAGGCCCACCCAGTCCGAATTCCAGCCGATGAATCCGCCGGAATCGGTGCCGAAGGCGGCGGAGAAGCCGTAGAGGACCCACAGGATGGTGATGATCCCCAGGCTGATGAAGCTCATCATCAGCATGTTCAGCGTGCTTTTGACCCGGACCATGCCCCCGTAGAAGAAGGCCAGACCCGGAGTCATGAGCATCACCAGGGCGGAACAAATGAGCATGAAGCCTGTGTTGGCCGGCGACAGCGTGGGCGCGTCTGCCGCAAGCGTGATGGCTGGTGCCATCGGCGTCTCCTCGTCGTTGGTACGGACCCGTGCGGGCGAAGCCTGAGCGGAGTGAGGGGTGGGCCGGTTATGCGCCATGAGATTGACGCAGCGCCGTTTCGGTCGACGCCCCTCGTTGTTTCGCCGCGGTGACGAAGGCACCTTGCGTGTTACGCCTCGATGAACCGCCGGATTACGGGCGCGGAGATCGTTATCTTGGCGCAACCTTCGATGAAGGAAAGAAACCGGCCGCGGTCGACCTTCCGATGACCTGGCGTGGGGGAGCCGAGTCGGGCAGTTCGGGAAGGCCGGCCGCGGCCGGGGTCGTGCGGGCTCAGACCGCTTCCGCCGTCTCGGGCAGTTCGACGGCGAGCTTCTCCGTCAGATCGACGATCTCGGCGAGATCCCCGAAATCGCGTACAGCGGTGTCGACGGTCTTTCGGATACGTGTGTTGACGCGCTCGGAGCGGACCTTCTTCGCGATGGCCATCGCCTCCTCGGCGAAGCCCGTGCTCCGCTCGGGTTCGCGCCGCAGCAGATGCACGGTGGCCATGCCGATCAGGTTGAGTGCGTACGACCGCTGGTGCTCGCGGTCCTGGCCGAACAGCTCCACGGCACGCTGCATGAGGGGCTCGGCCAGGGAGGCGTAGGCGGGGCTGCGGCCGGCGACATACGCGAGGTCCCGGTAGGAGTGGGAGTTCTCGCCGTACAGCTCGGCCTCGGAGAAGAAGCGGATCCAGTCGGGATCGGGCTCGTCCCACTCGTCGGCGTCGGCGAAGGTGTCCTCGGCCATCCGCACCGCGCGCTTGCACTTGCCGGGCTGGCCCATGTTGGCGTACGCGCGGGCCTCCATCGCATACAGCATCGACTGGGTGCGCGGGCTCGCGCAGTCGCGGCTGCCGTACTGCGCGAGGTGGATCAGCTCCAGGGCGTCCTCGGGCCGCCCCAGATGGATCATCTGACGGCTCATGCTGGACAGGACGTACGAGCCGAGCGGCTTGTCGCCGGCCTCCCGCGCCGCGTGCAGGGCGAGGACGAAGTACTTCTGGGCGGTGGGCTGCAGGCCGATGTCGTAGCTCATCCACCCGGCCAGTTCGGCCAGTTCGGCGGCGACCTTGAACAACTTCCGTGCGACCGGCTCGGGCTGGGGCTCCTGGAGGAGGTCGGTCACCTCGTGCAGCTGGCCGACGACGGCCTTGCGGCGCAGCCCGCCACCGCACTGGGCGTCCCACTGCCGGAACATCACCGTGGTGGACTCCAGCAGCTCCAGCTCGGGCCCGGACAGCCGGCCGCGGGCACGGGCGGCCGGCGTGGGGTCGGCCTCGGGCTCCTGCCGCGGACCGGGCAGGGTGGGCACCAGCCAGCGCTGCATGGGCTCGATGAGGGCCGGGCCCGCGGCCAGGCCCAGCGAGGTGCCGAGGAAGCCGCGCCGGGCCAGCATCAGGTCGCTGCGCGAGAACTCGCTGAGCAGGGCCACGGTCTGCGGACCCGTCCAGGGCAGGTCGACGCCGGACACGGACGGCGACTGGCGTGCCGTGCGCAGGCCGAGGTCCTCGACGGAGACGACACAGCCGAAGCGCTCGGAGAACAGCTCGGACAGGATCCTGGGAATGGGCTCACGGGGGTTCTCGCCGTCCAGCCAGCGGCGCACGCGTGAGGTGTCGGTCGAGATGTGACTGGCCCCCAACTGGCGGGCCCGGCGGTTGACCTGGCGCGCGAGCTCGCCCTTGGACCAGCCGCTGCGCACGAACCACGAACCGAGCATGTCGTTGGGGCGCTTCTCAGCGTTCGCTCCGCTTCCGCCGTTGCCGCCCACTGGAACGCCCCCATCCCTGAGACCACTTGTCACTGGCCACTTGCCACCGACTGCGCCAAGCCCTATCAGAATGCCGGTAAATACGGCCCTCCGTCCCGGGGTTGCCACCCTTCGAACGGAAAGCCGGGTTGCCTCCGGCATACCCACAAGCGCATGCGCCTCCAGGTCTCGTGCACACAAAGTAATCCTACGATCACTCGCCCACCACGAGGATCCCTCAAACGCCACCATTCGCCACCCCTTCGGATGAACTCACGGCGGCCGCTACGCGATTCACTTGACACAGGACGGCCGGGAGTGAGCAGAGAGGTGCACACGGGGGCGCGCGTCGCCGTGTACACAACCCTGAACGCCCCAAGGCGCCGTCCACATCGCGCGGCACCAGGGAGCGGGAACACGCAAAGTCACGCAGAGTGATGGATGGCGTTCGTATCGTAACCACCGGTGCGTCGGACCCGTTGGAGGGGGCATGGGCTTCACGATCGGCAGCAGTCTGGGTATCCGTGACATCCGGTCCGCCTCGCGCCGCCGCGGCCGCTCGTCGGAGTGCACCGCCGTGGCCGAGTTCACCGGACTGTGGGGCTGGGACGTCGTGCCCGGCGCCAGGGCCGCCGCGGGCACCTGCTCCTGCGGCCGCCCCGACTGCCGGGCGCCGGGTGCGCATCCGCTCGACTTCGCGCCGGCGCTGCCCGCCGGGGCCACGCTGGACCAGGCGACCAAGGCGTGGGCCGATGTCCCCGGGGCCGCCGTGATGCTTCCGGTCGGCCGCGCGTTCGACGTCGTGGAGGTGGCCGAGGCCGCCGGGCGCCGGGCCCTGGTCCGGCTGGAGCGCATGGGCCTTCCGCTCGGCCCGGTCACCGCCACCCCCGAGGGCCGCGCCCAGTTCTTCGTCGCGCCCGGCGCCGCCGCCGAGCTGGCCGCCCTGCTCTACCGCATGGGCTGGGACGACCCGACCGCCCTGGACCTGCGCGGCCTCGGCCCGGGTACGTACATCACCGCGCCGCCCTCCGACCGCGGCGGCCTCGGCCCGGTGCGGTGGCTGCGCCCGCCCGGCCTGGACTCGGCGAGCAAGCCGCCCGCGGCCCGGCTGCTGCTCGGCACGCTGGCGTACGTGGCCCACCGGTCCCGGCCGTGAACCGGCCCCGCCTCCGCCGGTCCCCGCCGTGAACCGGTCCCGCCTCCGCACCGGTCCCACCTGCGAACCGGTCCGAGGCGCGCCGGGGGTCACGCGCGGCCGGGCGTGAGCGGACCGCCCACGACGAAGGGCCCCACCGCATCTGCACCATGCGGTGGGGCCCTTCTCCGTTCGGGGACCCGGCCGGGCGTTCGCCCAGAGGCCGGGTGGCCCGTCGTTCACCGGCCGGACGGCCGGGTGGGGGTCACTCCCCGATAAGGGCATCGACGAACGCTTCCGGCTCGAACGGCGCCAGGTCGTCGGCACCCTCGCCGAGCCCGATCAGCTTGACCGGCACGCCCAGCTCGCGCTGGACCGCGACCACGATGCCGCCCTTGGCCGTGCCGTCCAGCTTGGTCAGCACGATGCCGGTGATGTCGACGACCTCGGCGAACACCCGGGCCTGCACGAGCCCGTTCTGCCCGGTGGTGGCGTCGAGGACGAGCAGCACCTCGTCGAGCGGGGCCTGCTTCTCGATCACGCGCTTGACCTTGCCGAGCTCGTCCATGAGCCCGGTCTTGGTGTGCAGCCGGCCAGCGGTGTCGATGAGGACGACGTCCGCCCCCATGTCCTTGCCCTCCTTCACCGCGTCGAAGGCGACGGAGGCGGGGTCGCCGCCCTCCGGCCCGCGCACGATGTGGGCGCCGACCCGCTCGCCCCAGGTCTGGAGCTGCTCGGCGGCGGCGGCACGGAAGGTGTCGGCGGCGCCGAGGACGACCGTACGGCCGTCGGCGACCAGGACCCGGGCGAGCTTGCCGGTGGTGGTGGTCTTGCCGGTGCCGTTGACGCCGACGACCATCACGATGCCGGGCTTGCTGGCCTCGGGCTCGGTCTTGACCACGCGGTCGAAGTCGGTGCCGACCAGCGTGAGCAGCTCCTCGCGCAGCAGGCCGCGCAGTTGCTCCGGGGTGCGGGTGCCGAGCACCTTCACCCGTTCACGCAGCCGCTCGACCAGCTCCTGGGTGGGCATCACGCCGACGTCGGCGGTGAGCAGCGTGTCCTCGATCTCCTCCCAGGTGTCGTCGTCGAGGTGCTCGCGCGACAGCAGGGTGAGCAGGCCCTTGCCCAGGGCGTTCTGCGAGCGGGAGAGTCGGGCGCGCAGACGGACGAGCCGCCCGGCGGTGGGCTCCGGGATCTCGATGACCGGAGCTTCTTCGGCGGCAGGCTCCTCGACGGCTACCGGGGCCGAGGCCTCCGGAAGATCCACCTCCTCTATCGTGCGGCGCGGTTCTTCACGCGGCGTCTCGGCCTCTTCGCCGACCTGCGGTTCGGCCGGAGGCGCGGTGATGTCGGGCGCGGAGGGCGGCGGCGGGGGCAGCGACTTCGTCCGTCGGCTGCCGACGACGAGCGCGCCGATCGCGCCGAGCACGACCACGGCGATGATTACAGCAAGGATGACGGTTTCCATAACCCGTCCAGTATCTGTCATGGATCCAGGCAGGGCCCAGCTTGTGGTTTCCTCCAGCCCGGCGCGCCGCCCCGCGGACCCGGGCCGGGCGGGCCATCGCATGGCAATCTGACGAGCCGTCAGCTACCGTCCTCCTCGCCGACCCGAAGGGGGACCCATGCCCGTCACCGTCGTACGTCTCAATCTCGTCGCCCCCGACGCCACGCCCGCCGCGCTGCACGAGCGCTACGCGGCGGCCCTGGAGATGGCGCGGTACGCCGACGACCACGGGATCACCACCGTGCAGACCGAGGAGCACCACGGCGTCGCCGACAACTGGCTGCCGTCGCCGTTCGCCTTCGCGGGCGCCCTGCTCGGCGCGACCCGGCGGCTGGCGGTGACGGTCTCGGCGGTGATCGGCCCGCTGTACGACCCGCTGCGGCTGGCGGAGGACATCGCCGTACTGGACCTGCTGAGCGGCGGGCGGCTTGTGACCGTCGCCGGGATCGGGTACCGGCCCGAGGAGTACGCCATGTTCGGGGTGGACTGGCGGCGGCGCGGCCGGCTCCAGGACGAGCTGCTGGAGACGGTCCTGAAGGCGTGGACCGGCGAGGAGTTCACCTACCGGGGCCGTACCGTGCGGGTCACCCCGCGCCCGTTCACCGCACCGCATCCCCTGCTGCTGGTCGGCGGTTCCTCGCAGGCCGCCGCCCGTCGGGCCGCGCGCCTGGGGCTGCCGTTCTTCCCCAGCGCGCATCTGCCGGAGCTGGAGGCGTACTACAAGGACCGGCTCGCGGAGTACGGCACCGAGGGATGGACGATGATGCCCGCGGCGGAGACCCCGCTGCTGCACATCGCCGAGGATCCGGACCGGGTCTGGGCCGCGTACGGGAACCACTTCCTGCACGAGGCCCGTACCTACGCCTCCTGGCAGTCCGGTGACATCCGGTCGGCCGTGCGGTCCTCGGCCACCACTGTGGAGCAGTTGCGCGCCGAAGGGGTGTACCGCGTCCTGACGCCGGAGGAGTGCGTGGCGCAGGGCCTGGACAACCTGGTCCTGCACCCGCTGGCCGGCGGGATGCCCGTCGAGGAGGGCCGGCGCGGTCTGCGGCTGTTCTGCGAGAAGGTGCTGCCCCGGCTCAGCGACTGAGCCGGGGCAGCACCTCCTACGGGAACGAGGAGAGGGGCAGCGGGGACTTGGCCCTTCTCCCCGAGTTCACGGGGCGGGCGGTCAGCCCATCTCCTCCAGTGCCTTGCCCTTCGTCTCCTTCACGAACTTCAGGACGAACGGGATGGAGAGCGCGGCGAAGATCGTGTAGATCACGTAGGTCGCGGAGAGGTTCCAGTCGGCCAGCGACGGGAAGCTCGCGGTGATGGCCCAGTTGGCGATCCACTGCGCGGAGGCGGCCACGCCCAGGGCGGCGGCGCGGATCCGGTTCGGGAACATCTCGCCGAGGAAGACCCAGACGACCACGCCCCAGGACAGGGCGAAGAAGAGGACGAACACGTGGGCGGCGATCAGGGCGACCCAGCCCTGGGTGGCCGGCAGCTTGCCGTCGACGAGGTCGAACGAGAACGCCCAGGCCTCCAGCGCGAGGCCGACGACCATACCGACCGAACCGATCAGGGCCAGCGGCTTGCGGCCGATGCGGTCCACGAAGATCATCGCGATCACGGTGCCGATGATGTTGATGATCGACGTGGTGAAGGAGTAGAAGAACGAGTCCGTCGGGTCGACGCCGACCGACTGCCACAGCGTCGAGGAGTAGTAGAACGCGACGTTGATGCCGACGAACTGCTGGAAGACCGACAGGCCGATACCGACCCAGACGATCGGCTTGAAGAAGAAGGAGCCGCCGAGCAGGTCCTTGAAGGTGGACTTGTGCTCGCTCTTCATGGCGAGCTCGATCTCGGCGACCCGGGCCTTCAGGTCGGTCTTGTCGCCCTCGACCTCCTTGAGGACCTCACGGGCACGCTCCTCCTTGCCCACGGAGATCAGGAAGCGCGGCGACTCGGGGATCGCGAAGGAGAGCAGGCCGTACAGGGCGGCCGGGACGACCATGACGCCGAGCATGACCTGCCAGGCCTCCACGCCCAGCAGCTCACCGCGCTGGTCGCCGCCCGCGGCGTTCAGGATGCCCCAGTTCACCAGCTGCGAGATGGCGATGCCGACGACGATCGCGGCCTGCTGAAAGGAGCCGAGCCGACCGCGGTACGCGGCCGGGGAGACCTCGGCGATGTAGGCGGGGCCGATGACGGAGGCCATGCCGATGGCGAAGCCGCCGACGATGCGCCAGAAGGCGAGGTCCCACAGCGCGAACGGCAGTGCGGAACCGACCGCGCTGACCGTGAACAGGGCGGCGGAGATCTGCATGCAGCGGATACGGCCGATGCGGTCGGCTATCCGGCCCGCGGTCGCCGCGCCGATGGCGCAGCCGATCAGCGCGATGGCGATGACCTGCGCCAGCGCCGCGGAGCCGATGTCGTAGCGGCTGCGGATGGCCTCGACGGCACCGTTGATCACAGCGCTGTCGTAGCCGAAGAGGAAGCCTCCCATCGCGGCCGCGGCCGCGATGAAGACGACATGCCCGAGATGGTCGGGGTGAGCCGTCCTGGCTCCGGGTGGGGGTACCTGCGCTGTGCTGGTCACGTCTGACTCCTCGGGCCACCGGCGTCGCTGCCGGTGATGTGGGGGCAAGCCCTTGGTGATGGTTCCAGTGGCGCACAGGATCACGCCGCCCACCACCTGAAGGTATAAGCAATGTCGCAGAGACTATGCCTTCAAGTTTCGAAGTTAATAATCCTGAGAGTGTGAGCTTATGGACAGGGCGGGCCCACCGTGTGTTCAAGTAGTGAACGAACTGGGGATGTGCGCGGGCATGACTCCGGGCTGACGCAACCCGCGTGCGACTAACGAAGGCGCTGGGAGATGACCTTCGAGACACCGTCGCCCTGCATGGACACGCCGTAGAGCGCGTCGGCGACCTCCATCGTGCGCTTCTGGTGCGTGATCACGATCAGCTGCGAAGCCTCCTGGAGCTCCTGCATGATGCGGATCAGACGCTGGAGGTTGGTGTCGTCCAGCGCCGCCTCGACCTCGTCCATCACATAGAACGGGCTCGGCCGCGCCTTGAAGATCGACACCAGCAGCGCGACGGCCGTCAGCGACCGCTCGCCGCCGGAGAGCAGCGACAGCCGCTTGACCTTCTTGCCCGGCGGCCGCGCCTCGACGTCCACACCCGTGGTGAGCATGTTGTCGGGGTCGGTGAGCAGCAGTCGTCCCTCACCACCGGGGAACAGCCGGCCGAAGACGCCTTCGAACTCGCGTGCGGTGTCCCGGTACGCCTCGGTGAAGACCTGCTCGACCCGCTCGTCGACCTCCTTCACCACCTGGAGGAGGTCGGCCCGGGTCTTCTTCAGGTCCTCCAGCTGCTCGCTGAGGAACTTGTGCCGCTCCTCCAGGGCCGCGAACTCCTCCAGGGCGAGCGGATTGACCTTGCCCAGCTGCTGGTAGGCGCGCTCGGCGGCCTTCAGCCGCTTCTCCTGCTCCGCCCTGACGAACGGCCTGGGCCGGTTGCGCGGGTGCTCCGGATCGTCCGGCAGCTCCTCGCCCTCGGCAGCGGGGGAGGGCGGCACCGGCTGGTGCGGTCCGTACTCGGACATGAGTCCCGCCGGTTCCACACCCAGTTCCTCCAGCGCCTTGGTCTCCAGCTGCTCGATCCGCAGCCGCTTCTCGGCGCCGAGTACCTCACCCCGGTGAACTGAATCCGTCAGTTTGTCGAGCTCCGCCTTGAGGTCACGTCCGGCGGTGCGGGCGGCGACCAGTTCCTGCTCGCGCCCGGCCTTGGCGGCCTCGGCCGCGGTGCGCTCCTCGTCCGCCCGGCGCAGCGAGACCTCGACGTGCCCGAGCAGCTGCCGGGCGCCGGAGGCGACGGCCTCCGCGACGGCCGCCTCGTGCCGCAGCCGGGCGCGCCGCTGCTCCGCACGCGCGCGTGCCTCGCGTTCGGCGCGGGCCGCCCGGTCCAGGGAGTCGGCCCGCCCGGCGAGCGACTTGACCCGCTCCTCGTGCGTACGGACCTGGAGCCGCGCCTCCATCTCGGTCTGCCGGGCGTTGGCCCCGTCCGCGGCGAGCCGGTCGCGCACGGAGGTGTCCGGTTCCTCCTCGACCGGCATCTCCTCCGCCACGGCGAGCCGTTCGGCGAGCTCCTCCGCCTCCAGTACGGCCTTGTCGAGCGCGTCCTGCGCCCGGGCCGCGGCCGCCGTGGACCGCTCGGCCTCACCGGCGGCCCCCCGGGCCTGGCCGGCCAGCCGGCCGAGCTGCTGCGCCACGGCCGACTTCTCCCGGTCGGCGGCCCGGCGCCGCTCCCCCAGCTCCTCGACGAGCGCGGCGCACTCCGCGCGCCGGCCGACGGCCGCCTGCTGCGCCCCGGCCAGCGCCTCGCACCGTACGGCCAGCACCTCCAGCTCGGCGGCCGCCTCGTCCACCGACGCCTGCACCTCCAGCAGACTGGGCGCGCCGGCCGACCCGCCGTGCGCGAAGTGCGCGCCCAGCAGGTCGCCCTCGGCGGTGACGGCGGTGAGTCCGGGGTGGGCGCCGACCAGTTCCACGGCCTCGTCGAGGGTGGCGACGACGACGATCCCGCGCAGCAGCCGTCGTACGGCGGGCATGAGGTCGGCGGGGGCGCGGACGAGGTCGGCGGCGAAGGGCGGCAGGTCCGCGGCGGGACGGTCGGCGGCGGCGACGGACGGCTGGTCCGCGGCAGGATGGTCGCCGGCGACAGGCGACCGGTCCGTCGTGGAGGCCGCTGGTACGTCGTCGGGGGACGGTGGTACGTCGTCGGGGGCGCCGCCCAGCAGCAGTGCGGCTCGTCCCGCGTCCTGGCTGCGCAGCAGGCGGATGGCGTCGGCGGCCGCGGCGGGGCCGCTCGCCGCGACGGCGTCGGCGGCGGCGCCGAGGGCGGCGGCGAGCGCGACCTCGTGTCCCGGGGCGACCGTCAGCAGTTCGGCGGCCGGACCCAGCAGGCCGGTCAGCCGGTCCTGCGCCCCCAGCAGCGCGCCGGTGCCGTCCTTGCGGCGCAGCCCCAGGGCGAGGGCCTCGTGGCGGGCCCGGGTCGCGGCCCGGCTGCGTTCCGCCGCGCCGGCCGCCTCGCGGGCCTCGGTCAGGGCGGCCTCGGCCAGCGCGAGCTGCTCCTTCGCCGCGTCGTGCCGGCCGGCGAGTTCCGCGTCGTCGGCGTCGAGCCCGTCCACCTCGGCCTTGAGCGTCTCGTACTCCTCCTGCGCGGTCCCGGCCCGCTCCTGCGCCTCGTCCCGCGCCGCGGCGAGCCGGTCGATCTCGGCCTGGGCCGAGGCGGCGCGCGAACGGGCCGCGTTGACCTGGCCGTTCAGCCGGGCCAGCCCCTCCCTGCGGTCCGCGATGGCGCGCGCGACGTCCTTCAGGCGCCGTTCCTCGACCGCGAGTTCGCGTTCCAGCTCCGCGCGGTGGGCCACGGTGTCGTCCAGAGCGTGCTGCGCCGCCTCCAGGAAGGCCTCCAGCTCGGCCTCCTGCTCGCGGATCCGGGCGGCCTCGCGCTCCATGTCCTCGGGGTCGCGCCCGCGCCGTTCGTCCGGGGGCGAGGAGGTCGCGCTCTTGACGCGCGCGTCGGCCAGGGAGACGGTGCCGCGTACCCGTTCGGCCAGCTGGGAGAGTTCGTACCAGGTCTGCTGCGCGCGCTGGAGCCGTGGCGAGAGCCGCCGTACCTCGTCCTCCAGCAGGCCCTCGCGCTGGAGCGCCTTCTTCAGCTCCTGCTCGGCGGCCTCCTTGCGTTCCTTCAGCGCGGCCTCGTCGGCGACCTCGGCGTCGAGCGCCTCGCGCATCCGTACGAGATCGTCGGCCAGCAGCCGAAGGCGCGCGTCGCGCAGGTCCGCCTGGATCACCGCGGCCCGGCGTGCGACCGCCGCCTGGCGGCCCAGGGGCTTGAGCTGCCTGCGCAGCTCGTCCGTCAAATCCTGCACGCGCGCGAGGTTGGCCTGCATCGCGTCCAGCTTCCGCAGCGCCTTCTCCTTGCGCTTGCGGTGCTTGAGGACGCCCGCGGCCTCCTCGATGAAGGCCCGGCGGCCCATGGGGTCGGCGTGCAGGACGGAGTCGAGCTGGCCCTGGCCGACGATGACGTGCATCTCACGGCCGATGCCGGAGTCGGACAGCAGGTCCTGGATGTCCAGGAGACGGCAGGTGTCGCCGTTGATCTGGTACTCGCTGCCGCCGTTGCGGAACATGATCCGCGTGATGGTGACCTCGGCGTACTCGATGGGCAGCGCGCCGTCGGAGTTGTCGATGGTCAGGGACACCTCGGCGCGGCCCAGCGGCGGGCGGCCGGTGGTGCCGGCGAAGATGACGTCCTCCATCTTGCCGCCGCGCAGCGACTTGGCGCCCTGCTCGCCCATGACCCAGCTGAGCGCGTCCACGACATTGGACTTGCCCGAGCCGTTCGGCCCCACGACACACGTGATCCCCGGCTCGAACCGGAGCGTGGTCGCCGAGGCGAACGACTTGAAGCCGCGGAGGGTCAGCGCCTTGAGGTGCACGCCGCTGGACTCTACCTTCCGGTGATGTCTCACTCCATGAACCCGCGGTTTCACCCATGAACGTGCAGGGCACACCAGACGTTAAAGACAGTGAAAGGATGCGCGGGGGCAGGGATGCGGGGGCAGTCAGGACCGGGGGGAAGAAAGAAGGGACGCCGAAGCGTCCCTATGCACACTCTGACAACTTAGCGGTTGATACGGGCAGCCCAACCACTGCGTGTGCTGTTGTGGAGCAGTGCAGCGATCAGGTGAGCGCAGGCTCCGCCTGGTGTGCGTCGATGCTCTCCATGATCCTGTCGTGAGAAGCGGCAGCCGTCAGCGCCTCGTTCTCGGCCTGGATCCGTCCGAGCTCGGATTCCAGGTCCTGTACGCGCTGCTGGAGCCGTCGCATCTCGGCGAGGAGTCGAGGGTCGGAGCCGCCGACGTAACCGAGAAGCGCCTTTGCCATGATGGATGGTCCTCCACACTGAGTGACCGACCGAAGTGGTGTGGGTCGTGAGGGATTCGCACCCGCGGTGCTTGGCACTCTTGAGTTCGTGCTGCCGTTCATCCATGCCAAACAGCTAAGGTGCGCGGGGCTTTCAGCGTCTCACCAAAAAGTTTGACGGTCAACACGATCACGCCCCGTATTGGCGGGCGACCCTGCGGCAGGCGGCCTGGAAACGGCGACGCTGCGACTCCTGCGGGGCCCTCGGGGCGTGGCGATCATCCTTACGTGCGGAGCTTGCCACCACAAGCCGTTCTTGGCAACCACCAGGAGCTTTCTGCTTCGGGCAGGTGCCCGTGGCATATCACTCCGCTCCCACCTGGGCTTCCGTGCCGAGCGGAGTCAGCGGATGGCAAAGCCGTCGTAGCCGCCGCGGGGTGTGTCCCAGATCTCGGTGACACCGGTGACACTCCCGGGCGTGTCGTCCCCCCGGAGCCAGTCGAGGAGTCCCTCGCATCCCGGACGCGGCCCTTCCGCGACGACCTGGACCCGTCCGTCGCCCAGATTGAGAGCAAAGCCACTCAGGCCGCCGATCTCCAGCGCCTTGGCCCGGGTGAACCATCGGAAACCCACACCTTGTACCCGCCCACGCACCCAGGCGACCAGCCGCACATCCTCGCTCATGGCTGCAACCTAACCGGCCAATGTCCCTGGGGGCACTTCCTCCCCCTGCGTCATGCGGTACCGTCCCCACCCAATGAATCTCATATGAAACTCACTCGTTGGAGTGAGTCGGGCCGTCCAGGACATGCGGGAAACCGCCAGGTCGGCCGCCTGGACTCGGGACAGGCTCGGGTCGACCAGGTGGACGAGCAAGGACGAGGAAGGCAAGGACATGGGACGCCACGGACGCTCCGCCACGGGCCACGCCGCGGAGGTCATGGAGGCGCACGACCCCTCCATAGCCGGCTGGGGCGACCGCGGCCCGCAGGACTCGTACGGCGACGCCCCGACCGCGATGGGCACGGCGCCCTATCTGAACCCCACCGTCTACCCCGAGACCGCCTATCCCGAGGCCACGGCACACAGCGACGCCCCTCTCTACGCGCCGCAGCAGGACGGCGGTGCGTGGCCCGACGCCACCATGACGTTCCCGCCGGGCACCGCTGACGGGCATGAGTACGGGCACGAGTACGGGTATGGGTACGGACCCCGGTACGAGTCCCAGTACGCGTACGGAAACACATACGAAAGCGCGTACGGAAACACGTACGGAAACGTGTACGGAAACACGTACGAAAGCGCGTACAGCCACCCCGTCCCGGACCAGCGCGTCACCCACGACAGCCGCCCGGTCCACGAGACCCGTCCCGTCCGTGCCGACCGTCCCGCCCGCGAGGACCGCCCCGCCGCCGACAGCCGCCCGGCCCGCGACCCCCGCTTCCCCCGCGACGCCGCCTTCACCCGCAGTTTCCTGTCCGAGGGCTTCACGCCCGACGAAGGCGTACGACGCTCCGCGCACCGCCGTCGCAAGAAGCGCGCCGCAAACCCGGTCCGCAGCGGGCTGCTCGGCGTCTCGGCCGCGGTCGCGCTGGGCACCGTCGCGGTCGCCACCGGTGTGGTGCCAGGCCTGGAGAACTACCGACTCGGCGGTGGCACCAGCGGCAGCGACAACGTGCAGGCCGCCGGCTCCCCGTCCAACTCCGCGACGGAGCAGGGCGGCACGTCCGGCACCGCGGCCGAGCGCGACGACTCCACGGCGGCCGGCCGCGGCTCCCAGCGGGCGAGCGCGTCGGCGGCCGCCACCCCGACGGCGCCGGCCGCCCCGAAGCCCAGCGCGACGCCGAGCACCACGCCCTCGAAGGCGCCGACGGCGGACCCCGGCACCGCCGAGACCACTCCGTCGCAGAAGCCGACGACGGCCACCAAGGCGCCGAAGGAGTCCAGCTCCGCGGTGACGGTGTCCGCCGAGGCGCAGGCCGAGGCGGAGGTGCTGAAGCTCGTCAACGAGGAGCGGGCGAAGGTCGGATGCAGCGCCCTGACGGCGAGCGGCTCGCTCACCCAGCTGGCCGAGGCCTTCAGCGAGGACATGGCCCAGCGCAACTTCTTCGACCACACCGACCCGGACGGCGCCACGCCGTGGGACCGGGCGGCTAAGGCGGGCATCAGCAACCTCGGCGGCGAGAACATCGCTCGGGGCCAGACGGACGCCGAGGCCGTCATGGAAGCCTGGATGAACAGCCCCGGCCACCGGGCCAACATCCTGAACTGCGACTTCAACACGCTGGGCGTGGGAGTGCACTTCGGCGACGGCGGCCCTTGGTGGACCCAGGACTTCGGCTACTGAGATAAGCGCAGGTCAGAGGCCTAAGAACCCTCTGGGGCCGTCTCGGGGCCGTCAGCCGGAGGTTCGTCCGGGAGGACGCGGTCCACGGCGGCCCGGGTGCGGGTCCCGCTCGACGGCATCAGGTGGGTGTAGGTCCGCAGCGTGAACCCGGGATCGTGGCGACCGAGGTATTCGCCGAGTGCCTTGATGCTCTCCCCCGCGTCCAGGAGCACCGAGGCGTAGAAGTGCCTCAGTGCGCGCATCCCGTTGTCCCGCCCGGTCGCGACCTCGGCAGCCCGAAGCGACCGGAATGACCATCGCTGACCGAACTGGCTGGAGCTACGGATCAGAAGGTTCTGACATCCACGGCTGACATCAACGACGCCGGACGGGGGTGGCCACCGACAACCCTGTCCGGCCGTCGCGCCAGTCGACTACGGCGTCCGAAGCGGGATCGAACCGAACTCCTAAAGCGGTGATCGGCCGCAGCTCGTGCCCTTCGTGTGCCCGGTCCGGCGGGAATCCACGGAGCACACTGAGCAGTCACGGCGGCAGGACACGAGAGCGGCCCCCGACCTTTCAACCAGGTCAGGGGCCGTTCTTGCTGCTCTCAGCGCGAAGGTGGTGGGATTTGAACCCACGGTGACATCGCTGCCACGACGGTTTTCAAGACCGTGGGAGCACGGCTTGCCGACGCAGTCCCCACGCCCTGAACCGGCCACTCACGAAGATGCCGACGCCGACGGACAGTGCAATCAGCAGAATCGAAGCCCCGCCGTCAAAGGTCACGTGGCCGCCACGGGCTGCCAATGACCCCAGAAAGACGACGAGCCCAGTGAGAGTCACGGCCGCCACGGCAAGGAAGACCGCCATTTCAGCCCACCACATTGCCTGCGTCGGTCGAGTTGTCATGGCGTAGTTGTACCTCACGCCTTCCTGTCGTACAGCAGCGAGGTACAGCAACCATCGCGACCGGAGTCGACCGTCAGCAGTCCCGCATGACCGTCTGACCAGCCGAGCAGACTCAGCGACCGTCCCGCCCGTAGCTCGCGTCGAGGGGCACGCCACGACACCGCGCTCGGGCCGTCTCTGGGCCGTGCGGGGGTGCTCGACGACGACCAACGCCGACAACCACCGACAGCTGAGTCGCAGGTCGCAGCGTTGATCAATTACGTAGTCGCAGGCTGGGGACCCGGCCCTTCACTTCTTCGGCTACTGAGATAACCGCAGGTCAGAGCCCTAGGAGTCGTCTGGGGCCGACCCGAGGCAACAGCCGGATTGCTCGCCTGGCTGCCTACACCCCGGCAAGCCGAAACGGTCCGACGGTCCCGAACAACCGGACCACCGGACCACCGGACCGCTGTGAGAGATCATGATCCGGTCGTTGTGCACCACCGGACAGGACGTCTTCTGCTCGGTGTCCTTG
Source organism: Streptomyces sp. NPDC107559 (assembly GCF_055657365.1). Lineage (NCBI taxonomy): Bacteria > Bacillati > Actinomycetota > Actinomycetes > Kitasatosporales > Streptomycetaceae > Streptomyces > Streptomyces sp. NPDC107559. The sequence continues at coordinate 45,838 of NZ_JBVKBD010000026.1, read as the reverse complement.
GTCTTGACCTGAACTCCGCAGAAGGGCGAATCGTCCCAGTCCATCTGGCTGACGTTGCTGAGTACGGGGATGTTGTCGCCCCCGCCGTTGCCCTGGGGGTCAGCGCCGGTCACCCCGATGCCGGCCCTCCGGCCGTACGAATCACGAAGCTGCCGGACGAACCGAGCGGTCCCAGGTCAGGCGGCTGCTCGGCCCTGGAGGAAGGTCCGGGCGGTTTCGGCGACCCGGCGGCCCAGGTGTTCCGCGGTTGCGAGGTCGGCCTTGTGCACGGCTTCCGGGCCCGCGTCGACGTTCGTCTGGGCGGCGGCGCCCGCGAAGACGCCGAGGCGGTTGAGGTCGTACTCGGAGGCCGTGCTGCTGTTCCAGCCGGGGAGCAGACCGAGGTTGACCCAGTTCATGCCGTGCTGGGCGGCGAGGATCTGGAAGAACTGGAGGGTGTGCAGCTTGTCGCCGCTCTTGGAGCCGGAGTTGGTGAAGCCGGCCGCCAGCTTGTCCTTCCAGTCCTGCCCGAACCAGCGCTTCGAGGACGCCTCGGCGAAGACATGGAAGGCGCCGGACGCGGTGCCCATGTAGGTCGGCGAGCCGAACACGATCGCGTCGGAGCCGTCGAGCGTCTCCCACTGTGCGTCGGTGATCTCGTCGACCTTGATCAGGTGCACCTCGGCGCCGGCCCCGGCTGCCCCGGCCCGCACGGCCTCGGCGAGGAGGGCCGTGTGGCCGTAGCCGGAGTGGTAGGCGATGGAGACAACGGGCGTGGTCATGTGACGTACTCCTCGAAAGACATAGGGATGCCCGGTGGAGCGGCAGCGCAGCTCACAAGCACTGAAAAAAGGAAAGCACTAACCAGGAGTTAGTGCAACCTGTTCGTCAGCGCTGAGCGCGCGTAAGCTGCAGATATGAACAGCACGCAGGAGAGCGCGGAGGACCGGCACCTCCCGTACGACGTGTTCGCCAAGGCGTGTCCCTCGCGCGGGACGCTGGAGCACGTCACGGGACGCTGGGGCGGGCTCACGCTCGGCGCGCTGTGCGAGGGCTCGCTGCGGTTCAACGAGCTGCGCCGCCGGGTGGACGGCGTGAGCGAGAAGATGCTCTCCCAGACGCTGCACGCGCTGGAGCGCGACGGCCTGGTGCTGCGCGAGGCACAGCCGACCAACCCGCCGCGGGTGGACTACGAACTGACGCCGCTGGGCCACGAGGTCGCCCAGCGGCTGCTGGCGCTCATCCGGGTCCTGGAGGGCGGCATGGACGACGTACTGGCGGCGCGGGAGCGCTACGACGAGACGCGCGGCGCCCGCTGACACGTCGGGCAGAAGTAGCTGGAGCGGTTCATCCAGGGGCGGCGGCGCATCGGCGTGCCGCATCGCCGGCAGGGCAGGCCCTCGCGGCCGTAGGCGTCCAGCGACCGGTCGAAGTAGCCCGACTCCCCGTTGACGTTGACGTACAGGCTGTCGAAGCTGGTGCCGCCGACCGCGAGCGCGGAGTTCATCACGTCCCGGACGTGGCCCAGGAGTTCGGCGGTGCGCGGGCGGGTGAAGCCCGAGGTGGGACGCTCGTAGTGGACGCGGGCGCGCCACAGCGCCTCGTCGGCGTAGATGTTGCCGACGCCGCTGATCAGCGACTGGTCGAGCAGCGCCCGTTTGATGGTGGTGCGCTTGCGGCGCAGGGCCTGGTGGAAGGCCTCGTCGTCGAACAGCGGATCGAGGGGGTCACGGGCGATGTGCGCGATGACGTCGGGCAGCCCGTCGGGGGTGGTGTCGTGCAGCGAAAGACCGCCGAAGGTGCGCTGGTCGACGAAGCGGAGTTCGGTGCCCTGGACGTCGGTGAAGCGGACCCGGATGCGCAGATGCTTCTCGTCCGGCGCCTCGTGCGGCTGGACCAGGAGCTGGCCGCTCATACCGAGGTGGGCCAGCACCGACTGGTCGGTGTCCTCCAGCGGCAGCCAGAGGTACTTGCCGCGGCGGCTGGGCACACCGATCCGGTGGCCCTTGAGGCGGTGGGTGAAGTCGTCCGCACCGGCCGGATGGCGGCGGACCGCACGGGGGTGCAGCACCTCGGCGTCGGCGACCGTGCGATGGGCGACCCATCGCTCCAGACCGCGCCGTACGACCTCGACCTCGGGCAACTCGGGCATGAGACCCCCCGTGACAACCGGTGTATGAGCCGAGCGCCCGCCCCGGCAGGGACGGGCGCTCGGTCGCGCTGTTCGGTCAGGCGGATGCCGACTCGGGGCCGGCTTCGACGGTCGCGGCGGCTTCCGCGGCCGCCTGCTCGGCCCGCTCGTCCGCCGCGGCCCGGATGGACCTCCAGGCGGACTCGGCGGCCTGCTGCTCCGCCTCCTTCTTGCTGCGGCCGGTGCCGGTGCCGTACGAGACGCCTCCGACGCGGGCGGCAGCAGTGAAGGTCTTCTCGTGGTCGGGACCGGTCTCCGTGACCAGGTACTCGGGCACGCCGAGCCCTTCGGTCGCGGTGAGCTCCTGGAGACTGGTCTTCCAGTCCAGGCCGGCACCGAGGTTCGAGGACTTCTCGATCAGCGGATCGAACAGGCGGTGCACCAGTTCGGAGGCCGCGTCGAGGCCCTGGTCGAGATAGACCGCGCCGATCACCGCTTCCAGGGTGTCGGCGAGGATGGACGCCTTGTCCCGGCCGCCCGTGCCCTCTTCACCCCGGCCGAGCCGGATGAAGGAACCCAGGTCGAGGCCACGGCCGACCTCCGCCAGTGCACGCGAGTTGACCACCGCGGCCCGCAGCTTGGCCAGCTGGCCCTCGGGCAGGTCGGGGTGGGTGTTGTACAGCGTGTCGGTGACGACGAGACCGAGCACGGAGTCCCCGAGGAACTCCAGGCGCTCGTTCGTCGGCAGACCGCCGTTCTCGTACGCGTACGAACGGTGGGTCAGCGCACGCACCAGAAGGGCGGACTCGAGCTTGTACCCGAGCCGCCCTTCCAACAGCGTGTGGGACGAGGCCGCTGTGTCCGCCGGACCGCCTCCGCTTGCACGGAGAGAGTGCTTCTTGGCGTCAGACATCAGACCTCTCACCAGCCGCTCAGACCTCGAGGACCTGGCGCTTGTTGTAGGTGCCGCAAGACGGGCACGCGATGTGCTGCTGCTTGGGCTCGTGGCAGCGCTCGCACGCAACCAGGGTGGGGACCGCAGCCTTCCACTGCGACCGGCGGTGGCGCGTGTTGCTGCGCGACATCTTCCGCTTCGGAACAGCCACGGCTACTTCTCCTGCTTCTCGTCGACGCCCGCTTCGGCGCCGCTCATCTCGTCCTTCTCGCCGTCTCCGAGTGAACCGGCGAGTCCCTGCAATGCCGCCCATCGGATGTCGACGGCGTCATGATGGTGGTCCGGGTCGTCCGCAAGGCGCGCACCGCACTCGGTGCACAGTCCTGGGCAGTCTTCCTGGCACACCGGCTGCATCGGCAGTGCGAGCACCACCGCATCACGCAGCACGGGTTCGAGGTCGAACAAGCCGTCCTCGATGAAGAGCCTGTCCTCGTCTTCCTCGGCGTCGTCGGCCGGTTCCGCCTTGGGGCGGCCACGGTCGTCGGCGTCAGGGTACGAGAACATCTCCTGGAAGTCCGCTTCGAGCTCCAGCCCGAGCGGCTCCAGACACCTTACGCACTCCCCCTCGGCCTGTGCACGGGCGGTGCCTGTGACAAGCACCCCTTCCATGACCGACTCGAGGCGGAGGTCGAGCTCCACCGGGGCGCCTTCCGGCACTCCGATGACCTCCGCGATCCCGAGATCACGGGGGGCGTCGATCGTGCGGGTCAGGCGCTGCTGCGCGCCAGGACGCCGCCCCAGCTCGTGTGTGTCGAACACGAGCGGGTTGCGGTGGTCGAGGCGGGTGTTCAGAGCCATTCCTGCTTTCGATCTTCTCAGCTCAGGGACGCGGCCCTTCGGTGTCGCCGGGCAGCGCGGATCGCGGACGTACACGCGACCGAAGAGCCAGGATACTGGACCTTTCGCTCTCGGCCCAATCCGGCTGCGCGCCCGGCCCGCCGGGGCGGCCGCCGCCCGGTCCTACAGGCCCCGCTCCTGCTCGTAGGCCCGCAGCTGGTCAGGGGTGATCATGCTGGTGTCGAAGAGGCTGGTCTCGTCGAGCGCGTACCCCTGGTGGTCCTGGTGGCCCTGGTGGCCCTGGTGGCCCTGGTGGCCCTGGTGCTGGTCGTACCCGCCCTGCTGGGTGTCGTAGCCCTGGAAGCCGCCGTCCTGGGCGTAGCCGGAGCCCGCGGCGTAGGGGTCCGCCTGCTGGTAGCCGTACGCGTCCTGCTGGCCGTAGCCCTGCTGCTGGTAGCCGCCGTACGGGTCCGCCTGCTGCTGGTAGTCGTACGCCGGCTGGACGGGCTGCTGGTCGTACTGCGGCTGGACGGGCTGCTGCGCGGCGGGCTGCCGGCGCGGCTCGGCCGGGGCGTCCGCGAGGGCGGCCAGGTCGGCGAGGTAGTCCGCGTCGCTGGAGTGCTGGAAGGTCGTGGTGTCGTCGGCGAGCGCGCCGAGGTCGTCGGTGGCGATCCGGCCGTGCAGTTTGGCGCGGCCCTTGCCGACGGCCTCCAGGGTCTTGGCGAGGACCGCCTCGAAGGCGCCGAGCTTGGAGTCGACGTACGCGTCGGCGTCGCGGCGCAGGGTCTCCGGGTCGTGGCTGCGCTCGGGGGCGTCCTCGTCCTCGTAGCCCTGCTCGTCCAGGCCCGGTCCGGTGCCGAGCAGCTTCTCGCGGCCGCGGCCGACCGAGCCGAGCGTCTTGGTGAGGACGACCTCGAAGTTGGCGAGCTTGGAGTCGACGTAGTCGTCGGCCTCGACGCGGACCTCCTCGGCCTCCTTGTGCGCCTCGGCGAGGATCCGGTCGGCCTCGGCCTGGGAGCGGCGGGCGATCTCGGTGTCGGAGATCAGCGAACCGCGCTCGACGTGCGCCGTCGAGATGATCCGCTCGGCCTCCTGGCGGGCCTGCTCCACCATGTGCTCGCGGTCGCCGATCAGCTCCTGGGCCTGCGCGAGGGAGCCGGGCAGCGCCTCGCGCAGCTCCTCGAGCAGGGAGAGCAGCTCGGCACGGTTGACCACGCACGAGGCCGACATCGGCATCGAACGGGCACTGGAGACCGTCGAGACGACCTCTTCGAGCTTCTTCTGCACGTCCATCGTGTGCTCGCCACTCTCTACAGCTGTGTTGGAGACGGACGGGACGACTGTACGTCCATGGGACGCGCGGCCGACACCGGATGACGGGCTGTCAGCCCAGGTGAGGGTTCCGCGCGTGCCCGGGAGTCGGGGTCAGCCCTGTCCCAGACGCCGCGTGAGCGCCTCGAAGATCGCGGGCGGGACCAGGTGCGAGACGTCGCCGCCCCAGGTCGCGACCTCCTTGACCAGGGAGGACGACAGGAAGCTGTAGGTGGGGTTGGTGGGCACGAAGAGGGTCTCGACGCCCGAGAGCCCGATGTTCATCTGGGCCATCTGGAGCTCGTAGTCGAAGTCGCTGACGGCGCGCAGCCCCTTGACGATCGCCGGGATGTCGCGCTGCTTGCAGAAGTCGACGAGGAGGCCGTGAAAGGCCTCGACCCGGACGTTGGCGTAGTCGGCGGTGACCTCACGGATGAGGTCGATCCGCTCGTCGATCTCGAACAGGCCCTTCTTGGACTTGTTGATCATGACCGCGACATAGACCTCGTCGTACAGACGGGAGGCGCGGCCAATGATGTCTAGGTGTCCGTTGGTGATGGGGTCGAACGACCCGGGACAGACGGCGCGGCGCAACTGGGTTCCCTCGCTCTCCGGTCCGGTCATCGTGCGTCTTCGCACGTAGAGGCGGCGCGACCGTACCAAAACGTGCCTTCGCCGTAGCGACGGGCCCGCAGGGCCGCGAAGCCGTCCGGCCACCGGAACTCGCCGCCTCGGGTGCTGCGCTCCACGGTGACGAGGGCTTCCGGCGCGAGCCAGCCTTCCGCGCGGAGTGTGAGCAGGATCTCGCGTAGATCGTCGTCGGAGACGGCGTACGGGGGGTCCAGGAAGACGATGTCGTACGGCTCCCCCGGCGGCGGCGACTTGATGATCTGCTCCGCTTTGCCCGATCTGACCTCGGCGCCGGGCAGCCCGAGACTCTTCACGTTCTCGCGGACCGTGCGGGCCGCGCGGGCGTCGGCCTCGACGAGCAGGGTGTGGCCCGCGCCCCGGGAGAGGGCCTCCAGGCCGACGGCGCCCGAGCCGGCGTACAGGTCGAGGACCCGCTCGCCGTCCAGCGGGCCGCCGAGCAGGGACTCCCAGGTGGACAGCAGGCCCTCGCGCGCGCGGTCGGAGGTGGGACGGGTGCCGGTGCCCGGCGGGACGGCGAGGCGGCGTCCGCCGGCGGCACCGGCGATCACGCGGGTCATCTGGGGTCCTTGTCCGTGGGGGTGCGTACGGGTTCCAGTCTGGCAGGCACCCGCACGGGGCGCGGTCCGCGGAGGGCGTACACGGCTTGCCACCGGTCCCGCCGGCTGCCTGCGGCTTGCCGCGGGTCCCGCTGTCGGCCGCCCGCCGGGGACCGGACGTGGACCGACCCGGCTCCGGGCTCCGGGCTCCGGAGGTACGGCCGGGGGCGCCGGGCGGGGCGGTGCCGGTCGGTCCCCGGGCGGGGCGGGGCGGTGGTGGTCGGTCGCGGCGGTGGGCCCGGTGTGAGCGGGCCGGCTCCGGGGCCGTCGGCCGTGGCTCAGCCCTTCTCCAGGTACTGCTCCCGTTCGTCGTCCAGCAGGGCGTCCAGGGCCGTGCGCAGTCCGGGCAGGTGCTCCAGGTCGGGGTCGGCGGCGACGACCGCGACCGCCTCCTCGCGGGCCTCGGCGATGACCTCCTCGTCCTCGATGACGGCGAGCACCCGCAGGCTGGAGCGGACGCCGGACTGGGCCTGGCCGAGGACGTCGCCCTCGCGGCGCTGTTCGAGGTCGATGCGGGAGAGCTCGAAGCCGTCCAGGGTGGAGGCCACCGCGTTCAGCCGCTGGCGGGCCGGGCTCGCCTCCGGCATCTCGCTGACCAGCAGACACAGCCCCGGGGCCGAGCCACGGCCGACGCGGCCGCGCAGCTGGTGCAGCTGCGAGACGCCGAACCGGTCGGCGTCCATGATCACCATGGCGGTGGCGTTCGGCACGTTCACGCCGACCTCGATCACGGTCGTGGCGACCAGGACGTCCGTGTCGCCGGCGGCGAAGCGGCGCATGACGGCGTCCTTGTCGTCCGGTGCCATCCGGCCGTGCAGCACCTCCACCGTGAGCCCCTGGAGGGGCCCGCGGGCCAGCTGCGCGGCCACGTCGAGCACGGCGAGCGGGGGCCGCTTCTCCGCCTCGTCCTCGGGGGACTTCTTCTTCTTGGCCTTGGGGTCGTCCTCCTCGTCGCCGATGCGCGGGCAGACGACGTACGCCTGGTGGCCGTTGCCCACCTCCTCGCGCACCCGCTCCCAGGCGCGGGCCAGGAAGTGGGGTTTCTCGGCGGCCGGCACGACATGGCTGGCGATGGGCGAGCGGCCGGCCGGGAGCTGGTCCAGGACGGAGGTCTCCAGATCGCCGAAGACGGTCATCGCGACGGTCCGCGGGATGGGCGTGGCGGTCATGACGAGCAGGTGCGGCGGCTGTTTGCCGCGGCCGCGCAGGGCGTCGCGCTGCTCGACCCCGAACCGGTGCTGCTCGTCCACGACGACCAGTCCGAGGTCGTGGAACTGGACCTTGTCCTCGATCAGCGCATGGGTGCCGATCACGATCCCGGCCTCGCCGGTGACCAGGTCGAGCAGCGCCTGCCGTCGCGCGGCCGCCCCCATGGACCCGGTGAGCAGCACCACCTTGGTGGCCCGCTCGGCGCCGCCGAGCATGCCGCCCTCGGCGAGCTCGCCCATCATCTCGGTGATCGAGCGGTGGTGCTGCTGGGCGAGCACCTCGGTGGGCGCGAGCATCGCGGCCTGGCCGCCCGCGTCGACCACGGCGAGCATGGCGCGCAGCGCGACCATGGTCTTCCCGGAACCGACCTCCCCCTGGAGCAGCCGGTGCATCGGGTGGTCGGTGGCGAGGTCGTCGAAGATCTCCTTGGAGACCTTGAGCTGGCCGTCGGTGAGGGTGAACGGGAGCCGGTCGTCGAAGGCGGTGAGCAGGCCGTCGTCGGCGGGTCTGCGGGGGACGGCGGGAAGCTGGGCGTCGGCGTACCTGCGGCGGGCCAGGGCCACCTGGAGGACGAAGGCCTCGTCCCACTTCAGGCGGGCGCGGGCGTCGGCGATGTCCGCCTTGGTGTGCGGGCGGTGGATCTTCAGCAGGGCCTCGGGGAGGGAGACCAGGCCACGGCCCTCGCGCAGGGAGTCGGGAAGCGGGTCCAGGGCCTCCTGGGCGCTGGGCAGGACGGTCTGGACGGCCTTGCCGATCTTCCAGGACTCCAGCTTGGCGGTGGCGGGGTAGAGCGGGATGAGGGCGCCGGCCCAGGTCTCGACCGTCTCCTCGGCGCCGTCGCCGTCGCCGCGCAGCAGTTCGTAGGCCGGGTGCATGAGTTGCACGCGACGGTTGAAGACGGAGACTTTACCCGCGAACATCGCGCGGGTGCCCGGCAGCAGTTCCTTGTGCGGCTTGTGGACTCCGCTGCGGAAGAAGACCAGTTGGAGTCGCCCGCTGCCGTCCGTGATGGTCACCTCCAGCCGCTGGCCCTTCCCGCGGGGCTCCTTGGGGGCGGCGTACGTGATCAGCCGGGCGTCGGCGACCTGGGCCACCACGGTGACGTGCTCGTCCATGGGGAGGTCGGCGAGCTGGGTGAGCTGGCCGCGCTCCTCGTATCTGCGCGGGTAGTGGTGCAGCAGGTCGCCGACGGTGTGCAGGCCGAGGTGCTCGGCCATCACCTTCGCGGTGGCGGGGCCGAGCACCCTTTTCAGGGGTTCTTGCAGTGCGGGCACGAGATCCATTGCACACCACCCCACTGACATTGCCGTAGAGGTGTCGGGAATCCGCTGGTCAGGCGGGCTGTTCGGGCTCTAGGATGACGCGCTCCGGCCATCCCCCGCGGTCACTGCCCCACCGGGACCGCCCGACCCCGCGCCATGGAGACTCCCCCAGCCCGCGGCGCTGCGACGATGGACTCCCAGACCTCACAGTCATCCCAGGCATCCCAGTCACCTCATACGTTCCAGGTCGACCTGCGTGGTCTGGTCGACCTGCTGTCTCATCACCTCTACTCCAGTCCCAAGGTCTACCTGCGCGAGCTGCTGCAGAACGCGGTGGACGCGATCACCGCCCGGCGGGCCGAGCAGCCCGACGCCCCCGCCCGCGTGCGGCTGTTCGCCGAGGGCGGCGCCCTGCGGGTCGAGGACTCCGGGATCGGGCTCACCGAGGCCGATGTGCACAACCTGCTGGCCACCATCGGGCGCAGCTCCAAGCGGGCCGACGGTCTCCAGGAGGCACGCTCCGACTTCCTCGGGCAGTTCGGCATCGGTCTGCTGGCCTGTTTCGTGGTCGCCGAGCGGATCCGGGTGGTCAGCCGCAGCGCCCGCACCCCGCACGCCCCGCCGGTGGAGTGGACGGCGGCCGACGACGGTTCGTACACCGTGCGCACGCTGCCGGACGAGGCCCGCCCCGAGCCGGGCACCACCGTGCACCTGGTGGCGCGGGCCGGGGCCGGGGAGTGGCTGACCGAGGCGCGCGTCCTGGCGCTGGCGCGGGACTTCGGGTCGCTGCTGCCGTACGACGTGCGGGTGGGCGACGAGGCGGTGACCGATCTGCCGGCGCCGTGGGACCGGCCGTACCCGTCCCCCGCCGCGCGGCGGGTGGCCCTGGCCCGGCACTGTCACGGGCTGTTCGGGTTCACCCCGCTGGACTCGGTCGACCTGGACGTGCCGCTGGCCGGGATCCGCGGGGTGGCGTACGTGCTGCCGTCGGCGGTCAGTCCGGCGCAGCGGGCCGGTCATCGCGTCCACCTCAAGGGCATGCTGCTGACCGAGCGGGGCGAGCAACTGCTGCCCGACTGGGCCTTCTTCGTGCGCTGTGTGCTGGACACGGACAGTCTGCGGCCCACGGCCTCGCGCGAGTCGCTGTACGAGGACGAGACGCTGGCCGCGGTGCGCGAGGCGCTCGGTGAGCGGATCCGGGCGTGGCTGACCGGGCTGGCGGCCGGTGATCCGGAGCGGCTGGCGGCCTTCCTGTCCGTGCACTACCTGGGTGTGAAGGCGCTGGCCCGGCACGACGCCGAGATGCTGCGCACGATGCTGCCGTGGCTGCCGTTCGAGACGACGGACGGACGGCTGTCCCTGGAGGAGTTCGCGCAGCGGCACCCGGTGGTCCACTTCACCCGGACCGTCGAGGAGTACCGCCAGGTCGCGCCGATCGCCTCCGCGCAGGGCGTGGGCGTGATCAACGGCGGTTACACGTACGACAGCGAACTCGTCGAGGCGCTGCCGTCGGTGCGGCCGGGCACGGTGGTCGCCGAGCTGGACGCGGACACCGTGACGGCACATCTGGACGCCGTCGACCCGGCCGAGGAGCTGGCGCTCGCGGGTTTCCTGGCGGCCGCGCGGGCGAAGCTGGACCCGCTGGGCTGCGATGTCGTGCTGCGCGCCTTCCATCCGCTGTCCGTGCCCGCGCTGCACCTGGACGACCGGGCGGCCCGGCACGAGCAGGCGCGGGCGGAGGCCGAGGAGCAGGCCGACGACCTGTGGGCGGGCATCCTCGGTTCGCTGCGCGGCAGCGCCCCGCGGGCGAAGCTGGTGCTCAACCACCTCAACCCGCTCATCCGGCGCATCAGTTCGCTGCGGGACGCCGAGCTGATCGGGACCGCCACGGAGTCCCTGTACGGACAGGCGCTGCTGATGGCGCAGCGCCCGTTGCGGCCCGCCGACTCGGCGCTGCTGAACCGGGCGTTCATCGGCCTGCTGGAGTGGGCCACCCACGGCGAGGAGGGCCGGCGATGAGCGGTATCACGGACTTCGACTCGCTGCGCCGGGCGATGGCGGAGAACGGCGGGCAGCCGGAGGGCCCGGCCCGCAACGCGCGCGCGGAGGAGCTGCTGGTCGAGGCGGAGCGGCTGAACATCCCGCTCGCGGTGGTCGAGGCGCTCGGACACCAGCTGAAGGTGTACAACTACAGCTCCGAGAAGGACAAGATGTTCGTCCCCTTCGCGCGGCTGCTGCGCATGTGGGACGAACGGCCCGAGGACTTCGACGAGTACGAGACCCATTCGCTGCACTGGGTCTTCAAGTGGATGTCGGCGGGCATGCTGGACCAGCCGCACATCCCGCTCGCCTCCGTCGAGAAGTGGCTCGGCGAGATGGAGCGCCGCTACCGGCTGGCCGGACACTCCGAACGGGCGGTGCGCAGCGCTGAGTTCAGCGTGGCCGCGCATGTCGGTGATCTCGACCGGGCCGAGCGGGCGCACGCCGCCTGGCTGGCCGCCGACCGGGACGACATGGCCGACTGCCACGCGTGCGAGCTGCACGGTCAGGGCTGGTGGGAGGCGGAGCGGGGCCGGGACGCCGAGGCGGTCCGGCTGTGGGGTCCGGTCCTGGACGGCGAGTTCTCCTGCGCCCACGAACCGCACACCGTCCTGGCCTCCTCCCTGCTGCCCCTGCTGCGTCTGGGCCGCCTCGACGAGGCGCGCGCCAACCATCTGCGCGGCTTCCGGCTCGTGCGGTCCATGGAGAGCATGCGGGACGCGTACGCGGACCACGTGGAGTTCTGCGCGCTGACCGGCAACGAGGCGCGCGGTCTGGAGCTGCTGGCGGAGCGCCCGGCGTACTTCACGGACGGCGGGCAGCCGCGCAGCCGGCTGGAGTTCATGGCCGTGGTGGCCCTGCTCATGGACCGCCTCACCCTGCTCGGGCTCGGGGACGAGCGGGTGCCGGGGCCGGCGGGCCGGACCTGGACGGCGTCCGCGCTGGCGGACCACGCGCGCGAGGAGGCCCTGGCGCTCGCCGGGCGCTTCGACGCGCGCAACGGCACGTCGTACGTCAGCGACCGGGCCCGCGCCCGGATGGCACGGCGCCCGCTGGTGGAGCGGCTGCCGCTGGGGGTGCGCGGCACCCGGCCGACGACGGCCGGCGCGCCCGTGGCGGCACCGACGGCCGGACAGCCGGAGGCTGCGGACCTCGGCGCGCTGCTGGCCGAGGCGCGACGGCTGTCGGACGCGTTGCAGCCGGACGCCGTGGAGGCGTGGGCCGCGGTCTCCCGGGCCGCCGGGGACGTCGAGCTGGACGCGCGCGACCGTGCGGAGATCGCCGACCACGAGGCGATGGCCGCGGGCCCCGAGGGCGCCGAGCCGTTCGAACGCGCAGCCGTGCTGTACGCGGAGGCGGGCGATCCCGGGGAGGCACTGGCGGCGCGCACGCGCGCGGCGTACGTACGCGCCCTGACCGGTGCGCCGGACGAGGCGGCCGCCGCGGTCGAGGAGCCGTACGACGAGGTGCTCGCGCTCTACGCGCAGGACGCCACGGGCGTACGGCAGACGGCGTCCGTGCTGATGGGCCGGGCGCGCATCCTGATGCAGCGGGTGCACGCGAGCGACGGGCCGCCGCCGGAACCGGTCCTGGCCGCGGCCGAGTCGGCCGCGCGGGAGGTGCTGGCGCTCGTCGGCGGGCGCACGCGGGACGACGTACGGCTCGCCTCGCGGGCCGCCGAGTCGCAGGCGATACTCGCCGAGCTGGCGGCGCTCACCGGAGACGCCCGCACGGCCGCGGAGCTGTTCACGAAGGCCGCCGCGGCGTTCGTCGCGGCCGGACTGCCGTGGTTCGCGGTGGAGTACGAGGCCCGGCTGGCCGCGCTGGCCCACCAGCTGGGCGACATCGTGGAGGCGGAGCGCGCGCTGCGGGCCGCCCTGGAGCACGGCGAGGCGCATCTGGAGGCGGTCGGGCGGGCCCAGCTGCACCTTCAGCTCGCCGAGGTCGTCGGTGGCCGGGGGCAGGCCGAGGAGGCGGCCGAGCACGCCCTGGAGGCGGCGCACTGGGCCGACGAGGCGGGTCAGGGACCGTCGCTGGGCGCCTGGGCCCGGCATCTGCTCGGCGGTTTCCTGCTGCGGCAGGGGCGGTGGGCCGAGGCCGCCGAGGTGCTGGAGTCCGCGCTGCCCGACCTGAGCGCCGAGACGCACGGTGACGGCGCGATCGTGCAGACGCAGTGGTGGCTCGGCGACTGTCTGAGCGAGCTCGGCGAGCACCGGGCGGCGGCCGAACGCCGGCTCCAGGCCGCCGAGATCGCCCGGCACTGGCCCGAGCAGCACGATCACGCCACGCTCGCCCATCTCGCGGCCGAGAACCTGGGGCACGCGGGACTGCCCGCCGAGGCGGACCGGGCGTACACGCGCGCGGGCGATCTGTGGCAGGCCCTCGGCAACGTGCACGGTCTGGTACGCGCCCTGCGCGCCCGCGCGTGGCTCGCGCTGCGCGCCGATGCCGGAGCGGACGGGGCGGGAGCGGACAAGGCGGGTGCGGACCGGGCGCGGGAGCTGATGACGGACGCGCTGCACGCGTGCGAGACGGCTCTGCAGGCGGCGGACGACGAGGAGGCGCGGGTGCGGCTGGTCACCGAGCTCGGCCACACCCACCGGCAGTTCGGCGATCTGCTGGCCCGCTCCGTGGTGGAGGACGCGGGGGACGAGTCCATCCACGGCGTGTTCGAGGAGGCGCTGTCCCAGCTGGCGGAGGCCGTCGTCGTGTTCGGTTCGCTGGGTCCCGTGGCCCGGCACAGCCGCACGGCGGCCCAGCTCGCCGCGGGCTGGCTGGAGGCCGACCTCGGCCGTCCGGCGGACGCGGCCGCACGCGCGCGTGCGGTGCTGGCGGCGTACTCCGGCTCCGTCGACGCCGCCGACGGGCAGGCCGAAGGCGCCCCCGACGGGACTGCCGACGAGGACGAGACGGCACGGTCACGGTGCGCGGAGGCGGGACAGCTCCTCCAGGTCCTGGAGGAGCAGGCGGCGAAGTAGTCCGCGCCGGGGCGGTGGGGCGATCCACCGCCCCACCGTTCAACCGTTCGGTCACTCCACGCCGATGAGCAGCAGCGATCCCTGTCGGCCACCTCGGTAGACGACCGTGTCGACGGCGAGGTAGGCCTCCCGCACCCGCGCCTGGAGGTGCTCGGCGACGGCCTCCGGCACCTCGTCGCCGAGGACGATGGTGACGAGTTCACCGCCCGCCTGGAGCATCCGGTCCAGCACGGTCCCGGCGATCTCCGCGACGTCCGATCCGATCACGGCCACGTCGCCCTCGACGAGACCGAGGACGTCACCCGCCTGGCAGATGCCGGCCATGGTCCAGGACTGGCGTTCGGCGACGGTCAGCTCGGCGTAGCGGGTGGCGCCGGCCGCCGAGGTCATGGCGACGACGTCCTCGTCGAAGCGGCGGTCGGGCTCGTGAACGGCGAGCGCGGCGATGCCCTGGACCGCGGAGCGGGTCGGGATCAACGCCACCCGGATGCCCTCCGCCCTGGCCTGCTCCGCCGCCGCGGCCGCGGTGTGGCGCAGGTCGGCGTCGTTCGGGAGCAGGACGACCTCGCGCGCGTGGGCGCGGCGCACGGCCTCGACCAGTTCGCCGCTCGCGGGCGGCTCCCCCGGCCGGGCGAGCACGGTGGTGGCCCCCGACTCGGCGTACAGCCCGGCCAGGCCCTCGCCGGGCACGACGGCCACCACGGCACGCTGGACCCGCTCCCGGGGCGGCCGCCCGGCGGCGCGGGTGTGCGCGTCTCCGACGCCGAAGTGGGTGATCCGGATCCGGTGCGGCCGTCCGGCCTCGACGCCCGCCTCCACGGCGGCACCCGCGTCGTCGACGTGCACGTGGACGTTCCACAGTCCGTCGCCGCCGACCACGACTAGCGAGTCCCCGAGGGCGTCGAGCCGGTCCCGCAGCCGTGCGACGGCAGCGTCGTCGGCCTCCAGCAGGTAGATCACCTCGAAGGCGGGGCCGCCGTCCTCCGCGGCCTCGGACCGGTCCGCGCACGGCACGTCGTCGCCCCCGGCGGCCTCGGAGGCAGTGGCAGTGCCGGTCGCGGCAGGCACGGCAGCAGGGGTGGGAGCGCCGGCGTCGGCCGGAGCACGGTCGGCCGGGGCGACGGCCGGGGCCGCCGGGGTCTCGCCCGTCAGCGTCTCGACCAGTGCCCCGAGCACCGCGACCAGCCCGCGCCCACCGGCGTCGACCACTCCGGCCCGCTCCAGGACGGCCAGCTGGCCCGGGGTCGCGGCCAGCGCCGCCCGCGCTCCCTCGTAGGCCGCACGCGCGACCGTCCCGCAGTCGTCCTCGGCCCCCTCGGCCGCGTCCGCGGCGGCGGAGGCGACCGACAGCACCGTGCCCTCGACCGGGTGGGCCACGGCGTGCCGGGCGGAGTCGGCCGCGTGCCGCAGGGCCAGCCGCAGCCCTCGCGCGTCGGTGTGAGCGGCCTCGCCGTCCGCGGCGAAGACCTGTGCCATACCGCGCAGCAGCTGCGCGACGATCGTCCCGGAGTTGCCACGCGCCCCGATCAGGGCCCCGTGCGCCATCGCGCGCGCGGCCTCGGCCAGGGACGGCGACAGCGCAGGCCCGGCGACCGGGTAGACACCGGCGGCGCCTTCGGCCTGCCCGTCGGCGGCGCCGTCGCCGTCGGCGCCGGAGCCGGTCGCGGTCCCGGCCGCGTGTCCCGCGGACGCAGTCTCGTGCCCCAGGAACACCGCCTCGACCGCCGCGACGGCCGACTCCACGGTCAGATACAGGTTGGTGCCGGTGTCCCCGTCCGCGACGGGGTAGACATTGATCGCGTCGATCTCCTCGCGCGCGCGTCCCAGCGCCTGCAACGCGAGACCGCACCAGGTACGCACCGCGAGAGCATCGAAGAATGTCTGCGGCACCTGCGGCACCTGCGCCTCCTTGAGCTGCTGGACTGGGACGCAGCGTAGACCCAGGACCGGTGTCCGCCGGAAGAGGGCCGGGGGCGGACCCTCGGGCAGCCATGGTAGTTTCGTTGTACTGGCGCAGTCGTTGTATGCTGCTCCGGTTGCCCGATCCCATCGGGCTCTCCTCCCGGCACCGCCACTCAGATCCTCGATCCTGATCCCGGCACGCCGGGATCATCCGTAAGTGCATCTGAAGTCTTTGGAGTGACCCGTGGCTGCCAACTGCGACGTCTGCGGCAAGGGGCCGGGCTTCGGCAACAACATCTCGCACTCGCACCGCCGTACGCCGCGCCGCTGGAACCCCAACATCCAGCGCGTGCGTACCGTGGTCGGCGGGACGCCGAAGCGCGTGAACGCTTGCACCTCGTGCATCAAGGCCGGCAAGGTCTCGCGCTGACGCTCATCCCCCATATCCCGGGTTCGTCCGGGACGGGGGGAACCCCATCATGCGCGGCCACTGCTGGTTCGCCGTGAAAAGCCGGTCTACTCTCGGGTAGGTCGGCTTTTTGCCATACCCGGGTCCGGACCTGCGCACCGGGCCCGTACGCCGGGCCCGTATCGGAACCCCGTCCGGGCCCGTGCCCTCGGCCGTCAGGCTCGCGGTGGTCGGGCGGTCCGGGTCGTGAGGTTCCACCGGTGGTCGACCGGGCCGAGACCCGCGCCGAGCGCGAACCCGCCCGCGATCGCCCCGGTGACGTACTCCTTGGCATCCGCCACCGCCTCCGGCACGGACCGCCCCTTCGCCAGCTGTGCCGCGATCGCGGACGCGAGGGTGCACCCGGTGCCGTGCGTGTGCCGGTTGTCGTGGCGGGCGGCGCGCAGCCAGTGCTCCTCGGTACCGTCGGTGAGCAGGTCGACCGCCTCCCCGGCGAGATGACCGCCCTTGATCACCACCCAGCGCGGCCCGTACGCCAGGACGGCCTCCGCCGCCGTACGCAGCTGCCGCTCAGACTCGACCCTGACACCGGTGAGTTGCGCCACCTCGTCGAGGTTCGGGGTGGCGACCGTCGCGACCGGCAGCAGCTTCGTCCGTACGGAGTCCAGGGCCGCGTCCGCCAGCAGCGGGTCGCCGTGCTTGGAGACGCCCACCGGGTCGACGACGACCGGCGCGTCCGTGCCGGCCAGCAACTCGGCGACAGTCTCGACCAGTTCGGCGGAGGCCAGCATGCCGGTCTTCACCGCCTGGACGCCGATGTCGTCGACGACGCTGCGGAACTGCGCCCGTACCGCCTGTGCGGGCAGCTCCCAGGCGCCCTGCACGCCCAGGGAGTTCTGCGCGGTCACCGCGGTGATCACGCTCATGCCGTGCACGCCGAGCGCGAGCATGGTCTTCAGGTCTGCCTGGATCCCCGCCCCGCCGCCGGAGTCGGAGCCCGCGACCGTCAGCACTCTCGGTGGCGCGCTCACGACTCGATGCCCCCGAAGTGGTCCCAGCCGCCCTTGCTGGTCCACGGCGCCCCGTCGACCGTCACCTGGGGCAGCGCCGACGGGTTGAGCACCTCGCCGATGACCTTCCAGCGGGCGGGCAGCTTGGTGTCCGGCGGGAAGGTCGCCACGATCGCGTGGTCCTCTCCCCCGGTCAGCACCCACTGCATCGGGTCGACGCCGACGGCCTGCCCGATGTCGTTCATCTGGGTCGGGATGTCGATGGCACCGGAGCGGATGTCGATACGCACCTTGCTGGCCTCGGCGATGTGACCGAGGTCGGCGATGAGTCCGTCGCTCACGTCGCACATGGCGGTCGCGCCCAGTCCGGCCGCGGCCGGGCCCGCGTGGTACGGGGGTTCGGGGCGCCGGTGCGCCTCGACGAAGGCGCGCGGCGAGCGGAAGCCGCGGGAGAGCACCGCGTACCCGGCCGCGGACCAGCCGAGCCAGCCGGTGACCGCGACGAGGTCGCCGGGCTGGGCGCCCGCGCGCGTCACCGGCTCCTGGTTGCGCAGATCGCCGAGCGCGGTGATCGACACCATGATCGTGTCGCCGCGTACGACGTCACCGCCGACCACGGAGGCACCCGCGACCTGGCACTCGTCGCGCAGCCCGTCCATCAGCTCGGTCGGCCAGGCGACGGGGAGTTCCGCGGGGACGACCAGGCCGAGCAGCAGCGCCGTCGGCACCGCGCCCATGGCGGCGATGTCGGCGAGGTTCTGCGCGGCGGCCTTGCGGCCCACGTCGTAGGCCGTGGACCAGTCGCGGCGGAAGTGCCGTCCCTCCAGCAGGATGTCGGTGCTCGCCACGACCCTGCGGTCGGGTGCGGCGACCACCGCGGCGTCGTCGCCGGGGCCGACCCGGACCGCCGGTGTGGTGGTGAGACGGGAGGTGAGCTCCCTGATGAGCCCGAACTCCCCCAGCTCACCAACAGTGCCCTTCATTGCCCTTGCTCCCCTTCCGGCCCTGTCCAAGCCCGGTCGCGCGTCTCCAGTGTCCTCGATACGGTCGAGGTGACCGTCAACTTCTTGCGTGCATGTACCCCGGCGCGCGAGCCTCGGCCCCCGCAGGTCTCCCCGCGGCGAGCGGCGACGCGATACCGTGGCGTTCCTTTTCCCCACATGATCCTCGTGGCCGCCCTGGAGGTTCCGTGGTACAGGCGTACATCCTGATCCAGACGGAGGTCGGCAAAGCGTCGACCGTCGCCGAGACGATCAGCAAGATCCCTGGGGTGATCCAGGCCGAGGACGTGACAGGACCGTATGACGTGATCGTGCGCGCCCAAGCCGACACCGTGGACGACCTCGGTCGCATGGTGGTCGCCAAAGTCCAGCAGGTGGACGGCATCACCCGCACCCTGACCTGCCCGGTGGTGCATCTGTAGCCCCCGTCTACGATTGGCCGGTGACCTTCACCGAGCACCGCCGTCGCCTTGTTCTCGGGCCGCCCGCGCTCGCCCTTCTCGTCGCCGTCGCGGGCTGCTCCGCGGCTGACGACGGCACGACGGCGGTGCCCAGCGCCGACGCGAGGACCGCGACGTGGTGCCGGAGCCTGGACAAGGCGCTGCCGTCGAAGGTGGCGGGTCTCGGCCGGCGTGATCCCGCGCCCGCGTCCGCGCTGACCGCGGGCTGGGGGAACCCGGCGATCATACTGCGCTGCGGTGTCGCCAGGCCCGCGAAGATGGACGATACGGAGGCCGACTCCGCCGAGGTGAACGGGGTCGGCTGGCTGGTGGAGCAGCAGGACGGCGGGACGGTCCGGTTCACCACGACGCTGCGCCGGGCGTATGTCGAGGTGATTCTTCCGAAGGACCGGAGCGGCGACGGCATGGGGCCGCTCGTCGATCTGGCGCCCGCCGTCAAGAAGGCGATCCCGGAGGGGATCGCCGACTGAGCCCCGCGCGGGCCGTACGACGCCCCGCGCTGCCCGCCCGGGCGGTCGTCGGCGCCGGGCACGGCCGGACGCCCCGGACCTCACCGCTCCGGTCGCGGCCTACGCCGTACGCCGGATGCCTCGTCGTCCTCGCCGTACGCCGGACCAGCCACGGCTCTCGCCGTGCAGGGGGCTCGCAGTCCCCTTCGCCGTACGACGACGCGCCCGGCCCCGGTCATACGCCGGGCCGGGCACCGTCGGTCGTTCCGGGCAGGTCACCTCAGGCCGGTGGAGCGGCGCAGGGCCGCCTGGACGAGACGGTCCACCAGCTCCGCGTAGCCGATGCCGCTCGCCTGCCACATCTGCGGGTACATCGAGATCGGGGTGAAGCCCGGCATGGTGTTGATCTCGTTGATGACGAACTCGCCGTCCTCCGTGAGGAAGAAGTCCGCCCGCACCAGGCCCTCGCAGGACGCCGCCTCGAAGGCGTCGACCGCGAGCTTCTGCACCTCCGCCGTCTCCTCGGCGGTCAGCGGGGCCGGGACCAGGCCCGGCGTCGAGTCGATGTACTTCGCCTCGAAGTCGTAGTACGCGTGGGCGTCCGGCGGCGGGATCTCGGCCGGGACGGAGGCCCGGGGGCCGTCCTCGAACTCCAGGACGCCGCACTCGATCTCGCGGCCGCGCAGCGCGGCCTCGACGAGGATCTTGGGGTCGTGCCGCTGGGCCTCGGCGATGGCCTCGTCGAGTCCGGAGGGGTCGTCGACCTTGGTGATGCCGATCGACGAGCCCGCGCGGGCGGGCTTCACGAACAGCGGCCAGCCGTGCTCGCCGGCGAACTCGGCGATCTTCCTGCGGGCGCCCGCCTCGTCCTGCTGCCACTCGCGCGGCCGGATCACCACGTAGGGGCCCACCTTCAGCCCGAACGAGGTGAACACCCGCTTCATGTACTCCTTGTCCTGGCCGACGGCCGAGGCGAGCACGCCCGCGCCGACGTACGGGACACCGGAGAGCTCCAGCAGGCCCTGGAGGGTGCCGTCCTCGCCGTACGGGCCGTGCAGCACCGGGAAGACGACGTCGACCTCGCCGAGCGCCTTGGGCACCGAGCCGGGCTCGCTGTAGACGACCTCGCGGTTGGCGGGGTCGACGGGGAGCACCACGCCGCCCTCGCTCGACTCGGCGAGCTCGTCGACGCTGGGCGTACGGCGGTCGGTGATCGCCATGCGGTCCGGTGCGTCGGCCGTCAGGGCCCAACGGCCGTCCTGGGTGATGCCGATCGGCAGGACCTCGTACTTGGTCCGGTCGATCGCCCGCAGTACGGCGCCGGCGGTGACCACGGAGATCCCGTGTTCGGAGCTGCGGCCGCCGAACACGACGGCCACACGCGGCTTGCGGGACGGCTGCCCGGGGCTCTGGGGGAGGTTCTCGGTGCTCATATCGGGTTGAGAGTACCCGGTGGCAGTGCCGTGAGACAGCGGCGACCGGGCGGGTTCGCTCAGCGTCGCTCGGCCTTCGCGCTGCGCGACATCAGCTCCTTGAGCGCGACCACGGGGGGCTTGCCCTCGTGCACGATGCCGACCACCGTCTCGGTGATGGGCATGTCGACTCCGTGCCTGCGGGCCAGATCGAGCACGGACTCGCAGGACTTGACGCCCTCGGCGGTCTGCCGGGTGACCGCGATGGTCTCCTGGAGGGTCATGCCCCGGCCGAGGTTGGTGCCGAAGGTGTGGTTGCGCGACAGCGGCGAGGAGCAGGTCGCCACCAGGTCGCCCAGGCCCGCGAGCCCGGAGAAGGTCAGCGGGTCGGCTCCCATGGCCAGCCCCAGCCGGGTGGTCTCGGCGAGGCCGCGGGTGATCAGCGAGCCCTTGGCGTTGTCGCCGAGGCCCATGCCGTCCGCGATGCCGACGGCCAGGCCGATCACGTTCTTGACCGCGCCGCCGAGCTCACAGCCCACGACGTCCGTGTTGGTGTACGGGCGGAAGTAGGGCGTGTGGCAGGCGCTCTGGAGGCGCTGGGCGACGGCCTCGTCGGTGCAGGCGACCACGGCGGCGGCCGGCATCCGGGCGGCGATCTCCCTGGCCAGGTTGGGTCCGGTGACCACGGCGACCCGTTCGCGTTCGACCTTGGCGACGTCCTCGATCACCTGGCTCATCCGCATCGTGGTGCCGAGCTCGACGCCCTTCATGAGGGAGACGAGAACCGTGCGGGGGGCCAGCAGGGGCGCCCACTCGGCGAGGTTGGCACGCAGGGTCTGCGACGGGATCGACAGGACCGTGTAGTCGGCGCCGGCGGCGGCCTCGGCCGGGTCGGTGGTGGCCCGCAGGTTCGCCGGGAGCTCGATGCCCGGGAAGTAGTCGGGATTGGTCCTGGTGGAGTTGATCGCGTCCACGACCTCCGCGCGGCGCCCCCACAGGGTCACCTCACAGCCCGCGTCGGCGAGCACGGCACCGAAGGCGGTACCCCACGAACCGGCGCTGAAGACCGCCGCCTTGACCGGCATGCTCACTTGCTGTGCCCCTCTTCTTCCTGCCTGGCCTGCTCCTGCGTCCGCACCTGGCCGCGGACCTGGAGCTGCGACTGCGTCTGCGCCTCGGTACGGCGGCGCTGCTCGATCCGCTCCAGGCGCGGGTCGTACGGCCTCTCGGGCGCCTTCTCGCCGCGGATCTCCTCCAGCAGGCGGGTGATGGCGGCCATGATGACCTCGGTCGCCTCCTTCAGGAGTTCCGGGGTCATCTCCTCGCCGTAGAACCGGGAGAGGTCCACGGGCGGGCCCGCGAGGACGTGGTGGGTCTTGCGCGGAAGGATGTTGGGCTTCTTCGCGTACGCCGGCAGCAGCTCGTTGGCGCCCCACTGGGCGATGGG
Source organism: Streptomyces sp. NPDC107559 (assembly GCF_055657365.1). Classification (NCBI taxonomy): domain Bacteria; kingdom Bacillati; phylum Actinomycetota; class Actinomycetes; order Kitasatosporales; family Streptomycetaceae; genus Streptomyces; species Streptomyces sp. NPDC107559. Next base: position 23,858 of record NZ_JBVKBD010000026.1, on the reverse strand, counting down.
GATCACCGGGCACCTGGTCTGCAGGGCGACACGGGCGGCACCGGTCTTGGCGGTCATGGGCCAGCCGTCCGGGTCGCGGGTGAGGGTGCCCTCGGGGTAGAAGGCGACGCACTCGCCGCGCTCCACGGCGTCGATCGCGGCACGGAAGGCGCTCAGCGCGTCGGTGCTCTCCCGGTACACGGGGATCTGTCCGGTTCCGCGCATGGCGGCTCCGACGAATCCCTTCCGGAAAAGGCCGCTCTTCGCCAGGAATCGCGGAACTCGGCCGGTGTTGTACTGATAGTGCGCGTATGCGAAGGGATCGACATGTGAATTGTGGTTCACCGCGGTGATAAATCCACCATCGGCCGGAATGTGCTCCATTCCACGCCAGTCCCGCTTGATCAGCGCCACCAGCGGCGGTTTGCAGAGCATCGCGGCGAAGCGATACCAGAAGCCGATTCTGCGGCGGGGCACGCGGACACCTTCCTCTAGGGGCTTCCTCCCAGGGCTGGGGGCCGCACAAGTGTCGCCCCGGGCCGCCGGTCTGTCGAGAACACCGTACGCCCCGCCACCCCGGCGACCGGGTGGACCGGGTGACAATGACGGCGACGAGAGAGGGGCACAACGCCGGTGCAGTGGACCTTGGTCATCCCCCTGAAGTCTTTGGCGCGAGCCAAGAGCAGGCTGTCGGACACCGCCGCCGACGGACTGCGTCCGAGCCTCGCGCTCGCGTTCGCGCAGGACACCGTGACGGCCGCGCTGGCCAGCCCGGCCGTCCGGAATGTGGCGGTAGTCACGGACGACGAGCTGGCCGGACGGGAGCTTGCGGCGCTGGGCGCCCGCATCGTCTCCGACGAGCCGGGAGGTGGTCTGAACGCCGCCCTGGCGCATGCGGCGGCCGTCGTACGCGCCGCTTCCCCCGCCTGTCCGGTGGCCGCCCTGAATGCCGATCTGCCGGCTCTGCGCCCGTTTGAATTGGCCCGCGTTCTGGACGCGGCCGGGGAATTCCCGCGCGCTTTTCTCGCGGACGCGGCAGCGATCGGCACCACACTGCTGGCCGCGGCCCCGGGCCGGGAATTGCTGCCCGCATTCGGTCCGTGTTCACGGACCCGGCATGACGACTCCGGCGCGAGCGAACTGCTTCTCGACGCGGTGGATTCCGTACGGCAGGACGTGGACACCGGCGCGGACCTGCGGGCGGCGCTGGCACTGGGGGTGGGCCCCCGGACGGCCGCCGTCGCCGCGCGGCTGCTGATCCCCGGGCAGTAGGCTGCCGTCATGCAGGCGACCGCATACACGTACGACGCCGGGACCCGCAGCGGGCAGGTGCTGCTGGACGACGGCACACCCGTGCCCTTCGACACCGCGGCGTTCGACGCGGGCGGGCTGCGGCTGTTGCGCCCGGGACAACGGGTGCGGGTGGAGACCGAGGGCGAAGGGGAAGCCCGGCGGATCACCCTGGTGACGCTGCACACCTTCTGAGCGGGCCCTGCCGAGCGGGCCCGGGCGAACGCCGCGGGCCGGACTTCCGAGAGGGAGTCCGGCCCGGCGCGTGAGTGCCCTGCGCCTGCCCTACTTGCGGACGGCGGCCTTCTTGGCGGTGGTCTTGCGAGCGGTGGACTTCTTGGCGGGGGCTGCCTTGGTGGCGGCCTTCTTCGCCGGGGCCTTCTTCGCCGTCGCCTTCTTGGCGGTGGCGGCCTTCGCCGTGGTGGTCTTCTTGGCGGCGGCGGGGGTCTGCGCGGCCGTCGCCTTCTTCGCGGTGGTCTTCTTCACGGCAGCCGTCGCCTTCTTGGCCGTCGTCTTGCGCGCCGTGGCCTTCTTCGCCGCGGCGGCCTTCGTGGTGGCCTTCTTCGCGGCGGCCTTCTTGACCGTCGCGGAAGCACCGCCGGTCAGGCTGCCCTTGGGCGCCTTCTTGACGGCGACCTCGCCGCCGCGCGGAAGCTTCTTCGAGCCGCTCACCAGGTCCTTGAAGCCCTGGCCCGCGCGGAACCGCGGCACGGACGTCTTCTTGACCCGAACCCGCTCTCCGGTCTGGGGGTTGCGCGCGTAGCGGGCCGGACGGTCGACCTTCTCGAACGAACCGAACCCGGTGACCGAAACCCGGTCTCCGCCGACGACCGCGCGGACGATGGCGTCCAGGACCGCATCGACGGCCTCGGCGGCCTGCTGGCGGCCGCCCATCTTGTCGGCAATCGCTTCTACGAGCTGCGCCTTGTTCACGTCTTCCCCTTCGGAGACATTGCCAGAACGAAAGTGTTCAAGCCTTTTCGCACGTTAGGCAGATATATACCGCAAATCAAACACGAAACGGGCTAATCACCCTTGTGCCGCAACGAAGTCGGCTGTCCCGGACGTGTTCAGCGTTCCTCTTCAGGGAATCGGCCCTCGTCGAGGTCCTCCATGAACCGCTCCAGACGCCTTGTCGCGTTGGCGAGATCGTGCTTGGCCGCGGCCGTAATGACCAGCAGCTTCCGGGTCAGCGCCATCCGTACGCCCTCCGGGACTTGCAGTGAGCGCACCCTTGCGTGCGCTTCCTTCAGCTGGTCCGCGACTGCCGCATAGAGCTCGAGTTGGCCGTCGCGTTCCATGCACAGATTGTGCCATCTGGGGCGAGTTGTCGCCTGCGCAGGGGGCAACTGCCGTCGTGAACGGCTTCCCGGACACCGGCGGCGGTTCCGGTCGCAACTGGCGGGTACCCCGCCAACGACCTGCGTAACGTGGCAAGTTGAGGGATCCGGCGGGCCGCTTCAGGGCCGTTCGGGTGCAGACATGGCTGTACCCCCAATCGTGGCGATCGGGGGTACAGGCGGGGTGTCGCGTGGCCGAAACTCGACCTGTTCGGATCTTCGGGTCGGGCCTCGGGTCTGCGGGTCAGACCTGGAGCGTGCGCGGCTTGTACGAGGGGCGCTTGCTCTCGTACACGGCGATGTCGGCCTCGTTCTGGAGGGTGATGGAGATGTCGTCCAGCCCGTTCAGCAGCCGCCAGCGGGAGTTCTCGTCCAGCTCGAAGGAGGCGGTGACGCCTTCGGCGCGCACCTCGCGGGCCTCCAGGTCGACCGTGATCTCGGCCTGCGGGTCACGCTCGGTGAGTTCCTGCAGCGCGTCCACGGTCTTCTGCTCCAGCACCACGGTGAGCAGGCCGTTCTTCAGCGAGTTGCCGCGGAAGATGTCGGCGAAGCGGGAGGAGATCACGGCCTTGAAGCCGTAGTTCTGCAACGCCCAGACGGCGTGCTCGCGGGAGGAGCCGGTACCGAAGTCCGGGCCCGCGACCAGCACGGTTGCGCCCTGGCGCTCGGGCTGGTTGAGGACGAAGGAGGCGTCCTTGCGCCAGGCCTCGAACAGCCCGTCCTCGAAACCGTCCCGGGTCACCTTCTTGAGCCAGTGAGCAGGGATGATCTGGTCGGTGTCGACGTTGCTGCGGCGCAGCGGGACCGCCCGGCCGGTGTGCGTGGTGAATGCTTCCATGGCTCTCAGACTCCAGCGGGCGTACGGGTGTCGGCGTCGGACAGGTCGGCGGGGGACGCCAGGTGGCCCAGGACCGCCGTCGCGGCCGCGACCTGCGGCGACACCAGGTGCGTACGACCGCCCTTGCCCTGCCGGCCCTCGAAGTTGCGGTTGGAGGTGGACGCGGAGCGCTCACCGGGAGCCAGCTGGTCGGGGTTCATGCCCAGACACATCGAGCAGCCCGCGTGCCGCCACTCGGCGCCGGCCTCCTTGAAGACGACGTCCAGGCCCTCTGCGACGGCCTGGAGGCCGACCCGCGCGGAGCCGGGGACGATCAGCATCCGTACGCCGTCGGCGACTTTGCGGCCCTCGACGATCGCGGCGGCGGCCCGCAGGTCCTCGATGCGGCCGTTGGTGCAGGAACCTACGAAGACGGTGTCCACCTTGATGGAGCGCAGCGCCTGTCCCGCCTCCAACCCCATGTATTCCAGGGCCTTTTCGGCGGCCAGACGCTCCGAGGCGTCTTCGTACGAAGCCGGGTCGGGGACGTCGGCGGAAAGCGGCGCGCCCTGGCCGGGGTTGGTGCCCCAGGTGACGAACGGCGAGAGCGAGGCGGCGTCGATGTGGACCTCCGCGTCGAATACCGCGTCCTCGTCGGTCCTGAGCGTCTTCCAGTACGCGACCGCCGCGTCCCAGTCCTCGCCCTCGGGGGCGTGGGCACGGCCCTTGAGGTAGGCGAAGGTGGTCTCGTCGGGGGCGATCATGCCCGCGCGGGCACCGGCCTCGATCGACATGTTGCAGATGGTCATCCGGGCCTCCATCGAGAGCTTCTCGATGGCGGAGCCGCGGTACTCGAGGATGTAGCCCTGGCCGCCGCCGGTACCGATCTTGGCGATGATCGCCAGGATCAGGTCCTTGGCCGTGACGCCGCCGGGCAGCTCGCCGTCGACGGTGATGGCCATGGTCTTCGGACGGGCCAGCGGCAGCGTCTGGGTGGCCAGCACGTGCTCCACCTGGGAGGTGCCGATGCCGAACGCCAGTCCGCCGAAGGCGCCGTGCGTGGAGGTGTGGGAGTCGCCGCAGACCACCGTCATGCCGGGCTGGGTCAGACCCAGCTGCGGGCCGACGACGTGCACCACGCCCTGCTCGACGTCGCCCAGCGGGTGCAGTCGCACGCCGAACTCGGCGCAGTTCTTGCGCAGGGTCTCCAGCTGCGCGCGCGAGACGGGGTCGGCGATGGGCTTGTCGATGTCGAGGGTCGGGGTGTTGTGATCCTCGGTGGCGATGGTGAGATCGAGGCGCCGCACCGGACGACCCGCCTGACGGAGGCCGTCGAAGGCCTGCGGGCTGGTCACCTCGTGCAGCAGGTGCAGATCGATGAAGAGGAGGTCGGGCTCGCCCTCGGCGCGCCGGACGACGTGGTCGTCCCAGACCTTCTCCGCGAGTGTCCTACCCATCGCTTTCCCTCCGGCCGGTCAAGCGTGCTCCGGCCCAACTAGAGATCTTGAGGTGGCGGCCACCCGCGCCCCTGTGTCCGGGCGTCCGCCGCCGGGCCCGTTGATGTGCGGGCCGCTGTGCCATCAAGAGTGGCGCGTTCCATCGAAAAATGAACTTGCGTTTCACAGAGTGAGACGCGAGTATCGTTTCATGGACAACAGTAGCGGCGTCGGCGTTCTGGACAAGGCAGCCCTTGTCCTGAGCGCTCTGGAGTCCGGTCCGGCCACCCTCGCGGGCTTGGTGGCGGCCACCGGACTGGCACGACCCACGGCCCACCGTCTGGCCGTGGCCCTGGAACACCACCGCATGGTGGCACGCGACATGCAAGGCCGGTTCATCCTCGGACCGCGCCTCGCCGAGCTGGCCGCGGCCGCCGGCGAGGACCGCCTCCTCGCGACCGCCGGCCCGGTGCTCACACACCTGCGCGACATCACGGGCGAGAGCGCGCAGCTCTACCGCCGGCAGGGCGACATGCGCATCTGCGTCGCCGCCGCGGAACGCCTGTCCGGCCTGCGAGACACGGTCCCGGTCGGTTCCACCCTCACCATGAAGGCCGGTTCCTCGGCGCAGATCCTCATGGCCTGGGAGGAGCCGGAGCGGCTGCACCGCGGCCTCCAGGGCGCCCGCTTCACGGCCACGGCGCTCTCGGGTGTCCGCCGCCGGGGCTGGGCCCAGTCCATCGGCGAGCGCGAGCCGGGCGTCGCGTCCGTCTCCGCGCCCGTGCGCGGCCCGTCCAACCGCGTGGTGGCCGCCGTGTCCGTGTCCGGCCCCATCGAGCGGCTGTCGCGCCACCCGGGGCGCATGCACGCCCAGGCGGTCATCGACGCGGCGGGCCGCCTCTCCGAGGCCCTGCGCCGCACCGGCTGACCGAGCCCCGCGTCCGTCCGCGGGGAAAGGGCCGGCCTCAACGCCGCGGCAGGCCCTTCCCCCGCGTCATCCGCACCACCCTCAGCACCCTCAGCATCGGCACCGCCCGTACCTCCCACGCTGCCGGCGCCGCCCGCGCCGGCAGCCCCGACGCGGCTCCCCTACGCGGACTTCGACGCAGACTTCGACACGGACTTCGACGCGGACTTCGACCGGTGGGCGAAGCGGTCCTTCGCCCGGCGCCCCCGCTTCTCCAGGGGCAGCTGCCCGTGCGCGGCCGCGAGTCCGAAGGCCGGCATGTCCGCGTAGATCGACTCGTAGCTCCCCTCGGGCACGACATAGGTCTCGTGCCACAGCCCCACGTGCTGCCGCAGCTTGCCCGCCTTCTCCTTGTGGTTGACGATCGCCCACGCCCGGTGGTGGAACATGTCGGGCGACGAGGCGTACGCGTAGAGCTTCTCCTTGGACTCCCAGTACTGGACCACGTAGTACGTCCGCGGGGAGGCCGTCATCAGCACATGCCCCAAAAGCCCGCGCCCGGGGTCCTTCTGCAGCTCGCGCAGCATCCTCGGCATGGCCAGGAACACCGGGACCCAGTGGTGCACGGCCCAGAAGTGGTTGATCCGCATGCCGATCAACAGGACGACCACGTCGCCCTCCGCCGCGGCGGTCGTACGGCCCGCGGTGACGGGTTTGCCGAACATGACGCTTCCCCCTCGCTGTCCGTTGGTGAGCGGCACTATCCGACTGCCGCATGCTTGGATAGTGCCGGTATCCGAGAAAGGGCGCAAGAGATGCGGCTGGCCGAACTGAGCGAGCGCAGCGGTGTGTCCACCGCGACGATCAAGTACTACCTGCGCGAGGGCCTGTTGGCGCCGGGCCGCCAGGTCAACACGACCACGGCCGAGTACGACGAGGACCATCTGCGCCGGCTGCGGCTGGTGCGGGCGCTGATCCAGGTGGGCCGGGTGCCGGTGGCGACCGCGCGGGAGGTCCTCGCGCATGTGGACGACGAGTCGCTGGGGCGCACGATCCGGCTGGGCGCGGCGCTCTGGGCGCTGCCCCAGGTGCCCGAACCTGACGGCGGCGACGAGGAGGTGCGCGCGGCCCGGCACGAGGTGGACCAGGTGATGGAGCGGCTCGGCTGGACCAACGCCCGGTCCCTCAGCAGCATCTCCCCCGCACACCGTTCACTGGTGGCCGCCGTGACCACGCTGCGCCGGCTGGGGTACGGCTGGGACGCCGAACTGATGCTGCCGTACGCCCGATTGATGCACCAGGCGGCGGTGCACGACCTGGACTTCGTGGAGACCCGGTCCTCGGAGGCGGAGAAGGTGGAGACGGCGGTCGCGGCCGCGGTCCTCTTCGAGCCCGCCCTGCGGGCCCTGCACCGGCTGGCCCAGGAGGAGGAGTCGGCGCGGCGGTACGGCTTCGAGTAGGGCGGGGTCCGGAACGCCCCCGGGCCGGGTCCGCAAACGCCGATGGGCCCCCACCGAAGTGGAGGCCCATCGGGCTCGTACCCCCGACCGGATTCGAACCGGCGCTACCGCCTTGAGAGGGCGGCGTGCTAGGCCGCTACACAACGGGGGCGAGGATCTAACGTTTCCGCAGATCCGAGCTGGTCTACCTGGACTCGAACCAAGACTAACTGAACCAGAATCAGTCGTGCTGCCAATTACACCATAGACCAATGTGGTTTAGACCAACTGCGTACCCCCGACCGGATTCGAACCGGCGCTACCGCCTTGAGAGGGCGGCGTGCTAGGCCGCTACACAACGGGGGCCCTAGCGATCCTGCGTCGAGGGCAGCGGGAGCTACCCGAACTGTCCTCGCGGGAAGGATCTGTACCCCCGACCGGATTCGAACCGGCGCTACTGCCTTGAGAGGGCAGCGTGCTAGGCCGCTACACAACGGGGGCTTTGCAGATGAGCTCTGCGAGCTGGCCTACCTGGACTCGAACCAAGACTAACTGAACCAGAATCAGTCGTGCTGCCAATTACACCATAGGCCACTGGAACGCAATCCCCTGAAGGGATCTTGCTCTAGTTTGCTCCCCCGGATTTCGGGGCCTTTCGGCCCGCTCTCCGGCGGCGCAGGAAGAACATTACCTGAAGGTGGACGGGGCTCCAAAACGGGTATCCGCGCCGAGGATCGCGGGAAGTTCGGCGAGGGAGGTGATCCGATGCGGTCCGGCCTGCGCGTCGCCGCCGGTACACGCGCCGTCACGGTCGATCCACACCGACAGCAGCCCGGCCTCGGCCGCGCCCCGCCCGTCGATCTCCGGGTGGTCGCCGACGTACGCGACCTGCTGCGGGGCGAGTTCCAGCGCCTCGCAGGCCGCGTGGAAGGCGCCCGCGTCCGGCTTGGAGATGCCGAGCTCCGCCGCGCACAGGACGGTCTCGAAGCGGTCGCGGACGCCGAGCACCCGCAGCTTGCGCTCCTGCACGGTGAGGCTGGAGTTGGAGAGCACCGCGTGCCGGTAGTCGGCCCCGAGGGCGTCCAGGACCGGCAGGACGTCCGGGAAGAGGGCCCAGGCGGTCTCGTAGTGCCCGACGTACCGCTCGAACCAGGTGTCGGCCTCGGCGTCGCTGAGCGGCGTCTCCAGGAAGACCCGGACCCGGTCCCTGCGCTGTCCCTGGAAGGTCGTCTCTCCCGCCGAGAAGCGGGCCCACTGCAGGTCGGTGACCTCCCGCCACCGGGCCAGGGCGAGCTCCGGGGTGCCGAAGCCGGCGAGCAGGCCCTCGGCGGCCAGGTGCGCTCGCATGCCCTCCCGGTCCGCGCTCGTGTAATCGAAGAGGGTGTCGTCCACGTCCCAGAGCACTGCTACGACCGGCATGGGACCGACAGTACCGCCGCACCCGCCCTCCGGGAGGCTTCTCCGGTGAGACGCCGCAGGGGGCGGCGTCCGGACCTCCGGACACCGCCCCCTGCACGGGTGCGCGGGTTACGCCGCCAGCCGCGCCAGCGCCGCGTCGATACGGGCCAGCGTCTTCTCCTGGCCCAGGATCTCCAGGGACTCGAAGAGCGGGAGGCCCACCGTGCGGCCGGTGACGGCCACCCGGACCGGGGCCTGCGCCTTGCCGAGCTTCAGGCCGTGGGCCTCGCCGGCGGCCAGGACGGCCTCCTTCAGGGACTCGGCGGACGTCCAGTCGGCGACGACGAGCTTCTCCCGGGCGGTGCGCAGCAACGCGTCCGAGCCCTCCTTCATCGCCTTGGTCCAGCTCGCCTCGTCGAAGACCGGCTCCGGCAGGAACAGGAAGTCGACGTTGTCGGTGATCTCGGAGAGGACCTTCAGCCGGGTCTGGGCGTGCGGGGCGACGGCCTCCCACTTGGCCGCGTCGAAGTCCTCCGGCGCCCAGGGGGCGACCGGGGCCTTCAGCCAGGGGGCGCAGCGCTCGGTGAAGTCCTTCACGTCCAGCAGCCGGATGTGGTCGGCGTTGATCGCCTCGCACTTCTTGAGGTCGAAGCGCGCCGGGTTGGGGTTGACGTCCGAGATCTCGAAGGCCGCGACCATCTCGTCCATGCCGAAGATGTCCTGGTCGGCCGAGAGCGACCAGCCGAGCAGGGAGAGGTAGTTGAGCAGGCCCTCCGGGAGGAAGCCACGCTCCCGGTACAGGTTGAGGGACGACTCCGGGTCGCGCTTGGAGAGCTTCTTGTTGCCCTCGCCCATCACGTACGGCAGGTGGCCGAAGGACGGGATCTCCTTGGCGATGCCCAGCTCGATCAGCGCCTTGTAGAGGGCGACCTGGCGGGGGGTGGAGGAGAGCAGGTCCTCGCCGCGCAGGACGTGGGTGATCTCCATCAGGGCGTCGTCGACCGGGTTGACGAGCGTGTAGAGGGGAGCCCCGTTGGCGCGGACGATGCCGTAGTCCGGGACGTTCTCCGGGGTGAACGTGAGCTCGCCGCGGACCAGGTCCGTGAAAGTGATCGTCTCGTCGGGCATACGGAAGCGCACGATCGGCGCGCGGCCCTGGGCCTTGTACTCCTCGACCTGCGCCGCGGTCAGGTCGCGGCAGTGGCCGTCGTAGCCGGAGGGCTTGCCGGCGGCGCGGGCGGCCTCACGGCGGCTGTCCAGCTCCTCCTGGGAGCAGTAGCAGTGGTAGGCGTGGCCGGCGGCGAGCAGCTTCTCGGCGACGTCCTTGTAGAGGTCCATGCGCTGCGACTGCCGGTAGGGCGCGTGCGGGCCGCCGACCTCGGGACCCTCGTCCCAGTCGAAGCCCAGCCAGCGCATCGAGTCCAGCAGCTGGGTGTAGGACTCCTCGGAGTCGCGGGCCGCGTCGGTGTCCTCGATACGGAAGACCAGGGTTCCCTGGTGGTGCCGGGCGAACGCCCAGTTGAACAGGGCGGTGCGGACCAGGCCCACGTGGGGGTTACCGGTGGGCGAAGGGCAGAAACGGACGCGTACGGGTGCGCTAGCCACGCTTGACAACCTTGTTGGTGAGAGTGCCGATGCCTTCGATGGTGACGGCGACCTCGTCGCCGACAGCCAGGGGGCCGACCCCTGCCGGGGTGCCCGTGAGGATCACGTCGCCGGGGAGCAGCGTCATGGCCTCGGTGATGTTGACGATCAGATCCTCGATCGAGTGGATCATCTCGCTGGTGCGGCCGAGCTGCCGCTGCTGTCCGTTGACCGTCAGCTGGACGGTCAGGTCGGACGCGGTGGCGAGGTCCAGGCCGGTCTCCACCCACGGGCCGAGCGGGCAGGAGGTGTCGAAGCCCTTGGCCCGCGCCCACTGCTTCTCGCGCTTCTGGATGTCGCGGGCGGTGACGTCGTTGGCGCAGGTGTAGCCGAAGATCACGTCCTTGACGCGGTCGCGCGGGACCTCGCGGCACATCCGGCCGATCACCACGGCCAGCTCGGCCTCGTGGTGCACCTCCTGGGAGAAGGACGGGTACTGGATCGCGTCGCCTGGGCCGATCACCGAGGTGGAGGGCTTGAAGAAGGCGAACGGCGCGTCCGGGACCTCGTTGCCCAGCTCCTTCGCGTGCTCCGCGTAGTTGCGGCCGAAGGCCACCACCTTGTTGGGGAGCACCGGCGGCAGCAGCCTGACCTTGCTCAGCGGCACCTTCGTGCCGGAGAGCTCGAAGTCCGTGAACGGGATGCCTTTGATGATGTCCAGGACGAGCTCGTCCTGCTTGTCGCCCTCGACCGCGCCGAAGGCGACGTTCCCGTCGATGGAGAACCTGGCGATGCGCACGGGATGCTTGGCCCCTTGACTGAGCTGGCTGGAGTCTGACGCTCCAGGCTAACGCGGCAGGGGGCTCACGCCTCGCGCATTACGGTCCGTCCGCACGCCGCGCGCGGCCGGGTCCGCCGGACGAGCGGAGCGCACGCGGACGGCGCGCAGAGATGCCGAGAGAGCGGAGAGCGGAGCCGCACGGGCGGCGGGCGCGCGGAAGGCGGAGGGGACGGAGAAGGCGGAGGGGACGGAGAAGGGCGCCCACCGAGTCGGTGGGCGCCCTTCGGGTCCGTACGGGGCCGGTCCGGGTGGGACGGCGGCGGCCGTGCGTGGCTACTCGGCGACGGCGGCGGCCATGGCCGGCGCGTTCATGAGGACCGTGCGCCTGGGGTTGGCCGTCTGCGTGGGAAGGGAGACGGGGTGCTCCGGCTGGTCCGGGGTGTGCAGCGCGTCGGCGCCGTCGAGGTGCGCCAGCGTCGTACGCCGCGGGTTGGCTATCGTGCGGAACATCGTCGTCGTCTTCACGGTTTGTACGAGACCTTGTCGTTTCGGGCGCCGGGAGGGCCTCAAGTGCCCTCCGCACGGGCGCGGGTTATCAGAACGCTGCCCTTTGTAAAACGTCAGGCTAAACATCCGGAATCCCGCAGATGACGTGAAGACCCCATGATCTCCGTGTGAGTTTGCTCACCAACCGTCGATCAAAACGGTCAATTCCGGCCCATGTCCTAGTCAGTCGAAACGGACATTAGCCACCTGAAGCCACCATTCCGCTCCCGATCATGGCGACTGGGACACCCGTTCCGCCCCCCTGATTCACCATGGTTTGCCCGACATAAGGCGGAACTCATTCAACAACGGGTGACACCGCGATCACATGGTGTCATGGAGGTCACAGGTCGGCCTACGGGCCTTGTTGGCGCTCCTGCACTGTGCTGGAATTCCTCGGACCGCCGCGGGTATCGAGCTGGCACACAGGGGGGCGCGATCACGCGCCGAGTGGCGGCTACGAAGGGGGAGCCAGCGCCGGTCGCTCACGACCACCACGGGGGCGTATTCAGGGCGCCCCTATGACGCCGACACCGTGTCCTTCCGTTCGCGCGGAGGGGCGCCTGGTCCAGAGGTTGCGACAGTAGTGCAGGGACGATTCAAGAGGGATGGCAGTGCTTCGGCGGAGCCGGAGCCGCACGGCGGGACCGACCGCGGTTCCTCGCCCCAGCACGCCCAGAACCAGGGCTCGGCCGGCGACGGCGGTGAGCGCCCCGGGCGCCCCGGCGCGTCCGGATCGTCGGGCCCGGTTCCTGTGGTGACGGCGCCGAAGGGCGTCCCGGGCCCCGGCTCGCGCTTGGCGCTGCGCAACTGGCGCATCTCCACGCGACTGGTGTCGCTGCTGGCGCTGCCGGTGGTCGCGGCCACCACGCTGGGTGCCACGCGTATCAACCAGTCGATGGACGACATCCAGCAGCTCGACAACATGAAGCTGCTGACGGAGATGACCAAGCAGGCCACCGAGCTGGCGAGCGCGCTCCAGGAGGAGCGCGACCAGTCGGCCGGTCCGCTGGCGCACCAGTCGGGCGCGACCGACTACACCGTCAAGGGATACCGGGACAAGACCGACCGGGCCCTGATCAACTTCCTCGACGCCGGCGACAAGATCGACGCCGCGAGCAAGCAGGGCAACCTCCAGGGTGTCCGTGACAGCCTCGTCGGCCTCCAGCGCGACCTGAACAGCCTCAGCAAGGTCCGCTCGGGTGCGTACGAGTCCGAGGGCAACTCGATGCAGACCGTCGAGGCCTACCACCGGCTCATCCAGCACCTGCTCGACCTCTCGCAGGACATGGCCGAGGCGACCAGCAACCCCGACATGATCCAGCGCACCCGCGCCCTGTCGGCCTTCTCCTCCGCCAAGGAGTACGCCTCCGAGCAGCGCGCCCTCCTCGGTGCCGCGCTCCCGGCGAGCACCCAAGAGTTCGGTGTCCTCTCCGACAATGACCGCCTGTACGGTGTCGCCGCTCTGGACAGCCAGGACTCCGAGCTCAACAGCTTCCGGTCCATCTACGGCGACTCGGGTGCCGAGGAGCTCCTCAAGCCGATCGAGTCGGGCAACGCCACGATCGAGGCGACCGACACCTTCGCCGAGCGCGCGCTCAGCAAGCAGAACGGTCTGAAGTCGCTCGACAAGCGCTCCTACAAGGACTGGCTCGACGACAGCACGGCCAAGATCCAGGGCATGAGGCAGATCGAGCACTCGCTGCTCGAGGACATGGAGCAGAAGGCCCGCGAGCTGCGCAGCGCCTCCGAGCGCGAAGCGATCATCTCCGGTGCGCTGATCCTGCTCGTGCTCGGTGTGTCGCTGGTCGGCGCCTTCGTCGTGGCCCGGTCCATGATCCGCTCGCTGCGCCGCCTCCAGGAGACCGCCACCAAGGTCGCCCAGGACCGTCTGCCCGAGCTGGTCAAGCAGCTGTCCGAGTCCGACCCGCAGGACGTCGACACGTCCGTGGAGTCGGTCGGTGTGCACTCCCGGGACGAGATCGGCCAGGTGGCCGCGGCCTTCGACGACGTGCACCGCGAGGCGGTCCGACTGGCCGCCGAGCAGGCCCTGCTGCGGGGCAACGTCAACGCGATGTTCACCAACCTCTCGCGCCGTTCCCAGGGTCTTATCCAGCGCCAGCTGTCGCTGATCTCCGAACTGGAGTCCCGCGAGGCCGACCCGGACCAGCTGTCCTCGCTGTTCAAGCTCGACCACCTCGCGACGCGTATGCGCCGTAACGGTGAAAACCTTCTCGTTCTCGCGGGTGAGGAGCCCGGCCGACGCTGGACCCGCCCGGTCCCGCTGGTCGACGTGCTCCGCGCCGCGGCGTCCGAGGTGGAGCAGTACGAGCGCATCGAGCTGGCCTCGGTGCCGAGCACCGAAGTCGCCGGCCGCGTCGTCAACGACCTCGTGCACCTCCTCGCAGAGCTGCTGGAGAACGCCACCTCGTTCTCCTCCCCGCAGACCAAGGTCAAGGTCACCGGTCACGCGCTGCCCGACGGCCGCGTGCTGATCGAGATCCACGACACCGGCATCGGCCTCTCGCCCGAGGACCTCGCCGCGATCAACGAGCGGCTCGCCTCGCCGCCCACCGTGGACGTCTCCGTCTCCCGACGCATGGGCCTCTTCGTGGTCGGTCGTCTGTCGCAGCGGCACGGCATCCGCATCCAGCTGCGTCCGTCCGACTCCGGCGGTACGACCGCGCTGGTCATGCTGCCCGTGGACGTCGCCCAGGGCGGCAAGAAGCCCCAGCCCAAGCCCGGTCAGGGTGCCGTCAACAGCGGTCCGGCCGCGGCGCAGGCAGCGGCCGGCATGGCCGCGGCGCGACGCCAGGGCGGTGCCGTCGGCGCGGGTGCTCCGGGCGGTGCGCCCGGTGGTGCCCTCGGTGGCGGCTCTTCGGCCGGCAACACCGGCCGGATAGCCGCCGGACAGGGCCCGCGGGCCGCGCTTCCCGGTGCGGGTGCGAACGGCCGGCCCGGCGCGGCACGCGGACCGCAGGGTCAGGGCGGCCCCCAGCAGGGCCGGCAGGCTCCGGCCGCCACGAGTGGCAACCTCTTCGGCCAGGCGCCGAATGCCCAGCAGCAGGGCATGCAGTCCGGTGGCGCGAACGCGCAGCAGGGCTTCGGTGACGACCAGGGCCGGGACGCCTTCGGTGGCAACAACGGCAACAACCGCGGTGCCGTTCCCGCGCAGCGCGCCAACGCCGACGCCGAGCCGCAGGGCCGTCGTTCGCGCCGGCCGCAGCTTCCGGGCCGCGGTGGAGCGCGCGCCGAACTGCCGGGCGCCGACGCCCAGCAGCGCACGCCCAGCTGGAGCGACGAGAACGCGCAGCCGCCGGTTCCGCGCACCCCGCTGGACGCTCCGCGCGGCCACGAGGAGCCGGACGTCTCCCAGACGGCCCAGATGCCGCGCATCGACGACCGCCAGGGTCCGGGCAGCACCTCCGAGTTCGCCCGGCCGGACTTCAACGCGCCGCGCCCCGGGGCTCACAACGGCCAGCACAACAACGGCCAGCACAACACGGGTCAGTTCGCCCGCCCCGGCGCCGCCAACGGCCAGCACAACACGGGTTCCTTCGCCCGCCCGGACGTCTTCGCCCAGGGTGCCGGACAGAACCACTCGTCGGGCACCGGTCAGTTCGCCGCCCCTCAGGCGTACGACAACAGCTCCACGGGTCAGTTCGCCGCCCCGCAGGCCTACGACAACGGCTCCACCGGGCAGCACGCCCTGCCGGGCCGCCCGGCGCAGGCGCCCATGCAGAACAACACCGGTCAGTACGAGCGCCCGCAGGCTGCGGGCCCGGACTACGGTGCCCAGCAGCGGCCGGCCATGCCGCAGCGGCCCGCCCAGCCGGAGGCGCTGCCGCCGGCCAGCGGTCCCGGCGACGGCCGTACCCCGCTGTTCGACACGCTGGAGACCAACTGGTTCCACGGTCAGCAGGGGGGCCAGCAGCAGGGCCACCCGGGTCAGCCGCAGCACAACGGCTCGGCCCAGGTTCCGGCTCAGCCGCAGCAGCCCCCGGCGCCGCAGCAGCAGGCTCCGGCTCAGCAGCGTCAGGCGCCCGCCGCCTGGCGGAGCTCACCGAACGACGACATCGTCCGTCAGGCCGAACGGGTGCGTAAGCCCGCGGCCGGCGGCGTCACCACCTCCGGACTGCCGCGCCGGGTGCCCAAGGCGAACCTCGTCCCGGGCACAGCTCAGCAGCAACAGCACCACACCGGTCCGCAGGTCTCGCGTGCGCCTGATGACGTACGCGGCCGGCTGACCAATCTCCGTCGGGGTATCGCGCAGGGTCGCCAGGCCGGCAGCGGCCAGACCGGCAGCTTCCCGAACCCCACTCACCAGCAGGAGCGTTAGTTGAGTCCGATGAGCCAGGCGGCACAGAACCTGAACTGGTTGATCACCAACTTCGTGGACAACACCCCAGGGGTGTCCCACACAGTGGTGGTCTCCGCCGACGGCCTTCTGCTGGCGATGTCCGAAGGTTTCCCGCGTGACCGCGCCGATCAGCTCGCCGCTGTCGCGTCGGGTCTCACCTCGCTGACGGCCGGGGCCTCCCGGATCTTCGAGGGCGGCAGCGTCGCGCAGACGGTCGTGGAGATGGAGCGCGGCTTCCTCTTCCTCATGTCCGTGTCCGACGGATCGTCCCTGGCCGTTCTCGCGCACCCCGAGTGCGACATCGGCCTCGTCGGCTACGAGATGGCGCTGCTGGTCGACCGCGCGGGTGCGGTGCTCACGCCTGACCTGCGCGCCGAACTCCAGGGAAGTCTGCTCCACTGATCTCCCTGGATCTACCCGTCTCACCAAATCACCGTCCGGCCGCCACAATCCCCCCACCGGCCCCCGTCAGACGGCAAGACTGACCGATCTGCTGTCCCGTCCGGAGGATTCATGACCCCGCCCAACGCCTCTCATGATCCGTACGCGGAGTCGTACGGGGATGAAGGCGACCAGCCGCTGGTCCGTCCTTATGCGATGACCGGCGGCCGGACCCGGCCGCGTTACCAGCTCGCCATCGAAGCGCTGATCAGCACGACGGCCGACCCGGCAGCGCTCATGGGGCTCCTCCCGGAGCACCAGCGCATCTGCCACCTGTGCCGTGAGGTGAAGTCGGTCGCCGAGGTCTCGGCGCTGCTCGCCATGCCCCTGGGTGTGGCACGGATCCTCGTCGCGGACCTCGCGGAGGCCGGACTGGTCGCCATTCACCAGCCGGGCGGCGACGAGACCACCGGCGCACCGGACGTGACACTGCTCGAAAGGGTGCTCAGTGGACTTCGCAAGCTCTGACGGAGGTCGGGCGACCACCTCCGCAAAGATCGTGGTGGCCGGCGGCTTCGGCGTCGGAAAGACCACGTTCGTGGGCGCCGTCTCCGAGATCAACCCCCTGCGTACCGAGGCCGTCATGACGTCCGCTTCCGCGGGCATCGACGACCTCACGCACACCGGGGGCAAGACCACCACCACCGTGGCCATGGACTTCGGCCGCATCACGCTGGACCAGGACCTGATCCTGTACCTCTTCGGTACGCCGGGCCAGGACCGCTTCTGGTTCATGTGGGACGACCTGGTGCGCGGTGCGATCGGCGCCGTGGTCCTGGTCGACACGCGGCGGCTCGCCGACTGCTTCCCGGCCGTGGACTACTTCGAGAACAGCGGTCTGCCGTTCGTCGTGGCCCTCAACGGCTTCGACGGCCAGCAGCCGTACCAGCCGGAGGAGGTCCGCGAGGCTCTCCAGATCGGCCCGGACACCCCGATCATCACGACGGACGCCCGCCACCGCGCGGACGCCAAGTCGGCGCTGATCACGCTGGTCGAGCACGCGCTGATGGCTCGCCTGCGCTAACTCTCCAGTCGAAAGCGGCGTACGAAGGTTGCCGTAGACGTTGCCGGAGCCGACTGTGGTCTTTGACACGGTCGGCTTCGGCGTTCATAACGTTTCGGCAGAGGAATCCGGTGGTACCGCAACGCGTCGCGGTCGATCGGTCTCGCTGCGCGCACAAAGGCCCCGTCTTTTGGCGGGGCTCGCTCTTTATGACCGTTTTATCTGGGGCTTACATCACACCGAACCGGCTCTTCCGACTGTTTGGAGGAGCGCTGGTCCCCATGCTGGAATGCCTGAACTGCCCAATAGTCAAAGACGTACTCACTAGTCGAGAACGTACTGGGCTCTGAGACACTGCGGCACGACGAAGGTGCCGACCGCCGAGAGGTTGTTGGTCGAGTGAGGCGAAGCAAGAACAGTCCCGAGCCGGCGGCGCGGGGCAACTTCACCCCGCCGTCGCGCGGAGTGACGCCCGCCCCTGTGCAAGGCCCCGAGCCGACGGCGACGCCCCCCGCGAGTGGCGGCCGTCTCTCCCCCCGCAACTGGCGGGTGCCCACCAGGCTGAACGCGATTCTGCTCATCCCTGTGATGGTCGGCCTCGTCATGGGCGGCTTCCAGGTGAAGAGCTCGATCAACACCTGGCAGGAAGCGGAGGACGCGCAGAGCACGGCGCGTCTGGTGCGGGCGTCCCTGGCCTACGCGGACGCTCTCTACAACGAGCGTGACGTCACGGCCGAACCCCTGCTGGACGACAAGGGCCAGGACGACAAGGTCGTCACGGCGGCCCGCAAGTCGACGGACGACGCCGCCGACGTCTTCGACCAGGCTGCGCAGAACATGCCGCAGACCGCCGGTCTCCAGCGTCGTCTGAAGCTGTTCCGCGCGGAGGAGCCCAAGCTCCAGGCGATCCGCTCGGCCGCGTACACCTCGAAACTGCCCGCCGTGAAGACGGAAGAGGGCTACACGCAGGTCGCCCACCCGCTGATGGAGTTCGCCAACGAACTCGGCCTGGGCACCGGAAACATCACGAGCTACGGTCGTACGGTCTACGCGATCTCGCTGACCAAGGCCGCCCTGTCCCTGGAGCGCTCGATCGGCATGCACCTGCTGATCAAGCCCGGCCCCAAGGACGAGAACTTCGCCAAGCAGCGCGTCGCGCTCTCCTCGTACGCCTACCTCGAGGGCATCGCCGTCGAGGAGTACCTCGGTGGTGGCACCGAGGAGGACGCCGCCAAGCTGGAGACGGCCAAGGCGAAGATCGAGTCGCAGGGCAAGGCGATGGCCGAGCAGGCCAAGGGCGCCGACCCGGACTACGTCCCGCCGCCGTCCGACCCGACCGACATGGTCGCGGCCCTGTCGACGATGCAGAGCACGGACCCCGCCGTGCGCACCGCGCTCGCCCAGGGCGGCATCACCCCGGAGAACTGGTGGGCGGTCAACACGCTCAAGTACCAGGCGTACAGCAAGATCGAGTCGGACATGGCCGACAAGGCCGTGAGCGAGGCGTCGAGCATCGCCGACGACGCCAAGACCTCCGCGTTCATCACCGGTGCCGCCGTCGTGGTCGCCCTGCTCGCCGCGTTCATCCTGGCCGGCATGGTGGCCCGCCAGATGAGCCGCTCGATGCGCCAGCTGCGCAACGCCGCCTTCGGCATCGCCGAGCAGCGTCTGCCGATGCTGGTCGACCAGCTCTCGCGCACCGACCCGGGCCGGGTCGACACCCGCGTCCAGCCCATCCCGATCACCACCACGGACGAGATCGGCGAGGTCGCCCGCGCCTTCGACCAGGTCCACCGCGAGGCGGTCCGACTGGCCGCCGAGCAGGCCCTGCTGCGGGGCAACATCAACGCGATCTTCACCAACCTCTCGCGCCGCAACCAGTCGCTGATCGAGGGCCAGCTGACCCTGATCACCGACCTGGAGAACAACGAGGCCGACCCGGACCAGCTGGAGAGCCTCTTCCGCCTGGACCACCTCGCGACCCGTATGCGCCGCAACGGCGAGAACCTCCTGGTCCTCGCCGGCGAGGAGCCCGGCCGTCGCTGGGACCAGCCGGTCCCGCTGGTCGACGTGCTGCGCGCCGCCTCCTCCGAGGTGGAGCAGTACGAGCGCATCGAGCTGTCGGGCGTCCCGGAGGCCGAGATCCACGGCCGCGCCGTGACCGACCTCGTGCACCTGCTCGCCGAGCTGCTGGAGAACGCCACCACGTTCTCCTCCCCGCAGACCAAGGTCCGCGTCACCGCGACCCGTCTCCCCGACGGCCGCGTCATGATCGAGATCCACGACAAGGGCATCGGCCTGACCGCCGAGGACTTCGCGGACATCAACCACAAGCTGGCCAACCCGCCGACCGTGGACGCCGCGATCTCCCAGCGCATGGGTCTGTTCGTGGTCGGCCGGCTGTCCGACCGGCACGGCATCCGCGTCCAGCTGCGTCCCTCGGGCGAGCAGGCCGGTACGACCTCGCTGGTCATGCTGCCCGACGCGATCACCCACGGTGGTGGTGGCGAACACCAGCTGCAGGGCGACGATTTCACCGTCTCGCAGATCATTCCCGAGCAGCAGCAGCTCCAGCAGCAGTACCCGGGCGAGGAGTTCAGCCCGCAGCAGCCGATGCGCACCGCGGCCGAGCTCGGCTTCGACGACAGCCGCTACGAGGTGCCGGACGACATCCGGGACCTGGACCCCGTCGGCCGCTCGCTGATGCGCGAGGGACGCCGGGCCGCCCTGGAGACCCAGGCGCAGCCCCAGGAGGACGCACAGGAGTCCGGGGCCGCTTCCTACGGTGAGGAGTTCGACGCCCGGCACGCCGCCTACGAGAGCGGTCAGGCGTCCTACGGCACCGAGGCGGCCGCGTACCCCGAGCAGACCGCCGGCTACGACGAGCAGACCGCGTACGAGGGTCAGCAGCAGCAGTCGTACGACGAGCAGTACTTCGCGCCGAACGGCGGCCAGCCGCAGAACGACGGCTTCGCGCCGAACGGCGGCTACCCCGACCCCGCCTACGCGGAGCAGGCGCAGGCTCAGAAGGAGCCGGAGACGGCGCACGGCGCCGCCCCGGAGACCTTCTCGGGCTTCGAGGAGCAGTCCTACCAGGGCGACTGGCCGCAGCAGACCGGTTTCCAGAACGGCTACCCGGACCAGTACGCTCCGGGGGCGGAGTCTTCGCAGGCCGCTGACGCGAGTCAGCCGGACCGCGTAGGCTTCGACCGTCCGGGACCGGCCTCCTCCGCCGCTCAGTCGCTGACCGGTGCCGGTCTGCCCCGCCGCGGTGCGGGCCCGAGCGGTGCGAACGGCGCGGGACGTGCGCAGCAGCCGCCGCAGCAGGCTCAGGCCTCGGCTCCGGACAACGGCGGCAACGACTGGCGGTCGGCGAACGACGACCGCTGGACGCAGGCCGCGCAGCTGCGGAAGCCCAAGGCGGGCGGGGTCACCTCCTCCGGCCTGCCGCGGCGGGTGCCCAAGGCCAACCTGGTCGAGGGAGCCGCCGAGACCACCCCCCAGGGAGGCCCACAGGTCTCCCGCGCCCCGGAGGACGTCCGGGGCAGGCTGAGCAACCTGCGTCGAGGCGTCGAACGTGGACGCAGCGCAGGCAGTGAAACGAACGGCCAGGGCTTCGGTCCTGACAGCACCTACAACCAGGAGCGTTAGTGTGAGCCCGATGAGCCAGGCGGCGCAGAACCTGAACTGGTTGATCACCAACTTCGTGGACAACACCCCGGGGGTGTCCCACACGGTGGTGGTCTCCGCCGACGGACTCCTTCTGGCGATGTCCGAAGGGTTCCCCCGTGACCGTGCCGATCAGCTTGCGGCTGTCGCGTCGGGTCTGACCTCGCTGACCGCGGGTGCCTCGCGCATCTTCGAAGGCGGCCATGTGAACCAGACGGTTGTGGAGATGGAGCGAGGGTTCCTCTTCATCATGTCCGTCTCCGACGGTTCCTCGCTCGCTGTTCTTGCACACCCGGATGCGGACATCGGCCTCATTGGGTACGAGATGGCACTGCTGGTGGACCGTGCAGGTACGGTGCTGACCCCGGATCTTCGTGCGGAGCTCCAGGGGAGCCTTCTCAACTAACAGACAGATCGTGCGTATTGGCGTCCCGGGGCCGTAAGGTTTCGGGACGCGGCTCCACAGTGATGGATGCCAGTGCACAGTCGGAGGAGGAGAGAAAGTGGCAACACCCCCAGGCGGCTCATCGGGCAACTGGTCGTACGGACCCGGCCAGGGCCAGGGCGACGGTTCGCAGAACCCGTACAACTTCCCCTCCGCGCCGAGCCAGCGGCGCCACCAGCAGCCGTACGCGCCCCAGGGCCCGCAGGGTCCCGGTCAGTCGCCGTACGACCAGCCGAACGCGCCCCGCATCCAGCCGGTGCAGCCGCAGCGCCGAGGCCCCGAGCCTGCGCCCGCCGGAAGTTCGAACAACCCCCTGGTGCGCCCGTACGCCATGACGGGCGGCCGCACCAGGCCCCGGTACCAGCTCGCCATCGAGGCGCTGGTGCACACCACCGCATCTCCGCACCAGATGCAGGGCCAGTTGCCCGAGCATCAGCGGATCTGCAACCTGTGCCGAGAGATCAAGTCGGTGGCCGAGGTCTCGGCCCTGCTGTCGATCCCTCTCGGTGTGGCCAGGATCCTCGTCGCCGACTTGGCGGAGGCGGGACTGGTCGCCATTCACCAGCCGGGCGGCGACGAAAGCGCCGGCGGCCAGCCAGCCGTGACATTGCTCGAAAGGGTGCTCAGTGGACTTCGCAAGCTCTAGCGGAGGGCCTTCCCGCTCCACCACGTCCGCGAAGATCGTGGTGGCGGGCGGCTTCGGCGTGGGTAAAACCACGTTCGTCGGCGCCGTCTCGGAGATCAACCCGCTGCGCACGGAGGCCGTCATGACGTCTGCTTCGGCAGGCATCGACGACCTCACCCACACCGGGGACAAGACGACCACGACGGTCGCCATGGACTTCGGTCGTATCACCCTCGACCAGGACCTGATCCTGTACCTGTTCGGCACGCCCGGCCAGGACCGCTTCTGGTTCATGTGGGACGACCTCGTGCGCGGTGCGATCGGCGCGATCGTGCTGGTGGACACGCGGCGTCTCGCCGACTGCTTCCCCGCGGTCGACTACTTCGAGAACAGCGGTCTGCCCTTCGTCATCGCCCTCAACGGCTTCGACGGCAACCAGCCGTACCAGCCGGACGAGGTGCGCGAGGCGCTCCAGATCGGCCCGGACGCCCCGATCATCACGACGGACGCCCGCCACCGCGCGGACGCCAAGTCGGCACTGATCACGCTGGTCGAGCACGCGCTGATGGCACGCCTGCGCTGATACGGCGCGCATACCGACAGGTGGGCGGTCCTTCCCGAACCGGGGAAGGACCGCCCACCTGCTTTTGCGCCACCTGCTTCTGCGCACCTGCCTCCCCGCCCGGCTGCACGCCCCCGGGCGCCTGGTACGCCTGGTAAGGCCCGGTGCGCCTGGTGCGCCGCTGCCGTCCGGCGGGCCCGGAGACGCCCGTACAAACGCGTCAGGGCCCCTCTCCTGCCGAGAGGGGCCCTGACGCGCTGACGCGCTCTGTGGGGGTGCTGCCTAGCCGTGCCAGCTGTGCGGGGCGCGGAAGCCGGGCTCGCGCTCCAGACGGCGCCAGCCGGCCTTGCGGTGGCCGCCGTGCGCCGGGGTCTCCGTGGACGTACGGGCCGCGGCGCGCGCGAGCAGGATCGCCGTGATGGCGGCGACCTCCTCGGGCTCCGCATGGCCCTTCTCGACGCGAATGTCAGAGTTCATGGATGTCAGTCTCCGTGAGAGAGGTTTCCGCGGGGGTACCGCGGAGGATCCGCCGGGTTACTGCGCGGGGATGCCTCGGGCAGGGTGGCGCGAGGGCTACTGCGGCGGGTTGCCGTGCTTGCGCGACGGCAGGTCCGCGTGCTTGCTGTGCAGCATGGCCAGGGACCTGATGAGGACCTCGCGGGTCTCGGCCGGGTCGATGACGTCGTCCACCAGGCCGCGCTCGGCGGCGTAGTACGGGTGCATGAGCTCGGACTTGTACTCCTTGACCATGCGGGCTCGCATGGCCTCGGGGTCCTCGGCCTCGGCGATCTGCCGCCGGAAGATGACGTTGGCGGCGCCCTCGGCACCCATCACGGCGATCTCGTTGGTGGGCCACGCATAGGTGAGGTCGGCACCGATGGACTGGCTGTCCATGACGATGTACGCACCTCCGTACGCCTTGCGCAGGATCAGCGAGATCCTCGGCACGGTCGCGTTGCAGTACGCGTACAGCAGCTTGGCTCCATGACGGATGATCCCTCCGTGCTCCTGGTCGACACCGGGAAGGAATCCCGGCACGTCCAGGAAGGTGACGATCGGGATATTGAAAGCGTCACACATCTGGACGAAGCGCGCAGCTTTTTCACTCGCCTCGATGTCCAGCACGCCCGCGAGGGTCTGCGGCTGGTTGGCGACGATGCCGACGACCTGGCCGTCGAGCCGGGCCAGCGCGCAGATGATGTTCCGCGCCCAGCGCTCGTGGACCTCCAGGTAGTC
>NZ_JBVKBD010000025.1:21537-106784 GCF_055657365.1 Streptomyces sp. NPDC107559 | reverse complement strand
AACATATCTGGCGTTGATTTTTGGCACGCTGTTGAGTTCTCAAGGAACGGACGCTTCCTTTGTACTCACCCTCTCGGGCTTTCCTCCGGGCTTTTCCCTTCGGTCTTGCGTTTCCGACTCTATCAGACCGTTTTCCGATCCGATTTCCTCGGTGCTTTCCAGGTTCCCGCTCTCGCGTTCCCCTTTCCGGCGACTCCGACTTTATCAGAGATTCTGAGTCGGAATTCCCGCCCCCCTCGGGGACTGGTTCCGGCGCACGAGGCAACCGGGTTCCCGTTCAGGCGGAGCCGTAAACGTACTGGAGCGGGGCGCCCCGATGCAAATCGAGGTGCCCCGCTCCAGGTCCACATGGACGAAGGGTCGTCCAGGTGTCAGACCTCCACCACGACCGGGAGGATCATCGGCCTGCGGCGATAGGTGTCCGAGACCCACTTGCCCAGGGTCCTGCGGATGAGCTGCTGAAGCTGGTGGGGCTCCACCACTCCGTCCTGGGCCGAGCGTTCCAGCACCTCGGTGATCTTCGGGATCACCCCGCCGAACGCCGCGTCCTCGATACCCGAACCACGGGCCTGGATGTGCGGGCCGCCGGTGATCTTGCCGGTCGACGAGTCGACGACCACGAAGACGGAGATGATGCCCTCGTCCCCGAGGATCTTGCGGTCCTTGAGGGCCGGCTCGCCCACGTCTCCGACCGAGAGGCCGTCCACGTAGACATAGCCCGCCTGGACCTTGCCGGAGATCTTCGCCTTGCCCTCGACCAGGTCGACGGCGACGCCGTCCTCGGCGATCACGATCCGGTCGTGCGGGACACCGGTCAGGGCGCCCAGCTCGGCGTTGGCCCGCAGGTGGCGCCACTCGCCGTGCACCGGCATCAGGTTCTTCGGGCGGCAGATGTTGTAGAAGTACAGGAGCTCGCCCGCGGACGCGTGACCCGAGACGTGCACCTTGGCGTTGCCCTTGTGGACGACGTTCGCACCCCAGCGGGTCAGACCGTTGATCACGCGGTAGACCGCGTTCTCGTTGCCGGGGATCAGCGACGAGGCCAGGATGACCGTGTCGCCGTCGACGATCCGGATCTGGTGGTCGCGGTTGGCCATGCGGGACAGGGCCGCCATCGGCTCGCCCTGGGAGCCCGTGCAGACCAGGACCACCTCGTGGTCCGGGAGGTCGTCGAGCGTCTTCACGTCCACGACCAGGCCCGGCGGGACCTTCAGATAGCCCAGGTCACGGGCGATGCCCATGTTGCGCACCATGGAGCGGCCGACGAAGGCCACCCGGCGGCCGTACTCGTGCGCCGCGTCCAGGATCTGCTGGATGCGGTGCACATGGCTGGCGAAGCTCGCCACGATGATCCGCTTGCGCGCGCTCGCGAAGACCTGGCGCAGCACGTTGGAGATGTCCCGCTCGGGCGGGACGAAGCCCGGCACCTCGGCGTTCGTCGAGTCGGCGAGCAGAAGGTCGATGCCCTCCTCGCTCAGCCGGGCGAACGCGTGCAGGTCCGTCAGCCGGTTGTCCAGCGGGAGCTGGTCCATCTTGAAGTCGCCCGTGTGGACCACCATGCCGGCGGGGGTCCGGATGGCGACCGCGAGGGCGTCCGGGATGGAGTGGTTGACCGCGATGAACTCGCAGTCGAAGGGGCCGATGCGCTCGCGGTTCCCCTCCGCCACCTCCAGGGTGTACGGGCGGATGCGGTGCTCCTGGAGCTTCGCCTCGATGAGCGCGAGGGTCAGCTTGGAGCCGATCAGCGGGATGTCCGGCTTCTCCCTGAGGAGGTAGGGGACACCGCCGATGTGGTCCTCGTGGCCGTGCGTGAGGACGATGCCCTCGATGTCGTCGAGGCGATCGCGGATCGACGAGAAGTCCGGCAGGATCAGGTCGATTCCGGGCTGCTCCTCCTCGGGGAAGAGCACTCCGCAGTCGACGATCAGCAGGCGGCCGCCGTACTCGAAGACCGTCATGTTGCGGCCGATCTCACCGAGACCGCCGAGCGGGGTGACGCGCAGACCGCCTTCGGGCAGCGACGGGGGCGCACCGAGTTCAGGATGCGGATGACTCAAAAGACTCTCCTCACCACACACGCCACGTACCGGTAGGGCACGTGGCGCGCATGACGTTCGTGCAGAAGCAGTTGTCAGTGTGGGGCGCAGGCGCCGGTGGCCCGCTTATTCAGTTGTGAAGTCTCGTGGTGCCAAGTCTGTTGTCAGAGCTGTACCCCGCCCGCGGCAAGATCGATCTTGAGCTGGGCAATCTCCTCAGCCGTGAGCTCCACCATGGGCAGGCGCAGGGGTCCGGCGGGCAGGCCCTGGAGGGCGAGCGCGGCCTTGGTGGTCATGACGCCCTGGGTGCGGAACATGCCCGTGAAGACCGGGAGCAGTCGCTGGTGGATCTCCGTGGCCTTCTGGACGTCGCCGGCGAGGTAGGCCTCGACGAGGGCGCGCAGCTCCGGCGTCACCACATGGCCGACGACCGACACGAAGCCGACCGCTCCCACGGAGAGCAGGGGCAGGTTCAGCATGTCGTCGCCGGAGTACCAGGCCAGGCCCGACTGGGCGATGGCCCAGCTGGCGCGGCCGAGGTCGCCCTTGGCGTCCTTGTTGGCCACGATCCGCGGGTGCTCGGCGAGCCGGACCAGCGTCTCGGTGTTGATCGGGACGCCGCTGCGGCCGGGGATGTCGTAGAGCATGACCGGCAGCCCGGCGGCGTCGGCGACGGCCGTGAAGTGCCGGTACAGGCCCTCCTGCGGGGGCTTGTTGTAGTACGGCGTGACGACGAGGAGGCCGTGCGCGCCGGCCCGCTCGGCGGCGCGGGCGAGTTCGATGCTGTGGTGCGTGTCGTTGGTGCCGACGCCGGCCACGACATGGGCACGGTCGCCGACCGCATCGAGTACGGCTCGTACGAGATCCGATTTCTCCGCGTCGCTCGTGGTGGGCGACTCACCGGTGGTGCCGTTGACGATCAGGCCGTCGTTGCCTGCGTCCACCAGGTGGGTGGCGAGCCGCTGTGCGCCGTCGAGGTCGAGTGCGCCGTCCGCCGTGAAGGGCGTGACCATGGCGGTGAGGACCCGCCCGAAGGGGGTCTGCGGAGTGGAGGTCGGAGCCATGGGTAACACGCTACTCGCTGCTCACCGCGTGGTCTGCCCACGAGGTGCGAGCAAAGTCCGGACAAATGCGGAACCCGGCACTGCCTGCTCGGGGGTTCAAGCAGTGCCGGGTCCGTTTGATCAGGCTAGATGAACTTCTCTAAATGCCGCAATACGGACACTTCACACGGCTGACCCGTACATCTGTACTCGGCACGGGAACACGGTGTCGCTACGGCGCGACACGGCCGTTGGCGTTGAAGGCGGCGTACGTGAGCGGCATGAGCTCGGCCCACGCCGCCTCCATCCTCTCGCCGACCATCTCGATCTCCCGCTGCGGGAAGGACGGCACCTTGGCCAGCTCGTGCTGGGTGCGCAGGCCGAGGAAGTGCATCAGCGAGCGGGCGTTGCAGGTGGCGTACATCGAGGAGAACAGGCCGACGGGAAGGACCGCACGGGCCACCTCGCGGGCGACACCGGCGGCGAGCATCTCCTGGTACTGCTCGTACGCCTGGATGTAGGACTGCTGCATCGAGCGCTCGACGAGTTCCTGCTGCGCCTCGGTGCCCGCCACGAACTCGTACTTGCCCGGACGGCCCTGCTGGACGAGCTTGCGGTCCTCCCCGGGAACGTAGAAGACGGGCTGGAGCTCGCGGTAGCGCCCGGACTCCTCGTTGTAGGACCAGCCCACCCGGTGGCGCATGAACTCGCGGAAGACGAAGATCGGGGCGCTGATGAAGAAGGTCATCGAGTTGTGCTCGAAGGGGCTGCCGTGCCGGTCCCGCATCAGGTAGTTGATCAGGCCCTTGGAGCGCTCCGGGTCCTTGGTGAGCTCTTCCAGGGACTGCTCGCCGGCGGTGGAGACGCGGGCGGCCCACAGGACGTCCGAGTCGGCCGCGCTGTGCTTGACCAGCTCGACGGTGACATCGCTGCGGAAGCTGGGCTTGAGGTCGTCGGCGGGGGTGTCGGTCACGGCTCGGCGGATCCTTCCATCACTTCACTCGGGCGGCGCCCACTTTACGGCCCGGCACTGACATCGGGCGTTCGGTGCCGGGCCGCGACATCTTCGGTGAACCTCTGCCAATTCGGCGAAACCGGGCACCTTGGGGGACACTCGCTCGTCTGTACTGAAAACAGTCGTTCGTTTGATCCGTACCGTCCCCAGAGGAGAAGCAGCAGCCATGTCCCGTCGGCGTGAGCCCGTCCCGTTCGACTTCCTTGCCGAAGCCGACAGGTTCCGCAGCAATGTCGCTCCGCCGCCCGGCGAGCGGGCGTCCGCCGGTCAGATAGCCGGGCGCTGGCTGCTGGGCCTCACGGTCGTCGCCGGGCTCGTGGGCGCCCTGCTGATCGGCATGCCCGCCCTGACGCTGGACCACTCCACGACGGGCACCCAGCAGTCGCAGGCGTCCGACGGGCGCTGAGCCTCCCCCGGCCGCCGGAAGGGGCCGCCGGCACCCCCTTGGACCCCCGAGGGTGGTGAGCGAACAGGCAGGCGGATAGCCTCACCGGGCACAGCCCATGCATGGAATGAGTGAGGACCAGCCGTGCCCCTGCCCTTCCTGACGGCCGACCGCACCTTCGAGGCGACCGACGACAGCACGCTGCCGTACGACGACCGCGACCGCTGGCGGCGGCCCTACCGGCCCGGTCCGTGGCGTGTGGGGGCGGCCGCGCTGTGCCTGCTGCTCGCCTCGTACGTGCTGTTCGCGGCGGTCATCATCGCCCTGACCGACTCGCCGTCCGCCGCCGCTGCCGTGTTCGGCCTGGCGCTGCTCATCATCGCCTCGTCGCTGCGGATGCTGCGCGTCGGCGTGTGGGTGAGCGCCGCCGGGCTGCGGCACGTGAGCTTCCTCGTCACCCGCACGGTGCCCTGGAAGCGGGTCGTCGCCGTGCGCACGGTGCAGCGACCGGTGCGCTGGCTCGGGCTGCCCCGGACCGTGCAGGGACAGGCCCTGATCCTCGTCCGCAAGGATCGTGGGGCCCAGGACCTGCCGCCGCTGCTCACCACGCACAGCGCGGACTTCCTGGCCCGTCCCGAGGGATTCGACCGGGCCGCGGACACCATCGAGGTGTGGGCCGACGAGTACGCGCACCGCGGCTGAGCCCGCCGTCGCGGCGGTGGCCGCGACCCGTCGCGGTGGTCCCCACGGACCACCGCGATTTTTCGTTCGCCGTGTTCCCGATGCCGGCGGCTACCCGTGCAGCGCGATCGCGCGTTGCATCGCCTTACGGGCCCTCGGGGTGTCGCGGGCGTCGTGATAGGCGACGGCGAGCCGGAACCAGCTGCGCCAGTCGTCGGGGGCGGCCTCCGTCTCGGCCTTGCGCCGGGCGAAGACCTCGTCGGCCGAGTCCCGGTCGATCCGGCCGTCCGGGGTGCGCCGGAGTTCGTCGACGGGCAGGCCGCCCTCCGCGTCGAGCTCGGCGGCGAGCCGGTTGGCCCTGCGGACGAACTGGGTGTTCTTCCACAGGAACCACAGGCCGATGACGGGCAGGATCAGGACCGCCACGCCGAAGGTGACGGTCAGGAGCGTGCCCGACTGGATGAGCATGACGCCGCGGCTGCCGACCAGGACGAAGTAGAAGACCAGGACGGCGGCCGTGACGGCGTAGGTGAGCTTCGCGCGCATGATGTCGTCGGCGTCCGTGCTCAGCCGAGGTCCAGGAAGTGTTCCAGGCCGAAGGTGAGGCCCGGAGTGGTCACGACGCGGCGCACGCCCAGCAGGATGCCCGGCATGAAGCTGCTGTGGTGCAGGGAGTCGTGGCGGACGGTGAGGGTCTCGCCCTCACCGCCGAGGAGGACCTCCTGGTGGGCCAGCAGACCGCGCAGCCGGACCGAGTGCACCGGCACCCCGTCGACGTTCGCGCCGCGGGCGCCGTCGAGCGCCGTGGCGGTGGCGTCCGGGGCCGGGGCGGAGCCGGCCTTGGCCCGCGCCTCGGCGATGAGCTGCGCGGTGCGGGCGGCGGTGCCGGACGGCGCGTCCACCTTGTTCGGGTGGTGCAGTTCGATCACCTCGACCGACTCGAAGTACGGCGCGGCGATCTGCGCGAACTTCATGGTCAGGACGGCGCCGATGGAGAAGTTCGGCGCGATGAGCACCCCGGTCGCGGGTGACTCGGCCAGCCAGCCGTTCAGCCGTGCGAGGCGGTCCTCGTTCCAGCCGGTCGTGCCGACCACGGCGTGGATGCCGTGGCGGACGCAGAAGTCGAGGTTGTCCATCACCGAGTCGGGTGTGGTCAGCTCGACCACGGCCTGGGCGCCGGTCTCCGTCAGCGTCTCCAGCCGGTCGCCCCGGCCGAGGGCGGCGACCAGCTCCAGGTCCTCGGCGGCCTCGATCGCCCGTACCGCCTCGGAGCCGATGCGGCCCTTGGCACCGAGGACCGCCACGCGCAGCTTGCTCATCTGTCTTGCTTCCTTACCGAAGGGGATGGGGCCGGCCGAGGGGTTCAGGCGACGGCGTCGTTCAGCCGGGCGGCCTGCTTGTCCTTCAGCGGGCCGATGACCGACAGTGACGGGCGCTGTCCCAGGATCTCGCGGGCGACCGAACGGACCTCGTCCGGGGTCACGGCCGCTATCCGGGCCAGCATGTCGTCGACGGACATCTGCTCGCCCCAGCACAGTTCGCTCTTGCCGATACGGTTCATCAGCGCGCCCGTGTCCTCCAGGCCGAGGACCGTGGAGCCCTGGAGCTGGCCGACCGCGCGGCCGATCTCCTCGTCGGACAGGCCGTGCTCGGCGACGTGGTCGAGTTCGTCGCGGCAGATCTTCAGCACGTCGTGCACCTGGCTCGGGCGACAGCCCGCGTACACGCCGAACAGGCCGCAGTCGGCGAAGCCCGAGGTGTACGAGTACACGCTGTAGGCCAGACCGCGCTTCTCGCGGACCTCCTGGAAGAGCCGGGAGGACATGCCGCCGCCGAGGGCGGTGTTCAGCACGCCGAGGGCCCAGCGGCGGTCGTCGGTGCGGGCCAGGCCCGGCATGCCGAGGACGACGTGCGCCTGCTCCGTCTTGCGGCCGAGCAGTTCGACGCGGCCCGCGGTGCGGATGGTGCGCCGGCCGTCGCGGGGGGCGATGGGCGTGGCGTCCTGGCCGCGGAAGGCGCCCGCCTTCTCGAACGCGGCACGCACCTGTCGTACGACCTTGTTGTGGTCGATGTTGCCCGCGGCCGCGACCACCAGGTGGGTGGGGTCGTAGTGCTTCTTGTAGAAGCGGCGGATGCGGTCGGCGGTCAGGGCGTTGACCGTGTCGACCGTGCCGAGGACCGGGCGGCCGAGGGGGTTGTCGCCGAACATCGTGTGCGCGAACAGGTCGTGCACACAGTCGCCCGGGTCGTCCTCGGTCATCGCGATCTCTTCGAGGATCGCGCCGCGCTCGACATTGACGTCGTCCTCGAGGATGAGGGAGCCGGTCAGCATGTCGCAGACGATGTCGATGGCCAGGGGCAGATCGGTGTCGAGCACGCGCGCGTAGTAGCACGTGTACTCCTTGGCCGTGAACGCGTTCATCTCGCCGCCGACCGCGTCGATGGCGGAGGAGATGTCCAGCGCGCTGCGGCGCGAGGTGCCCTTGAAGAGCAGGTGCTCCAGGTAGTGCGTGGCGCCGTTCAGGGCCGGGGTCTCGTCGCGGGAACCGACGTGCGCCCAGATGCCGAAGGTCGCCGAGCGGACCGAGGGCAGGGTCTCGGTGACGATGCGCAGGCCGCCGGGGAGGGTGGTCTTGCGGACCGTGCCGATGCCGCCGGTGCCCTTGATGAGGGTTTGGGTACGGGCAACGGCCCGCGCCTCCGAAGAGGTGCGGGCCGTCGCCGTGGGGCTGCTCGACGTCACTTGTCGTCCGCAGCGGAGCTGCTGTCGGCCGCAGCGTCCTTCGTCTCGTCGTCGCCTTCGCCCTCGATCACGGGGATCAGGGAGAGCTTGCCGCGGGAGTCGATCTCGGCGATCTCGACCTGGACCTTCTGGCCCACGCCGACGACGTCCTCGACGTTCTCCACGCGCTTGCCGCCGGCGAGCTTGCGGATCTGCGAGATGTGCAGCAGACCGTCCTTGCCCGGGAGCAGCGAGACGAACGCGCCGAAGGTGGTGGTCTTGACGACCGTACCCAGGTAGCGCTCGCCGACCTCCGGCATGGTCGGGTTGGCGATGCCGTTGATCGTGGCGCGGGCGGCCTCGGCGGCCGGGCCGTCGGCGGCACCGATGTAGATGGTGCCGTCGTCCTCGATCGTGATCTCGGCGCCGGTGTCCTCCTGGATCTGGTTGATCATCTTGCCCTTGGGGCCGATGACCTCGCCGATCTTGTCCACGGGGATCTTGACGGTGATGATCCGCGGGGCGTTCGGGGACATCTCGTCCGGCGTGTCGATCGCTTCCATCATCACGTCGAGGATGTGGAGGCGAGCGTCACGGGCCTGCTTGAGGGCCGCAGCCAGGACGGAGGCCGGGATGCCGTCCAGCTTGGTGTCGAGCTGGAGGGCGGTCACGAACTCCTTGGTGCCGGCGACCTTGAAGTCCATGTCGCCGAAGGCGTCCTCCGCACCGAGGATGTCGGTGAGGGCGACGTAGTGCGTCTCGCCGTTGATCTCCTGGGAGATCAGGCCCATGGCGATACCGGCGACCGGGGCCTTCAGCGGCACACCGGCGTTCAGCAGCGACATGGTGGAGGCGCAGACCGAACCCATGGACGTCGAACCGTTGGAGCCGAGGGCCTCGGACACCTGACGGATCGCGTACGGGAACTCCTCGCGCGTCGGCAGCACCGGCACGATGGCGCGCTCGGCGAGAGCGCCGTGGCCGATCTCGCGGCGCTTGGGGGAGCCGACGCGGCCGGTCTCGCCGACGGAGTACGGCGGGAAGTTGTAGTTGTGCATGTAGCGCTTGCGGGTCACCGGGGAAAGGGTGTCCAGCTGCTGCTCCATCCGGAGCATGTTGAGGGTGGTGACGCCCAGGATCTGGGTCTCGCCACGCTCGAACAGCGCCGAGCCGTGCACGCGCGGGATGGCCTCGACCTCGGCGGCGAGCGTACGGATGTCCGTGACGCCGCGGCCGTCGATGCGCTTCTTCTCCTTGATGACGCGCTCACGGACCAGGGACTTGGTCAGCGAGCGGTACGCGGCGGAGATCTCCTTCTCGCGGCCCTCGAACTCCGGCAGGAGCTTCTCGGCGGCGAGCGTCTTGACGCGGTCCAGCTCGGCCTCGCGCTCCTGCTTGCCCGCGATGGTCAGCGCGGAGGCCAGCTCCGGGCGGACGGCGGCGGACAGCGCCTCCAGGACGTCGTCCTGGTAGTCGAGGAAGACCGGGAACTCACCGGTCGGCTTGGCGGCCTTCGCGGCGAGGTCGGCCTGGGCCTTGCACAGCACCTTGATGAAGGGCTTCGCGGCGTCCAGACCGGAGGCGACGACCTCCTCGGTCGGCGCCTCGGCGCCACCCGCAACCAGCTGGATGGTCTTCTCGGTGGCCTCGGCCTCGACCATCATGATCGCGACGTCGCCGTCCTCCAGGACGCGACCGGCGACGACCATGTCGAAGACGGCGTCCTCGAGCTCGGTGTGCGTCGGGAACGCGACCCACTGGCCGTTGATCAGCGCGACGCGGACGCCGCCGATCGGGCCGGAGAAGGGCAGACCGGCCAGCTGCGTGGACGCGGACGCGGCGTTGATCGCCACGACGTCGTACAGGTGGTCGGGGTTGAGCGCCATGATCGTGGCGACGACCTGGATCTCGTTGCGCAGGCCCTTCTTGAAGGACGGGCGCAGCGGGCGGTCGATGAGGCGGCAGGTGAGGATGGCGTCCTCGGAGGGACGGCCCTCACGGCGGAAGAAGCTGCCGGGGATCTTGCCGGCGGCGTACATCCGCTCCTCGACGTCCACCGTCAGGGGGAAGAAGTCGAGCTGGTCCTTGGGGTTCTTGGAGGCGGTGGTGGCCGACAGCACCATGGTGTCGTCGTCCAGGTACGCCACTGCGGAGCCGGCGGCCTGCTTGGCCAGGCGGCCCGTCTCGAAGCGGATGGTGCGGGTGCCGAAGGCGCCATTGTCGATGACGGCCTCGGCGTAGTGGGTCTCGTTCTCCACTAGCGTTTTCTCCTCGTCTTCGTCCCGCCTCGCCCGTGTGGCGGGGGGACGGTGGCGGAGAAGCGCTCCGTGCGGTGCTGGCCGGTCTTCGATCGAAGCACCCGGGGCTCACTTCCCCCCGGGCGCCACTACCGAGGACCGGCGGCGGCGAGGTGCGCTTCTCCTCGTTCGGTGTGTGTGATCACGCGATACCCGGTACGGGTAGGGCCTATCACACGGTGTCGTACGTATTGCGTTGTGCTACCACACTACAAAGCGCCGGCGACACTCCGCACGTTTCCGCATGTACGGCAAAGGGGAGCGGTCCCGAGCACTTCGGGAACCGCTCCCCTCATGGCGTCTTACTTGGCGCCCGCAGCACCACGGCGGATGCCGAGGCGGTCGACCAGCGTACGGAAGCGCTGGATGTCCTTCTTGGCCAGGTACTGCAGCAGGCGGCGGCGCTGACCGACCAGGATCAGCAGACCACGACGGGAGTGGTGGTCGTGCTTGTGGGCCTTGAGGTGCTCGGTCAGGTCCGAGATCCGGCGGGACAGCATGGCGACCTGGACCTCGGGGGAGCCGGTGTCGCCCTCCTTGGTACCGAACTCGCTGATGATCTGCTTCTTCGTAGCGGCGTCGAGCGACACGCTTACTCCTCGTAGTCTCTGAGTAGCCACCGAGTGCCCCTGGTCCACTTCTCAGGGGAGCTTCCGTTACTCGGGAGGCGGGGATCCGCTGGGCGCGGCCTTCAGAGCGATGCTCCGCGGGCGCGTACACAAACGGCCGTCGTCCACAGTACCAGCAGTACAGGGCCCACTCGGCCGGGGTCCCCGAACCACCCGGTCGGCGACCCGTCGGCCACTAGGGTGAACGCCGGGATCATCCGCACGTCGGGAAGGGGTCGCTTGACCATGGCGGAGGAACTGAGCGCGGACGTCAAGGCGCGCAAAGAGCGGGAGCGGGACGAGCTCTACGCGCTCGACATCTCGGACGTCGAGTGGCTCGGCGCACCGGGCACCGAGCAGCACGAGGAGCGGGTCGAGATCGCCTACCTCCCGGCCGGCGCGGTGGCCATGCGGTCGTCCCTCGACCCCGGCACGGTGCTGCGCTACACGGAGGCGGAGTGGCGGGCCTTCGTGCTCGGCGCGCGGGACGGCGAGTTCGACCTGGAGCCGGCGCCGCACGACGGGGGTCACGGCAGCGGTCCCGACGGCGGTCCCGACGTGGAGTGAGCGGATCGTCGGTTCGGCGGCCGACGCGGCGGTGCGAAGAAGAGGAATACGAGGGCGAGGAAGGGGCGG
The DNA here is from genome assembly GCF_055657365.1 of Streptomyces sp. NPDC107559. Taxonomy (NCBI): domain Bacteria; kingdom Bacillati; phylum Actinomycetota; class Actinomycetes; order Kitasatosporales; family Streptomycetaceae; genus Streptomyces; species Streptomyces sp. NPDC107559. The sequence continues at coordinate 95,361 of NZ_JBVKBD010000025.1, read as the reverse complement.
CGCGCACGCGTGCCGCCCCTTCCTCATGCCGCGTTGGCCAATGCGCTTACGGGGTACGCCGATCGGGAGTCCCGAATCGGTCAACTCCCTCCACGTTCTGTCCCGCTTGTTCATGAATGTCATGTGGTTTGTTCACCAATATGCGTGCCGTGTACGGCACTTCCGGGCAGGCTGTGACGCAGTGGACAGGCGCTCAGGGGCGGACGGACCTGCCGGGGTGGGGCCTGCGGTGATTAGGCTGGGACAGGGCGCGATGCCAGAACCCGTGGACCGGGCATCGACGTCCCAGGGGGAGCCGGTTGACCGGACGACCTCGAACGACTTCGGACGACGAGAAATGGTCGCCCCGGCACGGCATGGGGGTGCTCGACCACACCAGGAGGAACTGTGAGCAGCGATCGGGACGGGATCCGCGGGGGCTGGGCCACACCCGGCGATGACCAGCCCGACGTCGAGTCCGACATCGAGATGACGGGCGAGTTCACCCTCGACTACGCGCCGCCCGCCTGGTACACGCAGAACGCGGCGGGAAGTTCGGGCTCGACGCCCGCCACGGGTCCGGATGACGGCACCGGCAGCGCCGGTGGTACGGCGGCCGGTGCCGGCGCGACCGCGCCGGGGGCGCAGGGCGGCCCCGGCCGGCAGACCGGACCTACGACCCCGGGAGCGCAGGGAGTTGCGGGGACGCCGTTCCCGTCGGGGCCCTCGGGTGTGCCGCTGCCGGGGCTCACGCCGCCCGCCCATGCCAGCCAGCCGTCCGGGGCTCCCTTCGCGCCGCCGCAGCAGGCGCCCGCTCCCGGGGCGCCGTTCGCGCCGCCGCAGGCGCCCAATCCCGGGGCGCCGTTCGCCGCGCCCCGGCCGCCCGTGCCGCCCGCCGGCGGTCCGGTTGCCGTGCCGCGCCTTCCGGTCGGCAGCGGGTTCGAGCCCTCGGTTCCGCCGACACCCTCGGCGCCGGCATCTCCCCCGGCGCCCCCTTCTCCCCCGGTGGCCATGACTCCCCCGGTGGCCGGCGCGTCGCCGACGGCCGTGCCGAACATTCCCGTGGGCGGGTTCAACAGCCCGTGGGGTACGGGTCCGGCCGCCCCGGCGTCGCCCATCCCTGAACCTCCCGCGGCTCCGCCCGCGCCTGCGGTGCCTGCCGTACCCGCCGCGCCTGTGGCGCCTGCCGCCTCCGTTGCCGAGGGCGGCGACCCCGGCAGCGGCGACCTGGAGAGCGGCGCCACCATGCGGTTCTCCGCCGTCGCTCTGAAGCGGGAGATCGCGGAGCGGACCGCCGAGCAGCAGGAGCAGGAGGCGCAGGAAACGCGGGAAGCAGGGGACGAGAGCCCCGCTGCCGACGGATCCGTGCCGCCCGCGGACCCGGAGCCGGCCTCCGAGGCCGAGGTCCAGGCCGAGGCCGAAGCCGAAGCCGAGCCGGAGACCGATGAGGCGGCCGGTGCGGTGGCCGACGCCCCGGAGTCGGCGGATGTCGAAGCGTCGGCCGACGCCGAGGAGTCGGCCGACGCCAAGGGGTCGGCCGACGCCGAGGACGTGTCCGTCGAGGAGGACGGCGAGGAGGACCGCGAGAGCGAGACCCTGGCGCCTTCGGACGACGCCGAGCCCGAGGAGGCGGCGGCCGAGGTCACCGCGGAGGACGCTGACGCGGTGTCTCCGGACGCCGAAGCGGTCGCTGCGGAAAGCGACGCCGACACCACCGAACCCACGGACGCGGACGCAGTGGACGCGGATGTAGTGGACGCAGATGCCCTGGGCGCGGACGTAGTGGGCGCGGATGTAGTGGACGCAGATGCCGTGGGCGCGGACGTAGTGGGCGCGGACGTAGTGGGCGCGGATGTCGTGAACACCGACGTCACGCCCGTGGACGCCGTTCCCTCGGACGTCACGCCCATGGACGCCGTTCCTTCGGACGTCATGCCCATGGACGCCGTGCTTTCCGACGCCGTGGCGGACGAGCCGCAGGACGCCGTTCCGGGTCCGGCCGGCGCGCCGCAGGACGCTCCCCCCGCCTGGACACCCCCGCCTGCGCCGCAGGGCGGGCTGCCCCCGCTGCCGCCGACGTACCAGCCCGCGGCCCCGGCCGCCGCGGCCCAGTGGCCTGCGCAGCCCCCGGCCCAGCCCGAGCCTCAGCCGGCCGCACCGACGGCCCAGCCGCCGTTCCAGCCGCAGGCGCCCGAGCCCGCACCCGCCGCCTGGGGCACGCCTGCCCCGCAGAGCGGTTACGGCTTCCCGCAGCAGGGCGAGGCCCCCGCCCCGGCCGCCCCCAACCCGCCTGCCGGATACGGCTTCCCGCACCCCGGTGCCGCCCCGGCCCCGGCTCCCGCCCCCGGCGGCCAGCACCTCCCGCCCGTGCCGGGCCCCCGGCCGGAGCCCGCACCGCAGGCACCGGTGGACGCGACGCCGTCCCCCGCCCCGGGCTACGGCTTCCCCCACCAGGGCGCCCCCGCGCCCGCGGCACCCAATCCCCAGGACGGCTACGGCTTCCCCCACCAAGGCGCCCCCGCGCCCGCGGCACCCACTCCCCAGGACGGCTACGGCTTCCCCCACCAGGGCGGCGCCCCCACCCCGCCACAGGCGCCCGGCGGCTACCCCCTGCCGCAGCCCGGTGGTTACGGATTCCCCCAGCCGCCCGCCCCACAGGGGCAGCCGCAGCAGGCGCAAGGCCCGCAGGCGGCTCCGCACGGATTCGCTCCGCAGACGCCGCAGCCCCCGCAGCCCCCGCAGCAGCCGCAGCAGCCGCAGGCACCGCAGCCGCCGCAGGGCGTTCAGCCGCCTCAGCCTCCCCAGGCGCCACAGCACCCGCAGGCGTACCCCCAGCACCCGCAGCAGGCCCAGCAGCAGCCCGGTCAGCAGCCGCAGCCGCAGCAGCCCCCCGTGGACCCCCGGGCCGGATCCGCCTGGCCGCAGCCCATGCAGCACGACCAGCGGCAGCCGACCAACCCCGGTGCCGCGCCGCTCGGTTACACCGCGGCCGTGGAGCTGTCGTCGGACCGGCTGCTCAACAACAAGCGGCAGAAGGCGAAGAGCGGACGGCCGACCGCAACCGGCGGGCGGTTCAAGCTCGGTGGCAAGCGGGAGGAGGCCGAGCGGCAGCGGAAGCTCGACCTCATTCGGACGCCCGTGCTGTCCTGCTACCGGATCGCCGTCATCAGCCTCAAGGGCGGTGTCGGCAAGACCACCACGACCACCGCGCTGGGTGCCACGCTCGCCACCGAGCGACAGGACAAGATCCTCGCGATCGACGCGAACCCGGACGCCGGCACCCTCGGCCGACGCGTACGGCGGGAGACCGGGGCGACCATCCGCGACCTCGTCCAGGCGATCCCGTACCTCAACTCGTACATGGACATCCGGCGGTTCACCTCCCAGGCCCCCTCCGGGCTGGAGATCATCGCCAACGACGTCGACCCGGCGGTGTCGACGACGTTCAACGACGAGGACTACCGGCGCGCGATAGACGTGCTCGGGAAGCAGTACCCGATCATCCTCACCGACTCCGGCACCGGTCTGCTGTACAGCGCCATGCGCGGTGTGCTCGACCTCGCCGACCAGCTCATCATCATCTCGACGCCGTCCGTGGACGGTGCGAGCAGCGCCAGTACGACGCTGGACTGGCTGTCGGCGCACGGGTACGCCGACCTGGTCTCCCGCTCCCTCACCGTCATCTCCGGGGTGCGGGAGACCGGCAAGATGATCAAGGTGGACGACATCGTCAGCCACTTCGAGACGCGCTGCCGCGGTGTCGTCGTCGTCCCGTTCGACGAGCACCTCGCCGCCGGTGCCGAGGTCGACCTCGACATGATGCGTCCCAAGGTGCGCGAGTCGTACTTCCACCTCGCGGCGATGGTCGCCGAGGACTTCGTACGGCATCAGCAGATGCACGGGCTGTGGACCTCGGACGGCAACCCGCCGCCCGTGGCCGCACCGCCGATGCCGGGGCAGCCGTACCCGGGTCAGTCCTACGGCCAGCAGCCGGGCCAGCCGTACGCAGGTCAGCCCTACCCTCAGCCCGGACAGCCGTACGCACAGCCCGGCCAGCCCGGCCAGCCTTACGCGCAGCCGGGCCAGCCCTACGCACAGCCGGGACAGCCGCCCGCGCAGCCGGGACAGCCCGCGCAGCCGGGGCAGCCGGGGCAGCAGCCCTATCCGCCCGCCGGTCAGCCGTACCCGCCGCAGGGTCACCCCCAGCAGCCCGGACAGCCGTATCCGCAGCAGCCCGGTTACCCGCAGCAGCCCCAGCCGCCGCAGCAGTAGGCCCGGCCCCGGCCGGGTGAACGCGAAGGGCGGCCGGTGTCCCGAGGACACCGGCCGCCCTTCGGCGTCGTACGAGCGGATCCAGCCGGCTAGTCGGCGGCCGTACCCGCCGCCTCCACCAGCTCGCGGCAGCGCTTCACGTCCTCGGCCATCTGCTCCAGGAACGCCTCCAGCGAATCGAACTTCGCCTGGCCGCGGACGTAGGCCAGGAAGTCGACGGCGACGTGCAGGCCGTACAGGTCCAGACCGACCCGGTCGATGGCGTACGCCTCCACCGTGCGCTCCGTGCCGTCGAACTGCGGGTTCGTGCCGACGGAAATGGCGGCCGGCATGGCCTCGCCGTCCGCGTGCAGCCAGCCGGCGTAGACGCCGTCGGCCGGGATCGCGGTGTGCGGCAGCGTCTCGACGTTCGCCGTGGGGAAGCCCAGCTCGCGGCCGCGCTGCGCGCCGCGGACGACCACGCCCTCCACGCGGTGCGGGCGGCCGAGGATCTCGTGGGCGCCCTCGACGTCACCGCCGGCCACCAGACGCCGGGTCAGGGTGGAGGAGAACGGCTCGCCGCCGCCCGCCGCACCGCTCACGTACAGGTCGACGACCTCGACCTCGAAGTCGTAGACCCGGCCCTGTTCGGTGAGGAACTCCACGTTGCCCGCGGCCTTGTGGCCGAAGCGGAAGTTCGGGCCCTCGACGACCGCCTTGGCGTGCAGCTTGTCGACCAGGACCTTGACGACGAAGTCGGCCGGCGACAGCTTCGAGAACTCCTTGGTGAACGGCAGGATCAGCACCGCGTCCACGCCCAGGCCCGCCATCAGCTCGGCACGGCGGTGGTGCGGGGCCAGCAGCGGCGGGTGGCTGCCGGGGCGGACCACCTCGCTGGGGTGCGGGTCGAAGGTGACGACGACGGACGGCACGCCCAGCTCACGGGCGCGCTCCACGGCATGGCTGATGATCAGCTGGTGGCCCCGGTGAACTCCGTCGTAGGAGCCGATGGTGACGACGCTGCGCCCCCAGTCCTCGGGGATGTCCTCCAAGCCACGCCAGCGCTGCACTGTGACCGCTCCTTGTCGAACCTGTGTTTGTTGCCTGCCTTACGGGCAGGTCTAAGGGTGCCATGCCGAGTGCTCCCGCCCCGCATCGGCATGGGGGCTGTGACAGGGCGCACTCTCCGGGCCACGGTCGCGGACCCTCGGTACGGGGTCCTGGCCGCGGCGGCGGTCGGCGCGCGCCGTCACCCGAGCGGCTGTCGCGGTCCGGGCTTCCACCGCCTCCTGCAGCACGGCCGCGACCCGGCCCGCCAGGGCGGGCGTGGTGACACCGGCGAGGGTACGCAGTGCCTCGCCCGCGTCGGCTCTGCGCAGCCGTGCCCGGAAGGCGGCGAGGACCGGTTCGGTGTGGGTGGCGAGGGCGGGGACCAGCGCGCTCGGCGGAAGCTGCGGATCGGCCGCGGCGAAGTGCCTCAGCGCCCGCGGGAGGTGCCGGGACCGGGTGTGCGGATCGCGTACGAGGAGGGCGAGGGCCGCGCCGTGCACGGTGCAGTCGGTGGGGCGGGCGAGCAGGTCGAGGGCCAGGTGGCGCAGGAGTTCGTGGTCGGCGTCGGAGCGGGTGTGCGGGGCGGCGCGCAGTCCGTACGTCACCGCCGCCAGCCGCCGGGCCGGTCGCTCGTCGCGCGCCCAGCGGTCGACGGCCCGGCACAGGGCGGACGGCTCGTCCTCGGCGAGGACGGCGAGGAGTTCGCCGGCCCGCCGGTGCGGGCTCTCGACCAGGCGTTCCGCCAGGTCGTCCAGGGCGCGGTGCCGGTGGGTGTGCAGCAGCGCCTGCGCGGCCGTGGCGACGGTCGCGTGCGGGGTGGCGGGCAGCGGCCGTTCGTCGTCGAACCAGCGCATGAGGTGCGGTTGTACGGCGGCGGGGTCGGCGGCGAGCAGTTCGGCCGCCGCGTCGAGGTAGCGGGGCGGGCCGGTGTCGTGCGGGGCGGCGTCGGCGAGGACGAGGCGGCGCAGCAGGTCGAGGCGGCCGGCGCCGGGCAGCGCGAGGCCGGTCCAGAAGGCGGGGCCGAACTCGCCGGGCGGGGGCCGCCGCTGTCGGCGCCGGGCGACGATCAGCTCGGTGAGCAGGCGCAGGACGCCGGTGTACGGGGTCGCGTCCGGCACCCGTCGCAGTACCTCGGCAAGCAGCCGGGCCGCCCACCAGGAGTGCGGGTCGGCTTCCAGGACGTGGACCAGTTCCGCCAGGCGGACGGCGAGCCGGGGGCTGCCGTGCTGGCGGGCGACCAGGAGCAGGGCCTGGACGACGGGGCCGATGCGGTGCGGCGGCACCGGCAGCGCGCGCCCGTCGCGCGGGCCGTGGACCAGGACGCGCAGCGCCTCGTCCAGGTCGAGGTGCATGCCCTGGATCCAGTCGGCGAGCTCCTCGTGGGCGAAGCGGTAGCCGTCTCCGGCGGGGACGAGGAGGCCCTCGGCGAGGACGGCGCAGGCCCAGCCGGTGCCGCCGCCGAGCCGGGCCGGGGCGGTGCCCCGGGGGAAGAGCGCCTCGAACGACGCGGGGTCCAGTTCGCCCTGGCCGGGTCCGAGGCTGCTCCGGGCCGCCAGGTGGACCTGGCCGGAGACCTTGGCGGCGAGCCGTCGTACGGCGGTGCCGCGCAGGCCGTTCCGGTCGGCGAGGCGGACGGCGATCCGCAGGCACATCAGATCGAGGTGGGCGGCGAGGACGTCGTCCCCGTCGAGCGGGGTGTCGGGGGCTTCGGGGGCGGCGGCCCGGACCTCGGACAGCAGGCGCAGGGTGAGGGGGTGGCGGGCGTGCGGCTCGCCGAGGACCGTGCCGGGGACGCCGTAGCGCTCGCGGGCGAGCCGGGCCTCGTCCTCGGACAGGTCCCCGAGGTGCACGCAGGGCGGCAGGGTGCCGTCGGGATCCGCCGCCGGGCCCGGACCGCCGTGCAGCAGCTCGCGCGGGAACCCGGCCCCGGCTCGCTCCCAGTACTCCGCCCGGCAGCCCACCACCAGGCGTGCTCCGGACTCCCTCAGCCAGTGCGCCGTGCCCGTCGTCCAGTCGGGCAGACGGTGGGCGAGGGCGGGCGGCATCTCCTCCGGGCCGTCGAGCAGGAGCAGCAGGGGGCGGCCCGCGGTGCGGGCGATCCGGGCCAGGCGTTCGGGGGTGATGTCGCCGAGGTCGGCGGGGTGGGCCGGGTCGGAGGCGGCCACGATACGGGCGGCACGGACGAGTGCCCGGTGGGCGGCGTCGGCGACGGAGCCGTCCGCTTCCCTGAGATCGGCGCCGCGCAGCCACAGGGTGGGGGCCGGGCGGGTACCCCGGTGGCGGCGGGCGGCGAGCGCCGCGAGTTCCGTCGTACGGCCGCTGCCGGGGGCGCCGACGAGGGCGAGGACGGCGGCCGGGCCGGTGGCGAAGGCGGCGAACTCCTTTACCGTCGCCGCCCGTTCGACTGGTTCGGCTGGTTCGGCTGGTTCGACGACCGGACGCCGGCCTGCCGGCACTGGACCTGCCGGACCATGCGCCGCCAAACCCAGACCTGCCGAACCCAGACCTGCCGAACCCAGACCTGCCAGACCCAGACCTGCCGGACCCGGCCCTGCGGCACCCGCCCCTGCGGAATCCGGATCAGCCGAACGCAGGTCCGGCGAGTCCGGGTCCGGCGGGTGGATGCGGTCGGTCCGGTCGGTGAGGGTGCCGGGTGGGCTGTCCGAGCCGACGGCGGTGACGGAGGCGGCGGCGACGGAGGCGGCGGTGAGCTCCAGCACGCCCGCCAGGTTGAGGTCGACGCCGTAGGCGGGCACCGTCTCGGCGTTGCGGGCGAGCAGGTCGGTGAGCCGGTCGGTGTCGGCGTGCGGGGTGCGGCCCGCTCGGGCGGCGGCGGCCGCCCGGGGCGGCAGCGGGACGGCGAACCCGGTGGCGCGGTGACCGCAGTGGAGGGCGGTGCCGACGACACCGACGACGGCACCGGTCGCCGCGTCGAGCACCGGTCCGCCCGCCGCTCCGCCGCCGGGGCGCAGGGCGTCCCGGCCCGCTGTGCCGATCGCCAACTCCATGACGTCGTCGAGGAGATGGGAGCGGTCCGTGGCCGTGTACGTCACCGGGGTCCGGCCCAGGACCCGCGCCTGGCGCCAGCAGCCCGCGTTGACACGGACGTAGGTGCCGGGCCCGATCCCGTCGCGCACGGTGACGGGCAGCGGCTCGACACCGAGCCGCTCGGTGCGTACGAGGGCCAGGCCGAGGGCGGGCAGCGCGGTCACGGCGTCGGCGGTCACGACGCGGGTGCGGTCGGCGGCCGTGTGCAGCACCAGGTGGGGCAGTCCGTCGACCGCCTCGTGGCTGGTGATCATCGTGCCGTGGCGGTCCGCGACGAATCCCGTGCCGCGGGGGCGGCCGGCCGGATCCTGGATGCGGACGAGGAAGCGGTCGGCGGTCCAGGCGTCGCCGGCGGCCCCTGTGCCGTGCGGTGCACCGTGGGCGCCGCACGCACCCTGGCCGCCCTGTCCCGCCATGGCCGTACCTCCCCGCCCTGCGCGCGTGACCTCGGTTCGACGGTAGGCGCGCGATGATCGACGGGACAGATCGCGAGGTGAACGCGCCCCCTCACGCTCCCGCCGTTCACTCCGAGCGCCTGCCCGGACGGGTGAATGGAGCGGGGACGGTGGATACACCCTAGGGGTGGGGGAACCGAGGGGGGACCGTGGAGCGGCGGCAGTGGAGGACCCCGTGCTCGCCGCTCCACGGGCACCGAGTCGCGGTGCCCGGCAGCGTCGGCCTCAGCCGAAGACGGCCAGGCTCTTGGCCTTGCCCCGGTGGGCCTCGACCAGAGCCAGGAAGCGGCCCTCGGGGTCGAACACGGCGACGGCGCCGCGGCCTTCGTACTCGTCGGGCATCTCCAGGCGCACCCCGTTGAGGAGCAGCCGCCCCCGCTTGGCGTCCACGTTCCAGCGCGGGAAGGCGGCCGTGGCCGCGTCGGTGATCGGCATCACCGTCAGTTCCTGCTGGTGCTGCTCCAGGGTCCGCGCCGCGTCCAGCTTGTACGGGCCGACGCGGGTGCGGCGCAGGGCGGTCAGATGACCGCCGACGCCGAGGTCGGCGCCCAGGTCGCGGGCGAGGGCGCGGATGTAGGTGCCGGACGAGCAGACCACCGACACCACCAGGTCCTTGACCGGGGTGCCGTTCTCGGCGACGGCGTCACGGACGTCGTACACGGTGAAGGAGGAGATGGTGACCGGGCGGGCCGGGATCTCGAACTCCTCGCCCTCGCGCGCCCGCTTGTACGAGCGCACGCCGTTGATCTTGATGGCGCTGACCTTGGACGGCACCTGCATGATGTCGCCGCTCAGCTTGGCGACACCGGCGTCGACGGCGTCCCGGGTGATCGCGGAGGCGTCGGTGGAGGAGGTGATCTCCCCCTCGGCGTCGTCGGTGAGCGTGTTCTGCCCGAGCCGGACGGTGCCCAGGTACTCCTTCTCGGTCAGGGCCAGATGCCCCAGGAGCTTGGTGGCCCGCTCGACGCCGAGGACGAGCACCCCGGTCGCCATGGGGTCGAGGGTGCCGGCGTGGCCGACGCGTCGGGTCCGGGCGATCCCGCGCATCTTCGCGACCACGTCGTGCGAGGTGAAGCCCGACGGCTTGTCGACAATGACCAGGCCGTCGGGCGTCTTGTGCTTCTCGGTCATTACGGGGCGTCGCCGTCCGTCTCGACGGTCTCGTCCTCGTCGCCCGGCTTGCGGTACGGGTCGGCTTCACCGGCGAAGCTGGCGCCCGCGGAGACCTCGCGGACCTTGGCGTCCGAGGCCCGTGCCTTGTCGAGCAGATCCTCGATGGTCTTGGCGGTGTCCGGCAGGGCGTCCGCCACGAAGGTCAGGGTCGGCGTGAACTTCACGCCGGCCGCCGCTCCCACCGCGGAACGCAGCACGCCCTTGGCGCTCTCCAGGCCCGCGGCGGCCGCGGCCCGCTCCTCGTCGTCCCCGTACACCGTGTAGAAGACGGTCGCCTCCCGCAGATCACCCGTGACCCGGGTGTCCGTGATGGTGACATACGAGCCGAGCCGCGGGTCCTTGATCCCGCGCTGCAGCTTCTGGGCCACCACCTCTCGGATGAGGTCCGCCAGCCTCTTAGCCCGCGCGTTGTCGGCCACTGGTCCGTCTCCCGTTCTTTCCTGATCTGAGTTCTTGGGTCAGTCGTCTTCGCCGTGCAGGCGCCGTCGTACCGACAGCAGCTCCACCTCGGGGCGTCCGGCGACCAGTCGTTCGCACCGGTCCAGTACGTCGTTGAGATGGCCGACGTCGCCGGACACCATCGCGAGGCCGATGCCGGCCCGGCGGTGCAGGTCCATATGGTCCACCTCGGCGGCGCTCACCGCGTACTTCCGCTGGAGCTCGGCGACGATCGGGCGGACGACGGAGCGCTTCTCCTTCAGTGACCGAATGTCGCCGAGGAGCAGGTCGAAGGACAGAGTCCCTACGTACATGTGTACCCGGTTCACCCGCCGGTACGGGATCGATGGCCCCGCCATCCACTGGGCAGGGACATCAAGAACGGTACAACGAACGGGCCGGGTACTCGACGGGATTGTTCGCCCGCCGCCCCTGCCCGTCCCCCGGAACACGCCGAGGCGGCCGGCGGGAAGGACTCCCGCCGGCCACCTCGGGCCGGGGCATTACACCCGCGGCTTCTCGCGCATCTCGTACGTCGCGATGACGTCGTCGACCTTGATGTCGTTGAAGTTGCCGAGGTTGATACCACCCTCGTAGCCTTCGCGGATCTCGGTGACGTCGTCCTTGAAGCGACGCAGACCCTCGATGTTGAGGTTCTCCGCGATGACCTTGCCGTCGCGGACCAGTCGGGCCTTGGTGTTCCGCTTGACCTCTCCGGAGCGGATGAGGACACCGGCGATGTTGCCCAGCTTGGACGACTTGAAGACCTCGCGGATCTCCGCCGTACCGAGCTCGACCTCTTCGTACTCCGGCTTCAGCATGCCCTTCAGGGCCGCCTCGATCTCCTCGATCGCCTGGTAGATGACCGAGTAGTAGCGGACGTCCACGCCTTCGCGCTCGGCCATCTGCGCCGCGCGGCCGGCCGCACGGACGTTGAAGCCGATCACGATGGCGTCCGAGCCCATCGCCAGGTCGATGTCGGACTCCGTGACCGCACCGACACCGCGGTGCAGGACGCGGATGTCGACCTCTTCGCCGACGTCCAGCTGGAGCAGGGACGACTCGAGCGCCTCGACGGAACCGGAAGCGTCACCCTTGATGATCAGGTTCAGCTGCTGGATCTCGCCGGCCTTGAGCACCTTGTCCAGGTCCTCGAGGGAGACGCGGCGCGTGCGCTTGGCGAAGGCCGCGTTGCGCTCGCGGGCCGCACGCTTCTCGGCGATCTGGCGGGCCGTGCGGTCCTCGTCGACGACGAGGAAGTTGTCGCCCGCACCCGGGACGTTGGTCAGGCCCAGGACCTGGACCGGCGTCGACGGGCCGGCCTCGGCGACGTTGTTGCCGTTGTCGTCGAGCATGGCGCGCACTCGGCCGTAGGCGTCGCCCACGACCATCGTGTCGCCGACCCGCAGGGTGCCTCGCTGGACGAGGACCGTGGAGACGGCACCGCGGCCGCGGTCGAGCCGGGACTCGATCGAGATGCCCTGCGCGTCCTGGTGCGGGTTGGCACGCAGGTCGAGCGAGGCGTCCGCGGTGAGGATGACGGCCTCGAGCAGGGAGTCGATGTGCAGACCCTGCTTGGCGGAGATGTCGACGAACATGGTGTCGCCGCCGTACTCCTCGGCCACCAGGCCGTACTCGGTGAGCTGACCGCGCACCTTGGTCGGGTCGGCACCCTCGACGTCGATCTTGTTGACCGCGACGACGATCGGGACGTCGGCCGCCTTGGCGTGGTTGAGCGCCTCGACCGTCTGCGGCATGACGCCGTCGTTGGCCGCGACGACGAGGATCGCGATGTCCGTCGACCGGGCACCACGGGCACGCATGGCGGTGAACGCCTCGTGACCCGGGGTGTCGATGAAGGTGATCTTGCGCTCTTCGTCGTTGACCTCGGTCGCGACCTGGTAGGCACCGATGTGCTGGGTGATGCCGCCGGCCTCGCCCGCGATGACGTTCGTCTTGCGGATGGCGTCGAGCAGTCGGGTCTTACCGTGGTCGACGTGACCCATGACGGTGACGACCGGCGGACGGACCACGAGGTCCTCCTCGCCGCCCTCGTCCTCGCCGAACTCGATGTCGAAGGACTCGAGCAGCTCGCGGTCCTCCTCCTCCGGGCTGACGATCTGAACGGTGTAGTTCATCTCGCCGGCGAGGAGCTGGAGCGTCTCGTCGGAGACGGACTGCGTGGCCGTGACCATCTCGCCGAGGTTCATCATGACCGCGACGAGCGACGCCGGGTTGGCGTTGATCTTCTCCGCGAAGTCGGTGAGGGACGCACCGCGCGACAGGCGAATGGCTTCGCCGTTGCCGCGAGGCAGCATCACGCCGCCGACCGACGGGGCCTGCATGGCCTCGTACTCCTGGCGCCTCTGCCGCTTCGACTTGCGACCGCGACGCGCGGGACCGCCGGGACGGCCGAAGGCGCCCTGCGTGCCACCACGGCCACCGGGACCACCGGGACGACCGCCGAAGCCGGGACGGCCACCGCCGCCACCGAAACCGCCGCCGCCACCGGCGCCGGGGGCACCGCCACCGGGACGGCCGGCGAAGCCGCCGCCACCACCGGGACGACCGGCACCGCCGCCACCGCCCGGACGGCCGGCGAAGCCGCCGCCCGCGGGACGACCGGCGCCGCCGGGACGACCCGCACCACCCGGACCGCGGCCGCCGGGGCCACCGCCGGGACGCGGGCCGGCAGCGGGACGCTGCGGCATCATGCCGGGGTTCGGACGCGGACCCGCGGGACCGCCACCGGGACGGGGACCGCCGCCCTGCGGGCGGGGCATACCGGCCGGCGACGGACGGGAGCCGCCCGGAGCCTGCGGACGCGGACCGCCGCCCTGGGCGCCGGGCGCCTGCGGACGGGGACCGGCGCCGGGGGCACCGGGGCCGCCGGGACGCGCGCCCTGCGGACGCGGCGCCTGCGGACGCGCCATGCCGGTGGAACCACCGGAGGTGAAGGGGTTGTTGCCCGGACGGGGACCGGCCGGACGGGCACCCGGACGCGGGGCCTGACCGCCGGGGCGCGGGGCGCCACGGTCGGGACGGTCCGAACGGGGAGCCTGACCCTGACCCTGGCCGGGACCACCCTGACGGGCACCGGGCTTCGGGCCGCCGGGGCCCGGACGGGCACCGGGGCGCGGACCCTGGGCGGCGGCCGGAGCGGCCGACGCGGCAGGCGCGACCGGGGCCGACGGCGGAGCGGTGAACTCCGGAGTCGTCGGAGCCGCCGGGGCCGGACGCGGCGCGGGCTTGGGGCCCGGCACCGGACGCGGACCGGAAGCGGCCGGCGCGGGGGCCGACGGGGCCGCCGGGGCCGCGGGCTGCGGGGCCACGGGGGGCTTGGGGGCGACCGGCGGCTTCGGAGCAGCCGGTCGAGCCGTCTGCGCCGGGGAGGGCGCGCCGGGCTTGGGGGCGGCCTTGCGCGGGGCGGGACGGCCGGCGGACTTGCCGCTGCCACCACCCTGGAAGGCGTCTGTCAGTTTGCGTACTACCGGCGCCTCGATCGTCGAGGACGCCGATCGGACGAATTCACCGAGTTCCTGGAGCTTGGCCATGACGACCTTGCTCTCCACACCGAACTCCTTGGCGAGTTCGTATACCCGGACCTTAGCCACTTCGCTCCTTTTAGGTCCGGGTTGCGGCCGGACCGTCGCTACTTCATGGGCGTACTCATCGCGTGCTCATCGAGTGCTCATCGCAATCTCGACCTACTTCCAACTCGCGGGGTACCTGGGCCGCGCGGCTGTCCGCGCGACGCTTCTTACGGTGTTGCCTGATCAGCAACGTTCTGTCTGCTCCACGTACTGGCGCAACACCTTTACGTCGAGCGGGCCCGGGACGCGCAGCGCCCTCGGGAACGCCCGGCGGCGTACCGCCAGGTCGAGACAGACCGGGACGGGGTGTACATATGCACCCCGGCCGGGCAGCGTACCGCGAGGATCGGGGACGCAGGCGTCCCCGGCCGCCACGATGCGCAGCAGATCGGTCTTGGCCGCTCGCTCCCGGCACCCCACACAGGTGCGTTCAGGGCATACGCGGGCTCGCGTCCGGCCAGACACTGCTAAGTCTACCTCCCCGCACCGACCTCACCCCTTTGGGGCAAAAATCGAACGGTTGTTGTCGTGATCCAAGCAACAACGGCCGGGATCTATTCCCACTCCCGGGGGAGCGCTACTCGGACACCTGCTCGGTGTCCGGCCGGATGTCGATACGCCAGCCGGTGAGCCGGGCCGCGAGCCGGGCGTTCTGCCCTTCCTTGCCGATCGCCAGCGACAGCTGGTAGTCGGGCACGGTCACCCGCGCGGACCGGGTCGAGAGGTCCACGACCTCGACCTTGTTCACCCGCGCCGGGGACAGCGCATTGCCCACCATCTCGGCCGGGTCGTCCGACCAGTCGACGATGTCGATCTTCTCGCCGTTCAGTTCGGCCATCACGTTGCGCACCCGGCCGCCCATCGGGCCGATGCAGGCGCCCTTGGCGTTCAGGCCCGAACGGGTGGACCGCACCGCGATCTTCGTGCGGTGACCGGCCTCGCGTGCGATGGCGGCGATCTCGACGGAACCGTCAGCGATCTCCGGCACCTCCAGCGCGAAGAGCTTCTTCACCAGGTTGGGGTGCGTGCGCGAGAGGGTCACGGACGGACCGCGGACACCCTTCGCCACCCGGACGACGTACGACCGCAGCCGCATCCCGTGCGGGTAGGTCTCACCCGGGACCTGCTCCTGCACCGGCAGGATCGCCTCCAGCTTGCCGATGTCGACCAGCACGTTCTTCGGGTCACGGCCCTGCTGCACCACACCGGTGACGATGTCGCCCTCACGGCCGGCGTACTCGCCGAGCGTCGCGTCGTCCTCGGCGTCGCGCAGGCGCTGCAGGATCACCTGCTTGGCCGTGGTGGCGGCGATACGGCCGAAGCCGGACGGGGTGTCGTCGAACTCGCGGGGCTCCTGGCCCTCTTCGAGGTCCTCGGGGTCCTCCTTCGCCCACACGGTCACATGCCCGGTCTCCCGGTTGAGCTCCACGCGCGCGTGACGGCGGCTTCCCTCGGTGCGGTGGTAGGCGATGAGGAGGGCCGACTCGATCGCCTCGACCAGCAGGTCGAAGGAGATCTCCTTCTCCCGCACCAAGCCCCGCAGGGCGCTCATGTCGATGTCCACGGCTACGCCTCCTCCTCTTCCTTCATGTCCTTGCTGTCCTTGCGGTTGAACTCGACCTGGACCCGGGCCTTGGCGATCTCGTCGAAGGCGAGCCTGCGGGAGGTGGCCTTGCGGCCCTTCACTCCGGGCACCTCGACGTCGAGACCTGCCTCATCGACCGTCAGGATCCGGGCGGTCAGTTCGCCGCCCTCGGTGAGCTGGAACCTCACCAGGCGGTCCTGAGCACGCACGTAGTGGCGGTGCTCGCTGAGGGCGCGCTCCGCGCCCGGGGTTCCGACCTCGAGGGTGTACTCACCCTCGCCCATCGCGTCCGTCTCGTCGAGCTTCGCCGAGAGCGCGCGGCTCACATCGGCGATCCGGTCCAGATCCGCTCCTGTGTCGGAGTCGACGACGACGCTCAGCACCCGCTTGCGGCCCACGGAGTCCACGGCGATCTCTTCGAGATCGAGGCCCTGGGAGGTCACGAGCGGTTCCAGTAGTTCTCGCAGCCTCTCGCTCTGAGTGGTGCTCATCCGGGTGACTCCTCGGCCGCGTGTGCTGTTGTGGGATGGGGCGTGTGTCTGCTCAAAGGGTATCCGGTCGCAGGGAGTGTTGCCGTCCACCTGCGCCTGGAACGGTGCCGATGAGTGATGCCGGGCGGGCACGCGGGTACCGTGATCAACGGCGGGGCCGCCCTCCCCGTCCGTGTGTTCGCACAAGCCCCCCTGAGGACGTCTGCCGTGCCGTACTTCCCGCCACCGCGCACCCCCTCGGGGCCGCGCAGAAGATCCCTGCTCGCCTCCACCGCCGGCGCCGCCCTGCTGGTGGGCTGCTCCCCCGCCCGTGAGGACTCCGAGGAGACCGCGAGCCGCGGCCCTTCTGTCACCGAACGGGCCCGGGCACGTGCGGCACAGGACAGCTCGGGGATCGTCGAGCGATACGACCTGGTGATCGCCGCGTATCCGGCGCTGGCGAAGCGGCTGGAGCCGCTGCGGGCCGAGACGCTCCGGCATGTGACGGCGTTCGGGGGCGTCAAGGCGAAGCCGTCCGCCACGCCGTCCGCCGCCGGGTCCCCCACCGACTCCTCCGGTACGGCCTCCCCGGCGTCCGCGCCCGACGGGCCGGCTTCGGCCGGGTCGACGCCTTCCACGTCGGCATCCTCCGGGACGGCCGCGGCACCGGGGAGCAAGAAGGATGCGCTCACCGGGCTGGCTGCGGCCGAACGGGCGCTGGCGGACCAGCGTGCGAAGGCGCTGCTGGACGTGCCCGGCGAGCTGGCCCGGCTGCTGGCCTCGGTGGCGGCGGCCGGGGCCGCACACGCGTATCTGCTGACGGAGGGGACCAAGTGAGCGGGGCGAAGACTCCGGAACTGGCGGCGCTGCAGGCCGTGCTGGCGGCCGAGCACGCGGCGGTGTACGGGTACGGCGTCGTCGGCGGGCGGGTCGCCGAGGACCGGCGCGCGGAGGCGCAGACGGCGTACGACGCACACCGGGCGCGCCGGGACGCGCTGGTGCGCAAGGTCCGCGACCTGGGCGGCGATCCGGTCGCGGCGAGCGCCGCGTACGCCCTGCCGTTCCCCGTGGCGGACTCCGCCTCGGCCGTGCGGCTCGCCGCCGAACTGGAGGAACGGGTGGCCGGGGTGTACTCCGACCTGGTGCGGGCGAGCGGGGGCGGACAGCGCGGCGAGGCGGCCGGGGCGCTGCGCGAGGCGGCGGTCCGCGCGGTGCGCTGGCGCGGCGGGAGCGTAGCCTTCCCTGGTCTCGCCGAGTGGGCGGGTACCGGTGCGACCGCGGAGACGAGTGCGGGTGCGAGCGCCGCCGCGGGTGCTGATTCGACGGTGACGCCGGCCTCGGCGACACCGACGGCGTGACCCTGGAGCGGAAGGAATCGACTCGCGCATGGCTTTCGAACCGCCGCAGCGTCTGGTGCGGGCGCTCGGCGAGACGGCACCGAACGGTGACGCCTGGCTGGAGAGGCTGCCCGAGGCGGCCGGGCAGGCCGTCGCGCTACGCGAGTTGACCGTGGAACGGGTCCAACTGCCGGGCGGCCGGAGCAGTCTGGTGGTGCTGGTGCGGCGGGCCGACGGAACGCCCGCCGTGCTGAAGCTGGCCCCGGGCCGGGCCCGGCCGGAGAGCGAACGGGCCGCGCTGGCGCACTGGGGTGGCCTGGGCGCCGTACAACTGCTCGAAGACGTCCGGACGGAGGGTGTGCTCCTGCTGGAGCGGCTGCACCCGGACGTCTCGGTGCGGTCGCTGCCCGAGGCGAAGGCCCTGCTGGAGGCGGCGGGCACGCTGCGCAGGCTGTGGGTCGAACCGCCGGGCGACGCGGCCGGGCACGTCTTCGAGACCGTGGACGAGCGGACCGACCGGCAGGCCGAGGCGATGGCGGCGAGTGCGGCGGCCGATCCCGAACTGGCCCCGCTCGTCGAGGTCGCGCTCGCGGTCCGCGCGGAACTGCTGGCGGCACCTCCCGAGCACCGGCTGCTGCACGGCACCTTCCGGCAGAGCAAGGTGCTGGCGGGCGAGCGGATGCCGTGGCTGGCCGTGGGGCCGGACCCGGTGGTCGGCGAGTGCGCGTTCGACCTGGCCCGGCTGGTACGGGACCGGGTGGAGGACCTGATCGCCTCCCCGTCGGGGTCGTCGACGACCCGGCGGCGGGTGAAGCGGCTCGCGGAGTCGCTGGAGGTGGACCAGGAACGGCTGCGCGGCTGGACCCTGTTCCGGGCGGTGGAGTCCGGGGTACGGGCACGCCGCGTGGGCCGGACCGCGGACGCGGAACTGCTGCTGGAGTTCGCGAGCTGGTTGTAGCGGCCCGGCGAGCGAACCGGACACGACACAGCCGACGCAACCGGACGCGGGACCAAGGGCAGAGCCGAGCCCGGGACCGGGCGCAGAGCCGCGGGCAGAGCCGAACTCGGGGCCGGGACCGCGCTCGGGGCCAGGGCCGGACTCGGGGCCGGGCGCGAAGGCTGGAGCGGCACGACAGACCGAACCCGACGCGGGGCCCGGCACAGAGCCGCGGGCAGAACCAAGCTCGGGACCGGGCTCGGGGCCAAGGCCGGGCTCGGGACCGGGCTCGGGGCCAAGGCCGGGCTCGGGACCGGGCTCGGGGCCAAGGCCGGGCTCGGGGCCGGGCGCGAGGCCGGGTCGGCACGACAGACCGAACCCGACGCGGGGCCCGGCGCAGAGCCGCGGGCGGAACCGGGCGCAGAGCCAAGCGCGAAGCCGGGCGCAAGGCCGGGCGCGAAGCCGGGCGCAGGACCGGACGCCAAGCCGGGCGCGAAGCCGCGCGCAAGACCGGGCGCGAAGCCGGGCGGCGGCATGGCAGGCGGGGACGCGGCGCGGGGGTGTGGCGCGGGGGTGTGGGAGTTGGCGGCGGGGCAGCGCTCCCCTGCTGGAGGTCTCCCGCAGGGGAGCGCTGGTCCGGCCGACGTGCCTCCCGAGCCTGCCAACCGGAGTTCCGCGGGGGCCCGAGGGCCGTCCCGTGCGGCGGTGTCAGTGCTCGGCGGGCCGCGCCGACGCCTCTTTCTCGACGGGGACGGCGAACAGGGTTCCCTCGATGGCCAGCAGTCTGGTGTGACTGCGGATGTGCGCGGCCTGCTCCAGGGCGCCGGGGCCGTCCCGTCGCAGCGGTCCCGTGCTGCGCTCGGTGTACGGGACGTGCCCGAACAGCGGTAGGTCCTTGGGGAGAAGGTGCCAGGACAACTGCCGCTCCCCGGCCACGAGCCGCAGCAGGTGTGTGCCGTCCCCGCCGATGCCGACGGCCGGGGTGATGACCGCGCTCGACGGATGCAGCGCCGCCAGCCAGGCGAGGAGGTGCGCGCGTTCGGAGGCGACGCGGCTCAGCTCCCGCTCGAAGGAGTCGGCGTGGTGCTGCCAGCGGGCCAGCTCCTGTCGGCAGCTGTCCAGATCGACGGAAGGGTGCTCCGGTGGCTCGGTCTCCTGCCGGGAGGCGCGCCCGCGCGGCCTGAGGAAACGGAGCAGGGCGGCCGTGCGGCCGGCGGGACGGTCGGCTCGAAAGCGGCGGGCGCGGAAGCCGCCGGCCACGGGCTCTTCGGGCAGCGGGCCCGTCGAAGGTGCGGACATGAAGTACTCCGGTGGCGGTGAACGAGGGATCACTTCCGGGGCGGACTGCCGGGAGTCCCGGCCGCGTCCGGTACACGGTCGCGGCCCCGGGCGTCTTCGTTCCAGCCACGGGTGGAGCCGGTGCGCCGGTACCGGCCGGCGCTGCGCGCATTGGCGAGGCGGCAGGCCTCGTCGACGGTCTCGCGCAGGCGCAGGTGCCGTTGGTAGGCCGCCCGGGTCCCGCAGGGGGCGGGCTGCCCTCGCCGTGCACCGACCGGGGCGCGGCCGGCCGTCACTTCGACGGACGGCCGTGGCCGCGCCGGGTCCGACTGCCTTTCCAGGGCATAGCGCTGAGGGCCGGTCAGGCCGGCGATGACACCGCTGCGATGGCACTTGGGCAGTCCCTTCTCGCGTTTGAGGACGGCGGCCCGGCAGTGGGCCAGCACGGGGCAGGTCGCGCAGATGGCCACGGCCCTGGACGAGGAGCGGCGGGAGAACCAGAGTTCCGCGTCCTGGTGGCGACAGGCTGCGCTCGACTCCCAGGCCCGTGTTCCCTCCGCTCCCCCTCCGGAGCCGGTCGGCCCCCTCGACCGACCGGCACTCATCGGGCCGGCCTCGCCGGACCGGCCGCCGGAGCCGACGGGACGAGCGGTTCGCGCGGTTCGGCCCAGGACGGCTGGGGCCGATCGGGCAGCCGCACCGGTTCCGACGGCGGCTCGGACTGCGGTGCCGACGGCGGCTCCGGCTGCGGTTCCGGCTGCGCCGCCAGGTGCGGGTGCGGAGCCGGCCGGTCCGACGTCGTCCGCGGGTCCGGCAGGTTCGGGACCGTCCGCACGTCCGCCCGCGCGTGCACCCGCGCGTCGTGCGGGTGCGGGACGGTCCGCGGGTCGGGCAGGTCCGTCATCACCCGTGGCCGTGGCACGTCCGACCACCGGCCCGCCGCGGGCAGGTCCAACGCCGCCCACGGTCCGTGCGCCTCGGGCCGTACGTCCGCCCTCGGCACCGCCGCCACCCAGGCCCCCGCCTCCGGCGACCGGGTCCCCGACGCCTCCGGCAGCGCCCCCGCCCGGGGCACGTCCGCCTTCCACGACTCCTGGGCCCGCGACCACACCTCGGGCTCCGCCGGCTGCGACGGTTCGGCCGCCGCCCACGGCCCCGGTGTCACCGACGACCGCGCCTCGGCCCCGGCCGCTGTCCCCGGGTCCGGCACCGCCGACATCGCCGGCCTGTCCGATCCCGCCCACGCTCCCTGCGCGTCCGCCATGACGCGCGGTTCCGGCAGGTTCGGCAGCACTCGCGGTACGGCCGTGTGCGGCGCCGCCGCCTGCGCCGGTGCCTGGGGCAGCGCCACCGGTTCGGGCAGCACCGCCACCTCGGGGAGTCCCGGCGGGTTCGGTGCCGGGTTCGCGGTGACGCCCTCGTCGTCGGCCCGTACCGGCGACAACGGCCCCAGGTACGCAACCACATTGGCGAGGGAGCACCGCTCGGGCCGGCCGTCGAGGGACATCAGGGGCATCCCGTCGCCTCTTCGACGGCCCTGGAAGTACCAGATGTCGCCGTACGCGTCGCGCTGCGGTAAGGCGAGGTCGTAGAGGGTCTCGCCGATCCGGAAGGGCCGCTTCTCCTCGCCGTCCGTCGCCCCCTGCGGCGCCGTGGACGCACCTAGCGCCACCACCGTCACCCGGACGCCGTCGTACTCTCCCTCACCGGTCAGCGTGTGGGGATCGGTCCGTTCGCCGACGACCGTGATGCCGAAGTACGTACGCCAGCGCGCCCATTCGGCGGGGCCGTCGACGCGCAGCAGGACCCGGACCCGGTCGCCCTCGACCCGGATGGCGTGGGGGCCGGGGTGGTCGTCGAGATGCCGCTCGATGTCCTGTGCGACCTGCTGCGCACGAACGCAGGCGGCGTCCCAGTTCAGGGCCTGCTGTTCGAGTTCGGTGACCGGCCGGCCGCTGCGCGACCAGCCGCCTTCCGGCGTCCGGTACAGCACCACGCCGAAGGAGCGCTCGGGGTCGACGAGGAGGCAGGCCGAGTCGAGGGCGTGCGCGAGGGCCGACGCCTGTTCGGTGCGGACGGTCGCCAGCACCGTACGGATCACGCGCGCGGCGTGGGGGACGTTTCTGTTCACACTGCCACCGCCCCGGCCGTCCAGCGCAGTTTCTGGAGTGCCCGATGGGTCAGGGCCTTCACGGCACCGACACTGCGTCCCATCGCCACGGCCGTCTCCTGGGGTGTCAGCTCGTCGAGGAAGCGCAGTTGGACGCAGTGCCGCTGCTGGGCGTTGAGCGTGTGCAGGGCGGTGCGGACGGTCTCGTGGGCCTCGACGGCCTCCAGCTCGCGCAGGGCGAGCGACTCAGGGCCGCGGCCGGGCTCCTGCGGGTCCAGGAACTCGGCGACGGGGGTCTCCAACCGGGTGCGGCCGCGGCCGAGTTCGTCCAGATAAAGGTTCTTCGCAATGGTGATCAGCCAGGCGGCGAACGCCGTGCCCTGCCAGGTGAACGCGTCGATACGGCGCAGCGCGCGGGTGAACACCTCTTGCGTCAGGTCCTCGGCCAGGTGCCTGTTGCGGGTGCGGATGAGCAGGAAGCTGTAGACCAGGCGGTAGTGCTCGTAGTAGAGCGTGGCGAACGCCTCCCGGTCGCCCGCGCGGGCCCGGGCGACCAATTCGGGCTCCGGACCGTCCGGAGCGTGGGTGACGTTGTTCGGTGCGGACACAGTGGGTACTCCCGTCGACGTCGTCGGTGCGGAGCGAAGGCTCTCCGCATCTTCAATATTCATGTAGATGTAGATTCCTTCGGCGAGCGAACGTCCGGTCGCCCCGCTCCGTGACGGAGCAGGGTGGCCGATGCCGTAAGTGCCTGGGGTATTTCACGTGCCGTCCTGCAACTCCGCTGCACAGGGGCGCCGGATAAACGCCCTGCAGATCCCACGGAAAGGGCGCCGGGCACCCATCCCACCGGGAGTCGGTGACCCGCCTCCGAAGTTATCTACAGTCTTCACGTAGATGCATACAGTGTCAAGTTATGTACGGAGCGCAAGGGGAGGCAGTAAATCCGCGAGGCGCCATAGGGGGAGCACGGGGGCGCACTAATAGGTGGCTGGGCCACCAATGCTCCGGCGTGCCCCAAGAGCCTGAATTGCCGGTCTGCGATCTACTTGCGCTTGTAGATATTGATGACCGATCCTCTGAGGCGTGACGAACCAGCAGAGCCGCCCAGGAGAACCAGAAGCCGGCGACGATCCGGCGCGCCGGGACGTGGACCTGGCAACTCTCCTCGAACGCCTTCTGGCGCAGGCTCCGGGCAAGACCCAGAAGGACCTGGCATCAGAAGCCGGCATCTCGTATCCGACCCTCAACGCATGGATGAACCGGACCCGCGGCACCTCCCGCATCGACCCGGAGAAGCTTCGGGCCATGGTCGAAGTGTTCCGACGCTGGGGTGTGCGGACCACGCCCAGGGAGTTCTTCGAGGCGGTCGGCCGCCCCGCACCCGGTCCGAGCGGGGACGAACGGGAGGCACGGCTCCTCAAGTTGTACCGGCAATTGCCAGAGGCACGTCAGCGCGCGCTCCTGAAGGACGCCGAGGCGATGTTGCAGGTTAGTCGTATTACCTGAGGTCAACGGCATCATGCGGGGATTCCGGGCCCGACACACCGATGTGCCGGCCCGCGCGCAAGACCATCCACTCCCCGCAGATGAATATGACCGAAACTCCCCCCAGCCACGGCAGCCGTCGGTACCATCAGTCAGCCGCTGACCTCCCGGAGCGGATCACTTCTGTTGTTGTGCATCCCTGGGGAGACAGTTGTGTGCATCCACATTTCATTGGCGGACAATCTGCCAAAAATCGCAGTCTGGGACCCTGACGAGGTCAGCATCCGGGTCGCCAGAGGCTTCCAGTTGAGTGATGTGCTCCGGGAAGTACGAGACATCCTCATGATCGACCTGGGCGCTCCGGCTTCACGGGGCAACCTGTTGCGATGCTTCTGCGGCATGCGGGTGGAGCTCCCGCATGAGCTCGCCCCCTGCGGCCTCCTCACGGCCGAGGTCTGCTGATCCCTCGTCGATCCGCCCGTGCCCCAGTCGGTGCAGGGCGGCGACCGGACGGTCGACGACAGCCCGACGAGCACGCGATGTGTGCTGTCAAGGGTGAATTGCGCCGCTGCGGCGGCCGGGGTCGTCGACAGGCCGCCGTTCCCCTCCGCAGTGACGAGGCGTCACGTCCTGCGGAGGGGAACGGCCCACGGTCGGGCCACGGTCGGGCCACGTCCGGCGGTCGTCAGTTCACCAGGCGGGCGATCGCCTCGTCGACCGTCAGCTCCTCGCGCTCACCGGTCCTGCGGTCCTTGAGCTCCAGGACACCCTCGGCGGAACGCCGGCCCGCCACCAGGATCTGCGGTACGCCGATGAGCTCGGCGTCCGTGAACTTCACCCCCGGGGAGACCCCGGCCCGGTCGTCGCACAGGACGCGCAGACCGGCGGAGGCGAGCTTCTCGGCCACGTCGAGGGCGAGTTCGGTCTGGAGGGCCTTGCCCGCGGCGACGACGTGCACATCGGCCGGCGCGACCTCACGCGGCCAGCACAGACCCTGCTCGTCGGCGGTCTGCTCGGCGAGGGCGGCGACCGCGCGCGAGACACCGACGCCGTAGGAACCCATGGTCACCCGGACCGGCTTGCCCTGCTGGCCGAGGACGTCGAGCTTGAGGGCGTCGGCGTACTTGCGGCCCAGCTGGAAGATGTGACCGATCTCGATGGCGCGGTCCAGCTTGAGGCCGGTGCCGCACTTCGGGCAGGGGTCGCCCTCCTGCACGACGACGACGTCGACGTACGTGTCGACCTCGAAGTCACGGCCCGCGACGACGTTCTTCGCGTGCGTGTGCTCCTTGTTGGCACCGGTGATCCACGCCGTGCCGGGGGCGACGCGCGGGTCGGCGATGTACGTGACCTTCTCCAGGCCCTGCGGGCCGACATAGCCGCGGACGAGGTCGGCACGGTCCGCGAAGTCGTCGGCGGTGACCAGTTCGACGGCGGCCGGGGCGAAGTGCGCCTCGACCTTGCCCATGTCGACCTCCCGGTCACCGGGGACACCCACGGCCACGATCTCGCCGTCGACCTTCACCAGCAGGTTCTTCAGGGTGGCGGAGGCCGGGACACCCAGCGAGGCGGCCAGCGTCTCGATGGTGGGGGTGTCGGGGGTCGGGATCTCCTCGGCGGCCGGCACGCCGGAGCCGTCGACGGGCGCGAGCTCGTACGTGATCGCCTCGGTGTTGGCGGCGAAGTCGCAGTTCGGGCAGTCGGCGAAGGTGTCCTCGCCGGCGGCGGCCGGGGCCAGGAACTCCTCGGACTTGGAGCCGCCCATCGCGCCCGCGGTCGCGGCACAGATCCGGTAGTCCAGGCCGAGGCGCTCGAAGATCCGCTGGTAGGCCTGGCGGTGCAGGGCGTACGACTGCGCCAGGCCCTCGTCCTCCAGGTCGAAGGAGTAGGAGTCCTTCATCAGGAACTCACGGCCGCGCAGGATGCCGGCCCGCGGACGGGCCTCGTCACGGAACTTGGTCTGGATCTGGTAGAGGATGACCGGCAGGTCCTTGTACGAGGTCGCCTGGTCCTTCACGATCAGCGTGAAGATCTCCTCGTGGGTGGGGCCGAGGAGGTAGTCGCCGCCCTTGCGGTCCTGGAGGCGGAAGAGCTCGGGGCCGTACTCGTCCCAGCGGCCGGTGGCGTCGTACGGCTCGCGCGGCAGCAGGGCGGGGAGCAGCACCTCCTGGGCGCCGATCGCGTCCATCTCCTCGCGGACGATCCGCTCGACGTTGGCCAGGACCCGCTTGCCGAGCGGCAGCCAGGTCCAGACGCCGGCGGCCGTACGGCGGACGTAGCCGGCCCGGACGAGGAGCTTGTGGCTGAGGACCTCGGCGTCCGCCGGGTCGTCGCGCAGCGTCTTCGCCATCAGATTCGACATGCGCTGGACCGGTGCGTTCGCCATGGTTCTCGTATCTCCTGCTGCCTGAGGGTGATGGTAAGGAGGTTAGCCGGGCGGTCCATCCCGGTGGAAATCGGTTAAGGGCTGGGCTGCCTGCGCAGGAGCGGCAGCGGGGCTCCCATCACCGCGTACGGCTTCGGCGCGCTGGGGAAGAGGACCTGCCGGGCCAGGTCGTCGTAACCGAGGGAACGGTAGAGACCGCGGGCCGGGCTCTCGGTGTCGATCGCGGAGAGGATCGAGCGGGGCTCGGCCGCGGTGTCGGTGATCGCGGTGATCAGGGAGCGGCCGACACCGCGGTTCTGGTAGCGCGGATGGACGTGCAGCTCGGTGATCACGAACGCGTGGTCGAGCCAGAAGTCGCTCCCCTGGGCCCGCAGATACGGCTCCACGACGGTGGACCACCAGTGGCTACGGTCGTTGGGCATGCCGTAGACGAACCCGGCGAGCCGGCCGTCGGCGGTGGTCGCGCCCAGCGCCCGGGCTCCGGGGTAGCCCATGTGCCGCAGCACGATCTGGCGCCGCACTGCCACCTCGTCGGGGCCCAGCCCGAACGCGACGGCCTGCACGGCGAGCGCGTCGTCGACGCGGGCCGACAGGTCGAGCGGGCCGATCACGATGTCGTCGGGATCGCGGTGTCCGTGACCGGGGATGCGCAGCATGCCGGGGAGACTACAGGGGCCGTCACGGACGGAGCGGCTCGGCGAGGTGCCCTGGGGAACGCCGCGGCTAGAACAGGATGCTCATGAACGCGCCGACCTCCCGGAAGCCCACCTTCAGGTAGGTCCGCCTGGCCGGGGTGTTGAAGTCGTTCACGTACAGGCTCACGACCGGGGCCACATCGGCCAGCGCGTACCGCAGCACGGCCGCCATGCCCGGCGCCGCCAGGCCGGTCCCCCGGTACTCCGGGGCCACCCAGACCCCCTGGATCTGGCAGGCCCGGGGGGTGGCCGCGCCGATCTCCGCCTTGAAGGCGACCCTCCCGTGCTCGTCGAGGCGGGCGAAGGAACGGCCGGATCCGACGAGCTCCGCCACCCGCGCCTGGTACAGCAGGCCGCCGTCGCCGGCCATCGGGGAGATGCCGACCTCCTCGGTGAACATCGCCACGCAGGCCGGCATGATCGTCTCCATCTCGTCCTTGCGGACGCGGCGGACGTACGGGTCCGGGGCGACGTCGTCGGGCATCCGGTCGGTGACCATGAGCGGCTGGTGGGCGCGGATCTCGCGGGCCGGGCCCCAACTGGGTTCGAGCAGCCGCCACAGCTGTGCGGTGGGCTCGGCGGGGCCGACGATGGAGGAGCAGCGGCGGCCGGCCCGGCGCGCCCGGTCCGCGAAGGCGCGGACGGCGCGGGGGGTGGCGCAGATCGGGACGAGGTTGGCGCCCGCGTAGCACAGGGACGTCAGCATGCCGTCCTCGTACCAGCCCCACATCTCGCCGCCGAGACGCCAGGGGTCGAGTCCCGCGACCTGGACCCGGGAGGTCACGAAGGCGTTCGTGACCGGGTCGCGGTCGAGGACGGCGAGGGCGGCGTCCAGGTCGCTCGGTTCGAGTACCCGTGAGGTGGTCTGGGTCAACAAGCGCGGGGCCTCACACTGGGGTCTGCTGATCTCCGCACTGTACCTGCCGAAAATGTGGCGCGCCGCCCCACGGGACGGCCGAGTGCGCGGAGCACGGTACGGCGGCGGGGCCGGGCCCGCCGAATGCGGCCGCCGCGGGCCGGTTCCTCCGGGCCGTCACGCCCCGGCCGAGGCAAGGACCCGAGCCGAGCGGGGCACGGCGGGGAACCCGGCGGTACGGCGGACCGACGGTCGGCGGGGAGCCCGGCGGTACGGCGGACCGACGGTCGGCGGGGAGCCCGGCGGTACGGCGGACCGACGGTCGGCGGGGAGCCCGGCGGTACGGGTACAGCTACGGGTACGGCGTCGGCCGAAGCTACGGGCGGAAGCCCGGCGGTACGGACGGAAGCCCGGCGGTACGGACGGAAGCCCGGCGGTACGGACGGAAGCCCGGCGGTACGGACGGAAGCCCGGCGGTACGGACGGAAGCCCGGCGGTACGGGCGGGAGCCCGATGGTGTGCGTCGGCCGGGCCCCCGGCGGCTGCTCCGGGGCCCGGCCGTTCGTTGTTCAGCCCGCGACGGAGACCGAGGGCTCGCCCGAGGCGATCCCGTCCGCCTCCATCTGCTCGGCGATCTTCATCGCCTCCTCGATCAGGGTCTCCACGATCTTGGACTCGGGGACGGTCTTGATGACCTCGCCCTTGACGAAGATCTGACCCTTGCCGTTGCCGGACGCCACACCCAGGTCGGCCTCACGCGCCTCACCCGGACCGTTCACCACACAACCCATGACCGCGACCCGCAGCGGGACCTCCATGCCCTCCAGCCCCGCCGTGACCTCCTCGGCCAGCTTGTACACATCCACCTGCGCACGCCCGCACGACGGACACGACACGATCTCCAGACCACGCTGCCTGAGGTTCAGCGACTCCAGGATCTGGATACCGACCTTGACCTCCTCCACCGGCGGAGCCGACAGCGACACCCGGATCGTGTCCCCGATCCCCTGCGACAACAGCGCACCGAACGCCACCGCCGACTTGATCGTGCCCTGGAACGCCGGACCCGCCTCCGTCACACCCAGATGCAGCGGATAGTCGCACTGCGCCGCCAGCTGCCGGTACGCCTCGACCATGATCACCGGGTCGTTGTGCTTGACCGAGATCTTGATGTCCCGGAAGTCGTGCTCCTCGAACAGCGACGCCTCCCACAGCGCCGACTCCGCCAGCGCCTCCGGCGTCGCCTTCCCGTACTTCTGCAGCAGACGACGATCCAGCGAACCCGCGTTCACCCCGATCCGGATCGGCGTCCCGTGGTCCTTCGCCGCCCGCGCGATCTCCTTGACCTTGTCGTCGAACTGCTTGATGTTGCCCGGGTTCACCCGCACCGCCGCACAGCCCGCCTCGATCGCCGCGAACACATACTTCGGCTGGAAGTGGATGTCCGCGATCACCGGGATCTGCGACTTGCGCGCGATCGTCGCCAGCGCGTCCGCATCGTCCTGCGTCGGACACGCCACCCGCACGATCTGACACCCCGACGCCGTCAGCTCCGCGATCTGCTGCAACGTCGCCCCGATGTCCGACGTCCGCGTCGTCGTCATCGACTGCACCGACACCGGCGCGTCCCCGCCCACCGCGACGGACCCGACCTGGATCTGCCGGCTCTTGCGGCGCTCGGCGAGCCTGGTCGGAACGGACGGCATGCCGAGAGAAATCGCAGTCATCTGCTGTGCAACCCCAAGTCGTGGATCAAGGTCTGGTCCCGTGCTCAGCGGGCTCCGGCCTTCGAGATTACGGCACCCGCCCGAGCCCGGGCACATCGCGCCGGTCAAACCCGCTCAACGGATGACGGCCGGGAACCAAAGGTCCCCGGCCGTCACGAACGCCACATGACTAGGAAATTTTGACGGGGTTAACCACGTCGGCGATGAGGACCAGGATGGTGAAGCAGACGAAGATTCCGGCCACCACATAGGCCACCGGCATCAGCTTCGCCACGTCGAACGGGCCCGGGTCCGGCCGGCGCAGCACCTTCGCCGCCTGGCGGCGCAGCGACTCCCACAGCGCGCCCGCGATGTGCCCGCCGTCGAGCGGGAGCAACGGGAGCATGTTGAACAGGAACAACGAGAGGTTGAAGCCCGCGACCAGCATCAGGGCCATCGCCAGCTGCTGGGTCGGCGGGATGTCGAGGGTGAAGATCTCACCGCCGACGCGGGCCGCGCCGACCACGCCCATCGGGGAGTCTGCGGCGCGCGGGGCGCCGTCGAAGGCCGCGTTCCACAGGGCCGGGATCTTGCCGGGCAGGCTCGCGATGGAGTCGACGGCCTCGCCGAGCCGGTCGCCCATCCAGGTCACGGACTCGCCGAGGTCCAGGCGTACGACACCGGTGGCGGCGCTGAAACCGAGGAAGCCCGCGGTGACGTACTGGCCCTCGACGATCTGGCCGCTGGAGTCCTTCTTGGCGACCTGGTTGGTGGCGATCTTCGCGTGCAGGGAGACTTCCTGGCCCTCGCGCTCGACGATGATCGGCACGTCCTTGCCGGGGGTGGCGCGGATGAGGTCGGAGAGCTGGTTCCAGTCGTCCGTCCGTACCCCGTCGAAGGAGACGATCTTGTCGCCGGCCTTGAGGCCCGCCGCCGCGGCCGGGGAGGGCGCGTCGGAGGCCTTGCAGGTGTCACGGTTCTGGCTCTGCGCGATGACGCACTGGGAGACCGAGCTGACGGTGTTGGTCTGCTGGGAGATACCGAAGCCCATCAGGACGGTGAGGAACAGCGCCACCGCCAGGACCAGGTTCATGAAGGGGCCCGCGAACATCACGATGACCCTCTTCCACGGCTTGCGCGTGTAGAAGAGGCGGGTCTCGTCCCCCGGTTCGAGCTCCTCGAAGGCGGCGGAGCGGGCGTCCTCGATCATGCCGCGCCAGGGCGAGGTGGAGCGGGCCGAGATCCGGCCGTCGTCGCCCGGCGGGAACATACCGATCATGCGGATGTAGCCGCCGAACGGGACGGCCTTGACGCCGTACTCGGTCTCGCCCTTCTTCCGCGACCAGATGGTCGGGCCGAAGCCGACCATGTACTGCGGCACGCGGATCCCGAAGAGCTTGGCCGTGGAGAGATGCCCCAGCTCGTGCCAGGCGATCGAGACCAGCAGGCCGACCGCGAACACGACTATGCCGAGGATCATCATCAGGGTCGTCATGCACGCGCCTCCGCGGTCGCCGTCGTCGTGTGTGCTGTCAGTTCCCCGGCCCTGGCTCGCGCCCAGGCCTCCGCTTCGAGGACGTCCGACACGGTCAGTGAAGTTCCCTTGCGCGGCATGCCGTGCTCCTCGACCACCCGTGTCACCGTCTCCATGATCCCGTTGAACGGCAGGGCGCCGTTCAGGAACGCTTCGACGCACTCCTCGTTGGCCGCATTGAACACTGCCGGGGCCGTGCCCGCGAGCTCCCCGACGTGCCGGGCGAGCCCGACGGAGGGGAAGGCCTCACCGTCGAGCGGGAAGAACTCCCAGGTCGAAGCCTTGCTCCAGTCGAAGGCGGGAGCCGCGTCCGGTACCCGTTCGGGCCAGCCAAGACCGATGGCGATCGGCCCTCCCATGTCGGGGGGCGTCGCCTGGGCCAGGGTGGATCCGTCCGTGAACTCAACCATCGAGTGAACATACGACTGGGGATGCACGACGACCTCAATGCGGTCGAAGGGAATGTCGTACAGCAGGTGCGCCTCGATGACTTCGAGACCCTTGTTGACGAGGGTCGCGGAGTTGACCGTGATCACCGGGCCCATCGCCCAGGTCGGGTGGGCGAGGGCGTCCTGGACGGTGACGTTCGCCAGTTCCGCCTTGGTCCGGCCGCGGAAGGGGCCGCCGGAGGCGGTGACGACGAGCTTGCGCACGTCGGCCCGGGTACCGGCCGCCAGGGCCTGGAAGAGGGCCGCGTGCTCGGAGTCCACCGGGATGATCTGCCCGGGCTTGGCGAGCGCCTTGACCAGCGGGCCGCCGACGATGAGCGACTCCTTGTTGGCCAGCGCGAGGGTGCGGCCGGCCTCCAGGGCGGCGAGGGTCGGCGCGAGGCCGATGGATCCGGTGATGCCGTTGAGGACGGTGTGGCAGTCGGAGGCGGCGACCTGCGCGGCCGCGTCCGGGCCGGCGAGGATCTCGGGGAGCGGCTCGCCCGCCCCGTACCGGGCGGCGAGCGCCTCGCGCAGCGCGGGGACGACGTCCTCGCGGGCCACGGCCACCGTGTGCACCCGCAGCCGGTGGGCCTGCTCGGCGAGCAGTTCGACCCGGCCGCCCGCGGCGGACAGGGCGGTGACACGGAAGCGGTCCGGGTTGCGCAGGACGAGGTCGATGGCCTGGGTGCCGATCGAGCCGGTGGAGCCGAGGATCACCACGTCCTTGGGCCCGTCCCCCGCGACGGGGTCGAAGACGAGGTGCGGGTCGGCGAGCGGGGCCGGGCTCACGCGGCCGGCGGGGCTTTCGGTCATTGCTCCATTGTGGCGCGGCCCGCGACCGCGGCTGACAGCGCGTCCTCGTCGCGGGACCGCCGACGGCCCCGGGCCGCCGGGGAGCCGGGTTCCCGGGCCCTCGGGGCCGTGGGGGTACGAAGGGGCCGCAAAGCCGCCGCCCACGCCCGTGGGCCGCCACGTGCGGGCCGCTCCCGCCGCACCCACGGTCCGCACCCGCCGCACCCGGCGCCCGGCCGGGTGCGGCGGGCCGGGTGCGGCGGGCCCCGTCAGCGGATCGGACGGTGGACGTTCTCCCGTTCGCTCGGCCCGGGTGTGGCGTCCGCGATCCAGGGGCCGTCTCCCGAGGGGTCGACGATGCCCTGTTCCAGCCATTCGTACGTACCCGCGAGGACGCCCTTGACGACCTTGCGGTCGACGCCGTCGGTGTTGGTCCACAGCCGGTCGAAGAGTTCCTCGACCCGGATGCGGGACTGGCGGCAGAAGGCGTCGGCCAGCTGGTAGGCCTCGCGGCCGTGGTCGCCCTGGCTGCGCAGCAGCTCGGCGCGGACGCAGGCGGCGCTCATCGCGAACAGCTCCGCGCCGATGTCGACGACCCGGCCCAGGAAGCCCTGCTTGGTCTCCATCCGGCCCTGCCAGCGGGACATGGCGTAGAACGTGGAGCGGGCGAGCTTGCGGGCGTGCCGTTCGACGTAGCGCAGATGGCCGGAGAGGTCGACCTCGTGCTTGAACTGGTTGTACGAGACGGGGAGCTGGCCGGGTCCCGCGACCAGCTTCGGAAGCCACTTGGCGTAGAAGACGCCCGCGTTCGCCCCGGCCTTCGCCTTGTCCGACAGGGACTTCTCCGGGTCGATCAGGTCGCCCGCGACCGACAGGTGCGCGTCGACCGCCTCGCGTGCGATCAGCAGGTGCATGATCTCCGTCGAGCCCTCGAAGATCCGGTTGATGCGCAGGTCGCGCAGCATCTGCTCGGCGGGTACGGAGCGTTCGCCGCGGGCGGCCAGCGAGGCGGCGGTCTCGAAGCCGCGCCCGCCGCGGATCTGGACCAGTTCGTCGGCCATGAGCCAGGACATCTCCGAGCCGTACAGCTTGGCGAGGGCGGCCTCGATCCGGATGTCGTTGCGGTCCTCGTCCGCCATCTGGGAGGAGAGGTCGACGACGGCCTCCAGGGCGAAGGTGGTGGCGGCGATGAAGCTGATCTTGGAGCCGACGGCCTCGTGGTGCGCGACCGGCTTGCCCCACTGCTCGCGTACGCCCGACCACTCGCGGGCGATCTTCAAGCACCACTTGCCCGCGCCCACGCACATGGCGGGCAGGGAGAGCCGTCCGGTGTTCAGCGTGGTCAGTGCGATCTTGAGGCCGGCACCCTCGGGGCCGATGCGGTGGGCGGCCGGGACGCGCACCCGGTGCAGCCGGGTGACGCCGTTCTCCAGGCCGCGCAGGCCCATGAAGGCGTTGCGGTTCTCGACGGTGACGCCCTCGGAGGCGGCCTCCACGACGAAGGCGGTGATGCCGCCCTTGTGGCCCTCGGACTTCGGTACCCGGGCCATCACCACGAGGAGGTCGGCGACCACGCCGTTGGTCGTCCAGAGCTTCACGCCGTCGAGGATGTAGTCGTCCCCGTCCGGGACGGCGGTGGTGGCCAGCCGGGCCGGGTCGGAGCCGACGTCGGGTTCGGTCAGCAGGAAGGCGGAGATGTCGGTACGGGCACACCGGGGCAGGAAGGTGTCCTTCTGCTCCTGGGTGCCGAAGAGCTTCAGCGGCTGCGGCACGCCGATCGACTGGTGGGCGGAGAGCAGCGCGCCGATCGCCGGGTTCGCCGAGCCGACCAGGGCGAGGGCCTTGTTGTAGTAGACCTGGGTGAGGCCGAGGCCGCCGTATTTGGTGTCGATCTTCATGCCGAGGGCGCCGAGCTCCTTGAGCCCGTCGATCACCTCGTCCGGGATCCGTGCGTCGCGCTCGATGCGCGCCGAGTCGATCCGGGTCTCGCAGAAGTCGCGCAGTTTGGCCAGGAACTCCTCGCCGCGTTGCGCGTCCTCGTCGGCGGGCAGGGGGTGGGGATGGATGAGGTCGAGCCGGAAGCGGCCCAGGAACAGTTCCTTGGCGAAGCTGGGCTTGCGCCAGTCCTGTTCCCGGGCGGCCTCCGCCACCTGACGTGCCTCACGCTCAGTGACGGTGGGTTTGCTGGTTGGTGCGGTCATGAGGCTCACCTCGCCGCGAATAGGGATCTTGGGGGACGTTCGTTACCGACCGGTGCTACTGGATCGTTGGTACCCGAATCCGGACGTGCCCACCAGCCCTCGTGCGCCGTTCAGTGGATGTCGGGCCCGCCCTGCGCCACTCCCCCGTGCGGGTGACCCCCGTGACCGTGAGAACCTTCGTGCTCCGGGGGGGGCGGCGCGGTCCGCGGGGGCGGCTGTCGCCGGACAGGTCATCGGGGGAGGCCGGCGTCGCGGGAAAAGCAGTCGAAGCGCTTCGACAACCTATGGACACCCATCCCCGCTGAAGCTACTGTCGAACCACCCCCACCCGCCCTTACTCGTCACGCGCACTGTCGAAGCGCTTCAAAAGCTTGGAGAGCTGGATGGTCACCCTCGCCGAGGTCGCCCAGCACGCCGGAGTCTCGGCGAGCACGGTGAGCTATGTCCTCAGCGGCAAGCGGTCCATCTCCGCGACCACCCGGCTGCGGGTCGAGCAGAGCATCCGGGAGCTCGGCTACCACCCCAACGCCGGCGCCCGCGCCCTGGCCAGCAGCAGGTCGAACATCATCGCGCTGATGGTCCCGCTGCGCACGGACATGTATGTGCCGGTGATGATGGAGATCGCCATCGCGGTGGCCACCACGGCCCGCACGCACGGGTACGACGTCCTGCTCCTGACCGGCGAGGAGGGACCCGACGCCGTCCGCCGCGTCACCGGCAGCGGGCTCGCCGACGCGATGATCCTCATGGACGTCCAGCTCGACGACGAGCGGCTGCCGTTGCTGCGCGGCTCCGGCCAGCCGTCCGTCCTGATCGGCCTGCCCGCCGACACCACCGGGCTGACCTGCGTCGACCTGGACTGGAGCGCGACCGGCGCCTTGTGCGTGGAGCATCTGGCGAAGCTGGGACACCATGACATCGCCGTCATCGGCGAGGCTCCCGCGGTGTACGAGCGGCACACCGGGTTCGCCGAGCGCACGCTCGACGGACTGCGCTCGCGGGCCCGGGAACTGGGCCTGCGGGTGCTGCACCGGCCGTGCGAGGGCGGGTACGACGCGATGGCCGTGACCCTGGCCCGGATCCTCGACGAGCGTCCGGGCACCACGGGGTTCGTCGTGCAGAACGAGTCGGCCGTCGAACCGCTGCTCGCCCTGCTGCGCCAGCAGGGCCGCGCCGTGCCCGAGGACGTCTCGGTGGTCGCGATCTGCCCGGACCAGGTCGCCGTCCAGGCCTCGGTGCGGCTGACGTCCGTGGGCATCCCCGCTCCGGACATGGGCCGGTACGCCGTGGAGCGTCTGATCGCGACGCTCGAAGGCCGGGCGGCCGGTGAAGTGGTCCTGATCGCGCCCGAACTGACGGTCAGGGCGAGCTCGGGACCGGCGCCCGCCGCATCCTGAGACCGGCGGTTCCCGGCCCCCGTCACCGGACCGGCGCGCGGGCGCCGGCCCGGCACCGCGGTCAGCCGCCGCTGACGGTCAGGCTGTTGGCGGCGAAGTCCAGGCCGCCGGAGGACGAGGTGATCTCGAAGCCGAACTGCACGTCACCGATCGTCTCGTTGCCGAACCAGCCCTTGGTGTCCTTGATCCACTTGAGGATCGGCAGGATGTTGACGGTTCCCGAGGACGAGTTCGAGGTGCGGACGAACGAGAAGACGTCGTTGGCGCCGTTGTTGCCCTTGTAGACGGTCCAGGTGTGGCCGCCGAGCGTCAGATTGCCCTGCGAGGTGCCGAGCGGTCCGACGGCGCCGGTCTTGTTGACCCAGAGCATGATCTCGTAGTCGTAGTCGGTGTCCCAGATGTCGTACGACGTGTTGTACGCGCCGGACGACGGGACGGTGACGTTGTAGCTGCTGGTCAGCGAGGTGAGCGAGGTGATCGACTTGTTGATCACCTTCTTGGAGTTGGGGTAGGCCTTGATGCCGCCGGTGTTGGGGTGGTTGGCCCAGACGCCCCAGTTGGTGCCGGAGTTGGCCCAGATGCACTGGCTGCCGGCGCCGGAGCCCCAGATGTCGTTGTAGAGCGTGTAGCCGTTCAGGGTGGTGCTGCCCCACTGGTCGCAGGAGGACCAGACGGCGGCGGAGGCGGGCGCCGAGGCGAGGCCGACGGTGGCGCCGAGCGCGAGGACGGGAGCGAGCAGGGCCATGACGGCCCGGCCGGGCGTGCGTGTTGCCATGGTGTCCCTTTCCATGGGTGGGGGGAGGTGCGTGGGGTCACCACGTCCTCAGGGTGAGGACGTGCTCTTCTCCGGCGACGAGGTCGAGCGGCCGCGCGCCGCCGGAAGTCCTGAGTTCGACGCGCCGGGTGCGGGTCGGCCGCAGCACGGCCGTGACGCCCTCGGGGCTCCAGGTCAGGTCGAGCCCGGCGCCGAACCGGGTGCGCACGCCGCGCAGTTCGCCCGCCGGACGGTCGGCCGGCAGTGCGGGCAGCAGCACCAGCCGGTCGGGGGTGGACTGCACGAGCATCTCGATCAGCACCGCGGGCAGGGCGTGCGCGGCGTCGGCGTTGTAGACGTTGCGGGCGGGGTAGTGGGCGCTCATCAGGGAGTCGTGGAAGTAGTCGCCGCCCAGCACGTCGGCGAGCGCGTGCGCGACCCGGTCGGCGTCCCGCAGCCGGGCGGCGATCAGCGCGTGGTGGAGACGGCCGTGCGCCGAGTCGTTCTCCGCACCGCGCAGGGCGAGGGCGCGATGGGCGGCGGCGGCCAGGTCCGGGGTGTCGTAGGGGTTGATCTCGTCGAGCGGCCAGACGCCGTACAGATGGCTGAGGTGGCGGTGGTCGTAGGTGTCGTCGAGTCCGGGGCGGGCCCATTCGGCGAGCGCGCCGTCGGTGTTGACCCGGTGCGCGGGCAGCCGGCCGGCGAGGGCGCGCAGCCGGTCGGCGCGCTCGGGGTGGTAGTCGGCCGCGGTCAGCAGGGCGTGCCGGGCCGCGGAGAGGTCCATGGCCGCGTCGAGGGCGCCCCAGCTGCCGCCCGCGGGCCGGTTCTCCGGCGAGTAGGACGGCACGACGACGAGCCGGCCTTCGCCGTCGGTGCGGGTGAGGAAGTCCTCGTAGAACAGGGCGGTCTCGGCGAGTGCGGCGGCGGTGCGCGGGTCGCGGGTGCCGTGGCTGTCGTCGTGGTCGACGAGCGGCTTGAGCAGCCAGTCCGCTCCGGCGGTCCACAGGTGCAGGGGGTACTCGCGGCTGAAGTGGTACGAGAGCCCGGACTCGCCGTCGGTGTGCGCGGGCGCCACCACGCCCCGGGCGCCGAAGACCGCGCGGGCGTTGTCGCGCCAGTCCGGCAGCTGCCGCTGGACCAGGGCGGCCTGCGCCTCGGTGACCTCGGGCAGGTCGGCGGGGACGGCGGAGGCGGTCTGGAGGTTGAGGTTGGCGTCGGTGGTGAGGGCTCCGGACCAGGCGGTGTCCCAGTCGCCGGTCCACAGGCCGGTGAGGCGGGGCGGCAGCAGGCCGGACGCGGACAGCAGGTGGTAGCGGCCGGCCGCGAAGAGCCGTTCCAGGAGTGCCGGGCCGGCGGGCCGTCGCAGCAGTGCGGAGCCCGGCAGGGCGCGGTCGGCCGGGTCGGCGCGCAGGTCGAGGGTGACCCGGCGGTAGGCGGTGCGGTGGTGCGCGAGGTGACGGGCCAGGAGGTCCGGGTAGGGCTGTGCGGTGAGCAGGGCGCGCAGGGCACGGGCCTCCTCCGCGACGTCCGGCTCGCCGGTGTGCCGCCGTACCCGGGTCAGCAGCAGCACCGAGGCGGCGCCCTCGATCCGCACGCCCGGCGGGGTGAGGGTGGTGCGGCCGCCCTCGACGGCCACCAGGGTCACCCCGGTGTAGGCGCGGTCGCTGCCGGGGTAGCGGACGCGCAGGGTGAGCAGGGCGCCCTCGGGGGTGCGGACGGCACCGTGGCCGACGGCCAGGCCCGCGGGCGCGCCGGGCAGCCGGTGGTCGAGGAAGATGTCCTGGGTGAGGTCCGGGGCGGTGACGTGCTGGACGATCACGTCGTCCGCGCGGGAGACGAAGACGCGGCTGGTACGGCCGTCGCTGTGGGCGGTCGTCTCGCCGGTGGTGAAGTCGACGGCGCGGCGGTACGGGTCCGGCGTCGCCCGGCCGCGGGCCCGGGGGCGGGGACCGCCGGAGCCGCGCAGTTCGGTGCGGAAGGCGGGGTGGAACGGCTGCACCCATTGCAGGGGCCGTCCGTCGGTGAAGCTCTCGGCGGCGGTCAGGTCGCCGGCCAGCAACCGGTCCTGGAGCGCGGGCAGTTCGGCGGCCAGTTCGGGGGGCCTGGCGTGTTCGCCGCCGTTGGGGCGGACCAGGGCGTGATGGGTGACGACGACTCGGTCGACGTCGGGGTCTCCGAACACGAGTGCGCCGTGGTGGCCGTTGCCGCTCAGGAAGGCGTCCTCCCAGCGGGCGGCCGGGGCGGGCTCCCAGGTGCCGTGGACGGGACCGGACGTCATGGCTTGAGCACCGCCGCTCCGTAGCGGCCGAGGGTGAGCCGGCCGGTGACCGTGTCCCCGGTCAGCAGGTCCCGGTGGGTGCCCGGGACCTCGACGGTGACCGGGTCGCGGCCGTGGTGGAGCAGGAACAGCAGCTCGCCGCGGCGTACGGCCTCGACCCCGGCGGGCAGACCGGCCAGCACCGGCCGGACCCCGGCGTCGTCGGCCACGACACCGAGCAGACCGCGCAGCGCGTCGGGCTCGGGCAGCGTCGAGACGTACCAGGCGCGGCCGCGGCGCAGGACGGCGGGCAGTCCGTCGAGTTCGCCGCCCCGGTAGGGGACCGTCTCGCCGACGTCGTCGGCCGCCTCGATCTCCTCCGACCACAGCGTGCCCAGGAAGCCGTCGCACCCGACGGTCTCCCCCGCGTCCAGCGGCCACCACTCGTGCAGGACGCGGATGCCGAACAGGGTGCGCAGCCGGGCGTCCATGCCGCCGGGGCGCACCCGGTCGTCCTCGTCGGCGATACCGGTCAGGAACCCGGCGACGAGGGTGCCGCCGCCGTCGACGTAGGCGAGGAGGTTGTCGACCGCCGCGTCGGTGAGGAGGTAGAGCTGGGGTACGACGACCAGTGCGTAGCCGGTCAGGTCGTGCTCGGGGTGGGCGAAGTCGGTGGCGACGTTCGCCTCCCACAGGGCCCGGTGCCAGGCGCCGAGGACGGCGGCGGGGTCGACGTCGGCGGAGGGGCGGCCGTCCTGGACGCCCGCCCACCAGGCGTTCCAGTCGTGCAGGACCGCCACCTCGGCGCGGCTGTGGCGGCCGGCCACCTCGCCGCCGATTAGGGCGAGTTCGGCGCCGAGCCGTCTGATCTCCCGGTGGGACCTGCCTTCCTCGCCGGCGTGGCCGAGCATGGCGGAGTGGAACTTCTCCGCGCCCTGCCGGGACTGGCGCCACTGGAAGTAGCAGACGGCGTCCGCGCCGCGGGCCACGGCCTGGAGCGACCACAGCCGGTCGAGTCCGCGCGGCTTGGGGCGGTTCACCCGGCGCCAGCTGACGGCGCCCGCCGCCTGTTCCATCAGCATCCAGGGGCCGTTCGCCTGCGACCGGGTCAGGTCCTGGACCAGGGCGCCGTGCTGGGCGCCGAGGGGGTCGCCGGGGTCGGGGTAGAGGTCGACGGAGACGACGTCCTCCTGCCCGGCCCAGCGCCAGCCGTCCTGGCCGATCCACAGCGGCATGAAGTTGGTGGTGACGGGGATGTGCGGGGTGTGCCGGGCGACGATGTCGCGTTCGGCCGTGTAGCACTCCAGGAGCATGTCGGAGGTGAAGCGGCGGAAGTCGAGCACCTGGGCGGGGTTGTGCAGGTAGTGGGCGCGGCGCGGGGGCAGGATGCCGTCCCAGGTGTCGTAGCCCTGGCTCCAGAAGGCCGTGCCCCAGGCGGTGTTGAGGGCGTCGAGACTGCCGTACCGGGTGCGCAGCCAGCGGCGGAAGGCGGCGGCGGCCTCGTCGCCGTGGTCGGTGGTGCAGTACTCGTTGTTGATGTGCCACAGGGTGAGGGCGGGGTGGCCGGCGTAGCGGGCGGCCAGGTCCTCGGTGATGGCGGCGGCGTAGTGGCGGTAGGTGGCGCTGGAGTGGGAGAAGTGCTGGCGGCCGCCCCACCACTCGGTCCGGCCGTCGGCGTCGCGGGGCAGGGTCTCGGGGTGCAGCCGGCCCAGCCAGGGCGGGGGCGAGGAGGTGGGGGTGGCGAGGACGACCCCGATGCCGCCCTCGTGCAGCAGGTCCATCAGCCGGTCCAGCCAGCCGAACTCCCGCGATCCCGGCTCGGGTTCGAGTCTCGCCCAGGAGAAGACGCCGACGGTCACGGAGTTGACGTGGGCGTCCCGCATCAGCCGGACGTCCTCGGCCCAGGTCTTCTCGGGCCACTGCTCGGGGTTGTAGTCGCCGCCGAAGAGGATGCGGCCGCGGGTGACGTCGTCGAGGCGTGGCATCAGCCCTTCACCGCGCCCGTCAGCATGCCCTTCCTGAAGTGCTTCTGGACGAAGGGCGACAGCACGGCTACCGGCAGCAGCGCCAGCACCATGACGGCCATCTGCACGGCCAGTCCCGACAGTTCACCGGTCTTGATGGCCTGCCCCAGTCCGACCGGGGCCTCCTGCTTCTGCACCAGCTGGATCATGACGTTCTGCAACGGCATCATGTCCTGGTCGTTGAGGTAGAGGGAGGCGTTGAACCAGGCGCTCCAGTAGCCCACGGCGTAGAAGAGCGTGATCACCGCGAGGACCGCGCGCGAGAGCGGCATCACGATCTGCCAGAGGATGCGCAGGTCGCCCGCGCCGTCGATGCGCGCGCTGTCGATGAGCTCCGGTGAGATGCCCATGAAGAAGCCGCGCAGCACCAGGATGTTGAAGACGCTGATCGCGCTCGGCAGGATCAGCGCGAGATAGGTGTCGGTCAGGCCCAGGGACTGCACCAGCAGATAGGTCGGGATGAGACCGGCGCTGAAGAACATGGTCGCCAGCAGCGTCATCAGGATCCAGCGGTGGCCGAGCGAGCCGGTGCGGGAGAGGCCGTAGGCGCACAGCACGGACACCGCCATCGAGAAGAGCGTGCCGACCACGGTGATCAGGACGCTGATGACGGCGGCGCGGGTGACCTGGCCGCCGCCGAGCAGTTCCCGGTAGGCGACGAAGGTGATGCCCTTGGGCACCATCACCAGACCGCCGGCCCGGTCGATGGTCCTGCGCGAGGAGAGGCTGGTGACCAGGACGATCCAGAGCGGGAAGAGGATCCCCAGGCAGGCCAGCGCCAGGACGAGTCCCTTGCCGGCGATGCCCGCCGGGCCGGGTGCCTCCTCCCAGACCGGGCGTGGCGGGGCGGCCCACCGGCCCGGTCGGTGCGCCGGGCCGCGCCCGGAGCCGCGTCCCGGGCCGCGCCCCGGCTCGTCGCCCGACGCGGGTACGGCCGCGCTCACCGGTCTGCCGGTCGTGGCGGTCATTTCCGGTACACCCCCTGCTCGCCCATGAGATGGGCCACCTTGTTCGCGGCGAGGACCAGCCCGAGGCTGACGACGCCCTTGACGAGTCCGGCGGCGGCCGCGTAGCCGAAGTCCTGGTTGCGCACGCCGTTCCACCACACGAAGGTGTCGAGGACCTCCGCCGCGCCCGGTCCGACCGCGTCGCGTTGCAGCAGGATCTGCTCGAAGCCGACGGTCAGGGCGTCACCGACGCGCAGCACAAGCAGCAGCGCGATCACCGGGCGCAGGGCCGGCAGGGTGACGTGCCACATCCGCCGCCACCGGTTCGCGCCGTCCATCGCGGCGGCCTCGTACAGGTCGGGGCTGACCGAGGCCAGGGCGGCGAGGAAGACGATGATCCCCCAGCCCGCGTCCTTCCACACGCTCTGCGCGGTGACGAGGAACTTGAAGGTCGCCGGGTCGGTCATGATGTCGAGGCCGTCGTACCCGTGCTGCCGGAGCAGCTGGGACAGGAGCCCGGCGCCGCCGAAGAGCTGCTGGAAGACGGCGATGACCAGGACCCAGGAGAAGAAGTGCGGCAGGTAGAGGACCGCCTGTGAGATCGCCCGGACCCTGGGTCTGACCACGCTGTTGATGAGCAGCGCGAGCGCGATCGGGACCGGGAAGTACAGCACGAGCTGGAGGGCGAACAGCACCAGCGTGTTGCGGACCGCGCCCCAGAAGGCCGAGTCCTCGAAGATCCGCTGGAAGTTCTCCAGACCGACCCAGGGGCTGTGCAGCATGGAGACGATCCCGTTGTCGCTGACGTAGGGGTCGTACTCCTGGAAGGCGACGACATTGCCGAGGATCGGTATGTAGTTGAAGAGCAGGACCAGCACGACGGCCGGCAGGGTCATCAGGAGCAGCACGCGGTCGCGTCGCAGCCGGTGCCGCAGGCCCGGCTCTCCCGGCGGGCGCGCCCGCCGCGCCCCGGGAGAGCCGCCGGACGCCACCGGGGCCGTATCCGTCGTGTCGGTCTCGGTCCCGCTGCGAGGCACCGTGCTGTGGGACACGCCGTTCTCCTCGTCTCGCCGCCGGTCAGTTCGCCGCCGAGCCGTTGTCGTCGAGCAGCTTGCGGTACCAGTCGCGCAGCTGGTCACCGCCCTTGCTCTTCCAGTCGGACACGGCCTGCTGCATGTCGCCGATCTTCTTGCGGCCGCGGACGATGTCGTCCTCCAGCTGCTCGAAGTCGTTCATGAGATTGGTCCAGCGGGCGGGCTCGGTGATCTGCATGCCGTAGAAGGCGGACTTCCGGGTGCAGGCGCCCATCCGCTGCTGCCACTCGACCTGGCCCCTGGCGACCTCGGGCAGGTCGGGGTGGGCGATGGTCGCGGCGGGGCTGGCGACCATGACGAAGGCGTTGAGGACGTCGATGTTGCCCTGGTCGGTCTTGACCGGCAGGCCGTCCTTGACGGTGTAGTGGGTGCCTTCGACGCCGTAGTTGGTGAGCATGTACTCCTTGGTGCCGTACGGCGCCGCGGTGACGTTGGCGACGGCCAGCACGTCCCGGATCACCGACTCGGAGGCCTTCTTGTTGACGAAGGCGAAGATGCCGGCCGGGTTCTTGGCCCACAGGGTGGGTTTGCCGCCGGCGTGACCGGGGATGTCCATGCCCCAGATCCGGAAGTCCGGGTTCTGGGTGGCCTGGGCGGCGGCCTGGCCGTACCACTGGGAGATGTCCTGGTTGTAGATGAGGAACTCGCCGGCCACGAACTTGGGCGCCGGGTCGGTGGCCTGGCTCTTGCCCAGTTTGGCGTCGGGGTGGACGAGTTCCTCGGCGAACAGCTTGCGCGTCCACTCCAGCGCCTCGAGGTACTCCTGGGTCTCGATGCGGTTGACGAGCTTGCCGTCGACGAGGTTCCAGCCGAGCGACTTCTCGTCGCCGGACAGCACGCCGAACATGTTGAAGGCGGTCCACTTCATGTCCAGGCAGGCCCAGCGCTTGGCCTTGGCGTCGGTGATCTCCTTGGCCAGGGCGTGGAACTCGTCGGCGGAGGTGGGGACCTGGTACCCCTCCTTGTCGAAGAGGTCCTTGCGGTAGAAGGGCACGATGCTGGTGACGTACGAGGACGGCATCGGCAGGCCGCGCAGCTTGCCGCCGAACAGGGAGCGCTGCCAGGCGTCCGTCGGGATCGCGGCGAGGTTC
Source organism: Streptomyces sp. NPDC107559 (assembly GCF_055657365.1). Taxonomy (NCBI): domain Bacteria; kingdom Bacillati; phylum Actinomycetota; class Actinomycetes; order Kitasatosporales; family Streptomycetaceae; genus Streptomyces; species Streptomyces sp. NPDC107559. Next base: position 52,004 of record NZ_JBVKBD010000025.1, on the reverse strand, counting down.
GGGTACTGCTTGACGGCGTCGCCGGAGAGGTAGGGCCCGAGGTCGGCGAACTTGGCGATGACGGCGCTGGGGATCTTGCCGGTCATGTTCCAGCCGGGGACGACCACCACGTCCGGTACGTCGCTGGAGGCGAGGACCGCGCCGAGCTTCTGGTCGTAGGTGTTGCCGTCCTGGTTCTGCCAGACGACGTCGACGCCGATGAGGTCGTTCATCGCCGTGTAGTAGGCGTTGTCGGCCTTCGGCGGGGAGCCCCAGAACGGGGACATGATCGAGACCTTGCCGCCCTTGCCGAGCTTCTTGGGCACCGAGGTCTTCAGGCCGGCGAGGTCGAGCTTGCCGGTGAAGCCGACCGCGGAGCCGTTGCGGGCGGCGATGTCGGGGGTCACGACGTTGCCCGCGACGTAGGCCGGCAGCAGCTTCTTGGCGTCCTTGCCCGACGTGGTGCCGTCGCGCGAGCCGCTGTCGGAGCCGCCGCAGGCGGCCAGCAGGGGCATCCCTCCCGCCATCGCGGCGGTGGCGACCGCCGTCGAGGCGAGGAAGCTTCTCCGGCTCGGGGCGGAGGAGGCGGAAGCGGCGTTCGGCGTCATTGCGTCAACCCTTCGTGGCGCACCAGGACACCCGGCGGTGGCCGTCGGCTGCGGTGTCTCGAGTGGAACTGGCTGAGCCGAAGCGGATCCTCCGACCAATGCCGAGGAAAGTGCCCCTCCCGAGGGGCGGCCTCGCAGTCGAAGCGCTTCGATGTTGCTGCGAGGTTAGGTGAAGGGCAGGGGGTGCACAAGGGTCGCTTCCAAGATTCCTCCGAGGTATACGGACGCCTCGACCGCTTATTCGCTGCTTGCCAAGTCGGCCACCCACCGGACTTGTTGACGCCAAGCACCTTGACACCCACCCCCGTGTCGAATGAGCATCGAAGCGCTTCGAAGGCGTGATGCCGCTGCCTCGCAAGGAGATCCCCACGTGACCGCACCCTCCCCGTCCGCACCGCCGTTTCGCGACCAGCGACTGTCGTTCGCGAAGCGCATCGACGACCTGCTGGGGCGGCTCACCCTCGACGAGAAGGTCTCCTTCCTGCACCAGTTCGCACCGGCCGTGCCGCGCCTGTGCATCGCCGCCTTCCGCACCGGGCAGGAGGCCCTGCACGGCGTGGCGTGGATGGGCCCGGCGACGGTGTTCCCGCAGGCGGTGGGCCTGGGCGCGACCTGGAACCCGGAGCTCGTACGACGGGTCGGCGAGGCGGTGTCCAAGGAGGCCCGCGCGATGCGCTTGCGCGACGACCGGGTGGGCCTGAACGTCTGGTCGCCGACCGTGAACCTGCTGCGCCACCCGCTGTGGGGCCGCAACGAGGAGGGCTACTCGGAGGATCCGCGGCTGACCTCGGCCATCGCGGTCGCGTACACCCGGGGGCTGCGCGGCGATCACCCGGTGTACTGGCGCACCGCGCCCGTCCTGAAGCACTGGCTCGCCCACAACAACGAGACCGCCCGGGACACCGCGTCGAGCTCCGTGCGCCCGCGGGTGCTGCACGAGTACGACCTGCGGGCCTTCCGCGAGACGGTCGAGGCGGGCACGGCGGCCGGGGTGATGCCCGCCTACAACCTGGTCAACGGCCGCCCGAACCATGTCTCGCCGCTGCTGCGCGAGCAGTTGCGCGCCTGGACCGGCGACGACCTCCTGGTGTGCTCGGACGCGGGCGCCCCCTCCAACCTGGTCGACTCCGAGCACTACTTCGACACCCACGAGGAGGCGACGGCCGCCGCCCTGCTGGCCGGCGTCGACAGCTTCACCGACCACGGCACCGACGGCCGGACGATCGTCGCGCGCGTCCGAGGCGCCCTGAAACAGGGCCTGCTGACCGAGGCGGACGTGGACATCGCGGTGCGCCGCCAGCTCTCCGTCCGCTTCCGCCTGGGCGAGTTCGACCCGGACCACGACCCGCACACGGGCACCGGCGACTTCGACACCCCGGCCCACCGCGCGCTGGCCCGGGAGAGCGCCGAGCAGGCGATCGTGCTGCTCGGCAACGACGGCCTGCTGCCCCTCGCCCCCGACACCCGGCTCGCGGTGGTCGGCCTGCTCGCCGACGAGTGCAAACTCGACTGGTACAGCGGCTCGCTCCTGCACCGCTCCACTCCCCTGGAGGCCCTGTACGAGCGGTTCGGCGCCGAGCGCGTCGAGTTCGCGGAGGGCGTGGACCGGGTACGGCTGCGGACCTCCGCGGGGACGTTCCTGCACGTCCCCGCCCCCGACGACGCCACCGAGGACGCCGGCGCGGTGCGCGGCGCCGAGGGCGCGCTGGACCCGGCCCTGCTCGCGGGCCGCACCGATCTGCCCCCGCTCACCACCGACGCCCTCGGTACGGAACTCGCGCTGGCCGACTGGGGCGAGGGCGTCCTGACCCTGCGCGCCCCCGACGGCCGCTATCTGTCGGTCGCCGACGACGGGTACGTCCGCGCCTCCGCCGACCAGCCCGGCGGCTGGGTGGTCCAGGAGACCTTCCGTCTCGAACCCCATGGCGACGGTCACCTCCTCAGGCACCTCGGCACCGGCCGCCCCGTGTGCGTCGCCGCCGACGGCGTACGGGTTGCCGACGGGACCGACACGGCCCCGGAGACGTTCGAAATCGTCCTGGTCGAGCGCGGCGAGGACGCGGTGGCACGGGTCGCCGCGCGGGCGGACGCCGTCCTGGTGGTGGCGGGCAACGACCCGCACATCAACGGCCGCGAGACCGAGGACCGTACGACGCTGCGGCTGCCCGCCCAGCAGGAGCGGCTGCTGCGCGCCGCCCGCGCCGCCAACCCGCGCACGGTGCTGGCGCTGGTCTCGGCGTACCCCTACGCGTTCGCGCCGGACGCGCTGTCCGCCGTGCTGTGGACCGCGCACGGCGGGCAGGCCGCGGGCACCGCCCTGGCCCGGGTGCTGGCCGGCGACGTCTCCCCCGCGGGCAGGCTGCCGCAGACCTGGTACGCCGACGACGCCGACCTGCCCGGCCTCCTCGACTACGACGTGATCGGCTCCCGCCAGACGTACCAGTACTTCGAGGGCACCCCGCTGTTCCCCTTCGGCCACGGGCTGTCGTACGCGTCCTTCGCCTACGCGGAGCTGTCGGCGGAGGTCACGGACGGCACGGTCCGCGTCTCCTGCACGGTCACCAACACCGGTGACGTCACCGCCGACGAGGTCCCCCAGCTCTATCTGCGCGCGGTGAACCCGTCGGTGGTCCGCCCGCGCCGGGAACTGGCGGCGCACAGCAGGATCACCCTGGCGCCCGGTGCGAGCGCGCGGCCGGTCTTCGAAGTCCCCCTCGCGGCCTTCGGGTTCTGGGACGTGGCGCACGGCGCGTGGCGCCTGGAACCGGGCCAGTACGAACTGCTCGTCGGCGCCTCCAGCGAGGACGTCCGGCTGCGCACGACCGTGACGCTCGACGGCGAGCCCGCGGCACCGCGTCCGGTGCGCGAACGGGGCCTGGGCGCGGCCGACTTCGACGAGCAGAGCGGGATCGTGATCGTCGACCGTACGAAGGTGTCCGGCGACGCGGTGACGCCCGGACCGGCCGGGACCGGCGAACTGGTCTACCGCGACTGCGACTTCGGCGCGCGCGTCGGCCGGGTGACGGTGACCGTGGCGGGCACGGGCACGGTCGATGTGTCGCTCGGCGACGGCACGCCGCTCGCCGCCCTCGCCCTCCCCGCACCCGGCCCCGGCCCCGGCCTCGGCTCCAACTCCGGCCCCGGCCCCGGCTCCGGCTCCGGCTCCGGCTCCGGCTCCGGCTCCGGCTCCGGCCCGTACGACTACCGCACGCTCGGCGCCGACTTCGCCGCCGAGGGCGTGCACGACCTGCGGCTCAGGCTGCGCGGCCCGCTGCGGCTCGCGCACGTCGGCTTCTCCGGCTGAGGGTCCGGAGCAGGCCGGCGCAGAGAAGGGGCCCGGCACCGAGTCGATCGGTGCCGGGCCCCTTCGGGGTGGGTGCGTGCTGCGTCAGAGGGCGAGGCCCGTGAGCACCAGGACACGCTCGTAGGTGTAGTCGTCCATCGCGAACTTCACACCCTCGCGGCCCACGCCGGACTGCTTGGCACCGCCGTACGGCATCTGGTCGGCACGGTAGGAGGGCACGTCGCCGATGACGACGCCGCCGACCTCCAGGGCGCGGTGGGCGCGGAAGGCGGCCTGGAGGTCGTGGGTGAACACGCCCGCCTGGAGGCCGTACTTGGAGGAGTTGACGGAGGCGAACGCCTCGGCCTCGCCGTCCACCTTCTGCACGGTGAGCACCGGTCCGAAGACCTCCTCGCAGGCGAGGGTGGTGTCGGCCGGGACGTCGGTGAGCACGGTCGGCGCGTAGGAGGCGCCGTCGCGGTCGCCACCGGTGAGCAGGGTGGCGCCGGCCTCGACGGCCTCCTTCACCCACGCCTCGACACGCTGGGCGGCGGCTTCGCTGACCAGCGGGCCGACGTCCGTCTTGTCGTCGTTCGGGTCACCGGTGACCTGCGCCTCGACGGCGGCGACGATACGCGGCAGCAGCCGGTCGTGGACGGCGGAGTCCACGATGACCCGCTGCACGGAGATGCAGGACTGACCGCCCTGGTAGTTGGAGAAGGTCGCGATCCGGGTCGCGGCCCAGTCCAGGTCCGCGTCGCTCGCGAAGTCGCCGAGGACGACGGCCGCGCCGTTGCCGCCCAGCTCCAGGGTGCAGTGCTTGCGCGGCACCGAGTCCATGATCGCGTAGCCGACCGTCTCGGAACCGGTGAAGGAGATGACGGGCAGGCGCTCGTCCTGGACCAGGGCGGGCATCTTGTCGTTGGCGACCGGGAGGATCGACCAGGAGCCCGCGGGCAGCTCGGTCTCGGCGAGCAGGTCGCCGATGATCAGGCCGGAGAGCGGGGTGGCGGGCGCCGGCTTGAGGATGATGGGCGCGCCGGCCGCGATCGCCGGGGCGACCTTGTGGGCGCACAGGTTCAGCGGGAAGTTGAAGGGCGCGATACCGAGGACGACGCCCTTGGGGAAGCGCCGGGTGAGGGCCAGACGGCCCTGGCCGCCCGCGTCGGTGTCGAGGCGCTGGGCCTCGCCGCCGTTGAAGCGCCGGGCCTCCTCGGCGGCGAACCGGAACACCGAGACGGCGCGGCCGACCTCGCCGCGGGCCCACTTGATCGGCTTGCCGTTCTCGGCGGAGATGAGCTGCGCGATCTCCTCGGTCCGCTCGGCCAGACGCCGGCTGACGTGGTCGAGGGCGGCGGCGCGCACATGGGCCGGGGTGGCGGCGAACTCGTCCCGTACGGCGTACGCGGCGGCCACCGCCTCCTCGACCTGGGCGTCCGTCGGCACGCTGACCTTGCCGACGAGCCGGCCGTCCCACGGGGAGGTGACGTCGAAGCTGTCCTCGCCGGTGACCTGGCGGCCGGCGAGCCAGAAGGCGTAGGTGGAAGTCATGTGCGAGTTCCCGGCCCTTCCGCTTGGAGGTTTTCTTGGCTTTCCTCCACCACGGTAGGCCCGCACGGGCGAGCGGGCGTTTGTCCGTGCAGGAGTGATGGCCGCCCGGGACGCTACGGTTTGGCACGGTCGCCCCCGCACCCTCCACGGCGCCCGGTGACATCTCGGGCTGGGGGTGGGCTCAGGGCCGGGGCGGGGCCGGTTCCGGAGCCGCTGTCGCCTTCAGGGCCAGCCACAGCTCCATCCGTACGTCCGGATCGTCCAATGACCGGCCGAGGATCTCCTCCACCCGCCGCATCCGGTACCGCAGGGTGTGCCGGTGCACCCCCAGGTCGGCCGCCGCCGCGTCCCACTGCCCGTGCCGGGACAGCCAGGCCCGGAGCGAGGCGACGAGGTCGCCGCGGCCGGTCGCGTCGTGCTCGTGCAGCGGCCGCAGCAGCCCGTCCGCGAACGCCTTCACCGCGTCGTCGGCGAGCAGCGGGACCACGGACCCCGCGGCCAGCTGCTCGTGCTCGACGAAGACCCGTCCGCGCCGCCGGGCCACGGACAGTGCCTGTTCGGCCTGCTTGTAGGCCGCGCCGGCCGCGATCGGCCCGGCCGGCGCGGACAGCCCCACGACGAGCTCGTCCTCCTCACCGCCCGACGTCTGCTCGCGCGTCCCCGCGGCCCGCGCCGCCTCCAGCGCCGTCGCGTACTCGCCGCACGCCGCCACGGCCGCGCCCCCGTCCACCGCCAGCACCACCAGCCGCTCCCCCTCCGGGACGACGAGGACGGCCTCCCCGGCGCGCGCGGCGGCGGACTCCGCGGTCTCGGCCAGCCCGCCCAGCGGATCACCGCCCGCCTCGGCGGCCACCAGCGCGGCCGCCGACGGCTTGGCGGCGGCCACGCTCGCGACCGGGTCGGAGTGCGTGCGCGCGAGCGCGGCGGAGGCGGACGCCGACTCGGCGACGATGACCCGGAAGGGCGCGTCGAGCAGCCCGCCGTAGAGGTCTCCGGCGACGGCACGGGCGTGGTCCGGCTCCCCGGCCAGGAGCATGCGCAGCACGGCCGCGCCGACCCGCTGCTCCGCCGCGTGCAGCGAGCGGGAGCGCTCGGTGGTGAGGGTGAGCAGCGCGATGGCCGAGTGGACTGCGTACCGTTCGGCGGTGCCGAGCGCGGCGGCCGTGCCCACGGCGAGCGCCGCCCGCGGGCGGCGGCCGGTGCCGAGCGAGTGGAGTTCGACGCGGTCCTCGTTGCCGGGGCCGCCGACCACCGACGAGGCCGGGGCTGGCCGCTCGCGCAACCGCTCGACATCCGCGGTGAGCCGCGCGGCCCGGCGCAGCGCCCACTCCGGCGCGGTGGCGACGACGGCGCCCGAGGCGTCGTACAGCGCGGCCCAGCCGTCGACCTGTGCGGCGAGTGCGGCGAGCAGGCCCTCGGGGCCGGAGCTCAGGGTCTGCCTGGTCAGTTCGCGCTGGGCGGCGAAGCCCGCGGTCACGGCCCGGTACTGGTCGGCGGCGATCGCGGCGGAGACCGCCTTGCTGATGGCCAGGAACGGCGTGCGGCGCGGCACCTCCAGCAGCGGCAGTCCCTCCTGCTCGGCCGCGTCGACCAGCGCCTTGGGGATGTCGTCGTAGTTGACCCCGACGGCGAAGCCGAGCCCCACCACCCCGGCGCCCACGAGCCGCTTGACGTACCGCAGCATCGCCTCCGGATCCTCCGCGTCCAGGGTCAGCGCGGTGATCAGCAGTAGCTCCCCGCCCTCCATGTACGGGACGGGGTCGGCGAGCTCGCTGACGTGCGCCCACCGGACCGGCACGTCCAGGCGCTCCTCCCCGGCCCGCACGGTCAGCTTGAGTGCGGAGTGGTGGACGAGCGAGGCGAGCGTAGGGGGCATGAGGCCTTCAGGTCTGTGGGTCCGGGCCGGCGCTGTCCGTACGGGTCCGGGCGGCTCCGGTGGTCACCGCGGCCTTTTGGCCGCCGCGTATGAACAACCTATGCCGATTCTGCCTCACCGTACGGTCATCGTGTGACGGTACGTTCACACATGTGGCTCAGCGGCCCCGCGCCGCCCGTCCGTCCCCCAGATCCACCAGCAGCGGCGGCGCGTGATCGCCCTTGATGGTGGTGAGCGACAGCACCGCGTGCCCCGGGGGCACCCCGTGCGCGAGTTCGGAGGCCGACCAGCGCTCCCGTTCGACCTTGCGCACGGTCACCGCCTCCGTGGTCACCGCCTTGCCCGTGACCAGCTTGCGCAGCGCGTGGATGGCGCGGGTCATCGGCTGGTCCGCGAAGACGGTGTGCTGGGCCACCTCCCGCGTCTCCACCCACTCGGTGCCCCAGGCGGCGGCGAACCTGCTGCCGTCCCAGGTCGTCACCCCGGACAGGGCCAGCCGGCAGCCGACCGCGCCGTACAGCGGCCCGTGCAGGGCCTCGGGGACGTCGGCGACGGTGCGCAGCGCGAACACCACGCCCGCGTTCTGCGAGCGCAGCCCCTGCGTACGGCGTACGGACCCGGCGGTGACCGCGCCGGTCGCGTCGTCGAGGACGAGCCCGGCGAAGTGCGCCCGGCCGGTGTCGCGCACGACCGCGGCGAACTGGGCCAGCACGAGCCGGGTGATCAGCCGGGCCGCCTCCTCGTGCCCGTGCTCGGGCAGGTCGACGCGGACCCGCAGCGGATGGTGGGCCACCGCGCGCAGCGAGAACGGGCGGATCGTGTCGTCGCCCGCGCCGAAGAAGTCGGCGAAGGCGGGCCGGTCCAGCAGGGCGAGCCGGTCGGCGAGGGCCGGGGCCGGGTCGGCGGGGGTGCCGGCCTGCCGGAGCCGGGCGTCGAGCTCGCGGCGCATCGCGAGGTGCCGTTCGCCCGCCAGCGCCTCGCGCAGGGCCGCCAGCGCCGTCGGCTCGCCCTCCAGCAGTTCCCGCAGCACGGGCAGGGTCGGAAACGCGCCGTACGCCGCCCGGTACGGTCCGAGCAGCTGGGCCAGCGTCGTGGCGGCCCGCTGGGCGCCGACGGTGTCCAGGTCGCCGGCCAGGGCCTCGGCGAGGAGGCCGGCGGCCTCGTCGGGATCGTCGGACTCGGCGTAGGGATCCAGGTCGTGGACGGAGGCGGGGTTGCCGACGCGCACCACGACGTCGAACGCCGAGTCCGGGCCGAGCGGCGTCCCGGCCGCGCAGACGGCGACCACCGCGCACCGGCCGGTCAGGGCCTGGAGGGCGAGGGACTCGACCACGGGAGCGATCACGTGCCGGGTCTTGCCGGACCCCGAAGGGCCGACGACGAGGAGCGAGGTGCCGAGGGTCTCCGGGCCGAGGGCCGCGCCCGCCCCGCCGTACGCCGCCGGGGTGCGGTCGCCGCTCGCCCACCGTCCGATGCGCACCTGTCCCGCGAGCAGGTCGTGCCGGGCGGTGCGGCCGGGCAGGTCCCGGGCGCCGGAGGGGTGGGTGAGGGCGGCGGCGCCCTGGCGCAGCACGGCGTCGGTGAAGGTCGTGAGCCGCGCCAGGCTCCTGGCCTGGGTCCAGGCGTGCGCGACCCGGGCGCAGTCCACGTCGTTCATCCGGCCTGCCTGCACCTCGGCGGTGAGGAGGTCCGCCGCCTCGCGCTGCCCGGCGGCGCGCAGTTCGGGCCAGGTCGCCCGGGACTCGTCCGGGGCCGGCTGCGGGGTCGCGCCCGCCTTGGTGCCGCCGCGGGCCGCGAGCCGGGTCCGCAGCAGCGGCCACCAGCCGCCGATCCTGACGAAGGGCCACAGGACGAGCAGGGTGATCAGGGCGTAGAGCGCGTCCGTGGTCAGCGCCGAGGTGAAGACGTCGTAGCCGCCGGTGATCAGGACGACGAGGGAGAACAAAGGGTCCACGACGGGCAGGGCGTCCCAGCCGACACCGAAGGCGCCCGGGAAGACGAAGCTCAGCGTGACCAGCGCGCCCAGGGCCGCGAGCAGGGCGCGCACGGGCTGCTCGCGCCGGGTGACCAGGTGCCGGACGATGTCCCCCCAGCTGCCCAGCCGGCCCATGGCGTACACGAGCACGGCGAAGAAGACGCCGTCGTAGACCACCCTGGCCTCGGCGCCGTCCATGCCCTTGGGGGACGCGAGGGTGCCGCCCCACCACCAGTCGTCCGGGGTGAACAGCCGCAGCAGCGCCCACTGGTACGGCAGCGTGCCGCGGCGCCACAGGGACCACAGCAGCAGTGCGACGACCAGCGGGACCAGCACGCCGACGACGGTGACCGGGGCCAGTCGCTGCGCGGCCCGGGCCGCCTTGGGCAGCCGGTAGCCGAGCCGCCAGATGCCGGGCCGGGCGTCCGGGCGGGGCGCGTCCAGCCAGTCGGCGACGGCCGGCCGGGTCCGCGCGCCCGGTTCGGGGGCGCGCGCGGGCGGTGGCGGCACCGTGGGCCTGGCCGGGACGGCCGGCACCTCCGTCGGTCCCGCCGGGCGCGGCACGGGATTCGCATGCGTGCCCCGCGCGTCCTGCGTCCCGTCGCTGTCCATCGCCGTTGCCCCCTGACCAGCCGCTCCGTCCACCATCAGCGAGTCAATCTAACGCCCCCGCAAGGGGAGTTCACCGCTTACCCGGCCGGACCGCGGCAATGCCCCGGGAGCCTTCTATGTCCACGGCGGACAACCGGCGCCGCGGAAAACGCCCACATGGAGCATGCCCACCCCACCCTCCCCGTCCTAGCCTGCGAGAAAAGAGGTAAGCGTCCGAAAACGCCCGCCCGGATTCTCCGGTTTCGCAAGATCTTCAGGGAGCCCCCCATGACCGCACTTCCGCAGGAGCGCCGCGTCGTCACCGCCATCCCCGGCCCGAAGTCGCAGGAGCTTCAGGCCCGCCGTCTGGCCGCGGTCGCGGCCGGCGTGGGTTCCACGCTCCCGGTCTTCACCGCCCGCGCGGGCGGCGGCATCATCGAGGACGTCGACGGCAACCGTCTCATCGACTTCGGCTCCGGCATCGCCGTGACCTCGGTCGGCGCCTCCGCCGAGGCCGTGGTGCGCCGCGCCTCCGCGCAGCTCGCCGACTTCACCCACACCTGTTTCATGGTCACGCCCTACGAGGGTTACGTGGCGGTCGCCGAGGCCCTGGCCGAGCTCACCCCGGGTGACCACGCCAAGAAGTCCGCGCTGTTCAACAGCGGCGCCGAGGCCGTCGAGAACGCCGTGAAGATCGCCCGCGCCTACACCAAGCGCCAGGCGGTCGTCGTGTTCGACCACGGCTACCACGGCCGGACGAACCTGACGATGGCGCTCACGGCCAAGAACATGCCGTACAAGCACGGCTTCGGCCCCTTCGCGCCCGAGGTCTACCGGGTGCCGGTGGCGTACGGCTACCGCTGGCTGACCGGCCCGGAGAACGCCGGCGCCGAGGCCTCCGCCCAGGCCATCGACATGATCAGCAAGCAGATCGGGGCGGAGAACGTCGCCGCGATCATCATCGAGCCGGTGCTCGGCGAGGGCGGCTTCATCGAGCCGGCCAAGGGCTTCCTGCCTGCCATCAGCAAGTTCGCCAAGGACAACGGCATCGTCTTCGTCGCGGACGAGATCCAGTCCGGCTTCTGCCGCACCGGTCAGTGGTTCGCGTGCGAGGACGAGGGCATCGTCCCGGACCTGATCACCACCGCCAAGGGCATCGCGGGCGGTCTGCCGCTCGCCGCCGTCACCGGCCGCGCCGAGATCATGGACGCCGCGCACGCGGGCGGCCTGGGCGGCACCTACGGCGGCAACCCGGTGGCCTGCGCGGGTGCGCTCGGCGCCATCGAGACGATGAAGGAGCTCGACCTCAACGCCAAGGCGAAGAACATCGAGGCCGTCATGAAGGCGCGCCTGACCGCCATGGCCGAGAAGTTCGACATCATCGGCGACGTCCGTGGCCGTGGCGCGATGATCGCCATCGAGCTGGTCAAGGACCGGGCCACCAAGGAGCCGCACCCGGAGGCGGCCGCCGCGCTGGCCAAGGCCTGCCACCAGGAGGGCCTGCTGGTCCTGACCTGTGGCACCTACGGCAACGTGCTTCGCTTCCTGCCCCCGCTGGTCATCGGCGAGGACCTGCTCAACGAGGGTCTCGACATCATCGAGCAGGCCTTCGCGCGCATCTGAGCCCACTTCCCGCACGTCTGAGGGATGAACGGCAGAGCGTGTGAAGAACGTGTGCGAGGTGGATGGCAGGACCCGGTTCCGGCTGTCCCGGGGGGATCCGCTGCCGTAGGTTCTCTCCAGATGAGAGATACACCCTCACCCGCAGGGGACTGCGGGTGACCTCAGGTCCGAGGCCTCCCCAGCTTCGACCTGGTCGTGCCCTCGCGCACACAACCGGGGTCCCGGCCCCGGATTTCCTCACCGATCGGACAGTCGCCCGCCCCAGACCCCCCGGGGCGCGCGGCCTGCCGATCCGGACGGCCGCCTCGGAACCACCCCCCCTTGTTCCGGGGCGGCCGACCTGCACTCTGTCACCGCGCCACCGAACCGCCCCGCTCGCCCCGGCGAACGGGGCGGTTCGCGTCGTCCGGGAGCCGCGGTGTTCCCGTGCTCCGGCTCGAACCTGGCAGGGTGGAGTCCATGCCGACCCGCCCGGACCCGCAGCCCGAGTGCGGTCCCGCGCCGCCGACCGCCGCAGGACCGCCCACCGTCACGACACCGCCGACCGTCACGACACCGCCCACTGTCGCGACGCCGCCGACCGTGACGACACCGCCCACTGTCGCGACGCCGCCGACCGTGACGACACCGTCCGCTGTCGCGAAAGCGCCCGTCGCCGCGACGGCGCCGACCGGGCGGCGACCACGCCCGCTCCTGCTGCTCGTGCCCGGGGTACCCGCGCTCCTGTTCGCCCTCATCACCTGGCAGGTCCTCGCCGACGGACCGCTGCTGCGCGTGGACGAACGGGTCAGCCACGCCCTGGTCCGTCCCGACCGCCTCGGCGAGCTGCTCTCCGACCTCGGCGGCGTCCCGGTCGCTGTGCCCGTCCTGGCCCTGGTCGCGGTGTACGCCGCCCGGGCGGGCCGGGCCGCGGGAGCGCCCCGCTGGTGGCTGCCGCCGCTGGCCGCGGCCGCGCTGATGATCCTGGTCCCGGCGGTCGTCGTCCCGCTCAAGGAGTGGACCGCCCGCCCGGGCACCCCGGCCGTGCCGCCCGCGGTCGGCTACTACCCCTCCGGCCACACCGTCACCGCCGCCGTCGCCTACGGTGCCGCGACCCTGCTGCTCCTGCCCCTGCTGCGCCCCGGCCCGGCCCGCCGCGCGCTGCTCGGCGGCTGCCTCGTCCTGGTGCTCGGCGTCGGCTACGGCCTGGTCCGGCGCGGCTACCACTGGCCGCTGGACGTCGTGGCCGGCTGGTGCCTGGGCACGGTGCTGCTCTTCGCGCTGTGGCGCCTTCTCCTCCGGCTGTCCTCGGGGAACACTCCCCTGAACAACACCCCCCGGCGGCGGCCCTAACCGCCCTCCTCCATCGCCAGGCCCGCCGCCGCCTCGTGCATCGCCAGTTCCAGGAGGGCCGGGTCGGTGACGGTGCCGGTGCCGTCCGGCGGGACCAGCCAGCGGACCTTGCCGGTGGATCTGCCCGGATACGGCACGACGATCCAGCTTCCGGCGCCGACCGTACGGATGCCGGTGCCGAGCCAGCGGGCCGCGGTGCCGGGCGGCACCAGGAAGCCGACGCGCGCGTCGCCGAAGTCGGCCAGCACCGGACCCGGCTGGTCGAGGATGCGGGTGAGCACGTCGAGCGTCGGAAGGCCCAGCTCGCCCGGCAGGATCAGTACGTCCCAGGCCTTGCCGGCCGGCAGCAACGCGATCCCTCGGGGGTTGCGCTCCCACTCGAAGCGGCAGGCCTCGGGGTCGGGTGCGACGGATGCCAGCCAGTCGACGGCCGTCTTCGCGCCGGTCATGAGAGGACCTCCCCGTGTCTCGTGGACGCTGTCGCGTCACGAGGGAGAGGGAGGTCCCCCGTCGGCATTACGCGGGTTGCGGCTCCTCGAAGGAGTGAACCCGGTCACACCCGTCGGCCGACCTGCGCCCGGTGACGGGCACGCCGCCGGTCAGCTGTCGAAGCCGAGGCCCAGCCGGTCCATCGTCTTCAGCCACAGGTTGCGCCGGCCGGCGTGCGCGTCGGCCCGTGCCAGCGACCACTTGGTGAGCGCGATCCCGGTCCAGGCGAACGGCTCCGGCGGGAAGGGCAGCGGCTTCCTGCGCACCATCGCCAGTTCCGTGCGCTCGGTCCGCTCGCCCGCCAGCAGGTCCAGCATCACGTCGGCACCGAACCGGGTCGCGCCGACGCCCAGCCCCGTGAAGCCGGCCGCATAGGCGACCTTCCCCTGGTGGGCCGTGCCGAAGAAGGCCGAGAAGCGCGAGCAGGTGTCGATCGCGCCGCCCCACGCGTGGGTGAAGCGGACGCCCTCCAGCTGCGGGAAGCAGGTGAAGAAGTGCCCGGCGAGCTTGGCGTACGTCTCCGGCCGGTCCTCGTACTCGGCGCGCACCCGGCCGCCGTACGGATAGATCGCGTCGTAGCCGCCCCACAGGATCCGGTTGTCCGCCGACAGCCGGAAGTAGTGGAACTGGTTCGCCGAGTCCCCGAGGCCCTGCCGGTTCTTCCAGCCGACCGACGCCAGCTGGGCGTCGGTCAGCGGCTCGGTCATCAGGGCGTAGTCGTAGACCGGCACGGTGTACGCCCGTACCCGCTTGACCAGGCTCGGGAAGATGTTCGTACCCAGTGCCACCCGACGGGCGCGGACCTCGCCGTACGGGGTGCCCACGGCCATGCCGGCGCCGTACGGCTTCAGGGTCAGGGCGGGGGTGTGCTCGTAGATCCGTACGCCCGACTCCAGGCAGGCCTTCTTCAGGCCCCAGGCCAGCTTGGCCGGGTCGACCATGGCCACGCCCCGGCGGTCCCACAGACCGGCCTGGAAGGTCGGCGAGGCGACCTGCTCGCGCACGGCGTCGGCGTCCAGGAACTCGATGCCGTCGGCGAGGCCCTTGCGCTCCAGTTCCGTGTACCAGTCGCGCAGCTCCCACGCCTGGTACGTCTCGGTGGCGACGTCGATCTCGCCGGTGCGCTCGAAGTCGCAGTCGAGGGAGTAGCGGGCGACCGCCTTCTCGATCTCGTCGAGGTTGCGGGCGCCCAGCTCCTCCAGCTTGTGGATCTCGTCCGGCCAGCGGGTGAGGCCGTTGGGCAGGCCGTGCGTGAGGGAGGCGGCACAGAAACCGCCGTTGCGGCCCGAGGCGGCCCAGCCCACCTCACGGCCTTCCAGCAGCACCACGTCACGGTGCGGATCGCGTTCCTTGGCGATCAGCGCGGTCCACAGTCCGCTGTAGCCGCCGCCCACGACCAGCAGGTCGCAGGTCTCGGGGCCGGTGAGCGCGGGCTCGGGGTGGGGCTTGCCGGGGTCTTCGAGCCAGTACGGGACCGGCTGTGCTTCGGAAAGAGACTTTGTCCACCGGGTCATGGCGCTTGGGGCCATGATTTCAACTCCCTACGAAGGGTCTATCGAAACGGGATTACCGCGAAAGGCTCATGCCTTTTGCCTGCCGCGGCGGTTTCCGATGAGCATGGAAACCAGGACGAACAGTACGGCGAGCAGGAACATGGCCGTACCGATGACATTGATCTGGACGGGCGTGCCGCGCTGTGCCGAACCCCAGACGAACATGGGGAACGTGACGGTCGAACCCGCGTTGAAATTGGTGATGATGAAATCGTCGAAGGAGAGCGCGAAGGACAGCAGCGCGCCGGCGGCGATTCCGGGGGCCGCGATGGGCAGGGTGACCCGCAGGAACGTCTGCACCGGTCCGGCGTAGAGGTCCTGGGCCGCCTGCTCCAGACGCGGGTCCATCGACATCACGCGCGCCTTGACCGCGGTGACGACGAAGCTGAGGCAGAACATGATGTGGGCGATCAGGATCGTCCAGAAGCCCAGCTGGGCGCCCATGTTGAGGAACAGGGTGAGCAGCGAGGCGGCCATGACGACCTCGGGCATCGCCATCGGCAGGAAGATCAGCGAGTTCACCGCGCCGCGGGCGCGGAAGCGGTAGCGGACCAGCGCGAAGGCGATCATCGTGCCCAGGACGGTGGCGCCGACCGTCGCCCAGAAGGCGATCTGGAGGCTGAGCGACAGCGAGCCGCACATGTCGGCGACGCCGCACGGATCCTTCCAGGCGTCCGTGGAGAACTGCTGCCACTGGTAGTTGAAGCGGCCCTTCGGTTTGTTGAAGGAGAACACCGTGACGACGATGTTCGGCAGCAGCAGATAGGAGAGCGTCAGCAGTCCCGCGATGACCACGAGATGGCGCTTGAGCCAGTTGACGAAGGGCATTTAGACCAGATCCTCCGTCCCGGACCTGCGGATGTAGAAAGTGACCATGAGGAGAATCGCGGCCATGAGGATGAAGGACAGCGCCGCGGCCGTCGGATAGTCGAGAATGCGCAGGAACTGCGTCTGGATGACGTTTCCGATCATGCGGGTGTCGGTGGAGCCGAGCAGTTCGGCGTTGACGTAGTCGCCGGCCGCCGGGATGAAGGTCAGCAGCGTGCCGGAGACCACCCCGGGCATCGACAGCGGGAAGGTGACCTTGCGGAAGGTCGTGACCGGCCTGGCGTACAGGTCGCCCGCCGCCTCGTGCAGCCGTCCGTCGATGCGCTCCAGCGAGGTGTAGAGCGGCAGGATCATGAACGGCAGGAAGTTGTACGTCAGACCGCACACCACCGCCAGCGGGGTGGCCAGGACGCGGTCGCCGGCCGTCCAGCCGAGCCAGCTGGTGACGTCCAGGACGTGCAGCGTGTTCAGGGCGCCGACGACCGGGCCGCCGTCCGCGAGGATCGTCTTCCAGGCGAGGGTGCGGATCAGGAAGCTGGTGAAGAACGGCGCGATCACCAGGATCATGATCAGGTTGCGCCAGCGGCCCGCGCGGAAGGCGATCAGGTACGCCAGCGGGTAGCCCAGCACCAGGCACAGCACGGTGGCGGCGCCCGCGTAGAAGACCGACCGCAGGAACTGCGGCCAGTACTCGCTCAGCGCGTCCCAGTAGGTCGCGAAGTGCCAGGTGACCTTGTAGCCCTCTTCCAGGGAGCCCGTCTGCACGGAGGTGGAGCCCTGGTAGATCATCGGCAGCGCGAAGAAGACAAGGAGCCACAGGAGTCCGGGCAGCAGCAGCCAGTACGGGACGAGGCGGCCCCGCTGCTTCGGCGGCTTCCGGTCGGCCGGCGGCGCGAGGGGTGGCGCTTCGGCCTCGGTGACGGTGGTGGTCATCAGGCGGCCTCCTCCTCGGCCGTCTCGACGCCCGCGTCGATGTCCTGGTCGGCGTCGAGGCCGAAGGTGTGCTCCGGGCTCCAGTGCAGGACGACCTCGGCACCGGGCGCGAGCCGGGAGTCGCGGTCGATGTTCTGGACGTAGACCTCGAACTCGGGGCAGACGGGGCTGTCGATCACGTACTGCGTGGAGACCCCGATGAAGCTGGACTGCGCGATCCTGCCGGTGACGCGGTTGCGGCCGTCGGGTATCTTGTCCGCCTCGTCGGCGTGGGTGAGGGAGATCTTCTCCGGGCGGACCCCGACGAGCACCTTGCCGCCGGTCGTCGTGGGCGCGGAACAGCGCGCCTCGGGCAGGACGAGCCTGCCGCCGCCGGCCTTCAGGACGATCTCGGCGCCGGTCTTGGCGTCGACCTCGGCCTCGATGAGGTTGGAGGTGCCGAGGAAGTTCGCGACGAACGTCGTCTGCGGGTTCTCGTAGAGGTCGGCGGGCGAGCCGAGCTGCTCGACCCGGCCCGCGTTCATCACCGCGACCGTGTCGGCCATGGTCATGGCCTCCTCCTGGTCGTGGGTGACGTGGACGAAGGTGATGCCCACCTCGGTCTGGATGCGCTTGAGCTCCAGCTGCATCTGGCGGCGCAGCTTGAGGTCGAGGGCGCCGAGCGGCTCGTCGAGCAGCAGCACCTTGGGGTGGTTGATCAGCGCGCGGGCCACGGCGACGCGCTGCTGCTGGCCGCCGGAGAGCTGGTGGGGTTTCTTGCGCGCCTGCTCGCCGAGCTGGACGAGGTCGAGCATCTCCTCGACCTGCTTCTTGACGCTCTTGATCCCGCGCCGGCGCAGGCCGAAGGCGACGTTCTCGAAGATGTCCAGGTGCGGGAAGAGGGCGTACGACTGGAAGACGGTGTTCACCGGCCGCTTGTACGGCGGCAGGTGCGTCACCTCCTCGTCGCCGAGGTGCACGGTGCCGGAGGAAGGTTCCTCCAGACCGGCGATCATGCGCAGGGTGGTGGTCTTGCCGCAGCCCGAGGCGCCGAGCAGGGCGAAGAAGGAGCCCTGAGGCACGGTCAGGTCGAGCGGGTGCACGGCGGTGAAGGAGCCGTAGGTCTTGCTGATCCCGGTGAGGCGGACGTCGCCGCTGTTCTCTGTCGTCATCATCGTCACGCCCCTGTGAGCTTCGCGAACTTCTCTTCGTAGGCCGTCTCTTCCTTCTGGCTCAGCGCGCGGAAGGAGTGGGACCTGGCCTGCATGTCCTTGTCGGGGACGATCAGCGGGTTGTTCGCCGCGTCCTGGTCGATCTTGGCAAGGTAGGGCTTCACGCCTTCGACCGGCGTCGCGTAGTTGATGTACGCGGCGAGCTCGGCGGCCTGCTCCGGCTCGTAGTAGAAGTCGATCAGCCGCTCGGCGTTCGTCTTGTGACGCGCCTTGTTGGGCACCAGCAGGTTGTCGGTCGACGTCATGTAGCCGCTGTCGGGGATGACGAAGTCGACGTCCGGGCTGTCGTTCTTGAGCTGGACGATGTCGCCGGCCCAGGCGACACAGGCCGCGATGTCGCCCTTGGTGAGGTCGGAGGTGTAGTCGTTGCCGGTGAAGCGGCGGATCTGGCCGTTGTCGACGGCCTTCTGGAGCCGGGCTATGGCGGCGTCGAAGTCGTCGTCGGTGAACTTCGCCGGGTCCTTGCCCATGTCCAGCAGGGTCATGCCCATGGTGTCGCGCATCTCGGACAGGAACGAGACGCGGCCCTTGAGCTTGGGGTTGTCGAGGAGGTCGGAGACCGACTTCACCTCGATGCCGTCGAGGGCCTTCTTGTTGAAGGCGACGATGGTGGGGATGCCCTGCCACGGGTACGAGTAGGCGCGTCCCGGGTCCCAGTCGGGGTTGCGGAACTGCGGCGACAGGTTGGTGTAGGCGTGCGGCAGGTGGGACGGGTCGAGTTTCTGCACCCAGCCCAGGCGGATCACGCGTGCGGCCAGCCAGTCGGTGAGGACGATCAGGTCGCGGCCGGTTTCCTGGCCCGCGGCGAGCTGCGGCTTGATCTTCGCGAAGAACTCGTTGTTGTCGTTGATGTCCTCGGTGTACTTCACCGAGATTCCGGTCCGCCTGAGGAACGTCTCCAGCGTCGGGTGGTGCTTGCCGCTGTCGTCGAGGTCGATGTACTCGGTCCAGTTGGAGAAGTTGAGGGTCTTCTCCGTGGCCGAGTGGTCCTCTGCCGAGGTGCCGCCCTGCGTCTTGCCGGCCGCGGGGATCCCGCAGCCGCTCAGCGCCCCGATTCCGCCGACCGCGAGCGCGCCGCCCGCGGAGGCGCGCAGCAGCGAACGGCGGGTCATGGCTGCCCTGCCGTTGCGGAGGCTGCGCCGCATGGCGGCCGTCTGGGCCGGGGTCAGGCGGTCGGGCTCGTACTGCTCCATGCGCGTGGTGCCCTTTCGGGAGGATGGGCGGCCGCGGGTCAGGCGGCCTGGTTTCTCACTCGGCGACGGCCGGTCGTCTCGGGTGTCCGGCCGTCGCGCATCCGGCTACCGCCGGGCGGCGGTCACGGCCGGTCCCCGAAGACGGTGCGGTGCCAGTCCTTCCTGGCCACCGCGGTGTTGTCGAACATGACGTGCTTGACCTGGGTGTATTCCTCAAACGAGTACGCGGACATGTCCTTGCCGAAGCCGGATTGCTTGTATCCGCCGTGCGGCATCTCACTGATGATCGGAATGTGGTCGTTGACCCACACGCAGCCCGCCTTGATCTCACGGGTGGCCCGGTTCGCCCGGTAGACGTCCCGGCTCCACGCGGAGGCGGCAAGGCCGTACGGGGTGTCGTTGGCCAACCGGAGGCCCTCATCATCACTGTCGAACGGCAGAACGACCAGTACCGGACCGAAGATCTCCGACTGGACGATCTCGCTGTCCTGCACGGCGTCCGCGACAAGGGTGGGACGATAGTACGCGCCGTCCGCGAGGTCCCCCGCGGGCGCCTCGCCGCCGGTGACCACGCGCGCGTAGGCGCGGGCCCGGTCGACGAATCCGGCGACGCGGTCGCGCTGGACGTGCGAGATCAGCGGACCGAGGTCGGTGCCGGGGGCGAACGGGTCACCGAGCCGTACGGTCTCCATCAGTTCGGCCGTGCGCGCGACGAACGCCTCGTAGAGCGGGCGCTGCACGTACGCGCGCGTGGCGGCCGTGCAGTCCTGGCCGGTGTTGATGAGCGCGCCCGCGACGGCGCCGTTGGCGGCGGCCTCGAGGTCGGCGTCGTCGAAGACGACGAAGGGGGCCTTGCCGCCCAGCTCCAGGTGGATCCGCTTGACGGTGGCGGTCGCGATCTCGGCGACCCGCTTGCCGACGGCGGTGGAACCGGTGAAGGAGGTCATGGCCACGTCGGGGTGCGCGACGAGGTGCTCGCCCGCCTCCAGGCCGGTGCCGGTGACGATGTTGACGACCCCGTCCGGCAGTCCGGCGTCGGTCGCCGCCTGGGCGAAGAGCAGTGCGGTCAGCGGGGTGAGCTCGGCCGGCTTCAGCACGACGGTGTTGCCCGCGGCGATCGCCGGGAGGATCTTCCAGGCGGCCATCTGGAGCGGATAGTTCCAGGGCGCGATGGAGCCGATCACACCGATCGCCTCACGGCGGACGTACGACGTGTGGTCGCCGGAGTACTCGCCCGCGGACTGCCCCTGGAGATGCCGGGCGGCACCGGCGAAGAACGCCGTGTTGTCGATGGTCCCCGGGACGTCGAACTCGCGGGTCAGCTTGAGCGGTTTGCCGCACTGGAGCGACTCGGCGCGCGCGAAGTCCTCGGCGCGCTCGGCGAGCACGGCGGCGAAGCGGTGCAGCGCCTCGGAGCGTTCGCCGGGCGTGGCACCGGACCAGCCGGGGAACGCCTCGCGCGCGGCGGCGACGGCCGCGTCCACGTCGTCGGGTCCGGCCAGTTCGAAGGTGTAGACCTCCTCACCGGTGGCGGGGTCGACGACCGCGTGGGTGCGACCGGAGGTGCCCTTGGTCAGACGGCCGGCGATGAACTGCGCACCGTCCGCCAGGCGTTCCTGGGCGGGAAACCGGTCCGGGGTGGCGTTGGCTGTGCCCGGGTTCTGCATGTCGCTCTCCTCCGCCGTCGGCCCACTCGTACCGGTCGTACGGGGGGGCGGGTGGCGTAGCTCCAGCTCGATTTGAGTGCCGATCCTGGCAGAGCAAAAGGACTCCAACAAGTGATTCCGTTGTTGCCTTTTGGTTACGCGACGGAATCTGTCGACCAGGTGTCGAGTCGACGCGGAAAAGGAAGGACGGAGTGTCAGTGGCACCTGCCAGACTCGCGTGCATGGGGAAGATCGATTCTTGGGAGACCCTGGTCAGGGAGGTCCACGCGGGAGCGGGGATCAAATATCTGCGGTTCTGGGGCCACCGCCCCCGGCCCGACGGCCGGCTCGGGGCGAGCTGTCTGAGCCAGTGGTGGCCGTCACCGTTCATGGTCGAGGGCGTCGCCTACGCGACCGCCGAGCACTGGATGATGGCCGGCAAGGCACGGCTCTTCGGCGACCCGGAGGCGGAGCGGCTCGTACTGGCCGCCGGGCACCCCGCACAGGCGAAGAAGGCCGGGCGGCTGGTGCGCGGCTTCGACGAGACGGTGTGGGAACGCGAGCGGTTCCGGATCGTGGTCGAGGGCAGCGTCCACAAGTTCGGCTCCGACCCCGGGCTGCGGCACTTCCTGCTGGGCACGGGCGACCGGGTCCTGGTGGAGGCGAGTCCGGTCGACCGGATCTGGGGCATCGGCCTCGCCGCGGACGACGAGGCGGCGGCGGACCCGCGGCGGTGGCGGGGGCCGAACCTGCTGGGATTCGCGCTGATGGAGGCCCGGGATCGGATACGGGCACAGGGGAGCACGGAACCGGGCGCGAGGGCATAGGGCCCCCGCCCCGCCTCGGCCGGGATGGGGGGCGAGACCAGAGAGCCGGATCAGGGGACCGGCTCAAAGGGCGGATCGGGGGCGTTATCAGGGGGCGACGAACATCAGGACGATCATTCCGATGCCGAGGAAGATGCCCACACCACCGCAGATGGCACCGGCCAGGGCCTGGCCCCCGTTCGTGGCCTCGCCCCGGTTGGCCTTCCTGCGGCCGATCAGGCCGAAGATCAGTCCGAGGACGCCCATGATGATGGCGATGGGCCAGAGGCAGAACACGATGGCCGACAGGATGCCCAGCACCAGACCTGCGGTGCCCATCCCGTTGTCCGCCATGGGCGGCATACCGGGCCAGCCGTAGTAGCCGGGGAGGCCCGGAGTGCCCGGGGCCTGCGGTCCGTGGGCGCCGCCGTAGCCCGGCTGCGCCGGATAGCCGAAGCCGCCGGGGTAGCCGTACGGCGTCTGGCCGGGGCCGTCCGGCGCGATGGGCGGCGGCGGGACCGGCTCACCGCCCTGGGCCGGAGGTGCGAAGGGGTTGCCGGGGGCACCGGCCGGACCGCCCGCCGTCGCCCCGGGGTACGGCGGCGGATAGGCGCCGGCCGGACCGCCGGGCCCGGCCGGGGAGGGAGCGGCCGGGGAGGGCGGGGCGAACGGACCGGTCCACTGCCGGTCCGTCCCGGCGCCGGGCACTGCGGGGTGCGTTCCGCCCGGGCCGCCGAACGGCGCGCCGGGCACCGTGACGTTGCCCGCGTCGGGCATGGTCACGGCCGTCTGCCGGTCGTGGCCGGCCGGCGGGGCGGGAGCGGGCCAGGTGGGCGTCGCGACGGTGTGGCCGGGTCCGTCGCCCGCGGCCGGGGCCGTCGGCGGTGCCCAGGGGTTCGCCGCACCGGTCCCGGCGGCTTCCGCGGTCCCGGGAGCCGTGGGCGCCCCGTCCGTCGGCGCGGCGTCCGCGGGCACCCCGTCCACCGGCCCGTCCGCCGCCCGCTTGCCGAGGGACACCGGGGGAACCGGGCCACCGGCCGGAACCGGGCCGTGTGCGGCCGCGTTCTCCGCTGTCTCCGGCGTCGACGCGTCGTCGGACATGCGCGGGATCCCCTCTGTTGTACGTGCCGTCATGCTAAGGCCCACGCTCTCGCGGCGGGGGCCCGGCCTACGATGATCCCCGAGTCATCGATCAGCCGATCACCCGCGTCCCGCCCGGCGCCACAGCGTCCGGGACGCCCGCCCCGGGGAGGACCCCATGACCATCCGCACCGACGCCGGACGCGACCCGCGTGCCCCGCACGACCTGCACGCCTTCATCGCCGGACTGCCCAAGGCCGAGCTGCACGTGCACCACGTCGGTTCCGCCTCGCCCCGGATCGTCTCCGAACTCGCCGCCCGGCACCCCGACTCCAAGGTCCCCACCGACCCCGAGGCCCTGGCCGACTACTTCACGTTCACGGACTTCGCCCACTTCATCGACGTGTACCTGTCCGTCGTCGACCTGATCCGCACCCCGGAGGACGTCCGGCTGCTGACCTACGAGGTGGCCCGGGACCTGGCCCGGCAGCAGGTGCGCTACGCCGAGCTGACCATCACCCCGTTCTCCTCGACCCGCCGCGGTATCGACGAGGCCGCCTTCATGGACGCGATCGAGGACGCCCGCAAGGCGGCCGAGGCCGAGTTCGGGACCGTGCTGCGCTGGTGCTTCGACATCCCCGGCGAGGCGGGGCTGGAGTCGGCCGAGGAGACGGTACGGCTGGCCACCGACGACCGGCTGCGGCCCGAGGGCCTGGTGTCCTTCGGGCTCGGCGGACCGGAGATCGGTGTACCGAGGCCGCAGTTCAAGCCCTTCTTCGACCAGGCGATCGCGGCCGGGCTGCACTCCGTACCGCACGCCGGTGAGACCACCGGGCCCGAGACGGTGTGGGACGCCCTGAACCACCTGGGCGCCGAGCGCATCGGCCACGGCACCAGCTCCGCCCAGGACCCCCGGCTGCTGGCCCATCTCGCCGAGCACCGCATCGCGCTGGAGGTGTGCCCGACCTCCAACATCGCCACCCGCGCGGTCCGCACGCTGGACGAGCACCCGATCAAGGAGTTCACCCGGGCCGGGGTCCTGGTCACCATCAACTCCGACGACCCGCCGATGTTCGGCACCGACCTCAACAACGAGTACGCCGTGGCCGCGCGGCTGCTCGACCTCGACGAGCGGGGTGTGGCCGACCTGGCGAAGAACGCCGTCGAGGCGTCCTTCCTGGACGCGGCGGGCAAGGCCCGGATCGCCGCCGAGATCGACGCCCACACCTCGGCGTGGCTCGCGCGCTGACTCGCGCACAATGGGGTCCATGCAGACCCTGACCGCCGTGGCCCACCGCGGCGACCCCTACCGCTTCCGTGAGAACACGGTCGACTCGCTGCGTTCCGCGCTCCAACAGGGCGCGGACGCGGTGGAGTTCGACGTACGGCTCACCCGCGACGGCGTCCCCGTGCTGCTGCACGACGAGACGCTGAAGCGGCTGTGGGGACACGACCGGCCGCTTCGCTCCCTGACCGCGGACGAGGTGCGGGCACTGACCGCGGGCGGGGTGCCGACGCTCGCGGAGGCGCTGGCCGCGACGGACGGACTGCGGGTGATGATCGACCTGCCGGGCCTGAGCGGCCGCCGCTCGGCCGAGGCTGTCCTGGACGTCGTGCGTGGGTGCGGTGCGCGCGACCGCGCCTACTACTGCGCGGACGCCGAGGCGATGCTCGCCGTCAGAGCCGCCGACCAGGCCGCCGAGATCGCCCTGACCTGGACCTCCCTCGCGCCGCCGCGGCCCGCGCTGCTGGACGTCGTACGCCCGCGGTGGCTCAACTACCGATTCACCCTGGTGGATCGTGAGCTCGCCGCCCGGGTCCACCACGGCGGCCGGCTGCTCTCCGTCTGGACCCCCGACACCCGCCGCTCGATGCGCCGTCTGATCGACCTGGGCGTCGACTCCATCACCACCAACCGCATCGACGCGCTCCGTGTGCTGCGGGACGGCGTGGAACAACGGGACGGCCGGGACCACCCCCACGCCGCCTCCCGGCCCGTCCCCTAGGGGGATCCACCCGGACAAGTCCCTTACACGGCAGGTGAATCGACCGGGTCGAACCAGGGGCGGACGCCCTCCCCGACGACGATCCGGCGGCCCGCGCACGGCACGAGGATGATCGCGAACCGCTCGCAGATCCGGCCTCGACCTCCTCAGGAGCATCCGATGCGCGCTCACCGCCGCACCATCGCCCTCGCCGCCTCCGTCGTCCTCGCGCTGACGGCCGGCCCGCTGGCCGCCCCGGCGTTCGCCGCCCCGGCACCGGCCACCCGGGCGTCCGCCGCCGAGGCCACGCCCGGCCCGGACGCCGAGGCACTGCGCGCCGCGATCGCGGGTCTGCCGGACGCGGACGCCACCGCCGCGCTGGTCCGGATCGGCGGTACCGACGGCGCCTGGCGCGGCAGCGCGGGCGTGCACGACCTGGCGAGCGGCCGGGCGGCGGACCCGGACGCCCGCTTCCGGGCCGGTTCGACGACGAAGGTGGTGACGGCGGCGGTCGTGCTGAAGCTGGCCGCGCAGGGCCGGATCGACCTGGGCGCGCCCGTCCAGCACTATCTGCCCGGCCTGTTCACCTCCGCCTTCGAGCCGATCACCGTACGGCAGTTGCTGAACCACACCAGTGGCATCCGGGCGGGCGACGGCTGGGGGGACTCCTTCGAGGAGCAGTACGCGCACCGCTTCGACACCCTGACCCCACGGCAGGTCGTGCGGTCGGCGGTGGCCAAGGGGCCGGAGTTCCGCCCCGGGCACGGACAGGACTACCTCAACATCAACTACACGGTGCTCGGCCTGCTGGTCGAGAAGGTGACGGGACACTCGTACGCCTCGGAGGCCACCCGGCTCGTACTGCGCCCCGCCGGTATGCGGGACACGTACTTCCCCGGCACCGACCCCCGGATCCGCGGCCCGCACAACCACGGTTACCAGGCGGTGCGGCGGGCCGACGGGACGACGGAGTTCGTCGACGTGACGGAGTGGAACCAGGCGGACCGCTGGGCGGCCGGGGACATGATCTCCACGACCGCCGATCTGGAGCGGCTGATCACCTCGCTGTTCCGGGGCCGGATCGTGCCCGGCCCGCAGCTGGCGGAGATGTTCACGGTCCCGTCCGGCGTCCCGGGTGCCTCGTACAGCGCCGGGCTCCAGCGGTTCGAGTACCAGGGGCGGGAGTACTGGCTCAAGTCCGGTGCCCGGTACGGCTACAGCACGGTCGTCGCCGCGACCCGCGACCTGAGCCGGACCGTGGTCTACTCGGTCGGCT
Organism: Streptomyces sp. NPDC107559; assembly: GCF_055657365.1. Lineage (NCBI taxonomy): Bacteria > Bacillati > Actinomycetota > Actinomycetes > Kitasatosporales > Streptomycetaceae > Streptomyces > Streptomyces sp. NPDC107559. The sequence goes on along the minus strand of NZ_JBVKBD010000025.1, from coordinate 26,186 downwards.
CGACGGACGCCAAGGGCGAGGAGATGAACCCGGTGTCCCTGCGGATCGCCCTGGCCGCGCTCAAGTAGCCGGCACGGGGGCGGGAGCGGGGGTCAGTGCTTCCAGGAGCTTGATCCGCCTGCGCACGACGTACAGCGGGATCACGCCGAACACCCCGAAGGACATGTCGACGACCGTCCACCAGAAGGGGATCCCCCGCACCGGGCCACAGATCAGCGCGAGCGGGATGATCCCGGCGCAGGCGATCATCCCGAACTCCACGACCCAGATGTTGCGTACGGGGTCGCGGTACGGGCCGTAGAAGGCGACCGCGATGACGAGGTGCGCGAACGCCAGCCAGTCCGTGCCGTACAGCAGGAAGGGGTACTCGGCGTCGGCGGTGTCCAGCCCGGTCCGCACCCGCTCGATCCAGCTCATCAGGGCGGGCAGGTGCTCCGGCACGGACAGGGCCCGCAACAGGTCCTCGGTCCAGCGGAGCTCGTGCACCAGGGGAAAGGCCGTGGCGCCGCTGAGCACCAGGCAGACGACGAAGATGACCAGCCACACGCGAATGCCCTTCACCAGGGCGGCTCTGTCGCTCATGGCCAGAGCGTACGCCTTTATTGAACATGTTCAAAAGCGTTGTTCGAGAATCCCCTCTCTGGATGTCAATCTCGAAGTCTGCCTACGATGGCCGTATGACGTGGCTTGAGACGAGCACCGACAACTGCACGCTCCAGCGGACCCTCGACCTGGTCGGCGAGAAGTGGTCGCTGCTGGTCCTCAGGGACGCCATGAACGGCGTGCGGCGCTTCGACGACTTCCGCCGGCACGTCGGTCTGTCCGAGAGCGTGCTGGCCGACCGGCTGCGGAAGCTGGTCGCCGCGGGGATCATGCACACCGTCCCCTACAGCGAGCCCGGCAGCCGCACCCGCCACGAGTACCGGCTCACCCGCAAGGGCTGGGAGCTGTGGCCCGCGATGATCGCCCTGAAGCAGTGGGGCGACCGCCATGCGGCCGACCCGGAGGGGAGCCCCCTGGAGGTCGTGCACCGCGAGTGCGGCGGGCCGGTGGAGGCCGTGGTCGTCTGCACGGCCGGACACGGCACGCTCGACCCGCCCCAGGCACGCACCCGCCCGGGCCCGGCCGCCCACCCCCTGGACCTGGCGGGTCGTTAGGACTGCGCGCCCGAGGACTCCGCGTTCGAGGACTCGACGGGCGAGGACTCCACAGCCGAGGACTCCACGGCCGAGGACTCCACGGCCGAGGGCCCCGCGGCCGGCGCCGTCACAGGCCGACGATCGTGTTCCACCGCTTGGCGAACTCCACGCGCTCCGCGGAGGTGATGTCCCGGGCGATCGCGAGCCGCTCGCGCATGGTCGCGTCGGGGAAGATCAGCGGGTTCTCCGCGAGGGCGGCGGTGTCCTCGTCGTCGGAGGCGGCCAGGACGGCCTGGGCCGCCGGGACCGGGCAGACGTAGTTCACCCAGGCCGCGAGCTCCGCGGCGACCTCGGGATCGTAGTAGAAGTCGATCAGCCGCTCGGCGTTCGCCTTGTGCCGGGCCAGGTCGGGGATCATCAGGGAGTCCGACCACAGTTCGGCGCCCGACTCGGGGACGACGAAGCGGATGTCGGGGTTGTCGGCCTGGAGCTGGATGACGTCGCCCGAGTACGCCTGGCAGGCCAGCACGTCCCCGCTGACCAGGTCCTTGGTGTAGTCGTTGCCGGTGAAGCGCCGTATCCGGCCCTGGTGGACGTACTTCTCGACCTGGTCGCAGACGGTGTGGAAGTCGTCGGCCGTCCAGCGGGTGACGTCGACCCCGTTGCCCTGCATCAACAGCGCGAACGACTCGTCGAGTCCGGACAGCAGGGTGACCCGGCCCTTCAGATCGTCCGCCCACAGGTCGGAGACCTGGCGTATCTCCCGGCCCAGCCTGCGGCGGTCGTACGCGATACCGGTGATGCCGGACTGCCACGGCACCGTGAACCTGCGGCCGGGGTCGAAGGCGGGTGAGCGCAGCAGCGGGTCGAGGTGCTCCGCCACCCGGGGCTGGCGGGCCCGGTCCATCTTCTGCACCCAGCCCAGCCGGACGAACCGCGCGCACATCCAGTCGCTGACGACGATCAGATCGCGGCCGGTCGGCTGATGGTTCATCAGCGCGGGGCTGATCTTCCCGAAGAACTCGTCGTTGTCGTTGATCTCCTCGACGTAGTCGACGGAGATCCCCGTGTGCTTGCCGAAGGCCTCCAGCGTGGGCCGCCGCGTCGTGTCGTCGTCGTCCGTGTCGATGTACAGCGGCCAGTTCGCCCAGGTCAGTCTCTTGTCGGAGGCGGAGCGGTCGGCGGCCGCCCGGTCGCCGGGCGCCACGTACGCGGCGGGCACACCGCAGCCGGCGAGTCCGCCCAGCAGCGCACCGCCGCCCAGCGCGCGCAGGAGGGTCCGACGGGCGACGGGCGAGGTGCTGCGGGACAGCGACATGGGGGACATGCGGGACAGCATGCCCGTCCCGTGCACGGCCGGACAATCGACGCTGCGTCGAGCTCGGCGGCCCGGCCCCGACACCTTGTCGACCAAGTACGCCGCAGGTCGTCCCGCACGTCCGGGCCGGGCGGTCAGCGGACCCTGCGGGCCGCCGCCACCCCCGGCCCGATCGCGGCGACGGGCTGGGCACCGGGAAAGCGGGGCAGGCCGACCTCGACCACCAGACCTCCCGGGGGCCGGGTCCTGGCCAGCACCCGGCCGCCGTGCGCGCCGACCACGGCCGCCACGATGGACAGGCCGAGGCCCAGCCCGTCCCGGCTGTGGACGCGCTCCGGACCGAGCCGGCGGAAGGGCTGGAACAGTCCCTCGGCCCGGTCGGCCGGGATCACCGGACCACTGTTCTCGATCCGCAGCCCGGCCCGGCCGGCCGCGTCCACCCCCGTCCACACGCTGACCCAACCCCCCTCGCCCGCCGGAAGGTTGTGGCGTACGGCGTTCTCGGTGAGGTTGACCACGAGCCGCTCGACGAGTTGCGGGTCACCGAGCACGGGGGCGGCCTCGATACGGGCCTCGACGCGCGGGCCCGAGCGCGGCAGATGCTCCCGCACGATCGCCGCCAGGTCCACGAACTCCCGTCGTTCCAGGCCCCGCTGACTGCGGGCCAGCGTCAACAGCGCCTCGATCAGCCGTTCCTGCTCCTGCCCGGCCGCCCGCACCCGCAGCAGCGCCGCCCGCAACTCAGGGGCGCGGGCGTCGGGGTCGGCGAGGGTCACGTCGACGATGGTCTGCTGGAGGGTGAGCGGGGTGCGCAGTTCGTGCGAGGCGTTGGCGACGAACTGCCGCTGCGCCTCGAACGCGCCCTCCAGCCGGGCGAGTACGTCGTCGAAGGTGTCCGCCACGGCCTTCAGCTCGTCGTCGGGCCCGGGTACGGCGAGCCGCTCGTGCAGGTTGTCGGCGGAGATCCGGCGGGCGGCGGCCGTCATGGTCCGCAGCGGAGCCAGCACCCGGCCGGCCATCAGCCAGCCGAGCGCGAGCGAGGCCAGCGCCATCACGGCGAGCGCGACAGCACCCTCGACGAGGAGGTCGTGCAGCTGGCCCTCGTGCAGGATCTCGGCGACGGCGCTGATGGTCGCCGCCGGAGCCCCCGGGGCCGCCGGGCCGAGGGCGCTGCCCGAGATGCCGGGGCCCTGCACGGAGGTGACCGTCCTGGCGCCGGACTCGGAGTGGGCGGCGAGGAAGTAGACGAAGGCCAGCAGCAGCGCGCCGGCCACCACGAACAGCGCACTGTAGAGGAGCGTCAGACGCCACCGGATGCTGCGCGCGAACCACTGGGCGGAGCCGGTCATCGGATGCGGTACCCGGCCCGGTCCACCGTCTCGATCAGCGGTGGCTCCCCCAGCTTGCGGCGCAGTCTGCTGACGGTCACCTTGACGGTCTGGCTGAAGGGGTCGGCGGCCTCGTCCCAGGCCCGCTCCAGGAGTTCCTCGGTGGACACGGCCGCGCCCTGCGCGCAGAGCAGCAGTTCGAGCACGGCGAACTCCTTGGGGCTGAGCGGCAGCCGGAACCCGGCCCGGCTCGCCTCGCGCCGGGCCGGGTCGACCCGCAGTTCGCCGCGGACCAGCACCGGCGGCAGGGCGGGCTGCGCACGGCGGGCCAACGCCCGGATCCGGGCGACCAGTTCGGCGAAGGCGAACGGCTTGGGCAGATAGTCGTCGGCGCCGAGTCCGAGCCCGGCGACCCGGTCGGCCACGGTGCCGGACGCGGTGAGCATCAGGACCCGGGCCCGTCCGCCGCCGGCCGCCAGCGTCCGGCACACCTGGTCGCCGTGGACCACGGGCAGGTCCCGGTCGAGCACGACGACGTCGTAGCCGTTGACCTCGGCACGCTCCAGGGCGGTCGAACCGTCGAGCGCGAGGTCGACGGCCATGCCCTCCCGGCGCAGCCCGGCGGCCACGGTCTCGGCCAGTTCCCGGTGGTCCTCGGCCAGCAGTACACGCATGGCGCCCAGTGTGCTGGGTCGCCGGTTACACGCGCATAAGAGCTCCCGGCCCCCGTACGGACGGCGGAACCGGCCGGTCCCGGTACGGACGCCAGAACCGGCCGGTCCCGGTACGGACGCCAGAACCGGCCGGTCCCGGTACGGACGCCAGAACCGGCCGGTCCCGGTACGGACGCCAGAACCGGCCGGG
>NZ_JBVKBD010000025.1:0-21439 GCF_055657365.1 Streptomyces sp. NPDC107559 | reverse complement strand
GTCCCGGTACAGACGGCACCGGCGGCCGTGGGCGTGGTTACACCCGGGTAAGAACGGCCGTTCCCGTGCCGTAACCGCCGACGGGGTTCCGTAGGCCGTGGCCGTACCGGCAGCACCGCGGCCACACCCATCCGTCCCACCTCAGGAGGAATCCATGCGTGCTCCGGCACCCCGGGCGCAGTTGCTCACTCTGGGCGTCGCCGTCCTTTCGGCCGCCGCCCTCTGCACGGCCACCGCGTCGGCCGCGTCGGCGGCCGGCCCCACGTCGAGCGGGAAGCTCCGTACGACCATCACGTCCGCCACCTCCGTCACGTCTGCCACGTCCGTCGCCCCCGAGCAGGGCGGGCGGACGAAGGGCGAGGCGGGCCACGGTGGCGGGACGACGGGCGGGACCACGGGCGGCACGACGGGCGGCGCGGGCCACGCCGGGGCGGGCCAGACCGGACCGGCCACCGGCTTCGGCGTCGCCTACCACCCCACCGCCGACGCCCCCGGCGACGTCAATGCGGCGAACAAGAAGTTCGCCGTGTGCATGCACCGGGCGGGCCAGAAGACCGTCCCGGACATCCACGCCTCCAAGGACGCCGAGGGCCGCGTCCTGTTGCAGGTGAGGATCACCGACAAGGGCGGCACGTTCGACCCGACGTCCAAGCGCTTCCGGAAGGCGCTCAAGGCGTGCGGTCCGATCATGGCGAAGGCGGGCGTCACCTTCCCGGCCGGCGCCGAACTGCCGCCGCTGCCCGGCCTGCCGGGCACGCCGGGGAAGCCCGGAAAGCCGGGGAAGCCCGGGAAGCCCACCAAGGTCACGAGCACTGTGATCGAGGAGGCCGGCCGGCCCTCTCTGGTCACCAGCGGTGTCGACGAGCGCGTCTGACCCGCGGGGGAACAGCGCGGCCCCGGACGGGAATTCCCGTCCGGGGCCGCGCGTGTTCGGCACACAGGTGCTCAGCGGGCCGCCGGCCCGCCGTGCGTCACGCGTCGAGCGACGTCATCACGTGCTTGATGCGGGTGTAGTCGTCAAAGCCGTACCCCGACAGATCCTTGCCGTAGCCGGACTTCTTGAAGCCGCCGTGCGGCATCTCGGCGACCAGCGGGATGTGGGTGTTGATCCACACGCAGCCGAAGTCGAGCTTCTTGGACATCCGCATGGCGCGGGAGTGGTCCTTGGTCCACACCGAGGAGGCGAGGGCGTACTCGACGCCGTTGGCCCACTCCACCGCCTGGTCCTCGTCCGTGAAGGACTGGACGGTGATGACCGGTCCGAAGACCTCGTTCTGGATGATCTCGTCGTCCTGCTTCAGGCCGGAGACGACGGTCGGGGCGTAGAAGTAGCCCTTGTCGCCGACCTGGTGACCGCCCGCCTCGACCTTTGCGTGGGCGGGCAGCCGCTCGACGAAGCCGGAGACCTGCTTGAGCTGGTTGGGGTTGTTGAGCGGGCCGTACAGCACGTCCTCGTCGTCCGGCTGACCGGTCTTGGTCTCGGCGGCGGCCTTCGCCAGCGCGGCCACGAACTCGTCGTGGATGCCCGCCTGGACGAGGACGCGGGTGGCGGCCGTACAGTCCTGGCCGGCGTTGAAGAAGCCCGCGACGGAGATGTCCTCGACGGCCTTGGCGATGTCGGTGTCCTCGAAGACCACGACCGGCGCCTTGCCGCCCAGCTCCAGGTGGACGCGCTTGACGTCCTTGGCGGCGGACTCGGCGACGGACATGCCGGCGCGTACCGAGCCGGTGATGGAGGCCATCGCCGGGGTCGGGTGCTCGACCATCGCGCGGCCGGTCTCGCGGTCGCCGCAGACGACGTTGAAGACGCCCTTGGGCAGGATCGAGCCGAGGATGTCGGCGATCAGGACGGTGGAGGCGGGGGTGGTGTCCGAGGGCTTCAGGACGACCGTGTTGCCCGCCGCGATCGCCGGGGCGAACTTCCACACGGCCATCATCATCGGGTAGTTCCAGGGCGCGACCTGGGCACAGACGCCGACCGGCTCGCGCCGGACGATCGAGGTCATGCCGTCCATGTACTCGCCGGCCGAGCGGCCTTCGAGCATCCGCGCGGCACCCGCGAAGAAGCGGATCTGGTCGACCATCGGCGGGATCTCCTCGGACCGGGTGAGTCCGACGGGCTTGCCCGTGTTCTCCACCTCGGCGGCGATGAGTTCCTCGGCGCGCTCCTCGAACGCGTCCGCGATCTTCAGGAGGGCCTTCTGGCGCTCGGCGGGGGTCGTGTCGCGCCAGGCGGGGAACGCCGCCGCGGCGGCCTCCATCGCGGCGTCCACGTCCGCCGTTCCGGACAGGGGCGCGGTCGCGTACGCCTCGCCCGTCGCGGGGTTGACCACCTCGGTGGTCCGTCCGTCGGCGGCGTCCCGGAACTCACCATCGATGTAGTTGCGCAGACGACGCAGCTCGGTGCTCACTGCCGGCCTCCTGTCAGGTCGAACTGTCCAATCACTGAGACACCCACCCTAATCCGCAGGCCCACGTTTTCAACACCCCCAAGCGGGCTAGTGCTGCGAAATCCGCAAACCTGGACCTCGTAAACAACGAATTTCATCGGTGAAGCCTTGCGGAACGGTCGAGACGTCGTGCAGAGTGAAGCCGTGGCCAGTCGAAGCGCAGACCAGAGGGACTCGCCCCGCGAGCCCAGGAACGGCACTCCTCACCTGGATGCCGTCTCCCTCGCGATCATCCAGCAGCTCCAGGAGGACGGCCGCCGGCCGTACGCCGCGATCGGCAAGGCCGTCGGCCTGTCCGAGGCGGCCGTGCGCCAGCGCGTCCAGAAACTGCTGGACCAGGGCGTGATGCAGATCGTCGCCGTCACGGACCCGCTCACCGTGGGCTTCCGCAGGCAGGCGATGGTGGGCGTCAACGTCGAGGGCGACCTCGACCCCGTGGCCGAAGCGCTGACCGGCATGTCGGAAGTCGAGTACGTGGTGATGACCGCGGGCTCGTTCGACATCCTCGCGGAGATCGTCTGCGAGGACGACGACCACCTGCTGGACGTCATCAACAAACGCATCCGGGCCCTGCCCGGCGTGCGCTCCACCGAGAGCTTCGTCTACCTGAAGCTCAAGAAGCAGACCTACATGTGGGGAACCCGATAACCGTGAGCACCAAGGACCTCAGCCGATCCGCGTACGACCACCTGTGGATGCACTTCACCCGCATGTCCTCGTACGAGAACTCGCCCGTCCCCACGATCGTCCGTGGTGAGGGCACCTACATCTACGACGACAAGGGCAAGCGCTACCTCGACGGTCTCGCGGGTCTGTTCGTGGTCCAGGCCGGCCACGGCCGCACGGAGCTGGCCGAGGTCGCCGCCAAGCAGGCCGCCGAGCTGGCCTTCTTCCCCGTGTGGTCCTACGCCCACCCCAAGGCCGTCGAGCTGGCGGAGCGCCTCGCCCACCACGCGCCGGGCGATCTGAACAAGGTCTTCTTCACCACCGGCGGCGGTGAGGCGGTCGAGACCGCCTGGAAGCTCGCCAAGCAGTACTTCAAGCTCAAGGGCAAGCACACCAAGTACAAGGTGATCTCCCGCGCGGTGGCCTACCACGGCACCCCGCAGGGCGCCCTGTCCATCACCGGCCTGCCGGCCCTGAAGGCCCCCTTCGAGCCGCTGGTGCCGGGCGCGCACAAGGTCCCGAACACCAACATCTACCGCGCCCCGATCCACGGCGACGACCCCGAGGCCTTCGGCCGCTGGGCCGCCGACCAGATCGAGCAGGAGATCCTCTTCGAGGGCCCGGACACCGTCGCCGCGGTCTTCCTGGAGCCCGTGCAGAACGCCGGCGGCTGCTTCCCGCCCCCGCCCGGCTACTTCCAGCGCGTCCGCGAGATCTGCGACGAGTACGACGTGCTGCTCGTCTCGGACGAGGTCATCTGCGCCTTCGGCCGGCTCGGCACGACGTTCGCCTGTGACAAGTTCGGCTACGTCCCGGACATGATCACCTGCGCCAAGGGCATGACCTCGGGCTACTCCCCGATCGGCGCCTGCATCGTCTCCGACCGGATCGCCGAGCCGTTCTACAAGGGCGACAACACGTTCCTGCACGGCTACACCTTCGGCGGCCACCCGGTCTCCGCGGCCGTCGGTCTCGCCAACCTCGACCTGTTCGAGCGCGAGGGCCTCAACCAGCACGTGCTGGACAACGAGGGCAACTTCCTCAAGACCCTCCAGAAGCTGCACGACCTGCCGATCGTCGGCGACGTCCGCGGCAACGGCTTCTTCTACGGCATCGAGCTGGTCAAGGACAAGACGACCAAGGAGTCCTTCAACGCCGAGGAGACCGAGCGCGTCCTGTACGGCTTCCTGTCGAAGGCGCTGTTCGAGAACGGCCTGTACTGCCGTGCCGACGACCGCGGCGACCCGGTCATCCAGCTCGCCCCGCCGCTGATCTCCAACCAGGAGACCTTCGACGAGATCGAGCAGATCCTGCGCGCGACGCTGACGGAGGCGTGGACCAAGCTCTGATCCCTCGCGTCGATCCTCCTCCGGGATGATCCGCACCGGCCCCGGTATCGACCGTTCGAGTGAGAAACGGCGACCCGGGGCCGCGTGCTGTCCGGCCTCCCGCCGTCGCCTGCCTAGCGTGCCAGTGACCGATCGGCCCTGCCTTCGTTCCCCCGGACGGGGGAACGAAGGCAGGGGAATCACGGATCTGAACCGAGGTGTACGCCTATGGAGGCCCCGCCGGACAACGACGTGCTCTGGGCACGGTCCCTGCACTTCACGCACGACGACGGCTCGCCCGCGCTCGCCGGGGTCTCGCTCGGCGTCCGGGAGGGCGAGATCCTCGCCGTCAGCGGCCCGCGCGGCAGCGGCAAGACCACCCTGCTGCGCTGTCTGTCCGGCCTGGTGCGGGTCCGACGCGGCGAGGTCTGGTTCAACAGCGTCCCCGTGCACACCATGGGCCCCGTCTCCCGGGAACGCATGCGCCGGGACCGCTTCGGCTGGATCGACCCGGCACCGGTGCTCGTGCCCGAGCTGAACGTCTGGGAGAACGCGGCGCTGCCCCTGATGCTGCGCGGCACCAGCCGCCGCCGGGCCAAGGTGGCCGCCCTGGAGTGGCTGGAGCGCCTCGACATCGGCGACACCGCCCGCAGGCGTCCGCATCAGCTGCGCCAGGCCGAACGCCAACGGGTCTCCATCGCCCGCGCCCTCGCGCCCGCCCCGACGGTCCTGTTCGCGGACGAGCCGACGGCCCCCCTGCACCGCGCCGACCGCGCCCATGTCCTGCGCACCCTCACCACGGCGGCCCGCTCGCACGGCATCACGGTCGTCCTCGCCACGCACGACGCGGAGACCGCCGCCCTGGCCGACCGCAAGGTGTCGCTGCTCGACGGGCGACGCGTGCACACCGTGCACCTGCCGCCGGTCGCCGAGGCCGAGACGGAAGGCCGCGCCGCGTGCTCGCTCTCCGCCTGAGCCGCCTAGCCCACCCGGCCGTCCAACTGCGCCGCCTGCTGGTGGCGGCCGCCTCGGCCGGCACCGGCTTCCTGCTGCTGGGCAGCCTCGGCTACGCGTTGGGCCACCCGGACACGCCCGCAGGCACGCTCCTGCTGCGCCTGGCCTGGTGCGCGGTGCCGCTGGCCGCCACGGTCCAGCTCGCGGTGACCGTCGCCCGTACCGACCCGGCCACCAGGCCCCGGCCGGGCCTCGCGGCGATCGGACTCGGACCGGCCCGGCTGATGGCGATCTCGGCGACGACGACGGCCCTGTCCTGCACCCTCGGCTCCATGGTGGCGCTGTTCTTCTTCCTCCACCTGCGCGGCGACCTCACGGGCATGCCGTTCGACGGCGCGGCGGCGCAGTTCCTGGCGGCGGACACCCCGCTCCCCCTGGCGGGCGCCCTGACCCTGCTGGCGGTGCTGCCCGCCGTCGCCTCGGCGGCCGCGGCCCTCGCGCTGCGCCCGCGCGACCCACGGCACCCCCCGGCCCGCACCTCGGCCCGGGGGTACGGCCGTTTCGGCGCGTCCGGCCGGACGGGTGCGCGCGAGACGTTCGGGACCTACGCCAGATTCGGCGCGCGGCTGCGGACGACCGCGTCCGGCACCTCCGCCTCCACGAGGGGCACGGGTACGGACGGGGAACCGGGGCACGGACAGGTTCCGGTCCTCCAGCCGCGCCGGTCCGCGGGCGGCCACGCCGCCGAGGCGGTACGGCAGGGACCGCACGCCACCGCGTCACTGCCGGGCGGTACGGACGACCTGTGGTCCACGGCGGACGGCGCCCCGCACGCCCCGGCCGCGGTCGACGGCACCCGGCGCACCCCGGCGGCCGCCGACGGCAGTGCGCACGCCGGGACGGCCGAAGGCATCTCCCAGGCCGTCGAGGCACCGCAGGAGGACGGCACCTGGAACCCCGCGGACCATCCGTCCGACCCCGACCCGCAGCGGCCCCCGGCCCCCCGTCCGGCCCCCGGCGCGCTGCCCTGGGGCGTGGCCGTCCTCGCCGCCGGCCTGGCCGTGGAGGCCTACGCGAGCCGGTCCACCGCCGCCGGGCCGCGGCTGCCCGCCGGTCTGGCCACCGGCCCCGCGGGCGTCCTGGCCGGCTGGCTGCTCACCGCCCTCGGTCTCGCCCTGGCCGGCCCCGGCCTCACCCACCTGTGCGGAGTGCTGCTCCAGGCCGGCCGGCCCGGCGTCCTGCGGCTGCTGGCGGGCCGGGTCCTGATGGCCGAGGCCGCCCGCATCGGCCGCCCGCTCGGCGTGGTCTGCGCCGTGCTGTCGGCGACGTACGCCGCCGTGACGCTGAGCGAGCCCGGCGATGCGTCCTTCGGCCCGCTCACCACCCTGGGCACCCTGCTGGTGCTGGGCTGCACGGTGGCGACGCTGCTCACCGCGGCCGTCGAGGCCAGGCAGGTCCGCTCCGACACCACCGCGGCCCTGCTGCGCCTGGGCGCCCCGAGCACGATGCTGCGCAGCGCGGCCGCGCTGCGGGCCGGTGCGCTCGTGGCCCTGTTCGGCCCGCTCACCCTGGTCGTGGCGGAGCTGGCGGCACTGCCGCTGGCCCACCGATGAGTTCCACCGCGGTCCCCGGTCTGTACATCGCACTGCACGACCCTCCGCCCACGCCCGAACCGATGCCTCAGGGGAGACCTCGCATGTACCAGCAGATGATCTTCGTGAACCTGCCCGTGACCGACCTCGACGCCTCGAAGAAGTTCTTCACGGACCTCGGCTACAGCATCAACCCGCAGTTCAGCGACGAGAACGCGGCGTCCGTGGTGATCAGCGACACCATCGTGGCGATGCTGCTGACGAAGTCGTTCTACGCCACCTTCACCGACAAGGAGATCGCGGACGCCAAGAAGACCAGCGAGATGCTCGTGGCCCTGAGCGCCCCGAGCCGCGAGAAGGTCGACGAGCTGGTCGACCGGGCGCTGGCGGCGGGAGGCATGGTCAGCGGCCGGACGCAGGACCTCGGTTTCATGTACGGCCGCGCCTTCGACGACCTCGACGGTCACACCTGGGAAATCGTCTGGATGGACCCGGCGGCCGTGCAGGGCTGACCCGCCGCGGCCGAACGGCACTCCTAGCATGGGCGGGTGAATCCGACACCCGCCCTGCCGGGCCGCCCCGTCGAGGGCCCTCGCGACCTCGAGATCGAGACCCTGGACGAGTTCGACGAGGTCCTCGCCGCGCTCGGTACTTCGCCCCTCCCCCGCACTCCCGGCGCCGCCGGGACGGAGGAGACCCATCTGCGCGTCCAGTCCGTCGACCTGACGGGCCGCACGGACGTCCTGCTCGCCCTGGACGGCGCCGGCGCCGTCTTCCTCGGCTGCCCGATGGCCCCGGAGGCGGCCGCGCACCTGCGCGCCTCGGGCGCCCTGGTGTTCCCGCCCGTGCCGGGCCTGCCCTTCGACCCGTACCGCGGCTTCGTCTACACGCCCGACGAGCTGTTCGCCTCCCTCGACCAGGGCTACGAGGCGACACCGGACGCCCTGACGTACGGCTGGTTCCAGCGGACGAAGGCGAACGGCGACATCTTCGCCTCCATGCTGCGCTCGATCCACGACGACGCCGTCTCCGACGCCCTCGACGAACTTCTCGCCGACCGGCGGGTGGTGGGCGTCATGGGCGGGCACGCCATGGCCCGCGGCACCGAGGAGTACGCGGGCGCCGCCCGGCTCGGCCGGGAACTGGCCCGCGCGGGACTCACGGTGGCCACCGGCGGCGGCCCCGGCGCGATGGAGGCCGCCAACCTCGGCGCGTACGCCGCCCCGTTCGAGGACGGGATGCTCACCGAGGCGCTGCGGATCCTCGCCAAGGCGCCCTCGTTCAGGCCGTCGGTGGGCGACTGGGCGGCGGCCGCCTTCGAGGTGCGCGAGCGCTGGCCGGACGGCGGGGCCTCGGTCGGCGTGCCGACCTGGTTCTACGGCCACGAGCCGCCCAACGCCTTCGCCGCGCACATCGCCAAGTACTTCGCGAACGCCTTGCGCGAGGACGGCCTGTTGGCCCGTTCCACCGCGGGCGTGGTGTTCCTGCCGGGCGCCGCCGGGACCGTACAGGAGATCTTCGACAACGCGACGCCCAACCATTACGAGTCCCGCGGCGAGCCCACCCCGATGGTGCTCGTGAACCGCAAGCACTGGACGGAGGACCTGCCCGCCTGGCCGCTCCTCCAGGCGCTCGCGCGGGGGCGCTCAATGGAGGCCCGAATAGCCCTGGTTGACCGGATCGAGCAGGCTCCTGACGTGCTGAAACATCTATGACGGCAACGAATGGGTAAAGTCGGCAGCGCGCGGGCGCATATGCATTGACACTGCTTACGCGACACTTATAGACCTGTGAGTCTCCTGGGGACTCTGAAACTCGCCCCGGAGCCACCTCATCTATGTCACAGCCCCCCGCAGTTGTGCATCCCCCGAAGGGCAAACGTGTCCATATCTCGTCGCACCGCACGTCGTTCCGTGCGCATCCTCGGCGTCGCCTCCGCCTCGGCCGCACTCGCGCTCGGCGTCGCGGGCAACGCCCTCGCCTGCAACATCTCCGAGTTCCAGGACATCAAGGCCACCTGTGACGGCGCCAAGGGCGCCATCAGCCTGACCAACTTCGACGCCTCCAAGACCACGGTCGTCATCTCCGTGTTCCTCGAGAACAACGGCGCGGACGAGCGCAAGGTCGGCGAGCAGACGGTCCAGGGCTCCAAGGAAGGCGTCGCCGTCTCCTTCCCGGAGGACTGGCAGCCGAACGCCACCTACCGCATTCTCGTCCAGGCCGGCACGAAGAAGATCGGCGAGAAGACCCTGACCACCCCGGCCGAGGCCTGCAAGGCCGAGGACACCACGACGCCGTCGACCCCGTCGACCCCGTCGTCCCCGGCCGAGTCGACGACCACCCCGGCCGACGACGAGTCCGACAGCGCGTCCCCGGCCCCGTCGGCCACGGAGTCGGAGACCGCCGCTGCCGCCCAGGGCAACGCGCCCTCCGCCGCCGAGGTCGGTGAGTCCAACCTCGCCGAGACCGGTGCGAACTCCAACACCGGCATGATCGCCGGCATCGCGGGCGCCCTGGTCGTCGTCGGTGGCGGTGCCGTGTTCTTCGGCATGCGCCGCCGTGGGGCGAGCAGCAAGAGCTGACCCCGCAGCACGTCCACACCGGTGGCCCGTCCCTTCGAGGGGCGGGCCACCGGCATGTCGGCCCGAAGCCGACGGTCAGTCGAGCACCACGACGTCCGAGGGATCGAACCGCACTCCGACCGTGTCCCCGGCCTCCGGTGCCGTCCGCAGCGCGCAGGCCGCCTCCAGGCGGGGCGCGTCCCGGGGCTGGAGGTGGACGGAGACATGGGTGCCCTTGAAGGTGCGGGCGGTCACCGTGCAGGGCAGGCCCTCGTCCGCCGGCACCAGCCGTACGCCGGCCGGGCGCACGAGCAGCGTGCGTGTCCCCTGCGGGGCGCCCTCGCCCACCGCGACCTTGCCCCAGGGGGTGTCCGCGGCCTCCCCGACGACGGTCGCCTCCACCACGTTGTCGAAGCCGAGGAAGCGTGCGACGAAGGCGTCCGCGGGCCGCTGCCACACCTCCAGCGGGGTACCGGACTGGGCGATCCGCCCGTCCCGCATCACCACGACCCGGTCGGCCAGCGCGAACGCCTCGCTCTGGTCGTGGGTGACCGCCAGCACCGTCGTGCCCAACCGGCCGAACAACTCGCGCAGTTCGACCACCAGCCGCTCGCGCAGCGACCGGTCGAGCTGGCCCAGCGGCTCGTCCAGCATCAGCAGCCGCGGCCGGGGCGCGAGCGCCCGGGCGAGCGCGACCCGCTGCTGCTCACCGCCGGACAGCGCGGCGACCGCCCGGCGCGCGGCCCCCGGCAGCCCGACCAGGTCGAGCAGCTCCCCCACCCGGGCGCCCTGCTCGGCACGCGACGCGCCGCGCATGCGCAGCCCGAACGCCACGTTGCCGCCCACGTCCCGCTGCGGGAAGAGCTGGTGGTCCTGGAACATCAGCCCCACCTCCCGCCGGTGCGCGGGCACCCCCGTCTGGTCGCGCCCGTCCAGCACCACCCGGCCGCCGTCCAGGGGCTGCAGTCCGGCCACCGCCCGCAGCAGCGTCGACTTGCCGCTGCCGCTCGGACCGAGCACACACACGATCTGGTGCTCGACGACGTCCAGGTCGACGGCGTCGAGCGCGGCCCGGCCGCCGAACCGCACGGTCGCCCCCGCGAGAGACAGCAACATCAGAACTCCCCCGTCCGATCCGCGCTCCGCAGCCCCTCCAGCAACAGCAGGGACACCGCGCACACCACCATCAGAATCGTCGAAAGGGCCATCGCCTGGCCGTAGTTGAGCTCACCGGCGCGGCCCAGCAGCTTGGCCACCGCGACCGGCAGGGTCGGGTTGTCGGGCCGCGCGATGAACACCGTCGCCCCGAACTCGCCCAGCGACACGGCGAAGGCGAACCCGGCGGCGATCAGCAGGGCCCGCCGCACCAGCGGCAGGTCGACCTCGCGCCAGACCCGCCACGGCGACGCCCCGAGCACCGCCGCCGCCTCCCGCAGCCGTCCGTCCACCGCCCGCAGCACCGGCAGCATGGTCCGTACGACGAAGGGCACACCCACCAGGGCCTGCGCGAGCGGTACGAGGATCCAGGAGGCCCGCAGGTCCAGCGGCGGCTCGTCGAGCGCGATCAGGAACCCGAAGCCGACCGTCACCGCGGACACCCCGAGCGGCAGCATCAGCAGCGCGTCGAAGCCGCGTACGAACCGCCCGCTGTCGCGTCGGGTGAGGGCCGCCGCGGCGAGCCCGCCGATCAGCACCGCGATGGCGGTGGCGGCGAGCGCGTACGTCAGGGAGTTGCCGACGGCGTCGATCGGCGGCACCAGGAAGACACCCGAGTCGGCCGAGGCCAGCGCCCGGTAATAACCGAAGTCGGGCGTGTCCAGCGACCGCTGCACCAGGACCGCCAGCGGCAGCAGGATCAGCACGGCGACCGTGCCGAGGACACCGGCCAGCAACGCCCACTGCCCGGCCCCGCGCGGCCGTCGAGCCGTCCGGGCCGCGTCCACCAGCCGCAGCGCGCTCTCCGAACGCCGTACGGTCCTGGCGTGCACGGCGAGGATCGCGCCCACCGCCGCGAACTGGACGAGGGTGAGCACGGCGGCCGTGGCCAGGTCGAAGATCTCGGAGGTCTGCCGGTAGATCTCGACCTCGAGGGTGGAGAAGGCGGGGCCGCCCAGGATCTGCACCACGCCGAAGGAGGTGAAGGTGAACAGGAAGACCATGAGCGTGGCGGCGGCCACGGCGGGCCCGAGCGCCGGCAGCGTGACGGTGCGCCAGGCGCGCAGCCGGGAGGCGCCCAGCATCCGCGCCGCCTCCTCCTGCCGCGGGTCCAGCTGCGCCCACAGGCCGCCGACCGTACGGACGACGACCGCGTAGTTGAAGAAGACGTGCGCGAGCAGGATCGCCCACACGGTGGTGTCCAGCCGTACGCCCCACAGCTCGTCGAGCAGCCCGCCGCGCCCGACCAGCGCCAGGAACGCCGTACCGACGACGACCGTCGGCAGCACGAACGGCACGGTCACCACCGCCCGCAGCACCCGCTTGCCCGGGAAGTCGAGCCGGGCGAAGACATACGCGCCCGGGAGCGCGACGAGCAGGGTGAGCGCGGTGGAGGCGAGCGCCTGCCAGACGGTGAACCAGAGCACGTGCCGGATGTCCGACTGCGCGAGCACGTCCGTGATCCGCCCGAGGTGCCAGGCGCCGTCGGACTTCAGCCCGCGCGCCGTGATCGCGGCGACGGGCCAGGCGAAGAACACGCCGAAGAACGCGACGGGCAGGGCCATGAGCCCGAACCGCGCCGCGTTCCCCTTCCGGCTCCCGCGGGGGGCTACTTCAGTACGAGCGAGGTCCACGACTTGACCCACTGGTCACGGTTGGCGGCGATCTTCGCGGGAGCCACGGTCTCGGGGTCCTTGGCCGCGGGACCGTACTCGGTGAAGTCGGCGGGCACCTTCGCACCGGTGACCACGGGGTAGACGAACATGTTCAGCGGCATGTCCTCCTGGAACTCCCTGGAGACCAGGAAGTCGATCAGCGCCTTGCCGCCCTCGGTGTTCTTCGCGTTGCTCAGCAGCCCGGCGAACTCGATCTGCCGGAAGCAGGTTCCCTCGGCCACGCCGGTGGGCGCGGTGGTGGGCCTGGGGTCGGCGTAGATCACCTCGGCGGGCGGCGAGGAGGCGTACGACACGACGAGCGGCCGGTCGCCCTTGGCCTTCTTGCCGCCGGCGGAACCGGAGAACTCCTCGTTGTAGGCCTGCTCCCAGCCGTCGACCACCTTCACGCCGTTGGCCTTGAGCTTCTTCCAGTAGCCCTGCCAGCCGGAGGTGTCGCCGTCGCCGTACTTCGCGGCGGTGCCGAGCAGGAAGCCCAGGCCCGGCGAGGAGGTGGCGGCGTTCTCGGTGACCAGGAGGTCCTTGTACGCGGGCTTGACCAGGTCGTCGAAGGAGGCCGGCGGGGTCAGCTTGTGCGCGCTGAACCAGGCCTTGTCGTAGTTGACGCAGATGTCGCCGTAGTCGATCGGCGTGACCCGGTGCTTTCCCCGGTCGAGCTGGTAGGCGGCGCCGACCTGGTCCAGCCCCTTGGCCTGGTACGGCTGGAACAGTCCGTTGTCGAGGGCCCGGGACAGCAGCGTGTTGTCGACACCGAAGAAGACGTCGCCCTGCGGGTTGTCCTTGGTGAGGATGGCCTTGTTGACGGCCTGGCCCGCGTCCCCGTCCTCCAGGACCTTGACCTTGTACCCGGACTGCTTCTCGAAGTCCGCGAGCACGTTCTTGGAGACGGCCCACGAGTCGTGGCTGACGAGGGTGACGGTCTTGGAACCGCCGGAACCGCCCGAGCCCGCGCCGCCCTTGTCGCCGGACGAGCCGCAGGCGGACAGCGTGACCAGGCCGAGCCCGATCGCCGCGGCCACGAACGTCTTGGTGTGCACTTGATTTCCTCCTGGAGGTGACCAGGAAGAGACGCGGCCCTGCCCGGGGCCGTCGGACGGATCCGCCGGCTCCCGGGCAGGGCGCAACAGCTCGAGTGAAGACCGAACTTCCTACCCAGAATGACCTGGGCGAGGTTCAGAGGGTCTGCGGCCCGATTGCCGCACTCTCAGCGCTGTGGCGCTCCCCTGTCGGAATATGAAGATGTACGGCGCCAGACTACCGTCCGGCCGATCGCCACCCTACGGCTACCGCCCGGTACGGACGGCTACCGGTGGGTGGGATCAGCGCTCGGTGGCGGCCAGCTGCCCGCACGCCCCGTCGATCTCCTGACCGCGGGTGTCCCGGACCGTGACGGGCACGCCGTGGGCCGCGATGGCCTCGACGAACGCCTTCTCGTCCTCGGGCCGGGAGGCGGTCCACTTGGAGCCGGGCGTCGGGTTCAGCGGGATGAGGTTGACGTGCACGGGCTTGCCCCGCAGCAGGCGTCCCAGCCGGTCACCGCGCCAGGCCTGGTCGTTGATGTCCCGGATCAGCGCGTACTCGATGGACAGCCGGCGGCCGGACTTCTCGACGTACTCGAAGCCGGCGTCGAGGACCTCGCGCACCTTCCACCGCGTGTTCACGGGGACCAGGGTGTCGCGCAGCTCGTCGTCGGGCGCGTGCAGGGAGATCGCCAGCCGGCACTTGAAGCCCTCGTCGGAGAACCGGTGGATGGCGGGCACGAGACCGACGGTCGACACGGTGATACCGCGCTGCGACAGCCCGAGCCCGTCCGGCGCGGGATCGGTGAGCGCCCGGATGGCTCCCACGACCCGCTTGTAGTTGGCGAGCGGCTCGCCCATGCCCATGAAGACGATGTTGGACAGCCGGGCCGGCCCGCCGGGCACCTCACCGTCCCGCAGGGCCCGCATCCCGTCCACGATCTGGTGCACGATCTCGGCGGTCGACAGGTTCCGGTCCAGTCCCGCCTGCCCGGTCGCGCAGAACGGGCAGTTCATGCCGCAGCCCGCCTGCGAGCTGATGCACATGGTCACCCGGTCCGGGTAGCGCATGAGCACCGACTCGACGAGCGTCCCGTCGAACAGCCGCCACAGCGTCTTGCGGGTGGTGCCCGCGTCGGTGGACAGATGCCGCACGACCGTCATCAGCTCGGGAAGCAGCGCCTCCTGAAGCTTGCCGCGCGAGCCGGCGGGGATGTCGGTCCACTCCGCCGGGTCGTGCGCGTACCGCGCGAAGTAGTGCTGCGAGAGCTGCTTGGCACGAAACGGCTTCTCCCCGATCTCGGCCACGGCGTCCTTGCGCTCGGCGGGCGTGAGATCGGCAAGATGCCGCGGCGGCTTCTTGGCTCCACGGGGGGCGACGAAAGTGAGTTCTCCGGGTGCAGGCATAACACCTTCAGTGTGGCAGATCATCCGAGGGTCCCCAGGCCAGAGCGGGGTGGGGGTGGTCACCCTCGGGCGACCTCTGTCAGCTTCTGCCGACCTCGCACGGCCCAGGGACGGCCCAGGAATGATCTTGCGCGAGGCCCCTGACCGGCCACGAACGGCGACAGGGAAGAGTCAGGGGCGGTCGCGGGTGTTGATGCCCCGCGACCGCCCCCGATTCACCGACGATCAACGATTGATCGGAATCTCGTAGACGATCTCGCAGTGCGCGACGGGTACCACGATGTCCGCCGTCTCGACGGGCCGTCCGTCGTCGCTGTAGTACGTCCGCCGGATGTGCGTGACGAGCGCGGCTTTCTGAATGCCGAGCAACGACGCCTCCTCGGCGGTCGCCGTCCGAGGCTCAGGCTGCTCCACGGCATGGCTGACAGTGACCCCGATGACAGCCATCCGGTTCACGACACCGGCTCCGGCATGCGGGCCTCCCTCGGGGAGGACGACGAGAGTGCCGGCCGTGAGGTCGCACGGCTCCCAGCTCGTCGACAGCCGCACCGGCCTGCCGTCGGCCGGGAACTCGTAAGTCGTCCGGACGCACAGCTCGCCCTCGGCGATCCCGAGCCGCGCGGCGATGTTGGCGGGCGCCGGCACCTTGGCATCGGTCCGACTCTCCCAGTCCCCCGCCCTGCCGATGTCCCGCATGTCGGCCCGGAACGGCGACCCGTCGCGTCGCTCCCGCGCCGCCGACCGAACCACCCGCACCCGCTGCCGGGGCTCGGCGACGTACGTACCCGATCCGGCGCGCCCCTCCAGCAACCCCTGGGAGATCAGCAACTCCTGCGCCCGGCGCACCACGTTCTCGCCCACGCCGCACTCCTGGCCGATCTGGGTGCGAGAGGGCAGACGGTCACCCGGCTCCCATACGTGCTCCGCGATCCGCCGCCGGAGTTCGTCGGCGATGCGGAGATAGGACGGCTGCTCAGGCATATGGAAAAAATCTAGTCCACTAGCCCTAATCCAGTTAACTAGCTTCACTCAAAGTGATCACTGGTGACGGAGGCTGCCCTGTGCCCGCTTCGGGAGTTAGCGCGGCGGCCGTCGCCGCCCGGCTGTCCGCTCTCGGGCTTCCCACGCAGGCGGAGGAACACGGGAGCCACACGACGGTCGTGGCGGAGATACCGGAATCACTCACCGCCGAGTCATGGCGGGAGGTCCTGGACGTGGTGGCCGACGCGGACCGGTTCGGCCTCCTCGCCACCAGCCTGAACGGCCGCACCCTCTGGGCGGCCGTACGCAAAACGGTCCCCACGACGGGCGATGTCGGGGGACCGGGCCATCAGCGATAGCTTCGAAGGGGAGTCACCGCAGGGACTGACCCGCATCTACATCCCGCGCGACCTGGCACCTGCTGGACTACTTGACGACGCATCCGCAGACCGGGCCCCGATCACAAGATTCGCTGTCCTCACCCTCTCGCCGGCCGCTGTCCGGGAGACAGTCTGCTCCCGCCTCCCGACACCGGAGGAGGCATCGACCCTCCGGATCGCCTCCACTGCGCCGGTCCTCGCGATCACACGAGTAGCGACCGCCGCCACTGACCGAGTCGTCGAAGCCGCCCTCCTGGCCTTCCCGGGGGACCGCATCGACGCGGTCTTCACCACCCACCACATGCTCGACGAGAGGCAGACGCAAGGATGACAGCCCCGAACGAACTGCGCCTCCTCCCGTGGTCGGGCCCGGAGGGGAAGCCCTGCTACTTGAGCACCGACGACCCGGACGGCTACATGTCGCACCTGGCAGACAACATCGAGTCGGTGCAACTCGGCACGGCGAACGAGCTGCTGGCACACGCCCACGAAGCGCTCGGCAACCAGGACGCGAACCCGGAGGACATGCGACGGCTGGCCCACGAACTGGCCGACGCACTGCGCGACGTCCTGCGCGTTGCGACCAGCCGCGGTGACCTCCTGGCGGTAGACAACCCGCACAACATCTGAACGACGGGGCGTGAGCGTTCACCGCCCGTCACGGCCCTTCCAATCGGGGAGGGGAACCCAACCACGCGCCTGGGTTCCCCTCCCCGCCGCGTCGTGCGCCCCCTGGGCGGCCCGGCCGTGTACTGCCTCCGGACCCCTTCGCGGGTCAGCCGCACTGACCAGACCGTGAGCGCATCTGCCGAGCCATCAACTTGGAAAGCTTGGGTTCTATGGGGTCCATAGGCTTGCTGACCTGCTGCGTAGGACGTCATGACCTTTGGGCCTGCTGGATGGGGACCACTGTTCCCCGTTGGAGCGTCAGGCTTCGCTGGTCGAGATGAGTCCGCGCTCCTCGCTGTCGGAGGTGCCGGTTATGGTGTGGCGGCCGTTGGAGCTAGAGGGGGGTTCATGCGTACTCGGATTGAGGTCGCCTACTGTGCGGGATGGAATCCGCAGGAGCGGCTTCCCGTAGGAGCGATGAGTGAGAGCCGGGCGCGCGAGCGTGACAGGGCCGGAGAGCCGTACGCGGTTCTGCTCGGCAACGGTGGCCGGCAGCGGGTGCTGCTCCAGGTGAGCTGGAGGGACCACTACCTCGGAGTGTTCCTCTTCGACGAACAAGAACGACGCGTTCGCGGCTACGACTACCGGGAGTTGGCGGCGGGCCTGCTACACCTGCGCTCCTACGAGGAGTGGCGCCACACGTCCACTGACGAGCCGGAGTTCCCGGAGGAAGGTTGGCACTTCACCCTCACTGCCAGAACCGACAGAGAGACGGCGCGTGTCGAACTGGACCACGGGGGCAGCCTGCACACTGTTCGGAACCTTCCCGAACAGCACCGAACCCTGCGCCGTGCGCAATTCGGCGACTGGACGGCGTATGCCGACGGTCGGATGCTCGGCTTCGGAACGGACGGTGCCCTGTCCCTCACGCTCGCTGCACATGAAGAACAGCCCGAATCCCCGACCGGAACGTGGTCCGTCCCGAGGCCGCTTCGCCCCCGGTATCTAGAGGCCCTGTTCACCCCGGGCAGCCGCTTCGCTGACGAAGAATCCGACACAGCGACCGTCACCGCCCCGGAGACGGCAGGTGTCCTGCGGCTTCCCACCGGCTCGGTCATAGCAGCAGACCCCGGCACTCTCAGCGAGCGTGACGAACCCTTCACGGTGCCGGTGCCGCCGGGCGAATATCCCGTGTTGATCGCCACCATGGAGTGGGACGGCAAGGGGTGGGGCGAGAACACCGCCGCCATGCTGCGCGTCCTCGACAAACCCACCGCGAGCTGGGAACTCGCAGTCCGTCCTGGTCAGGACACGCGACTGCTGGGCGAGGGGGAGTTCTATGGCTTCGGAGTGGACACCGGCATGGGAGCGTTCCTCGACGCGGCAGGGCGTGACGTCCTGGCTGCAATGTGCGAGCACGGTTGTGAACCGGGGGAGACAGACGATCCCGACACAGGGACCAATCTGATCGCCTACCCCAGCGGTATGGGCGACGGCTCGTACCCGGTCTGGATCGGACGCACGACGAAAGGAGAGGTGACCTGCCTGGTAGCCGACATGCTCATCCTCCATCACGCCCAGGTCCTTCCGCCGACAGAGCCCGACACCACCGCCTTCCTGTCCCCAACCATGGCGGAGGACGTTCCTCTTCCCCAGCCGGGCAACGCCGGAGACGCGGCCGAGTTCATCTCCGCGATGATTGCCGAGATCGCCGACTTCAAAGAAAGCCTGAGGCGGCGATAGGGAGCCACACTCAATGGGCGAGTCAAACTCCATCGAGCGCGATCAGTAGTCGAAGACCTGGGACGTGCTCCGCTTCCTGCTGGCGCGCGCAGAGTTTCCCGTGAACGTGATCCACGGCAAAAGCCGTTCGCCGAGGATGAGGACTGGGGCTACGGGCCTCCCAGGTACCCGCGGTCTGAGCGGATCCGGCTCGCGGCGGAATCTCTGCGGGCTGCCAGCTATGACCAGCTCATCAGTGGTGCGGATCCCGCCGAACTGACCAGCGCCGAGGTGTACCCCCTCGGATGGAGCGAGCCTGGTGCACTGGAGTGGGGTCGTCACTGGTGCGACGGCCTCACTCAGTTCTTGGAGGCCGCTGCCGGAGCGACCGATGCGGTACTCGTCTGGTTGGACTGATAGGCAGATACAGCGGTGAGACCTCAGCTTGGGAAGCTAAGGGCATCTAGGGCTTGCTCCCGGCCTGATCTGCGACGGCGGGACGCAGGCGTGCGGTAGACGGTTGATCGGTTCCCCGCTGCTCCCCGTGGTTCCCCGCACGATCTGGCACGGGTCTGGCACGACCTCTTCGTCCCGGACTCTCGGCTGGGTGGTCATAGGAGTCTGGTCAGACGGCCATTGCTGGTTGTTGGTGGCCGCGGACGGTCACGATGGTTGCTGTACTCCGCTGCTGTACCGCAGCACTCATTGCGACCGCTCCGCCTGGCCGTACTCGGCTGCCTTGAACGGGGCCGGAGCTCGGAGGGCTGGCGCGGGCCGGATACCGTTCCCCGCATGAAGATCGTGATCTGGTCCTTCCTTGCCCTGTTGCTCATCGTCTGCGCCATCGGCGGCTTGCTCAGCGCCGTAAACGGACACGACGCCTCAAACATCATCCGCGGCCTGGGCGCCAGTGCCTTGTTCTCGTGGGGGGCCTGGAGCAGTTGGAAGAGGGCATCTCGCCCCCGACCCGCAAGAATTGCCCCTGCCCAAGAACTGCACCCGAGATCTTGGCGGCGACGATGACTCGCTGCTGCCCGAGACCGCTCCGGCGCGCCTCCTGACAGTTACGTGGCGTACGTAACTGAACGAGGGCCGCAGGAGGCACGAGGCTATTTCTTCTTGCCCTGGGTCTTGCCGGAGATCTTGGCGACCTGCTGCTTCCCAGCTCAGGGGCGGTGAGCTCGTGCGCCTGGTCGTCGATGTTGGTCGTCGTTGGCCGCTGTTGAGCAACCTCGGACGGCCCAGGGACGGCCCAGCTTCGGCGCGCTCGACTGACGGCCGGCACCTTCGACACGCCCCGTCTGAACCTCAGCCGACGACAGTCAGCCACGACGGCGGGTGCGCCGACCGACCACGCACGCGTGTGCCTCGCTTCGCCCTCACGGGCCTCAACCACGCTTCCGGTGCCGTCGTCGTGACGGCCGGTCCATGATGGCAGCGCCGGAGCTCTAGCTGTGGTTCGGGCGTCGTAGCTGGGTTCTAGTAGTCGTCGTATTCCTCGTAATCGTAATCCCAGTAGGAATATTGAAGCTTACGCTCTTCTTGGATAGCTGTTACTTTAGCGAGGCGTTGACGGACAGCTTGCCTTGATATTCCGCAGGCACGCCCAACCTCTGCCTGAGACACCTGAAACTGGCACGCATAGTAAGTGGCAGTTAGCACGTTCGTTTCGACTCCAGACGAGAAGTCTGCCAACACCGAAATAAGCGCCAAGTGCTCTTTCTTCGTCACCGGCCCTGACGGGCTTTGCGGTGGCTCGGCAAGTCGTTCAATGACCTTCTCCCATGCGAGCCCATAGAGGTAGTTGACCATGGGGTCGCCTGGGCGCGCCCGTTGCCAGTCCCCGCTGTTCCCCGTGGTTCCCCACCTGATCTGGCACGCGAATGGCACGGCCGTCGCTTTGCGCCGGCCGGGAGCCGGCCCACCACCGATCCCCCTGCCCTACCGTGGTAGCTCATGACGGTCCTGATTATCGGTGGCAGTGGCTTTCTGGGAACTGAACTGGTCCGGCAGGCCATCGCGGCCGGGCACCAAACGGCCGCGACGTTCGCCTCCCGGCCTGGCAGGTCCTCGGGTGTCGCCTGGTATCCGCTCGACGTCCGGGACCCTGCGCGTGTCGTCAGGGTGATCGCCGACGTTGAGCCCTCGGCCGTCCTCAACGTGTCAAGTGGCCAGTCTGACTGGGCAGTCACCGCCGACGGCGCGATCCGCGTGGCGCTGGCTGCCGCCGACCAAGGCTGCCGGCTGGCCCACGTTTCCAGCGACGCGGTGTTCTCCGGTGCGCACGTCCGCTACGACGAGAGCAGCCTGCCCGATCCGGTCACCCCCTACGGCGCCGCAAAGGCCGCCGCCGAGACGGCAGTGCGGCTATTGGTGCCGGGGGCCGTCGTCGCCCGCACCTCGCTGATCCTCGGACACGGCCAGTCCGGACACGAGCGCGCGGTGCATGACTTGGCGGCCGGAACCCGGGACGGGGTCCTGTTCACCGACGACATCCGTTGCCCGGTACATGTCGAAGATCTGGCCGCCGCCCTGTGGGAGCTCGCGCTGTCCGACGCGGCCGGGGTGTTCCACCTCGCCGGGCCGGATGCCCTGAGCCGTCACGACCTCGGTGTGCTCATCGCCCGGCACCAAGGACTTGACGGTGCGCAGCTGCCCGCCGGGCGACGAGCCGACACCAACCTGTCCGGCGCCCTCGACGTACGCCTCGACAGCCGCGCAACGCAGGAGCGATTGCGGACCAGGCTCCGTGGTGCCCGCGAGTTCCTCCGCGAAGACGACCGCAGCCTCCAGGAGCCGCTCGTGGCCAACGAATCAGGTCACGGTTGTTCGTAAGCATTTCTTTGGGGGTCTGGCCCAAGTTGTGTGGAGTGGCTACTCGTTGTAGTTGTTGATCTTCGCTGCTGCGGCTTGGAGGTCGCCCGGATTTCGCTCCTCATATG
>NZ_JBVKBD010000024.1:0-107866 GCF_055657365.1 Streptomyces sp. NPDC107559 | reverse complement strand
CTCGCCGTCGTCCCTGCTGCACTGGACCCGCCGCATGATCGAGATCCGCAAGCAGAATCCTGCCTTCGGACTGGGGTCCTACACCGAGCTCCAGTCGTCCAACCCGGCCGTCCTCGCCTTCCTGCGCGAGGCGCCCGCGGCCGAGGGCCAGGGGGACGACGTGGTGCTGTGCGTGCACAACTTCTCCCGCTTCGCCCAGCCGACCGAGCTGGACCTGCGCAAGTTCGGCGGACGGCATCCGGTCGAGCTCTTCGGCGGGGTGCGCTTCCCCGCCATCGGCGAACTGCCCTACCTGCTCACCCTCAGCGGGCACGGCTTCTACTGGTTCCGGCTGCGCAAGGACACCGTCCAGATCCCCAACCAAGGTGTCGAAAAAGCGCGTTGACAACCGTGCGCGGCGGACCCGGCGACTCGCCCGGTCCGCCGCGCCCCGGCGCCCTCACGCCCGGCCGGATCCCGACACATCGCCCGGAAGCCGCAATAGCGACCGTCTCGCCATCTTTAAACACTTGAAGTATTACGTTTCCATAACGCGACCTCCACACTTCTTCCACATCCTTCCCAGCATGCCCACACACCCCTAATCTGATCTTGGCCACCTCGACCTGGGGGCCACTCCCGGGGGGGAGTACAAGGCGTGCACACAGCATGGGGGTGGATGAGATTGGCCAGGCCAGGAGGCGCTTTATCAGCCGCCCAGCGGCTCGGCGGACCGGCACCCCGCACCTGCGGGTGACCTCCGCGGCCGATCGCACGCGAGCCGACTCCGTGTGCATCCTGTGAAGACACGGCGGCGGGACGACCCGGGAAACCCGCTCTGCTCCCGGGTACAGAGCCCGTCCCGCCGCCCTCGCCTCTCCGACGCTCGCTCGGACACGGCAATTCCGCAGACCTCGCGGCCCCTCCCCCAAGACCGGCGCAGGGGAATTCGTCAACCCCCGAACGGGTTCCCCTGCGTCACCTCGGTGACGCGCCGCCCATGGGGCCCGCAAGGCCCGTAAGACCGCCAATCGCCCGCAGGAGAAGACAGTGCAGCTGGCCGTACGCAAGGCGACGACGTCTCCCGACGAGACGCCGGCCGCCCCGCAGCCGCCCAAGCACCCTCACTGGACCCGCCGGGTTGTCTCAGCTCTGCTGAGCCTCCTGGTCGTCCTGCTCGCCGCCGGCTTCGCGGTGGCGGCGTACGCGGTCAAGTCCGGCAAGTGGGAGGCCAGTTCGGTCCTCAGCGGCAGCATGGAACCGAAACTGCCGACCGGAAGCGTCGTGATCGCCCAGCGGGAGCCGGTCAAGGCGCTGAAGGTCGGTGACGTCGTCATCTTCCACCGCCCGGACGAGCCGGAACGCCAGGTCGTCCACCGGATCGTGACGATCACGCCCTCCGCGCAGGGACCGGTCCTGGAGACCAAGGGCGACGCCAACGAGACCAAGGACCCCTGGCATGTCCGCCCCGACGGCGACACCGCCTGGATCGTCCGCCACGACGTGCCGTACGTCGGCTACGTCGTCACCTCGATCCACACCGAAACGGGCTTCCGGGTGCTGCTCGGCGCCGGCGCGCTGCTGATCGTGGGCGGCACGGTCGTCCTGCTGTGGCGCCCGAGGAAGCCCACCCCACAGACCACCACTCCATAGGGGCAACGGGATTCCTTCCCGTTCCGGGACACGACGCCGGGCGGTACCCAGCCAGTGGGCCGCCGGGGGGAGCCGTGTCCTGCCCGGGCGCAAGCCCGAACCTTCACCCATCCAACAGAAAGGCCCACCTCAGTGGCCATCTCCAACAAGAAGAAGGCGGTCGCGGCCGCCGCGATCGCCGTCGGCGGCATCGCCCTCATCGGCGCCGGCGCCGGCGCCACCTTCACCGACACGGTCACCGCGCAGACGGACGTGCGTTCCGGCCACGCCGACCTCAACATCGTCAAGACGGAGGGCACCACCTCGGCGTACGACGGTGTCGCCCCGCACGCCACCTACACCTGGGGTGGCACGTCCGCGTGGAACATCGTCAACGGCAACTACGCCGTCCTGAAGGGCGAGCAGCTCCTGGGCTCCTCCACCAGCCGTCTGGTCACCAACTTCACCGTCGAGAACGACGGCACCGCCGGTGCCGGTGTCGCGTTCGACATCGTGAAGAGCGGCGACCTCGGTGGCGCGCTGAACGTCAAGGTGACGCGCACCGACGTCACCACCGACTCGGCGTGGCTGAACAAGGGCGCCAAGGCCACCTACAAGGTGGAGATCGAGGTCAAGAACCTCGACAACTCCTGGCAGAACCTGACCGGTTCGGTTGCCGTCAAGGTCACCGCCTCCTCCTGATCCACCTCCGCGTGAGTGGGCCGGGGATCCGATCGCTTCCATCGACCGGATACCACGGCCCACCCCGCACACGCCCTGGTCCAGGGACCGCTCACCCGCCGCAGGATTGCCGTCCTGCGGCGGGTACGGGCGCTGCGGCCACCCTACGGGCGCACCGGCCGAGTCAGGCCGACACCCCCGCACATCGGAGCACCGCTCCGGAAAGGTCTTCACATGGCCATCTCCAACAAGACGAAGGCGATCGCCGCCGCCGCGATCCTGGCCGGCAGCATCGGTCTCGTGAGCATCGGCAGCAGCGCCCTGTTCACCGACACCGTGACCGCCGAGTCCACCTTCAAGGCCGGCACGGCCAAGATCGAGATCCAGGCCGACGGCTGGACGATCAGCGACAACGGCCACACGGCCACCCTCGCGGACACGCAGCTGATCAAGGCGTCGACGGCCGAGCTCGCCGTCCCGCTGAACAACTCGAACCTCACCGTCTGGAACAAGGGCGACATCCCCGTCACCTTCGCTCCGACCGTGGAGCGCACCGGCGACCTCAACCTCGACGTGTCGTACGTCCGCACCGGTGGCGACAACGGCGGCGGCAACGTGGTCGAGCCCGGCCAGTACGTCCAGTACCGCGTCGTCGTCAAGGCCACGAACCTCGGCAACGAGTCCTCCGGCAAGACGGCCCAGGTCACCTTCAAGGTCAACGCCAGCGCCTGAGCATCGCGCGTTCCAGGCAAGCCCCCAGCCCACCCGGCCCGGTCCGACCTCGTGTCGGCCGGGCCCGGTGGGCCACGGCGTTCACCGCCATGGCGCCCCTCCCACGGGGCGTAGACCCGACCCCAGCACAATCAGAAGGGCGCTACACCAATGGCCATCTCCGACCGGAGAAAGATCGCGGCGGCACTCGTGCTGGCCGCGGGCGGCATTGGCCTTGTCGGCGTGAGCAGCGGCGCCACGTTCTCCAGCACCGTGACAGGGTCCTTCACGGTGCAGGCGGACTTCCCTCCCACCCCGACGGCGACGGCCACGGCCACGGCCACCACCGAGCCGACTCCCGGGAAGTCCGACGACCCGGGGACGGAGAGCCCGAAACCCACGGACTCCGCGACCGCCAGTCCCACGCCGACGACCACGCTCACGCCCAAGTCCGTCAAGCTGAAGATCGAACCCGACGACAACAGCAACTGGTCCACGGACGAAACGGTCTGCGCGTACAAGAACGAGATCAAGGTCACCAATCTCACCGCCAAGAAGCTCGGGGTCTTCACGGCGTCCAACACCGGTGATGCCGATCTGACGGTCGCGGCGACCGTCACCCTGCCGTCCACGCTCAGCGGGAAGGTCACGGCAGAGATCAGGCTGGTCAAGGGAACGGCCGCGCTGAAGGGCGACCCGAAGGGCAAGGGCAAGGGCGACTCCGCGACGTACGAGTTCTGGCTCACGCCCAAGACGTCGGGCTACACCATCTCCAAGGACGAAGCGAAGAACATCAAGGTCACCTTCGTCGCCACCGCCGTCTGACCCGGACCCGCCGCTCGGTCCCACACGCGAGGGTGTCCCACGTCCGGTTGCCCGACCGGACGTGGGACACCCTTGTGTCATGTCCGCAGGAAATCCGCCGGACCGGCTCGGCTGAAAGGTCCCGGGTCGACGCGGTTTCCACCGCTCCGCCCGGGGCACGCATCAGTAACCGCCTCCCCTCGCCCCCGGGGAAAGGACGCGACCCATGTCGGAAGCCGTCACACGCACCGCGACCACTGGTCCCGGCCTCCTGGCGTCCCTGGACCCCTTGCTGCGCACCTGGTTGCCACGGCAGCGCTGGTTCGCCGGAAAGGGACGCCCGATCACCGGGTTCTCGCTGGTCAGCGCCACCGAGCTGCTGCCGTCCCACAGCCAGCTGGGCCTGCACCACCTGCTGGTACGCACCCACCAGCCACCCGTGCCGGGCGCCCGGACCGCTCCCGGCGACTGCTATCAGCTCCTGATAGGCGCCCGCGAGGCACTGCCGCCCCGGCTGGCACCGGCCCTGATCGGACACATGACCGCGGGGCCGCTGGCCGGCCGGACCGCGTACGAGGCCCTGTACGATCCCCAGCCCGCCGGTGTGCTCCTGGAGGCCCTGCGCTCCCGGGCCCGCATCGGCGGACTGCGTTTCGAGCGGGACCCCGGCCAGGAGATACGGACCGGCCTGGTGCCGCGGATGATGACCGCCGAGCAGTCCAACTCGTCGGTGGTCTACGGAGATACGTTCATCCTCAAGTTACTGCGCCGGGTCGTGCCGGGGGTCAACCCCGACCTCGAACTGCCGCTGGCCCTGGCCCGCGAGGGCTGCTCGCGGGTTCCGGCGCCCACGGCCTGGCTGCGGGCGGAGCTGTCCGGCGAGCCGTACGTCCTGGCGGTGCTCCAGCCCTTCGTGCAGGGCGCGTCGGACGGCTGGGAACTGGCGCTGCGCGAGCTCGCCAAGGGTGAGGACTTCGCCGCCGAGGCGCGGGCGTTGGGGCGCGCCACCGCCGAGGTGCACACGGCACTGGCCCGCGCGCTGCCCACGGTGACCCTGGGCCACACCCAGGTGCGGGCGCTGGCCGACGGCATGATCGAGCGGCTGGACGCGGCCGCGCAGGCGGTGCCCGCGCTGCGTCCGTACGTGTCCGGGCTGCGCGTCGCCTTCGAGGCACCGGCCGTTCTGGCGGCGGAGGGCCGGACCTGGACCGCCCAGCGCATCCACGGCGATCTGCACCTCGGGCAGTGCCTGCGCTCGCCCTCCCACGGCCCGGGCCACGGCGGCGCCCACCCGGCCGACGGCGGCGGGACGTGGTCCCTGATCGACTTCGAGGGCGAGCCGGCCAGGCCGCTGGCCGAGCGGCGGATGCCGCAACCCACGGTGCGGGACGTCGCGGGGATGCTGCGCTCCTTCGACTACGCCGAGCACTCCGTGAACCCGACCGTGCCGGGGTGGGCGGACGTCTGCCGGGCCGCCTACTGCACGGGGTACGCCGAGGGCGGCGCCCGTGACCCGCGCACCGATCCCGTACTGCTTCGGGCCTACGAGACGGACAAGGCCGTCTACGAGGTCCTCTACGAGGCCCGGCAGCGGCCCGACTGGCTTCCGGTCCCGCTGTCCGCGATACGCCGCCTCGCCGCACCCGACCCGTCCTGACCGCAACCTCGCCCAGGAGGCTCTGTCCGTGACCCCCAGCCCCCCGTCCAGCGGTTCACATCCGAAGAAGACGGCCGAGGAGCAGCCGACAGCGAAGAAGACGACGAAGGCGACCGCGAAGAAGACGACCGCGAAGGCGACGGCCAAGAAGGCGGCAGCGAAGAAGGCGACGGCGAAGAAGGCGGCGACCGCGACCGCGAAGAAGGCTGCGGCAGCCAAGAAGACGGCGGCGAAGAAGGCCGTCGCGAAACAGGCGGCCGTCCGGAAGGCCGCCACCGGGAAGGCCGCGGCCGTGCGCCAGGACGCCGCGCGAGAACCCGCCCCGCGGCCCGTCCCGGAGCCCGGTCCGCTCCCCCTGGCGTACTCCCCCGCCGTGGACGCGGGTGACCGCGAGCGTCTCCTGCACGGCACCCATCACGCCCCGCACTCCGTCCTGGGCGCCCACCCGGTGCCCGGCGGTGTCGCCTTCCGCGCCTTCCGGCCGTACGCGCTGAACGTGACGGTCGTGGCCGGGAACCTGCGCGCCGAACTGCACGACGACGGCGACGGGTTCTTCTCGGGCCTGCTCCCGCTCACCGAGATCCCGCGCTACCGCCTGCTGGTGGCGTACGAGGGGACGGTCCAGGACACCGAGGACGCCTACCGCTTCCTGCCCACGCTGGGCGAGCTGGACCTGCACCTGATAGGCGAGGGCCGGCACGAGCAGCTGTGGACCGCGCTCGGCGCCGAGCCGGTCACCCACCAGGACGTGACCGGGACCCGCTTCACGGTGTGGGCGCCGAACGCGCTCGGGGTACGGGTGACGGGCGGCTTCAACTTCTGGGACGGCACGGGACATCCGATGCGCTCGCTGGGCTCCTCGGGTGTCTGGGAGCTGTTCGTGCCGGGCATCGGCGAGGGCGAGCTGTACAAGTTCGAGATCACCCGCCCGGACGGGTCGCGGACCCTGCGGGCCGATCCGATGGCCCGCCGCACCCAGGTGCCGCCCGAGACCGCCTCGATCGTGACCGCCTCGCACTACGAGTGGGGCGACGCCGACTGGCTGGCGCACCGCGGGGACACTCCCCCGCACCGGGCCCCGCTGTCCGTCTACGAGGTGCATCTCGCCTCCTGGCGACCCGGCCTGACCTACCGTCAGCTCGCCGAGCAGCTGCCCGCGTACGTCCGGGACCTGGGCTTCACCCATGTGGAGCTGATGCCGGTGGCCGAGCACCCCTTCGGCGGCTCCTGGGGCTACCAGGTCACCGGTTTCTACGCGCCCACGGCCCGGCTGGGCACCCCGGACGACTTCCGGCACCTGGTGGACGCCCTGCACCGGGCGGGAATTGGTGTCCTGATGGACTGGGTGCCTGCCCACTTCCCGCGCGACGACTGGGCACTGGCCGAGTTCGACGGCCGCCCGCTCTACGAGCACGAGGACCCGCTGCGCTCCGCGCACCCCGACTGGGGAACGCTGGAGTTCGACTTCGGGCGCCGCGAGGTGCGCAACTTCCTGGTCGCCAACGCGGTGTACTGGTGCGAGGAGTTCCACATCGACGGGCTGCGGGTGGACGCGGTCGCCTCGATGCTCTACCTCGACTACTCGCGCGAGCCGGGCCAGTGGGTCCCGAACGAGCACGGCGGCCGGGAGAACCTGGACGCGGTGGCGTTCCTCCAGGAGATGAACGCGACGGTGTACCGGCGGGCGCCGGGGGTCGTCACCGTCGCGGAGGAGTCCACCGCCTGGGACGGGGTCACCCGCGCCACCCATCAGAAGGGGCCGGGCGGCTTCGGGGGCCTCGGCTTCGGGCTGAAGTGGAACATGGGGTGGATGCACGACTCGCTGGCGTACATGAGCCACGAGCCGGTGCACCGCAAGTACCACCACAACGAGATGACCTTCTCGATGGTGTACGCCTACAGCGAGAACTACGTCCTGCCCATCTCGCACGACGAGGTGGTGCACGGCAAGCGCTCACTGGTGTCGAAGATGCCGGGCGACTGGTGGCAGCAGCGCGCGAACCACCGCGCCTACCTCGGTTTCATGTGGGCCCATCCCGGCAAGCAACTGCTCTTCATGGGGCAGGAGTTCGCGCAGGGAGCGGAGTGGTCGGAGGCGCACGGCCCGGACTGGTGGCTGCTGGACCCGGCCTACGGGGCGGGGGCCGACCACCGCGGTGTGCGCGATCTGGTGCGTGATCTCAACACCGTCTACCGGGACACCCCGGCGCTGTGGCAGTGCGACACCGAACCGGCCGGGTTCCGGTGGATCGTCGGCGACGCGTCCGAGGACAACGTGGTCGCGTTCGTGCGCTACGACGCCGAGGGCGTCCCCCTGCTCGCGGTCTCCCACTTCTCCCCGGTGGTCCGCCACGACTACCGCCTCGGCGTCCCCGAGGACGTGCCCGCCTGGCACGAGGTCCTCAACACCGACGCGGCCCGGTACGGCGGGGGCGAGGTCGTCAACCCCGATCCGGTGAAGCCGGAGCCGCAGCCCTGGCACGGCCACCGGGCCAGCATCCGGCTGACCCTGCCGCCGCTCGCCACGGTGTGGCTGCGCCCGGCCTGAACGCCGCCGCGCACAGCCTCGTACGAGGGCCGCCGAGGGCCGGCCGGCGCGGTCGTGGACGGTGGGCGGCGCCCACCGCACACGTACCGCGCCGGCCGTGCCTCAGGCGGTGGCGCCGGCCAGCGCCTTCGGCAGCCGGCCCGTGTGCAGCACGCCCAGCCGCTGGGTGGCCCGCGTCAGTGCCACGTACAGGTCGCTCGTGCCGTACAGCGCCGGTTCCACCACCAGCACCGAGTCGAACTCGAGCCCCTTGGACTGCCTCGGGTCGAGCAGGACGACGGTCCGGGTCAGGTCCGGCTCCGCGCCTGCCGTCACCCCGTCCAGCCGGGCGGCCAGCCTGCGGTGCAGATGGCGCGGCGCGATCACCGCGAGCCGCCCCTCGGCCGGGATCAGCTCCGCCACCGCCTCGGCCACGGCGCCGGGCAGGTCGTCGGTGGCGCGCACCCAGGGCCGTACTCCTGTCGACCGCACCGAGCTCGGCGGCTCGAAGTCGGGCCGCTCGGCGCGCACCACGGCCGCCGCGAGCTCCATGATCTCGGCGGGGGTGCGGTAGTTGACGCCGAGCCGGGTGTGCTCCCAGCGGTCCTCGACGTACGGCTGGAGGATCTTCGACCAGGAACCGACACCGGCCGCCTCCGCGGTCTGAGCCGGGTCGCCGACCAGCGTCATCGACCGGGTGGGACAGCGCCGCATCAGCAGTCGCCATGCCATCGGCGACAGCTCCTGTGCCTCGTCGACGATGATGTGCCCGAACGCCCAGGTCCGGTCGGCCGCCGCGCGCTCGGCGGCGCTGCGGTGGTCGTCCTCCTCCTGCCGCTCGGCGAACCGCTCGGCGTCGATGATGTCGTGCGCGGACAGGACCTCGGAGTCCTCCTCGTCGATGTCCTCGAACTCGTAGGTGCGCGAGGCGTACGAGACGTCCAGCACGCCCTGCGCGTAGGCGACCTGCGTCTCCCGCTCGCGCTCGGCCCGCGCCCGCGCCACCCGCTCGTCCACGCCGAGCAGTTCGGCCGCCTCGTCGAGCAGCGGCACGTCCGCGACGGTCCACGCCCGCGTCACCGGGCGGCGGATCGCGTGGGCGTCCTCGTCGCTGACGTAGCCCACCGGGTCGGCGAGGAAGTCGGCTACCAGGCGCTGCGGGGTCAGCCGCGGCCACAGCTGGTCGATCGCGGCCCACACCTCGGGGTTCCCGGCGAGCTCGTCGCGGATCTGGGTGATGTCGGAGGCGTCCAGCAGGCTGCTGCCGTCGTACGGGTCGGTGCCCACGCGCTCGGCGTACAGCTCGGTCAGCGTGTTGAGGATGTGGCCCTCGAAGTGCTCGCGCGCCACGTTGTGCGGCAGCGCGGCGGACCGGGTGCGCTCGCGGGCGACCTTCACCAGGCCGTCGTCGAGCATCAGGACCTCGCGGTCGTGCCCGATCGCGATCACCGGGTCGGGCAGTGCCTGCCAGTCGCGCACGACCTCGGCGAGGACGTCCGCCATGTCCGCGCGGCCCTTCACCGCGGCCGCCTCCCGGGTGTCGCCGGCCGTCGCCCGTACCCCGGGGAACAGCTCGCCGACCGTGGCCAGCAGCACGCCGGTCTCGCCCAGCGCGGGCAGCACCTCGCCGATGTAGCCGAGGAAGGCCGGGTTGGGTCCGACGATCAGCACCGCACGCTTGGCGAGCAGCTCCCGGTGCTCGTAGAGCAGGTACGCGGCCCGGTGCAGCGCGACGGCCGTCTTGCCCGTGCCGGGCCCGCCCTCCACCACCAGCACACCGCGGTGCGGGGCCCGGATGATCTCGTCCTGTTCGGCCTGGATGGTCTGCACGATGTCGCCCATGCGGCCGGTGCGGGCCGCGCCCAGCGCCGCGAGGAGGACGGCGTCGCCGGCCGGGTCCTCGTGGCCGGTGCGGGTGGCGTCGCCGAGGTCGAGGATCTCGTCGTGCAGGGCGGTGACCCGGCGGCCGTCGGTGCTGATGTGCCGGCGGCGGCGCAGGCCCATCGGGGTGTGGCCGGTGGCCAGGTAGAAGGGGCGGGCGACGTCGGCCCGCCAGTCGATGAGGACCGGTGTGCGCTCGGCGTCGTCGGCGCGCAGACCGATCCGGCCGATGTGGTGGCGGACGCCGGAGGCCAGGTCGATCCGGCCGAAGCAGAGGGAGCCGTCCACGGCGTTCAGGGCGGCCAGCAGGCCCGAGCGCTCGGTGACCAGGATGTCCCGCTCCAGCCGGGCCTGCATGGGGGTGTTGCCCTGCGCGAGGGCGTCCGTGACGGAGGTCTCGGTGTCGCCGCGCAGCGCGTCGACCCGCGCGTACAGCCCGTCGATGAATTCCTGCTCGTGCTGCAATTCATCGTCCGGAAATTCGGTGTTTGACAATTCCGCTCCCGCCCGGATATACTGTGTCCAGTGAACTTCTCCGCGACTTGTTCATGCGAAGTCGCGAATCATCGAATATACACAAAGAAATCCCCCGGTGACAATTGCCCGGGGGATTTCTGCTGTGTGGGGGGATGTGATGCGGGGCGGGTCAGAGCACGTCGGCGAGCTCCTCCAGCAGCCGCCGCTTCGGCCGCGCGCCCACCATCGCCTTCACTGGCTCACCGCCGCGGAAGACCATGAAGGTCGGCATCGACAGGACCTTGTAGTGGTTGGTCGTCTCCGGGTTGTGGTCCACGTTGAGCTGCACCACCCGCAGCCGCTCCCCCTCCTCCGCGGCGAGCGCGCGCAGCACCGGCGCCATCTGTCGGCAGGGCGGGCACCAGTCGGCGGTGAACTCCACCAGCACCGGCAGGTCAGCGCCGAGCACCTCCGTCCCGAAATCCTCGTCCGTCACCTCGGGCACCTCGGCCGTCATGGTCACCGTCCTCGTCCTCCCAGCTCGCACACGGGCTCCGGACCCCCCGGAACCTGCGCCTCGGCGTCCAGCTCGGCCCGCGCCCGCTCGGCCCGCTCGAGCTGCCCTGCGACCTTCTCCCGCACCGCCCGCAGCTCCCCGACGAGCTCGTCCAGCTCCGCCAGCTTGCGCCGGTACACCGCGAGCGACGCCGGGCACGAGTCTCCCTCGGGATGGCCGGCCCGCAGACAGTCCACGAAGGGCCGGGTCTCCTCCAGCTCGAACCCGAAGTCCCGCAGCGTCCTGATCTGCCGCAGCAGCTTCAGGTCGCGGTCGTCGTAGGAGCGGTGCCCGTGGTCGTCGCGCCGCGCGGTCAGCAGGCCCCGCGACTCGTAGTACCGCAGCGTCCGCGTGGTGGTTCCGGCCCGTGCGGCCAGCTCGCCGATTCGCATACCGACGAACGTACGCCTTGACGCCGACGTCAAGGCAAGCGCGCGTCACGCGGGCGGCAGCAGCGGCTTCCGCCGCACCGGCGAGGAGAGCACGATCGAGGTCGTGGTGCGGCCCAGCGCGGAGGTCAGTTCGAGGATCTCCTCCAGGTGGACGGTGTCCCGGACGGCGGCCTTGAGGATCCAGCAGTCCTCCCCCACGACGTGATGGACCTCGGTGATCTCGGGGCGGTCCATCAGCTCCAGGGTGCGGGGGTGCTTGAGGGTGTAGCCGCCGTGCGGGTTGACCCGGATGAAGGCCTGGATGCCGTAGCCGAGCCGGGCCGGCACCACATGGGCGCCGTACCCGGTGACGGCGCCCGCCGCCTCCAGCCGCCGCACCCGCTCGGTGACCGCCGCCGGGCTCAGCCGCACCCGGCGGCCCAGCTCGCTGAGCTTGATCCGGCCGTCGGTCTGCAGGAGCAGCAGGATCTGCCGGTCCAGCTCGTCGAAGGCCGCCGACGTTTCGACGGCGGCGACCCGCGCATTCCGTGGTTCTTTCGGTACGGCCGCCCGATCTCCCACAACTCCCCCTTCAGCACCCGGCACTGCGCCAGCAGAATTATGGCCGTCGGGTTCCCGCGGACGGAACCGGTGACGGAACCGGTGGCGACAGCGGTGACGAAAACGACTGTGAGACGGTGTTTCGGGAGGGGTGTCATGCGTGACGTACTGGTCATCGGGGGGAACCGGTATTTCGGGAAGCGGCTGATCGACCGGCTGCTCGCCGCCGGGGACCGGGTCACGGTCCTCAACCGCGGTTCGGCCCCGCCACCCACCGGGGCGGTCCACCTGGTCGCCGACCGCGACGACGAGCGCGCGCTGGCCGAGGCGCTCGACGGGCGCGTGTTCGACGCCGTCGTCGACCAGGTCTGCTACACCCCGCGCCAGGCGGCGATCGCCCGCCGGGTCCTCTCCGGCCGCACCCGGCGCTATGTGATGACGTCGACGGTGGAGGTCTACGAACACCAGGACTCACCCACCGCCGTGACCGAGGACGCGGTCGATCCGCGCGAGGTCGTCGTGGATCCGGAACTACCCTGGGACGACCCGGAGTTCCTGGACGCGCACTACGGCGAGGGCAAGCGGCAGGCGGAGGCGGTCCTCGCGGCGGCGCCCGCCTTCCCGTACACGGCCGTCCGGGTGGCCCATGTGCTGGGCGGCGACGACGACTTCACCGGGCGCCTCGCCCACTACGCCGACCGGCTGCGCACCGGCGAGCCGATCGCCGTGCCGGCCACCAACCACCCGGCGACGTACATCCATGTCGAGGAGATCGCCGACTTCCTGTTCTGGGCGGTGGGCCAGGACTTCACCGGCCCGGTCAACGCGGCCTCGCACGGCACGCTCACCACCGACGAGATCGTGGCCCACATCCCGGGCGGCCCGGCCCGCTTCCGAAAGGTCGAGGCCGGCGAGGTCTCCCCGTTCTCCTTCTTCCGCTCCTACGGCATGGACAACTCCCGCGCCACCCGGCTCGGTTTCGCCTTCACCGACGCCAGGCAGTGGCTG
This sequence comes from Streptomyces sp. NPDC107559, assembly GCF_055657365.1. Classification (NCBI taxonomy): domain Bacteria; kingdom Bacillati; phylum Actinomycetota; class Actinomycetes; order Kitasatosporales; family Streptomycetaceae; genus Streptomyces; species Streptomyces sp. NPDC107559. The sequence goes on along the minus strand of NZ_JBVKBD010000024.1, from coordinate 95,042 downwards.
CCCCAGGCCGTCGCGGAGACCCTCGGAAAGGACCACTGACATGCTTAGGCGCAGGCTCGGCGATCTCTCGGTGAGCGCGATCGGTCTCGGTGCGATGCCGCTGTCCATCGAGGGCCGCCCCGACGAGCGCCGCGCGTTGGCCACCGTGCACGCGGCGCTGGACGCGGGCGTCACCCTGCTGGACACCGCCGACTCCTACACCCTGCCGGACGCCGAACCCGGCCACAACGAGCTTCTGGTGGCCCGCGCACTCGCCGCGTACGGCGGTGACACCGCGGACGTGCTGGTGGCCACGAAGGGCGGCCGGGGCCGGACCCCCGACGGCGGCTGGACGGTGAACGGCACTCCGCGCCATCTGAAGGCGGCCGCCGAGGCCTCCCTCAAGCGCCTCGGCGTCGACGTGATCGGCCTCTACCAGCTGCACAAGCCCGACCCGGCCGTGCCCTTCGAGGAGTCCGTCGGCGCGCTGCGCGACCTGCTCGACGAGGGCAAGATCCGGCTGGCCGGGATCTCCAACACGGACGCGGACCAGATCCGCCGGGCGCGGGGGATCCTCGGCGACCGGCTGGTGTCGGTGCAGAACCGCTACTCCCCCGCCGTCCGCGACAGCGAGCCCGAACTGCGGCTGTGCGCGGAACTGGGCCTGGCGTTCCTGCCGTGGAGCCCGCTGGGCGGGATCTCCCGCAGCTCCCTGGACGGACCCCTACCGCGGGAGGGCGCGGACCCCGGCGCCGGGCGGGACCGTTTCGCCGCCTTCCACACGGTCGCCGCGGAGCGCGGGGTGACTCCCCAGCAGGTCTGCCTGGCCTGGCTCCTGACCCGGTCGCCCACCGTGCTCCCGATCCCGGGCGCGAGCCGTCCGGAGACGATCCGGGCGTCGGCGGCCGCGGCGGACCTGACGCTGACCGCCGAGGAGACGGCACGGCTGGACGCGGCGGTGGGAGCACCGGGACCGACCGACCACGTGGGAAGCGCCGTCTAGACCGGCACGCCCGCCGACTCCTCCACCTCCAGCAGCGAGGCGCTGCGGCGCTCCTCCTCGAACGCCCGGCGCCCGCCGCGCAGCCCGAACAGCCGCTTGGCGACGGCGATGTAGAGGACGGCGAGGATGTTGAGGACAAGCGTGGCGATCTTCAGCCAGCTGACGTGCTCGGTGAGTTCGTAGATCTCCAGCGGGAGGAAGGCGGCCGTGGCGACCACGGTCAGGTACTCCGCCCAGCGCTTGGCGTACCAGAGGCCGACCGCCTCGACGAGCTCGACCAGCGCGTAGACCAGCAGCAGCGCGGCCACCAGCAGCAGGGTGGACTGCTTGTAGCCGAACGTCTTCTGGATGGTGCCGACCACGGGCGAGTGGTCGAGGTCGTAGTGGAAGTGCCGGAAGACCGGCCGGAAGACGTCGAGGTACTCGTCGAAGAGCCGGCGCACCGCGTACCGGCTGTTGCTGAACTTCCACACGGCCGCGGCGACCAGCACGATGAACACCCCGCGCACGGCCCGCTCGATCGCGAGGAAGCGCAGGATGAACAGGTCGCGCAGCACCTTGCCGCGCGGGACGAGGGGCGCCTGGTCCGCGGAGCCCGAGCCGTGCGGCTCGCCGAGCACGAAGTCGCCGCAGCGCAGGCAGCGCCAGACCTCGCCGAGGGCGGTGTCCGCGCGCAGCCGCACCCGCAGCCGGGGGTCCTCCGGCGCGTACGTCACATGGCCGCGCCGAGCGCAGGTCCGCCGGTCCCAGTCGATCTTCATCCCCCGTGCCTCCACAGAACGTGCCGCGCCAGTCGGTCGGCGCGGCACGCTAGTGTAAGCGGTCAAGAAGAAGGTAAGAATCGGGTCAACGCGCCCCGGCGGCCGCGCGCTTCGGCTCCTTCTCCGCGTCGGTCCGCTCGGGCTTCTCCGCCATCGCTTCCTCCGCCTCCGCGTCGGCGTTCGCTGCGGTCTCGTCCGCCTGTTCCCCGCGGGTCTCCGCCGCCTGCTCCGTGCCGGTCGCGGCCGTCCGGGCCGTGTGCTCCGCCGTGGCCGACGCCTGCTTCGTCCGGCCCGGCAGCAGCGCGGCCACCAGGAGCGTGCCGACCCCGAGGACCACGGCGCCGATCAGACTGGTGTGAGCCACCGCGTCGGAGAAGGACGAGCCGACCGCGTCGGCCATCCGCCCGGCGCCCTGGGCGAGTTGCTCCGCCTGCGCCTTCAACTGGGCCGCCTGCTGCGGATCACCGGCCTGCGCCGCCTGGGCGGCGAGGGCACGGGCCTTGTCACCGATGCCCTGCGCGACCGCGTACCCCGCGCCCACCGAGTCCTGGGCGGTGGCGAGGGCGGACGCCGGGAGCCCGGCACCGGCCGTGGCGTCCGCGAGGTGGTCCGAGTACGAGGTGGCCAGCAGCGAACCGAGGATGGCGATGCCGAGCGAGCCGCCGAGCTCCAGCGAGGTGTCGTTCACGGCGCCGCCGACGCCCAGTTCGGACTCCGGGAAGGCACCCATGATCGCGTCCGTGCAGGGCGAGAGGGCGAGCCCGATCGCCAGGCCGAGGACGACGAGCGGGGCGACGAAGTCGCCGTAGCCGGAGCCCGCGTCCACCCGCGTGAGCAGGGCGAGGGCAGCCGTGCCGCCGACCATGCCCGCGCTCACCGTCCACTTCATGCCGACCCGCGGGGTGAGGTAGCCGGTCAGCGCCGAACCGACGAACACGGCACCGGCGAGCGGCAGCATGCGCGTGCCGGTCTCCAGGGCGTCGTAGCCGAGGACGAACTGGAGGTGCTGGGTGAGGTAGTAGAAGGCGCCGAAGACGGCCAGGAAGAACAGGGCCACCGCGAGGTTCGAGCCCGCGAAGCGGCGGTCGGCGAAGCGCCGCACGTCCAGGACCGGGCGCGGGTGGCGCAGCTCCCACAGGACGAAGGCGAGCAGGCCCGCACCGGCCGCCACCGCGGCCGTGACCGCCTTGACGCCCCAGCCGAAGTGCGGCCCCTGGATGATCATGTAGACGAGGGAGCCGATCCACACCACCGACAGCAGACCGCCGACGTAGTCGATGCGGCTGTGGTGCGCGGCCTTCGACGGCGGTACGAGGACCAAGGCGCCGACGATCGCCACGGCGGCGATCGGCACGTTGATCAGGAACGTGGAGGACCAGCCGTGGTCCGCCAGCAGCGCCCCGGCGACCAGCGGGCCGGCCGCGATGGCGAGACCCGCGGTGGCGGTCCACAGGGTGATCGCCTTGGCGCGTTCGGCGCGCGGGAAGGTCGCGGCGAGCAGGGACAGCGTGGCGGGCATGATCAGTGCCGCGCCGACGCCCATCACCGCACGGGCCGCGATGACCCCGGCGGCACTGCCGACGAGCGATCCCGCGACGGCGCCGCCGCCGAAGACGAGGAGACCGAGGACGAGCGCCCCGCGCCGGCTGTATTTGTCGCCGATCGCCCCGAGCAGCAGCATCAGCGCGGCGTACGGGACGGTGTAGCCGTCGATGACCCACTGGAGGTCGGCGCTGGACAGGCCGAGGTCCTGGGTCATGTCGGGCGCGGCGACGGTGAGGGCGGTGTTAGCCATCACGATGATCAGCAGGCTGAGGCAGAGCACGAGAAGCGCCCACCAGCGCCGGCGGTAGGGGCCCGCCATCCTTTCGACCGGTTCGGTCATGACGAGTCGCATGGGCGGGGTCGCCTTCCTCTTCCACTACGCGGCATCGAATTGCACAGCAGAGTGCAATTGCACAACGATGTGCAATCTACGACGTTGCACACCCCTGTGCAAGTCGACGGGAGTGCAGAATGGCTGACATGACCACGGGTAACACCAGTCGCGCCGACGCCAACCGCCGCCGCATCCTCGATGTCGCGCTGGCCGAGCTGCTGCGCGACCCCGACGCGTCCATGGACCAGATCGCGCGCGCCGCGGGCGTCGTACGACGGACGGTGTACGGGCACTTCCCCAGCCGTGAGGCGCTGATCAGCACGCTGGTCGACGGTGCCGTGGAGGCGGTGGAGGCCGCCTTCGCGGCCGGCCGCGACGGTGCCGACGACCCGGTGCAGGCACTGGCCCGCTCGACCCTCGTGGTCTGGGAGGTCGCCGACCGCTACCGCATCCTGGTCGCGCTGGCCCAGCGCAGCGTCACCGTGCAGGGCATCCGCGAACGGCTCGCCCCGGTCCGCGAGTCCTGTGCCGAGGTGCTCCGGCACGGGCTGGACCAGGGGGTCTTCAGCTCCCCGCTGCCGCCGGCGGCCCTGGCCTACGTACACGAGCAGATGCTGTTCGCGCTGATGGAGGCCGTGAACGACGGCCTGCTGAGAACGGAGGAGGCGGGCCGCTCCGCCGCGGTCACGATCCTGACCACGGCGGGCGTACCCGCCTCTCTTGCCACCGCACTGGTGACGGGGCTGAGCAAGGATCCCGGCGCCCGGAAGGGGTGATCCGGCCCGGTGGTCCGGACCCCCAGGTTCCGGACCCCCGGGGCCGGTGACCCGGAGGTCCGGCCGGTTCAGGCCGGGCCGGACCTCCGGAGTGCGTGTCCCCGGACACCGGTCGGGGGGATCAGGACCTGCGTCCGCCGGGGCGCCGTTTGGGGGGATCAGGCCGTGGCCGGCTCCCGCTCGCCGTCCCCGCGCTGCTCGGGCATGTCCGCCCCGGCCGGGGCGGTGCCGTGCTCGTCCAGCAGCGTCCGCTCGTCGAACGGCAGATCACCGGCGAGCACCCGCTGGACGCGGTCCCGGTCGATCTCCTTCGTCCAGGTGCCGACCAGCACGGTGGCGACGGCGTTGCCCGCGAAGTTCGTCAGCGCCCGGGCCTCGCTCATGAAGCGGTCGATGCCGACGATCAGGCCGACCCCGTCCACCAGCGCGGGCTTGTGCGACTGGAGGCCGCCGGCCAGCGTGGCCAGCCCGGCGCCGCTGACGCCCGCCGCACCCTTGGAGGCGAGCAGCAGGAACAGCAGCAGCGGGATCTGCTCGCCGATCGACATCGGCGTACCCAGGGCGTCGGCGATGTACAGCGACGCCATGGTCATGTAGATCATCGTGCCGTCGAGGTTGAACGAGTAGCCGGTCGGGACCGTGATGCCGACCACCGGCTTGCTGACGCCCAGGTGCTCCATCTTCGCGATCAGCCGCGGCAGCGCGGACTCGGAGGAGGAGGTGGACAGGATCAGCAGGAACTCCCGCGCCAGGTACTTGAACAGGCTGAGGACGTTCAGACCGGCGACGGCCCGCAGCAGCGCGCCGAGCACCACGAAGACGAACAGGAAGCAGGTGACGTAGAAGCCGAGCATCAGCACGGCGAGGCTCTTGAGCGCGTCCAGGCCCGCCGAGCCGACCACCGCGGCGATGGCGCCGAAGGCACCGATCGGCGCCGCCCACATCACCATGGCGAGGATCCGGAAGACGAGCCGCTGGATGTGCTCGACACCGCGCAGCACCGGCCGCCCGGCGGCGCCCATCGTCTGGAGCGCGAAACCGGCGAGCAGGGCGACCAGGAGCGTCTGGAGCACCTGGCCCTCGGTGAAGGCGGAGACGAAGGTGACCGGGATGATCGACAGGACGAACTCGACCGGCGGCAGCGCCTCGTCGGACACCTGACCGTGCCCGCTCGCCTTGATCGCGTCCGTCAGGTGCAGCCCGTCCCCCGGGTGCAGGACGTTGCCGACGAGCAGGCCGATGGCCAGCGCGACCAGCGACATCACCAGGAAGTAGCCGAGCGCGATACCGCCGACGGCACCGACCTTCGCGGCCTTGCGCACCGAGCCGATGCCCAGCACGATCGTGCAGAAGATGATCGGCGAGATCATCATCTTGATCAGGTTCACGAAGCCCGTGCCCAGCGGCTTGAGCTCGACCGCGAAGTCGGGGGCGGCCAGGCCCACGACGATGCCGAGGGCGACCGCGGCGATCACCGCGAGGTAGAGATAGTGGGTGCGGTCCCGCCTCGCGGCGGGTGCGGCAGGTGCCGTATCGGGGGTGCTGGCGGCCACGGCTGCCCTCCTTGACGTCTTCGTCGGCATCACCGGCGTGCGGCTCACGTCCGGTCGATCCCCGCAGCGGTGCGCTCCCGGGGGATCGGGGGCGCTTTTCGGGAGATCGGGGGAATGCCGTGACTATCCACCGGCCTGTGACGGCGGTCACCCTTCCGTTCATTGAGTTCACGCTCGGCGTGGCAGGCACACTGGCGGGATGCGCATATCCCTCCCGCGGCCCCGCAGCCTGGCCGGCCAGCTCCTCGCGATGCAGGCCGTGCTGATCGCGGTCGTCGTCGCCGGGTACGCGCTGTTCACCTGGATCAGCGACCGCGGCCAGGCCGAGGAGGCGGCGGGACGCCAGGCCACGGCGGTGGCCCGGTCGGTCGCCGACGCGCCCTCGGTGCGCGCGGCCGTCCTCGGCCCCGACCCCAGGGCGCAGCTCCAGCCGTACGCGCTGCGGGTCATGCGCGACACCGGGGTGGACTTCGTGACGATCATGGACCCGCGGGGCATCCGCTGGACCCACCCCGACGAGGAACAGATAGGCCGGCGCTTCCGCGGCAACACCGCCCCCGCGCTGAAGGGCGAGTCCTTCACCGAGACCTACACCGGCACCCTCGGCCCCTCGGTCCGCGCGGTCACCCCCATCGAGGACGACGACAAGCGGATCGTCGGACTGGTCAGCGCGGGGATCAAGGTCGAGGCGATCAGCGCCCGGGTCCAGGACCAGGTCACCGCGCTGCTCGGGGTCGCCGCGGGCGCGCTCGCGCTCGGCGCGATCGGTACGTACGTCATCAACGGCCGGCTGCGCCGCCACACCCACGGCATGAACGCGGCCGAGCTCAGCCGGATGCACGACTACCACCAGGCCGCCCTGCACGCCGTGCGCGAGGGCCTGCTGATGCTGGACGGGGCGTACCGGGTGGCGCTGATCAACGACGGCGGGCAGGAGCTGCTCGGCGTGCCGGGCGAGGCGGTGGGCCGGTCGGTGGCCGACCTGGGCCTGCCCGCGCCGCTGACCGGGGCGCTGCTGGCGTCGGAGCCGAGGGTGGACGAGGTGCATCTGACCGCGCGCCGGGTGCTGGTGGTCAACACCTCGCCGGTGTCCGGCGGCGAGCGTCGCGGGACGGTGGTCACCCTGCGCGATGTCACCGAACTCCAGTCCCTGATGGGCGAGCTGGACTCCGAGCGCGGCTTCAGCCAGGCGCTGCGCTCGCAGGCGCACGAGGCGGCCAACCGGCTGCACACGGTCGTGTCCCTCATCGAACTGGGCCGGGCGCAGGAGGCCGTGGAGTTCGCGACCGCCGAACTGGAACTGGCCCAGGCACTCACCGACCAGGTCGTGGCGGCGGTGAGCGAACCGGTGCTGGCGGCGCTGCTGCTGGGCAAGACCGCGCAGGCGAACGAGCGGGGCGTGGAACTGGTGGTGTCGCGGGACGGCGGCCTCGACGACGGACTGCTGCCGAGGACCCTGCCGGCGCGGGACCTGGTGACCATCCTCGGCAACCTCGTCGACAACGCCGTGGACGCGGCGCAGGGCAGCACTCCCGCGCGGGTGACGGTCACGGTGCGCGGCGACGCACGGGAACTGGTGCTGTGCGTCTCGGACACGGGGGCCGGGGTGGATCCGGCCCACGCGGGACTGGTCTTCCGGCGCGGGTTCTCCACGAAGCCGTCCGGCCCGCAGGGCCGCGGCCTTGGCCTGGCCCTCGTCCAGCAGGCGGTGACCCGGCACGAGGGGTCGCTGTCGGTGGCGGAGGCCGACGGGGGCGGCGCGCGGTTCGTGGTGCGGCTGCCGCTGCGCACCGGCGCCGGAGTGGCCGCCCTCGCCGGCGACCCGGACCGCGGGGGTGACGCGTGAGCGCCGGACAGCCCATCCGGGTCCTCGTGGTGGAGGACGACCCCGTCGCGGCGGACGCGCATGTGATGTACGTGAACCGGGTGCCGGGGTTCGTCGCCGTCGGCCAGGCGCGCACGGGCGCCGAGGCCCGGCGGCTGCTGGACCGCACGGCCGTGGACCTGCTGCTCCTGGACCTGCACCTGCCGGACGTGCACGGGCTGCGGCTGGCCCGGTCGCTGCGCGCGGCCGGCCATCACGCGGACGTCGTCGCGGTGACCTCCGCCCGTGATCTGGCGGTCGTACGCGAGGGGGTGTCGCTCGGGGTCGTGCAGTACGTCCTGAAGCCGTTCACCTTCGCGACCCTGCGGGACCGGCTGGTGCGGTACGCGGAGTTCCGGAGCGCGGCGGGCGAGGCGAGCGGACAGGACGAGGTCGACCGGGCCCTCGCCGCACTGCGGGCCCCGGCCCCGGCGGCCCTGCCGAAGGGCCTGAGCGGGCCGACCCTGGAGCGGGTGACGACGGCACTGCGCGAGGCCGAGGCGGGGTGCACGGCGGCGGGGGTCGCGGAGGCGGTGGGGATCTCGCGGATCACGGCCCGGCGCTATCTGGAGCACCTGGTGGAGTCCGGCCGAGCCGAACGCAGACCGCTCTACGGACAGGTGGGCCGCCCCGAACTGGTCTACCGCTGGCTCCCGGAAACGGCCCCGGGACGGTAGGACCGGTCCGGGGCCGGTCCGGGAGGGCAGGACCTGTCCGAGGCGGACCCGGGACGGAAGGGCCGGTCGGAGGAAGCCCCGGCACGGTACGGCCTGTCCGGGACGGCAGGGCCTGTCCGGGGCGAGCCCGGAACGGCAGGACCGGTCCGGGGCCGGTCAGGGACGGCAGGGCCGGTCAGGAGCGGCGCGTGCCGGGGGGCGGGCTTCGGTCCTTATACGGGGTTCGCTCCGGTCCCGGCGCTCGCGGCCGAACCGGCTCCCGCGGCGGCTCCGGCCCCCGCCCCCGCCCCCGCCCCCGCCCCCGATCCCGACCCCGACCCGAACGGCAGCGCGTACATCACCACGTACACCGCAAGACCGGCGACCGCGAGGGCCTCGGCCACCGAGACGGCCAGCAGGCCGACGGGCAGGTGCCCGCCGGTCCAGTACACGACCAGCGCGCCCAGCGGTACGACGCAGAAGGCGACCAGGTCGACCACGCACTGCACGACCTTGCGCGACACGCGCCGGGCGTCCCCGCGGTGGAAGGTCTCCCAGCCGAAGGCCTGTGCCCCCGCCTCCCCCGTGAGGGCGGCCAGCCGGGGCGCCAGCTCCCCGCGCACATAAGCCCCGATCGCCGAGATCTTCTCGTCGTTGACGAGATAGGTCCACCCCAGCACCACGCACACCGGCGGCAGCCCGAGCAGCATCGACGCCTGCTTGGCCTGCGCCGCCGCGGCGATCACGGCCGCGACCACCGCGAGCGTCACGTACAGCAGGTTGTCCCGGAACCCGATCCGCGCCTTCTGCTCGTCCTTGATGCACTCGTACTCGGCAAGCAGCAACTGCCCTGCCGTGACGTCCGACCCCGCCATCCCGCCCCTTCCCCCGATCCCGACACCCCGTCCCCGCGGGCGACTTGCCAGTACCTTAGAGGGATGCCGGAGACACGTCCCACCGTTGTGGTGCTCACCGCGCTCGCGCTCGAATACTCCGCCGTACGCGGGTACGTATCCGACCGGCAGGAGCGGGTCCACCCCGACAGCGGAACCCGCGTCGAACTCGGCCGGCTCGACGGCACGCCCTGGCGGGTGGCGCTCGCCGAACTGGGCGAAGGGCCGGTGAACGCCGCCGCGCTCACCACCCAGATCGTCACCTGGCTGCGCCCCGAGGCGGTGCTCTTCGTCGGGATCGCGGGCAGCCTCAAGCACGACATCGGCATCGGCGACGTCGTGGTCGGCACGAAGGTCTACGGCATCCACGGCGGCAAGCAGACCCCGCACGGCTTCGAGGTCCGCCCCGAGGCCTGGCCCGGCTCTAACGCGCTGGTGCAGGCGGCCCGTTCGGCGGTCCGGGACATGGCGGACGTGACCGCGCACTTCAAGCCGATCGCGGCCGGGGACGTGGTGCTCGCGGACGCCCGGTCCGAGATCGCCCGGCATCTGCGCGAGCACTTCGGCGACGCGGCGGCGATCGAGACGGAGGGGTCGGGGGCCGCGCACGCGGCCCATCTGAGCGGGCGGTCGGACGCCGTCGTGATCCGCGGGATCAGCGACCGCGCCGACGCCGGCAAGCGCAGGGCCGACGCCTCGGGTGCGCAGGAGCGGGCCGCGGCACAGGCCGCCTCGGTGGCGGTGGCGGTGCTGCGCAAGCACCGGCCCCGGGCCGTGCCGCCCGGCTCCGCGGGATCGCATGTCGACGGCGGTGCGGGCGGCCGCGGCGGGGACCACATCGACTTCCGCGGCGGAACCTTCTACGGCCCCGTCATCGGCAAGACGAGCGACGGACACCGCTAGGCCATGCCGACGAAGTCGCCCGGCAGGGAGGGAAGTTGCTGCCGCAGCAGGGACGGAAGTCGCCCGGCGAAAAGTGAAGTCGCCTGACGGACAGGTGAGTTGTTCGACGGAAGGTCAAGTCGCCGTATCAGCCGTCGAGTTGGCGAAACGGTCTTCAAGTAGCCCACCAGGTGGGGAAGTTGCCCAGCAGGTGGTGCGGGTACGCCCCGCGCGCCGTACCTTCCTACAATCCGTGATCCCGTCCCGACAACCCGTAGCCACCGCACCCGCCTCCCCCCTACGTTGTGGCCGTGCGCCGATCAACAGCCAGTCAGAGCCGACAGTCCGGCCCGCCCTTCGACGCCTCCGCCGCCCGTCGGCTGCGCACCGCACTCGGCATGGGCCCCGAGCACGTCGCCTACGGACTGCGCGCCTCGTACGGCCTGACGTACGTCACGCCCGATCTCGTGCTCGGCTGGGAACGCGGGCTGTCGACCCCCACGGGGTCCGAAGTCACGGCCCTGGCGGGCGTGTTGTGGTGTTCCTCCGGCGAGCTCGCCGGCCGGCCCAGGAGCCTGCGCGAACACCGCCTCGCGCGCGGTCTGTCCGCGGAGGACGTCGCACGGGCCGTCGGGCTCGAGTTCATCGCGTACTCGGGGATGGAGGAGAGCGACACCTGGCGCGGCACCGAACGGCAGGCCGCGCTGCTCGCCGGCCTGCTGGAGCTCACCCTGCCGGAGTTCGTCGCCGTCACCGGGCGCGAGCCGGGCCTGGCCCAGCTGCTGCGCGGCGCGGTCACGAGCCGCCGGGCGCCCCGGGTGCGGGCGGTGGCGCGTCTGGTGCCGGTGGACCGCCGTCCGCTGGAGGCCGCGCTGACGGCGCTGCGGGAGGGCTACCGCGAGGGGGCGGCCGTCGCATCGGACCCGTACGGCGGCGCGGCCGACGACCGGGGAGACGGCGGCCGGGAGTTCCTCGACCGGATCGTCGAGCACTTCTGGTGGGTCCTCGCCACCCTCCCGGACGAGTCCTGGGCGCGTCCGGGAGGTGCCGGGGAGAGGTCCTAGAAGACCGACTCCGTCTCGTCCATGCGGTCCGTGGGCACGGTCTTGAGCTCGGTGACCGCGTCCGCCAGCGGAACCATCCGGATGTCGGTCCCGCGCAGTGCCGTCATCTGCCCGAAGTCGCCCCGGTGCGCGGCCTCGACCGCGTGCCAGCCGAACCGCGTCGCGAGCACCCGGTCGTAGGCGGTCGGCGTGCCGCCGCGCTGGACATGGCCGAGGATGACCGGCCGGGCCTCCTTGCCCAGGCGCCGCTCCAGCTCGTACGCCAGCGCGGTGCCGATGCCCTGGAAGCGCTCGTGGCCGAACTGGTCGATCGCGCCCTTGCCGTAGTCCATGGTGCCCTCGGCCGGGTGGGCGCCCTCGGCCACGCACACCACGGCGAACTTCTTGCCGCGGGCGAACCGTTCCTCGACCATCTTCACCAGGTCGCCGGGGTCGAAGGGCCGCTCGGGCAGGCAGATGCCGTGCGCGCCCGCCGCCATGCCGGACTCCAGCGCGATCCAGCCCGCGTGTCGGCCCATGACCTCGACGACCATCACGCGCTGGTGCGACTCGGCCGTGGTCTTCAGCCGGTCCATCGCCTCGGTGGCGACGCCGACGGCCGTGTCGAACCCGAACGTGCGGTCGGTCGAGGAGATGTCGTTGTCGATGGTCTTGGGGACCCCGACGACCGGCAGACCGGCGTCGGAGAGCATCCGCGCCGCCGTGAGCGTGCCCTCGCCGCCGATCGGGATGAGCGCGTCGATACCGAAGTCGCGGGCGATGTCGGTGGCCTTCTCGCAGGCCTCGCGCAGCCGGTCGCGCTCCAGCCGGGAGGAGCCGAGAATGGTTCCGCCGCGAGCCAGGATGCCGCCGACGGCGTCGAGGTCGAGGTCGACGTGGTGGCCGTCGAGGAGACCGCGGAAGCCGTCCACGAAGCCGATGACGTCGTCGCCGTACTGCGTGACCGCTCGGTGCACGACCGACCGGATCACTGCGTTCAGGCCCGGGCAGTCGCCGCCTGCGGTGAGAACTCCGATACGCATCGTGCTGTGTCTCCTGCTCGCTTCTGTACACCGGTGAGCCGATCCGATTGTTTCATGGCCCTGAGACGATGTCGCTTTTCATGGCATCCGCTCATATTCATCCTGCCTGTACAGGTCGATACGACGGGACGGACCGGGACGAATCCTGGCGGGCGCCTTATAGAGCGCCCGGGGTATTGTCAAGAGGGTTCTGCTCGCCTCAGCGGGCCATCTTCCGCGCCACGAAGAGCACCCGGGCAGCTGACGCCATGCCACAGCCGACGCCATGAAACGGAGAGCACGCGTGACGCGCAGCGTGTACGTGACCGGGATCGACCGCGGGGACGGCCGCCAGGTCGTGGAGCTGGGAGTCATGGAGCTCCTGACCCGGCAGGTCGACCGAGTGGGCGTGTTCCGTCCGCTCGTCCACGAAGGACCGGACCGTCTGTTCGAACTGCTGCGGTCCCGGTACCGGCTCACCCAGGACCCGGCGTCCGTCTACGGCATGGACTACCACGAGGCGACCGCCCTCCAGGCCGAGCAGGGCACGGACGAACTGGTCTCCGTCCTCGTCGACCGGTTCCACCAGGTCGCCCGCGACTACGACGTCGTCCTGGTCCTCGGCACCGACTTCGCCGACACCCAGCTCCCGGACGAGCTCGCCCTCAACGCCCGGCTCGCCAACGAGTTCGGGGCCTCGGTCATCCCCGTCGTGGGCGGCCGCAACCAGTCGCCCGAGTCCGTGCGCGCCGAGACCCGCAACGCCTACCGGGCGTACGACGGGCTCGGCTGCGACGTCCTGGCGATGGTCACCAACCGGGTGGCCCGGGAGGACCGGGACGAGATCGCCGAGCGGCTCACGTCCCGGCTGCCGGTCCCCTGCTACGTCCTGCCCGACGAGCCGGCCCTGTCCGCCCCCACCGTCGCCCAGATCGCGCACGCCCTCGGCGCCAAGGTGATCCTCGGCGACGACTCGGGACTGGCCCGGGACGCCCTGGACTTCGTCTTCGGCGGTGCCATGCTGCCCAACCTCCTCACCGCCCTGACCCCGGGCTGCCTGCTGGTCACCCCCGGGGACCGCGCCGACCTCGTCGTCGGCACGCTGGCCGCGCACAGCGCCGGCACCCCGCCGATAGCGGGCATCCTGCTCACCCTCGACGAGGTGCCCAGCGGCGAGGTCCTCACCCTCGCCGCCCGCCTCGCCCCAGGCACCCCGGTGCTCTCGGTGCCCGGGAACAGCTTCCCCACCGCCGCCGCGCTCTTCTCCCTGGAGGGGAAGCTGAACGCGGCCACCCCGCGCAAGGCCGAGACCGCGCTCGGCGTGTTCGAGCGCCATGTCGACACCGCCGGGCTGCTGAGCCGGGTCTCCACGCCGAGCAGCGACCGGGTCACCCCGATGATGTTCGAGCACAAGCTGCTGGAGCAGGCCCGGTCCGACCGGCGCCGGGTGGTGCTGCCCGAGGGCACCGAGCCGCGGGTGCTGCACGCCGCCGAGGTGCTGCTGCGCCGGGGCGTGTGCGACCTCACCCTGCTCGGCCCCGTCGACCAGATCCGCAAGCAGGCCGCCGACCTCGGCATCGACCTGGGCGGTTGCTCTCTGATCGACCCGGCCACCAGCGAACTGCGCGAATCCTTCGCCGAGCACTACGCCCGGCTGCGCGCCCACAAGGGCGTGACCGTGGAGCTGGCGTACGACGTGGTCGCCGACGTCAACTACTTCGGGACGCTGATGGTGCAGGAGGGGCTCGCGGACGGCATGGTCTCCGGGTCCGTGCACTCCACGGCCGCCACCATCCGGCCCGCCTTCGAGATCATCAAGACCAGGCCGGACGCCGACATCGTCTCGTCCGTGTTCTTCATGTGCCTCGCCGACAAGGTCCTCGTCTACGGCGACTGCGCCGTGAACCCCGACCCGAACGCCGAGCAGCTGGCCGACATCGCCATCCAGGCCGCCGCCACCGCCGAGCGGTTCGGCGTCGAGCCGCGGATCGCGATGCTGTCGTACTCGACCGGCACGTCCGGCTCGGGCGCCGACGTCGACAAGGTGCGCGAGGCCACCACCCTGGTCCGCGCCCGGCGCCCCGACCTCAGGATCGAGGGGCCCATCCAGTACGACGCGGCCGTGGAGCCGACCGTCGCCGCGACCAAGCTGCCCGGGTCGGAGGTGGCCGGCCAGGCCAGCGTGCTGATCTTCCCGGACCTCAACACCGGCAACAACACCTACAAGGCCGTGCAGCGCTCGGCCGGCGCGATCGCCGTCGGCCCCGTGCTCCAGGGGCTGCGCAAGCCCGTCAACGACCTGTCCCGGGGCGCGCTGGTCCAGGACATCGTCAACACCGTGGCCATCACGGCGATCCAGGCCCAGATCCCCCAGCCGCTCCCCGGCCTGTCCGTGGACCTGCCCGGCGTCCCGAGCGAGAAGGCGACCGCCCAGTGACACCGACCCGAGTCCTCGTCCTCAACTCCGGCTCCTCGTCGGTGAAGTACCAGCTGCTGGACATGCGCGACGGCAGCCGGCTCGCGGTGGGCCTCGTCGAGCGCATCGGCGAGGGTTCCTCACGGCTGAGGCACACACCGCTGGCGACCGGCGAGCCGCGCGAGTGGGCCGGTTCGGTCGCCGACCACGCGGCCGCCCTCAAGGCCGTGGCGGAGGAACTGGCCAAGGACGGCCTCGGCCTCGACTCGCCCGAACTGGCCGCGATCGGGCACCGCGTGGTGCACGGCGGGCAGCGGTTCACCCGGCCGACGGTCGTGGACGACGAGGTGCTCACCGAGATCGAGCGGCTGATCCCGCTGGCGCCGCTGCACAACCCGGCCAACCTGATCGGCCTGCGCACGGCGCGGGCCCTGCGCCCCGACCTTCCGCAGGTCGCCGTCTTCGACACCGCCTTCCACACCACGATGCCCGAGTCGGCCGCCCGCTACGCGATCGACGTCGAGACCGCCGACGAGCACCGGATCCGGCGGTACGGGTTCCACGGGACCTCGCACGCCTATGTGTCCCGGGCGACGGCGGAACTCCTCGGCCGGGATCCCGAGGACGTGAACGTGATCGTGCTGCACCTGGGCAACGGGGCGTCCGCGTCCGCGGTGCGGGGCGGCAAGTGCGTGGACACCTCCATGGGGCTGACGCCGTTGGAGGGACTCGTGATGGGAACACGCTCCGGTGACGTGGATCCGGCGGTCATCTTCCATTTGATGCGTGTTGGCGAAATGTCCACGGACGAGATCGACACTCTCCTCAACAAGAGGAGCGGACTGGTCGGGCTGTGCGGTGACAACGACATGCGCGAGATCGACCGGAGGATCGGCGAGGGCGACGAACAGGCCCGGCTCGCCTTCGACATTTACATTCACCGGCTGAAGAAGTACATCGGCGCCTATTACGCCGTGCTCGGCACGGTGGACGCGATCACCTTCACCGCCGGGGTCGGCGAGAACGCGGCGTCCGTGCGCGAGGCCGCGATCTCGGGCCTGGAGTCACTGGGCGTGGCCGTCGACCCCGTGCTGAACGCCGTACGTGCCGCCGCACCCCGGCTGATCTCGCCCGCCGGCGCGCGGGTGGCGGTCGCCGTGGTGCCGACCGACGAGGAACTGGAGATCGCCACACAGACCTACGCGTTGGTCGGAAAGAACGGCCAGGCAATTACCGGCGAGTAATACACGCCTGAGCGCCGACCCGCCCATTTGTATCTTCCGCCAGACGGAATATTCCGGAGCGAAACAAACCGATAGGATCGCCCCATGCGCCGTTCGAAAATCGTCTGTACTCTCGGCCCCGCGGTCGACTCCCACGAGATGCTCGTCTCCATGATCGAGGCCGGCATGAACGTGGCCCGGTTCAATTTCAGCCACGGCAGCCATGCCGAGCACCAGGGGCGGTACGACCGCGTCCGGGCCGCCTCCAAGGAGACCGGCCGGGCCATCGGCGTCCTCGCCGACCTCCAGGGCCCGAAGATCCGTCTGGAGACCTTCGCCGAGGGCCCGGTGGAGCTGGAGCGCGGTGACGAGTTCGTCATCACGACCGAGGACGTCCCGGGTGACAAGCACATCTGCGGTACGACCTACAAGGGCCTGCCGGGCGACGTCTCGCACGGCGACCAGGTCCTGATCAACGACGGCAACGTCGAGCTGAAGGTGCTGGACGTCGAGGGTCCGCGGGTGCGGACGATCGTCATCGAGGGCGGTGTCGTCTCCGACCACAAGGGCATCAACCTGCCCGGCGCGGCCGTGAACGTGCCCGCGCTGAGCGAGAAGGACATCGACGACCTGCGCTTCGCCCTCCGCATGGGCTGCGACATGGTCGCGCTGTCCTTCGTCCGCGACGCCAAGGACGTCGAGGACGTCCACCGGGTGATGGACGAGGAGGGCCGCCGGGTCCCGGTCATCGCCAAGGTGGAGAAGCCGCAGGCGGTGCAGAACATGGACGCCGTCGTCGCGGCGTTCGACGCCGTCATGGTGGCCCGTGGCGACCTGGCCGTCGAGTACCCGCTCGAGAAGGTCCCCATGGTGCAGAAGCGCCTGATCGAGCTGTGCCGGCGCAACGCCAAGCCGGTGATCGTCGCGACCCAGATGATGGAGTCGATGATCACCAACTCCCGCCCGACCCGCGCCGAGGCCTCCGACGTCGCCAACGCGATCCTGGACGGCGCGGACGCGGTCATGCTGTCCGCGGAGTCGTCGGTGGGCGCGTACCCGGTCGAGACCGTCAAGACGATGTCGAAGATCGTCCAGGCGGCCGAGGAGGAGCTGCTGTCCAAGGGCCTGCAGCCCCTGGTCCCCGGCAAGAAGCCTCGCACGCAGGGCGGTTCGGTCGCCCGCGCCGCCTGCGAGATCGCCGACTTCCTCGGCGGCCGGGGCCTGGTGGCCTTCACCAAGTCCGGTGACACGGCCCGCCGGCTGTCCCGCTACCGCGCGACGCAGCCGATCCTCGCCTTCACCACCGACGAGGGCACCCGCAACCAGCTCACCCTGAGCTGGGGCGTCGAGTCGCACATCGTGCCGTTCGTGGGGAGCACCGACGAGATGGTCGACCTGGTCGACCAGGAGCTCGTCAAGCTCAACCGCTTCAGCAAGGGCGACATCGTCGTGATCACGGCCGGCTCGCCGCCCGGCGTCGCCGGCACCACGAACATGGTCCGCGTCCACCACCTGGGCGAGAGCGACTGACGGTCCGCGTCACAGGAGAGCGCCCCCTGCCGGTGAGGCAGGGGGCGCTCTCGTGTGCGGCTCCCGGACGGGTCTGCGACGACGCTCAGTCGATGTAGCTGTGCAGTCCGGGGACGGTGAGCGTGCCGCCGAACTGGCCGGCCTGGACGACCTTGGCGTCGGTGAAGAAGATCAGCGGGATGTCCAGCGGCGGCGGGCTGTCGGGGCTGAAGGTCACCGGGACCAGTCCGAACAGGTTGCCGGAGATGCTCTCGGTGTACATCACCGTGTCGCCGTCCGTGATGGTGGACTTCGAGCCCTTGGCCGCCTGCACGTGGTAGGTCTTGCCGGACGCCTTGTCCTTCACCGTCTGGTGCAGGTCGACGATGTCGGTGCCGCCCGAGATGACGTACTTCAGTACCTTCTTCTTCGTGCCGTCGGCCGTCCTGACCTCGACGATGCCCTTGTAGGAGGCACCCTTCAGGGTCAGCGCGCTGGAGCTCAGGTACCAGGGGTCGTCGGGCAGCGCGAGCTTGTTGTCGACACCGCTCTCATCCTCGGTGGCGACCGGGCAGTCGGCGACGTCCGTGCTGTTGCTCGGGGAGGGGCTCGCGGAGGGCGTGGCGCCGTCCTCGTCCTCGCCCTGGTCGTCGTCGGCCTTCTTGGCGTCGCCGACCGTCTCGGACACGGTGTCGGCGGCCTTCGTCGCGGTGTCGTCCACCGTGTCGACGGCCTTCTTGGTCGTCGCCTTGACGGTGTCCGACGCGCCCTTGTCCGACGCGCCCTTGTCCGTACCGTCGGCCGCCGTGGCGGAGGCCGAGGCGGTCGGGGTGGGCGTGGCGCTCCCGGTGTCGCTCTTGCCGCCGGTGAGCACGTCCTTGAGCGTGTCCCCGATGGTCTCCAGCAGGTTGCCGCTGGTCGCGGACGCCGAAGGAGTCGCCGTGGCGGTGTCGCCGCCGGACGCGGAGGTATCGCTCGCGGCGGACGTCTGGGACGGCGCAGGCTCGGCCTTGTCGTCGGAACCTGAATCCGACGAAGAGGACTTGCCCGAGGTGTCCGACTTGCCCGAGGAGTCGGCCGCGTCGGACGGCTTCGCCGCCGAGTCCTTGGCGTCGTCCTTCGCGGAGTCGGCCGACTCGGTGGCGCTCGCCGAGGCGGAGGGCGTCGGCGAGGCCGAGGCGGTGGAGTCCGCCATCGCCGCGACGCAGTCCTTGTACTCCTCGGCGGTCAGGCTCTTGGCAGCGGGCTGCTCGTCGGCGCGGGCGAGCGTCGGGGTGAGCCCCATGCCCATGAGGACCGCCGTCGGCATCGCCGCGATGGCCATCGCCTTGCCGGCCGGTACCTGGAACCTGGTGAACAGCGGCCTCTTGGGCGCCGCGTGGCGCGGCCCGGTTCTCACAAGCGACGCTTCCGCGTCCGTCTCGTGAGTCACCTCGTCAGCCGACACTGTGCCTCCCGTTCGCCCCGTTGGCCGAAATCGTTCCTGACAGATCGTTGGTCTCGCCCGTCACGTCGGCGTCCTTGGTGAACACCGGGCCTTCGCCGTACGGGGCTTCGTGCGCCGCGGCCTCGGGAGCGTCGTCACCGTCGGCGGCGCTCTCCGGGGAGTCGCCCGCACCGACGCCCGGCTCCTCGGCCGGCTCCGCCTCGGGCGGCGCGCCGGGCGCCCATGACACGGCCATCGCGCCGCCGATCAGGGCGAAGAGGAAACCGACGATGAAACCGCCGAAGTTGGACACCGGGAGGGACACCAGTCCGAGCAGGATCGCCGCGACACCCGCGAAGACCTGCACGTGCTTCTGGTACCAGAGGCTGAAGCCCAGGACGACGAGCAGCACACCGATGATCAGAGAACCGGCGCCCGCGGTGGTGGACATCGCCAGCGTCAGATGACCGAGGTGCAGGTGTGCGTACGGGAAGTACATGATCGGAATGCCGCCGAACATGACGAACAGCCCGGCCCAGAACGGGCGAGTTCCACGCCAGGCGCGGAACTGCTGCCTCCGGCGGGTGAAAAGGCCGGGTACGGCGGCAGGGGTCTCGGCGCTCATGGAAAACAGCTCCCTGGTGCGGCGTTGCTTGGTGGTGATGTGTACCGCGGGTGGAAGAGACCCGTGGAGAGTGGCGGGTGGGGCGCCGGCGGCCCCCCACCCGTCAACGTGTGCTCAGTAGCACGGGTGGGAACCCGTGGAGATCTTCATGCTGAGGCCGGGGAGCGTGAAGGTGCCGGCGGTGGTCGCCCACGCCGTCTGGTGCACGCCGTACAGGTCCGCCGTGTCCGCCTGCTGGGCGAAACCGTTGGGGTCGGCGTGCTCGTTGCCGCCCTTCATGCCCGGACCCTTGCCGCCCTTGTCCGCACCGGTGTTGCCGGCGGCCACACCGATGTCGATCCCGCCGAACACGGCCTTGTCGGCGCCGAGGTCCTCGACGTCGATGTACAGGTTGTCGGCCGAGACCTGCTTGTCCTCGGCCTTGCTGTCGCCTGCCCTCAGCGTCAGCGTGGCCGACCCGAAGAACGGGACGTTCGGCGTGACGACCGACTGGCACATGTTCTGGATGTGGGCACTCTTGAACGAGGACACCGCGACGGGGTGGACGTCGTCCCCGCTCTTGACGTCGGTCTCCAAGTCGATGGCACCGTACTGGACGAAGCCCTTGCCGTGGAGTTCGTCCGCCGTCACCTTGAACGACTGACCCGACACACTGAACGACGCGGCGAGCGCACCCTGCGCGAGGGCGATGCCTATACACGCCGTGGCGGCGACGCTGGGCACCATGACCACAGCGAACCGCTTCCATCTGGTCCCGCCACGCACCTGGGACTCCATATTTCCTCCTTCTCGGACGTACATCGCCTGCCCTCCGAATCGCCCTGTTCGGCGGCTCGGCCGAGCAGCGATGGGAGAAGTGCTACGTCCTCGGGAAGGAGAGCGCCCGGATCCGGCGGCGCTACCGCGCCTGGATCACCGGCGATCACCCCCGAGCGACAACCACTGGTCGCGCCTGACACACATCACGCACAACCCTGCCGGACAGGCTTCGCCCTGGGCGAAGACCCCCCTGTCCGAGAACCGGCGTCACTGCCGCCGGTTCTGCCCGGTGGGGACCCACCGTGTCCCGTGGGCCCGACCGGCTGTCGGGGGTACGGGAATGGACCGAGCGTCGCCGATCGTGGTGCATTCTGGCCGCCCGCACAAGGGGGTTCGTTACTGGCTAGTAACGGGGCGATAACCGTAGGACGACCCACAGGTCTCGTTCCGCGACGCTGGGTGGCACTTACGGGCAGTTCAGAGCCATCGATTTCAGGACAGATCCCGACAGAACAACGCCTGTGACTTACTGGAAGTAACAGCGGCCGCGATTACCAAGATTTGGTAAAGCGCGGCCGCCGTGGCGCCTCGATGGCGGAATTTTCACTCGGGCAACACTCGCCCCGACGTTTAGCGACAGGTCAGAACCGGGCCCGTACCCCGCCCGGGGACGACCCGCGCCCCCCTCAGAACAACGCCCGGGACAGCGCCCGGCGCGCCGTCGCGACCCGCGGGTCCTCGGCCCCGACGACCTCGAAGAGCTCCAGCAGCCGCAGCCGTACGGCCTCCCGGTCATCCCCCGCCGTCCGCTGCACGGTCTCGATCAGCCGCCCGAACGCGTCCTCGACATGCCCGCCGACCAGATCCAGGTCGGCCGCGGCGATCTGCGCCGCCGCGTCCTTCGGCCGCTCGGCCGCGTTCTTGCGCACCTCCTGCGGGTCGAGGTCCGCCACCCGCTGGAGCAACTCGGCCTGGGCGAGCCCGAGCTTGGCCTCCGGGTTGCCCGGGTCGTCGCTCAGCACGTTCTTGTACGCCTGGACGGCACCGCCCAGGTCACCCGAGTCCAGCGCCAGCACGGCGGCCTCCAGGAGTGCGTCGTACGGCCCCTCCTGCACCGCCGGGGCGGGCCCCCCGCCCGGCTCGGCGTCCGGGTCG
Organism: Streptomyces sp. NPDC107559; assembly: GCF_055657365.1. Taxonomy (NCBI): domain Bacteria; kingdom Bacillati; phylum Actinomycetota; class Actinomycetes; order Kitasatosporales; family Streptomycetaceae; genus Streptomyces; species Streptomyces sp. NPDC107559. Next base: position 73,618 of record NZ_JBVKBD010000024.1, on the reverse strand, counting down.
ACGGTCAGACCGGTCAGACCGAAGCGCTGCTCGGCGACCTGCACCAGCTGGTCGAGCGTCTGACGGATCTGCTCCTCGCCGGCCGCACCCTGGAAGAGGGGCAGCGCCTGTCCCGCCACCACGGCGAAGACGGCCGGGATCCCCTGGATCCCGAACTGCTGCATGAGCATCTGGTTGGCGTCGACGTCGATCTTGGCGAGCAGGAAGCGCCCGCCGTACTCGACCGCCAGGCGCTCCAGGACCGGGCTCAACTGCTTGCAGGGCTGGCACCACTCGGCCCAGAAGTCGATGACGACCGGAACCTCGGCGGAGCGCTGGAGGACATCGGTTTCGAAGGAGGCCTCGTCGACGTCGATGACGAGGTCGGCCGGGGAGACGGCTCCCGTCCCGCCGTGGCGGGCCGCTTCCGCGCGCGTCTGCTCGGCCTTGGCCTTGGCCTCCTGGGCCGCCTTCACCGCGGCGAGGTCGACGACGCCGCTCATGGACATGTTCCGTGGCTGCATGCGTCTATCCTCCCCCGTTCCCGCGCATGAGTGAAAAACGATGTGGCAGCCCGGTCCGGCTGTGTGCTGTTCGGCGCCGGGTCCCCACCCTGCGCCTGTGGTCGTCGCCCGTGTACGTCCGTCACAGGCTTTCGCTACGAGTCGTAGCGTAATGGCAGCCGGGGGGTACGCGACACCGATTTCCGGTGATCTCCCTCACGGCCGCACCGAACCGGCCGGTTATGGTCATGGGATGCACCGCCTCACCCCGTCCTGCGGCCGCCCCGGCCGCCCCGGCCGCCCCGGCCGCCCGCGCAACGCCGCCGCGGACGCCGCGATCCTGGCCGCGACCCGGCAGGCCCTGGTCGAACTGGGCTGGTCGAAGCTCGCGTTGGGGGACGTGGCGAGCCGCGCCGGGGTGGCGAAGACGACGCTCTACCGCCGCTGGGCCGGCAAGAACGAACTCGTGGTCGACGCCGTCGCCGAGCTCTTCGACGAACTCCGGCTGCCCGACCGCGGCTCCCTGGCCGCAGACATCGAGGGAGTGGTCCTCCAGTTCGCCGCGATCCTGGCCCGGCCCGAGGCCAAGAGCGGGCTGATGGCGGTGATCGCGGAGTCCACCCGCGACGACGCGCTGCGCGAACGCATCCGGACGTCGATCGTCGAACGCCAGAAGCGACTCGTCCTCGAAGGCCGCGCCCGCGCCCAGACCCGCGGCGAACTGCCCCCCGAGACGGACCCCGAGGAGGCCGCCCGCACGGTAGACCTGATCTTCGACGTGGTCGCGGGCGCGGTGGTGCACCGCACCCTGGTGAGCGCCGAACCGGCGGACGAGGAATGGGTACGGAGCTTCACCAGGGTGCTGCTGCTGGGCCTGACCGGCCCGCAGCAGTCCGCCTGAACGCGCACAGTCCGTCTCGCGCGCAGTCCGTCTCGCGCACAGTCCGTCTGAACGCGCACCCGCCCACCGGGCCCCGGCGACGGGGCACCGGCGGCCCGACGGGGCGTCAGAAGCCCGCGGGCTCCGTGTACACCCCCCACTCGTCCCGCAGCGCCCCGCAGATCTCCCCCAGGGTCGCCTCCGCCCGTACCGCGTCCAGCATCGGGCCGATCATGTTCGAGCCGTCGCGTGCGGCGGCGAGCATCGCCTGGAGCGCCGCCCGCACGGCCGCGTCGTCCCGTGCCGCCCTGCGGCCGGCGAGGGTGCGCACCTGCTCGCGCTCCACCTCGTGGCCGACCCGCAGGATCTCCAGGTCGCCGGTGACGGAGCCGGTGTGCACATTGACGCCGACGACCCGCTTCTCGCCCTTCTCCAGGGACTGCTGGTAGCGGAAGGCCGCCTCCGCGATCTCCCCGGTGAACCACCCGTCCTCGATCCCGCGCAGGATCCCGGAGGTGACCGGCCCGATGGGGTGCCGTCCGTCGGGGTGCGCCCGCAGCCCCCGCTCCTTGATCTGCTCGAAGATCTGCTCGGCGTCCGCCTCGATCCGGTCGGTGAGCTGCTCCACGTACCAGGAACCGCCCAGCGGGTCGGCCACGTTGGCGACGCCGGTCTCCTCCATGAGCACCTGCTGGGTGCGCAGCGCGATCTCCGCCGCCTGCGCGGAGGGCAGCGCGAGGGTCTCGTCCAGGGCGTTGGTGTGCAGCGAGTTGGTGCCGCCCAGCACCGCCGCCAGCGCCTCCACCGCCGTACGCACCACGTTGTTGTACGGCTGCTGCGCGGTCAGCGAGACACCCGCGGTCTGGGTGTGGAAGCGCAGCCACTGCGCCTTCTCGGACTTCGCGCCGTACACGTCCCGCAGCCAGCGCGCCCAGATCCGGCGGGCCGCACGGAACTTGGCGATCTCCTCGAAGAAATCGACGTGCGCGTCGAAGAAGAAGGACAGACCGGGGGCGAAGACGTCCACGTCGAGCCCGCGGCTCAGCCCGAGCTCCACGTATCCGAAGCCGTCGGCCAGCGTGTACGCCAGCTCCTGCGCGGCCGTCGAACCGGCCTCGCGGATGTGGTAGCCGGAGACGGACAGCGGCTTGTAGGCGGGAATGGCGGCCGCGCAGTGCTCCATCAGGTCGCCGATCAGGCGCAGATGCGGCTCGGGCCGGAAGAGCCACTCCTTCTGGGCGATGTACTCCTTGAAGATGTCCGTCTGGAGCGTGCCGTTGAGGACGGCCGGGTCCACGCCCTGCCGCTCGGCCGCGACCAGGTACATGCAGAACACCGGGACGGCCGGACCGCTGATCGTCATCGACGTGGTGACCTCGCCCAGCGGGATGTCCCGGAACAGGACCTCCATGTCGGCGGCGGAGTCGACGGCGACCCCGCAGTGCCCGACCTCGCCCAGCGAGCGCGGGTCGTCGGAGTCGCGGCCCATCAGGGTCGGCATGTCGAAGGCGACGGAGAGCCCGCCCCCGCCGTGGGCGAGGATCATCTTGTAGCGCTCGTTGGTCTGCTCGGCGTTGCCGAACCCGGCGAACTGCCGGATGGTCCAGGTGCGCCCCCGGTAGCCGGTCGGGTACAGCCCGCGGGTGAAGGGGTACTCCCCGGGCCAGCCGATCCGCTCGAAACCCCCGTAGTGGTCCCCGGGCCGGGGTCCGTACGCCGGCTCCACCGGGTCGCCCGAGAGCGTGGTGAAGTCGGCGTCCCGCTTGCGTGCGGCGTCGTACCGGGCCTGCCAGCGTCGGCGGCCCTCCTCGATCGCGTCGGCGTCCATACCTGCAAATTTACTAGGACGTCCTAGTAAGCGTCGATGGAGAACCGCCGCACGGACACCCGTACGGCGGTACCGGTTACGCCTTGGCGACGGCGGGGGAACCCTCCGCGACCGTCGGCTCCAGCTCGCGGCTGATCCCGCGCTCCACGAAGAAGGCGGCCGTGGGGATGGTCCCGGCCAGCAGCACCCACAGCTGCTTGCCGACCGGCCACTTCGCCTTGGAGCCGAGGTCGAAGGCGAAGACCAGGTAGACGACGTACAGCCAGCCGTGCGCGATCGCGACGACCCGGGTGACGTCCGCGGCGCCGTCGACGTCGAGGCCGTACTTGGCGATCATGGCGAGGCACAGCAGGACGAGCAGCACGCCGGTGACATAGGCCAGGACGCGGTAGCGCGTCAGCACGCTTTTCTTCATGCCGACGAGCGTAACCGTCCGTTCCGGGAGATCTTGTCCGGGGCCACGCTGGGGCCACGCCGGGGCCACCGGGTGGAATACCGGGTGGGTTACCGGTCGTCGAAGTCGTTCGCGGCGACCCGCAGGGGGCGCAGCAGCGCGAAGATCTCCGCGCACTCCTCGGCGTCGTACACCCCGAGCCCGAAGTCCATCGCCATCAGGTCGCGGGTGGCCGCCTCGACCACCTCGCGGCCCTTGGCGGTGATGGTGGCGAGGGTGCCGCGGCCGTCGTTGGGGTTGGGGCGCTTGTCCACCAGGCCGGAGCGCACCAGCCGGTCCACCGTGTTCGTCACCGACGTCGGATGCACCATGAGCCGCTCGCCGATCTTCGACATCGGCAGCTCACCCGCCTTGGAGAAGTTGAGCAGCACCAGCGCCTCGTAGCGCGCGAACGTCAGCTCGTAGGGCTTGACGACCGCGTCGACCTCGGCGAGCAGGATCTGGTGCGCGCGCATGATCGAGGTGATCGCGGCCATCGACGGCACACTTCCCCACCGCTGCTTCCACAGTTCGTCGGCGCGGGCGATGGGATCGAAGGGAAGGCTGAGGGGCTTCGGCACGTCGTCAGACATTACCCGTCGGTCATATCGCGGTCAGCCCTGTCTCGCCTTTCGGTCCGGCGGGCCTGCACGGCGAGCAGCGTGCAGCACACCGCGCCCAGCGCCCCGGCCCCCGCGACGGCCGCCCGCACGCCCGCCACCTCGGCCGCCGCACCGGCCAGCGCCATGCCCAGGCCCTGGAGCGTCATCAGTCCGGCGGTCAGCAGGGTCATCGCCCGGCCGCGCAGTTCCTCCGGCACGTCCCGCACCAGCCACTGGTCGACGCCGAGCGTGTACGCGGAGCCCGCGCCCGCGACGAGGAGCAGCAGCAGGGAGAGCGCCAGGCCGGGGTGGAGGGCGTAGCCGAGGTAGGGCAGCAGGGTGAGGCAGACCAGCGGCAGCGCGACGCGCTCGCGGGTGGCGGGCCGCAGCCGGGCGCCCGCGAACAGTTCCCCGGCGATCGTGCCGACCGGCAGGGCGCACATCAGCAGGCCCAGGCCGGTGGAGCCGGCGCCGAGGCCGTCGGCGTACGGCGCGGCCAGGGCTTCGGGTGCCACGGAGAACATCGGCGGCACCCAGGACAGCAGCAGCAGGACCCGTACCCGGCGGTCGGCGAGCACCTGCCGGGCCCCGCGCAGGGAGTCCCCCACCAGCGCGCCGGTGCCGCGGGCGCGGGCCGGGCGGCGCCGGGTGCCCAGCCGCAGCAGGGCCGCCGAGGCGAGGAAGGTGCCGACGGTGACCAGCAGCGCGTGGCGCGGGGAGACCACGGTGAGCAGCAGGCCGCCCAGTCCGTAGCCGACGAGCAGCGCGCTCTGCGCGACGATCCGCAGCAGGGAGCGGCCGAGGACGAACAGGTCGCCGTCGCCGAGGATGTCGGCGAGGGTGGCCATCCGGGTCCCGGAGAACACCGGTGAGACGACGGCGAGCACACAGCGCAGGGCCAGCAGTACGGCGATGGGCGCGCCCGGCGTCACCATCAGCGCCACGCAGCCGGCGCAGACGAGGTCGCACACCACCAGCACACGGCGGGCCGGGTGGCGGTCGGCGACCCCGGCGAGCAGGGTGCCGCCGATCAGGTAGGGCAGGAAGCCGAGCGCGAAGGCCAGTGCGCTCAGCAGGGGGGAGCCGGTCAGGTCGTAGACCAGGACGGACAGCGCGATCTCGGCGACGACCACGCCGAGCATGGACAGCAGGTGGGCGGCGAAGACGGCGCGGAACTCGCGGACCGCGAAGACCCGGGCGTATCCCGTGGGCGCGGGGGCGGCGGTCGGCTCGGGGGCGGCGGGCCCGGGGGTCTCCGGCAGTGTCGTCGTGGTCTGGGGTTCTTCCGGCATGGCAGCAGGGTGCGGTCCGGCGCGCGGACGGTCGTAGAGTTTCGGCTCAGACCGAATCGAAGGCCGGACGGGGAGAGGTGGTGGGGTCGTGCCGATGCGGCTGCACTTCGGCGAGGACGACTTCCTGCGCTGCCGGTTCGCGCTCTCGCCGCTGTGGGAGACGCAGGAGGCGGTGCGCACCCTCAAGCGGTCCGACCGGCACGGCTACCACGCGCACTGGCTGCGCCGGATCCGCGCGGCGGCCGACACGCTCGACCTGAGCGGGCTGTGGCTGGTGATGCCGCGCCGCGGCCACTCCCCCGACTGGCTGGGCGCGCCGCCGATCGGCCCCGCGGCCGGTTTCGAGGAGGAGATCGCCGCGGTGCGCGCCGCCGATCCGGAGGCGGCCCGCGCGGACACGGCCCGCTCCCTCGCGGACACCCCGGGCGCGCTCGACTCGCCGCGCGGCCGGGCCTGGCTGGCGGACCCGGCCCGCATGATCCGGGAGCTGTCGGACGCGCTGGAGGAGGTCTGGCACACCCTGCTGGCGCCGGACTGGCCCCGGCTGCGGGCGCTGCTGGAGGCGGACATCGCCTTCCACTCGCGCCGGCTGGCCGAGGTCGGTCTGGGCGGGCTGCTGCCGGAGGTCAACCGGCGCTGCGGCTGGCACGCCGGGACGCTGACCGTCGAGACGCACATCGAGTACGAGCGGCACCTCGGCGGGCAGGGGCTGGTGCTCATGCCGAGCGTGTTCAGCTGGCCGGACGTCATCAGCGGCTTCGAGCCGCCCTGGCAGCCGACGCTGGTCTACCCGGCGCGGGGCATCGGCGGGCTGTGGGCCGAGCCGGCCGACCGGCTGCCCGACGCGCTGGTCCGGCTGCTGGGCCGCGGCCGGGCCGCCGTGCTGACGGCGCTGGACGAGCCCGCCAGTACCTCGGCCCTCGCGCCCAGGCTGGGGCTCGCGCCGTCGTCGGTGTCCGCGCATCTGACCGCGCTGCGCGACGCGGGCCTGCTGACCGCGCGGCGGTACGGCCATCAGGTGCTGTACGAGCGGACACCCCTGGGAATCGCCCTCGCCTCGGGCGGCTGATCGCCCGCAGAGGGTGCCAGGGGTCCCGAGGGGAGTGCCCCTCGCCCCAGCACGCGCCCGCTGACCCGCGCCCGCTCGCCTCCGCCCGTGCCCGCGCCCGTGCCCGCGCCCGCGCCCGTGCCGGCGGACGAGCGTCCGTGCCACGTCGCTCGGACCAGGTGCTCGGGCCAGGTGCTCGAGCAGGCGCTCAGACCAGGTCGAGCAGCCCGGCCAGGAGGTCGTACAGGGTCTTCTCCGGGTAGGCCACCGCGTCCTGCGACCGCCACGCCACATATCCGTCGGGCCGGACCAGCACCGCGCCCCGCGGTGTCGTGCCGTGCAGCACGGACCAGTCCGTGCCGTCCTGGGGGGCGAGGTCGGCGAGCGGGCCCCGGCCGACGCGGTACGACTCCAGGCGTACCGCGAGCCGTTCGGCGACCCGCTGCGCCGCCGTGTGCCAGGCCGTGTCCTCGGCGCCGCTGAGCAGCACGAACGAGGTCTCGTACAGGTCGACGGTGGAGGTCCGCACGCCGGAGCGCAGCAGCCACATGTGCGGGGCGCGGCTGCCGGGCTCACCGGTCATCGCCATCTCGTCGGGCACCACCGGGCCCTCGGGGTCGGTGCCGACCACGGCGCCGCGGGGGTAGCGGTAGCCCAGGGCCACCTTCAGCACACCGCCCTGGCGGGCGCCGCCCGCGCCACCCGCGCCGGGGGCGGGGGCGTAGCCCGGGTGGCTGTGCTCCACCGAACGGGCCGCCGCCCGCGCGCTGGTGGCCAGGGCCACCGGCTTGCGCTCCGCCTCGTAGGACTCCAGCAGGCCGGGTCCCGCCCAGCCGTTGAGCACGGCGGCGAGCTTCCAGGCGAGGTTGTGCGCGTCCTGGATACCGGTGTTGGAGCCGAACGCGCCGGTCGGTGACATCTCGTGGGCGGAGTCCCCGGCGAGGAAGATCCGGCCGGCCGAGTAGCGCTCGGCGACCCGCTGCGCCGCGTGCCAGGGCGCCTTGCCGGTGATCCGCACGTCCAGGTCCGGGACGCCGACGGCCCGGCGGATGTGGGCGATGCAGCGCTCCTCGGTGAAGTCCTCCAGCGTCTCGCCGCGCTCGGGGTGCCAGGGCGCGTGGAAGACCCACTTCTCCACGTTGTCCACCGGCAACAGCGCGCCGTCCGCGTCCGGGGCGGTCAGGTAGCAGCAGATGAAGCGCCGGTCGCCGACCGCGTCCGCGAGCTTGAGGGAGTCGAAGGTGACGCTCACGTTGTGGAACAGGTCGCCCGGACCCGTCTGGCCGATGCCCAGCCCCTCCCGGACCGGGCTGCGCGGACCGTCGGCCGCGACGAGGTACTCGGCGCGCACGGTGGTGTGCTGCCCGCTGTCCCGGTTCTTCACGACCGCGGTGATCCCCTCGCCGTCCTGCCCGACGGAGATCAGCTCGGTGGAGAACCGGATGTCGCCGCCCAGGTCGCGGGCGCACTTGAGCAGCACCGGTTCCAGGTCGTTCTGGCTGCACAGGCACCAGCCGCTCGGGCTGAAGCGGGCCAGGCCGCCGCCCGGGTCGATCTCCTTGAACAGCCACTCGCCCGCGCCGCCGGTCAGGGAAGGGGCCTGGAGGATGCCGTGGTTGTCGGCCAGGGTCGAGGCGGCCTCGCGGATCTGCTGCTCGGCCCCGGCGACCCTGAACAGTTCCATCGTGCGCACGTTGTTGCCGCGGCCGCGAGGGTGTCTGGAGGTGCCCGCGTGCTTCTCGACGACCAGGTGCGGGATGCCGAGTCGGCCCAGGAACAGTGAGGCGGACAGTCCCACGAGGGACCCGCCCACGACGAGTACGGGTACGTGATGCTCGACTTCTTCGGTCATCAATGCCTCCAGCAGCGGACCCCGGCTACAGGGCTTCCATGGACCCCCGGCTACAGGGCTTCCATGCCCCGGCGGGAGGGGTTCGCTCGCCTCATTCACCCGACTGGTCACCCCGTACGTCACCCGCTTCGCCCGGGTGGTCACCCACGTGGTTCACGCGAGTCGCGCCGCCCTGCGGACCGAACCACGATCGGGGTCCGGGCCGTTCGCCGCTCCCGGCACCGGGAGCGCCCCGGAAAGTCACTGAGGAGATGTGTGCTGGATGTCAATCTCGGAACGTGTATCGGAACGTGTGTCGGAACGCGTGTCGGACCGTGTCTCGCGCCGGGCCTCGCAGCGGATCTCGGAGCGGGTGTCGCAGTCCGCCTTCGACGGCTCCCGGCTGCGGGTCATCCTGCTGCTGGACCTTCACGACGGCGCCCAGAAGCAGTTCCTGGAAGCCTACGAGCAGATGCGCAACCAGGTGGCCTCCGTCCCCGGCCACATCAGCGACCAGCTGTGCCAGTCGATCGAGAACCCCTCGCAGTGGCTGATCACCAGTGAGTGGGAGAGCGCGCCGCCGTTCCTCGCCTGGGTCAACAGCGAGGAGCACGTCGAGACGGTCCAGCCGCTGCACAGCTGCGTGCGCGACACCCGCTCGCTGCGCTTCAGCGTGCTGCGCGAGACGGGCAACGTCGCCCCGGCGCTGCCCGAGTCGGAGAAGGGCCGCTTCCAGGCTACGGCCCGGGTGGGCGACGGCGTGGTACGCCACGCCCTCACTTTCACCGTGAAGCCGGGCAGCGAGCGGATCGTCGCCGATCTCCTCGCCGGCTACTCCTCGCCGCGGGCGCAGGTCGACGAGAACACCCGGCTGCGCCGCACCTCGCTGTTCATGCACGGCAACCGGGTCGTGCGGGCCATCGAGGTGGAGGGCGACCTGATGGCCGCGCTGCGCCACGTGTCCCGGCAGCCCGAGGTCCGGGCGGTCGAGGAGGCCATCAACCCCTATCTGGAGCAGGACCGGGACCTCAGCGACCCGGGATCGGCCCGGCTCTTCTTCACCCGGGCGGCGCTGCCCGCGGTGCACCACGTGGCGGTCGGCGCCGGACAGCCCCAGGACGTCAAGCGGCACGCGCTGTTCTACCCGGCCAAGCAGGGCTCCGGTATGGCCCTGGCCCGGCTGCTGGCCCGCGAGGACGAGGCGGCGGCCGACGACCCGGCGAACCCCGTGCACTGCAGCACGATCTTCCAGCGCGACGACATCGTCGTGCGACTGGTCGACGTACGGGGCGACCTCGCGCACGACCCCGTCCTGACCCTCGGTCTCACGGGCGGCCGCAACGGAGCGGTCCTGAGCCGGCTGCTCGACGGCAACGCGCTCGGCGTCGACGGCGCGCCGGTCACCGAGCAGGACCTGGCCCGGTTCATCGAGCGGTCCGACATGAAGCTCGTCACCGACCGCACCGCGTCGGACGCCTGACGGCGGGTCCGGCCCGGTCAGCGGCCGGACACGCAGGCTCCGTCGGCACCGGCCGACGGGCCGGCCGTACCCACCAACCGGAGGAAACACATGACCACGCCCCGCCCACGCATCGTGGACCTGAGCGAGACCGAGCCCAACACCCGGCGCGGAGGTGACCTGCGCGCGATGCTCACGCCCACCGCGGTCGGCGCCAAGTCCGGCTTCATGGGGCTCGCCATCGTCCAGCCCGGCGACCGCATCGGCGAGCACTACCACCCGTACTCCGAGGAGTTCGTGTACGTCGTGAGCGGTCAGCTCGAAGTCGACCTGGACGGCGAGACCTTCCCGATCCGGGCCGACCAGGGCCTGCTGATCCCGATCAACATGCGCCACCGCTTCCGCAACGTGGGCAGCGTGGAGGCCCGGATGGTCTTCCACCTGGGCCCGCTGGCGCCGCGCCCCAAGCTCGGCCACGTCGACACCGAGGTGACCGAGGAGACGGAAGGAGCCTGCATGCACCTGACGCCCGAGCGAGTCGAGGCGGTGTCATGACCCGGCGCGTGGCGGTCACCGGCGTCGGCATCGTGGCCCCGGGCGGCGTGGGCGTACCGGCGTTCTGGGACCTCCTGGCGAACGGCCGCACCGCGACGAGGGGCATCACGCTCTTCGACCCGGCGGGTCTGCGTTCGCGTATCGCGGCCGAGGTCGACTTCGACCCGGCCGCCCACGGAATCGACGCGGCGACGACCGAGCGCGCCGACCGCTATGTCCAGTTCGCCATGGTGGCCGCCCGGGAGGCGGTCAGCGACGCGGGGCTCGACCCGGAGAAGGAGGATCCCTGGCGGATGGGGGTGTCCCTGGGCACCGCCGTGGGTGGCACCACGCGCCTGGAGAACGACTACGTGGCGGTCAGCGAGAAGGGCCGACGCTGGGATGTCGACCACCGCCGGGCGGCTCCTCATCTGCACCGCGCCTTCTCCCCGAGCGCCCTCGCCTCCGAGGTCGCCGAGCAGTTCGGGGCGCACGGTCCGGTGCAGACCGTCTCCACGGGCTGCACCTCGGGTCTCGACGCGATCGGCTACGCCTTCCACGCCGTACAGGAGGGCCGGGTCGACGTCTGTATAGCCGGCGCCTCGGACTCGCCGATCTCCCCGATCACGATGGCGTGCTTCGACGCCATCAAGGCGACCTCTCCGAACAACGACGACCCCGAGCACGCGTCCCGGCCGTTCGACAAGGACCGCAACGGGTTCGTCATGGGTGAGGGCGGAGCCGTCCTCGTCCTGGAGGAGCTCGAACACGCCCGCGCCCGCGGGGCCCGCGTGTACTGCGAGATCGGCGGCTACGCCACCTTCGGCAACGCCTACCACATGACCGGTCTCACCCGGGAGGGCCTGGAGATGGCGCGCGCCATCGACGACGCGCTCGCCCACGCCCGGCTGGACGGCTCGGACATCGACTACGTCAACGCCCACGGTTCCGGTACGCAGCAGAACGACCGGCACGAGACGGCCGCGGTGAAGCGGTCGCTGGGCGATCACGCCTACCGGACGCCGATGAGCTCGATCAAGTCGATGGTGGGCCACTCGCTGGGTGCCATCGGGGCGATCGAGGTGCTGGCCTGTGTGCTGGCCCTGGTCCACCAGGTCGTGCCGCCGACGGCGAACTACACGACCCCGGACCCCGAGTGCGACCTCGACTACGTGCCGCGCACCGCGCGCAAGGCGAAGCTGCGCAACGTGCTGTCCGTCGGCAGCGGCTTCGGCGGCTTCCAGTCCGCGGTGATTCTCACCCGGCCCGACGGGAGGACCCGATGACGTCACAGCGAGCCCGGCGCGCCGCCGTCACCGGCATAGGCGTCGTCGCCCCCAACGGGCTGAGCACCGAGACCTTCTGGAAGGCGACCCAGGAGGGCGTCAGCGTCCTGGACCGGGTGACCCGCGAAGGATGCGAGCACCTGCCCCTGCGGATCGCGGGCGAGGTCCGCGGCTTCGATCCCTCGGAACTGGTCGAGGAGCGGTTCCTCGTCCAGACGGACCGGTTCACCCACTTCGCGATGGCCGCGGCCGACGGCGCCCTGGCGGACGCCCGGCTGGGCCGCGCCGACACCGACCGGGATCCGTTCGCGGTCGGCGTGGTGACGGCCGCGGGCTCCGGCGGCGGCGAGTTCGGCCAGCGGGAACTCCAGCGGCTGTGGAGCCAGGGTCCCCGGTTCGTGGGTCCGTACCAGTCCATCGCCTGGTTCTACGCGGCGAGCACCGGCCAGGTGTCCATCCGCGGCGGGTTCAAGGGACCGTGCGGCGTGGTGGCCAGCGACGAGGCCGGTGGCCTGGACGCGCTGGCGCACGCGGCCCGCGCGGTGCGCCGGGGCACCGGCGTGGTCGTGACCGGGGCCGCCGAGGCCCCGCTGGCGCCGTACTCGATGGTCTGCCAGCTCGGCTACGACGACCTCAGCACCAGCGACGACCCGACTCACGCCTACCGGCCCTTCACGGCAGCCGCCTGCGGGTTCGTGCCCGCCGAGGGCGGCGCGATGATCGTGGTCGAGGACGAGGCGGCGGCGCGGGAGCGGGAGGCCACCGTCCGGGCGTTCATCGCCGGGCACGGGGCGACCTTCACCGGCGCGTCCCTCTGGGAGCGGTCCCGGGAGGGGCTGGCCCAGGCGATCCGGGTCGCGCTCGACGAGGCCCGGTGCGCCCCGGAGGAGGTCGACGTCGTGTTCGCGGACGCCTTCGGGACACCGGAGGCCGACCGTGCCGAGGCGCTGGCGATCGCCGACGTCCTGGGCGCGCACGGCCGGCGGGTGCCGGTGACGGCGCCCAAGACCGGGATCGGCCGGGCGTACTGCGGGGCGCCGGTGCTGGACGTCGCGGCGGCGGTGCTGGCCATGGAACACGGACTCGTACCGCCCACGCCGAACGTCTACGACCCCTGCCACGACCTCGACCTGGTGACCGGGCGGGCGCGTCCCGCACAGCTGCGCACCGCCCTGGTCGTCAGCCGGGGACTCATGGGCTCCAACGCGGCCCTCGTGCTGCGGCACGGCGCCCATGCCCTCTGAGAAGAAGGAGAGACAGATGGACGACCAACTGACCGCACGGGAACTGGCCGCGCTGATGAAGAAGGCGGCCGGCGTCACGGTGGTCGCCGACGAGCTGGAGCTCCGGCTCGACGCCGGCTTCGACGAGTTCGGGCTGGACTCGCTCGGCCTGCTCGGCATCGTCGGCGAGCTGGAGAACAACCACGCCATGGTGCTGCCGCCCGACGCGGAGCGCTGCCGGACCCCGCGCGAATTCCTCGACCTCGTCAACAGCAACGTAGTGGCAGGAGCCTGACATGGCAGGACACACCGAGAACGAGATCACCATCGCCGCTCCCCTGGATCTCGTCTGGGACATGACCAACGACATCGAGAACTGGACGGAGCTGTTCAGCGAGTACGCCTCCGTCGAGGTCCTGTCCCGGGAGAACGGCAAGACCACCTTCCGCCTCACCATGCACCCGGACGACAACGGCAAGGTCTGGAGCTGGGTGTCGGAGCGTGAGCCCGACCGGGAGCGGCTCATGGTCAGGGCCCGCCGGGTGGAGACCGGCCCGTTCGCCTACATGAACATCAAGTGGGTGTACGAGGAGACCCCGGCCGGTACCCGGATGCACTGGACGCAGGACTTCGAGATGAAGCCCGACGCACCCGTGGACGACGCCTGGATGACCGAGAACATCAACCGCAACTCGGTCGTCCAGCTCCAGCTCATCCGGGACAAGGTCGAGCAGCGCGCCCGCCGGCGCGCGCCCGCCTCCGTCACCCACGGCTGACCGGCCCCTCGTCCCCACCTGTCGGCCCGCGGACCGTCCGTCCGGACGGTCCGCCCGGCTCGCCGCCCCGAGAGGAACGCCCCCTGATGCACCAGACACTGATCGTGGCCCGGATGGCGCCGGGCTCGGCCCCGGACATCGCGAAGGTGTTCGCGGAGTCCGACGACGGCGAACTGCCGCACCTCATCGGCGTCACGCGCCGCACCCTGTTCCAGTTCGACGACGTGTACATGCACCTCGTGCAGGGCGAGCGCCCGCTCGGCCCCGCGATCGCGAAGGTGGCCGGCCATCCGGCCTTCAAGGAGATCAGCGACCGGCTCACCGCGTACGTGAGCGCGTACGACCCGGCGACCTGGCGCGGCCCGAAGGACGCGATGGCCCACGAGTTCTACCGCTGGGAGCGCGACGGCCGCTCCTGACGCGTCCGGCGTGACAAGGGTCCGCCCCCGGCATCGACCGGGGGCGGACCCTTGTCACGTCGGGATCAGGCGGGTACGACGCACTCGAACGCGTGCAGATACGCATTGACCGGCTGGATCTCGGCGACGGTCAGCCCGGCCTCCGTCATGCGGGCGACCAGGCTCTCCTTGGTGTGCTTGGCTCCCCCGACGTTGAGGAGCAGCAGCAGGTCCATGGAGGTGGTGAACTTCATCGACGGGGTGTCGTCGACGAGGTTCTCGATGATGACGACCCGGGTCCCGGGACGAGCCTTCGCCATCACGTTGCGCAGCGTCCTGCGGGTGCTGTCGTCGTCCCATTCCAGGATGTTCTTGATGATGTACAGGTCGGCCTCGACCGGGATGTCCTCACGGCAGTCCCCGCCGACGATCCGGGCCCGCTCGGCGAGCGCGCCGCCCACCCGCAGCCGGGCGTCCGCCTTCTCCACCACTCTCGGCAGATCGAGCAGGGTGCCGCGAACGTCCGGGTGCTTCTCCAGCAGGCTGGCCAGCACGTGCCCCTGACCGCCGCCGATGTCGGCGACCGTCGTCACGCCGGTGAGGTCGAGGAGCTCGGCGACGTCCCGCGCCGACTGCTCGCTGGACGTCGTCATGGCCTGGTTGAAGACGTGCGCGGAGTCCTGCGCGTCCTCGTGCAGGTAGTCGAAGAACCCCTTTCCGTAGAGCTCGTGGAAGACGCTGCCGCCCGAGCGCACCGCCTCGTCGAGCAGCGGCCAGGCGTCCCAGGTCCAGGGTTCGGTGCACCACAGGGAGATGTACCGGAGGCTGTGCGGGTCGTCCTCGCGCAGCAGCCGGGACATGCTGGTGTGGACGAACCGTCCGTCCTCGTTCTGCGCGAAGACGCCGTAGCAGGACAGGGCGCGCAGCAGGCGCAGCAGCGGCCGGGGCTCGACGCCGAGCTGGGCCGCGAGCTGCTCCGCGCTCGCGGGCTGCTCGCCGAGGGCGTCGGCGACGCCGAGCCTGGCCGCCGCCCGCACGGCCGCGGCGCAGGCGGCGCCGAAGACGAGCTCCCTCAGCCGCATGGCCGGGGCGGGCTGCTGCGGGGCCGTGGCGGGCTCTGCCACGGTGGCCGGAGTCTGCGCGGGGGCGGGACTCACAGTGGTCATGTACCGTCTCGATTCGCTTGGTTCGCTTGGTGCGGCAAGGGCACGGGTGGTCCGGTCAGCACATTCCGGCGGGCAGTGAGCGCCGGCACGTGTTGTGGGCGAACTTGTTTCCCTTTCCGGTGTCCCGGTTGGCCAGGTCGGCCGGCGAATTACCGTTCAGCACATTGCGCCGGATGATGTTGTTCTGGTTCGGCGCGCCCACGACACTCTTGAAGAGGACCACTCCGCCGGAGAACGGGGACTTCCCCACGTTGTGGTGGATCTCGTTGCGCTCGACGACCGACTTCTCGATTCCGGTGAGGACGATTCCGGCGCCCTGGATGAAGGGCAGCCGGGCGGTCTTCGGGCAGTACTTGTTGTTGTCGTGGACGTAGTTCCTGCGTACGAGGATTTTGCCGGTGCGCGGCTTGTTCTCGTCGCCGACCACGAACATGCCGCCGCAGTTGCGGTCCATGTCGTTGTTCTTGACCGTGACGTTGCGCAGCCGCCGGACCGTGATGCCGATGCGGTTGCCGGTCAGCCGGTTGTTGCGGACGACGGTGCCGTGCGTGTCGATGGCGCCCGCCTCGGTGCGGACCGTGTTGGAGAGGAAAAGGCCCGACTCGCCGTTCTTGCGGGCGACGTTGTGCGCGAACAGGCTGCGGACCGAGAGCTCCTCGGCGAAGCCCCAGTTGCCGTTCCGCTCCGAGGTCACATGGCGCACGGACAGCCTGTCGGTGCGCGAGGCCCACAGACCGTTCTTCTTGAAGCCGGTCAGCACGAGCCCCCGGATACGGGTGTCGACGACGGGCCTGGCGGCGGTGCCCTCCACGCAGATGCCGTTGCCGGCGGCCGCGCAGCCGTTGGCCGCCCGCTTCTTGTTCAAGGCCGGCTTCAGCACGGTCAGCGCGCCCGAACCACGCAGGACGAGGTGGGACTTCGTGATGCGGACGCTCTCGCGATAGGTGCCGGGCCTGATGTAGATGACGTCACCTGACCTCGCGACGTCGACCGCCCGCTGGATCGATTGCCCCGGACGCACCACATGGACCGACGAAGCGGCATCGGCCGTGGGAATACCGGCCAGTCCCGATGCGATCACCAGTGCGGTGCAGCCGAGATATCCGATGTGCTTTCTTTTCATGGGTCGAAGCTATGGTCCGCATTTCCGACCCGCCAGGTTCACCCACCTCTTTTACCGCGTTTGGAGCACGGACGGCGCAATCCCGAACCCGAAAGGCGGTGTCGGCGGGGACCGCTGAGGGTCCGTGAAACTCCTTGCGTGCCACGGGCACGGAAAAGCCCCGGCCGTCGGGGGTCGGGGCTTTTCCGTGGCTGTGTTCCGTGTCGCGTGCCGCGTGTCGCGTATCGCGTGCTACGCGGAGAGGTGGCGCTCCACCGTCTCCACCTTCGAGGTCAGCCCGTCCGTCACCCCGGGCCGGATGTCCGCCTTGAGGACCAGGGACACCCGCGGCGCCCGCTCCTCGACGGCGGCGACGGCGCGCCGGACGACGTCCATCACCTCGTCCCACTCGCCTTCGATCGAGGTGAACATGGCGTCGGTGCGGTGGGGCAGCCCGGACGCGCGGACCACCCGGACGGCGTCGGCGACGTACTCCCCGACCTCCTCGCCGACCCCGAGCGGGGTGACGGAAAAGGCGACGATCATGCGTTCACCACTCCTTCCTTGCGGGCCCGGGAGGCGATGACCGCGTCCTCGGCCTCGCGGCGCAGCCGGCGCTCGGCGAAGAAGCCGCCGGTCGGCAGGACCGACAGGACGAAGTAGAGCGCGGCGGTGCCCAGCGGCCACTTGGCGCGGTTCCAGGCGTCCGCCCAGAAGATCACGTAGAGGATGAACAGGACGCCGTGGACCGCTCCCATCACGGGCACCGCGTTGAAGTCGGTGGTGCGCTTGAGCACCGAGCAGACGAGCAGCAGCAGGAAGGAGATGGCCTCGGGGGCCGAGACGAGACGGAGGCGGCGGAGGGCGGTGGCGGTTTTGAGGTCCACGGGGCACCTTCGGTGGGAGACGAGGAGGTCACGGTTTGTGAACGCGCGCACAAGCGTCCGCCCATTGTGACAAACGGTCCGGCGCCGTCCGGGAGGGGGGCCGCACTTCCCCTAGGGGTGCATTCAGGGGCGTTCTCCGCCCCGGGGACCTGTCCGGGCGAGCGGGCGGCGGCTACCTTCGCAGCGTGGCGATGTTCCGAATGCAGGGCAGCAAGGTGCTCGCCGTCGACATGACCGGGGATGCCGTGAAGGCGAAGAACGGCTCGATGGTCGCGTACGACGGGCAGATGGCCTTCAAGAAGCTCAGTGGCGGCGGCGAGGGGCTGCGGGGGATGGTGACCCGGCGGCTCACCGGCGAACAGATGACGGTGATGGAGGTCAGAGGCCAGGGGACGTGCTGGTTCGCGGACCGCGCGAGCGAGATCAACCTCGTCCGCCTCCAGGGGGACAAGCTGTACGTGGAGTCGAGCAACCTGCTCGCGACGGACGCCGGACTGCACACCGGCACCACGTTCACCGGGCTGCGCGGCGCCGCGCAGGGCAACGGGCTGTTCACGACGACCGTCGAGGGGCACGGCCAGGCGGCGATCACCTCGGACGGACCCGCGGTGGTGCTCCGGGTCAGCCCGCAGTACCCGCTGACCGTCGACCCCGGCGCGTACATCGCGCACCAGGGGAACGTCCGGCAGTCCTTCCAGTCCGGTGTGACGTTCCGCACTTTTCTCGGGGAGGGCGGCGGCGAGGCCTTCCAGATCCGCTTCGAGGGGGACGGACTGGTGTACGTGCAGCCGAGCGAGCGGAACACGGTGGCGGGGGATCTCTGAGATGGCCTTCCGTGAGATCAACTCCAAGATGGTCGAGGCGACCGTCCTCCCGGGACAGCGGCTGTTCAGTCAGCGCGGCGCGATGCTCGCCTACCGGGGCGAGGTGTCCTTCACCCCCGACATCCAGGGCGGCCAGGGCGGGATCATGTCGATGATCGGGCGCCGGGTCGCGGGCGAGGCCACCCCGCTGATGTCCGTCGAGGGCAGCGGCACGGTCCTGTTCGGGCACGGCGGCCACCACGTCCAGGTCGTCCACCTCACCGGCGACACGCTGTACGTCGAGGCGGACCGCCTGCTCGCCTTCGAGGGCACGCTCCAGCAGGGCACGATGTTCATGGGCGCGCAGGGCGGCGTCATGGGCATGGTCCGGGGCCAGGTCACCGGCCAGGGGCTGTTCACGACCACGCTCAAGGGGCACGGCGCGGTGGCGGTGATGGCCCACGGCGGGGTCTTCGAGCTCCCGATCACCCCGCAGCGGCCGGTGCACGTCGACCCGCAGGCGTATGTCGCCCATCACGGCGACGTGCGCAACAAGCTGTCCACGGCGCTGGGCTGGCGCGACATGGTGGGCCGCGGCTCCGGGGAGGCGTTCCAGCTGGAGCTGAGCGGCAGCGGCACGGTCTACGTCCAGGCGTCGGAGGAGAAGCTGTGAGCGGGTACGTGACGGCGGGCGGTCCGGTGGTGCACGACCCGATGACGCTGCCCGTCGACGACAACGTCAACGCCTACACCTTCTGCGTGGAGCTCAAGGGGAGCCAGTGGTTCCTGCAGAAGGGGAAGATGATCGCCTACTACGGGTCGATCGACTTCAACGGCGTCGGGCACGGCCGTTTGGACCGGCTTGTCCGCACGTCGTTTCATTCGCCTCTGCACGCGGCCGAGTGGGTCGTGGCGGAGGGCTCGGGCAAGATGCTCCTCGCCGACCGGGCCTTCGATGTGAATTCGTACGACCTCGACGAGGGCAACCTGACCATTCGCTCGGGCAATCTGCTCGCTTTTCAGCCAAGTCTCGCGCTCAAGCAGTCGATCGTGCCGGGTTTTCTGACCCTTATCGGAACCGGCAAGTTTGTGGCCGCATCTAACGGGCCGGTGGTGTTCATGGAGCCTCCGATCCGGGTGGACCCGCAGGCGCTCGTCGGCTGGGCGGACTGCCCCTCGCCGTGCCATCACTACGACCATGCGTACATGACCGGCGTGATGGGCGGTCTACGTGCGATGACGGGCCTGGGCGGGGCCTCCGGGGAGGAGCATCAGTTCGAGTTCGTCGGCGCCGGCACGGTGCTGCTCCAGTCGACCGAGACCCTCATGGCCGAGCAGGCCACGGGGGTGGTTCCGCACGCGGCGGGCGTGCCCGGCGGCGGCGTCCACGGTGGTCAGGGGCAGCCGTCCGGGGCACCGCGCCTTCCCGGACAGCTGGGAGACCTCCAGCGTCGCTTCGGGCTGTGAGCGGTAGTCTGCGGAGTGTGACATCGAACGCGTGCGCACCGTCACACCACCCTCACTAGTTCGCCTTTCAACCTTTTAGGTAGACTTCATTCATGGAGACCGAAACGGCCACGCGCTGGCTGACCGATGCGGAGCAGTGCGCCTGGCGCACCCACCTGGAGGTCAACAGGCTGTTGAGTTACCAGCTCGAAAAGGACCTCCAGCCGTTCGGCCTGACAATGAACGACTACGAGATCCTGGTGAATCTCTCCGAGTCGGAGGACGTCAGGATGCGGATGAGCGATCTCGCCACCGCCACGCTCCAGTCCAAGAGCAGGCTCTCCCACCAGATCACCCGCATGGAGAACGCCGACCTCGTCCGCCGGGAGAACTGCGAGTCCGACCGGCGGGGGCTGTTCGCGGTCCTCACCGAGCACGGCCTGGAGACCATGCAGAAGGTCGCGCCCCACCATGTGGCGTCCGTGCGGAATCACTTCATCGACCTCGTCTCGCCCGAGGCCCTGGCGGAGCTCGACAAGGCCCTCAAGCCCATCGCCCAGCACCTTCGCGGGCAGCGCGGCCGCCTCTGACGGCACGCCCCGCGCGAGCGGCGGCGGGCGGACGCCCGGACCGGGCTCCGCCCGCCTGCGCGCCCCACGAGGGCGCCGCCGCCCCGGCGGGCCGAG
The DNA here is from genome assembly GCF_055657365.1 of Streptomyces sp. NPDC107559. NCBI lineage: Bacteria > Bacillati > Actinomycetota > Actinomycetes > Kitasatosporales > Streptomycetaceae > Streptomyces > Streptomyces sp. NPDC107559. The sequence goes on along the minus strand of NZ_JBVKBD010000024.1, from coordinate 53,456 downwards.
CGAGCGGGCGGGCGGGCACAAGTCGCCACAGTCCGGCGGCGGCCCCGCGCAGGCCCCGCCCGGGGGCCTCGCGGCCGGCCGCGTCAGCTCCGGGTCAGGCCCGCCACCAGTTCGTCGGCGGCACGGTACGGGTCCAGTTCGCCCGCCACGATCCGCTCCGCCAGCGCACTCAGGCGGCGGTCGCCGTGCAGGTCGGCGATGCGCTCGCGCAGCGCCGTGACGGCGATCGTCTCGACCTCGCGGGCGGCGCGGGCCCGGCGGCGTTCGGTCAGGACGCCCCGCTCCTCCATCCAGGCCCGGTGCTTGTCCAGGGCCTCGACGACCTCGTCGATCCCCTCGGCGCGGGCGGCGACCGTCTTGACGATCGGGGGGCGCCAGTCGCCGGGACTGCGGGACTCGCCGAGGCCGAGCATGTGGTTCAGCTCGCGCGCGGTGGCGTCGGCGCCGTCCCGGTCCGCCTTGTTGACGACGTAGACGTCGCCGATCTCCAGGATCCCGGCCTTGGCGGCCTGGATGCCGTCGCCCATCCCCGGGGCCAGCAGGACGACCGAGGTGTCCGCCTGGGAGGCGATCTCCACCTCCGACTGGCCGACGCCGACCGTCTCCACCAGGACCACGTCGCAGCCGGCCGCGTCCAGGACCCGGATCGCCTGCGGCGCGGACCAGGCGAGCCCGCCCAGATGGCCGCGCGTCGCCATGGAGCGGATGTAGACGCCGGGGTCGGAGGAGTGGTCCGACATCCGCACCCGGTCGCCCAGCAGGGCCCCGCCGGAGAACGGCGAGGAGGGGTCGACGGCCAGCACGCCGACCCGCCTGCCCTGCTTGCGGTACGCGGTCACCAGCGCCGAGGTGGACGTCGACTTGCCGACACCCGGGGAGCCGGTCAGCCCGACCACGTAGGCGTTGCCGGTGAGCGGGGCCAGCGCCGCCATGACCTCCCTCAGCTGCGGGGACGCCCCCTCCACCAGGGAGATCAGCCGGGCCACGGCCCGCGGCCGGCCTTCCCTGGCCTGGGTCACCAGAGAGGAGACGTCCTGCATCACAGCTCCGTTCGCGAGAGGTCGTACAGCGGGGCTCAGGCCTTGGCCACCCGCACGATCAGGGCGTCGCCCTGGCCGCCGCCGCCGCACAGCGCGGCCGCGCCGACCCCGCCGCCACGGCGCTTCAGCTCCAGCGCCAGGTGCAGCACCAGCCGGGCGCCGGACATGCCGATCGGGTGGCCCAGGGCGATGGCGCCGCCGTTGACGTTCACCTTTTCCGTGGATACCCCGAGGTCCTTCATTGACTGCACCGCGACGGCGGCGAAGGCCTCGTTGATCTCGATCAGATCGAGGTCGGAGACCTCCAGGCCCTCCTTCTTCAGGGCGTGCAGGATCGCGTTCGACGGCTGCGACTGGAGGGAGTTGTCCGGGCCGGCCACATTGCCGTGGGCGCCGATCTCGGCGATCCACTCCAGACCGAGCTCCTGCGCCTTGGCCTTGCTCATCACGACCACGGCCGCCGCGCCGTCGGAGATCTGCGAGGAGGTACCGGCGGTGATCGTGCCGTCCCGGGTGAACGCCGGGCGCAGCTTGCCCAGGGACTCGGCGGTGGTGTCGCCGCGGATGCCCTCGTCCTTGCTGAAGACGACCGGCTCGCCCTTGCGCTGCGGGATCTCCACCGGGGTGATCTCGGCCTCGAAGATCCCGTTCTTCTGGGCGGCGGCCGCGCGCTGGTGGGACAGCGCGGCGATCTCGTCCTGCTCCGGACGGGCGATGCCCAGGCGGGTGTTGTGCTTCTCGGTGGACTCGCCCATGGCGATGTTCTCGAAGGCGTCGGTCAGACCGTCGTACGCCATCGCGTCGAGCATCTCCACCGCGCCGTACTTGTAGCCCTCGCGGGACTTCGGCAGCAGGTGGGGGGCGTTGGTCATGGACTCCTGACCGCCCGCCACGACGATGTCGAACTCGCCCGCGCGGATCAGCTGGTCGGCCAGCGCGATCGCGTCGAGGCCGGACAGGCACACCTTGTTGATCGTCAGCGCCGGCACGTTCATCGGGATGCCGGCCTTGACGGCGGCCTGGCGGGCCGGGATCTGCCCCGCCCCGGCCTGGAGCACCTGCCCCATGATCACGTACTGCACCTGGTCGCCGCCGATGCCCGCACGGTCGAGGGCGGCCTTGATCGCGAAGCCGCCGAGGTCGGCGCCCGAGAAGGACTTCAGCGAGCCCAGCAGCCGTCCCATGGGCGTACGCGCCCCCGCGACGATCACCGAGCTGTTCGTTCCAGAAGACATGAGCTGCGATCCCCTTACCGGCTTGCACAGCCGAGGAGTGAACGAGGGTTTACTCGAATGTACTGAGCGGTAGTCCACCCGTCATCCGGCTGTCGGTGTGATCGCGCGCACGTTGCGTAACCACTTCCGAAGCGCTGCACTGACAACATGCTGACGCGAATCGACCACATCGGGATCGCCTGTTTCGACCTCGACAAGACCGTCGAGTTCTACCGTGCGACGTACGGCTTCGAGGTGTTCCACTCCGAGGTCAACGAGGAACAGGGCGTGCGCGAGGCCATGCTCAAGATCAACGATACGTCCGACGGCGGCGCCTCGTACCTCCAGCTCCTGGAGCCCACCCGTCCGGATTCCACGGTCGCGAAGTGGCTCGACAAGAACGGCGAGGGTGTCCATCACATCGCTTTCGGTACGGCGGACGTGGACGCGGACGCAGCCGACATCAAGGACAAGGGCGTACGCGTCCTGTACGAGGAGCCACGACGCGGCTCCATGGGGTCGCGAATCACCTTCCTGCACCCCAAGGACTGCCACGGTGTACTGACAGAACTGGTCACTTCGGCGGCGGTTGAGTCACCTGAGCACTGACCCTCGTACATATGGGCCGGTAGGGTTGGGGGCGGTCGCCGCTCACACCAGGGCGACCGCATTCCGGGGTCCGGGTTTCGGGGGACGAGCGTCGGGGCAGCAGCCCATGCTCCGTCGTTGATCTGACACCATTCCCCGGGGGCCCCGTTCGGCGGATGGACGGAGCTCGTTGGAGAAGCTTGCGACCAGGGGACGGATGGGACCGCGCAGTGCGGGGCTACGAGAGCCAGGAGCGAGAGCCGGCGGCTGACGTCGACCACCTCTCTCGATTCGAAGCCGAGATGAAGCGGCTGAAGACCGAGCGGGAAAAGGCGATCCAGCATGCCGAGGACCTCGGCTACCAGGTCGAGGTGCTGCGCGCCAAGTTGCACGAGGCGCGTCGCACCATCATGTCCCGGCCCGCCTTCGACGGCGGCGATATCGGGTACCAGGCCGAGCAGCTGCTGCGTAACGCGCAGATGCAGGCGGACCAGCTGCGCCAGGAGGCCGAGCGAGAGCTCAGCCAGGCCCGCGCGCAGAACCAGCGCATCCTCCAGGAGCACGCCGAGCAGGCCGCGCGCCTCCAGGCGGAGCTCCACCAGGAGGCCGTGACCCGGCGCCAGCAGCTGGACCAGGAGCTGGCGGAGCGCCGGCAGACCGTCGAGTCGCACGTCAACGAGAACGTGGCGTGGGCGGAGCAGCTGCGCGCCCGAACCGAGTCGCAGGCCCGCCGGCTCCTGGAGGACTCCCGCGGCGAGGTCGACCAAGCCATGGCCGCCGCCCGCGCGGAGGCCGAACGGGTCACCGCGGAGACCCGGCAGCGGCTCCAGTCCGAGGCCGAGGCGGCCCGCGCGGAGGCCGAGCAGTTGCTGCGGCGTGCCCGCACGGACGCCGAGCGGCTGCTGAACGCCGCCTCCACCCAGGCCCAGGAGGCCACCGACCACGCCGAGGCGCTGCGCAGCTCCACGGCGAACGAGTCCGACAACGCCCGCCGCCAGGCCACCGAGCTCAGCCGGGCCGCCGAGCAGCGCATCGCCGAGGCCGACACGGCGCTGCGCGAGGCCCGCGCCGAGGCCGAGAAGGTGCTCGCCGAGGCCAAGGAGGCCGCCGCCAAGGCGCTCACCACGGCCGAGTCCACCAACGAGCAGCGCACCCGGACCGCGAAGGAGCAGGTCGCCCGGCTGGTCAGCGAGGCCACCAAGGAGGCCGAGGCCACCAAGTCGAGCGCCGACCAGGTCGTCGCTGACGCCCGTGCGGAGGCCGAGAAGGTCCTCGCCGAGGCCGCCGAGAAGGCCCGCAGCGCCACCGCCGAGGAGACCGCCTCCCAGCTCGGCAAGGCCGCGCGCACCGCCGAGGACGTCCTCAACCGGGCGGAGGAGGACGCGCGCAACACCACCCGGGCCGCCACCGAGGAGGCCGAGCGGATCCGCACCGAGGCGGAGACCGAGGCCGACCGGCTGCGCGCCGAGGCGCACGACATCGCCGAGCAGCTCAAGGGCACGGCGAAGGACGACACCAAGGAGTACCGCGCCAAGACGGTCGAGCTCCAGGAGGAGGCCCGACGGCTGCGCGGCGAGGCCGAGCAGCTGCGCTCCGACGCGGTCGGCGAGGGCGAGAAGATCCGCGCCGAGGCCCGGCGGGAGGCCGTCCAGCAGATCGAGGAGGCGGCCAAGACCGCCGAGGAACTCCTCTCGAAGGCGAAGGCGGACGCGGACGAGCAGCGCCAGAGCGCCACGACGGACAGCGAGAAGGTCCGCACCGAGGCCATCGAGCGCGCCACCGCGCTGCGCCGGCAGGCCGAGGACACCCTGGAGCGCACCCGCAAGGAGGCCGAGGAGCAGCGCGACGAGGCCACCGAGCGGGCCGAGGCCATCACGGCCGACGCCGAGCGGGCCGCGGCCGGACTGCGCGAGGACACCGAGCGCGCCATAGCGGCCCGGCAGGCGGAGGCGGCCGACGGGCTGACCCGGCTGCACACCGAGGCCGAGGAGCGCATCGCGTCGGCCGAGCAGGCGCTGACCGAGGCCCGCGAGGAGGCCGTACGGATCCGCCGCGAGGCCGGCGAGGAGACCGACCGGCTGCGCGGCGAATCCGCCGAGCGCATCCGCACCCTCCAGGCGCAGGCCGAGGCGGAGGCCGAGCGGCTGCGCGACGAAGCCGCCGCCGACGCATCCGTCTCGCGTGCCGAGGGCGAGACCGTCGCCGTACGGCTGCGTTCGGATGCCGCGGCCGAGGCCGAGCGGCTGAAGACGGAGGCCCAGGAGACCGCCGACCGGATGCGTTCGGAGGCGCAGGCCGCCGCCGAGCGGCTGGCCACGGAGGCGTCGGAGACGCTGGCCGCCGCCCAGGAGGAGGCCGTCCGCCGGCGCCGCGAGGCCGAGGAACTCCTCGGCTCCGCCCGCCAGGAGGCCGACCAGGAGCGCGAGCGGGCCCGCGAGCAGAGCGAGGAGCTGCTGGCCTCGGCGCGCAAGCGGGTCGAGGACGCGCAGACCGAGGCCGTGCGCCTGGTCGAGGAGGCCGAGCGGCGCGCCGGCGAGCTGGTGTCGGCCGCCGAGCAGCACGCCCAGCAGGTACGCGACTCCGTCACCGGTCTGCACGAGCAGGCGCAGGAGGAGATCACGGGGCTGCGCTCCGCCGCCGACCACGCGGCGGACCGTACCCGCCGGGAGGCCGAGGAGGAGGCGGACCGGGTCCGCACCGACGCCTACGCCGAGCGGGAGCGGGCCGGCGAGGACGCCGCCCGGCTCCGGCGCGAGACGCACGAGGAGTCCGAGGCCGCCAAGGCGCTCGCCGAGCGCACCATGGCGGAGGCGATCGCCGAGTCCGAGCGGCTGCGTTCGGACGCGGCCGCGCACGCCCAGAACGTGCGCACCGAGGCCTCCGAGGTGACCGCGAAGGCCGAGCAGGACGCCTCGCGCACCCGGGCGGAGGCCCGGGAGGACGCCAACCGGATCCGGTCGGAGGCGGCGGCCCAGGCCGACACCCTCGTCACCGAGGTCACGGCGGAGGCGGAGCGTCTTCAGTCGGAGACGGCCGCGGAGACCGAGCGGGTCCGGGCCGAGGCGGTCGCCAAGGCCGAGAAGCTGATCGGGGACGCGAAGGGCGACGCGGAGCGGCTGCGTGCCGGTGCCGCCGAGACGGTCGGTTCCGCGCAGCGGCACGCCGAGCGCACGCGCGCCGAGGCCGAGCGGGTCCGCACCGTCGCGGCGGCGGAGGCCGAGCGGCTGGTGTCCCAGGCCCGCGAGGAGAGCGAGCGCACCCTCGACGAGGCCCGCACGGAAGCCAACAAGCGGCGTTCGGAGGCGGCCGAGCAGGTCGACACGCTCATCACGGAGACCACGGCCGAGGCCGACAAGCTGCTCACCGAGGCGCAGCAGCAGGCGCTCAAGGCCACGGCGGACGCCGAGTCCCAGGCGGACACGATGGTCGGCGCGGCCCGCAGCGAGGCCGAGCGACTGGTGTCCGAGGCGACGATCGAGGGCAACGGGCTGGTGGAGAAGGCCCGTGCGGACGCGGACGAGCTGCTCGTCGGCGCCCGCCGGGACGCGACGGCGATCCGGGAGCGCGCGCAGGAGCTGCGCGACCGCATCACGTCCGAGATCGAGGACCTGCACTCGCGGGCCCGCCGTGAGGCGTCGGAGACGATGAAGTCGACCGGTGACCGCTGTGACGCGCTCATCAAGGCTTCCGAGGAGCAGCTCGCCAAGGCGCAGTCGAAGGCCAAGGAACTGCTGTCGGAGGCCAGCTCCGAGGCGGGCAAGGTGCGCATCGCCGCCGTGAAGAAGGCGGAGCTGCTCCTGAAGGAGGCCGAGCAGAAGAAGGCGTCGCTGGTGCGCGAGGCCGAGGAGCTCAAGGCGGAGGCGATCCGCGAGGCGCGCAGCACCGTCGAGGAGGGCAAGCGCGAGCTGGAGGTGCTGGTGCGCCGCCGCGAGAACATCAACACCGAGATCTCCCGGGTCCAGGACGTGCTGGAGGCGCTGGAGTCGTTCGAGGCGCCGGGCGCCGGCAAGGACGGCACGGTCAAGGCGGGCGCGACCGTGGGCACACCCCGTCCGGGTAATGGCAAGCCGTCGGAGAGCTGAAAAGCCGGAGAGCCGGCGAGCTGGAGCGATCGGTCGAGGTCCGCCTTTCGGGGCGGACCTCGACCGCTTTGGTAGCCGGTGCCGGTGTCAGTGCGGGTGCGAGTGCCGGTGCGTCGGAGGTGACGTCGGCCCGATGTGACGCAATCGACGCCGAGGGCCGTGAGGTATGAGGAACCCTCGGCGGATCGTGAGAGTTCCGTTAAGGTCTGGGGTCTTTGACCAGGTTTTTGGCAAGCCCTCCTGCGGCGAGCCACCCAAAAGGGGTGTCATTCTCCAGATCAAACACGTATCCGCTCGATGACACACCGCTTAGGCCCCTAGGATTCCACCTATCACCTCACCGGTCTCATTCGACAGGAACCCCATGAGCGACACTTCCCCCTACGGCTTCGAGCTTGTGCGGCGTGGGTACGACCGCGCTCAGGTGGACGAACGCATCTCGAAGCTCGTCTCCGACCGCGACAGCGCTCTGGCCCGTATCACCGCTCTCGAGAAGCGCATCGAGGAGCTCCACCTCGAGACGCAGAACGCTCAGGCTCAAGTGAGCGACGCCGAGCCGTCGTACGCCGGCCTCGGTGCGCGTGTCGAGAAGATCCTCCGCCTCGCCGAGGAGGAGGCGAAGGACCTGCGCGAGGAGGCCCGCCGCGCGGCCGAGCAGCACCGTGAGCTGGCCGAGTCGGCCGCCCAGCAGGTTCGCAACGACGCGGAGTCGTTCGCCTCCGAGCGCAAGTCCAAGGCCGAGGACGAGGGCGTCCGGATCGTCGAGAAGGCCAAGAGCGACGCCTCGCAGCTGCGTGCCGAGGCCCAGAAGGACGCGCAGTCCAAGCGTGAGGAGGCCGACGCCCTCTTCGAGGAGACCCGCGCCAAGGCCGCGCAGGCCGCCGCCGACTTCGAGACGAACCTGGCCAAGCGCCGCGAGCAGTCCGAGCGCGACCTGGCCTCGCGTCAGCAGAAGGCCGAGAAGCGCCTGGCGGAGATCGAGCACCGCGCCGAGCAGCTGCGCCTGGAGGCCGAGAAGCTGCGCACGGACGCCGAGCGCCGGGCCCGCCAGACGGTGGAGACGGCCCAGCGTCAGGCCGAGGACATCGTGGCGGACGCGAACGCCAAGGCCGACCGCATCCGTTCGGAATCCGAGCGTGAGCTGGCCGCGCTGACCAACCGCCGCGACTCGATCAACGCTCAGCTGACGAACGTCCGCGAGATGCTCGCCACGCTCACCGGTGCCGCGGTGGCCGCCGCCGGCAGCCCGGCCGACGACGAGCCGATCTCCCGCGGGGTTCCGGCCCAGCAGACCCGGTAAGTCCTTCACGACAGCAAAAGGCCCGCACCCTCCCCCGGGGGCGCGGGCCTTCGTCGTACCACCGTCCGGCCGTCACCGAAGGCCCGTCCGAGCCCCGCCGCCGCGTTCCGGTCCGGCCGCCTTCGGGCGGTGCTCCGGGCACTCTCGTACAGTCTTCCGGTCGTCGTCGTACGGCCTTTCGACCGGCGTCGTACGGCCTTCGTCGCGCGGTCGGACGCTGTTTGCCCGCCCGGGTGGCAGTCGCCCAACGGCCGCCCTAGCGTGGGCGGCATGATCGAGCTCGAGGGGCTGAGCAAACGGTACGGCGAGAAGGTGGCGGTCAGCAGGCTGACATTCACCGTCAGACCGGGCATCGTCACGGGCTTCCTCGGGCCCAACGGCTCGGGCAAGTCGACGACCATGCGCATGATGCTCGGCCTCGACCGGCCGACTGCGGGCGATGTCCGCATCGACGGCCGGCACTACGCCGATCTCAAGAACCCGCTGAAGTACATCGGCGCCCTGCTGGACGCCAAGGCCGTGCACGGCGGCCGCAGCGCCTACAACCATCTGCTCTGCCTCGCGCAGAGCAACGGCATCCCCAACAGCCGGGTCCACGAGGTGCTCGACACCGTCGGACTGTCCGCGGTCGCAAAGAAGAAGGCCAAGGGGTTCTCGCTCGGCATGGGACAGCGGCTCGGGATCGCGGGGGCGCTGCTCGGCGACCCGCGGATCCTGATGTTCGACGAGCCGGTCAACGGGCTGGACCCCGAGGGCATCCACTGGATCCGCACCCTCATGAAATCGCTGGCCGCGCAGGGCCGGACGGTGTTCGTCTCCAGCCATCTGATGAGCGAGATGGCGCTGACCGCCGATCATCTGGTCGTCATCGGGCAGGGCAGGCTGCTCGCCGACACCTCCATGGCCGACTTCATCCGGCAGAACTCGCGCGCCTACGTCCGCATCCGCACCCCGCAGCGCGAGCGGCTGCTCGACGTGCTGCACGAGGCCGGCATCACGGTCGTGGAGACCGGCAGCGGTGTGCTGGAGGTGGACGCCGGGAAGCCCGAGCTCATCGGGGAACTGGCCGCGCAGCACCACATCGTGCTGCACGAGCTGAGCCCCCAGCAGGCCTCCCTGGAGGAGGCGTTCATGCAGCTGACCGCCGAGTCGGTGGAGTACCACGCGCATGCCGACGCCGCTCTGCCCCGTCAGTGGGGCGACGGCTGGGAAAGGGGCTGAGCATGGCGGCGACGCAGGTCGTCAGGTCCGAGTGGACGAAGATCCGCTCCGTCGCGTCCACGGTGTGGACGCTCTCCCTCGCCGTGGTCGTCACCGTCGCCCTCGGCATGCTGATCTCGGCGCTGTCGCGGAGCCAGTTCGACCGGATGCCGGTCCGGGAGCGGCTCTCCTTCGACCCGACCTTCGTCAGCTTCGCCGGTATGACCCTGGGCCAGCTGGCGATGATCGTGTTCGGCGTGCTGGTGGTGTCCAACGAGTACAGCACCGGCATGATCCGCACCTCGCTGGCCGCCGTGCCGCAGCGCGGCACCTTCCTGGCCAGCAAGATCGCGGTGGCGACCGTGCTCGCCCTGATCGTCGGGATGGTCACCAGCTTCGCCGCCTTCTTCCTCGGCCAGGCCATGCTCGGCTCGCTGCGCACGGAGATCGGCGAGCCCGGCGTGCTGCGCGCGGTGATCGGCGGCGGCCTCTACATGACCCTCATCGCGATGTTCTCGATGGGCGTCGCCACGATGCTGCGCTCGCCGATGCTGTCGCTGGGCATCCTGATGCCGTTCTTCTTCCTGATCTCCAACATCCTCGCCAACGTCGACGAGACCAAGCGGATCGGCCGGTTCCTGCCCGACCAGGCCGGCGGCAGGATCATGCGGGTGGTCCAGAGACTCGACGACGACACCCCCTACGGACCCTGGGGCGGGCTCGGGATCATGGTGCTGTGGGTGATCGCCTCGCTCGCGGGCGGTTACCTGGTGCTGCGCAACCGCGACGCCTAGTGACCGCGCTGACCTGCGCTGACCTGCACCGACCTGTTCGTTGTTTTACCTTCCCTTGAGCGGAACCGTCAGCACACCGATAGGCTCCTTACCCTTACGGGGGGCGTGCGCCCCGCTGTCCTGATCCTCTCGATGGGTGCGGAGCATGATCGAGGCTGTCGGCCTGACCAAGCGCTACGGCGACAAGACCGCCGTGTACAACCTTTCCTTCCAGGTACGACCGGGTGCCGTCACCGGCTTCCTCGGGCCCAACGGCTCGGGCAAGTCGACGACCATGCGGATGATCCTCGGCCTGGACAACCCCACCGCGGGCTCGGTGACGATCGGCGGCTACCCGTACCGCCGGCTGCCCAACGCCGCGCGCCAGGTCGGCGCCCTGCTCGACGCCAAGGCCGTCCACGGCGGCCGGCACGCCCGTAACCATCTGCTGTCCCTGGCCCAGCTCTCGGGCATCCCGGCGCGGCGCGTGGACGAGGTGCTCGGCGTGGTCGGGCTCCAGGACGTGGCGCGGCGGCGCTCCAAGGGGTTCTCGCTCGGCATGGGGCAGCGGCTCGGCATCGCCGCCGCACTGCTCGGCGACCCCCAGGTGCTGCTCTTCGACGAGCCGGTCAACGGCCTCGACCCCGAGGGCATCCTCTGGGTGCGCAACCTGATGAAGACCCTGGCGGCGGAGGGGCGGACCGTGTTCGTCTCCAGCCACCTGATGAGCGAGATGGCGCTGACCGCCGACCACCTCATCGTCATCGGACGCGGCCAGCTGCTCGCCGACATGAGCGTGCGCGACTTCATCTCGGCCAACTCCGCCGACTTCGCGCGCGTGCGCACCCCGGACACCGAGCCGCAGCTGCGCGAGAAGCTCACGTCCGCGCTCGCCGAGGCGGGCGGCCACGTGCTGCCCGAGCAGGACGGCGCGCTGCGGGTGACCGGACTGCCGCTGCCGCGCATCAGCGACATCGCGCACGAGGCCGAGGTACGGCTGTGGGAGCTGTCGCCGCACCAGGCCTCGCTGGAGGAGGCGTACATGCGGATGACGCAGGGCGCGGTCGACTACCGCTCGACGGTCGACCAGAAGGCCGGGCTGATGCAGCCGCTGCCGCCCGGTGCGCAGCCGCCGATACCGATGCCGATACCCGGGCAGGGCCAGCCGGGCTGGTACGCCCCGCCGCCGCCCCAGCACGGCGGACAGCCGTTCGCGATGCAGCCCCAGGCGCCCGGCCAGGTCCCCGCGGGCCCGTACGGCGGTTACGGCGCTCCCGCCACGCCCAACCCGTACGCGGCGCCCACGGCGCCTCCGGTCACCGCACCGCCCGCCGCCGCGCCCCCGGTCACCGCACCGCCCGCCGCTGCCGCGCCGCCGGTCGCGCCCGCCGCCCCGGCAGCCCCGGCAGCCCCGGCAGCCCCGGCAGCCCCGGCAGCAGAGGCAACGCCCGCACCCGCCACCGACGCTCCGACCAAGCCCGAGGACGCCCGATGAGCACGCCCCAGCCCCCGATGCCACAGGCCGCGCCCGACTGGCAGGCTGCGGCCGGTTCCGCGTACCCCACCTACACCTCGCCGATCCCCGTCGTACGCACGCACCTCGGGCACGCCATCGCCTCCGAGTGGACGAAGATCAGGTCCGTGCGCTCCACGATGTGGACGCTGGGCGTGTTCGTCCTGCTCGTCGTGGGCATCGGGCTGCTGGCCGCCCTGGTCATCTCCGCCAACGCGAGCGAGTCGGACCTGTCCGGCGAGAACCCGCTGTCGTTCGGCTTCTTCGGGCTGCTCATCGGCAGCATGTGCATCATCACGCTGGGCGTGCTGACCACGGCCTCGGAGTACGGCACCGGCATGATCCGCACGACCATGACCGCGTGCCCCTCGCGCGGCCGGGTGCTGACGGCGAAGGCGATCGTGTTCTTCCTCGTCGCCTTCGTGGTCACGTTGGTGTCGGCGTCGCTCGTGGCCCTCGCGGACGTGTCCATCCTGGGCGGGGCGCGGCAGCCGTCGGGCGGCGAGTGGTTCAAGGCCACCGTCGGCGTCTCGTTCTACATGGCGCTGCTCGGCCTGCTGTCGCTGGTGCTCGGCTCGATCATCCGGCACTCGGCGGGCGCCATCACCATCATGATCGGCGTGCTGCTGGCCCCGCTGGTCATCGCGCTCTTCATGTTCTCCTCGTCGCTGGAGAAGGTCCGCGAGGCGCTCTTCGAGTACTCGATCCCGAACCAGCTCAGCGTCTTCTACTCGAACTCGCTCAGCGAGTCCGGGCCGTCCGGCTGGGACCCCCTGTGGATCGCGCTGGGCGTCACGGCCGTCGCGTTCGCCGGCGCCTACGCGCTGCTGGAGAAGCGGGACGTCTGACCTTCGCCCCGGCCCGGCTCCAACGGTCGGGCCGGACTCAGAATCTGGGCGCGTTACGGGACCGCTGCACCCTCGTGGTGCGGCGGTCCCGTGCGTTCCAGCACGCCTTGTGCCAGTGCCGGCGCTCGTCCACGCCCGAGTGCTCGGGCCAGGCGACCACGTGCGGCACGCCGTCTGGGATGTTCTGGTCGCAGCCCGGGCAACGGTAGGACTTGCCCTGCGCGCTCGCTCCGGCCACATGACGCACGTTCCACTCCTCGCCCTGCCAGCTGGTCGTGGACTGCCAGCCGCCGTAGCGGCCGGAGGAGTCGTCCTCCTCGCTCCGGCCGGAGCCGGAGCCCTTGGGACGGTTGCGACGCGGGGACACGGAACACCTCACGGCTCTACAGGAAACACGGACCGTGTCCAGCCTACGCGCCGCCGACCGGGGTACGCGTAGGTCGTCAAACCTCACAAGTCCCCCTCTCCTGGGACCGATTCTCCAGACAATCGGCAAATCTCCCCGTCAGGCCGTGACCTAGGCATGTGTCGGACGGTTATGCCGGGTGGGGGAGCTCCATGTCGGAGCCAAGGAAGCAGGAAAGTGCAATGCGTGTAGGAAGTTTCGTGTTGGCGGCCCAGTTCCCCGGACAGGGCCAGGGAGAGGCGCTGCACCGCGCGGTCCGCTCCGCCGAGGTCGCCGAGGAGGCGGGGCTCGACACGGTCTGGCTGGCCGAGCACCACTTCGTGCCGTACGGAACCTGTCCGTCGGCGGTGACCCTGGCAGCGCTGCTGCTGGGCCGCACCCGACGCATCCGGGTCGGCACTGCGGTCAGCGTACTGCCAACCGTCCATCCCGTGGCCCTCGGCGAGCAGGCCGCGCTGCTGCACGTGACCAGTGGCGGCCGGTTCTCGCTGGGCGTGGGGCGCGGTGGGCCCTGGGTGGATCTGGAGGTGTTCGGTGCCGGTCTGAAGGCGTACGAGAGCGGGTTCCCGGAATCGCTCGATCTGCTGGTGCGCTGGCTGCGCGAGCCCTCGGTGGGGGCGTCCGGCGGGCGCTTCGCCTTCCGTGAAGTCCCCGTGGTGCCCCGGCCGTCGGAGTCCCTGACGGACGGCACGGGCCCCGAGGTGGTCGTCGCCTGCACCTCGCCGGCGAGCGTGCGGCTGGCCGCCGAGCGCGGGCTGCCGATGCTGCTCGGCATGCACATCGGCGACGAGGAGAAGGCGGAGATGGTGGCACTGTGGCGGCAGCACGCGCGCGCGGCCGGGCGCCCGGCGCAGGAGGTCCACGACGCGGCCCATGTCTCGGCCGGGGTCTGCCAGATCGCGGACCGGCGCACGGACGCGGTGGAGGCGCTGACCAAGGCGATGCCGGGCTGGCTGAAGCAGGGGCTCGACGCCCATGTGACGGTGGACGGCCGCGCCCGGCAGATGCGGGACCCGCTGGCGTACACCGAACTGCTCTGCGGGCTGCACCCGGTGGGCACGCCACGGCTGTGCGCCGACCGGCTCGCGGCGACCAGCGAGCGGACCGGAATCGACCGTTTCGCCCTGCTGGTCGAGGGCTCCGGCGATCTGGCCGCGACCGAGGAGAACGTACGGCGGCTGGGCGCCGAGGTGCTCCCGCACCTCGGCTGAACACCCCCGCCGCACGGGGAGCTTGCCGCTCCGGCACTGACTGCACCTCCCGCGGACGGAGCGGCAAGCAGGCGGCTCACTGCGTCAGCAGTCCCGGAACTCGGGGGACTGGTTCAACACCTGACTGCGAACCGAGGTGAAACGGGCCAGCGACTCCTCGACCGAGGCGTCCAGCGGGAACACCGCCACCCGGTGGCAGTTCTGAAAGGCCAGACGCACACCGAAGTGTCGCTGGAGGGCTCCGCGGATCGCGTCGCTCGCGAGTGCGCGCAACAGCTGACCGCGGGCCTGCTCGTCCGGCGGGGGCGTCTGGTTGTCGGCGAACGGGCCGCCGTCGACCTTCAGCTGGGCCACCAGGGAACTGACCATCTCCCACGCGTAGGGCAGGGAGGTCCGGACGCAGTCGACGAATTCTGCTTCGTCGACCTCGCCTCGCTCGGCCTGTTCGAGTAGGGCCGGTGAGACGTCGAGCGACATGGGTTCTCCTCTCGCACCCCCGAGACGCAGGGGTTGCCGGACAGGGAAGGGAAGTTCGCACGCCGGAACACCGAGCACGCTGCGTGTACGCATCGCGACCTCCCGTTTACTACGGTAGGCAACCGCCGGGGGCGACACCAGGAGATTGCACACTTAGGGAACTCCCAGTAAGCACACAATCAGCCACCCGTGAACCCAGGTCATCCTGGGCGAATCGCGTGTACCGCCGCCCGTCGAGTAGCGTTGCGGACCATGCGTCTCGTCATCGCCCGGTGTTCCGTCGACTACGCGGGCCGGCTCACCGCCCATCTCCCCTCCGCGCCCCGCCTGATTCTGGTGAAGGCGGACGGCAGCGTCTCCATCCACGCCGACGACCGGGCCTACAAGCCCCTGAACTGGATGTCGCCGCCCTGCACGCTGAAGGAAGGCAGCGGCGACGAGGCCGGCGTGTGGACGGTCGTCAACAAGGCGGGCGAGAAGCTCATCATCACGATGGAGGAAGTGCTCCACGACTCCTCGCACGAGCTCGGCGTCGATCCCGGCCTGATCAAGGACGGCGTGGAAGCGCACCTCCAGGAGCTGCTCGCCGACCGCATCGACACCCTCGGCGAGGGCTACACGCTGATCCGGCGCGAGTACATGACCGCCATCGGGCCCGTCGACATCCTGTGCCGGGACGCCGCGGGCGGGACCGTCGCGATCGAGATCAAGCGGCGCGGCGAGATCGACGGTGTCGAGCAGCTCACCCGTTATCTGGAACTGCTCAACCGTGACCCCCACCTGGCTCCGGTGCGGGGTGTCTTCGCGGCCCAGGAGATCAAG
Organism: Streptomyces sp. NPDC107559; assembly: GCF_055657365.1. Lineage (NCBI taxonomy): Bacteria > Bacillati > Actinomycetota > Actinomycetes > Kitasatosporales > Streptomycetaceae > Streptomyces > Streptomyces sp. NPDC107559. The sequence continues at coordinate 37,982 of NZ_JBVKBD010000024.1, read as the reverse complement.
CCGCAGGCCCGCGTGCTGGCGACCGACCGCGGCATCGACTGCCACATCCTGGACTACGACGCACTGCGGGGCATCGAGGACGACAAGCTGCGGCTGTTCTGAGCGGCCCGCACGGGCACAGGTACGCGGCCCGCACGGGCACAGGTACGGGAGAGGGCCGGGTCCGCCGAAGCGGGCCCGGCCCTCTCCCGTACGCGAGCGGCCTCAGATCACCGGTGCCGTGTCGCTGGGCGCGCCGGACCCGGCGTCCTCCGAGGCGGTCATGGAGGCGCTGGCGGACGCCATGCTGCCGGTCGTGTCCGTGGCGGACGGACTGGCGGTGGGGCTGTCGGTGGGCGCGGGCGTGGTCTGCGAGGCGCTCGGGTTCGGCGCCGGCGAGGTCGACGAATTCGTCGGCCGAGGCGACGTCGGCCTCGAGGTGGGCGAGTGCGACGGCTTCTTGGTCGGCGAGCTGGAGGCGCCGCCCGCGCCCTTCGTCCCGGTCGGGTCGTCGGAGGGCCGCGCCGCGCCCGTCGGCGTCGGGTCGTCGGAGGTGCCGTAGGTGCCGTCGGGGCCCGGGTCGGTCGCCGTGGCGGACGGGGCGCCGGTGCCGGTGCCGGTCCTGCCGGTGTCGCTCTTGGACTGGTCGGCGTCCTGGCTGCCGTCGTCCAGGTCCTGGTCGGCCGAGGGGCTGACGCCGACCCGGTCGGAGGGGATGTTGGCGTCGTTCTTGTCGGAGGTGGCGCCGAGCGTCACGACCGTGCCCAGTACGGCGACGAGCAGGGCGCCCGCCCCGGCCGCGACGAGGTTGCGCCGGGCCAGCCCCCGCAGACCGCCGCGCTCCTTGTGGCCTCCGTCGGCCGCAGGCTGGTAGGTGACCAGCGCCGTGGTGTCCAGGGCGAGCGGCCGGCGGACCGTGGGAATCCCGCCGGGCGGGGAGGCGGACTGCTCGGAGCGCGCGTCGGGCACCTCCTCGCCCGCCGTCGCCCGCAGCCCGGGCACGTCGCCCGTGCGGTCGGCGACCAGGGCGAGGGCACGGCGGCCGACCACCGTGCCGCGCTTGTCGGCGGTCGCGCCGCGCAGCCCTATGGCCGCCTCCAGCTCGGCACGGGCCACGTCGTACTCGCCGCAGCACAGCGCGAGAATCCCCAACTCATGCTGGAAGTAGGCCTGTTCGGAGACGTCGTCGACGGTCCGGGCGGCCTCGGTGCCGACCCGCAGCGCCTGCTCCCAGGCGCCCCAGTGCACTCCGGCGGCGAAGGCGGGCGCGGCGGCGCGGGCCAGCCGGACGACGATGTGCTCCTCGGCCCCGGGCCCGTCCTCGCCGGCGTCGGCCGGGGTCACCGTCGGCGCCAGCACCGCGAGGGCGGTGAGCACGGCGTCGGCCTCGGCGCACACCCGGCCGGGGGTGACGGAGGGATGGCCGGCCCACCAGGCGTAGTGCCGGGCGGCGGTCAGGGCGCCGCCCTCGATGTCGTCGGCGTAGCCGGCGGCCTCCAGCTGGGTCAGGACACCGGCGGCCAGCCGGTAGCGGGGGCCGACCGGGGAGACCAGCCCGCAGGCCGCGAGCTCGCCGAGCGCGGCGTCCGCGTGGGTGTCGCCGACCAGTGCGGGCAGATGCGCCTGGTGCGGCACCTCGCCGCCGAGCGCGACGGCGAAGCGCAGCGCTGCCCGGGCCGAGGTGCTCAGCCGGGAGGCGAGCAGCGGGGCGGGCGCGGCCGCCTCGGCGAGGGACGGCAGTGGCACCTCCTCGGTCGACTCGGCGTCGAAGCCGGCGTCGTCGGGCAGTTCGTCCTCGAAGACGCCGAACTCGTCGACGGCCCCGACGTCGGCCCGCAGCCGGTCGCGCTGGCGCAGCAGGGCGCCCGCCTGGACGAAGCGCAGCGGCAGGCCCTCGGACTCGAACCAGAGGTCGCCGGCCCAGTTGTTCTCCTCCTCCGTGAGCACGCGGCCGACGGCACGCTCGATGAGGTCGACACCGCCCGCGCGGTCGAGACCGCCGAGGAAGACCTCCTCCAGGGCCGCCTCGGCGGACGGGGCGGGCACCTCGGGGGTGGCGGCGATCACGAAGGCGCACTCGGGGGTGGCGTCGAGCAGTTCGTCGAGTTCGGCGCCGCCGATCTCCGCGTCGTCGAGGACGACGACCGCGCCGATCTCCCGGACGTGCCCGGCCAGCTCGTCGCGGTCCGGGCGGTGCAGGGGCGCGTCGTACACGGTGTGGAACAGGTCGTACAGCAGGTCGCTCGCGGTGCGGCGGGCGCCGTTGAGGCGGACCACGCCGTCGGGGGCGAGGTCCGTGCAGTCCTCGGCGACGACATCGAGAAGGCTGGTGCGGCCGGAGCCGGCCGGGCCGGTGAGGCGGACGGAGCGACCGCGGGCGAGCAGCCTGACCAGGCGTTCGCGCTCGTCCTGCCGGCCGAGCAGGGGCAGCTCCGGCTGGGCGGGGCCGGCCGGGACGGGCGGCTGGGCGGCGCGTTCGGCCTCGGCGCGGGCGGCGGCGTCGAGCTTCTCGGGCCGGCCGGGGCGCTCGGCGCCGGGCGGGCAGGCCTCGATCTCGCTGCCGTCCACGGGGTTGACGGTGAGCAGCAGATCGCCGGTGACCAGCTGGGCCGTACGGGCCAGGGTCGGCTTGTGCTGCGAGAAGTCGGGGGTGAGGGGGTCCCTGGACGAGCGTGGCCGCGGCGCGTGGCTGTCACCGTCGTGGCCGTACTCCTCGGGTTCCCGGTCGATCGGGTCCATAGGTTCAAGCCCTCACAAGCGTCGAGTGCCGAAAGCCCCTCCCGGCCTTGCCGCACACCGCGCGTCGCTTCTGGTCCGGGCCCGCTAGAGGGTTACGAGGTCAGCGGGCAGCCGAACCCTAAACCTTCGCACAGCATCTCCGACAGCCCGGGGTACCGCGCCGTCCGAGACGTCACACTCTCGTGAGGATTGCGTGCGTCAGGCGTTTCGCCGGAAGCCGACCGGGTCTCCCCCGTCCGGACCCGCTCCGCCCGCCCCGGCGTACCGCACCCACCCTCGTCGGCACGCCCGCCCTGTCGGCACGCCTGCGCCGCACCGGTCCGAACGCGTCCTGTGGCCTGTCCGGCGTCGCCGCACCGGTCCGGGTCCGCCCGTGCGGATCCGCACGCCGTCGCGCCGGACGTCACACCCGGGGCGAGGTCACACGCGGGGCGAGGTCACACGCGGGGCAGGGACTCCACGCCGATGCCGCCCTCGATCGCCAGGATCCGGTGCAGCCGGGTGGCCACCAGCAGGCGCTGCATCTGCGGCGGTACACCGCGCAGCACCAGGCGCCGGCCGATGCGGCCGGCCCGCCGGTGGACCCCCATGATCACTCCGAGTCCTGTGGCGTCCCAGGAGTCGAGTCCGGACAGGTCGAGCACGAGATCGCCGACCCCGTCGTCGACGGCCGAGTGCAGGACCGTACGGGCGTCCGCCGCGCTGCGGACGTCGAGGCGGCCCCCGACGACCAGCTCGGCGTGGTCGCCCCTGATGTACATATGCGCTCCCCGAGAGTGCGGTGGCGTACTCCGTGACGATGACTGTGCAACCTTTGACTGCTTCAGCAGCCACCTGGTTGCCGTCTGTAAGCGAACCGATACCGAATTCACCCCCGGGGGTGATGCCCCCCGGGGTCTGTGCGGTTTCGGCGCCGATACGTACGTGGCGTTCAGTACGTGTAGAAGCCCTGCCCGCTCTTGCGCCCGATGTCACCGGCGTCAACCATCCGGCGCATCAGCTCCGGCGGCGCGAACTTCTCGTCCTGGCACTCGGTGTAGATGTTGCCGGTGGCGTGCAGCAGGATGTCGACGCCGGTGAGGTCCGCGGTGGCCAGCGGGCCCATGGCGTGGCCGAAGCCCAGCTTGCAGGCGAGGTCGATGTCCTCGGCGGAGGCGACGCCCGACTCGTAGAGCTTGGTCGCCTCGACGACGAGCGCCGAGATCAGGCGGGTGGTCACGAAGCCGGCCACGTCGCGGTTGACGACGATGCAGGTCTTGCCGACGGACTCGGCGAACTCCCGCGCGGTGGCGAGGGCTTCGTCGCTGGTCTTGTAGCCGCGGACGAGCTCGACGAGCTGCATCATCGGCACCGGCGAGAAGAAGTGCACCCCGACGACCCGCTCGGGGCGCTCGGTCACCGCCGCGATCTTGGTGATCGGGATGGCGGAGGTGTTGGAGGCGAGCACGGCGTCCTCGCGCACGATCTTGTCGAGCGCGCGGAAGATCTCGTGCTTGACCTCCAGCTTCTCGAAGACGGCCTCGACGACGACGTCGGCGTCGGCGACGGCGTCCAGGTCGGTGGTCGCGGTGATGCGGGCGAGCGCGGCTTCGGCGTCCTGCGCCTCCATCCGACCCTTGGCGACGAACTTGTCGTACGACGCCTTGATCCCGTCGGTGCCACGCTTGAGCGCCTCGTCGGTGACGTCACGCAGGACGACGTCCCAGCCCGCCTGCGCGGAGACCTGGGCGATGCCGGAACCCATGAGGCCGGCTCCGATGACGGCAAGCTTCCGTGCCACTGTGCGACTCCCCTACTGCAACCGTGACTAACACGCTGTTTATGTCTGACTCTCCGGCGGACCCTAGCGCTCGCGCGCCGCTGTGTGACCGGTTAGTAACGCGCGTCACGTCTCATCTGACGGACATCACACCGGCAGGCGCAGACGCCCGCCCCGGACGGCGCAGCCGGGCGCCGCACCGCCCGAAAACCCCTCGATGCCGTCGCGGCGCACGCGCGGCTCTCGTGACGCTTCGCCCGGATTGCGCCCGGCGGCCGTCGCCGGGCCGGACGGGACCGGCAGCGCCGGGCACCCGGCTCCGCGGCGTCCTCGCCGCCGTCGCCCTCGCGGCCCTCGCCGTGACGGTGGGCACACGGGTGTTCCGCGCCGCCGGGGCGTAACTACGCTGGTCCCATGGTCAATCTGACGCGCATCTACACCAGGACCGGCGACCGGGGCACCACCGCCCTCGGCGACATGAGCCGGGTCTCCAAGACGGACCCGCGGATCTCGGCGTACGCCGACGCCAACGAGGCGAACGCCGTGATCGGCGTCGCGATCGCGCTGGGCGCCCTGGACGAGGAGATCGTCACGGTCCTCGGCCGCGTCCAGAACGACCTGTTCGACGTGGGCGCGGACCTGTCGACCCCGGTCGTCGCGGACCCGGAGTTCCCGCCGCTGCGGGTGGAGCAGTCCTACGTCGACAAGCTGGAGGCGGACTGCGACCGCTTCAACGCGGAGCTGGAGAAGCTGCGGTCGTTCATCCTGCCGGGGGGCACCCCGGGCGCGGCGCTGCTGCACCAGGCGTGCACGGTCGTACGCCGGGCCGAGCGCTCGACCTGGGCGGCCCTGGAGACGCACGGCGAGGTGATGAACCCGCTCACCGCGACCTACCTCAACCGGCTCTCGGACCTGCTGTTCATCCTGGCCCGTACGGCGAACAGGGCGGTCGGGGACGTGCTCTGGGTCCCGGGCGGGGAGCGCTGACCCACGGCGCCCCCGGCCCGCCCCGCTCAGCGGCCGGTGTCGTCGCGCGCGGCGTCCCGGTCCGCCTGGGTGAGCGCCGACTCGGCGGCGTCCACCTTCTGCTGCATCTCGGAGTAGCCGGAGGGGGTGGCGGGCGTCCGCTCCGCCGTGCCGCCGTGCCCGCCGCAGCCCGCCGTGAGGACCGCCAGCAGGGCGGCGGCGGCCGCCGCCACGGCCGTGCGGCGCATCACTTGCGCCCCGCGCCGTTGTCGTTCTGCTCGCACCAGGTCTTCACGTCTGCCAGGTCCTTCTGCCGCTGCTGGAGCATCGTCGGAAGGGACTTGCGGAAGGTGAGCCGGTCCTGGAGGTAGGTGGCGATCTCGTCGTGCCCGGCCGACTTCGCGTTGTCCACGCGCTGTTGCAGACGGGCGACCGACCCGCGGGTGCCGGCATCCCCGTTCAGCCGCGTCAGGGCGCGGCCGATCCGGTCTTCGATCTTCGGCAGCCGCTTGCAGAGCGCCCGGGCGCCGTCGCCCGTCGGGGCCGCCGCGGGCGTGCTGTCGGCGGTGGCCGCCGCCGTACCGCCCGCCAGCAGGGCCGCCGTGGCGAGCCCCACGAACAGGTGCCTTCGCCGTGCGTGCATGTCCTCCTCCGTTCCCGGACGGCCGCCGTGGCCGTCCGACGCGTCGGAGGTTAGGAAGTCTCTTTGGGGAAACTCTGTGACCGGTTTGCCCCGGCTGTGCCGATCAGCCAGTCGCGGCGGCCGGGCAGGTCCCCGCCGGTGGACGGCAGCCGCACCTCGAAGCGGGCGCCCGCCCCGGCCGGGCCCTCGGTCACGCTCACGGTTCCCCGGTGCAGCGCGGTCTGCTGGGCCACCAGCGTCAGACCGAGTCCGGACCCGGAGCTGGCGGGACCCCGCCGGAACCGCTCGAAGACCCGGGCGCGGTCCTGCGGCGGCACCCCCGGTCCGCGGTCGTCGACCGTGACCACGACCTGCTCCCCGGAGCGCCGCACCCCGACCGCCACGGTCGCCCGGCCCTGGGCGTCGCGTCCGTGGGCCAGCGCGTTGGCCAGCAGGTTGTCCAGGAGCAGCCGCAGTCCCGGCTCCCAGCCGTGGACCGTCAGGCCGGGCGCCGCGTCGAGGGTGATCATCGCGTCGGGAGCCCGCCGCCGGGCCTGGGCCACCGAGGCGTCCGCCGCCTCCGTCACGTCCACGTCGCGCAGCGCCTCCGCCTCCACCAGGTCGCCGCGGCCCAGCTCCCGCAGCATCACCAACAGGCTCAGCAGCCGGGCGTGTTCGCCGCGCAGGTCGGCCAGCACCTCGGTGCGGTCCGGCTCCGGGAGGTCGGGGTGGCCGGTGAGGATGTCGAGGTTGGTGCCCATGCTCATCAGCGGGGTGCGCAGTTCGTGGGAGGCGGCCGCGGAGAAGGAGCGGGCGGTGTCGAGCGCCTCGGCGGTGCGGGCGGCCTGTTCGTCGTAGCGGGCCAGGACCGTGCGCAGGGTGGCCGCGAGTTCGTCGACCTCGGTGACCCCGGTCGGTTCGTCCGGCAGCCGGGCGGTGCTGGTCCGCGGGTCGAGTCCGGCCGTACGACGGCCCAGGCGCCGCAGCGGACCGGCCGCGCCGGAGGCGATGCCCCAGGCCAGCAGGCCGGACAGGGGTGCGGCGAGCAGTGACGTCACGGCCACCCGGCGCCTGACCAGGCGGAGTTGGGCTCGGTCGGCGGCGTCGGGCGAGAAGACCCACAGGGTGCCCGAGCCGCGCACGGTGGTGAGCGGTACCGCCAGCACACGCCAACTGGTGCCGCCCGCCCGCACGGTGACCGGTCCGCGCGTCCGGCGCGGCAGCGCGACCGAGGCGGCCGGCTGCGGTCCGCCGCTGAAGGTGCCGCCCGACCCCACGACCCGTACGCCGACGTCGAGGACGGCGCTGTACAGCTGCCGCTCCCGGGTGTCGGCCGCCTTGGGCCGGTCGGCGGCGGAGACCCGCAGCAGGGCACGGGCGTCCGGCGCCACGGCGGCGGCACGGGCCCGCAGATGGTCGTCCTCGGCGCGGTGCAGATCGCGGGAGACCAGCTGGAGCAGCAGCCAGCCGGAGGCCAGCACCAGCAGCGGCACGGTCACCCCGACCGCGAGCCCGATCCGGGTCGACAGCCTCACGACGGCTCGCCCCGCAGCACGAAGCCCACCCCGCGCACGGTGTGCACCAGTCGCCGCTGCCCGCCGGCCTCCAGTTTGCGCCGCAGATAGCTGACGAAGGTGTCGACGGCGTCGGTGCGGACGTCGACGTCGTAGCCCCAGACCCGCTCCAGGAGCTGGTCGCGGGTGAGGACCAGTCCGGCGTTGCGGGCGAGCACCTCCAGGAGCTCGAACTCGCGCCGGGTCAGTTCCAGGCTCCGCCCGTCCCGCAGCGCCGTACGGGCCGCCGGGTCGATGACCAGGTCCGCCACCCGCAGCACCTCCCCCGCCGGCGGTCTGCGCCGCAGCAGCGCCCGCAGGCGCAGCACCAGCTCCTGGAGGGCGAACGGCTTCACCAGGTAGTCGTCCCCGCCCGCCTGGAGCCCGGCTATCCGGTCGGCGGTCTCGTCCAGCGCCGAGAGCATGAGCACGGGCAGGTCCTGGCCGTCGGCGCGCAGCCGCGCGCACACCTCGATGCCGCTCGTGCCGGGCATCGACACATCCAGGACGAGCACGTCGGGCGGCGCCTCGCGGACGGCGTCCAGGGCGGCCCGCCCGCTGTCCGCCGTCCGCACGGAGAAGCCGCTCAGCCGCAGTCCGCGCTCCAGCGAGCGCCGGATAGCCGGGTCGTCGTCCACCACCAGCACCGCCCCGGGGCGGACCCTGTCGCTCATACGGTCAGCGTACGGCGCCCGGGCCGGCGGGGGTGCGGCGCGGTGTTCCGCGCAGGGTGCCCCGGACCTTGTTAGAGCAACGGACTACCCTCCCACCGGAGTTGAGGACTCCACTTCCCAACTGCCATAGTGGTCCAGACCTATTGACCTATGGTCCAGACCTTTCTATTCTCACGGGCACCGTGGGCGTGAAGGCTCAGTTACGCCCCCTCCCCCAACTCCCCTTGAGGAGGCGCGGAATGCGCTTCAGACAACGTGCGACGGCGGGGCTCGCCACCCTGCTGCTCCCCCTGGCCGGCCTGGTCGGCCTGGCGAGTCCCGCCCAGGCCGCGAGCACCGCCACCGCCACCTACGCCAAGACCCAGGACTGGGGCACCGGCTTCGAGGGCAAGTGGACGGTCACGAACACCGGCACCGCGGCCATCAGCTCCTGGACGATCGAGTGGGACTTCCCCTCCGGCACGTCCGTCACCTCCGCCTGGGACGCCGACGTCACGTCCTCCGGCACCCACTGGACGGCCAAGAACAAGTCCTACAACGGCACCCTGGCCGCCGGCGCCTCCGTCTCCTTCGGCTTCAACGGCGCCGGAGCCGGCTCGCCCTCCAACTGCAAGCTCAACGGCGGCAGCTGTGACGGCGGCACCACGGTCCCCGGCGACAGCGCACCCAGCGCGCCGGGCACCCCGACCGCCTCCGGCATCACCGACACCTCGGTGCAGCTCTCCTGGAGCGCCGCCACCGACGACAAGGGCGTCAAGAACTACGACGTCCTGCGCGGCGGCACCAAGGTCGCGACGGTGACCACGACGTCGTACACCGACACCGGTCTCACCGCCGGCACCGACTACTCGTACACCGTCCAGGCCCGCGACACCGCCGACCAGACCGGTCCGGCCAGCGGCGCCGTCTCGGTGCACACCACCGGGGGCACCACCACTCCCCCGCCCACCGGCAACAAGGTCCGCCTCGGCTACTTCACCGAGTGGGGCATCTACGGCCGCAACTACAACGTCAAGAACCTGGTGACGTCGGGCTCGGCCGCCAAGATCACACACATCAACTACGCCTTCGGCAACGTCACCAACGGCCAGTGCGCGATCGGCGACTCCTACGCCGACTACGACAAGGCCTTCACCGCCGACCAGTCGGTCAGCGGCGTCGCCGACACCTGGGACCAGCCGCTGCGCGGCAACTTCAACCAGCTCCGCGAGCTGAAGGCCAAGTACCCCAACATCAAGGTGCTGTGGTCCTTCGGCGGCTGGACCTGGTCCGGCGGCTTCGCGCAGGCGGCGGCCAACCCGACCGCCTTCGCCAACTCCTGCTACAACCTGGTCGAGGACCCGCGCTGGGCCGACGTCTTCGACGGCATCGACATCGACTGGGAGTACCCCAACGCCTGCGGTCTGTCCTGTGACAGCAGCGGTGCCGCGGCCTACAAGAACCTGATGCAGGCCCTGCGCGCCAAGTTCGGCTCGAACAACCTGGTCACCGCGGCCACCACGGCGGACGGCACCTCCGGCGGCAAGATCGACGCCGCCGACTACGCGGGCGCCTCGCAGTACGTCGACTGGTACAACGTGATGTCGTACGACTTCTTCGGCGCGTTCAACGCCCAGGGCCCGACCGCCCCGCACTCCCCGCTCACCTCGTACAGCGGCATCCCCACGCCCGGCTTCACCACCGCCGACGCGATCGCCAAGTTCAAGGCGAAGGGCGTGCCCGCGAGCAAGCTGCTCGTCGGCATCGGCTTCTACGGCCGCGGCTGGACCGGCGTCACCCAGGCGGCGCCCGGCGGCACGGCGACCGGCCCGGCGGCCGGCACCTACGAGCAGGGCATCGAGGACTACAAGGTGCTCAAGACGTCCTGCCCGTCGACCGGTCTCGTGGCCGGCACGGCGTACGCCTTCTGCGGCAACAACTGGTGGTCCTACGACACCCCGGCCACCATCGGCACCAAGATGGCCTGGGCCAAGTCGCAGGGCCTCGGCGGCGCCTTCTTCTGGGAGTTCAGCGGCGACACCAGCAACGGTGAGCTGGTGAGCGCCCTCAACAGCGGACTGTCGTAGAACAGTTCGGAGGCTGAAAGACCGACGCTCCCCTGGACCTGGTCCAGGGGAGCGTCGTCGTATGGGGGGAGCGTCAGCCGAGCCTCAGGCGACGTTCACCCGCTGGCCGGGCGGGGCCGCCTCCAGCCAGGCGAGAAAACCGGTCAGCGCGTCCTCGCTCATCGCCAGTTCCAGACGGGTGCCGCGGTGCAGACACGCGAGGATCACCGAGTCGGACAGCAGCGCCAGTTCCTCCTCGCCGTCGGGCAGCCGGCGGCCGGCCACCTCGATCGACGCGCGCTCCAGGACGCGACGCGGGCGGGGGGCGTAGGAGAAGACCCGGTACCACTCGATGCGGTCGCCGTTGTAGCGGGCGACGCCGTAGCTCCAGCCCTTGCCGCTGGTGTCGGACTTCTCGGGAACGTCCCAGCGCAGGCTGCAATCGAAGGTGCCGCCCGAGCGCTGGATGAGTCTGCGCCGCAGTCCGAAGACGAACAGCCCCACCACCACCAGGGCGACGACGATTGCGCACACAGTCAGAGCGAGGACCATCGGCACCGACCTCCTCGTCTCCTAGAGAACCGTAAATAGATAACGGAACGGAAAAAACATCCAGATCTGCCTCAGCCGCGACCGGCACCGGATCGCTCCGGTCCCAGCCGCGGCTGAGGGACGTCATTGCACAGCGCGCCTGCTAGCGCGCTGCCGCCGCGCGCAGTCGTACGTCCGCACGGCGCTCGGCGTGGGCGTCGCCCTCCGCCTTCGCGCGCTCCAGCTCACGCTCCACGCGCTGGACGTCGATCTCGTCCGACAGCTCGGCGATCTCGGCCAGCAGCGACAGCTTGTTGTCCGCGAACGAGATGAAACCGCCGTGCACCGCAGCGACGACCGTTCCCCCCTCACGCGTACGGATGGTCACCGGGCCCGACTCCAGCACACCGAGCAGCGGCTGGTGACCGGGCATGACGCCGATGTCGCCGGACGTGGTGCGCGCGACGACCAGGGTCGCCTCGCCGGTCCAGACCTCTCGGTCGGCCGCGACCAACGCGACGTGCAGCTCAGCAGCCAAGGTTGGCTCCTCGGGTCACCACCCGGCGGGTCTGCCGGGTGTTGGTTACAAGTCTAGTGGGCGTGACGAAGGGGGCGGGACGCGCCCGCCCCCTTCGTCAAGAGCGCGAGGCTCAGGAGACGCCCAGCTCCTTGGCGTTGGCCTTGAGGTCCTCAATGCCACCGCAGAGGAAGAACGCCTGCTCCGGGAAGTGGTCGTACTCGCCGTCGATGATCGCGTTGAACGCGGTGATCGACTCGTCCAGCGGGACGTCCGACCCGTCGACGCCGGTGAACTGCTTGGCGACGTGGGTGTTCTGGGACAGGAAGCGCTCCACGCGACGGGCACGGTGGACGACGAGCTTGTCCTCCTCGCCGAGCTCGTCGATACCGAGGATCGCGATGATGTCCTGGAGGTCCTTGTACTTCTGGAGGACCGTCTTCACACGCATGGCGGTGTTGTAGTGGTCCGCCGCGATGTAGCGCGGGTCCAGGATGCGGGACGTGGAGTCCAGCGGGTCCACGGCCGGGTAGATGCCCTTCTCGGAGATCGGACGGGAGAGAACCGTCGTCGCGTCGAGGTGGGCGAACGTGGTGGCCGGGGCCGGGTCGGTCAGGTCGTCCGCGGGGACGTAGATCGCCTGCATCGAGGTGATCGAGTGACCACGGGTCGAGGTGATGCGCTCCTGGAGGAGACCCATCTCGTCGGCCAGGTTCGGCTGGTAACCCACCGCGGAGGGCATACGGCCGAGCAGGGTCGAGACCTCGGAACCGGCCTGCGTGAAGCGGAAGATGTTGTCGATGAAGAACAGCACGTCCTGCTTCTGCACATCGCGGAAGTACTCCGCCATGGTCAGACCGGCCAGGGCCACGCGCAGACGGGTGCCCGGGGGCTCGTCCATCTGGCCGAAGACAAGGGCGGTCTTGTCGATGACGCCCGAGTCCGCCATCTCCTCGATGAGGTCGTTGCCCTCACGGGTGCGCTCACCGACACCGGCGAACACGGAGACACCGTCGTGGTTGTTGGCGACGCGGTAGATCATCTCCTGGATGAGCACCGTCTTGCCGACGCCGGCACCACCGAACAGACCGATCTTTCCACCCTTGACGTACGGGGTGAGAAGGTCGATGACCTTGACGCCGGTCTCGAACATCTCGGTCTTCGACTCGAGCTCGTCGAAGTTCGGGGCCTTGCGGTGGATGGACCAGCGCTCGCCGTCGTACTTCTCGTCGACGTTCAGCACCTCACCGAGGGTGTTGAACACCTTGCCCTTGGTGAAGTCGCCGACCGGGACGGTGATGCCCGTGCCGGTGTCGGTCACCGGGGCCTGGCGGACCAGACCGTCGGTGGGCTGCATCGAGATGGTGCGGACCAGGCCGTCACCCAAGTGCTGGGCGACCTCCAGGGTCAGCGTCTTCTTCTCGCCCTCGTTCGCCGGGTCTGCGACCTCGACGTGCAGGGCGTTGTAGATCTCCGGCATCGCGTCGACGGGGAACTCCACGTCGACGACCGGGCCGATGACCCGGGCGACGCGGCCCGTGGCAACGGCCGTCTCAGAAGTCGTCGTCATTACTTGTCACTCCCCGCGGTCGCGTCGGCAAGGGCGCTGGCGCCACCGACGATCTCGCTGATTTCCTGGGTGATTTCGGCCTGGCGGGCCGCGTTGGCAAGACGGGAGAGCGTGTTGATCAGCTCGCCCGCGTTGTCGGTCGCCGACTTCATCGCGCGGCGCGTGGCGGCGTGCTTGGAAGCAGCCGACTGGAGCAGCGCGTTGTAGATACGGCTCTCGACGTAGCGCGGCAGCAGGGCGTCGAGGACGTCCTCCGCCGAGGGCTCGAAGTCGTAGAGCGGAAGGATCTCGCCCTGCGGCGCCGCCTCCTGCGCGACCTCTTCGAGGCTGAGCGGGAGCAGACGGTCGTCGAGCGCCGTCTGCGTCATCATCGACACGAACTCGGTGAAGACGATGTGGAGTTCATCCACGCCGCCGTCGGCCGTGTCCTTCTCGATGGCCTCGATCAGCGGAGCCGCGACCTTCTTGGCGTCCGCGTAGGAGGGCTCGTCGGTGAAGCCCGACCACGACTCCACGACCTTGCGCTCGCGGAAGTTGTAGTGGGCCAGACCGCGCCGGCCGACGATGTACGTGTCGACCTGCTTGCCCTCGGCCTCCAGGCGCGCGGTCAGCTTCTCCGCGGCCTTGATGGCGTTGGAGTTGAACGCGCCTGCGAGACCGCGGTCGCTCGTCAGGAGCAGCACCGCGGACCGCACGACCGTCTCGGCCTGCGTGGTCAGCGGGTGCTTCGTGTTCGAGCCGGTACCGACCGCCGTGACCGCGCGGGTGAGCTCGGTCGCGTACGGCGTGGAGGCCGCCACCTTGCGCTGTGCCTTGACGACACGCGAGGCGGCGATCATCTCCATCGCCTTCGTGATCTTCTTGGTCGCGGTGACGGATCGGATGCGACGCTTGTAGACCCGGAGCTGGGCTCCCATGAGTCAGGTCCCTTCCTTACGTCACTTGGCGGCAGCGGCCGGAGCGTCCTCGCCGAGCAGCTTGCCGTCGGAGGTCTCGAACTGCTTCTTGAAGGCCGCGATCGCGTCCGCGACGGCGGTGAGCGTGTCGTCCGACATCTTGCCGCCCTCCTTGATGGAGGTCATGAGGCCCTGCTCCTTGCGGTGCAGGTACTCCAGCAGCTCCTTCTCGAAGCGGCGGATGTCGGAGACCGGGACGTCGTCCATCTTGCCGGTGGTGCCGGCCCACACGGAGACGACCTGGTCCTCGGTCGGCATCGGCTGGTACTGAGCCTGCTTGAGCAGCTCGACCAGACGCTGACCGCGCTCCAGCTGCGACTTCGACGCGGCGTCCAGGTCGGAACCGAAGGCGGCGAACGCCTCCAGCTCGCGGTACTGGGCCAGGTCGAGGCGCAGACGGCCGGAGACCTGCTTCATCGCCTTGTGCTGCGCGGAACCACCGACTCGGGAGACGGAGATACCGACGTTCAGCGCGGGGCGCTGACCGGCGTTGAACAGGTCCGACTCCAGGAAGCACTGGCCGTCGGTGATGGAGATGACGTTGGTCGGGATGAACGCAGAGACGTCGTTGGCCTTCGTCTCGACGATCGGCAGACCCGTCATCGAACCGGCGCCCAGCTCGTCGGAGAGCTTCGCGCAGCGCTCCAGCAGACGGGAGTGCAGGTAGAAGACGTCACCGGGGTAGGCCTCGCGGCCCGGCGGGCGACGCAGCAGCAGGGACACGGCGCGGTAGGCGTCGGCCTGCTTCGAGAGGTCGTCGAAGATGATGAGGACGTGCTTGCCCTCGTACATCCACTGCTGACCGATGGCCGAACCGGTGTACGGCGCCAGGTACTTGAAGCCGGCCGGGTCGGACGCCGGGGCGGCGACGATGGTCGTGTACTCCAGCGCGCCGGCCTCTTCGAGGGCGCCACGCACGGAGGCGATGGTCGAGCCCTTCTGGCCGATGGCGACGTAGACGCAGCGGACCTGCTTCTTCGGGTCGCCCGAGCGCCAGTTGTCGCGCTGGTTGATGATCGTGTCGACGGCCAGGGCGGTCTTGCCGGTCTGGCGGTCACCGATGATCAGCTGACGCTGGCCGCGGCCGACCGGGGTCATCGCGTCGACGGCCTTGTAGCCGGTCTCCATCGGCTCGTGCACCGACTTACGGGCCATGACGCCCGGAGCCTGAAGCTCCAGGGCGCGGCGGCCGGACGTCTCGATCTCGCCGAGGCCGTCGATCGGGTTGCCGAGCGGGTCGACTACGCGGCCGAGGTATCCCTCGCCGACGGCCACGGAGAGCACCTCACCGGTGCGGTGCACCGGCTGACCCTCCTCGATGCCGCTGAACTCACCGAGGACGATGGCGCCGATCTCGCGCTCTTCCAGGTTGAGCGCGAGGCCGAGGGTGCCGTCCTCGAACTTCAGCAGTTCGTTGGCCATGGCCGAGGGAAGACCCTCGACCTTCGCGATGCCGTCGCCGGCAAGGGTGACCGTACCGACCTCCTCGCGCGAGGCCGCGTCCGGCTTGTACGACTGGACGAAGTTCTCCAGCGCGTCCCGGATCTCCTCCGGCCGGATCGTGAGCTCCGCCATCTGGGTTCCCTGCTCTCCTTGTTGGGCCCGAAGTTTCACTTTGGGGGGATGGGGACTCCCCCCTGAAAGAGGTGAATCCTCTGCACGGCCCAACCAGGGCCGTAATTGCTTACGTACTGCTTATTGAGTTGCCGCGGGGGTGCTAGCTCGCCAGTCGGCGGCCGGCGTCCTCGATGCGGTCCGCGACGGAGCCGTTGATGACCTCGTCACCGACCTGCACCCGCATCCCGCCGACGACCGCGGGGTCCACGTCGAGGTTGAGGTGCATCCTGCGGCCGTAGAGCTTCGCGAGGGCGGCGCCCAGGCGCTGCTTCTGCGTGTCGCTGAGCGGCACCGCCGAGGTGACGACGGCGACGGCGCGGTCCCGGCGCTCGGCGGCGAGCGTGGACAGGGACTCGAGTCCCGACTCCAGGCTACGTCCGCGCGCGGCGGTCACCAGACGCGTCACCAGACGCTCGGTGGTGGCCTTCGCCCGGCCGCCGAGCAGCCGGTTCAGCAGCTCGGTCTTGGCCGTGACGGTGGCCTTGCGGTCGGTCAGCGCGGCGCGCAGCTCGGTGTTCGAGGAGACGATCCGGCCGAACCGGAACAGCTCGTCCTCGACGTCGTCGAGCGTGCCCGCCTTCTCCGCGGCGGTGAGGTCGGCGATGCTCGCCAGCTCCTCCAGCGCGTCGACCAGGTCGCGAGTCTGCGACCAGCGCGAGCGCACCGTGCCTGCCACCAGGTCGGCGGTGGTGCCGCTGACCTGGCCGGCGAGCAGGCGCTGGACCAGCTCCGCCTTGGCCTCACCGGCCTGCGCCGGGTCGGTGAGGACCCGACGCAGCGACACCTCGCGGTCGAGCAGCGCGGTGACGGCGGCCAGCTCGTCGGCGAGCCGGGCCGCGTCCACGGACGTGGAGTCCGTCAGCGCGTCGAGACGCTCACGGGCAGCTGCGAACGCCTCGCGGCTCGCTCCGTGTGCTGTCATCGAGCCGCCTCGGCCTTCTCCTCGAGCTCGTCGAGGAAGCGGTCGATCACACGGCTCTGGCGGGCGTGGTCCTCGAGGGACTCACCGACCAGCTTGCCGGCCAGGTCGGTGGCGAGCTTGCCGACGTCCTGCCGCAGCGCGGACGCGGCGGCCTTGCGGTCGGCCTCGATCTGCGAGTGACCGGCGGCGACGATCTCCTCGCGCTGCCGCTGGCCTTCCGCGCGCATCTCTGCGATGAGCGTGGCGCCCTGCTCCTGCGCCTCCTGGCGCAGCCGCGCGGCCTCGTGGCGGGCCTCGGCGAGCTGGGCCTTGTACTGCTCAAGGACGCTCTGGGCCTCGGTCTGTGCGGCCTCGGCCTTCTCGATACCGCCCTCGATGGCCTCGCGACGCTCTTCCAGGACCTTGTTGATGGTCGGAAGAAGCTTCTTGGCGAGGAAGCCGAAGACGATGACGAAGGCGATCAGGCCGATGACGAGCTCCGGCCACGGCGGAATGAGGGGGTTCTCCTTCTCCGCCTCGGCCGCCAGCTGAACCAGGGGGTTCACATCAGTGCCTTTCGTCGAATGGGGCTGTCGCTGTCGTTCGTCTTAGTAGACGAACGGCATGACGAGGCCGATGAGGGCCAGCGCCTCACAGAAAGCGAAGCCGAGGATCTGGTTGGCGCGGATCAGACCGGCCGCCTCGGGCTGGCGGGCGAGGGCCTGGGTGCCGTTACCGAAGATGATGCCGACGCCGACGCCCGGGCCGATCGCGGCGAGGCCGTAACCGATGGAGCCGAGGTTGCCTTCAACCGCAGCGAGGGTCTGGAGAGCGGACATGCCGGTTCTTCCTTCTCTTTCAGTGACCGGTGGGGGTTGGCCACCGGATGTCTCATGGGTGAGGGAGCGACTCAGTGCTGCTCGGCGAGCGCGCCCTGGATGAAGGTGCAGGTCAGGAGGACGAAGACGTACGCCTGGACAGCCTGGATGAAGAGCTCGAAGGCGGTCATCACGATGACCATCACGAACGAGACGGCCGAGTACGCGATGCCGATGCCGTTCAGCATGTACCAGCTGGCGATCGTGAAGAGCAGCAGCAGGGTGTGACCGGCGAACATGTTCGCGAACAGTCGGACGGCGTGCGTGAACGGGCGGACCAGCAGGTTCGAGAAGAACTCGATGGTCATCGACAGCGGCAGCACCGCACCGAGCGACTTGTCGTAGCCGGTGACGTTCTTGAAGAAGCCGACGAAACCGTGGCGCTTGAACGTCAGCGAGACCCAGGTGACGTAGACGATCAGGGCGAGCACCGCCGGGTAGGCGATGATCGAGGTCACCGGGAAGGAGGCGACCGGAATGATCGACCAGAGGTTCATCATCCAGATGAAGAAGAACAGCGAGACGGCGAGCGGTACGTACTTCTCGCCCTCACGCTTGCCGATCGTCTGGTAGACGATGCCGGTCCGGACGAAGTCGTAGCCGGCCTCGGCGACCATCTGGAGCTTGCCCGGGACGAGCTTCGGCTTGGCGAAAGCCGCCCAGAAGAAGCCCACCACGATGATGGAACCGAGCAGTGCCAGCAGCATCGGCTTGTTGAAGTACAGGCCGTCGGTGTCGCCCCAGAGCGGCTCGAACATGAACGAGTGCAGGCCCGGAGCCGGGAAGCCGCACCCGTCGTCACCGAACAGGTGACAGCTCGTGTCGAAAGCGAGCGTCTGCATCGGGTCAGCACTCACCGCGGGCTCCTTCATCGTGGCGCATAGGTACGGCAACCTCGTTGTGTCGGCGCGGCACGGGGCCGCGGTTCGGCACGGGACTGGTGTAACGGATGTGGGGGCGGCTGAGGGGCATCTCGCCTCGCGATCGAACAGGCGTCAGCTCGGATGCCCGCGCCCGCGATGCCGCAGTTGGCACCGGACGATAGCAGGATCTCTCGTGCGGCTTTATCCCGGCCCTACCCCTCACGACTGGTGACCCGGCTTTTCGGGCCCGTCACCCTTCGAAGAGGTGGTCGAATCGGGTTCGACGTAGAGAATCTTGGACTTCATGTGAGCACGCGTCTGCGCGGCGATCCACGTGAGAGTGCCGGCGACGAGCGTGAGCGCGAAGGCCCGGGGGTTGAACAGCGTCGTGTGCTTGAAGGCCGCGACGAAGATGAACAGCAGCAGGATCTGCGCCGCGTAGAGCATCAGACCCATTGCCTGGAACAGGTGCGGAAGCGATCTGGCGGTGCGCTGCAGTACGTAGAGCCCGATTCCCATGAAGAGGATCACGATCAGCGTCGCGACGATCGCCCCGACCGCACCCTTGCCGCCCGCGACCACGCCGCTGACGACGGCGGCGATCGCGCCGACGGCAGCCGTGGGCACAGCAGCCTGGGCCAGGATCCGGACGTCGTTGGACGGCATGGCGGCAACTCCGCTTTCAAGGGGGGCAGGGGTGTCGTCATGGACGAGCGTAGTCCCGGGTCGAGTGTTGGTGACCTCGCGCCAAGGGACCGTCGCATTACGGTCCTTCGGCTCCATCCCGGGTTCTCGTGAACCGTATCACAAACTATTTGATGAGGTCTTTACCTGGTAGGTGTGCTTGCTGTCACACATGAGACTGACGCTGCGCGTCTGTGCAAAAACACGGCCAATGTGTCTGGTATTGGGGTGCTTTGCTCCCCCACGACTTGGCAATGCTCTAGTCAGATTCTTACCTTGTGATGTCAACGCACGCGTGCGCGAGCGCCGATGGCGGTCGCCCCGTTGACCCCTGACGCCCCGTGCATCCCGGCCGCGACCGGAGCCAGTTCCTCGTCCCCGGGCACGTCCTCGGCAGGCAGGTCCTCGGCGGACGCGGCCTCGGCGGGCACGTGCTCGGCCGGAACGGCCTCGGCGTCCGCCGCCCGCTCCTCGTGGGCCGCACCGGCCGCCTCCTGCGCACCGGCCGAGGCACGGGCCTTGCGGCGCCGGTAGCGCGGCGGCACGAACGCCTCGGCCCAGCGCGGGGCGCGCGGCGCGAACCGCGGCAGCAGAAGCAGCACCAGGCCCAGTGCGCAGAAGAAGACCACGCCGAGCACGATCCACATGGACGCCGCGTTCACGGAGTAGGCGAGCGCGCCGAAGGAGATCAGCGCGGACCAGAAGTACATGATCAGCACCGCGCGGCTGTGCGAGTGCCCGATCTCCAGCAGCCGGTGGTGCAGATGCCCGCGGTCCGCCGCGAACGGCGACTGGCCGCGCCAGGTGCGCCGCACGATCGCCAGAACCAGGTCCGCGGCCGGGATGGCGATGATCGTCAGCGGCATCAGCAGCGGGATGTAGACCGGCACCATCTGGTGCACGGCGCTGCGCTCGGACCCGGAGAACAGCTTCATCACGTCCGGGTCGACCTGCCCGGTCACGGAGATCGCGCCGGCCGCCAGCACCAGGCCGATCAGCATCGAACCCGAGTCGCCCATGAAGATCCGCGCGGGATGCGCGTTGTGCGGCAGGAAGCCCAGGCACATGCCCATCAGGATCGCCGCGAACAGCGTGGCCGGAGCGGCCGCCTCGATGCCGTACGAGTACCAGATCCGGTAGGCGTACATGAAGAACGCGGCCGCCGCGATGCACACCATGCCGGCGGCCAGACCGTCGAGACCGTCCACGAAGTTGACCGCGTTGATCGTGATGACGACCAGCGCCACGGTCAGCAGGGTGCCCTGCCACTGGGTCAGCGCCACGGTGCCGACGCCCGGCACCGGCAGCCACAGGATCGTCAGACCCTGCATGACCATCACACCGGCGGCGATCATCTGGCCGCCCAGCTTGATCAGGGCGTCGATCTCGAACTTGTCGTCCAGGACGCCGATCAGCCAGATCAGCGCGGCTCCGGAGAGCAGCGCGCGCGGCTCGTTCGACTTCTCGAAGACCTCGTTGAGGTTGGTGAGGTGGTCCGCGACCAGCAGTCCGGCGCACAGGCCGAAGAACATCGCGATCCCGCCGAGCCGCGGAGTGGGCTCCCGGTGCACATCACGTGCCCGGATCTCCGGCATCGCTCCGGCCACGATCGCGAACTTACGTACCGGCCCTGTCAGCAGATACGTCACGGCGGCCGTGATGCAGAGCGTCAGCAGGTATTCACGCACGGGCTTCCCCACAGGTCTCGCAGGCCATCTCAGCCCCACACCCTAGCGAGGGACGCATATGGTTGGGGACTTCCGGGTAGCGACGATGGTTGCACGTGAGTCTGTGCACCCGTGTGCGCCTACCCCCGTTCAACCGGAATACGGCGGAAATTCCAGCGCCAGTTGCCGCGCCTCCTCCCGGGCCAGGACGGTCTCGACATCGCCCCGCAGCACACTCGCGAGCAGTACGGCGATCCGCGTCATCTCGGCCTCCCCCATGCCCTGCGTGGTCACCGCGGCGGTGCCCAGGCGCAGGCCACGGGCGTCGCCGTGCGGCAGCGCACAGCAGTCCAGGATCATCCCGGCCGCCGCGAGCCGCCCCCGCGCCGCACGCCCTTCGACACCGAGCGGCCCCGGATCGGCGGTGATCAGGTGGGTGTCGGTCCCACCGGTGGTGACGGCCAGTCCCTCCGCCGCCAGCCCGGCCGCCAGGACCTTCGCATTGGCGACCACCTGATGGGCGTAGAGGGTGAAGGCGGGCGTCGCCGCCTCGCCGAACGCCACCGCCTTCGCGGCGATGGTGTGCATCTGGGCGCCGCCCTGCGTGAACGGGAAGACGGCCCGGTCCACCCGTTCGGCCAGCTCGCGCCCGCACAGGATCATGCCGCCGCGGGGCCCGCGCAGCACCTTGTGCGTGGTGGCGCAGACGATGTCGGCGTACGGCACCGGGCTGGGCGCCGCTCCCCCGGCGACCAGCCCGATGGGATGGGCCGCGTCGGCGATGAGGGCGGCGCCCACCTCGTCGGCCATCTCCCGGAACAGGGCGTAGTCGAGGTGCCGGGGGTAGGCGATGGAGCCGCACACGATCGCCTTGGGCCGGTGCGTACGGGCCAGGGTGCGCACCTGGTCGTAGTCGATCAGCCCGCTCTCGGCGTCGACGCCGTACCCCACGAAGTCGAACCAGCGTCCGGAGAAGTTGACCGGCGAGCCGTGCGTGAGATGGCCTCCGTACGGCAGCCCGAGGGCGAGGACCGTGTCGCCGGGCCGCAGCAGCGCGGCGTACGCGGCGAGGACGGCGGACGACCCGGAGTGCGACTGCACATTGGCATGCTCGGCCCCGAACAGCGCCTTCGCCCGGTCCACCGCGATCCGCTCGGCGACGTCCACGATCTCGCACCCGCCGTGGTGGCGGGCCCCCGGATACCCCTCGGCGTACTTGTTCGCCAGCGGTGAGCCGAGTGCGGCCAGCACGGCCGGCGAGGTGAAGTTCTCGGCGGCGATCAGCTGCAACGACGTCGACTGCCGGTCCTGCTCGGCGAGCAGGACCTCGGCCAGTTCGGGGTCCTGCCGGCGCAGGACGTCGGCCTCGAGGGCATGTGTGACGGCCATGATGGACTCCGGACGCGTCGACGGTGACGTACGTCCAATGTAGGCCGGGGGCACCCGGCGCGCCCGGCACCGCCGGGCGGGTCCTACATCCGCGCCGGTACGCCGGTCAGCGCCGTCACCACCGGATCCAGCGCCTCGTGTATCTCGTCCCCGATGGACCGGAAGAACGGCAGCGGTGCCCCGTACGGGTCGTACACCTCGTCCGCCTCGGCGGTCGGGGCCAGCAGCCAGCCGCGCAGCGCCGCGGCCGCCCGCACCAGCGCGCGGGCCCGCGCGACCACGCCGTCCTCCAGGGGCGGCAGCGTCGCCGGGTCGATCGCCCGGACCAGCCGGGTGAACTCCTTCAGCGTGAACGTGCGCAGCCCCGCCGAGTGCCCCATCGAGATCACCTGGGCCCGGTGGTCGCGGGTCGCCGTCAGGACCAGGTCGGCCATGATGACGTGCTCGTCGAGGAGCTCCCGGCCGACGAAGCCGGAGGCGTCCGCGCCGAAGTCGGCCAGCACGGTCTCCGCGTTGGCCTCCATGGGCGCGCCCTCGTGGCCCCACGTGCCCGCGCTCTCCACGATCAGCCCGCCGCTCAGCAGACCGCCGAGCCGGTCCGTCACGAAGTGGCGGGTCAGACGCTCGGTGATGGGCGAACGGCACACGTTTCCGGTGCTGACGTGGAGGATGCGGAAGGTGTCACGCGGGAACCCGAAGGTGCCCGTCACTTCCCCGCTGCCTATGCCACGCATGGGGGTGCCCCCTGCGCGCGGGCGGCCGGGAGCTCGGGGCCGAGGGGGGCCGTCAATTCGCCACCTCGAGGTCGGGTACGACCTTGCGCAGCTCCTCCGCGGAGATCGCGCCGGCCCGCAGCAGCAGCGGCACCTCACGGGTGACGTCGACGATCGAGGACGGCACGTTGCCGGGGGTCGGGCCACCGTCCAGGTAGACGGAGACGGAGTCGCCCAGCATCTCCTGCGCGGCGTCGCAGGTCTCGGGGGACGGGTGTCCGGTCAGGTTCGCGGAGGAGACCGCCATCGGGCCGACCTCGGTCAGCAGCTCGATGGCGACCGGGTGCAGCGGCATGCGCACGGCGACGGTGCCACGGGTGTCCCCCAGGTCCCACTGGAGCGACGGCTGGTGCTTGGCGACGAGCGTCAGCGCGCCCGGCCAGAAGGCGTCCACCAGCTCCCAGGCCAGCTCGGAGAAGTCCGTGACGAGGCCGTGCAGGGTGTTCGGGGAGCCGATGAGGACGGGCGTGGGCATGGAGCGGCCCCGGCCCTTGGCGTCGAGGAGGTCGGCGACGGCCGCCGAGGAGAACGCGTCGGCGCCGATGCCGTACACCGTGTCCGTCGGCAGCACCACGAGCTCGCCCCGGCGGACGGCGGACGCGGCCTCGCGCAGACCGGTCACTCGGTCGGTCGCGTCGTTGGTGTCGTATCGCCGTGCCATCTAGCGGGCCTCCTCGTACACGTACTGCTGGACTGAAGTCTGGGACGCGCCGGTCACGGCATCGCCTTGCGGGCGGTCGCGAACCGGGGGCGGTTGTTGAGGTCGGGGTGGTCGGCCGCGTCGGCCCAGCCCTTCTCCTCGGTGAAGATCCACGGCACCTGGCCGCCCTGGGTGTCGGCGTGCTCGACGACGACGACACCGCCGGGGCGCAGCAGCCGGTGCGCGGTGCGCTCGAGGCCGCGGATGAGTTCGAGTCCGTCCTCGCCCGAGAACAGGGCGAGCTCGGGATCGTAGTCCCGCGCCTCGGGAGCGACGTACTCCCATTCGGTCAGCGGGATGTACGGCGGGTTGGAGATGACCAGGTCGACCTGGCCGTCGAGGTCGTGGAAGGCGTCCAGGGCGTTTCCCTGGCGCAGGTCGACCCTGGACCCCTCCATGTTCTTGCGGGTCCACCGCAGCGCGTCCTCGGACAACTCCACGGCGTGCACGCGCGAGCGCGGCACCTCCTGGGCGAGCGCGAGCGCGATGGCGCCCGAGCCGGTGCACAGGTCGACGATCAGCGGCTCGACCACGTCCATGGCGCGTACGGCGTCTATGGCCCAGCCGACCACGGACTCCGTCTCGGGGCGCGGCACGAAGACGCCGGGGCCGACCTGGAGCTCCAGGTAGCGGAAGAAGGCACGGCCGGTGATGTGCTGGAGCGGCTCGCGCTGCTCACGGCGCGCGATGACCTCCCAGTAGCGGGCGTCGAAGTCCGCGTCCTTCACGGAGTGCAGCGCGCCCCGCTTCACGCCGTGCACGAACGCGGCGAGCTCCTCCGCGTCGTTGCGCGGCGAGGGCACGCCGGCGTCGGCCAGCCGCTGGGTGGCCTGGGCCACCTCTGCGAGCAGCAGGTTCACGCAAGTCCTCCGTGTCGTACTCGTCCTCGTACGTGGGTACGTCCGCCCTTACGCGGCCGCGAGCTTGGCGGCCGAGTCCGCGTCGACGCAGGCCTGGATCACCGCGTCGAGTTCGCCGTCCAGGACCTGGTCCAGGTTGTACGCCTTGAAGCCGACGCGGTGGTCCGAGAGCCGGTTCTCCGGGAAGTTGTACGTACGGATCTTCTCGGAGCGGTCGACGGTGCGGACCTGGCTGCGGCGGGCGTCGGCGGCCTCCCGCTCCGCCTCCTCCTGAGCCGCCGCAAGCAGCCTGGAGCGCAGGATACGCATCGCCTGCTCCTTGTTCTGCAACTGGCTCTTCTCGTTCTGGCAGGAGGCGACGACTCCGGTGGGCAGGTGCGTGATGCGCACCGCGGAGTCGGTGGTGTTGACGGACTGGCCGCCGGGGCCGGACGAGCGGTAGACGTCGATGCGCAGGTCGTTCGGGTTGATCTCCACGTCGACCTCCTCGGCCTCCGGGGTGACCAGCACGCCCGCCGCCGAGGTGTGGATACGGCCCGCGGACTCGGTGGCCGGCACCCGCTGCACGCGGTGCACGCCGCCCTCGTACTTCAGCCGGGCCCAGACGCCCTGGCCGGGCTCGGTGGCGCCCTGGCCGCCCTTGGTCTTCACCGCGACCTGGACGTCCTTGTAGCCGCCCAGCTCGGACTCGGTGGCGTCGATGATCTCGGTCTTCCAGCCGATGCGCTCGGCGTAGCGCAGGTACATGCGCAGCAGGTCGCCCGCGAACAGCGCGGACTCGTCGCCGCCCGCGCCCGCCTTGATCTCCAGGATGACGTCCTTGTCGTCGCTGGGGTCGCGCGGGACGAGGAGCAGCCTCAGCTTCTCCGTCAGCTCTTCGCGCTGCTTCTCCAGCTCCTTGACCTCGGCGGCGAAGTCCGGGTCGTCGGCGGCCAGTTCGCGCGCGGTCTCGATGTCGTCGCCGGTCTGCTTCCAGGAGCGGAAGGTGCCGACGATCGGGGTGAGCTCGGCGTAGCGCTTGTTCAGCTTGCGCGCGTTCGCCTGGTCGGCGTGGACCGACGGGTCGGCGAGCTTCGTCTCCAGGTCGGCGTGCTCACCGACGAGTTCCTCGACGGCCTCGAACATCTTGGGCTCCTGTACTGCGTTGCGAAGGGGAAGACGGGCGACCAAAAACGCCGGTCCCGGGCGCACCCCGGTGAAGGGCGCGGCCGTGGACCGGCGAAATGGGGCTCGCTACTTCTTGGAGCCGGCAGCAGCCTTGCCGAAGCGGGCCTCGAAGCGGGCCACACGGCCACCGGTGTCGAGGATCTTCTGCTTGCCCGTGTAGAACGGGTGGCACTCGGAGCAGACCTCGGCCCGGATGGCTCCGGACGTGATGGTGCTACGGGTGGTGAACGACGCGCCACAGGTGCAGCTGACCTGCGTCTCGACGTACTCGGGGTGGATGTCGCGCTTCAAGGTGTCTCCTAGTTTCGGGAGGGCGCCGGGTCGCCGCCGCGGGATGCGGAAGCGTGAACCGGAGCCGACGTACCAGTCTGCCAGGACTGGCCGCATCCCCCAAAACCGAGAGGCGGGCGCATCTATTCCCCGCGCCCCCGCGAGCGCCTCAGGGCGAGGCCACGACCCCCTTGGCGGCACCGCGCGCGGTGCCCTGCGTGGCGGCCTTCGGCACGGCCCGGTCGGCCTTCAGGGCGTCCCAGACCAGTTTCGCCTTCGCGTCGGCGACGACGACGCGGTTGGGGTCGGCGGGGTCGTACCGCACCGGAAGGGTGACCATGGTCATATGGGACGGACTGATCCGCTTCAGCCCGTTCGTGAAGTCGAGCAGGGAGTTCACCGAGCCCAGCTCGGAGTCGGTGGTGACGGCCTTGGTCGCGGTGTCGGCGAGGTCGACCAGCTCGGTGGGGCTGGTGAAGAGGCCGATGTTCCTGACCTGGGTGACCAGTGCCTTGAGGAACGCCTGCTGGAGCTGGATCCGGCCGAGGTCGGAGCCGTCGCCGACGCCGTGCCGGGTGCGGACCAGGGCGAGCGCCTGCCGGCCGCTGAGCCGGTGGGTGCCGGCCTTCAGGTCCAGGTGGCTCTGGTGGTCGCTGATGTTCCGGGTGGTGGTGACCTCGACGCCGCCGAGTTCGTCGACGAGCCGCTGGAAGCCGCTGAAGTCGACCTCCAGGTAGTGGTCCATCCGCATCCCGCTGAGAGCCTCGACCGTCTTCACCGCGCAGGCGGCGCCGCCGGTGGTGTACGCGGAGTTGAACATCACCCCGGTCGCGGCCCGGTGCGTGGCGCCGTGGGCGTCCGTGCACGCCGGGCGGTCGACGAGGGTGTCGCGCGGGACGGAGACCACACTGGCCTTCTTGTGGCCCTTGTAGACGTGCACGATCATCGCCGTGTCGGAGCGGGCGCTGCCGTCGTCGGTGCCGCCGCCGAGCTTCTTGTTGGCGCCGGAACGGGTGTCCGAGCCCAGGACCAGGATGTTCTCGGAGCCGTTGTCGGCCTTGGCGGGCCGGTCGGTGCCCAGCAGCTGGTTGATGTCGATCGACTTGAGGTTGTCGTTGAGCCTCAGGAACAGATAGCCGCCGCCCGCACCGCCGAGCGCGACGATGCCGGCCACCGTCCAAGCCATGATCATCAGGCTCCTGCCACGGCTGCGGCGGGGGCCGCTGGTACCGGGTTCGCCGGGTATGGCGGACTCCGGCGTCTTGTCGGCAGACATGTGCTCCTCGACTCTCCGCGTCGCTCGACCGGGGGAAACCCCTGTCGCTTTATCGTCACTCCATCCGCTCAGACGGGTGAACTCGAGCGGGAGGTTGCATGACGTGCCGTGTTCCCCCGATGCCCGCCCGTACACCGCGCGTCGCCGCCGAACCGGGCCGTACGGCGCTCACCTGCGGTTTCCGCCGCCGGGCCGTCCCGGCTCCACCGCGACCCCGCAGGAGCCCGCTGTGGTGAAGCTCTCGCCGCACAACCCGGCGCCGACGGCAACACGACGGCGCGGGGCACGGGAGGGCCGGGAGGGGGCCACGGGAGGGGCACGGAAGGGGCCGTACGGGCGCTACGGGGCCGGTCGTACGACGGCAGCGCGTGGGGCTCTGGAAGTCGGGCTCCGGGCGTGGAGGTGGGGGCCGGGGCGCAGTGGCCCCGGACAGCCCGAAGGGCCGCTCCCCGGTCGGGAAGCGGCCCTTCGTGTGTCACTGCCTGTCGGTACGACCTCAGTCGCCGTTGCCCGGCATCGGGGTCGTCTTCTGGATCTGGAGCAGGAACTCGGCGTTCGACTTCGTCTGCCGCATCTTGTCCAGGAGCAGTTCGATCGCCTGCTGCTGGTCGAGCGCGTGCAGCACCCGGCGCAGCTTCCAGACGATGGCCAGCTCGTCGCTGCCGAGCAGGATCTCTTCCTTACGGGTACCGGACGCGTCGACGTCCACCGCGGGGAAGATGCGCTTGTCGGCGAGCTTGCGGTCGAGCTTGAGCTCGGCGTTGCCGGTGCCCTTGAACTCCTCGAAGATGACCTCGTCCATGCGCGAGCCGGTGTCGACCAGCGCGGTGGCCAGGATCGTCAGCGAACCGCCGTCCTCGATGTTGCGCGCGGCACCGAAGAAGCGCTTCGGCGGGTAGAGCGCGGTCGAGTCGACACCACCGGACAGGATGCGGCCGGAGGCCGGGGCGGCGAGGTTGTACGCACGGCCCAGACGCGTGATCGAGTCGAGCAGGACGACGACGTCGTGGCCCAGCTCCACCAGACGCTTGGCACGCTCGATGGCGAGCTCGGCGACCGTGGTGTGGTCCTCGGCCGGACGGTCGAAGGTCGAGGAGATGACCTCGCCCTTGACCGACCGCTGCATGTCGGTGACCTCTTCCGGACGCTCGTCGACCAGGACGACCATCAGGTGGCACTCGGGGTTGTTGTGCGTGATCGCGTTGGCGATCGCCTGCATGATCATGGTCTTGCCGGTCTTCGGCGGGGCCACGATCAGACCGCGCTGGCCCTTACCGATCGGCGCGACGAGGTCGATGATACGAGTCGTCAGCACGCCCGGGTCGGTCTCCAGACGGAGCCGGTCCTGCGGGTACAGCGGCGTCAGCTTGTTGAACTCCGGGCGCCCGCGACCGGAGTCGGGGGCCATGCCGTTGGTGGAGTCCAGGCGCACCAGCGCGTTGAACTTCTCGCGGCGCTCGCCGTCCTTGGGCTGACGGACCGCGCCGGTGACGTGGTCACCCTTGCGCAGGCCGTTCTTGCGGACCTGGGCGAGGGAGACGTACACGTCGTTGGGACCCGGCAGGTAGCCCGACGTACGGATGAACGCGTAGTTGTCGAGGATGTCCAGGATGCCGGCGACCGGGATCAGGACGTCGTCGTCGGCGAGTTGCGGCTCGGCGGTGCCGATCTCGTCGCGGCCGCGACGGCCACGGCGGTCGCGGTAACGGCCGCGACGGCCACGGCGTCCGCCGTCGAAGTCGTCGTCGTCCTGGGGGCCGTTGTCGCGCTGCGGGCCGTTGTCGCGCTGACGGTCCTGACGGTCCTGGCGCTCCTGACGGTCCTGGCGACCGCCGCCCTGCTGCTGGCCCTGCTGACGCTGCGGCTGGCCGCCCTGCTGGTCGTCCTTGCCCCGGCGGTCGCGGTCGCGGCCGCGCTCACGGCGGTCGCGGCGGCGGCCCTCGGCGCCGTCACCGGCGTCGCCCTGCGACGGCGCGGCGGTCTCGGTCTTGGCCTCGGCGGCGATCGTCTCGGTGCCGCCCGCCGCCGGGCTGCCCGCGTCGGCGGTGGCACGCCGACGGCGGCGCTCCGCGGCGGTGTCGTCGGCCGCGGGCTGGCCGGGGATCTCGATCTGCTGCTGGGCCACGGCCTTCTCGGCCTGGTCCGCGGAAGCCTCGGCCTTCTTCTCGGCGGGGGCGTCGTCGCCCGTACGCGCCTTCGAGGTGGCCCGGCGCTTCGGCTTGGTCTCGGCGGCGGACTCGGCGGTCTTCGCCGGAGCGGCCTGAGAGGTACCCCCTGCCTGCGCCTCCTTGATGACCTCGATCAGCTGGCTCTTGCGCATACGCGCGGTGCCCCTGATGCCGAGGCCGGATGCGACCTGCTGCAGCTCTGCCAGCACCATGCCCTCGAGGCCGGTACCGCGGCGCCGCCGGGAGCCGGCACCGGCGGCAGGCGCGGAGGCGTCCGTGGCGGGCGCGGCAGCGGTCTCCTCGACACGTGCGCCCATCAGATCGGTGGTGTCGCTCACGAAGGGTCCTTCCCTGGAGCGGACGTCGGCCTGTCTGGCTCGGCGACCGGTTGTGCTGTCCGGCAGTGGTCCCGTCTGTGTGGACCGTGCCGGGGCGGTGGTCCGCCAAAACGGCGGAAGAGGAATTTCTGGTGATGGCGCTTCCAGGAAGCCGTGGCACGGACTGTCTGTGTCACGCGGCGTGGTCGCACCGATTCCGGAGCGTGCCCTGTGATCCGCTCAGCACCCGTGTACGGCGTACTGCCCAGATACGACGTACGGAACGCAGTGCGGCTTGGGGAGCTCCCGGAAGAATGTTGGTCCCGGACGGGGACACGAAGCACCTCGCCATGGTGGGGTCGGGTGCAGACTTGAGGTTAACACTACCGGATCCAACAAACATTCCCCCTCTCGAAATCCGGCAACCGTGTCTCAGGGCGCAAGCGGCAGCACGCTCGCTCCCTGGAGATCAAGGCTCAGCCGGTTCGCAGCCCAGCCGGTGCCGGCCAGCTGCTCGACCTTGTCGGCGGTACCCGCGTCGGCCAGTGCCATGACGGTGGGTCCGGCGCCGGAGATGACGGCCGGAATGCCGTCCGCACGCAGTCGTTCCACCAGTGCGGCGCTCTCCGGCATGGCGGGTGCGCGGTACTCCTGGTGGAGACGGTCCTCGGTGGCGGGCAGCAGCAGCTCGGGGCGCCGGGTGAGGGCCTCGACGAGCAGGGCGGCACGGCCCGCGTTGGTGGCGGCGTCGACGTGCGGGACGGTGCGCGGGAGCAGACCGCGCGCGGTCGCCGTCAGTACCGGTTTCCCGGGGACGAAAACCACCGGAACGACTGAATCGGCAGGCTTCATGCGGATCGCCCGCGCGGATCCCGACTCCATCCAGGAGAGCGTGAACCCGCCGAGCAGACAGGCCGCGACGTTGTCGGGGTGCCCCTCGATCTCGGTGGCGAGTTCGAGCAGCGCGGCGTCGTCCAACTTCGCCTCGCCGCCTATGGTCACGGCCCGCGCGGCCACGATGCCGGCGCAGATGGCGGCCGAGGAGGAACCCAGGCCGCGGCCGTGCGGGATGCGGTTGGCGCACACGATCTCCAGACCGCGCGGCTGCCCGCCCAACAGGTCGAACGCGGTACGCAGAGACCGTACGAGAAGGTGGCTCTCGTCACGCGGGAGGGTCTCGCTGCCCTCACCCGCGATGTCGATGTGCAGCCCGGAGTCGGCCACCCGGACGACGACGTCGTCGTAGAGCCCCAGCGCGAGGCCGAGGGCGTCGAAGCCCGGCCCGAGATTGGCGCTGGTGGCGGGGACGCGCACCCGGACGGCGGCGGCGCGGAACGCTGGACCGGCCATCGCTCGATGAACTCCTTGAGCTGCGGGACTGTCGAATGACATTCGATGCGAACAATGCGATACGTACGTGAGGACCCTCGGGCCGAGTGGGCGGCGCGACGCCGTGCCGGATGCGGAGGCATATGCGGCGGGCGGGTTCACTACAGCCTATCGAAGGAAGGTTCTGCCGCGACATAGGGCGCACAGGCGGCGCACGATGCGTGTCGCAAGCCCCCTGTGCACCCCCGATGGGGTTGTCCCTCGTCGAGCCGCCCCGAGGCGGACGGACCGGCTCGATCCCGTCACCGGGCGCCCCGGTTGCGCCGGGGCCGACCGACTCCTCACCGGCCGCCCCGAGGCGATGGAACCAGCCAATCCGAGGCTGTCGAACCGGCCACCCCGAGGCGGTGGAACCAGCTGGATCCGGCCACTGGCCGACGACCTCCGACCGCCGACCGGTCCGGAGCGTGCCTCGGACCGGTCCGGTTTCCACCGGGCCGGTCCGGGACGTCCGTCAGGCCAGTCCGAGGCGCTCGGCCGCCGTCGCCGCGTCGACCGGGACGGTGACCGGCTGCGGGGCTCCCGCGACGGCCCAGTCCGGGTCCTTGAGACCGTTCCCGGTGACCGTGCACACGATGGTCTGCCCCGGGTCGACCCTGCCCTGCTCGGCGGCCTTCAGCAGACCGGCCACCGACGCGGCGGACGCGGGCTCCACGAAGACACCCTCCTGCGCGGCCAACAGCCGGTAGGCGCGCAGGATCTCACGGTCCGTCACCTCGTCGATGACGCCGCCGGACTCGTCCCGCGCGGCCAGCGCGAACTGCCAGGAAGCGGGGTTGCCGATGCGGATCGCGGTCGCGATGGTCGACGGGTCCTTGACGACCTCGCCGCGCACGATCGGAGCGGAACCGGAGGCCTGGAACCCCCACATACGGGGAGTCCGCGCGGCGATGCCGTCGGCCGCGTACTCGGTGTACCCCTTCCAGTACGCGGTGATGTTGCCCGCGTTGCCCACCGGCAGGACGTGGATGTCGGGGGCGTCGCCCAGCATGTCCACGATCTCGAAGGCGGCGGTCTTCTGCCCCTCGATACGCACCGGGTTGACCGAATTGACCAGCGCCACCGGGTAGTTGTCGCTCAGCGACCGGGCCAGGGTGAGGCAGTCGTCGAAGTTGCCGTCGACCTGGAGGATCTTCGCGCCGTGGACGAGGGCCTGGCCCATCTTGCCGAGCGCGATCTTCCCCTGCGGGACGAGGACGGCCGACACCATCCCGGCCCGCACGGCGTACGCGGCCGCCGACGCGGACGTATTGCCGGTGGAGGCGCAGATGACGGCCTTCGCCCCCTCCTCCTTGGCCTTGCTGATGGCCATGGTCATACCGCGGTCCTTGAAGGACCCGGTGGGGTTCGCGCCCTCCACCTTGAGGTGGACCTCGCAGCCCGTGCGCTCGGAGAGCACCTGCGCGGGCACGAGCGGCGTGCCGCCCTCGCGGAGCGTCACGACCGGCGTGGTGTCGGAGACCGGCAGCCGGTCCCGGTACTCCTCGATGATTCCGCGCCACTGGTGGGTCATTGCTCGTTACTCCCCTTCAACCCGCATGATGCTGGCGACACCCCGCACGGTGTCGAGCTTGCGCAGCGCCTCGACGGTCCCGCTCAGGGACGCGTCGGACGCGCGGTGGGTGACGACGACGAGGGAGGCCTCGCCGTCCTTTCCCTGCTGCCGAACGGTGTCGATCGACACCCCGTGCTCGGCGAACACGGTCGCCACCTGGGCGAGAACACCCGGCTTGTCGGCCACATCGAGGCTGATGTGGTAGCGCGTGACGACATCGCCCATGGGCGACACGGGCAGCGCTGCGTACGCCGACTCGCCGGGACCGGTGGCGCCGTTGAGCCGGTTGCGGCAGACGGCGACGAGGTCGCCGAGCACGGCGGAGGCGGTGGGCGAACCGCCGGCGCCGGGGCCGTAGAACATGAGCTGCCCCGCGGCGTCGGACTCGACGAACACGGCGTTGTAGGCGCCGCGCACGGAGGCCAGCGGGTGGCTCAGCGGAATCATCGCCGGATGCACGCGCGCGGTGACGGACCCGCCGTCGGCCGCGCGCTCGCAGATGGCGAGCAGCTTGATGGTGCAGCCGATCCGCTTGGCGGCGGCGAAGTCGGCGGCGGTGACCTCGGTCATGCCCTCGCGGTAGACGTCGTCGAGGCGCACGCGCGTGTGGAAGGCGATCCCGGCGAGGATGGCGGCCTTGGCGGCGGCGTCGAAGCCCTCGACGTCGGCGGTCGGGTCGGCCTCGGCGTAACCGAGGGCGGTGGCCTCGTCGAGGGCCTCCTGGTAGCCCGCCCCCGTGGAGTCCATCTTGTCGAGGATGAAGTTGGTGGTGCCGTTGACGATGCCGAGCACGCGGTTGACCTTGTCGCCGGCGAGGGACTCGCGCAGCGGCCTGATCAGCGGGATGGCCCCGGCGACGGCCGCCTCGTAGTAGAGGTCCTCGCCGTTGTCCTCGGCCGCCGCGTGCAGCGCTGCGCCGTCCTGGGCGAGCAGGGCCTTGTTGGCGGAGACCACGGACGCGCCGTGCTCGAACGCCGTCACGATGAGGCTGCGGGCGGGCTCGATCCCTCCGATGACCTCGACCACCACGTCGATGTCGCCGCGTTTGACGAGGGCGGTGGCGTCGGTGGTGACCAGGGCGGGGTCGATGCCCTCCCGGACCCTGGACGGCCGCCGCACGGCCACACCGGCGAGTTCCACGGGCGCGCCGATGCGTGCGGCGAGGTCGTCGGCGTGCGTCGTCATGATGCGCGCCACCTCTGAGCCGACCACTCCACAGCCCAGCAGCGCCACCTTCAGCGGACGCGTACGCATCATCCGACCTCGTTTCCTCATACCTCTACGGTTCGACCAGTCTCACTCACCGAACGGGACTTTCTTCCTCCAGTCCGGATCGTGAGACATCCATTTCATTTCTGTGGGGGCGGAGACCGGAGATCTTCCGCCGTCCCACCGTCCCGGCTTCGCGCCTTCCGGGAACGGGCCCACCCGGATTCTTCCGGAGGCGGGCCCGACCGGCTTCCGATTTCCGGTTTCCCGGATCCCCGTGTCCCGGCGTGTGCGCGAGTCCCGGCGTCCGGGGGTCCGGAGGCCGGGCGTCCGAGCCGTCCGGGTGCTCAGCCGACGTCGAGACGCAGCAGGTCCTCCTCCGTCTCGCGGCGCACGATGAGCCGGGCCTCGCCGTCGCGCACGGCGACGACCGGCGGGCGGGTCACGTGGTTGTAGTTGCTGGCCATGGACCGGCAGTACGCGCCCGTGGCGGGCACGGCGATGAGGTCGCCCGGCGCCAGGTCGGCCGGCAGGAAAGCGTCCCTGACCACGATGTCCCCGCTCTCGCAGTGCTTGCCGACGACCCGGGCGAGCATCGGCTCGGCGTCACTGGACCGGGAGACCAGGGCGACGCTGTACTCGGCGTCGTACAGCGCGGTGCGGATGTTGTCGGACATGCCGCCGTCGACCGACACGTACGTACGCAGCCCGTCCAGCGGCTTGATGGTGCCGACCTCGTACAGCGTGAAGGCGGTCGGGCCGACGACGGCACGTCCGGGCTCGACCGAGATGCGCGGGGTGCGCAGCTTCGCGGCTTCACACTCACGGGTGACGATCTCCGTCAGCGCCTTGGCGATCTCGTGCGGCTCCCGGGGGTCGTCGTCGCTGGTGTACGCGATGCCGAGACCACCGCCGAGGTCGATCTCCGGCAGTTCGACACCGTGCTCGTCCCGCACGCTCCGCAGCAGCGACACGACCCGGTGGGCGGCGACCTCGAACCCGGACATGTCGAAGATCTGGGACCCGATGTGGCTGTGGATGCCGATGAGCTCCAGCCCGTCGAGCTGGAGGGCCCGGCGCACGGCCTCCGCGGCCTGCCCGCCGGCCAGCGGGATGCCGAACTTCTGGTCCTCGTGCGCGGTGGCGATGAACTCGTGGGTGTGCGCCTCCACGCCGACGGTGATACGGATCTGCACCCGCTGCCGCTTCCCGAGCGACTGGGCGATGTGGGCGACCCGGACGATCTCCTGGAAGGAGTCGAGCACGATCCGGCCGACCCCGGCGGTCACGGCCCGCTCGATCTCCTCGGCCGACTTGTTGTTCCCGTGGAAGGCGATGCGCTCCGCGGGCATCCCCGCGGACAGCGCGGTCGTGAGCTCACCGCCGGAGCACACGTCGAGGTTGAGCCCCTCCTCGTGCAGCCACCGCACCACCGCGCGGGACAGGAAGGCCTTGCCGGCGTAGAAGACGTCGGCGTCCGGGCCGAACGCGGTCCGCCAGGCGCGGGCACGGGCGCGGAAGTCGGCCTCGTCCATGACGTAGGCCGGGGTGCCGAACTCCTCGGCGAGCTGCTTGACGTCGACACCGCCGACGGTCGCGACGCCGTGCTCGTCACGGGTGACGGTCTGCGCCCAGACCTTGGGGTCGAGGGCGTTGAGGTCGGCGGGCGGGGCGGAGTAGTGCCCCTCGGGAAGGACGTCGGCGTGGCGGGGCCCGGCGGGGTGTGCGGAACGGCTCATGGCTGGTTGGACTCTCTCTGGCTCTCCGGGGCGCCCTCGGGCGCCCTCAGAGGTGGTCGGGTGCGTCGATGCCGAGCAGGGACAGGCCACCGGCCAGCACCGTCCCGGCGGCTTCGGCGAGAGCGAGCCGGGCACGGTGGGCGGCCGAGGGTTTCTCGTCGCCGACGGGCAGGACGGCGGGCAGGAACGGGAGCGTGGCGTCGGCGAGGGCGAGCAGATGACGGGTGAGACGCGAGGGCCCGCCGCCTTGCTCCACCGCTGCTGCCGCGAGAACACGGGGATGATCGGCCAGCACGGCGAGGACCGCGGGGTGGGCCTCCGTGCCGCCGACCGGGCCGGGCTCGGGGCCGAAGCCCAGATCGGCGGCGTTGCGCAGCAGGGCCCGGGTGCGGGCGTGGGCGTAGCGGACACGGAAGAGCGGGTTGCTCTCCCGCTGGACCAGGTGGTCGGCACCGATCCGGGGCCGGTCGTGCGGCGCGGGATGCAGCAGGGCCCAGCGGGCGGCGTCGCGGCCGAGCGGGGCGGGGTCCTCCGGGGCCGGCACGGGCCGCAGATCGGCGGGCTCGCCGTGCTCGGTCTCGACCCGCCCGCCCTGGGAGCCGACGATCCGTACGAGCGCGTCGGCGACGGCCTCGGCACGGACCTCGTAAGGAATACGAAGACGGACGACCCGGCCCGCGAGAGCGTCGGAGTGCCCGTACCGCGTCCCTTCCCGCAGGATCCGCCGTACGAGCGCGACGGAGGCCGCGTCCAGGTCGAGACTGATGTTGAGGAACCCGGGCCCGGTGATGTCGACGCCGGTGACACCGGCCGAACGCGCGAGATAGGGCTGGAGCACCTCGGCGACCCGCCGGGGCGTGCACCCCGCCGGGCGGGCCAGCTGGAGCGCGATGTTGGTGGCGTAGTCACCGCAGCCACCGGGACCGGGCACGGTCACCAGGGCCTTCTCGGGCACGGCCACCGTCAGCCGCCCGTCGTCGACAGCGCTGCACACCGCGCGCAGCACGGTACGGGAGAGCTCGACGGGGGTCACGGGACAAGCCTAGGGGAGGAGGGGGGTGGAAATGCGAGCCGATGAGGACGACAGTCCGAGATGTGGACGGCCAACCCGAAATCAGAAAAGAGACGGGGCAGCCGGCGACAGAAGCACGCTCGAAAAACCCCGACACCCCACCGGCCGACCCCTCAGCCCCCGCCGATCAGCCACCGATTCAGCCCTGTGCCGATCAGCCCCTCTGCCGATCAGCCCCTCTGCCGATCAGCCGCCGATCAACCCTCCGTCAACCGCCGATCAACCCTCCGTCGAGGTCGCCCCTCCGCCGACGATCAGCCGCCGGCCCGCTCGGCCGCCTCACCGAGGCTGAGAACACCCCGCAGAGAGCCGTGCTCCCCGCTCTCGACGACCCTGCTGCTCCCGCCCTCGATCAGCTCCCGCACGAGCCGAACCAGTTCAGCGGGCTCGAACGGCTTGGCAAGGAAGGCGTCCACGCCGACATCGAGCCCGGCATCGACCTCGAACTGCGTACAGGCGCTGACGATGGCAAGCGGAAGACCACGCGTCCGGGGGTCGGCCCGCAACCGGGCGGCGGTCCTGAGCCCGTCCAGCCGGGGCATCACGACATCGAGGGTGACCACGTCGGGCCGCACCTGATGAACGACTTCCAGACACTCGGCACCATCGGCCGCGGTCACGACCTCGAGACCCTCCAGCTCGAGATTGACCCTGATCAGCTGCCGGATGACCTTGTTGTCGTCCACAACAAGCACCCGGCCCGAAGTGCCTGGCACAACTCGAGAGTAGGTCCGGACCGGCCACCGCGTCCGGCTTTTCCCCACTTCCACCCGCCCGGGGCACCACCCCCCGGACCCGGCCCCCGACACCACCCGACAAAACCCGTTCATGACCACCCAGGCCGAGCTGGTAGTGTTCTACCCGTCGCCGCGAGCAACACCTCACGACGAACGCGCCCCCGTAGCTCAGGGGATAGAGCAACGGCCTCCGGAGCCGTGTGCGCAGGTTCGAATCCTGCCGGGGGCACTTCGCATGAAGTGCCCAAAGACCCCGTCACCAGCGGAAACGCTGGGTGCGGGGTCTTCGTGTTTGTGCAGGCGTATGCGGCTCGAAGCGGGCGTATGTCGGGGTCTGTGGACGAGGCGTGGACGGGATCTTGGAGCATCGCGCCAGGTGAGCCCCGCAAAGTCACGGCAACAGAGGCGGCCGGACGACTGGGCTCGACAACGTGATCTACCACCGCCGCAACGAAGTGAACGGACTCAGAGGTCCGTCGCATCCGGGTAGTGGCAACGAAGCTCGCTGAGCACGCGCTCGTCGACGGCCCTGACATCCCACCACGAGCTGTCCGCTTCGGTCAGGACGACCACCAGCTTGTCATCGGCGAACCCACGCGCCTCGGCGTCGATCAGCTGAAGGAACGGCGTCGTCAGCGACAACAGCGTCAACGTGTCCATGCCGGCACCGGCGGACCGTCTCTCAATCTCCAGACAGCGCGGATCCACGATCTCGTCGCACTCGACGCGCCACGTCAGATCCAGGCCGAAGCTGCCGAGGCGGACCAGCATCTCGGCCAGAGTCACGTAGTGCTCTCCGTACCAGGCAGGGAACGTGATCCCCTTCATCCCTGCCTCTGC
>NZ_JBVKBD010000023.1:0-117124 GCF_055657365.1 Streptomyces sp. NPDC107559 | reverse complement strand
GCCATCCAGCGGCGTGCCTGTGACAGCCATACCCAGAGCCCCTGGGCCCATCGATCTTACGAATGACCGATCAAGCCCAAGAAGAAAGGTAGGACATCCGTGTTCGTCCACTCTGACCGTCTGCCCACCAGCACACCCGTGGTGCAGGGAACCACCACCCCGCTCCCGTGGGGGCTGGGCCGCATGGCGGCCTATCCCACAATGGCCCCTGCCTACGCCAGCGTGCGGTTGAATGCGGTCACCCAGACCGCCGTGTTCCTCGACGCCGCCGGGCAGGTCATGGAGATGCCTGGCCACGGCACCAGCACCGGCACCAGCCCGTCCACCGGCACCAGCCCCGACGGGTCGGGGCAGGGCACCACGGACACCGATACGGGCAGCGACAACGACCAGTGACTGATCCGCGTCCGGTGCTGGTCGCCACCGCTCTGCACGACCCCACCGCCGACGTGGTGATCGACGAGCTGCACGAGCGGGACATCCCGGTCGTGCGGCTCGACTCGGGGGACTTCCCCGCATCACTGTCGGTGGAGGCAGAAATCACTCCGCACGGCTTACAGGGCCGCCTGCAAACCCCTTCGCGCACCGCCGACCTGGCCCGTGTACGCGCCCTGTACTACCGGCGGCCGACAGGGTTCGCCTTCCCGCACCTGAGCGGGCAGGACGCGCGGTTCGCTGTCACCCAGGCGCGGTACGGGCTCGGCGGTGTGCTTGCGGCGCTGCCCGACTGCCTGTACGTGAACCATCCGCATCGCATCGGGGATGCAGAGTTCAAACCGGCCGGTCTCGCCGCCGCGGTCCAGGCAGGCTTTTGGGTGCCGCCCACGCTCATCACCTCCGACCCCGATGCCGCCCGGGCGTTCGTCAAACGGCACGACGCCGTCATCTACAAGCCGCTGTACAACCCCGTGTACCTGATCGACGGCGTCTCCTGCGTCGTGAAGATCGCCGAGGTGGGAGCCGAAGACATCGACGAAGGTGTGGCCGGCACGGCGCACCTGTTCCAACGGCGTGTCCGTAAGGTCGCCGATGCCCGGGTGACGGTCATCGGCTCTCGCACGTTCTGTGTCCGTATCGACTCCGGTCTGCTGGACTGGCGTACCGACTACAGCCGGCTGCGCTACACCCCGGTGGAGCCCCCGCAGGGGATCGAGGCGGCGCTTCACCGCTACATGCACCATTTCGGTCTCGTCTTCGCAGCTTTCGACTTCTGCGTCGGCGAAGACGGCCGCTGGTGGTTCATGGAGTGCAACCCCTCCGGTCAGTGGTACTGGCTGGAGCCCGAAACGGGGCTGCCGATGTGCGCAGCCCTGGCCGACCTTCTGGAGCGTACGACGTGACCGATCCGGCCCACCTGCACCAGCAGCTCCTCGACAGGCTCACGGCCGACGGCGTCCTGCGCACCAAGCCGTGGAAGGACGCCGCCGGGAGCGTGCCCCGGCACGAGTTCCTGCGCGGCGGCTTCTTCCGGTACGTGCCGGGGACATCACCGGGCGAGTGGACTCCCGTCCTGGACACCGATACGGGCTGGCTCGAAGCCTGCTACCGGGACGAGTCGCTGGTCACCCAGATCGCGGGCACCGTCCTGCCCGCCGACATCCGCGGCCAGATCATGCGGGCACCGACCAGCTCCAGCACCCTGCCCTCCCTCGTCCTGCGCATGCTGGAAGAACTCCAGGTCGAGCCGGACTCGAAGGTGCTGGAGATCGGGACCGGGACCGGCTACTCCACCGCACTGCTGTGCGCCCGGCTGGGCGAGGAGCTCGTCACGTCCATCGAGTACGACGAGACGGTCGCCTCACGGGCACGGGCCGCCCTCGCCCAGCAGGACATGTTCCCCACCACCGTCACCGCAGACGGCCTGCTCGGCTACGGCGCATCAGCACCGTACGACAGGATCATCGCCACCTGCGGCGTCCGGACGGTACCTGCCGCGTGGATCGAACAGACACGGCCGGGCGGGTCGATCCTGGCCACCATCGGCGGCTGGCTGGGCTCCTCCGAACTCGCACGCCTGACCGTCCACGACGACACCACCGCATCCGGGCCGCTGCTGGGCGGACAAGTCAGCTTCATGCTCGCCCGCCCCCACCTGCCCCCGCCGCTCGGCCTCCTGCCCGACCTGAACGACGGCACAGAGCGCCAAACCGCCTTCGGCAGCAGCATCCTCGCCGACTGGACCACCCGATTCGTCGCACAGCTCGCCGCACCCAACGCACAACGGCTCACCATCGAACGGACCGGACACACCGAGGACGTACTGATCGACGTCGAATCCGGCTCCTGGGCCGCCCTCTACGAAGATGCCGGCCGGTGGATCGTGCGCCAGAACGGCCCCGAAGCCCTCTGGGACGCAGTCGAGGAGCAGGTCGGACGCTGGCACACGGCCGGAGCACCCGAGCTGGAGAACTTCACCGTCACCGTCACACCGCACAGCCAGACCATCCGCTGGTAACCCTCCACCAGGCCCCGCTCGTCCGCCACGGGCGCAGCGCACGAGCGGGGCATGTGCTGCTCGATGACGGCGATCCCGTCACCGTCGCGATCCGGCCGGGGCACCGAGCCAGCCCATCCGGCCGCCAGACGCGCGCCGGGGCTGCGATGTGGTCGCATAAGAGCGCCCGGCAGTAGGCGTGCTGGGCGGTCTTAATCGAGTGCGAGAGTCCCAGTCCGGGTGATACAAGATCTGCGTGCCTGAGCATCTCTACTTCCCCACCCTGCTGCGGATGATTGACGAGCGGTCCGCCGCGTTCCGCGCCACCGTCGCCGCGGCCCCCAGCCTCGACGCCGATGTCCCGTCCTGCCCGGGCTGGACGCTGTACGACCTGGCGAACCACCTCAGTGAGGGGGACCGCTTCTGGGCCTACATCGTGCTGAACACCGCGCCGGGCGACGAGCGGCCGAGCAAGGACGGGCTGGTGGCGCCCAGGGAGCGCGAGGCCCTCATAACCTGGCTGGCCGACTCGACGGAGCAGCTGCTTACTGCTCTGCGCGAGGCCGGCCCGGACCGGGGCTGCTGGGCCTGGTGGGAGCCGCTGGCCTCGCCGCACACGGTGGCCGCCGTGGCCCGCCGCCGCGTCCCGGAGTCGCTGATCCACACCTACGACGCCCAGCTGGCCTCCGGTACCCCGCAGGAGCTGCCGATGACCGAGGCGGGCGACGCCATCGAGGAGTTCCTCGCCACCGTTTGCACCGGCACGGTCCCGTGGCCGGGCGAGCCCGCCGCCATGGACTACCACGCAGCCGAGGCCGGCTCCTGGCGCCAGACGGTGGACGCCGCCGGTTCCCGCTTCACCCGCCTCACCACGGCGGAGGCCGCCGGGAGCAAGCCCACCGCCGCCATCTACGGCACGGCGAGCGAGATGGCCCTGCTCATGTACATGCGCATCCCGGCCGGCTCGCTGCGGATGGAGGGCGACGCCGACCTGCTCCAGCAGCTGCAGGACTGGGGCTAAGACCGTGTCCTACATGGTCAATGCGAGAGGTCGTTTTCATCTACGGATCCCGTTTCATCCAAATATGTCGCCGTGACGAAACTCGGCTCTCGAGGCGCTGGTGTTCCTTGCGGTCAGTGCGGCTGAGCGGACGACCGTATTGCCTGTCTCATCCCAGCAAGCCTGTCTCATTCCAAAAAATAGCTGTATCGCCAATTCCCCTCGCCATGCCGCAGGCGGAACCGACACGCAAGAGGTACGAGTGCGGTTCTGGGGTGCATGTGGCGGCGCAAATTAGATGAAAACGACCTCTCAGAGCCTGGCGCTGTTCGACGCTTTGGCCCCGGCCGAGAAGACGCTGCATGCCAACCCCGGCAAGCACGGGGAAGTCCCGGCATTCGAGCTGGACAGCACGCTGCGGTTCTTTGCCCGACACCTCGGCTAATACGGCCACCTTACTGCCTGTTCTCTATCCGCTCGCGTGGTCAGCTGGGTTCGAACAGCCTCCTGGTTCAGGTGAGTCGGCCGGTGCGGGTGCACGAAAGAGGGGCCTTTTGGCAGCTCGCGGATGTCGAGTCCAGCGAGAACCAGGAGGCCCCGTTGTCGAAGTGTCACGTGGTCATGGCCACCGAGTCGCCGCGATCCGGCCCGCCCCCGCCTGGAATCCGCGTCGGTCTTCCTCGCAGAGACCGCCGGCGTGCTCGCACTGACCCATGACCACGTCGAGCGTGGCGAGCACCGCATCGCGGGACCAGCCATCGCATGCTCCAGCGGCCCGGCCCGAAGGTTCTGTGCTGCTTACGCGAAGCTGCCGAATGCCGTTGCCGCCGGTCTCGTTGCCGTCAGGGCGGCGCCGATCGACGACGAAGACTGCGCGGCTGGCCGGTGCGAAGTCTCCGGCGCCGGGGCAGCCGGCCCGCGCCGGCCACGGGCGTCCGGGCCGTCGAGAGGTGGACATCGCGCCGGCCGTGCGGCAACAGGCCTCTCAGAGGCGGCCGATGGCGGTCCGTGTGTCGCCGTGGGCCTTCTCGAGGCGCCGGGCCGCCTCCTCGGCCGTGCAGTGGGCGAGGAGCATGACGACGGCGGTCTTGGCGTGGCCGTCGGCGGCCCGCAGCGCGTCGGCGGCGGTGTCGGGGTCGGCGCCGGTCGCCTGGACGACGATACGGCGGGCCCGGTCGACCAGTTTCTCGTTGCTGGCTTTGACGTCGACCATGAGGTTTCCGTAGGCCTTGCCCAGGCGCACCATCGAGGCGGTGGAGAGCATGTTGCAGACCATCTTCTCGGCGGTGCCGGCCTTGAGCCGGGTCGACCCCGTGAGGACCTCGGGGCCGGTGGGGACCTCGATCGGGATGTCGGCGTACCGGCTGACGACCGCGTCGCGGTTGCAGGCGACCGACACCGTGACGGCGCCCTTGCCCGCGGCGTGCCGCAGACCGCCGACGACGTAAGGGGTGCGGCCGCTGGCGGCGAGCCCGACGACCGTGTCCCGGTCGTTCACGCCGATCTCCTCGAGGTCGGCGACCGCCCTCTTCGGCTCGTCCTCCGCCCCCTCCACCGCGACGACGAAGGCGCCCGGGCCGCCGGAGAGCAACCCCACGACCTGTGCGGGGGAGGTGCCGAAGGTCGGCGGGCACTCGACGGCGT
Source organism: Streptomyces sp. NPDC107559 (assembly GCF_055657365.1). NCBI lineage: Bacteria > Bacillati > Actinomycetota > Actinomycetes > Kitasatosporales > Streptomycetaceae > Streptomyces > Streptomyces sp. NPDC107559. The sequence goes on along the minus strand of NZ_JBVKBD010000023.1, from coordinate 112,046 downwards.
CGAGCAGGCCGATGCGGCCGCTGGTGCCGGCGCCGATGTATATCAGCCGCCCGCCCCGCCGCAGCGACTCGGTGATCGCCTCGACGGCGGCCCCGATCTCCGGGAGGGCGTCGCGTACCGCGATGACGGCGGTGCGGTCCTCGTCGTTCATGACCGAGAGCAGCTCTGTGACCGGCATGCGGTCCAGATCAGCGGTCCGCTCGTTGCGGGTCTCGGTGCCGAGTGTGCTGAGGTCCACGGCGCGGTCGTCCTTTCAGGGGTGGTGTTCAGTGCTGGTGCCGGAGGGGAAGAGCGGGGGTGGCGGTCAGTCGCCGGTCGGTGTACGGCGGGGCGACGGCTGGCGCCTGCGGCGCTGGACCGCGCCGTAGGTCTTCTCCAGCGCGGCGGTCGTGGCCTCGTAGGACCGCTGCGCGACGCCGACGAACAGGCAGTCGATGAGCGCGAGTTGGGCGATACGGCTGACCGTCGCGCCGGAGCGGAAGGGTGTCTCCCGGGCGCAGGTCGTCAGCACGAGGTCCGCGCTCTCCGCGAGGGCGGAGCGCGGGACGTTGGTGAGGGCGATCGTGGTGGCGCCGCGTTCGGCGGCGGCCTGCAGGGGCTCGATGGTGTCCTCGGTCTCTCCGGAGTGGGAGATGGCGAGGGCGACGTCGCCGGGGCCGAGGAGGGCGGCGGCGGTGAGCGCGGCGTGCCGGTCGGTCCAGATGAACGCCATACGGCCGATGCGGTGCAGCTTCTGGTGCAGGTCCTGGCCGACGAATGCGCTGGCGCCGACGCCGAAGATGTCGATCCTGCACGCTTCCGCCACGGCCTCGACGGCCCGGCCCAGCACCTCGACGTCCACTCCCGCCCTGGTGTCCTCCAGGGCGCGCACCTCGTTGTAGATGATCTTGCCGATGATTTCGTCCAGCGTATCGGTGGCGCTGATGTCGGTGCCCGGTGCCGGGCGGTCGCCGCTGAGAGCATGCTCGCGGGCGGCCGCCGCGGCCAGTGCCAGGCGCAGTTGCGGATAGTTGGTGATTTCTATCGCCCGGCAGAAGCGCATCACCGTCGCCACCGAGGTCTCGGCCCGCTTGGCGAGGGTACCGATGGACAGTTCCGCCGCCTGCGCCGGATCGGCCAGGACGGCCTCGGCCACCCGCCGCTCCGAGGGCGCCAGGGACGACAGGGCGGTCCGGATGCGCGCCAGAGTCCCGGTGGCGGAGGTGTCCTCCGCGGGCCGGGCCGGTATGCGAGGTGTTTCCGTGCGGGCCATGGGCCGGTCCTCCTGAGTGGGTGGTGCCACAGTAGCCACGCGTTCGGCCGGACGTCAAAAAATTACGAGCTGAATCATGTGACGTTACTTATTGACATCCGGAGCCTGTCGTTCTGATACTCGCTGAATCGTGCTCCGCGCCGGCCACCGGCCTTGCGGCCGTCCCCCGCGGCCGACCCGCGCGACACATCCCCGATGACACGAAGGCGTGCCGTATGACAGCAGTAGTCGCGGTGGACCTGGGAAAGACCGGCTGCCGTGCCGCGTTGTGGAACAGCGGCGACCACACTCCCCAGCAGGTCCACGAAGTGCCCGGCGCCCCCGGGCTCGCCGCCGAGAACGGAGTGGCGGCCGCCCGCACCGCCGTCCTCGCCGCCGTGCTCCCCCTCCTCGAGCGGGAACCCTCGCCGCGGCCGGCAGCAGTCTGTGTGGGCGCGGCAGGAGCGGCAGCCGCACCCGAGGCGGCCCGCGCGCTGGCCGGCCTGCTCCTCGACGACCTGCACACGGACGAGGTGGCCGTCACCAGCGACGCCGTCACCGCCCACGCGGGCGCCCTCGGCGGCCGTACCGGCGTGGTGCTCGCGATCGGCACCGGCTCCGTCGCGATCGGCATCGGGGACGACGGGTCCTACGCTCGCGTCGACGGGTGGGGTCCCTGGCTCGGCGACGAGGGCAGCGGCGCCTGGATCGGCGCGGCCGGGCTGCGGGCCGCACTGCGGGCCCACGACGGACGCGACCCGGACACCGCGCTCCTGGCCGCTGCCGCCGGACGCTTCGGCGACCCCGACCGGCTGCCTGTGGCCATCGGCCAGGGCGGCAACCCCGCCCGCACCGCGGCATCCTTCGCGCCGGATGTCGCGCGCCTGGCCGCGGCAGGCGACACCGCCGCGTCGGCGATCATCCGGGACGCCGCCGCCGCACTCGGCGAGGCCGTGCTCGCCGCCGCCCGACGGATCGGCGGCGACGCCCTGTCCGTCACCGTCACGGGCGGGCTCACCGGCCTGGGCGAGCCGCTCCTCGGGCCGTTGCGCTCGGCGCTGACCGAATGCCCACGCCTCCTCGACCTGCGGCCCCCGCTCGGGCAACCGCTGGACGGGGCGCGCCTGCTGGCGCTGGACGCCCGCGCACCGCACGAACCGCACGTCGTCCGCGTAAGGCGGGCCGTGCCCTCCCCCACCGTCCCCACCCCGCCGGTGCCCCCACCGGCCGTTGCTTAGGAGTGACCGTGCGTCAACTCGACCTTGTGGTGATCGTCGTCTATCTGGTGGCGATCGCCGTGATCGGACTGCGCCTGGCCGGCCGGCAGAGCACCTCGAAGGACTACTTCGTCGGCGAAGGCAGCATGCCGTGGTGGACGGTCTCGTTCTCCGTGGTGGCCACCGAGACCAGTGTGCTCACCGTCATCAGCGTGCCCGGCGGCGCGTACAGCGGGCAGGGCTTCGGCAACGTCGAGCTGGCTCTCGGCTACGTCATCGGCCGCGTTGTCGTGGCCACCGTGCTGATCCCCCTGTACAAGCGCGGCGGCTTCGTCAGCGCCTACCAGTACCTGGGCAGCAGATTCGGGCTGAAGCTGCAGGGGCTCGCCTCGGTCACATTCGTCTTCACCCGGCTCCTCGCGGAAGGCGTCCGCCTGTTCGCCTCAGCCATCCCGATCAAGCTGCTGCTCGACGAGTTCGGAGTGCACGCGAGCTACCAGCTGATCATCATCGTGCTCACGATCATCACCGTCGTGTACACCTACCTCGGCGGCATCAAGGCCGTCATCTGGACGGACGCCATCCAGATGGGCCTGTACCTGGGCGGGGCGGTCCTCGCCATCACCGTGCTCTCCGGCCACGTCGGCGGCTCCGGCTTCTCGCAGGCGCTGCACAGCGGTCACTTCAAGCTGTTCGACACCAACTTCTCCCTGGCGCACATACTGACCAGCCCGTTCGCCCTGCCCACCGCGATCATCGGCGGCGCCATCTTCGCCATGGCCAGCCACGGCTCCGACCAGCTGATCGTCCAGCGCGTCCTGGCCACCCGCTCGCTGCGCGACGGCCAGAAGGCCATCATCGCCTCCGGCGTCTTCGTCACCCTCCAGTTCGCCGCGTTCTCCCTCGTCGGCGCCCTGCTGTGGTCGTACAACCAGGGCAAGGACTTCAAGGCACTGGGCCTGAGCAGCTCCGACAACCTCTACCCGGACTTCATCCTGCACGGGCTGCCCGTGGTGATCTCGGGTCTGCTCGTCGCGGGCATCCTGGGCGCCGCGATGGGCTCCCTGTCCTCGGCGCTGAACTCCATGTCGAACTCGGCGGTCTCCGACATCATGCACAGCTTCTTCCGCAGCACACCGTCCGAGGAGTCGCTGCTCAAGCTCGCCCGGGTGATGACGCTGGTGTGGGCGGTGCTGATGGCGGTCTTCGCCTGCGCCTTCAGTACCAGCACCGGCAACGTCTATCTGACGGGTCTGACGATCGCGGGCTACACCTACGGCGCCCTGCTCGGCGCGTTCCTGCTCGGGCGCATCGTGCGGCGCGCCAACGAGATCGACTCCGTCGTGGCCTTCCTGGTGACGGTCGGCGTGATGACGTACATCGTGCGCAGCGTCAAGATCGACGTCACCGTGGCCGGCGCCACGGTTCCCACCGCGATCGCCGCCCAGTGGCTCGTCCCGATCGGCGTCGTGATCACCCTCATCGTCGGAGGCCTGATGAGCCTGTTCCACCGCGCCCCCGAGCTCGCCGCGATCCCCGTGGCCGACGACGAGAAGGGCTCTGGCTCCGAGCCCGTCACCGCGGCCGCAGGCCTCGACTGACGGCGCACCCCCCATCAGGTGCGGGGTCGCCTCGGCGGCCCCCACCCGTCCCGCCCCGACACTCCCAGGGAGAAGCCATGCCGCAACATCGACCGACCCCGCCCACACGGCGGATGAGGCACCGGGGGGCTCCGTGCGCGTGATCGGCCTGATGTCGGGCACCTCCTACGACGCCATCGAGGCCGCCGCCGCGGACCTCGCCCTGGACGGCGACACCCTGCACCTGCGGCCCCTCGGGCACCTGTCCGTCCCCTACCCGGACGACCTGAGGGACCTGATCGGCGCCACGCTGCCGCCGGCCGCGACGACCACGCAGGCCGTCTGCGCCCTGGACACCGGCGTCGGCCAGGCCTTCGCCGACGCCGCCGGACGCGCGCTGCGCGAGCTGTGCGACGGCACCGCCGACCTCGTCGTCTCGCACGGCCAGACCATGCACCACTGGGTCGAGGACGGCACCGTCCGCGGCACGCTCCAGCTCGGCCAGCCCGCCTGGATCGCCGAGGCCACCGGCCTCCCGGTCGTCTCCGACCTGCGCAGCAGGGACGTGGCGGCGGGCGGGCAGGGGGCCCCGCTGGTGGGCATGACCGACACCCTGCTGCTGCGCGGCCTGCCCGGCACGCCTGCCGCGCTGAACCTGGGCGGCATCGCCAACGTCACCGTCCTCGCACCCGGCGCCGAACCGCTGGCCTTCGACACCGGCCCCGCCAACGCTCTGCTGGACGCGGCCGTACGGCACTTCACCGGCGGCGCTGCCGGCTACGACGCGGACGGGCGCAGGGCCGCCGCCGGCCGGACCCGTCCCGAGCTCCTCCGCGCCCTGCTGGACGACCCCTACTACCGCAGGCCCGCCCCGAAGACCACCGGCAAGGAGCACTTCCACCTGCCCTACCTGCAGCGGGCGCTGAAGGCGGCACCCACCCCGGACTCCGATGACGTCGTGGCCACCCTGACCCGGCTCACCGCCGTCACGGTCGCGGACGCCTGCCACGGCCACGGGGTCACCGAACTGGTCGTCTCCGGTGGCGGCACCCGCAACCCGGTGCTCATGCGCATGATCGCGGAGGAACTGCCCGGCGTGCGGCTGCGCCCCAGTGACGAGCTGGGCCTGCCCTCCGACGCCAAGGAGGCCCTGGCCTTCGCCGTACTCGGCTTCCTCACACTGCACGGACTGCCCGGCGCCCTGCCGTCGGGCACCGGCGCCCGCCGGGCCACGCTGCTCGGCAGCATCACCCCCGGCTCGCAGCCGTTGCGCCTGCCCGAACCCGCCGCACAGCCGCCGCGCCTGCTGCGCGTCGACCGCCACGCCCACTGAACCAGCCCGACAGCGAGGGATCCATGCCCCCCACCGCCGCCACACCTCCCGTCGCACCGGCACCGGCCACTGCGGAGCGGGCCGCCGACCTGGGCGAGCTGCTGTCCTCGTGCGTCGGCGACCCGGCCCGGGTGACCACCGACGTGCCCCGCAGGGTCGCCGCCGCACACGACGCGTCGCCGTACCTCTTCACGCCGCAGGCCGTCGTGCGCGCCGCGTCCGCTGCCGAGGTGGGCGCGCTGATGGCCGGGGCCCGCGCGGCAGGTGTGCCACTCACTCTGCGTTCGGGCGGCACCAGCCTGGCGGGGCAGGCCGGCGGCGACGGCATCCTCGTGGACGTCCGCAGTCACTGGCGCGCCGCCGAGGTCCTCGACGACGGGCGGCGCATCCGCCTCCAGCCTGGACTGACGGTACGTCAGGCCAATGCGCGGCTCGCCCGGTACGGCCGCAGGCTCGGCCCCGACCCGGCCAGCGAATCCGCCTGCACCGTCGGCGGCCTGGTCGCCAACAACTCCAGCGGCATGAGCTGCGGCACCCGCGACAACGCCTACCGGACCATGGACTCCCTGCAGTTCGTGCTGCCCTCGGGCACCGTCGTCGACACCGCGGCAGCCGACGCGGACCAGGCGCTGCGCGCCCGCGAGCCCGAACTGCACGCGGGGCTCCTCGCGTTGCGCGACCGCATCCGCGCCTCGGCCGGCTCCCGCGCCACCGTCGAGCGGCTGTTCTCGATGAAGAACACCATGGGCTACGGCCTCAACTCGTTCCTGGACCACACCGATCCCGCCGACATCCTCGCCCACCTCATGATCGGCAGCGAGGGCACCCTCGGCTTCGTCGGCGAGGCCGTCTTCCGCACCGTACCCGTCCTGCCGCACACCGCCACCGGCCTGCTGGTGCTGCCCGGCCTCGCCGACGCCACCGACGCCCTGCCCGCACTGCTGGCCGCCGGCGCCCGCACCGCCGAACTCCTCGACGCGGCCTCGCTGCGCGTGACGCAGCGGTCCCCGGATCTCGTGGACGAACTGCGCTCTCTGCGTGTCGAGCGACACGCGGCGCTGCTGGTGGAGTTCGCCGAGGACAGCGCCGAGGAACTGGAGGCGAGGGTGGCCACGGCCCGGCCGGTCCTGGACCGCCTGCCCGCCGTCACCGGGACCGCGCTCGTCCGCGACCCGCGCGTCAGGGCCCGCCTCTGGCACCTGCGCAAGGGCCTGTACACGGCGGTCGCGGGAGCACGCCGGCCCGGCACCACCGCGCTGCTGGAGGACATCGCGGTGCCGATGGAACAGCTGACCCGCACCTGCGAGGGCCTGATCGACCTCTTCGCCCGGCACGGCTACCAGGACGCGGTGATCTTCGGCCACGCCCGCGACGGCAACCTGCACTTCATGCTCACCCAGGACTTCGACTCCGCCCCGGAGATCGAGCGCTACGCCAGGTTCACCGACGACATGGTCGGCCTCGTCCTGGACGCCGGCGGCACGCTGAAGGCCGAACACGGTACCGGCCGGGCGATGGCCCCCTTCGTCCGCCGCCAGTACGGCGACGAACTGTACGACGTCATGCGCGAGTTGAAACGGCTGTGCGACCCGCACGGCGTACTCAACCCGGGTGTGCTCCTCGAGGACGACCCGGCCGCGCACCTGCGCAACCTCAAGAGCGTTCCCGAGATCGACCCCGCCGTCGACGCGTGCGTCGAGTGCGGCTACTGCGAGCCCGTCTGCCCCACGGCTGACGCCACCACCACGCCCCGGCAGCGCATCGCCCTGCAGCGCGAGATCGCTCTCGCCACCACCGTCGGCGACGACGAACGCCGCCGCGCCCTGGAAGCCGACTACGCCTACGCGGCTGTCGACAGCTGCGCCGCCGACAGTCTCTGCGTCACCGCGTGCCCGGTCACCATCGACACCGGCGCGGTGATGAAGCGCCTGCGCGCCGAACGCCACGGCGCCACCGCCCAGCGCGCCGGGCGCGCGACGGCCCGACACTGGGAGGCCGCGGTCAAAGGTGTGCGCCTCGCGCTCGGCACGGCGCACGCCGCGCCCGCCCCGGCCGTACGCGCCGCGACCGGCGCCGTACGCCGGCTGGGGGCGGGGGAACTGATGCCCGCCTGGGCCGACGACATCCCCCGCGGCGGCCCGGCCCGGCCCGCGCCGCGACGGCCCGCCGGGGCGCGGGCGGTGTTCTTCGCCGCCTGCATCGGCAGCATCTTCGCCGCGGAGGGTACCTCCGACGGGGCGGCGGCGGCCTTCCTGAGGCTGTGCGACCGCGCGGGCGTGCCCGTCGTGGTGCCCGAGGGACTGTCCGGCCTGTGCTGCGGCACCCCCTGGCAGTCCAAGGGCTACACCGACGGGCACCGCACCATGGCCGCCCGCACGCTTCAGGCGCTGTGGGAGGCGAGCGACCACGGCCGGCTGCCCGTGGTGTGCGACGCGTCCTCCTGCACCCATGGCCTGGAGCAACTGCCCAGCGCCCTCCCGGAGTCCGACCGCGCCCGCTTCGTCGCCCTGCGCTTCGTCGACAGCGTCGCCTTCACGGCCGAGCACCTGCTCCCCGCCCTGCCCGAGCCCCGACGCCTGGGCAGCCTCGCCCTGCACCCCACCTGCTCCACCGTGCACCTGGGCATCGACGGCGCCTTGCGCACCGTGGCCGCCGCGGTGAGCGTCAAGGTCACCGTGCCCGACTCCTGGGGCTGCTGTGCGTTCGCCGGTGACCGCGGCCTGCTGCACCCGGAGATCACCGCGAGCGCCACCGCCGCCCAGTCCGCCGAGATCACAGCGGGCACATACGACGCGTACGCCTCCTGCAACCGCACCTGCGAGATGGGCATGACCCGCGCCACCGGCCGCCCCTACCGGCACGTGCTGGAACTCCTCGACGAGGCGACCGCCTGAGCCGAGTTCGCTGGGCGTCCTTCGCACCCTCGGTGCCGCGAACTGTGCGTCCGCCGGACGGCGCGTGGTGAGGCAAGAGGGGCCCGGCGTATCTCGGCCTCCGACCCCGCGCCGCGAAACGGCCCCGCTGATGTCGACACCGCGCGCCACCGGGCTCACGCGGGTGATCTACGATCGGGCCGCCGTCGCCTGGCCGGGCCGCCTCGCTGACGACATCCTGCCCAGCCTCCAGGTCGGCGAACGGACGTGTCCGTGCCGAGCCGGGTGCCCTCGGGCCAGTCCATCCAGAAGGCCCGGCTGTTCATGCTGACACCGAGCAGCACGACCTGCTGGACCCCGGACGCACAGGGAGCCAGGGGCGAGCGAGCGACAAGGCGCTCCGGCGACCGTCGACCCGCCGCTGACCTTCGCTTCCGCCCCTCTGGTCACTGAGAGTATGGGCGAGTGAGTGCTGACATGTTGGGACGCTGAGTACCGGATCGTCCCGAGGATATGGCCACGGTCTTCGCAAAGGCGGACTTCCCGTGGTGGATCGCGGGTGGCTGCGCGATCGAGCTCGCGGTCGGCCGCGAGCTGCGCGCACACGGCGATCTAGACATCCTTGTCCTCCGGCGCGATCAGGCCCTCGTACGTGAACTGCTGGCCAACTGGGACCTGTACGTGGCGGACCCGCCGGGCCAGGCAAAGCTTCGACCGTGGCGTCCTGGAGAGGTCCTTCGGCCGCCGCTCCACGACATCTGGTGCCGTCGCACGCCGGAGGCGCCGTGGTCGGTGCAGCTCATGCTGGACGAGGCCGAGGGCACCCAGTGGGTCTCGCGGCGCACCCGGGAGATCCGGCTCCCGATCGACCGACTCGGGCGAACGAGCGGGACGGGCATCCCGTATCTCGCGCCCGAGGTGCAGCTCTTCTACAAGGCGAAGGCGACCCGGGACAAGGACGAGACCGACTTCGATGCGGTACTGCAGCTGCTCGACCCTGCGGCACGCGCCTGGCTGACGGACGCGATCAAGGTGATCGCGCCCGGCCACCCCTGGCTTCGCCGGCTCCTTCCGGTCAGCCGAACGTGAGCAGCCGAACGTCGTAGAGGTCGGGGTTCCGGGGTCGGGTCATCGTGGGCGACGTGACCTCCACGATCAGCAGCTCGCTGAGGAACTGGACTTTCGCACTGAGGAGGTGGCTCGTCCTGCCGTCGGCAGACTGGGCTTTCAGGCCGGCGGAGACGCTCCCGCGGCGCCAGCAGACCGGTCAGGTACTCGCGAAACCCTCGGCGCTGGGCCAGACTGAAGAATGAGGTCGTCGAACCGGGCCGCGTACTCCTCCAACGGTCCCGGCGCAGGCGGACACGGACGGCGAGCAGTCATCTTCAGCTCCCAGCCAGGCAGTTGACTCCTACAACCGAACTACGACCGACCAGGCCTGCCGTCAACCCACGCCACCACCGGGTTTAGCGAACTACCGGTAGACCGTATCCATCTCAATGCAGGTGCTCATGGCTTCCACCAGTGACGGTCCCGTCTGGATTCACTGACCGCCGCTGGTTCCAACATGGAACCTCGTCAGCGCAAACACGATCAGGAGGTCAAGTGTCATCACAGGAATGGACCACGCCGGATAGTACGGAACGAACATGAACTGGGTGATTAGGCTGATCGCTGCGACCGTGATGCCAGCCCCGCGTCCCCAGCTCTTGTTTGTCAAGACGCCTAGGCCAGCAATGACGAGCGCTACTCCGACCACGAGGTGAATCCAGCCCCAAGCGGTTAGATCGAATCTATACGCGTACCGAGACGCGGTGAACAGGCTGTCGCTTGCGATGCCAGATGCGCCCATGAGAATGCTGATCGGCCCGCTGAGCAGCAGCGTTACCCCGGCGAACAAGGACGCGCCGTTGATCGTTTCGTTGCTGCCAGGTCCCCCCGGCCTTCGCCGCATCTCCTTCGGCATCGCTGCCATGGCTGCCGCCTTCCTATACAGCATGGTCGCCGACGCACAAGACCCATGCGAAGCCAGCCACGCTCCCCTGACAGGATCACCGCAATCCTTCGGCACCGCGACTGCAACCCGCAGTGGGGAGACCGCGGTCTCCTACTCAGCAACCCCCCGCACCCACGAGTGACCCCCGATGGCCGCGAGCGACCGGCTGACGTTCTCAGGAGACCTCAACGACCGTCCCGCCCATAGTTCGCATCGAGGGGGCCACGATGCGTGCCAGTTCCGTGCCAGAACGGACGGGGACTCACGGGCAACCGAGGTTCGCCAAGGTGCGCACCACCCCTCGCTACCCAAGGCAGGGATTCCCAGGTCACGCCTATGATCCCCCAACCTCGCTCCTAAAGCGTGATCGGGAGTGTAAATCTAGTAGACCTCCCGAGAAGAGATCGCTCGATCGGCACTACGCAATCGCTTGCGGAAGTCAGAAGGGCATGAACGCGTCCGGCAACCGGCGGCGATATCCGGAGACCCGCTCGCCGTTCAGATAGGCGCGGATCGTCTTGCGGTCGTGCCCCAGGTGTCGGGCGATCGCCGAAATCGACCAGCCCTGACGGCGCAGTGCGTGAGCATCCACGTCTTCCTCCCAGGTGAGCATCCAGGGCCCTTCAACAGGCCGAACTCCGTGCTCACGCAGGTGTGGAACTCCACGTAATTCCCCATCAGCAGCGTCAGGTTCCCCAGCCAAACGTTCGAGCACGGCAATGGGTGCCGTCTGCGCTCCCGCCGGGATAATCCTGCGACGACCTGCAGCAACCTCCGTATCTTGGCGCCATGACGGACGAGGCAGAGCCGGAGCTCAATCTGAACCGCTGGGGCGACACATCGGACCCGGCCCCGGAGCGGCGGGGTCTCCGCCAGGACGCGTGCTCGTGCTTCGATCAGTCCAGGCCGCATCCGCGAGCCCGAGTCGGATTCCACGCCGAGCGGCAGGACACCTCCGCTCCGGGCTGGCGCCACCTGCTGGAGCTGATCGACGAGGCCGCCGCCGACGGGCGCGAAGAGTTCTGCCCCCTGACCGAGCTCAGCTCGGAAGAGCGGCGGCAGATCATCACCCTGCCACCGAGCATCGCCCAGCTGACGGCGGTCAGGCACCTTGTGCTCTACGGCAGCAATCTGGTCCGGATCCCGCCCGAGATCGGGGCCATGACCAGCTTGGAGGAGTTCACCCCCTACACCTCCTATCGGCTGCACTGGTTCCCCTACGAGATCACCCGATGCCGGAAGCTGACGCGCAGCACGGTGAGCACGCGCGCGTTGTTCGGCAACTACAAGCTGCGGCCTCCGTTCCCGCGGCTACAGCCTTCCGCGGACTCCGTCGCGGACCTCGATCCGAGAAACCTGGATCCTCGGCGCTGGGGCGCCACCGTCACCCACAGCTGCAGTGTCTGCGACCGCCCGATCGAACAGAGCGGACTCCATCAGGTGTGGATCTCACTGCGCGTGGCCACCGACGTACTGCCCCTGCTGGTCAGCGCCTGCTCGGTGGCGTGTGTCGCCGCCCTGCCCGGCGGTGCTCGCGACTACGTCCTCGCACCCCACAAGGGTGGCCGAGTCGACCAGCCGGCATCCGAGTGGGACTGACCAGCCGAACCTCGCCTCACCCTCCAGTCGGTCGAGAAACGACCACGATGGTGTGACGACGGGTCGAACGTCTGGGCGGGGAAGCTGACGCTCGCGATGGGGAAATACATGACCGTCGACAGCAGGCTCTCCACGAAACGTCGACACCAGTTCGACACGCCGAGAAAGTCACCCAATGGGTGGGGAGATCACGTGAGCAGGTTTGGCCACCTGAAGAGCGACACCTGGAGAGATTCAAAGAGCGCCATCACCCCTACCCCGCGGAGCCGGGAAGGGGATCATTCTCGATCTTCACTGGGCCGACCGGGACATGAAGTCCATCGCCGTGTCGACAATCTCGTTAGGGGTCGGCCTCGCGTCCAGCGTGGCTCCGCGCTCGTCCGGTGTGAGGGGTTCGAGTGCGGCGAGTTGCGAGTCGAGGAGCGACATTGACATGAAGTGACCGGTGCGTTTACTGATACGTTCCGCCAAGAGGTCATAGCTGGCAGTTAGGTGCAGGTAGTAGACATTCGGGCAGGCCGCTCGCAGCGCGTCCCGGTATCGTCGCTTCAGCGCAGAGCACGCGATCACTCCGCCGCTGCCGGTCGCGTCGCGTTCGTGCAGCCAGTGGCCGATGGATTCCAGCCAGGGCTGACGGTCTTTGTCGTCGAGTGGGATGCCAGCCGACATCTTGGCGATGCTGGCCGGGGGGTGGAAGTCGTCCGCCTCTGCGAAGGGAACGCCCAGCCAATCTGCCAGCAGGCGACCCACTGTTGACTTACCGCTCCCGGAGACACCTGCAACCACGATGCACGGCGAGTGGGTCTCAGCGTTGACGGACATGGGGTTCCTCCATGACTCGCCGCGAAAGTGGCCGTTGGCCAAGCGGTGATCGGCTGCGAGGCTTGTCTCCCGTTCGGTTGGCGCTGCGGCTCGTCGCTGACTTCAAGGGTTCAGGAAGGAGGAGATTCTAGTGCTGCTGCCTCGGCGTGGAGCAGGTCGTCGCGCCGCCGCAGACCGTTTCCGTATCCCTGCCGGGGAGCGGGCCCGTCCGAGCCGGCCGGGTACTCCTCGAGCGGAACAAGGTTGCTCTCCCAGGCGGTCAGTACCGGTGTCAGGACCCTCCAGGCTTCTTCGGCCTCGTCGCCGCGGATCGACATGGCGGCATCCCCGCTCAGCACGTCCATGAGGAGCCGGCCGTAGGCGGGGAGGTCGGAGGGTTCCATCTCCGCGGTCAGCGAGAGCGGCGTGAGGGTGTGCGCACGCGATCCGATGCCGGTCAGGTCCAGAGTCAGCCCCTCCGGCTCGAGTCCGAAGCGGAGCACGTTGGGCAGGGCTTCGCCGCTCTGGCCGAGGGGCAGGTGGGGGACGGCCCGGAAGCGCACCGCGACCTCCTTGCGGTCGGCATTGAGTGCTTTGCCGGAGCGGAGCCGGAACATGGTCCCCGACCAGCGCCAGCTGTCCAGTTCCAGCTCCACCTCGGCATACGTCTCGGTGCGGCGGGCCGGGTCCACGCCTTCCTCGTCGGTGTAGGCGGGGATGTCGCGGTCACCGATCCGGCCGGGAAGATAGCGCGCGCGGCGTGTGCGGCGTACGACTTCGGCCTCGGTGAGGAGCCGCACCGACCGCAGCACGTCGACCTTCCGGTTGCGCAGGTCCCGCTCGCCGAGGGTGATCGGGGGTTCCATGGCCACCAGGCAAAGCAGCTGCAGCAGGTGGTTCTGCACCATGTCCTTCAGCGCGCCGACGGTGTCGTAGTAGCCGGCCCTGCCTTCCAGCGCGAGCGTCTCGTCCCAGACGATGTCCACCTGGGCGATGTGGGTGCTGTTCCAGATGGGCTCCAGCACGCGGTTGGCGAGTCGGCTTCCGAGCACGTTCTGGACGGTCGTCATGGCCAGGAAGTGGTCGACCCGGAACAGGGCTTGTTCTGGCACGAGGTCGACGAGGTGGCGGTTCAACTCCTGTGCGCTGGCGAGGTCTTCGCCGAACGGCTTCTCCAGCACGATCCGGCTGCCTGCCGGCAGGCCCGTGTTGTGCAGTGCGGTGACCACGGCGGGGAAGAGAGCCGGAGGGAGGGCGAGGTAGACGGCGACGGGTCCGTCACCGGCGATGGCCGAGGCGACGTCTGCGGGGTCAGTGACGTCGGCCCGTTGGTAGCGGGCGGCGTCCACGATGGTGCTCCTGGCGTCGGCCGGGCAGGTGCGGGCATGGCGGTTGAGCTGTGTGGTCACCCATTCCCGGTACTGCTCGCTGTTCCAGTCCTCCCGACTGGCGCCGGTCAGCCGGAAGTGGTCGCCGAGGTGTCCTGCCGCCTGCAGGTCGGCCAGGGCCGGCAGCAGGAAGCGTGCGGTGAGGTCGCCTGTTGCACCGAAGATGACGAGCCGGTTGATCATGAGGTGCCGTCTGCTTTCGCTCGGGCGAGGTTCACGCCGCTGGCGATGATCCCGATGTGGCTGAATGCCTGAGGGAAATTACCCATGAACTCTCCTGTGGACGGGTCGATCTGCTCCGACAGCAGCCCCAGCGGGCTCGCACGGGCGCACAGGGAGGCGTACAGCTCCTCGGCCGCCTCAATGCGGCCTTGTCCGATGAGGTTGTCGACCAGCCAGAAGCTGCACAGCACGAAGGCGCCCTCGTCACCGGCCAGGCCATCGGGGGACTCGTCGTGCAGGTAGCGGTAGAGCAGGCCGTCTCCGGCTGACAGACGCTCGGCGATGGCCTTGGTGGTGGCCGCCATCCGTGGGTGATCGGCCAGGACAACCTGGCGCAGCGGAAGCGCGAGCAGGCTGGCGTCCAGAGCGCCGCCGCCGTCCAGATGCGCGCTGATCGTCTGCGCCTTCTCATCCCAGGACTCCTCCAGGATGAGCCGGCGCAGCTCGTCGGCCGAGTCCCGCCACATTCCGACCTGCCCGGGAAGGCCCAGCCGCTCACCGATCCCCGCGGCCCGGTCCAGGGCGACGTGACACATCCCGGCCGAGTAGGTGAACACCCGGCCCTCGTTGCGGACTTCCCAGATTCCCTGGTCCGGCTGCCGCCACGCCTGAGCCGCGGTGTCGGCGAGCCCGGCCAGGCTGGCCCACAGCGCGGGCTGGATCTCGCCGCCGGAGCGCAGCCACTGGTCGGCGCAGTCCAGGATTTCGCCGTAGACGTCGTGCTGGCGCTGGTCGGCCGCACCGTTGCCCCAACGCACCGGGCCGGAGCGCCGATAGCCTTCCAGCTCGCTGTCTTCGAACTCGTCCGGTACCGGGCTGCCGTCCAGGGTGTACATGATCCGGGGTCGCTGACTGTGTTCGAAGGCGTCCAGGACCCAGCCGAGGAAGGCGTCGGCCTCGCCGGAGAATCCGATACGGCGCTGGGCGAAGACGGCGTAGGACGCGTCGCGGATCCAGGCATAGCGGTAGTCCCAGTTGCGGATCCCGCCGATCGGTGCGGGCAGGGAGGAGGTGGGCGCCGCGACCAGCGAGCCGTTGGCCCAGTCATCGCACAGCTTCAGCGTGATCGCGGCACGCCGTACCAAGGCCTCCTGCGGACCGCTGTAGGCGAAGTGCTTCATCCAGCGGTGCCACGCTTCGGTGGTCGCGCGCAGCATCGCGTCGGTGTCGAACCTGTGGTGTCGGTGGAAGCGGCCCCAGGACAGGACGAGATCCAGGCGATCGCCCTGCTGCAGTTCGTGTGTGCCGTGCAGGCCGGTGAGGGGGTGGTTGGACCGCAGGTGCAAGCGCAAGTCGGGCCGTCGGGACGGTCGCACTTCCAGCCCGCTGAACAGCGGTCGCGCCTGCCCGCCGCCGCGGGGCTTCACGTCCATCCGCAGACGGACGTGGCCGTCCACGACGAGGGCCGAGCGTACGAGTTCGGCCCGGTCCGCCGGTGCGTCTTCGGTGAGATCGGCGCCGGAGCGCAGGGCGAGGGCGTCGGTGACGCGGACCACGCCAGTGGGGCTGCGCATCTCGGTGGTCAGCACGCCGGTGTCAGGTTCATAGCGCTGCCGCGCCTCGACCAGGTCCTCCGGGGCCAGGGTGAAGTGCCCTCCGCGTGCGTGATCCAGCAGGCCACAGAAGAGCGGTTCGGAGTCGAACCGGGGCAGGCACATCCAGGGAATCGAGCCGTCCAGGCCCACCATCGCGGCCGTCGCGCCGTCGCCGATAAGGCCGAGATCCTCCAGCGGGAGGTAGCCCTGGCGTTGCCGAACGGGCCGGAAGGGGGGATCGGGATCGTACATGCCGTCTCTCTTCCGCGAGGCCGGGTGATCGCGTCTAGAAGCTGATCATTACCTTGACGACGTCCTCGAGCTTCTTGTCCGACACCTCGAAGGCACGCTCCATGTCGTCGAAGCGGAAGTCGTGGGTCGTCATATGCGAGGGGTCGACTCGCTTGTTCTCCAGCACCCTGAGCAACCGCTCCATGCGCAGCCTGCCTCCGGGACACAGGCCCGTGGCGATCGTCTTGTCGGCCATGCCGACGCCCCATTCGGCGCGGGGAATGCGTACGAACTCCCCGTCGCCGAAATAGCCGATGTTGGAGACCGTGCCCCCGGGCTTTGTGATCTTGACGGCGGTCTGGAACGTCACGTCCGCGCCGAGGGCCTCAATGGCCGTGTCGACACCCTGGCCCTGCGTCAGTTCATGAATCCGCTCTACGACATCCTCGCTGGTGAAATCCACGATCTCATCCGCGCCGTAGGTGCGCGCAAGATCCTGCCGCTCGGGGACCGATTCAACCCCGATGACCAGACCGGCGCCGCGCAGCCGGGCACCTGCGGTCGCCATCAGGCCCACCGGCCCCTGCGCGAGCACGGCCACGGTTCCGCCGACCGGAATGTTGCCGTGCTCCGCACCCATGAATCCGGTCGACAGCATGTCGGCGCAGTAAACCGCCGCTTCGTCGGAGATGCCGTCAGGGATCTTCGCGAGGTTGGCGTCGGCGTCATTCACATGGAAATACTCCGCGAAGACGCCGTCCTTGGAATTCGCGAACTTGAAGCCGCCGAGCGCCCCACCGGACTGCGAGGGGTATCCGTTCTGAGAGGCCAGGTCGCCCCAGTCGGGAGTGATGGCGCCAACCAGCACACGGTCGCCGGGCCGGAAGTCCTTCACGTCGCTTCCCACGGCGTGCACGACGCCCACCGCCTCGTGGCCCAGTGTCAGGTTCTCCCGAGGACCGATGCCGCCCTGGACGGTGTGGGAGTCCGACGTACAGATCAGGGCCCTGGTCGTCTGCACGACCGCGTCGCCCGGACCCGGCTGCGGAACAGGCTTCTCCAAGAAGCCCACACGCCCGATCTCCTTCATGACAAAGGTCTTCAAGCGCTCTGTCCCTCCTGTCAGGCACGCCGCGAGAGCCCCGGAGACAGCCCACCGCACTTACCCCTGATCCCACGCTCGCAGGGCTGGAGTCCGAGGGCGACCCGGGCGTGCCCGCACGGGGCCGATTCAGTGAAACCTGAAACCGCGTCACTCCTTGCCTCGGACGACGGTGACAGGGCAGTGAGCCTGATGCAGCAGAGCCTGGCTGACCGATCCCAGGAGCAACCCGGTGAAGCCGCCCCGCCCCCTGGCCCCGACGACCACGAGCTGGGCGGTCCTGCTCGCCTCGATCAATGCCTCGTGGGTCGCACCGAGCACGAGTTCTTGCCTGACCGGGACCTGCGGATACTTCTCCTGACGGCCCGCGAGCGCCTGGGCCAGCAAACGCTCCTCTTTCTCGGCGACCGTGCTCGCCCGGGGCACGTCCGCCAACTGCGGCGGAGCCAGCGGCAGGGGCACATTGTCCAGGGTCCACGCGTGCAGGGCGACGATTTCAGCCCCCCGCAGCGCGGCCTCGGCGAACGCGAAATCGACCGCTCTCTCGCCGGCCCGCGACCCGTCGACGCCCAGCACGATCGGCCCGGCGGCATTCGGTTCCCCTCGCACCACCATCACCGGACACCGGCCGTGGGCAGTCAGGTACACCGCCGTCGATCCCAGCAACATCCCGACGAAGCCCCCCTGCCCCGGGATCCGACGACCAGCAGATCCGCGTCACGCGACTGAGCTTCCAGCACCGTCAACGCCTCGCCGGCCATCACGTCGTGGGTGACCTTCGTCTGCGGTGCCACGCTGTCGGCACGATGCAACGCCTCGGTCAGCACGCGCTCGGCCTCGTCCGGCAACACTCCCTCGGGTGGGCCGAACGGGGCAGCGGCCATGGGCACCGGCCCGGGCGTGATCACGGGCCAGAGGGCGTGCACCACGCGAAGCTCGGCACGACGCCATCGCGCTTCTCGAACCGCCGCCTCCACCGCAGCGAGAGCGGACGGCGAGCCGTCCACCCTACGACGACCAGGTTGCCCACGGCGCCTCCCATGATTGAGTCGGCCCCTTGCTCCCAGCCTGACCCCGCCGACACGTCACTGCCACAGGACTGGGCGGCAGCGCATGGCGCCCACCGCCAAACTGCTGAACGCGCGGCGGGATCCGCGTCGCCCGGGGCAGCAGCCACGAAACCGCTGTTAGCGTCGCCACGCGTGCGACTGGGCGGAGGCCGCTATGGATGACAAGGGCAGGGGGCGAGCCTTCATCGGATCGTTCACGTCGGCAGGTGGGCGCGGGATCGTCATGGCCGACGTGGATCCGGACACGGGAGCGCTGGCCGTGACGGGGGCCATCGGCGCCGTCGCCGACCCGTCGTATCTCGCCGTCCATCACACGCCGATCGGCCTCGTGCTCTACGCCGTATCCGAAACGGCACCGGGAACAGTCACCGCCCATGACATCGCCGGTCCAGTGCCCCGCCCGATCTGCACGCCTGTGGCGGTACGCGGTGATGGGCCGACGCATCTCACGATCGCCCGCGGCCACCTGCTGACAGCCAACTACGGCTCCGGCAGCGTCACTGTGTTGCCGCTCGCCGCCGACGGCACCCCGCACCCCCCCAGCAGCGTGCTGCGCCACGAGGGCAGCGGACCACACCCCGACCGGCAACTGACCCCACACATCCACCAAGTGCTTCCCGATCCGTCAGGAAACTGGGCGCTCTCCGTCGACCTCGGCACCGACTCGGTGCGGTCCTACTCCCTGGACACAGAGGCGGGAGAACTCGCCCTGCACAGCGAGACCACACTGCCGCCCGGCACCGGACCACGACATCTTGCCTTTCACCCGGCTGGGCGCCACGCCTATGTGCTCGGCGAACTCCACCCCACCGTGACCGTCTGCCGCTGGAACGCAGCGACTGGGGCGCTCGAGCCGACGGGGGAAACTCCGCTGTTCCCAGACGGCGCCGACGGCGGTCCTGTCTCCCCGTCGGCCCCGGTCGTCTCACGCGACGGCAGGCATCTGTGGGTAGCGGTACGCGGCACCGACACCATCGTCGTCCTTGCACTCGACGAGAGCGGCGAGGGGGCGGAGGTGGTCGCATCGGTGGCCTGCGGGGGCCACTGGCCACGCGACCTGGCGCTGCACCCGTCAAGCAGCCGCCTGTATGTCGCGAACGAACGCTCGGGCGATGTCACATGGTTCGATATCAACCCCACCACAGGCATCCCCCACCGCGCGGGCTCAGTGTCCGTACCGGCCGCGTCCCACGTCATCTTTGTCTGACGGCGTCCGACCCATAGGAGCCTTCCTCCAGCCCCATGTGATGCGGGACTTTATCTCCCGCTCCGGCAATGTCGTCGTGGAGTCGGTGAAGGGCATCTGGAGTGCGATGGCCAACGGCTTCTCCGTCCATTCCGGTATTCCTCAGACCGACCAGTTGTTGTCCCGCGGCGGCATGGACAGCATGCTCCTCACGCTCTGGCTCATCATCGGCGCCGTCACTTTCGGCGCGCTCTTCTGACGGAACTCGGCGAGGGCGATCCAGGCAGGCGGGCCATTACGGTGAAGTCCTCCGCACGCCGCTTTCTGCTCCCTCGACGCCCGCGGCGCATGGCCTTGCGGTCGAGGTTCGGACGGCGGGCGATGACGCTGATGGTCCAGCGTTTCTCCAGCAGGCGGTGGATGTCCTCGTAGCGGTGGCGGGTGCGTTCGGTGATCTGGGTGCGGGGCAGCCCCGCGGGCGGTAACAGCATGGGGAAAGGCTCGGGCACCTCGGCCGGCGTCTCCTCCTCGGCGCGTCGGGCAGCTCCTGGCCCGCATCCGCCAGTGGCACACCGACATCCACCAACTACGCGAACGCGGCTGAGCGATCAGCGCGATCGCCAACCGCACGGGACGGGACCGCCCGACTGTCCGCCACTACCTCACCACCGACCTCGACCAGATCCTCGCCTCCGCCCGCGAACACCGCCCCAACGGCCACATCAACCGCTTCAAGCCCTACCTGCAACAACGCTCCCGCGGCGGCGCGACCAACGTCGTAGCCCTCTTCCGCGAGATCCGCGAACGCAGTTACCACGGCAGCCGCGCCGTGGTCACCAAGTCCATCGCGACCCTCCGCGCCGGAACCGCCGCCCTCGAACCCGCAGGGCCGATCCCCGGCCCACGCCGGATCACGACTGGATCATGTCCCACCCGGACACTCTGACCGACAGCCAGCGCGAACAGCTCGAAAGCATCCTGGACGCCTGCCCCCACCTGCCCCCACCGCTCGGCCTCCTGCCCGACCTGGACGACGGCAAGGAGCGCCAAGCCGCCTTGGGCAGCGACATGCTGGCCGACTGGACGACCCGATTCGTCGTGCAGCTCGCCGCACCCAACGCCCAGAGGCTGACGATCGAACGGGCCGGACGTACCGAGGACGTGCTGGTCGACGTGGCTTCCGGCTCCTGGGCCGCGCTCTACGAAGATGCCGGCCGGTGGATCGTAAGGCAGAACGGTCCCGAAGCCCTGTGTGACACCGTCGAGGAGCAGGTCGGGCGCTGGCGCACGGCCGGAGCGCCGGCGCTGGAGGAATTCACCGTCACCGTCACACCGGACGGCCAGACCATCGGCTGGTAGCCCTCCGTACAGCCCCGCTCGTCCGCCACGGGCGCAGCGCACGAGCGGGACTGTGTGCTGCTTGATGACGGCGGCCCCGTCACCGTCGTGGCCCGGCCGGGGACACCGAGCGGGCCCATCCGGCCGCCAGACGCGCCGTCCAAGGGCGCAGCACCGCCCAGGAGCCCGTGCTCCACGCGGACCGCGGACCGCAGTACGGCGCGGACCTGAGCGAAAGGGGACGACGGATCCGGGGCGGGCGGCCAGGAGCAGTACGGCATCGGCCGCATGCCTGCCATCGCGGCGATGGCCTCGGCGTGGCCGGCCGTCCAGACCGCGCGCCGCCGGGTCGGCCGCGACAACGTGGGTGAGGAACGCGGCCGGCCAGTGCCCACTGGCGCCCGGATCAGCATCCAGCAGGTGCAGGGCCTGATCGGTCAACACCTGCAGCCACATTGGGGACCCTCCCCCGGGCGGGCGGCTCACGCCGTGTGTGCAGAGATCAGGGTCGGCGGCGGAAACGTAGGCGTCCTGGGCCGCTAGACGACACCGGCCGGGGCCGGCGGCGGGATTCGAACCCGCGTTACCCGCTTGATAGGCGAAGTATCCGCAGCCTGCGCACCTGCACGTCGAGGACGGTAGCGGACCGGGCTGGTGTCGGGCATTCAGGTTTCCCAGTGCCAAGGGCCCTGGGTTCCCGGACGTCGGCGACCGGGGGCGGTGTCGCCAAGGCCGAACGCGCCTGCGTGCTTGGGTGGCCAGCCAGCCAGCCTGGGCGGGCGTCGGACCGCGGCGGCGTCGGCCGCCGCATCACTCGATCCGATCGGAATCGGCCCAGGATCTCGACAGCAGGTCACCCAGCAGGCGAGCGATGCACAAAGTGCAGGGGTGTCATGCGGTGCCGGTGAGTGAAGGCAGCAGACCGTCCCCGGGCCACAGGTCCTGTTCAGCCGTAAGGCCGGCAAGCAACGTGCCGACCTCGGCCAGGACGGCGGCGCGCTGTGCCGGTCCGTAGGCGATGACTTCGCCAGTCGCCATGTCGAAGGCGCGCACGGGGGTGTGCGGTCCGGTACAAACGAGCGTGCGCGCGATCTCGGACAGACCGAGGCTGAGGGCATCGCAGTCACCGTGGCGGACAAGCTGCAGCAAGTCGGTGGTGACGCTCTCCCAGTCGCCGACCCTGCGCCAGTCGTCGGCGCTGCCGCCCAGCTCGTGGGTGAGCGTGGCCAACGGAACGATCTCTCCCGGCAGGCGTCCCTGGGTAAGACGGTGGTGGATCCGGGCGCCGTCGGGCTGCCGTACCCGCGGGTGGAGCAGCGAGGCGGCAGCCACCAGCGTGGTGTTGATCTCCTGAGTTCCGGGGCCGGGGTAGTACGGCTCGTGCGCGAAGAGGAGACGGACGTCCGCGGTGCGGGCCGCGCCGGCGGGCTGGGTCTGGGTCATGGGGGTGGTTGTCCCTTCAGCGGTGATGTGGTCGGGCGGGCGTCGAGGTGCCGGCTCTGCTTCCTGCTTGAGGCCGGGCGGCGGGTTGGGGCCTCACGGGTGCTCGTGTGCACGGGGCTGCTCCGTGTCGGCTGGGGCGTCCTTCGTGTGGGTGTGCTTCAGCGACTCGGCCGCCTGGTCGGCGAGCTGGGGGATCAGCCGCTCACAGACGGGGAATTGGGCCGAGCCCCAGCGGGTGTCCTGGGCTTGGGGCAGTCCGGCTGCGTTCGCCTGCAGCGTCTGGCCGGTGTCGGCCGCGCGGCGCGGCTCAGGGCGGTTGCTGTCTGCGGCGCACCGCGGGAGGCAGGGGTGCGGGGCAGCGCGGCGCTGCAGGTTCCGGCAGGTGCCGTCTGCGGCGCTGAGGGTGTGATCGCAGTTGCGGGTGCGGGCACTGCGTCGGTGGGGCAGGTGTCTGGGGAGCAGCGGGGCCAGCAGGGCCAGGGGCCAGGCGATGCCGGCGGGTATGCCATAGCCGACAGTGTGCAGGGCGGCGGCGCAGCCGATGAGGGCCAGCACGGTTGCGGTGTAGCCGAGTGGGCCGGAAAGCGGCGCCGCCGGGGCGGGGCGCCAGGTGCGCAGGCGCCCCGCGAGGCGGCCGGTGAGTGTCGTGTCCGGCGGCAGGGCGCCGGTGGTGTGGGGGCGTTCGGGCGGTCGGCTGTCGGCGGGCGCGGTCTCGGCAAGTCGGCCCCGCCGGGTGCGTTCGTCCGCGGGTGAGGGTTCGCAGGCGGCCGTGCACGGGTGGTCGCGGACGGGGCCGGTGCGCAGGGCGTGGGAGTATTCCGCCTGCCTCCGGCCCGGGCCGGGGGTACAGGGGCTTGGCAGTGGTGCGGCCGCGGGCGGCGGTGGGGTGCGGGGCGTGTCGGTCATGGGCTGGTTCCTTCCGGACGGTCGGCGAGGGCGCCGGCGCAGGTGGTGCAGCGGCCGTCGCCGTCGGGGTGGGCTCGCTTGCGGGTGGGGCCGGGGCAGCTGCGGCACAGCGGCCAGCCGAGGCAGGTCGGGCAGAGGTCTTCGCCGGGGGCGGGGGCGGGTACGCCGCAGCCGGCGCACTCGGCGAGGGCCCGGTAGGTGAGGGCCTGGGTCACGGAGCGGGCAGCGGCCGCGGTCGATGACCGCTCCCTGGTCGCCTGCGCGAACGGTTCGTCCGGCGGGGCCGCGCCATGGCGGGCGACGGCGGTAACAGGCGGCGGGTAGGCCTGGGCGGCGCGGAGCCGGGCAGCGATGATCGCGCCGATGGAGGTGCGCACCGGGGCGGGCAGCGGCCGGCCGGTGACGACGTGGCACAGCTGCTCGGCGCTCCAGCCTGCCTCCATCATCACGGTCGCCACGCGGCCTTGATCGGTCAGCGCCGGCCCGGTCAGCAGCAGTTCCGGCCGGTCCGCACCGATCTGGAGCAGGAGCCGGATGCCCGCGTGCATCTCGTCTGCCGCAGGCGGCGGCGTCGGCGGCGTGGTGGCGGGCGAGGGGGCCGTCCGTGCGTTGCGCGCGGCGTCGCCGCGGTCGCACGGACGGAGGGGATTGGTGTTCTGCTTGTTGGTCTTCTTACTGATGGTGTTCTTAGTCTCGGGATCAGCCAACACTGGCTCGGCCAATCCTGGATAACCCGACTCTGGTGGTGAGCTGGGGTTGTGGAGGGCCGGCAGGTCGGTGATGACGTACAGGCCCTGTCCGAGCGTTCCGTCGGTGTTGCGGCCGCGCTCACGCAGCAGGAATCCGTGGTGCTGGAGTTCTTTAAGGCCTGTGGTCACGGCGGCGATGCGTTCGCGGCCGTGGCGGGCCAGGCCGGCGACGGTGATCTGCCAGCCGGCCCGGTGGGTGCTGATGTAGCCGAACAGCCCCTTCGCCTTGAAGGAGATCCGGCTGTCACGGAACAGCGCGTTGGCGATCTGCGTGAACCGGTCGCCTGCCATGACACCGCGGCGGATGCCCGCGCCGAAGCCGGCATCACTGCTGGGCTCCTGGACGGTGGATGCCGGGTCGATCGGCGGAAGGTCCGGGGCGGCGGGGCGGTCGGTGATGCTGTAGACGATCTCTGCCAGGGTGCCGTCGGGGCGGCGCACGCGATCGCGGACCAGGTAGCCGAACCTCTCCAGCTCGTTCAGCCCGGCCCGCACCGCGTCCCGACCGTCGGGGCCCAGGGCGACGAGGGCAGCGATGGTGACCCGCCACCCGTCGCAGTGGGTGCTGATGAAGCCGAACAGTCCCTTCGCCCGGTAGGAGATGCGGCCGTCGCGGAACAGTCCGTTGGCGATCTGCGTGAACTGATCGGCCGCCATCACGCCGCGGCGGATCCCGGATCCGAAACCGCTCATCGCGCCGTCCTGGGTGCAGGCCGCGTGCGCTGCCCACGACAGCGCACCCTGCCCGCCGGGATGAGGCGGCCGATGGGCACGGCTGCGGAGGCGCACCTGCGTTCCATGCCGTCAGCTCATCCGCCGACCCCGACCAGATAGACGGCCATGAACCCCGACCACCGGTCACGATCCGGCAACACGGCCTTCCAGGGTGTGTCGCGAAAGCGGATCTCGCTCGTTGATGGTCATCTGTCGTGGGACGTGGTGATGATCTGACGAATTGCCAGTGGGCCTGGCTTGAGCCGTTGCTGCCACGGGGCATCAAGCCGGCTCGTCCGCAGGTGTGGGCGCGGCGGCAGTTGATCGACGGCATGTGGTGGCGGATCCGGAGCGGCGCCCGCGGCGCAACGTGCCGGGGAACGCTATGGCCTGTGGGACCGAGTCTATGACCCGAGCGAGGATCGCGTTGGGTGTCGACCGCCGGTTCAACCGCCCGCGATCGTAATCGGGTCGCTGCCGTTCTGGGCTCGCTGATACATATGTGCGATGGCAGGCAATGACTCCGGTGAGTTTCAGGCAGGGCAGTCGGGACTCATCGTGAGGGTTCCCGAGGCAGAACCTGCTGTTCGAGCGTGGCGTGACCGGCTGGATCCTTCAGCCCGTGCGGGTGTTCCGGCCCATGTCACCGTCCTCTTCCCATTTCTCCACGAGAGCCTCATCGACGACGGCGCTTACGCTGCAATCGGGGAAGTAATCGGGCGTCACCGGCCCTTCGAGGCCCGGTTCGAGTACTGCGGGCGATTCCCGGGAATCTTGTATCTCGTTCCCGAGCCGGACATCCCGTTCCGCCGGCTCACCGAGGCGATCGCGGACCGGTGGCCGGAGGCCCCGCCCTTCGGCGGGCAGTTCGACGAGGTCGTTCCGCATCTGACCATCGCCCAGGGGCAAGACGATGCCGTGCTGGAGGAGGCCGAGGCCGACCTTGGCGGCCGGCTTCCCGTCACTGCCCGTGTGTCGTCGGTCGATCTGATGGTCCATGACGGAACAAGGTGGCAGCAGCGGGCGTCGTTCGCGCTCCGGTGATTCCTTTGCAGGTGATCGGTCAGCCGCCGCTCTGCTGGGCTTTGGTGTGGGCCAGGCGGTAGGGGTCGCTGCCGGTTTCGATGATGTTGCCATCGAAATAGAAGCCCGTTCGTCACCATCCTTCGGCCGCACCTTGTACGTTCTGCACGGCAACCGCCTCCAGGCGTTCCCGCCAACTTGAAGAGACCAGGAGCGGCCTGAAGGAGTCTGGAGGCTTACCAGTCGTCGTTGATGTCGAAGTTGGCGGCGATCGGTGTCCCGTCGTCCGTGAACGCCGCCACGAGGTACCCGCCCACGGAGACGAGCTGGGTATAGAGCTGCTCTGCGAGCTGCCAGCTCTCCACGTCGTAGGACCGTGAGATGGCGGTGAGGATCGCCGGCGCCCGGTCGACGGCACCGAGCTCCGGACGGCCCACGTACAGGGAGACGCTCATCTCGCTGTTCTCGAACCAGTACTTGAACTCGTCACCGCCGGGTAATACGTCGGCGGACACACCGACGGGTACGCGCAGAATCCCGGCGACGCCTTCCCACAGTTCCTCGGCGAACCGCATCCAGTCGTCGATCTCCCGCGCCGGTCCGACGTAGAGCTCGAAATCCTTCTTGAAGCCGACGTGTGCTTCGAAATCGCCCACCTGCTTATCCATTTCCGGTTGTGACAAACACGGGAGGCCGGTTGTCCCGACCCCCCGCATGATCGTCGTTCTCCTGCGGCTGTTGCGGCGACAGGGTTACATGCCGCGATCCGGCCCGCTCCACGGCTCTGGCCGTTCGTCGGCGGTCATCGGAAGTCTGCACAGCTGCACAGGGCCGGGGTAGAAGGCGGAAGTATTGGGGCCGGCCATGTCTTCGCCGATGAGGTAGCGGTAGAGCCATTCGGCAAAGCTCATGTCGTACCGTGCCCAGCCGCCTTCGCCGTCTTCGACTAGGAGCCAAGGGGCAGTGCCGTGCGCGGCGACGAGGAACAGGGTTTCGCCTCGGTCGGTGCCGACGATCGGCCACAGTCCGTTGCGGGTGCCGAACGTCAACTCCGCGAGCCCAAACAGCAGGCGAGGGTCCTCGTCCGGGTCGAGGTCACTCCAGCACACATCGGACCAGGCACGAACCTTGTCACGTATGCGCTGGCCCAGATTCCAGCGTTCAGTCGCTGGGTGGTGCAGGTACAGGTGACCGTTGAGCTGGATGGGGGCGTATGCGTCCACGAGGGTCTGGTAGTCGGCCGGTAGCCGGATGCCGAGTTCTGCGTGGAGCCGGTCCCAGGCGGCAGGGTCCGCGTAACGGTTCTGGGCCGGGCCGAGCATCGCCATGGCGGCGGCCAGGTAGTCGGTCATGGCGTTCCTCGCTGTGTGTGCCGTCTTTGCGGCGAGCAAGCCCCCCATCGGGGCATTCGGTTACGGCACGGATCATCCCAGCTCGGAGATCTCGCGGTCAGGCTGTCAGCCTGCGGTAGCAGATCAGGGTGGCGGCGATGCCGACGAAGGCGAGGAAGTGCTCGGCCGCACGCTCGTAGCGACGATGGAGACCGCGGCATCCTGACAGCCACGCCACTGTGCGCTCCACGGTCCAACGGTGACGGCCAAGGCGCTGGGAGGATTCAATACCTCGGCGGGCGATGCGCGGTGTGATGTTGCGGGACCGGATGGGCGGGATGCCCCGCACCAAGGGCTCCAGACCCTGGCCGTCATGGGTGTTCGCAGCCGAGATCCCGATAGCGAGGGGCAGACCCGTCCGCTCCGTGATCAAGTGAATCTTCGATCCTTTCTTGCCGCGATCTACAGGATTCAGACCTGTCAGCGCATCGCCAGCAAAACCGTCGTGACCTCCGAGACCTCGGCCTCGCCTTCGGCCACGGCGAACGACCACACGTCGCCGCCCTGCACATGCAGTGAGGCACGCGGATCACGCTGCAGGTGCGCGACCTTGATGCGGTCGACCGTCGTGGAGAACCGCACGATGCGAGCCTCGGAGTCCCAGCTGTACAGCATGGTGGTCAGGTGAGGATGGCCACTGCTCTTGACGGTGGCGAGGGTGTCGAACTGCTGCGTGCCGAGCACGGTGGAGAGGGCTTCGTCGGACAGGGGGCGAGGCGCTGGTCCTTGAGTCATGGCGTGATCAACGTCCGTAGCCATCTCATAATTTCGTGGACACTGCGAGCCCCCTCCCCCCTTTCCCCACACGCCCTCGTGCGCTGACCACTGAAGTGCGCCGGGTGAGTGGTGGCTGTTGCGGTTACGGCTGGTGGTCGGTTTTTGCGTGTGGTCGGGCGAACCAGCTGTCGCGGGCGGCGCTCAAGCCGTCTGTCGGCGGGTCGGGGAGTAATTCGAAGAACTTCCATGCGTACTCGTACGGATCGATGCACTCGAAGTACCGCTCGCCCCACGGTGCGTCGACCGGGCTGGTGGTGATGGTGCATCCGGCCGAACGGCAGTAGACGGCCGTGGCGTTGACGTCGTCCACCTCGATGCCGATGACTACGCCGAGGCCCCGTGGCCCGATCTTCGTGATGCGTTCTCGGTCGCTGTCGGGAAACGGCATGCCATCCAGGGCGTCGACGAGCAACTGGAGTTCACCGCGGCGCAGGATCGCCATGACCGTCGAGCCGTCCGGTGCGGGTATCGCTCCGATCGGCTCGAACCCGATCCCCTGGTAGAACCTGGCTGCCTCGGACACGTCTGGGACGCGAAGCCCGACCCGGAAGGACGCCTCATCGGCCATTTCACTCTCCGTTCAGCATGCCGGTCACTACCGGAACGATGCCCCACCACGGCACACGGCGGCCAGTAGGTGCAGGCTGCTTTGCCCGCGTCCGTCCCCGGCGTTCGAGCACGGTGCGCGGTCGTTGCGCAGCCCTGCTTGCGCAGCCTCCGTGGGGGTTGCGCAATCGGGCGGCGCAACGGATCGAGGGTCGTGCGCAGTCGGGTTGCGTGCAACGGGTGCGCAGGGCGGCGACTCGGGGGTCCTATGTCCTCGTGCGCAGGGCCGGGTATGCCGATGCGCGGGCCGCCCCGCGGGTCTGGTGGTGTCCTTGTGCGCACTCGCGTACGGCGCTGGCCCGGGTGCGGCACAGGGGTGCTTCGCGCATTCGTCGGCGCGTTGCCGGCGGATGACGTGGTGCGTGTCGGCAGACCCGTGTCGGCCCGTGGTCGGGTCTGTGGTGGGGCCGACCAGGGTCCCGACCACGGGCTTCGTGTCTCCATCGTGACCGTGGTCGGGGGTTCGTGGTCGGTGGTCGGGTCGGGGTCGGCGGGTTTTCTCAAGGTCAGCAATCACACCTTCTGACCTGGGAGTTTGACCATGTCTCCTGGCACGCAGGCCTCACCGGGCGAGGCTGCTGCTCCGATGTCGGGTGGCGCCCGGCTGGAGGCGATGCGACGCCGCGTCCGCTACTCGCGCCTGGCGATCTGGACGGTCATCGCGGCCGGCCCTGTCGCCCTGGCCGTCGCCGTCGCCGTCGCCTCCAGTCCGACCAGGGTCGAGGCGGCTGCCCCGGCCAGGCCCACCGCCGTGCGCACCACGACGGCCGCCGCCGACCCGGCCGGCTATGCGCAGGTGTTCGTCGGCGCGTGGCTGCGCAGCAGCGCCGATGATGCGACAAGTGCGCAGGCGCGGCTTGCGCAGTCGATGGCGCCGGACGTCGAGCTGCCCAGCCCGGCAGCGGGTGCGCAGCCGCCGCAGTCGGTGACCGCGGTGCGCAGTGTGCAGCGCGAAGGTGGCGTGTGGGCGGTGACGGTGGCTGCGCAGTACGCGGACGGGCGGTTGCGTTTCTACGCCGTTCCGGTGGCCGCCGATCGGGCGGGCTCCTCGTTCACGGTGACGGGTGCGCCCGGCGTGGTGGCCGGCCCGGTCAGGGCCGAGGTGCCGAAGTCGCCGTACGGAGTGAGCGTCCCGGAAGGTGATCTGTCCTCGGCGGTCGGGGAGTTCCTCAACGCCTACCTGACGGGTGCCGGTGAGGTGAGCCGCTATCTCGCGCCCGGTATGCAGGTGCCGGCTGTCTCCCCCGCCCCGTACACGGCCCTCGCCGTCGGGCCGGTGTGGGCCGTCGAGGAGGCCGCGGACGCCGGGAAGGTGCCCGGCGACGGTACGACGGTGCGTGTCCTGGTCCGGGTGGAAGCCCGGGACGTTGGCGGGCGGTGGCCGCTGGCGTACGAGCTCACGCTCACAGCCCGCTCGGGGCGGTGGGAAGTCGCTGCACTTCGGTCCGGGACTGCCCAGGACGGGATTTCCCGGGCTGGGGGTGACCGGTGAACAGCGTGTACAGCGTGATGCTCGCCGGGCAGTTGGACGACCTCGGCAACGCGTGGATCACCATGTTCAGGGAGTGGGCGACCAAGGGCCTGCAGGCGGGACTGATCTGCCTCGTCGTCGTCATCATGATCCAGAAGTTCAGCCTCAAGGCCGGGATCGGCGCCCTGCTCCTGATGATCATCGCGTTGGGGTTGTACGACTCCCGCGAAAGCCTTGCAACGATGTTCGAGGACGAGGTGAAGAACCCGGCCAAGGGCGCACCCGCCGTCCCCGGCCTCGTCCAGTCCCAGCTCGTCTCCTCACGTGAGCACTCACCGGGTGTCGGGGGCCTGCTGTGAGCGCGTCTGCGGCGCGGGTGGGCCGCTTCTACACCGCCGCCCGCCGCCACCCCTGGGTGCTGGGCAAGGTCGCCGACTGGAAGATCCCCCTCGGCCCCTACACCCCGGCGCAGATCGCGGTCGCCGTCGGCGGCGGCTTCCTCCTGGTCAAGACGATCAGCTGGTGGTCGTGGATGGGGCCGGTCCCCGTCGTCGCGTGGGTGCTGGCGATCTGGGCGGTGCGCCGGCCGAAGATCCGGGGCCGCGCGCCGGTGCAGGCCGCGTTGGGCTGGGTGCTGCTCGGCCGGCAGCCGAGGGGAGGGCGGATCGGTGGGCGGGCTGCCCGTGACCGGGTGCCCCGCCTGCTGCTGGGCCAATTCACCGTCGAAAGCGCACCCGGGTCGGACCCTGCTGTGCAGGCTTCACCGTCCCCTGCGGCTCGGCGCACCCGTCGGGTGCCGCTTGCACGGCCGGCCGCCGCTCGCTCGTCCGCGCGCCGCCGCACAGAACCGGCTGCTGACGCACTGCCGGCTGAGCCGGTCTCTGGTGTGCAGCAGCTGCTGCACGCGCTCGCGCAGCAGAGCGGGGGTGCGTAGTGAGGGTTCCGATCCGTCACATCGCCGGGCACCTCGTGTGGTCGACGCAGGGCAGCGTGTGGGCGATCTACCGCCTGCGCCCCGGCCCGGACGCGCACGGCCGACGTGAGGAGACGGCCCAGGGCACGTACGTGTCCGCCGCGGTCCGCGACGAGCAGCTCGCGAGGATCACGCACTTGGTGCGGTCGCTGTCCGGGGCGCCACGGTTGTTCGGGCTGTGCGCGCAGGTCGACCCGGGTGAGATCGCCCTGAAGATGATCGAGGGCATCGAGCCGGCCGAACAGGCGCCGGGTGCAGGCCGACACCCGTGGGTGGAGAACGTCGAGGCCACCTTGGAACTCCTGGACGACCAGGAGATGCACCACCGCACCCTGTGGCTGGCCATACCCCTGCGGACCGAAACAGGCGGCCTGCCGGTATCGGCCTCGCTCGGTGCGGCATGGGCCGAGATCGCGCCGATGCTGGGCGTGCGGCCGACGCCCGTGGCACGGCGCGAGGTGAGCGCCTGCCGGGAGCAGGCTGCGCGGGTGGAGGCCGCGCTCGCCGGCGGCATCGCGTTGCGCCCGGCCCGCCCGGCGGAGATCGTCTGGATGGTCCAGCACGCCCTGCACCGCGGCCTCACCGAGCCCCTCCTCGCCGAAGCCGAGACCAGCACGTTGTACGGCGGGCAGCTCCACGGCGGGGTGCTGCGCTCCCCCAGCTACGCCGACCTCGGCCAGGTCCGCCTGCACGAGGGCGGCATCGACCTCGACGTCGACGACGTCGATGAACTCAAGACCGCGGCCCGCCTCACACGGTCGGGCCGCACAGCTTGGTGGCGGGTGCACACCGGCTCGCCCCTGGGGCGGCGCTGGCTGCAGGTCGAGTCCGACACCGGGATCGGCTATCAGGCGCAGCTGGTGCTGGCCGAGTGCCCGCCCGCCGTCCGCCAGGACGCCGCCGATCTGTTCGCCCAGCTGGAGGGCCTGGATTTCCCCGTCGACTACACCGTCGACCTCACGCTCGTACCGGCGGAGAAGGCCCGCGAGCAGGTGCGGCGCAAGAAGAACGAGCTCATCGACCAGGCCGACCAGTACGACGCCCGCCCCACCGGCATGCCCGCCTCGCTCACCGAGGCCGCCCGCGACCTGGGCGAGCTCGATGCCCGTCTCTCCCGCACCAGCGTGGAGGTCGAGGTGCAGTCGGTGACCGTGCTGACCGTGTGGGGTCCGACGGCGGCCGTCTGCGATGCCCGGGCCCGCGCGCTGGCAGCGCTCCTCGGCGGCGCCGACTACCGGGCGGTGCGCCCGGCCGGCCTGCAGGAGACCCTGTTCACCCTGGGCCTGCCCGGCACGGTGCGGCCAGGAATGGTGCGGGAGTTCACCCAGCACCAGATCAGCGAGGACTGGGCGCTGGGCGGTGCCTTCACCGCTGCGGAGGTCGGGGACCCCAACGGGATGTTCCTCGGCATCGATCTGGACTGCGGCACCACACGCCCCGTGATGATCAACGTGGCGGATGCGCCCAAGGTCGACGCCTCGGCCTCCATGGGCATCGTCGGGGACCTCGGCGCGGGCAAGAGCGTGCTGCAGAAGCTGATCGCGGAAGCGGTATGGGCGCGCGGCGGGTGCGCGATCTGCATCGACCGCACCCCGGTCCGCGAGTGGGCCACCTTCGCCCGCACCGCAGCCAAGGGGCGTGTGCAGATCGTCGACGCGGCGCAGGCCGAGGTGTCCATCGATCCGCTGCGGATGTTCGGCGGCCCGGAGGGACGGCACTACGCCCTGTCCTACCTCACTCTGCAGCTCGGCATCGGCCCGATGAGCACCAGCGGCGAAGTCCTCCACCATGCCGTCGAGCAGGCCGCCGCCGGCGATGCGCCGTCCATGCACCGTGTTCTTGAGGTCCTCGAGGAGATGGCCACGCGCGAGACAAGTAGACGGCAGGACGCAGCCGCGACCCTCGCCGGCCTCATCCGCGTCGTCGCCACCAACTCCCTGGCTCGGATGGTGTTCGACCCGGCGCTGCCGCCGGTCAGGCTGGACGCCTCCAGCGCCTGCGACATGATCGTAATCACCACCACCGGTCTGAAACTGCCGCCGAAGGCCGCGTTCGACAAACCGGAGATCCTGCACCAGCAGCCGCTGGAGGCGCTGATCGGCCGAGCGGTGCTCTACCTGATCGCCGCACTCGCCCGCCAGACCGCATTCGAGGACCCCGAACGGTTCACCGCCGTGGTCCTGGACGAGCTGTACTGGCTCACCTCCTCCGCCGAAGGCACCGCCCTCGTCCACGAGATCCTCCACGACGGCCGCAAACACGGCGCCGGCCTGATCGCCGGGTCACACGACGCCGCAGAACTCGGCCCCGACCGCGGCCTGATGGCCTACCGCGCGCTGGCCCGCACCACCGACCGCGACCGCGCCCGCCGCGGCCTGGAATTCGTCGGCCTCGACCCGCACGACGACGAACTGCTGCGGCTGGTAACCACCGGCCTGTCCCCCGTCGGCCACAAAGGACGGGAGGGCGAGTTCCTGCTCACCTGCCCGCGGCAGAACACCGGCCGCATCAAGGTCTCCATCCCCCGCATCCCCCGGATCACCACCTCCATCACCACCACACCCGGCCGCCGCACTAGCACGGCCTCCCCCTTCCGGCCGGAGCCGCCCGCCGGTGACGCCGTACAGACCCGCCCGAAGGAATCCGTCCGATGACCGCCTCTTCCCGGGACCACTCCCGGCACGTTGCCGCCGCGGGTGTCCTCACCGTGATCGCCGTCGCCGTGTTCGTGGTCGTGCTCGCCGTCGGGGCGGGCGTACCAAAGGCGTGGTGGCCGCACACCGGGCAAGCCTTCGCCGCCCGCCCCGCTACCGCGCACCACGATTCCTGCGCCCGGATCGTGGGCCCGGCCAGGAAGTACTGCGAGCGCGGCACCGCGGCCGCGGCCTCCGGCCGGCACGGCGTGGGCGGTGGGGCGTGGCGGCTGCTGCCCGCCGGTGCGGGGGCAGGGGCTCTCGTGGTGTGGCGCCGGAGCAGTTCTGCTGGGCGAAGGCGGCTCTGACGTGCTGCGTCCAGAGCGTGCGAGCCTGCGTGCGGCCGGCTTCGTCGTCCTGCTGACCGGGGTGTTCCTGCTGGTGAACACGCAGGTCGTGTACGCGGCCGGCAGCAGCGGCGAGAGCGGGGACCTGCTGGCCCCGCTGAACATCTACTCCTCCGAGGGTGTGCCGATCGACGGCTACGACCTGGGCGCCGACGGCGGATCCATCGTCGCCTTCAGGAGCCAGGCCCTGGCCTTCGCCCTGTCGGGTCTGTTCACCCTGATCCGGCTGCTGGTGGGGCTGGCGGGGTGGGCGATCGAGGTGGCCTTCCGCTTCCCGCTGCTGAAGATCCTCGCCCGCCCGGCGCAGAAGGCCGCCGACACCTACGACAGCGTGGTGGTCGACACGCTCGGGCTGAAGGGTCTGCTGCTGGCCTGGGCGTTCGTCTTCGCCGGATTCATGATCGTGCGCGGGCGGGTCGGCCGCGGCCTGGGCGAAATCTTCCTCACCCTGCTCATCGGGGCGATTGCTGCCTCGGCTCTCGTCCGCCCTGACACCCTGCTCGCCCAGGATGGACCGCTGGGGCAGTCCCAGCAGGTAGCTGCCGCGGTCGCCGAGCAGTCCGTCAACGCCTATGACTGGGGCGGCAAACTCGCCAGCGACGACCCGTGCGCGGGCATGGCCGGCAACGCCGAGCTCAAGTGCGAGGAGCGCCAGAGCGAAGGACCGGTCTCGGCGGCCGCGGTGGCCCGGCCTCTCCAGGACTCGATCACCAACGCCCTGATCGTCAAGCCGTACATGCTCCTTCAGTACGGGCGCATCCTCGACCCCGCCAACCCGGCCGACCTCAAGGCCTACGCCGTCCATCTGAAGTGGGTCACCGGCGGATACAAGGTGGGCGCCAAAGTCTCCGCCAGGGGCAAGGAGGTCTGCAGCAAGATCCGTGGCCCGGCGAAGAAGTACTGCGAGCGCGGCTTCATCGAAGGCATACCCGCAAGCGACGGCGGCGACGGGCTGCCGCAACTCACTCCCGGCGGGGAGCTGCTGGATGCCTCCAGCGCGATCGTGACCGACGAGGACCGCGAGTTCGCCGCGTTCCTCGAGGACATGAAACGGGCCGGCCCCGTCGGCAGATCGTGTGCCGCCTACGCCGAGAAGCCGACCTGGTGGCGGGTCGGCGGCGCGGGCCTGCTGCTGGTCGCGGCCCTGTTCATCTGCGGCATGCTCCTGTCCTCGGCGATCGTGCTGCTGGGCACCCAGGGCGCGTGTGTCGCCGCGGCGGCCGCCGGCGGTGTCACCCTCGTCGCCGGGATGCTGCCCGGGCCCGCCCGGCAGTCGGTGTGGAAGTGGCTGTCGCTGTGGGGGATCGCGGTGCTGGCCGTGGTGGGGATCTGCGCGTTCATCCCGTTCTTCGGGATCGCCGTCGACGCCACCGTCACCAACGGGCCCGACCTGGTGGTGGAACGGATCCTGCTGATCGATGTCCTGGCCATCGCCGGCGCGGCCGGGCACCGCAGGCTCCTGTCGGGTATCGCCTCCTTCGGCCGACGGATGGCCATGCGGATGCGCTACGCCAAGGTCGGCGGCACCCATCTGCCCGGTGACACCTCCGAGCTCGGCGCCGCCCTCGCCATGAACTCCCCCGCCGCCATGGGTTACGGCGGCGGCCTGCGCGCCTTCACCAGCGGCGGAGGCGGCCGGTTCGGGCTGCTCGGCACCCGACAGCGGCTGATGGGCGCCCTCGCCTCGCTGTCCGACGGCACGGGCATGCCGGTGGACACCGGTGGAATCCTCGCCGACGCCACGGCCGAAGCACGGCGCGGGCTGGCCCCGCTGACCGCGGCCGCGGCCGCGGGCGGGCTGGGCGCACGGCTCGGCGCCAAAAGCGCGTACTGGCTGCTCATCGGCCGCCGCCCGGACAAGGAGCAGCTGGCCAAGTGGCGCAAGCCCACCGCCGACAGCGACCCGAACCCCGGCGAGGGCCCGGGCGGGGGTCCGGGTGGGGGCGGGGACGGTGGCCGGGGAGGCGCGGGGCCGCGCCGTCCCGGCGGACCGCCCGACCGCTACCGCAACGAAGACGGCCAGATCGTCGACCGCCGCACGGGCCAGGTCCTGCACGACCAGCACACCGACCGCACCCTGCTGTCGACCCGCGCCCACAACCGGCTGGTCCGCCTGCGCGGCTACCGCATCCTGCACCGGGGCGGCCGCGCCGCCTACGGGGCGACCGTCGGCCTGCCGGCCAGCGTCCGCCGCGCCCGGACGGGAGGCTCGCGCTACTCCCAGGACGCCCGCCAGCAGGTGCAGGTATGGGGCAACACCGTCCGCGAGGACGGCCGCGCCTGGAAAGACACCGGGCGTCACGTGGCCCGGGTGCTGCGGGAGAACACCGACGACCGCGGCGGACCCGGCCCGTTCACCAGCCGCCGCCTGCCCACCTCCTGGTCACCGGCGCCCTCCCCGCGCCCAGCAGACGGCACGGCTGCCCCCCGGCCGGGCAGCGGTGCCTCAGGCCGCCCGGGGACGGCCTCCGCCCAGCCGGCATCTGCGCCGACGTCTGCGGCCGCAGGCACCAGGGGGACGGGGCCAGGCCAGCCCGTAGGCGGCGCCCCACGTCCGGTGCACCCCGAGCCGGACAGGACCAGCCCGAGCCACCCAGGCCCAGGGAGCGCAGAAGGCGCCCGTAACAGCCCGCGCGATGAGGCGCGGGCCCGGATGCGGGACTTACTGCGGCACCACGGGCCCGGTGAAGAGGCTCAGCGTCAGGCCGACCGTCTGCGCGAGCTGCGGGCGCAGTGGCAGGCCGAGGACGGTGAGAACGGGTGAAGGCGCGCGGGCGCCGCCGTCTGGGGCGGTGGGGGTGCGTGACGGTCCTGCTGCTGTTCACTGCCGTGTGCTGCGCCGCCCCCGTGGGAAACGCGATCAGCGCCTACGCCGCGCTGAAGACGGGCCGGCAGAGCGACGGCGGGATCGCCGAGGGCGGCAGTGCCGCCGACATCCCGCCGCGGATGCTGACCGCGTACAAGAAAGCCACCCAGCAGGTCGGCACGTACGTGCCCGCGTGCCGGGGCATGCGCTGGCCGCTCCTCGCCGGAATCGCCAAGGTCGAGTCCAACCATGCGGTGGGCCGCAGCATCGCGGACAACGGCGACATCCGCCCGAAGATCTACGGAGTACTCCTCAACGGCTCCGGCCAAGGAGGCAACACCACCGCCGTCCCCGACACCGACGGCGGCAAGTGGGACGGCACCGCATCCGGAGAACGCGCCGTCGGCCCGTTCCAGTTCCTGCCCTCGACGTGGGAGTCGATCGGCAAGGACGCGAACGGGGACCAAGCCGCCGATCCACACAACGCCGACGACGCAGCCCTCGGCGCCGCCGTCTACCTGTGCGGCAACGGACGCAACCTGACCAGACGCGCCCAGCTCAAGGCCGCGATCTGGCAGTACAACCACTCCAGCACCTATGTCGCCAACGTGCTGGGCTGGATCGACCAGTACACCGCAGCCGCAACAGACTCGGACCTGGGCGGCGCCTCAGGGAAGGCCCGCACCGTCATCGAGGCGGCGCTCGCCCAGCGCGGGGTGCCCTACTCCTGGGGCGGCGGCAACGCCGACGGCCCGTCGTACGGGATCTGCTGCACACCCAGCGGCAAGAGCGGCGCACACATCAAGGGCTTCGACTGCTCCGGACTGACCCAGTACGCGTACGCCAAGGCCGGGATTCTGCTGCCGCGCACCGCAGCCCCGCAGGCCGGTGCCGGCCGGCGCATCCCCGCCGGCCTCGGCACCAGCGCACTCAAGCCGGGTGACCTCGTCTTCTACGCCACCGAACCGGGACACGACTCGACGATCTACCACGTCGGGATCTACCTCGGCCACGGACGCATGATCAACGCGCCTCGCCCGGGGGCTGTGGTCCGCCTGGACGCCGTCAACACCATGTCCGGCTACGCGGGAGGAGCCCGGCTGCTGTGACCACCACCCCGACACGTTCGCCACGCCTGCTGTTGCTGAGCACCGTCATCCTCGCCGTCGCGGGTGTCGCCCTGCTGGGCATGCCGCACGGTCAGGAGCCGACGGCCCCGACGACAGCGTCGCCCATACATGCGGCCACGGCTACGACCGCGGATGGGCCACCGGCGGCTCCGCCTCCCACCGACGAACCAACCGTCGACACAGCCCACTCCGCGGCTCCACCGGCAGCAGCGCCGTCGGCCGTCGGGCCTGCTCTGCCGCCGCACGGCGAGGGAGTGGCCGGCGACCGGGCGGTCCAGGAAAACCTGGAGGCAGCATGGCCCGCCGACCTGCCCGGCGCCGATGAGCGCACCCTGCTCTCCGCCGGGCGCGCCCTGCTGCGCGCGGACGCCACCGGCGTCGGCCGCGCGAAATGGCCAGACGTCTTCGGTGACTCCGGCCATCAAGTGGTCCCGGCGTTCGCCACTTCTGGCTTCCGCATCCAAGCCGCGATCGCCCGCCGCGACGGCAGCCCTAACAGGGCCGTGGTCCATCTGGTGTGGGCCGGCACCGACCGCGGCGGCACCTACACCGACCTGCGTATCACCGACTGGTACTTCACCCGCACCACCACACAAAGGGGGGCGTCCACGTGGACTTTGCAACCCCGTACCTGATGGACCGGCCCGACGACCCGGCCGCCGGTCAGGTACGTGGCCTCGTCTCGGGCGTCGCTCACACCGTCGGCTGGTTGATCACTTACTGGTGGATGGTGGCCTTGGCCGCCGTCGCGCTCTGGGCTGCCGGCGAGACGGTGGTACGCCATCTGGCACGGAAAGCCTCGGCCGAGCGAATGGCACTGGAGCTTGTCCC
This sequence comes from Streptomyces sp. NPDC107559, assembly GCF_055657365.1. Lineage (NCBI taxonomy): Bacteria > Bacillati > Actinomycetota > Actinomycetes > Kitasatosporales > Streptomycetaceae > Streptomyces > Streptomyces sp. NPDC107559. The sequence goes on along the minus strand of NZ_JBVKBD010000023.1, from coordinate 73,484 downwards.
GTCGCGGCACTTCGACCCGGGACTGGAAGAGATCTTCCGCCGCGGCGTCCAGCTTGCCCGCGCGTCCACAGCCATGCCGTGGTGGGCGCCCCGCCGGGCCAAGACCGTGCAGATCCGGCTGCGCGCAGACGGCTCCAGCCCGCTGCGGTATCGCGTCGAGGGCCCCGCCGGCGGCCAGCGGCTGCTGTCCATCACCCCATTCGGGCCGGACGTCACCGTCAACCGGGCCCGGCCCATCGTCGACAAGGCGCGCATGCACACCGTGCGCGCGGAGTTCGTCCTGCGCGGTAAGCCCACTGCCCCGTTGCGCGAGGTGCCCCTGACTCCCGACCCGCTCCAGCCGCTCGTCGACGCCGTGGCCGATCTGCGCCCCGAGGCCGGCGATCTCGCCGAGATCCGCCTCGACATCCAGCGCGCTCCCAAGTGGGCGCTGCGGGCGCGCCGCCTGCAGCTGATGGGCGCCGCGCACCGCGTTGAACGCCGCGAGGCCCAGCGGGCCGCTCGCTGGCTGCGCCGGGACGCCGGCAACATCGAGGACTCTTTGACCTGGCAGCTGCAGCAGCTGCTCAGCGACAGGCCCCCTTCCGCCGGAGGGCGAAGGCTGGTCATGCCGCCGGTACCTCGCCGGATCGACCCGGCTCAGGCGCTGGGCAAGCTCGCCGACGACGACCACCTGATCCGCGTCCAGCTGCTCGTGATGTGCGCCTCGAACATCCAGGGCCGCGCCCAGGCCAGGATGGCCCAGATCCAGGCCGCGCTCGACGTGTTCGGCGGGCGCTCGAGGTGGGCCATGCGCGGCTGGCGCCTGGGGCCGTGGCGGATCGGCGCCGACCGCTGGCCCAGCCGGCGCGGCTTCGAACGCCGCTGGAACATAGGACACTGCCAGCCGCCCCGCGCCAACTGGGTGAGGCTGGAAGAACTCACCGGCCTGCTCAAGCCGCCCACCCTGCACTGCCGCCTGCCCGTGCTCGCCGCGGAGCTGCCCACGTTCACGTTCGGGGATCCGCATCTGCTCCTGCAGGGCACCTACCGGGGACCGGACGGCCGCGAGCGCATGGTCGCCACCTACGCCGAAGAAACCCTCTTCGAGGTCGGGGTGGGCAAAGCCGGCGGCGGCAAGACCGAGCGGGCCCTGGCACAGGCGATCGGCTGGGCACATGCCGGGGGCGGGCTGTTGTTCGTCGACCCGCACCGTGACTCCTGGCCGCGGGCCACCCCCTTCCTCGCCCACGAGAACCTCGCAGAGCGGATCGCCCTCGTCGACCTCAACGGCCTCGGAGTCAACCCACGGGTCAGTTCATGGAATCCGCTCGGCATGCACCAGGGCCAGGCCGCGCACGAGGTCGTCGAGGCGCTCGCCGACGCCTGCGCCTCGGCACTGGCATGGGACGACGCCACCGCACCCCGGGCGATCACCATCCTGACCGCCGCCCTGGCCGTCCTGGTCGCCGTCAATGAGGCCGCCTGCCAGGCCGGCCGCCCCGAGGACCAGGCCACGATCTTCCACGTGCGGGCCCTGCTCACCGACACCGCGTTCCGCAAAATAGCGCTCGCGGCGGTAGCCGACCGCCTGGACGAGGAGACCCGTTCCTGGTGGCAGGTCGTCTTCCCCACCTTGCCGCCGGACGCGTTCGCCGTGGTCCTCAACCCGATCACCCGCCTGGCCGCCAACCCCATCACCCGGGCCTTTCTCGGCCAGCCGACAGGCGTCTACAACATCCGCTCGGCCATGGACTGCGGGATGGTCGTGTGGGTGTGCCCGGGCGGGAACGGCCCCACCGACCGGCTGGTGACCGCACTCCTCGCGCGCGATCTACTGCGGGCTGTGCGTTCCCGGCGCGACACCCCCGAAGAGCGGCGGGTGCCCTTCCGGTCGTACTTCGACGAGCTGATCACGCTGACCGGCGCGGCACCGGAGACCATCGCCTCCATGTTCGAGGACTTCCGCAAGTACAAGTGCCACGTCCACGGCATGACCCAGCTGCTGGCCCGCCTGCCTACCCCGGTGCGACTGTCCCTGGTCCAGAACGCCTCCACGCTGGCCACCACCGCCGGGTCGAAGTCCGCGATCGCCCCCGTCACGGCCGAGTGGGGCGACAACCCCAGCCCGGACCGGGTGGCCACCATGAAACGCTTCGAGCACTACGTGTCCCTGCACGTACACGGCCGCCGTGTAGGGCCGGTACAGCTGCGCGGGCCGCATCTTGATGCGGTCTTCGCCTCCCAGGCCCGCCCGCGGCAGGTCCCCGCGCTGGAACGAGCCGCCCTGGCCAACGCTGAAGCACTCCCCCTGGACCAGCTCACCAGCCGTGCAACGGCGCAGATCGGCCGCGTCACCGCCTTCCTCGCCAACCGCTCCCCCACAATTGCCGGCTCCGCACCCTCAAGGAAGAAGGAATTCGAGTAATGGGCAGTCCACACACCCGAAAGGTCGGGCACCCGGCCTCATTCACCCTCCAGCACATGCAAACCGGCAGCCGAAGGCCCCGCCAACCGGATCTCGGCTCAAAGTCAGGCCTAGTGCATCGATGCCACGCCGCACGCCCCGTAACGAACGACGACGCGGCGGGCGGCGGGCCGCCCCGGTCAGCTGCGGTCCTTCGGTCCGGGCGGGCCCACCAGCCCGTCGATCAGCTGGTCATCCACAGCCTTCAGCGGCACGGCCACTGCCGCCTCCGCGGGCACGCACTCGGACACGTTCTCGCTGGTCATCGATGTATCTTCCCCGAACGGGAGTTACACCGAACGCGCCCTGCAGACCCAAGCGAATCACAACAAACGCGACGGGTTCTGGACAGGCCGTCCCTGACGGCCAAGGCATCGAGGGAAGAGATCATGCGTACCACGCCTATCAGAGCCGGACAAATAACGGCAGCCGCCGCAAGCGCCATTCTTGCCACCGGATGCGGCGGCGGCGTTGAACGCTCCGCCCCGACTGCCGCCAAGCCCTCGGCATCCTTCGGTCAAAGAGACGTGCAGGTCGACCTGGACGCGGCCCTCGCCGCGGCAGGGCTGCCCGAAGGCAGGTCGAAGGCGGGACTACGTGCCCCCGGCCGACTGGCCAGCTTGGCGACCCCGGAGAGAGAACGCATGCTGGCCGCCCTCATACCTCGGCTCACTCCCTGCGTAGTCTCGTGGTCGTCCGCCGAAACGGGGGCCGCATCCGCAACTACCCCGGCAGAAAAGCTCCGACAGCTCAACGCCGTGCTCGCCGGCCTCAAGACACGGGGGTGGCAGGAGACCAAACCGTCCAAGGAGGTGCCTGCCGGGGAAAACGGTTCCTACTTCATGGCTTCATACGAGAAACAGGGGTGGATCCTGAACGCGCGCCATGCCGGCCTAGGCGCCTTGAGCCAGGCCACCGCCGTGGTCACAGACGAGTCCTGCTTCAGTCAGCTCACCGACGAGGAGTTGTCCCTCCTGGACGAATAGAGCCCCGTCACAGGCCGGAAGGGTGCCGGGGGCACCAGTGCGGCCGACGGCATCGAAAACACCTGAAGACCGGCACATCGAACGCCCGCCGCAGGCGGCAACAGGCCAGCGCCAACAAGACTGCCTGTCAGGCCGATTGCTCCGAGGAACAGGCGCGGCCTTCGTCGCGCGGGCATGGCTCACGGACACTGCCTTCGCAGAACGGCACGCGCAGCATCGGCCGGCCACCTTCACGACAAGACCGATCGCGATGGCTGGCAGTGGTCCCCGCCTGGCTTCCAGACGCGTTCGCCGTGGTCCGCAACCCGCCCAGCCGGCCGGCCCGCGTCAACGGCATCCGCCCCGCGATGGACTCGCGGATGACCGTACGGGCACGCCCAGGCGGAAACGGACCGACCGGCCGGCTGGCTGGCTGGCTGGCTGGCTGGCGGCGACGCTGACCGCCGGAAATCTGCGGCAGGCAGCGGGAGGCGCGGCAACGTCTCTTCGCTGCAGCGGGGTTGAGGGTTTCCACGGGACCGGCAGAATTCCCCAACCCCCTTGATGTTTGCTCAAGTGAAGCTTTACTGTTGCATCGCTCGTGTCCATCACTTCTCCAATAACCCCTATTTCAAGGCAGAAAAGGACACGCTCCATGACTCGTCACCTTCCGCATGTTCGCGCAACGGAATATTTGGTGCGGCCCGTATGGCCTGCCGGTACCTGCGAAGTGACCCAGCACGGCGAGGCCTGGGTAGCCACCTCAGCCGTCGACTTCACCCCCGCCGACGTCCACCTCGTACGCCGCCATTTCCCCGGCCGCCACGTCACCCTCGACGGCGACACCATCACCGTCTGGCCCCTCACCGGCCGCAACCGATAGCCCTGCCGGCCCTCCCGCCCTCGCTTCGAGCGCGGTCGGCCCGGGCCGCACCTCGTTTCCGGCGGCCCCTGCAAGCACACCGCGCCGCCGGACACCGGCCCAGCGCACCAGCCGGCGCGGCTGGCCGCGCCACACGCCGCTTCATCCTCCAAGAAGGACGCCCATGACTTCCCTGTCCCGCACCGCACCCGCCGCGCGGCGGGCCGTGCTGACGCTCGCAGTCGGCCTGGCCATGACGGGGGCCGGATGCGCACCGAGCAGTCACCCCGATACGGCTGCCGTGGCTGCTACCTCCACGACCCGCCCGCACACCACCCCAGCCGGCAACGACAGCCGGCCCTCAACACCCTTAGCCGTGCTGGCCGGCCAGCACCGCCTCAGCCTCACCCTCACCTCGGCCCGCCGCCTCCCTCCCGGTGCACTCACCCTGCGCGGCACCCTGAAGAACACCGGCAGCACTGTTGTCATCGTCCCCGCCGAACTGCGCGGCAACGAAACAGCCGTCCTGAAGAACGGCTCCTCCCTCGCCGGCGCCACCCTGGTCGACTTCACCGCAGGCAAGCGCTACTACGTCCTGCGCGACACCGACGCCCGCCCCCTGACCACCACCGGACTCTCCCAGCTGGAACCCGGTGAAGCTGTGCCCGTCTTCTGGCAGTTCCCCGCACCACCCGCCACCACCACCCACGCCGACTTCGAACTGCCCCTCTTCGACGCCGCAACCATCACCCTGTCGAAGTGAACAGCGCCGTGACCCGCCGCCTGCCACCACGCCGCGCAACCTGGCTGCTCCTGCTGCCCGCCCTCACAGCCCTGCCCACCGCCACCTCCACTTCCGCCTCTACCGCCTCTTCCGCCACCCAGCCGGCGTCCCCGGCCGCGACCTGCGCGTGCACACCCCGCCCGGCCAGCACCCCTGCCGACACCCTTGCCCTCAGCCCCGGCGCGACCCTCGCAGCCCCGCAGGTCCTCCCCCTGACCTCACCCACCCTCGGCCTGCGCCAAAGACACCAGGACCTCACCGGCCGCCACCAGCCCCGCAACGGCCCCGCCTACACAGCACACCCCCGCACCAGCGCGGCCGGCCCCTCCCCCACACCGCCGCCCGTCACCAGCGACTTCCCGCCGCGCACAGCAGCCCCGACCACCGCGCCCCACACCGCCTCCGCTCTGCCCACCCCGACACCAGCGGCCCCGCCCTCACCCGGCCCCCGCTCCCTGCCCCTGTCCACCGCACTCGGCATCGGCGCGCTCGCCGCCGCAGCCCTCACCGCGGCCCTGGCCACCCGGCACGCCCGCCGGAGCAACACGGCTGCCAACACCCCGACGCCCGCGCACACCACCCGCACCGGCGATGACCTCATCCGGCTGGACAGCGCCCTGCACGCCCTCGCCCGCGACGAGAACGACGCCCTGCCCGCCGTACGCGCGGCGCTCATCACTGCCCGCACCGTCCGCCTCCTGCCCGACATCCCCCACACACCGCCCCCAGCGCCCTTCACCGCCGCCGCAGACGGATGGTGGACCCTGCCCGACGGCACCGACCTCCCAGACGAGCAGGCCGCCCGCGAGGCGCCGGCGCCGTATCCGGCACTGGTCACCACCGGCCACACCCCGGCAGGCGACCTCCTGCTCCTCAACCTCGCCCGCACACCCGCCGTCCTGCTGGAAGGCCGACCGGACCACATCACCGAGGTGTGCACCTCCCTCGCCCTGGAACTCGCCATGAGCCCCTGGGCCGGGCAGATCGAGATCGTCACCACGGGCTTCGGCGCCGACCTGCCACAGCTGCTGCCCGCCGCACGGATCACACACCGCCCCGACGCCGCCCACGCACTGCGCGACCTCAGCGAACGGCTGCTGGAAGCACACCAAAGACCCGACATACCGCATCCGCCGTACGTGGTGCTGTGCGCCGACCCTCTCGACACCCACACCGCACGCGACTTCGCCCACCTCACGGGCAAGGCAGCCGCCCTGCCCGTCACCCTCATCGCCCCCGCCCACGCAGCCGCCGCGCACTTCCCCCACGCCGACGTCCTCAACGCCTCACACGACACGCTGCAGCATGTGCACTCCACCGGCACCGACATCCGCCTGCAGCGCCTGAGCCAGGCCGCCTACCACCGGATCACCAACGCACTCACCACCGACAGCCAGCCCGACGGACAGCCCGACGGCCCCGCCCAAGAACCGCAGCACGAACACCAGGGCCAGCCTGGAACCGCGCCGCCGCCCGGACAGCCGCCAGCCCAACAGCCCGACCGACACCCCGCACAGCACACACACCCCTCCCCTGACAGGGGAGTCAGCAGTGACGGCAGTGACGGCAGTGTGTTCCCGGCCCTGCTCGCCGCCACCGCCCACCCGGCCACGCCACGCCTGGCCGGTCCGATCAATCCGGCCGGACCGCGGCCGACGTCCCGTGCACAGGCACCCGGCACACCCCCGGCCCAGAAGACACCCGCCGCAAAAGCGCCGGATGCCGAAGCCACACCGGCCAGTACCGCCCCCTCACGCCCCAGAAGACCTGAACACACCAAGGACGCAGGCACGGACCGTGCGGCACCGGACCCGCACGCACCCGAGATCAAAGTCCTCGGCCCGATCGAGGTCAGCGGCGTACCCAGCACCGGCCACGGCCCGCGCACCGCCCAGCTCGCCGCCCTCCTCTACTTCCGCCCAGACCGCGACGCCGACACCCTGTGCACCGCCATGGACCCCGCCAGCCCCTGGTCACCCGCCACCCTCAACGCCCGCATCCACGGCCTGCGCCGCGCCCTGGGCAACGACCCCACCGGCCAGCCCTACCTCCCCCGCCGCACCTCCGGCAGCGCCCCCTACCGCCTGGCTCCCGCCGTCCGCTGCGACTGGACCCGCTTCCTCCGCCTCACCGAACACACCCACCCCCACGACCCGGCCGCACTGGCCGACCTCGAAGACGCGCTAGCCCTGGTACGCGGACGCCCCTTCGGGACCCAACCCCCACCCTGGGCCGAGCCCCACCAGCAGGAAATGATCACCCGGATCATCCGCACCGCCCACACCATCGCCACCCACCGCACCCCGCCCGGCCCCCACCACAACCTCACCCTCGCCCGCCACGCCATCACAGTCGGCCTCGACACCGACGAGCACGCCGAACTCCTCTACCGCGACTGGATCCGCATCGAAGACGCAGCCGGCAACCGCCCCGGCCTGCACACCGCCATCACCCGCATCCAACACCTCACCCACACCCTCGACGCCCCACTCCAACCCGAGACCCAGCAGCTCATCCACCAACTCCTGCACACCACCGGACACGAACGGCACCCCCAGCCGTGACCCCCACCCGCCCCGGCAACACACCCAGCCCGCGCGTCCACCGCATCCTGACCGCACTCATCACCACCGCCACCCTCACCATCGCCGCCATCGGCTTCACTGGTTCATACGCGGCCGTGCGCAAGCTGGCGGCCAAGAAGGGCTTCGGCACCTTCTCCTACCTCTTCCCGATCGGCATCGACGCGGGCATCTGCGTCCTGCTCGCCCTCGACCTGCTGCTGACCTGGAACCGCATCCCCCTCCCGCTCCTGCGCCAGACCGCATGGCTGCTCACCGCGGCAACCATCGCCTTCAACGGCGCCGCCGCCTGGCCGGACCCGATGGGCACCGGCATGCACGCAGTGATCCCGATCCTGTTCCTCGTCACGGTCGAGGCCGCCCGGCACGCCATCGGCCGGATCGCCGACATCACCGCCGACAAGCACATGGAAGGCGTCCGCCTCACCCGCTGGCTGCTCTCCCCCCTGCCCACCTTCCTGCTCTGGCGCCGCATGAAGCTCTGGGAACTGCGCTCCTACAGCCGCGTCATCAAACTGGAGCAGGAACGCCTCGTCTACCAGGCACGCCTCCACTCCCGCTACGGCCGCACCTGGCGCCGCACAGCACCGGTCGAATCCCTGACACCCCTGCGCCTGGCCCGCTACGGCATCCCGCTCTCCGAGACCGCCCCGGCGGGCCTCGCGGCTGCGGGCATCGAGCCGGTGCCGATCCCCCCGGCCCCGCAGCCCGCGCTCACCGCGGACACCCCGGCCCCACCGGCCGCCGCCGCCCCGCGTGCCGTGGAAGCCGCCCCCGACCGGCAGCAGCAGGCACCAGCCCCACAGCAGCACCAGGGCCGGCACCACGGAAAACTCCCGCTGAAGGATCCCTCCTCGAAGGAAACAGGCGCGTTCCCAGGCCCGGCCGGTCCCCACGACGCCCGTCGGTTCGGCAGGGGTAGCGACACCCCGGCCCCGCTACCGGATGAAGCCGCCTGTTACCGGGGCCTCGAACCGCCGGCAGACAACAGCCCAGACACCTGCACCGACGCCGGACACACCACGCCGCGTCACACGAACCGTCGCAGCGCACCACTCCAGGACAACGACAACACCGCACCTGCACCCGCGCCTGCGCCTGCGCCTGCGCCTGCGCCTGCGCCTGCGCCCGACAACGCAACAGCCCCGGACCACCCACCCGACCGCAGCCGACGCCGGTTCCCGAGAAACCCGCCGACGGCGGCCCTCACACCGTCCAGCACGCGCCGACAGATGCGTACCACCCAGCCGGACCCCGCCCGCCCGCAACCCCATCCTCACGCCGGCCCGTCCGCGCCCCGGCCCAAAAGGCAATCCCGCCCAGCACCCACCCTGCCGGCCCTCACCCAAGTGGACCGCTACTACCTCGCCTGGCACCAGCATCTACAGCAGCACGGCACCGAACCGACCCCTGACCAACTGTCACAACACCTCGCCGACCAGGAAATCCACGACTCCCAAGGCCACCCCGTCAAGCCCAAAACCCTGGCCCGCTACCTGCTGCACTTTCGCATCTACACCGCCTGGGCCCAGCTGCGCGACCTCACCGACCACACCCCACCCCTCGAACACGTCCTCAAACACCTCACCCAGCAAGGCATCACCGCCCAATACAGAAAACCCCTCACCCCCACCGACCTCACCCCCCACCTCACCACCTTCGAACGCCGCTACCACACCCTCAACCACCACACACCGCCCACAGGAATCCACTCCCACACAAAAGACCAGCCGCACCGGAAACACCCGGCAGAGCCGCACGACCGAGAGCGACACCAAGGCGGGACAGGATGACGTCGCCGCGGGTGCCCGCACTGCGGCCGCTGACCGTGCCTTCCCGTCCTGCCCGTCCTCGCGGGCCGGCCCCGGCAGCGCGTGTCGGGCGGCCGGCCTCCCGTTCCGCCGGGCGCGAGCCGCGCGGGTCGCTGGCACTCGGGTGCCGGTCGGTATCGAGCTGGCCCCGTTCCCGGCCTCGTTGGGCGAATACGTCACCGACGCCTCCCGCACGCCACCGCGTTGGCCTACGCCGACGGCCGCCAGGCGGAGACCCGTGAACGCCGCACGCCTCTACCACTTTTGCAGCCACTCCGGCCCCAGCACCTCGGGGGGCTCGTAAGGACAGAGAACTCGGTGCAGCAGACTTCCGCCATGAACACCGCACGACGTCGACTCGGCACCGGACCGAGCACCTCCGAAAGCACTCCGACCGCAGACCCGGGCCAGCGGCTGCTGGCCGCCGAACGGGTCGATCCGGACGCACTCCTGGAGCAAGTCCCGCGGCGGGACACCGTTGCTCTGGAAGGCCGGCGCAACCTCGGTCCTGGCGCGGCCGCAAGTGGCCTGCTCCCATCCCCGAATCCGAACGCAGGAAAGGACGCAATCGGGACGGCGACCGCACCCGAACCTGCCCGTTCCACCCCGTGACGTGCACCTCGGGGCCGGTGGGCCAAGTCCCCTCCCGCCCCGGATCAGTCCTTGCGCCCGCGGACCTCCTGTCCCGCGCAGGACAGGCCGTACGCGAACGCCGGCCTCAGGCGGTTCAGTTCGGTGATTGCGTTGCCGGCGCGCTTGTTCAGAGCGGTGACGTCGACCTTCTAGGCGATCGGGGCGCATTTGTCCCAGTACGCTTCGACCTTGCTGGACCCCGAGGACAAGTACGTGTAGGAGGTCGCGCGACCCATGTTGGTCGTCGCGGCCTTGGTGGGAGCCGGACCCGTCACGTACAGGCGCTTGGTGGCGGCGCTGCAGCGGCAGTTGACCGTGACCCATTTTCCGGCAGTGTTCTTCATGTACACCGTCCCGTTGGTGTACACGCGTGCGGTGACGGTCTTGCAGTAGCGATAAGTGCAGGAGAACCCTTCTCGGAACGGGAGCTCCAGTAGATACAGGCGTACGCCTTGGCCGTGACGGTCTTGCAGGCGACAGCATCGGCTAGGGCGGGCAGAGCTACCGGGAGGATCGCGGCGAATCGCAAGGATCGTCGCCGTGCCGAGGTGTCGGCACCTGTGCATCGTGCTCCTTACGAGCGGTCATAACGGAGTGGATCACCGCGCTGCGGAGCTCGCACAGGTACGCATCGACGACCGGATCGGCGCTGATGCCGGCCTACCCGGTGCAGCACGTACGGCAGCGGGCAGCCCCGCAGACACACGAGGCGCAAGGCCCTTGCCGTGCCGCCCACTCGCTGGTGCGGTCGCCGCCCTGCGCCTGCCGCAGGCTTTGCAGGAAACGTGAGAGCAATGTGCAGAACACGTGAAGGTCAAGTCCTCTTGGGATGTCCGCGCCGCGGAACTGCAGCCGCCCTCGCGACAGATCGTCGACTTCAGGTTCGCCTGGGCGACAGCCGGGAAGACCGCACCCGGCATACGTCGCGGCCGACCAGAGCTCGGGGGTGCAGAAGATGACCCGCGACGACGAGGCCCAGCCAACCAAGTGGATGTTCAGCGTCGGGAACCCCGAGGTCGAGGCCGGTCTCACGATCTCCCTGACCCCCGACAGATGACCGGCTCGGCACCCCCGTATGCCCCGCTCCACACGACAGCGCCTCCGGTGTTCGCGAGTGTTTCAGACATGCGCGAGAACCAACAGTACGAGCGGTACATCGGCGGCAGTCCGGAGGCCGAGCGCCTGATCTTCGAGCGGCTCGCAACCGACTTGCTGCGCGTGCAGCTGAAGGCGAAGAAGCGCAGCGGCTCCGCCACCCTCCATCGGACGTTCCACGCCAAGGCGGTCCTCGGCGTGGAGAACGCCCGGCTGAGGTTCCACGACGACCTGCCCACCGAACTGAGCTCGGGTTTCGCCAGGCCCGGAGCCGAGTATCCCGTCACGGTCCGGCTGTCCAACGCCGGCGGTGTCCGCCAGCCCGACCACGCACCCGACCTGCGGGGTGCGGCGCTGCGCGTCGAAGTCGGTCCCGACGATATCCACGATCTGCTGATGACGAGCTACCCGGTCTCGCATGCCCGCAACGCGCGCGAGTTCGTCCTCTTCGCGAAGGCCATGGCAGGCGCGGACACCCGGCTCCGCAAGGCGTTCGCGTTCTTCGTGAAGCTGCCCCTGTCCGTCGGCTGGTCCACGGCGACGCGTATGCGACGCAACGTTTCGGCCGGGGCCCGGCGTCCGGTGCGGAGCCTTGCACTGGAGACGTACTGGAGCCGTGGCGCAATCCTGTGGGGCGAGGCCGGACCGGTGCGCTATCAGCTGCGCCCCGCCGCCGGCGCCTCCGAGGCCCCGGATCCGTCCCGCACCGACCCCGACTACCTGCGGCATGAACTCGCGCGCCGGCTGCATCGGGCGGACATCGTCTTCGACGTGTGCGTACAGCGCTACGTGGACGGCAGGCGCACGCCCATCGAGGACGGCGCCGTCGAGTGGCGGGAAGAGGATGCGCCCGCCGTGCCGGTGGCCACTCTGACGATCCCGCGCCAGGACCTGGACACCGCCGCGGCACGGGCCGTCGGCTCACGCATCGACCAGCTGGCGTTCAACCCGTGGAACACCACCGGTGCCTTCCGCCCCTTGGGCAACCTCAACCGGGCCCGCAAGGCGGCGTACGAGGCGAGCAGCGCCCACCGCCTGGGCCTGCGCTTCGTCACGGTCGAACCGCGGCGCAACACCCTGCTCGGCTACCCGCTGCGAGCCTTCTTCCACACCGTCAACCGCGTCGTCCCGTGGCACCGGCTGCCCACCCGACCCGGGCTGCTCAACCTTATGGCGTTCCGGCAGACGCTGCGCCGTCACAACCTCATCGACACCGAACTTCACGAGGCCCCGCCCGCCGCCCGGCCCGCACCGGTCCCGGTCGACGAGGACCTGCGGACCAGGCGCAGCTACGACGGCTCCTGGAACGACCTTTCCGTACCTGCAATGGGCGCCGTCGGCGCCACCTTCGGCCGCAACATGCCGCCGGTCCACCGGCCGGACCTGTTCGACACGCCCAACCCGGTCACCGTCAGCGCAAGGCTGCTGCACCGCGACGGGTTCATTCCCGCCACGTCCCTGAACATCCTCGCGGCCGTGTGGATCCAGTTCCAGGTGCACGACTGGGTCGACCACAAGCGCCACCCCGTCGGCGAGAAGTCGGTCGAGGTGCCCCTGCCTCCCGGCATGACCTGGCACAACACCCCCGGCGGTCCACCGGAGAAGGTGATGCACTTCGCCGAGAACGAGGCCCTGTACCAGCCCGGCGGCGGACAGCCGCCGACCTTCGCCAGTGCCGTCTCGCACTGGTGGGACGGCTCGGAGATCTACGGCGGCACCGCCTCGGTCGCGAAGTCCCTGCGCGAGCCCGACGGCCGCGCCGAACTGCGGCTGGAGGAGGGGCACCTCCCGCTTGGCAACGGCCTTCCGGTCACCGGCTTCCGCGACAGCTGGTGGCTCGGCCTCAGCGCGATGACGACCCTGTTCGCCCGTGAGCACAACGCCGTCTGCCGGGCGCTGCGCGACGAGTATCCGCACATGGACGAGGACCGCATCTACCACACGGCACGCCTCGTCGTGGCGGCGCTGATCGCCAAGATCCACACGGTCGAGTGGACGCCGGCGATCCTCTCCACCAAGGCGATCGACATCGCCCTGAAGACCAACTGGCAGGGCCCTCCCAAGACCTGGCTCGACCAATTGGGCACCTGGCTGTTCGAGGCGCACGACCTCGGCGGCACTCCCCGCACTCTGCCCGACCACCACGGTGCGCCGTACTCCCTCACGGAGGAGTTCACCACCGTCTACCGGCTGCACCCGCTCATCCCGGATGACTACGAGATCGTCGACCACCGGTTCGGCCACCGCCTCGACACCCTGACGTTCAACGACGTCCAGGGCGCCGCCACGGAGCCGCTCATCCGCAAGACCGGTCTGTCGGACACGCTGTACTCCCTGGGCATCGCCCATCCCGGGGCGATCACCCTGAACAATTTCCCCCGCTCCCTGCAGACGTTCGAGCGCGACGGAGAGGTGATCGACCTGTCGGTCGTCGACCTGGTGCGCACCCGGCGCCGTGGCGTCCCGCGCTACAACGACTTCCTGGCAGGCCTGCACAAGCCACGCATCCGGCGGTTCGAGGACCTCTCCTCCGACCCGGAGACGGTCGCCCGGTTGAAGGACGTGTACCGCTCGGTCGACGAGATCGACACCATGGTGGGGCTCTTCGCCGAGAACCCGCCCACCGGCTTCGGATTCAGCGACACCGCCTTCCGCATCTTCATCCTGATGGCCAGCCGCCGCCTGCAGAGCGACCGCTTCCTCACGGTCGACTTCAGGCCCGAGGTCTACACCCCGCTGGGCATGGACTGGATCGACCGCAGTGGCATGACCAGCGTCATCCAGCGGCACTGCCCCGAGCTGGCGAGCCTCCTGCCGCGCACGGCCAGCGCGTTCGCGCCGTGGCGTGCCGTCCAGCCCGTGCGCAATCACGGCGACGCGGACCACGACTGACTGAGAGAAGGACATGGCGGTACAACAGCGTGCCACACACACCGGCCTCGAAGACCTCCTGGCCCGGCCCCTGTGGGAGAGCGTCTTCCGGCGGCGCACCCACCGGGTCAGCAAGGGCGCCTCCGTCGCGGCCAGGTCGATGAGCTATGACTCTCCCCACCGGCCGCAGCCCCTGGGCGAGCTGGAGGAGGCCGTGCTCATCGCCCTCACCGGCTGCTCCGGCCTCAGCATGCCGGACCGGCCCTTCGAGGACCCGCGCGACCACAAGCCCATCATGGCCAAGCCGAACCTGAACATGGTAGGGCGTACGGCGGGCAGCCCCGACAACGCCCAGGGCACCCACTTCTTCATGATCAACGACAGCGGGACGTACTACCTGAGGAAGCTGCCCCCGTCGCCCGGGGCGGGATTCGACCCCGACACACTGCTCGAACGGGCCGGCCGGGCGAAGGTGAAGGTGCTGGACCGCCGCCTGGACGTGGCCGAGGGCATGCGCGACTTTCCCGCCTACCTCGACTCCAACCGCTTCCTGTCCAACCTCGCGGGCACCACGGTCTTCCTGCCGGTCGTCGACCTCTCCCACCAGTACATCAACGCCCTGATGTACCTGCTGACCCAGCCCGACGGAGCCCGGCCCACCTTCGTCGACGACCGCAACTTCTACCGCCCGGCCGGGGTGCGCAAGTGGGTGCGCAACGGCTTTCTCAACCCCGACCTCAAGCTGCCGCTCGGCGCCCTGGGGCCGATGCGCACCCAGGTGGAAGCCGACCTGCTGCTGCAGAACATGATGCTGGTCGCCGACGCCATGGGACTCGGCGCCTGGATCCACGCGTCGATCAACCCCCAGCTCATGCTGGGCGACCCGAAGTTCTCCCGCGCCTACGGCCGCATGCTCGGCTTCGACTTCGTCACCCCGCGCTTCAAGCCCGCCGACCTCCTGCGCTGGCAGGTGCCGCTGCCGAAGTACGCGACCCTACGCGCCCACCCGGTGGGACTGCGGGCCGCCGGCGAACACCTCATCAAAGGCGCCTGCCCGCCCAACTACCCCTCGATGGAGGCCGCCGTAGACGCGGTGGTGCAGAGCAAGTTCGGCAAGGGCGGCATCTACGAGGACAAGGACGTCTTCGGCCGCATCTACAAGGACGGCTACGCGCCCCGCTACCTCGAAGAAGCGGGCGAGTACGACCAGCGGGTGATCGATTGCGCACGCGACGTCTGCGTGTACATCCACGCCACCCACGGACGCTTCCCAGCCCACACCGACGCCATCCACGTGCCCGGCATCTGGCTGCAGACGCACCACATCGAAACCGAGTACTACGAGCAGTTCTTCCGGAACGGCCTGACCGATGCCCACCGCGCCCACGCCGCGCGCTGGAAGGAGTAGCCGACCCACCCTGGGCCCCGGAAGCACGCACCGAAGGAGCGCCGTGCAGGTGTACGAAGCCATCGTCAGGGGGCTGGAGAGCGCGGGTGTCGACACCGCGTTCGGCGGCAACGGCGAGAACATCGCCAGTCTGGCCCTGGCACTGGAGAAGTCGCGGAAGATCCGGCCGATCATGACTCGGCACGAGCAGGCCGCCTCGTTCATGGCGTGCGGCTACGCCATGTACACGGGCCGGCTCGGGGTCTGCTTCGCCACCGTCGGTCCCGGCGCGTTCAACCTCTTCTCCGGCCTCGCCGTCGCCCTGTCCGACTCCTACCCGGTGCTGGCCCTCACCGGTTTCGTCTCCCTCGATTGGCGCGGCCACGGCGCGGTGAACGACACGTCGGGGCGGGGCCGCACCCCCGACTCGCAGGCGATGTTCGCCGCGACGACCAAGAAGTCCTTCCTGCTCACGGACATCGCCGACACGTGCGACGTCCTCGAGGAGGCCGTGAACACCGCCCTCGAGGGCCGGCCGGGCCCGGTGCACATCCACGTCCCGCAGAACCTCACCCATCGCGGCACGAGCGTAGACAACTACCACGACGTCAGGCTGGACGTGGCGCCCGTGCGGCCCGACCCGGAGCGGGTCCAGACCATCGCCGGAGTGCTGGCCGACGCCCTGCGGGAGGGGCGCCGGATCGTCCTCCTGGCCGGCTTCGGCACGATCCGCAGTTCCGCCGAGGCGGCGGTGCAGCGCTTCGTCGAGCGTTTCCAGATCCCCGTCGTCACCACCCTGGACGGCAAGGGCGTGATCCCCGAGACCCACCCGCTCGCCGCCGGGGTGTTCTCGGAGAGCGGCCACGCGAGTGCCTGGAAGGCGTTCCGTGAGGCCGACGTGGTCCTGGCCATCGGCAACTCGCTCAACCAACACGCGACGTTCGGCCTGCGCGAGGACCTATTCGACGGCAAGACGCTCATCCAGGTCAACATCGACGCCGGCGAGATGGGCAAGCACAACCGGCCCGCTCACGCCCTCGTCTCCGATGCGCGTCTTGCGATCGAGGCGCTCGGCGCGGCACTGGAGCGGAAGTCCGCACCGGCCGGCCCCGTGCAGGTGCTCGGCCGGGATCACGAGACCCGGCACGTCCCTCACCTTCCCGGGGCGATTCATCCGGGGCAGCTGGCGCAGGCGATCGGCCGCATGCTGCCGGAGGACGCTGTGCTCCTCGCCGACGCCGGTGCCCACCTCGCCTGGCTCGGCTACTACGTCGACCTGGAGCAGGGGCAGAACTTCCGCAAGACGGGCACCTTCGGGCCGATGTCCGCGCACGTGAACGGCGCGATCGGGGTGAAGCTCGCCCAGCCCCACCGGACGGTCGTCGTCGGGTGCGGTGACGGCTGCTACTCGATGGCCGGCTTCGAGCTGATGACCGCCGTGGAGCACGACGTCCCGGTGATCTGGGTCATCTTCAACGACGACGAGTACAAGCTGGTCAAGCTCTACCAGCTCGCGACCTACGGCGAATCGGGGCTGGTGGAATTCCAGAACCCCGACTTCGCGATGTACGCGAAGGCCTGCGGTGCCGACGGCTACTACGTGGAGACGCTCGACGAGTTCGAGGCCGCATTCCGGGCCGCCCTCACCTCGAACAGACCGACCGTGATCGACGTCAAGATCACCCGATGGGCGCTGCCCCACTACAGCACATCACCGGAAGGCGTCGTCCCCGGCATGTGGGAGGCGCTCGAGGAGCGGCTCCGCCAGGGCGGACGGGCCGCGCGATGAGGGAGAAACCGATGAGAGTCTACGAGGCCATCGTCAAGGGGCTGGAAGGCGTCGGCGTGCGGGCCGCGTTCGGCGGCGCGGGGGAGAACGCCGCCGGTCTGATGCTGGCGCTGAAACATTCCCGGCAGATCCGCCCGATCATCGCGCGGCACGAGCAGGCAGCCTCCTTCATGGCCTGCGGCTACGCCATGTACACGAACCGGCTGGGCTTCTGCTTCGCGACCGCCGGGCCCGGCGCGTTCAACCTGTTCTCCGGGCTGGCGGTGGCGATGTCCGACTCCTACCCGGTCCTCGCCGTCTCCGGGTACGCGTCACGGGAGTGGCAGGGATGGGGGTCGCTCAACGAAACGTCGGGCCTGAACCGCACGCCCGACTCCCGGGCGATGTTCGCGGCCACCACCAAGAAGTCCTTCCTGCTCACCGACGCCGACGACACTTGCGACGTCCTCGAGGAAGCGGTCAACATCGCCTTCGCGGGCCGGCCCGGGCCCGTGCACATCCACGTCCCCGAGGACCTCACCCACCATGATGTCCAGGTCACGAACTTCCGGCCGATCCGGCTCGACGTCGCCCCGGTCCTGCCCGACCCGGCGTGCGTGGACGAGATCGCGTCGGTGCTGGCCGACGCCCTGGCCCAGCGGAAACGGATCGTGGCCCTTGCCGGCTTCGGCGCGATCCGCAGCGGGGCGGGACCGCAGGTCAAGCGACTGATCGAGCGGTTCCAGATCCCCTTGCTCACCACGCTGGACGGCAAGGGCATCGTGTCCGAGGGACATCCGCTCGCCGTGGGCGTCTTCGCGGACAGCGGCCACTCCAGTGCCTGGAAGGCCTTCCGCGAAGCCGACATTGTGCTGTGCATCGGGAACTCCCTCAACCAGCACGCGACGTTCAACTACCGCGAGGACCTGTTCAAGGACAAGCTCCTCATCCACGTGAACATCTCCGAGACGGAGTTCCGCAAGGCGTACCTGCCCGACCACGCGTTGCTGGGCGACGCCCGCCCGGCGGTGGAGGCCCTCGTCGACGCGCTGGAGAAGAAGGTGCCCGGCGATGTGCCTGCGGCCGACGTCAAGGGCCGGGACTACGAAGCCCGGCACATCACCCACCTCACCGGGAAGATCCACCCCGGTCAGCTCGCGCAGTCGATCGGCCGAATGCTGCCGCCGCACGCCGTCCTCCTCGCGGACGCGGGCGCCCATCTGGCCTGGCTGGGCTACTACGTCGAGCTGGAGGAGGGACAGAACTTCCGCAAAGCCGGCTCCTTCGGGCCGATGGCCGGGCACGTCAACGGCGCCATCGGCCTGAAGGTCGCGCACCCGGAACGGACCGTCGTCGTCGGCTGCGGCGACGGCTGCTACTCCCTGGCCGGGTTCGAGCTGATGACCGCCGTCGAGAACGACATTCCCGTCATCTGGGTCATCTTCGACGACGAGGAGTTCAAGCTGATCAAACTCTTCCAGCTCGCCACCTACCGGGAGAGCGCCCTGGTCGAGTTCCAGAACCCGGACTTCGCGGCGTACGCGCGCGCGTGCGGCGCCGACGGCTACCGCGTGGAAACGCTCGACGAGTTCGAAGAAGCCTTCCGCACGGCCCTCGCCTCTAACCGGCCCACCGTCATCGACGCAAAAATCACCCGCTGGGCCGTCCCCCACTACAGCCCCTCACCCGACGGCGTGATCGACGCCCTCGTGGAAGCCGTCGAAAAACGCCTCCGCGACTGATCGACCGCACCCCGACACCGTTTCACCCAGGCCCCCGGCCGACACCGGCGCACCGTCCGCCTCATGCTTGGCAATCAGCCGCGGGCCATGACGGGGCCGGCAACGACGATTTCACCGACCTCGCCATCGGGCACAGGGGTGAGGCGGTCATCGAGAAGCGGTAGCCCTGTGTGCCCCAACCCCTCCGTCAGAGCGGCCAGTTCCTCCGCCCACTCCCCGACGTGCTCCGCACTCACATCCATCAGCGCGACCGGACAACGGTCAGCACCGATCACCAGTCACATGATCTGAGGCTGTAGTACAAGGCCCGTGGTTTTCCTGACCGCGGTCGCTGTCCGTTATTCACGCGTGGAGGCATTCGGCCGGCGTGTGGGAAGCACTGCATCTGGTGCTGCTGAAGAAGCTGCGGGCGGCGAAGAAACTGGACTGGTCGCGGGCGGTGATCAACTCCTCCCACGTCCTGGCTGCTCGAAGGGCCCAAAAGCGGACCCATCCCCGTCGACCGCGCACGGCCGGGCAGCAAGCACCACGTCGTCACCGACGCCCAGGGCATCCCGCTCGCGGTGTCGCTGACCGGCGGAAACCGTGGGCGACGTCACCCAACTCCTGCCCCTGCTCGACGAGATCCCGGCCGTTGCCGGTGCCGCCGGCCGCCCCCGGCGCAGACTCGATGCCCTGCTGGCCGACCGCGGCTACGACCACGACAAGTACCGGCAACTGCTGTGGCAGCGCGGCATCCGCCCGGTCATCGCCGAGCGAGACGTCGAACACGGCTCCGGCCGGGGCGCTTTCCGGTGGGTGGTCGAGCGCACCATCGCTTGCCTGCATGGCTTTCGCCGCCTGCGGATCCGATGGGAACGACGCGACGACATCCACGAAGCATTCCCCGGTATCGCGACCTGCCTGATCACCACAGACACGTGCGGCGCCTTTGTCAGGACCTCTTATAATCCTGGCGTGTTTGGTACATCGAACCTCCTCCACGTTTCGTCCGTGCTCAATCGGCAGTCGATCGCGCAGCATGGCCTGGATTGGACCCGGATGGGCGCCGCACTGGGAATCGCCGGCAGCCGCCGCCCTGAGGTGGAGGGGATCTTCGTCTGTCGCGGCGAGGAGGAAGCAGAGTTCTTCCTTCAGATCAACAACACCGGTGGGCCGGTTGATCTCTGGTCCGTGGACGGCATCAATGAGGGATTGCTCCTCGACAACGGCAACGGATTCGTCTACTTGCCCGCCCGTATACCAGCCGCGCGAGTCCGCCTCGTGCGATCAGACGTTCCTCCGCAGCTTGGTTTTTGACATCGCGCGGCGCTACGGCTGGGGGTAGGCCCACGCGTCTGGCTGCGAGCTCGGCCAGGGCGTGGTTGCAGCGCAGGTGGGCCAGGGTCGTCAGCGCCTGACGGCTGCAGGTCAGCCACCGCCGGGTGCCGGTCTGTCGTCGCCGAGCGGTCAGCTCCCTCCGCAGCAGCCGAAGTGCTGAAGTGGCAGACGTAGCCCGGATGGGTGGGCAATGACACGGGAGCTCGGCGGCGAAGGTTGCTGTTGGTCGACAACCCATCTACCTGGGGCTTCATCGTCCAGTCACCGCAACCCCTCAATCTCACAGCCAGGTTGGAAGGGGCTCAATGACGGCAGTCGTGTTCCGGCGCCGTCGACTTCCCCACCTGTCCTGTGTGGCGGATCGGTCGTGATCACGGACGGGCGCCGCGATGTCTCCAGCTCGTTCAGGAGCCGCTCGAGCTCCTGCCCGGAGCGGGCCCGCTCAGGCGCCCTCGGCGGTGACGAGGACGGGGTCGCACGTCCGCAGCCCCGTGACGTAGTTGCCGCTCGTTCCGTAGCCGGGGAAGGTCGCCCAGCCGTCGGGCTCGATGACGCGGCACGGAGCCCACTGGCCGTTCGTGTACTCGACCGTGACGGAGACGGTATCGCCGCAGCCGTTGTGGACGTCGGTGTAGCGCCAGCTCTGGAAGTACTCCACGCACTCCGGAGCTGGCGATCCGGTGGCCGCCACTGCGGACGGGGCGGTGGTCAGGGTTGTCAAGAGACCCGCCGCGCTCATGGCGGCGAGAGCGAGGGGACGCGACATGCGCGTCGAGTGGTGTGTCATGTCCCGAATCCTCAGCCCCACACGGATCCTCACGCAATTTTCTGCAAATCTTTTCAGCCATGATCTCATCATGCATACAAATAAGCAGGCCAACCACCCTTTCAAGGACTGAAAGGATTTGCATACCACCCGCACACCACAGGTAACCAAAGTCGGACTCCTGCCCGCGACCCACCCGCTTCGCCAGCATCGAGTAGGCCAATGAGCACCAACCCGACCGTCACATCATCAATGACTCTTGATAGGGCATCGGAGCTTGACTCTGTCGGGGATCTTGGAGTTTCCCAGTGCGCCGGGGTGATCGGTGGGCATGCTCGGGGTGTTTCCGAGAGCCCATGCCGTTGTCGAGGAACGACTGCGCCCCCGCGGCGCGATCCACGGAGGCCGAGCGCGCCCCGTGCTGGCACCGAGCAGATAGCCGCCGTGATGTCGCTGCTCTTTGATCGCCAGGGCGACGAAACGCGAGCCAGGGCGCATCGAGACCGCATCCGCGCCTGGTGTCCCGCACGAAAGACGAGGTACGAATGGTGAAAGAGGAGTCTTTATGCCATCACACGAGACCATGCCGATGGAGTCGGTGTGGGACTACCCGCGACCGCCCGCTCTGCGCCGCGACCCGAGACGGATCGTCGTCGAGTGTGCGGGCGAGATCCTCGCCGATACGACCCGCGCTTGGAAGATCACGGAGACCAGCCACCCGCCGGTGTTCTACGTGCCCCCGACCGACGTGCGCACAGACCTGCTGCGGCCTGCCTCCCACCACACCTGGTGCGAGTGGAAAGGCAGCGCTGACTACTGGGACATCCTGGTGGGATCCCACCTTCGCGCCCTCGCCGCATGGAGCTATCCCGACCCGCGGCCGCCCTACGAAGACCTCAGAAACCACGTCGCCTTCTACGCCGGGAGAGTCGACCGCTGCACCGTCGACGGCTACACGGTGCAGCCCCAGGAAGGCGACTTCTACGGAGGCTGGATCACCCCCGAGGTCCGTGGCCCTTTCAAGGGAGGAGCCCACACCCACGGCTGGTGACCGGACCAACGCCCAAGCGCCTCTGCCACACTGCCCGGGTAAGCGGCCGCCGGCTCGCCTCCGCAAGCAGCTCGCTGTGTTTCCCGACGTCCATGTCATCGGCATTCTGTTAACCAGTAGGCGCTATCGGTCGGGCGCAGCGGGGAAGAGCTTTCGCCATGAGACTGATCAGCGACGGGCATGACCACCGGAGCGAGCCAGGGTGGCGGTGGTATGCCGGGGCCGTCGGCGCTGCAGCCGCGGCCGCGGTAGCGGGTTCGGCGGCAGTCGACCCGGCAAGCACCTGGTACCGGGCACTGCGCAAGCCCGTGTGGCAGCCGCCGTCATGGGCGTTCGGCGTGGTGTGGACACCTCTTTACGCCTGCCTCGCCTTCGCTGGCGGACGGGCGCTCACCCAGACTCACAGCCAAGAGCGCGTGCAGATCGCTGCCAGTTTCGGGGTGAACTTGACGTTGAACGCCGGCTGGAACTGGCTGTTCTTCGGCCTACGCAGCCCACGAGCCGGGCTGGCCGGCACGGCCCTGCTCAACGTCAGCAACGCCGACCTGGCCCGCCGGATCGCACAAGCCGACAAGATGGCGGGCCGTGCTCTGTGGCCGTACAGCGCATGGTGCGCCTTCGCCACCGCTCTCAATGCCTCCATCGCCCATCGCAACCGCTGAGCCATCGTCGGCAGGCCGACATAGATGATCCTGCTGCCGTTCTGTACTCCGGACGACACACGCCGCAAACGAAAGCGCCGCCCCGTCGAGGGGACGCCGTCGCGGGGTCGCGATTGAAGCCGCCCACCGCTCGACGTTCTCCACGACCGCGGACGACCAGCCGTCAGCTGTGACTGAGAGGTCTAGTTGGCGACCTTCGTCAACTAAACCGCTCATGGGTGTGTCAGCGGTCTCGCGTAGCGTGCGTACGGAACGCGCGGGCTATGACCTGAGCGGAGGGGCGGGCAGCGGCGTGAGTGACTGTAGGGAGTGGCTGGCGGGGCGCGATCGGGACGCGGCCCTGATCATCAGGACCGATTATCGCGACGAACAGGCATGGACTGCGGTGAAAGCCGAGCTGATGAGGCCCTGGGGTGATGGAGACTTCGAGCCGTACGTCCACATCGCTGACGATCCGAAGTGGGCGGGATGCACCTCGGCTCAGATTCTCTCCGCGGCGTTGGCCGATGGGGAGCTGAGCGTGGTGTTCCTCGCCGACCGCGACTCAATGCGTGGTGGGCCTACCACGTTGCTGGCAGTGGCCGTGCTGGCCAGGGAAGAGTGCGACAGCGACGAGGAGTTCGAGGCGGACGGCGGCGAGTTCCGCACCGTCCCTGCCGGCGTCCACGAGATCCACGCGAATCTCATGATCGCCAACCTGTCATTCGGCGATTTCAAAGAAGCCGCCAAGCAGGACCCCCAGGACACCTTCCAGGGGTTCGCCATCTGAAGGACCCGGCTCGCCGTAGTGACCGGCGCCAACGGCGGCACGGGCAAGGAGGCGGCCAAGCGCCTGGCCGGCGCCGGAGCAGGCGTCATTCTCGCGGTGCGCACCCCGGCCAAGGATGAACAGGCGAAGGCCGAGATCCTCGCCGCGCACCCCGGCGCCCGCGTGCAGGTCCGCCGCCTCGACCTGGCGGACCTGTCCTCGGTGCAGGATTTCGCGGACAGCCTGATCGTCGAGGGGAAGCCGTTGGACATGCTGCTCAACAACGCCGGAGTAATGAACGTGCCCCAGCGCACCGAGACCGCCGACGGCTTCGAACTGCAGCTGGGCAGCAACTTCCTCGGGCCGTTCGCCCTCACCAACCGGCTTCTGCCCCTGCTGCTCGCCGCCCCCGCGCCACAAGTGGCCACGATGAGCAGCGGCACCGCCAACCGGGCACGCATCGACTTCGGTGACCTGCAGTCCGTACGCGGCTACAGTCCGACCCGGGCCTATGCTCAGTCCAAACTGGCGGACATGCTGATGACGGTGCACCTGGCCGAGCTCGCGGCCCAGCGCGGCTGGTCCCTGCTGTCGGCCGGCGCGCAGCCTGGCTACACCCGCACCAACCTGATGACCTCCGGGCCCACTCTCAACGGCGGCCGGCCCGGCTTGATGGAGTCGATCTTGTACAAGATCGTGCCCTCGCAGGGGCCCGAGCAGGGAACGGAACCCCTGCTGTTCGCGGCGACGAGTCCGACGGCCACCGCAGGCGGCTACTACGGGCCGCGATGGGGGATGGTCGGTCCGACGAAGCCGGTCGAACTGCCGCGACCGGGCCGGGACAAGAGCGCCGCGGCACGCCTGTGGACCGAGGCCGAACGCCTCACCGGCGTCTCCGTCCCCGCTTGAGGACATCGACCAGCCGCCACGAAGGCGGACCCTGCTGAACCCTACGGCTGATCCCGCCGCAGGGTTTCGGGCAATGTGGCTGACCAGAGTGGAGATCCGGCATCCTCTAACCGAGAGACCGTTCAAAGTGCGGAGTCCTGTGGCGGCCAAGCCGATGACTCGGCTACGCATTGTCACTACAGAACGGGCTCCTCCAACGGCCTGCGTAGGCTGGTGGGTGTTCGTGGGAAGAGGTGCGGTGATGGGTGTCGTACGGGTTTCCCCGCAGGACTCCGAGGTTCACGTGTCGCTCGGCGATGAGATCGTGCTGCAGCTGCCGGAGAACGCCACCACGGGCTACCTGTGGTCGGTCCAGCGCGTCGACGGCGCTCTCCAGGTGACCGGTGACGAGTACGAGGCCCCCGGGCAGCTGTTGCCCGGGGCCGCAGGGCAGCGGGTGGTCCGCGTCCGGCCGACCGCGGCCGGCGAGGGACTGGTGCAGCTGGAGCTGAAGCGGCCATGGGAGAGCGACGTGCAGGACCAGCTCAGTGTCCGGGTCTCGGTCGCCGGGTCCCCAACCGGCGGTTGACTCTCATCCCGCGGCGGACGCGGGCAGGACCGCCCCGCTCGGGAACGGCCCTGCCGACGGCGGGTGAGTGGACTCACCAGAGATAGATCTCGCGGATCATCCCGTCCGTCTCCTCACGGAAGGTGATCGGCCGTCTGGTCTGGCGTGCCTGGGACGCCAGCGTGGTAAGCGCCGTGAAGGCGGCGTCGGAGCCGTTGTGGATCTTCTTCCAGGTGCCGCCCTGGACATGCAGGTACGCGTTGCGGGTCTGGTCCGTCGACCACATGCCGTCGACCATCACGTTCTGGGTCCAGACGCCGGCGACGGCGCCGGCGGCCTGGATGGCCTGGATGGCCTGCTTCGTCGCCCTGGCGTCCGGGTGCACCACCGGACGGGCCTCGCCGGCGGCCGTCTCCTCGAACCGGACCACCATGGCGTCGGTCTTCGGCTTTCCGAACTCGGTGACCGGGATGGCCGACATCCCCACCTCGACGCCCGGGGGCGGCATGACCGGCTTGCCGGCGCCGCCGTTCATCGAGGCGGTCGCGGTGTATCCGGTGCGCGCCCTGGCGGAGGGCGCCTCCAGCGTGCTCATCTTCGGCCTCGTCATCTTGTACCACTCCTGCTGTCGTGTGTCGTTGGTCGTGTGTCGTTGGTCGTGTGTCGTTCTTGGGGTCTCACCAGGCGTAGACCTGCTGAACGTGGCCGTTGTCCTCGAACAGGCCCACCTTGGCGTCGGCCGACTTGGAGGCCGCGAGTTCGGCGAGCATCGCGGCGTCGGTCGCGGCCGCGTCGCTGCCGAGGCTCAGCCAGCCGCGCAGCTCTCCGTAGGCCCACACGTTGGCGTCGGCCTCGTTGCTCCAGAGCCCGAGGATGCGCTGGTCCTCCAGCCAGGCGCGCAGGCTGACCCCCTGCACACCGCAGGTGTGCCAGCTCTCGATGCCGCACTCGCCGTAGCCGATCCGGAAGAAGCCGTGCTCACCCCAGTCGGTGCCCCAGCTGTTCTTGGCGATCCAGCAGGACTGCGCGTCGTCGTATCCGACCAGGCAGACGCAGTGGCCGCCGGCGAGCTTGTCGCTCTGCCGCCGGTAGACACCGCCCCCGTAGCTGAAGAAGTCCTGGTAGACGTAGAAGCAGGCGGTGACGGACCCGTAGGTCGCGATGTCGCGCTTGATCGCGGCTGGATCGTTGGTGTCGTTCGTCCAGTTGACGACCTTCGCGTTGCGGTTGGGCCAGTCCGCATTCAGGCCCGAGGCGTCCTGGTCCCCCGGCGCGTAGGGGAAGTAGTCCTCGAAGGTGATACCCGACTCGCGGGCCCTCTCCAGCAGCGGTTCCGGGAGCCAGCCCGTGGCGCAGGTGGCTCCGTCCTCGCGGCCATACCCGTAGAAGGCGTGCGCCTCCGAGAAGTCGGCCGCCAGGTACGGTGCCCGGTCGACGTAGCGGGCCACGTGCTCCATGGTCGCCACCGTGCCGAACGCAACGCAGGATCCGCAGTCCTTCTGGTCCTTCGGGGGCGTCGTGTAGTCCAGACCACCGATGTTGCGCAGGTCGAACGAGGCCGGAATGTCCGCCGCCCGCGCCGTGGCCTCCCGCGCGGTCGCGGCGTGCTGTTCCTGGGCGGCGATGATCTCGGCGTGCTCGGCCTCGTCGACGGGTACGCCCAGTCGGGTGACGCGCTGCTCTTCGGTCAGCCGCGTCATGGAGTTGCTGACCGACCGCCAGGGGTTGCCGGCGCGTTCCAGCGTCGTCCGGAGTTCTGCCAGGTCGATGGGTTCGTTCACGGGCATGCGAACACCTCTCGCAGTGGAAGGGGGGAGGGGAAGGCGAAGCCGGCCAGGAGCACCGGAGCAGGCCGAAGCCGCCCTGTCCGGGCGGTATGACGGCCGGGCCAACGGGATCAGTGCACACCCGGGCGACGCAGCTCGCCATTCAGAGAGCCTCAACAGGTGCGCAGTGTGCCGTACGTGCCTGACCAGGGTGGATATATCTGCCAGGCACCTACGTCTGGAGCCGTCTTCCTGACATGCCCGACACCCAATCCGCACCCGGGACAACGACCACGACCGCCTCGAGGACCTCCGCGGCGACGACACCCAGCCGCCGCCCGTCCCGGAAACCGACCTGCCCAGGCGCGCCAGCCGCAACCGGCCAACCTGCCAACCGTCGGCCCCGGTGATGCCGACCGCTCCAGCTCCCGACCGCGGGCTTTCCGCCACCTGGATTCCGGCTCAACCGGCCCCGCCAGCTGCTGAAACGAGTCCGGCCGACCGCGCAGGCCCACGAACCAAAACCGCACCCCCGTCGCATCGAAGCAGCGTCACGCCGGAGCCCGTCGCCCTGCAGCAGGCGGCCCCCGATGCCCATGAACAGCCGCAGCAACTGGACGACCCCACCGAACAGGCCCAGCAGCGGCAGGTGTGCTTCGAAGCTGCCGCTGCCGCCCAGGATGCCGTCACCCGCTACGCACAGACGAAGAACCTGAACCGGTACGAAGTGGAAAAGCAGCCGCGCCAGCAGGTCCGCCAACCTCAGACGCCGCCCGGCGTGCTGCCGCAACCCCAACGGCCCAGGCGGCCTGCGGCAGACGCGGGCCACGCGGCGAAACCGATGCCGGTCACGTACCCGTACCGGCCCCACCGCGAGCCCACGTCGACGATGTGCTCGATCCAGGCGTCGTCCAGACCGCCCGCATCGCCGGCCGCCCACACCCCGACGACCCGGTCCCAGTTCCGCACATTCAGCGCGCGGAAGCCGACCGCCCGCCGGCGGGGCCGGTCGACGCAGGGCTGATCGGCCGGGTGGATCACCACCCGAGTGCCGCGGCCGCCGCGGTTGAGGCGCCCGGTCAGGCAGCGGACGACGTTGTGGTGCCGCACCGTCCGGTACGCCGGCTCGATGCCCTCGAGGTTCTTCCCCGAGGGCGCGCGCCGGTCTTCCAGCCAGGCGCGCAGGGAGCGGCCGGTGACGGCCAGGCCGGCCGCTCCGACGACAGCGCGGACGTGATCAATACGGGGCACTACAGCCGGACCAGCCGGCCGCGCCCGGCGGTGATCGGCATGGCAATGTATCCGGCAAGTGCCTCCAGTCGGCGGACGACGGCCTCCTGGCCCTTGATACCGTGGGCACCGCACCTGCCGAACTCGATGTCCCATTCAGACATGGCCTCTTCCAGCGGAGCGCCGGTCCGGGTCAGGACACCACCGCTCCCGCGGAGAGAACAGCTTCAAGGCGGCCACCTCGGTCCAGGACCTCGGGACACCTCCGCGAGTGCAGGGAGCAGCGGGTCAGGGCCTCGGAGGGCACCGCCCGGTCGGGACCATCTCCGCGGGTGCGGGGAGCAGGCGTCGTCTGTCAGGAGTCGATCCTCGGGCGCGGGACTGTGGACGCTCACGCAATTCCCCAAGACTTGGCGGGCTCAGCCATCATCGAATGGTTCGTCACTCCACCTGAACCAGGCACGACTGTCACTGATGTGCAGAAGAAACTCCGCGACCGGACCTGACGGGGCCACCAGCGACAAGGTGTCCGCGATCCGGTCGTAGGAGTCGTCGAACCGCTCGTACTCCTCCGCCTCCACCAGAGCCAACGACTCGTCGAACCACGGCTTCACCTCTGCGAACGCCGGCGTTGGAACGAAGCGACCGTTCAGCCATGGAAAGTCGGTCTCGTCGATCACGATCTCGCCGAGCAGAACCTCCTGCCACATCAGCCGCCACACCCCGCCCTCGAAACCCATCCCGCCATCTCCCCATCCCAGTCCTGATGCTCGCGGGCAGCCTCTCACCCGGCAAGGACAACGAAGCGGGAGCGCCGGCGAGCCCTATCGACACTCCTGCACGCGATGGATATCAACGTCGCCGTCAGTGCCTCCTGACAGGATGCGCGGATGACCTCAACCGGCCACCCGCATACCGACAATGACGATCAGCCGCGTGCCCGCCTTCTGGAACTGCTCGGCGCCATCGAACCCTGGGACAGCCTGGAACGCACCCACCTGAAGACCGCCGCGCAGTGGATCGCCGGCGCAGCCCCGGTCTACCGGATGCACAAGCCGGACGTTCCCCCGATGCACCTGGTGAGCTACTTCGTCGTCCTCGACGACATCCGCGGTCAGCTGCTGCTCGTCGCGCACCGCAAGGCAGGCCTGTGGCTGCCGGCCGGCGGACACGTCGAGCCGGGCGAGGACCCGTGGGCCGCGGTGGTCCGCGAATGCCGTGAGGAGCTCGGCATCCACGCCACGGCATCACCGATCACCGGCCAGCTCCCCCTCTTCCTCACCGTCACCGAAACACGGGGGCAGGGCACACACACCGACGTCTCGCTCTGGTACCTCCTCACCGCCGACGCCGACACCATCACCTCCTACGACCAGGACGAGTTCAACGCGATCCGGTGGATGACCGACCAGCAGGTCCTCGAGGAATCGGACGAGCTGCTCGACCCCCACATGCACCGCTTCACCCACAAGCTGCAGCACGCCCGGGGCCGCAAGGCATAGCGGGTAGCCTCCCCCGGCGTCCACGGTGCCGCACGCCCGGACCACGACGACACAGAGCCGAAAACAACACCAGCACCGTTCACGCTCACCGCCCCCCCCACGGGAAGCCGTGACCACGAGGGCGGGGAAATACGTGACGCTCAAACCGTCGGAAGCGGGCAGTTGCATGAACGCCGACAGGGGCCATCCCCGCCGGTGCGGGGAACAGGTCCTCAGCGCGGTCGCCGACACTGCCGGGCCTGAACCATCCCCACAGCCACGGGGGACCATCCCCGGGGGTACGGGGAGCAGTTCTACGCCCTGCTCCCCCGGCTTGCTGTCCTGGGACCATCCCCGCGGGTGCGGGAAGCAGTGGAGCATGGCGGCGATCTCCGCGGGTGACGCGGGACCCTGTGGTCGGGTAGCCGGATCACGCTGGGGAGCCCCAACCGTGTGGAACCGATCGCTCGGCGCCGCACGTCTCCCATGCATGCTGACCATCCTGGGGATACTCTTCGCCGTCGCGCCCACCATCGTCTGGGTGACGATCGCCCGCACCCGCTCCGTCGGCTTCGCGATCGGCGGCGCGCTGCTCACCGGAGCCGGTCTGCTGATCAGCGTCCAGCAGGGCTGGATCGACGCTCCTAGGCCCGACGCCCATCTCGTGTTCACGGTTCTCGCGCCCCTGCTCATCGCCTGCGGCGCGGGACTGGAAGGACGGCACGAGGACTCCCCTCCCCCGGAATGGATCCCCCGCCGCAATGGAGCGATCGGCTTCCTGGGGATGCAGTTCGCCCTCACCCTCGTGGTCGGCCTCCTGTACGCCCTGATGATCAGCGAAGGCTCGGACGCCCCGTCGTCCAAGGCCCTCCCTTCATTGCCGCCAGGCATCACCATGATTGACGAAGGCACCAGCTGCGGTTCCGGCGGCTGCTGGCGCGCCGCGGCGGTCACCAGCGAGGACGGCCTGTCCCGCCCGGAGATCATCCGCGAACTGGGCCTCCAACAGGAGAGCTGCCGCTCCAGCGGCTGGCTGCTCGACTGGCGTGACGTGTGCATCGGAGCCAGGGACAATGGCGAGAACGTCATCATCTACGCCAGCTGGGGATACTGAAAGAGCGCTGCGTCCTCCAGTCACAGCCAATTGCGAGTCGCCATCGGGCCGATTCTGAGCATCGATGCTGTCCAGCCGGGCCAGATGCAGTGCTCAGTCACAGCAGGGCGCACCCAGCGGCGAGGGCACGGCCGCGCCAAACGCGGCTGACTCCCTCGCCTGAACTCGTCAGTGGCACCGCTGCACGGCCGCGGCGCCCGGCGAGGACAGTCAGACGCGCGAAGAGCCGCCTGAGACGAAATCGGGCAGAACGGAATGGGATCTTTCAGGCATCCCCCCATCGCCGTTTCTTGGCAGCACCCCCACGACCAGTCGGGGCGACGGGCCCGCAGCTGCCAGGGCTTCGGCGTAGTCGACGAACGCCCGTTTTGTGATCACGTAAGGCCGAGGTGCCAATGCTGTGCAGGCACGCTACGAGCCTTGCCGACCAGAGCAGCCCTGTCACGTTGTCGATCGAGGGAACGGAATGACGTTGTCGGAGGCGGCAGGGCTGGAATCGGAGCGCCGCACGAGACACTGCCAGTGCGGTGACATCGCCTACGAGGTGCTCCGCACGCCGGACGACCCGCACCTGTGTTTCCCTGATGATTGAGTGAGTTCAAGCGACTCACAGGGGTGGCAGATGAACGAGTGGTGGCTGGTGTTCGTGCCGGATCCGGAGCGGTGGGGCCGCCGCTACCGGCCCATGAACTACGCACTGGGGACGTCGCGGTGACCGGGACGCAGGCCTACGCGAACTGGGCCGACCAGCTGCTCACCCCGGACGAGGTGGCGGAGATGCTGCCCGGCTTCCTGCGCCGAGGTCGGCATCAATCGATGACGCCGGGCGGCCGTCCGCTCAAGCAGTTCCGGGCGGCGCCGCCCACGCCGTCGGCGCAGGCCCTGGGCCTGGCGGTGCGGGTCGGCATCGCCACCGCCGACATCCGTCTCGCGTGACCTGCTGCGCGTCAGTCCGGCAGCCAGTGCAGCTCGTGTGCCAGGGATTTGGCGACGGTACGGATGCGGCGGTGTAGTGGTGACGGCACGCGCGGGAGGACCAGGTGGATCGTCAAGGTGGGTGCGCCCTGCAGCGGTCGCCACGTGAGACCGGCCGGTGATGCCGTGACCGCGGCTTCACCGGCCGGGGCGAGGGTGAGCCCGTCGCGTAGGTCGCGCTGAGACATGTCGAAAGAGACTGCGGGCGTGTGGAATCGGGGGTTTGGCCGGGTGTCGCGAAACAGTGCGGACAGCTGATCGTGGATCACGGGGTTGGCCGTACGGTCGGGGAGTCGCAGCGGATACGCGGCCGCATCGACGATCTCGATCTCCGGGTGTTCGGCCAGCGGATGATCCTCTGCCAATTGGACCCCGACGCGCTCACGCCGCAGCAGGAACCGGCGCACGCCACGACCCGGCTGTTCACCGCGGGTGATCCCCGCATCGATGCGGCCGTCGCCGACCGCGGGGGAGATCTCCGGTGTCGCCATCGGGACCGCACCGACCTCGAGTCCCGGGCTGCTGCGAATGAGCCTGTCCACCAGGGCCGGTGCCGTCTCGGCCCCCGCGCTGAGGCTGTATCCGATGCGCAGCGTGCCCAGTTCACCAGCCCCCGCATTCCGGGCGGTGTCCCATGCCTGGTCCAGCGCCGCCAGCGCGGGCGGCGCGGACTCCGCCAAAGCCGCACCGGCCGTGGTCAATACGACGCTACGCGTGTTGCGAACCAGCAGGCTCGTACCGAGTTCCGCCTCCAATCGGCGCATCCGGGCACTGAGTGCGGGCTGGGCGATACCGATCCGTGCGGCCGCGCGGGTGAAGTTCAACTCCTGCGCCAGCACCAGAAAGTACCGCAGGCTCACCGTATCCGGCGCCAAATGCCCTCCCTGTCGATTGATAATGATCCGTTCTGAGTCTATCCCGTCCCGGTCTTTCCCTCGACTGCACAACAAGCCCTAACCTGCGCATATGACGATTCAACTGACCGCGGTAAGCGATGCAGGAGGCAGTCATGCATAAGTTGGTGGTCCTGTATTCCCAGCCCGCCGACCCTGACCACTTCCGCGACTACTACGTGACCAACCACCTTCCACTGGTCATGAATTGGCCCGGCCTGCTTGCGTGGCGCTACAGCTTCGACGTGGCGGCGACCAAGGGAGAAGCGCCGTATTTCGCGGTCTTCGAAGGCGACTTCGCTGACGGCGCCGCCATGGCCGCGGCGCAGGCATCGCCGCACGGCCGGCGGGTGGCCGCCGATGTCGCCAACTACGCCACCGGCGGTGCGGTCGTCATCCACTATCCGGTGCAGGACGGCACCGGCTGAGGCAGGAAGGCACGCTCCGGGACGCGTTCGGTCGGCCGTTGCGGCCAGGTCCGGCTACCGGTGGAACGCCGTTCGCCGTTGCCTGTTCGTTGAGCGTCAGGGGGGCCGATGTCCTGGCCGGATGTCACGGTGGTTGATGCGCGCGTGCGACGCGACGGCCTGGGCGGTAGCCCCACGGCCGTCACCGACGACGCCCCGGCGGCGACGGACGCGGACCGGCGTGCGGTCGCTGCTGCGGCCTGCACCTCGCACGCGGCGTTCCTCGGCCCGGGGCGGACGCCGGACGGTGGCTGGCCGGTCCGGTTCTTCACCGCCACCGCCGAACTGTCCGGCTGCGGCCACGGCACCGTTGCCGCGCAGGCCGTCCGGTTGACCCGCACCGCGCTGGGCGAGCTGAACGACCGTCAACACACCGGCGGGCGCACGTTCGACACCGTCGCGATGCGCCGCCCCGCCGGCGTCGAGGTGTGGTTCGACCAGGGCCTCGTCGCGCTGCGTTACCCGGCACCGGACGAGCGCGCCGCGATCGTCGCCGCGATCGGGCTCACCGCGGACGATCCGCATCCGACCGACGCGCCACGGATCGCCGCGCCCGGCGCACCACGCATGCTGGTACCGGTCCACGACCGGTCGGCGCTGCTCCGGGTCTGCCCAAACCTCGGCAGGCTGACAGCGGCGTGCCAGCGGTACGGGCTCCTGGGCTGTTTCGTGTACGTACCGCCGGTGGGCGACCGGCCGGGTGCGGCGCGGATGTTCGCGCCGGCGATCGGTGTCGACGAGGACGTCGCCAACGCCAACAGCACCGGCTGCCTGGCCGCCCACCTGCTCGACACGACAGGGGCACAGTCGGTCGCGATCGAGGTGGAGCAGGGTGACATCCTCGGTCGACCGGCCAGCGTGCTCGCTTCGGCCCGACGCGGGCCCGCGGGCATCACGACCCGGGTTGGCGGGTTGGCGGTGGTCCGCGACGGACACCGACGCGACGACTAGACTGTCCTCTTCTGCGATCCGCGCATGGGGCTGGGGCTGTCCGCTGCGGTCAAGCGTTGGCAACCGGTGGCGGCCGTTGGCGTGTAGGTCGTCTTCGACGACGGCGAGGAGTTCGCGGGTGTGGCGGCCCAGCCGGGTCAGGTCGAGCACGACGAGGGTGCCGCCGCGGCGCATGTGATCGAGGGCACCGTTCTGGCGGGCCGGGCGGTCGTGCGGCGGGTCATCAGGGAAATAGCGACCCACGTCAGAAGGCTCTCGGCGTATTGGATCAGCCGTTCGTAGTCCCGCACGTGGCGGCGGGCGTGCGTGAGCCACGCGAGCGACCTCTCAACGGCCCGGCAACGTGGGAGGACGACGAACCCGACCGCGTCCTTGGGCCGGTTGACGGTCTTCAGGGTCAGACCGAGCCACTTCTTGGACCAGGTGACGGATCACGTCCAGCAGCTGCCGGTGACAGTGACCCTCGGGCAACCCACCCCTCCCCCGAAGCCAGGCCGGCACCGGCAGCAGAGGCCGGGCCTCCGCCGATTCCGCGTCCGACATGTCGGAGGGATACCGGCGTTCCCGGTCCCGGTGGCCGACCGCGTTGCCGTACGCGTGCGCGAGGTGATCACACGATCGTGCAGCCGCGTTGGATGGGAGGGGTTCGGAGGCGCACAACAACGACATCAGGGCCTCCCGGCACTGCTCGGTTGGTTTCGCATCCTCGAGCTACCGAGAGGCCCCGTCTTCATACGCATACGACGGGAAGATCACCCCGGCGAGAAACCTGTTCGACCCGCACGTTCCATGATCGGTTCAGATACGGCTTCTCACGAGCGGGATGTTCTGGCTACAGGCTCGTTGAGTGTTCGGGGCGGCGCGACAGCGCGCCGCCCCGAACCCTATGCATCAGCGTGTGGCGGCAGGGCAAGCCAGGCCGGCCAGGAGATCTCACGGCCGATGAAGCGCGGCTGCTTGAACGGCCAATCCGCAGCGATCCACTGCGGCACCAGCACGTCCAGCGCCTGCTCGACCTCGCTGCCCACCAGCTCGTCCACCATCCACCAGGAGATCTCACCGTCCGCGCCGGCCTTCTCCGGCGGGTCGATGTAGACGCAGCCGAGCAGCGCGGTCTCCGCCGCGTCGAACAGTGCGTAGTTGAAGGACTGGTGTGCGGCGATCTCCTTCTCGTGCCGCAACAGGTCGGCCTGGTCGGCCTCGTAGGTCATAGTGGCCGCGGGCCAGCCCCAGGCCGGGCCGAAGATGGTCCACAGCCGCTCACGCGAGCCCATCACGGCCGGATAGTCGAGCGGGGTGTCCGCCTCCCGGATCGGCCGCAGGTGCTGGCCTCCTGGTAGAGGTACCAGGACGGGGTGAACGAAGTCATCGGGAAGCCAGCTCATGGCGCCCGACCGTAGCACCGCACGGGCGTCTGCCCTCCTGGATTTCCTCCCTACCGATGCGCTGACCGCCGTCGCGGCGCACCCAGGCTGAGTGAACCGGACCCAGCCGCTGCGAGAGCAGCCTACAACTGCACCAACAGGTCCTCCTTGAGCACTCGCTGGCGTAGACAGTCTTCGGGCTACCGCGAGGCCCCTGCTGTCATGCCGAGCAACGACCGCGATCGCCCGATCGAGACTCCCGTTCGATCAGTAGACCCCGTGATCGGTACGACAACGGCGTTCTGACTGCCACAACGCAATACATAGCGCCCCCATCCAAGTGCTCGGGCTGGAACCACGGCGACCTGGGACGGCTGACAGTTGCCATCGGCCGCTGGATCTCCTCTGGCATCAGGTGGTATCGGCGGTGACGATCGCTTGTGGGCGAGGCCGGCGCGCAGGGAAGGGGGGACGTCCCGCGCGCCGGTGCGATCAGAGGTCGTGACCGCGAGCAAGCTCCACAATGACGGCCCACAGAGCGCGAACGCTCAGAGCAACCGCCACGCGTGCAGCCAGCTCCCGGACAACCTTTGCCCGCCTGGCCGACTCTTTGTCGCCCATGTCTCCTCCTCTCTGGTTAGGACCGATACCCCTCGCACACCGCAGGGCACCGGTCCCTCCCCCCGGGATCGAGTCGGAGACACATCCAACTTAACGCCGCATAGGGGTATTTGGCAGCAGGGCGTATCCATGAGCTGTCCCCAGGACACGGCACCCGGGCACCATCCCCGCGGGTGCGGGGAGCAGCGGTGTCCGTCGGCGGCGCGGTTCTTGTAGCCGGGACCATCCCCGGCTACAGCGAACAGGAGCGCGCCCATCTGCCCGCGCAGGCGGATATCGCAGTTCGTGTTCCCCTTCAGGTCCTGGCTCTCTCGAGCTCCTCTCGAAGCCGGCCTAGAACGGCAGACAGCCGCTGGGTTTCGACGGGCACTGCGCGCCTGAGATCTTCCAAGTCGTCTAGAGCTTCTATGACCTGGTGAGGTGAGGGTGAGTGAGACAGGAAGGCTTCCAGCTGACTCTCGGCGCGGTCCCAGTCGGGGAGCCCGCACAGCACTACGAGGAAGTTGCTGCGTGCCAGGTCGCTCGCTTCCTCCTCCGCGGCCTGCTCTTCGAAGATCTCCAGGGCTCTGCGCCATCGCTGGGGCTCTTGCACCGCTCCGGTCAGGCGCATGACGAGGGCGCTCTGGTAGTGAAACCATCCGCGTTCCGGGCGCAGCGCGACGGCGTGTTCAAGGTCGGCGAGGGCCTTGGCGTGATGCCCCAGAGCGCGGTGCGCCTCTCCGCGCCAACAGTGCGACCACGCAGTATCCGGTTGCAGCGCGAGTGAGTGGTCGAGGTCGGCGATAGCGGCTTGGGCGTGTCCGAGGGTGAGGTGGACGTCCCCGCGGACGGCATAGGCCCAGGCGTAGTCGGGGTCCAGAGTGAGGGCGTGGGAGAGGTCGTCCAGGGCCGCCTGGTGCCGGCGCATGCGGTGGAGGGCGTGGCCCCGGAATGCCAGGGCGCGGGCGCTTCGGGGGTCGAGGTCGATGGCCTGGTCGAAGTCCGCGAGGGCGGCCTCGTAGTGCCGCAGATCTTGTCGTGCGGCGCCGCGGTTGATCCGGTGCAGGGGCTGGTCGGGAGCAAGTCTGATGGCGTGGTCGAAGTCCGCGAGGGCGGCTTCGTGGTGGCGCAGGCTTCGGTGTGCGTGGCCTCGTCCTGCGTGGGCGCGGGCTAGGGTCGAGTCCAGACTCAGGGCAGTGGTGTAGTCCTCGACTGCCTGGTGGTAGCGACCGCTCAACCGGTGGTCTTGGCCGCGGAGTGTGTAGGCGAGGGCCTGTCCTGGCTTCTCCAGGCCGGGCAATGTCAGCAGGGCCGTGAGTGTTTCTCTCTCCCGGGACGGCTGGGATGCGAGTTCCAGGAGGCGTTGTCCGGTCTGGGCGAGGTGGTGGGTGTCGGAGTCCTGGCCTGCTTGAAAAAGGAGCTGGGCCCAGCGGCGCAGTGCTTCCGCGCTGTGCGCGCGAGCACGGATGATGTCGTGAAGTGCTTCCGGGAGGGCGGAGGGGGTCTGGGCGCAGAGGCGGTGGTAGGTCTCGTTCAGCCGGTGGTCGCGCCACACGGGGTCGTCCCAGAGGCGGTGGAGGGTGAGCCGTTCCTCCTGCTCGCGGCGCCACCTGGTGAAAGCCGCGGCCAGCTGAGTGTGTCGATGGCGCCAGTCAACAGGAGAGCGCTGGCGTTGCAGGCGCAGCATCGATGAGCGAATCACGTCGTGGTAGCCGTAGGTTCCTGACCGATGCGTGAGGAAAGGGAGTTCTCGCAGGCGATTCAGCCCGTCGCCGCCGGCTGGAGCGAGGATGTGGGAAATGTCGTCGTTGAGCCGCAAAGGCAAGGCGCAGGCGAGGATCATGTCGCGGTGGGCAGGGTCTCTCTCCCACTTCAGGAAACGCTCGACTGCGGTCTCCGATGGATCATCGACGGCGTCCATGTCCTGCGGGCGGTTTCTTGCGAGCGCGTCCAGCAGCACCGGCAGGCGCCCCGACAGGCTCAGTACGAGCTGGGTTACCCGCTCGTCGGACACGCCGCGGGCGGCAAGCAGGGTCCGAGCCTCGTCCTCGGTGAACGGTTCGAGAGGAATCTCGGTGACGAGGTCGAGGCTGTCCGCCCAGCATGCCGGGTCAAGGCGGCCCTGGCCACAGAGCACAGCCTGGACGTTGACAGGCACGGTCCCGTACGCCTCGTTGACCAGAGCATCCCGCAGCCACGTGTCCAGGAGCGGCGCCGTGCGCTCGTAGGTGTCGAAGAAGAGCACCACCCACGGCCTTCGTTCAGCCACGCTGCCAAGGTCCGCAAGAAAGGGCGGGGTGAGCATCTCCAACGGCGAGAGCACCAGCCGGGTGTCCTCGTGGCTGCGCAGCCTGTTGCCGACCGCCGCGCGCGCAAGGTCCAGGCCAGCAGCAACCTGTTCCGGACGAATCACGCCGCTGAACACGCCGACGCCGGGAACGAGCGACAGGCCCGCCATCCCGATTTGAGCGGTAAGGGCACTGGCCCGGGACGGCCCCAGGGACGCACCCGGGTCGTCACCATCCGGCAGCAGCCCCGCCATGGCCGCCTCGGCCTCATGACACTTCTGCCGGTAGTAGCTCAGCTGCTTGTCAAACGCTTTCAGCGGACAGCCCTGCCGCGCCAGCCGAGAGCTCATCGCCTCCATAGCCTCAACCGCACTGACCGCCTCCTCCCCCACAACAGCGGTGACCGCGCCCGCCTCCCGAGCCACTGCCTCCCACTGCCGGATCAAGGTCGACTTGCCCACGCCGGCAAGACCGTGGACGTGAAAGAGGAACTGATGCGCCTCGCTGTTGGGATCTCGGGCGAGGTTCTCCCGGAACACCGCCAGTTCGTGCCGCCGCCCGACAAACCCCCTGCTGCGCCGCCGACGGATGAGTTCCTGCCGCGACACCGCCTCCTGCCCCATGCCAGCCTCCCCCAAGAACTGACTTACAGAGTGTCGTACCGAGAGCAGACCCGCCAGATCGCTCCAGCGCGGGAGTACGCCCGATCAAATCGAATGGCAAGGAACCGTTCACAGGGCAGAGAAGGGACGCGACCAGCCCCGCGTCCGAACACGTCGACCCGTCGTCAGTGGCACTGACGGTCACCGCTATACGACCGCTGGGCCTCTGCGGCAGCCGTCGCTCGCCAAGAGACCCGTCTGCCAGCCCTCGCCACATCCAACTCAGCACCGCCCGAACGCAGCTGCGCTCGGACACCCCAATGTGTGCCTCGAACCACTCCCCGCGGTTCAAGATGGAGCGGCTGTGGCCGGAAGGACGTTCAGACGGCGGGTATGGGCTTTGTGTTGCCAGAGCCGTGGCTGACGACGCAGAACGGTGATCACGACACCGACTGTGGTGTCGCCGAGGTTCGTCACTCTCTTGGAAGCCCGGTTCACGAGCCCGGCGCTGAGCATGGGGCGACAGCAGGATGCCCGCCTGGCGGGAGTCGCTCCCGTCCGGCGTATCCCCGCGTCACCTCCTCATCGGCTGGCCTCGCGCCGCGGCACCCAAGGTCCCGACGGCCGCCTGCAACTCACCCACCGGAACGAGCAGAACGGAGACCGGGACCTGCGCGGCGTGCTGTGGGGCAGCTGCTCCCAGAACATCGGCACCGACAACCGCCTCACCTTCAACAGCACCATCATCGAGACCGGCACCGACTCCTACCGCCTCGCCAGCACCCGAGCCCGGGCCGAGGAACCCGCCAAGATCAGCTGACCAGTACGTGTCGTTGACGGGCGCCTCTGCAGAATGTGTCTGGCGGCGACGCAACCGCACGGCGCATGCCAACGTCCGTCCAGACGTTCGTAAGATCATGAACCTTGACGGAGGACTAGCCCATGACGGCAACAGCTGCCCGCTACCTCTACCTCACGCGGCACGGTGAGGCATCCGAGGACGAGAGCAAGTTGGTGGACAACGGCCGCCGCCAAGCCGTCCTGCTCGGGAAGCGGCTTCGTGAGGCCCCTCTCACGGCAATCCACCACGGCCCGCTCGCGCGCGCGGAGCAGACGGCGCAGCTGGTCTGCGAGCAGCTCAACGGTGTACCCCTGCGGCCGTCCGAACTCGCCGGCGACTACATCCCCTACATACCGCAGCGCGAGGAACTGCCGTCGGAATCGGCCGATGCCATGCTCGGTCACCTGGCCCAGTTCCCAGCCGAGGAGCGCGAAAAAGGGCCGGACCTGGCCCGGGCGGCTCTCGCGCAGTTCACCGGACCCCTCGCCGGTGACGAGCCGCGCCACGAACTCGTCGTCACGCACAACTTCCTCATCGGTTGGCTCGTCCGGGCCGCCCTCGACGCCCCGAAATGGCGCTGGATGGGCATCAACCACGCCAACGCCGCGCTGACCGTCATCCGCTATGCGCCCGGCCGGCCCCCATCCGTGCTGTTCTACAACGACATGGGCCACCTGCCCGCCGACCTTCGCTGGACCGGCTTCCCGCCCGACCTCCACATCTGAGGGCAGCGATCCTCCATCACACCGGCCGCCTCCCGACGAAGATCGAGTGCAGGAGCGCCGCCGGCCCCAGAAGCGATCTTGCTTCCTCCGTGGTGTCATCGAGGGACGGGCGCCTTGGGGACTATGCACACGTCAGCGCCCGACGTCTCGATGAGTGCGGCAACCAGCGGGAGGATTCATGGCTGGCAGTCTGAGGGCCCGGGACATCATGACGGGCGGAGTACAATGCGTCGGCGCCCACCAGTCGCTGAAGGATGCGGCGCTGATGATGCGCGACCTGAAGGTCGGCGCGCTGCCCATCTGCGGCGACAACAACAAGCTGGTCGGGATGATCACCGACCGTGACATTGTCATCAAGTGCTGTGCCGAGGGAATCGATCCGTCGACGGTGCAGGCCGGGAGCATGCAGAGCAAGATTCACTGGATCGACGCGGACGCGGACGCCGCGGACGCCCTGCAGGCCATGGAACAGCATCGGATCAAGCGCATCCCGGTGATCGACGTGAAGGGCGGCCACCAACTGGTAGGCATGATCACCGAGGCCAATCTGGCGAAGAACCTCACCGACGCTCAGGTCGCCGAATTCGTCGGCCGCGTCTACGCAAGCACCTGACCCGCCCCGCACGACGGGTGCGGCCGTGATGGGCGTGGCAGTCGATCGGCAACCCGTCCGTCCTGGAAGCGATGAAGGAGGCCGGCATCGACACCTCCGCCCAGACACCGAAGATCCTCACCACGGAGGCCGTGCAGTCCTCGGACACGGTGATCACCATGGGGTGCGGCGGCGCCGGCGCCTGCCCCGTCTCCCCCGGCAAGCGGTACCCGGGCAGGCCGCTCGGCGACCCGGCGGGCCAAGGCGTCGAGGCCGTGCGGCCGTTCTCCGACGCCGTCGAACAGCGGGTGCGCACTCTGCTCAGCGAGGCATATCCCGGCCTCCGCCTGACAGCCGCTCAGGCGCCGGGTAGGGCGCGCAGGAGCTGACGGACCGCGCGGCGCAGTGCCAGGCGGCGGGCGAAGCCGAGTGCGGCATAAGCAGTGACGACAAAGACGGCCACGGCGGGGAACGTGGTGACCGGGCCGACCCAGCAGCACATCAGCAGCACGCCGGTCGGTCAGGAGCAGCACGGCGAGGGTGAGCACGAGGGCCTGGTCGTGGTCACGGTGCACCGGATCCGCTGGTCCGCTCACGCCCGGCGCAGGCACCCGGACGGCACCTGACCTCCGCGCACGATGCGTCACAGGCTCCCGCCGCCGCACTCGCTGTAACGACGTGGTGCGCGATGGGGGGCTGGGGGTGCCGGCCTGACGGTTCGACTGATGGGTGATCACCTCTCGGCGGCGCGGTCGGAGACCAGGCCGGCCACGGCCGTGTAGGTCTCCTCGAAGTATTCGCGTCGTCCGAGAAACCGCTGGAGGGTTCGCCACTGTTTGTGCTCGGCGTTGCGTGTTCTACGCAGATCCGTTCCGAGGATTGCTGGTGACGCTCCGCGTCCCAGGTGGCGACCTCCTCCGGTGTTGCGTCCTTCTTCAGCTTGAGCGGCGGGGCCTGGACCTGGTTGGGGAACTCCTTGGCCAGGCCCCGGTACCCGGCGTCGACCTTGGCCTTAACCTCGGGAAACCGCTCGAACAGGTCGGCGATGCCCTCGGTCCGCAGCGCCGTCTGGTCGTGCATGGGGCCGGGGCGGAAGGCCCCAGCACACAGCGTGTGTCCCTCGCCGTCGGTGACGGCGGTCGCCTTCTTGGTATTCATCTTCTTCTTGCCCGAGACGTACGCGCGACGGCCCGGCTTGTTCGCGCGCGGGCGTCGGACCTGGACCTCGGTGTCGTCAATGCGCAGCTCGACGCCCTCGGCGGCGGGATAGGCGAAGACGTCCGCCAGCGTACGAAGTCGCAGGTCGTAGTGGCCGGGAACGGCGAAGCCGCGGGCCGCCAGCAGCGGACGGATCTCGCGGATCGCGCGGGTGACCGTGGAGCGGTCTACCCGATCGAGCTCCGCCAGGGCCGTGTGCGGGAGTTGGAAGCGCAGCGCCACCGTGACGACGACGCGGTCGACGAACACCAGCTCGTGGTCCGGGCCCGCCCCGGGCGCGCGCATACGCTCGTGACCTCGACGTTCTCGCAGCCGGGACTCCTCAGCTGCCATCCAGGCGCCGGCGAGCTCGACGACGAGTTTGCCGAGCCGCCGCGGCTGGAGGCCGGTGAAGAAACGCTTGGACAAGGCCGTGCGGCCCAGGTGTTGCATCACAACAACACCCAAGCCGCACGGCCTACTTCATGCCTCGGCAGTGCCTCGATCAATATCACGCACCACGTCGTAAGGTACGGCCTATGTCTGATAGATCGATGTCTGCGGGCCGCCTATGGGCAGTCCTGCTCGGGGTCGACGCTGTGGTTACCGCGTCGACGATCGTGGTGTGGAGGCAGAGCGGAACACCGTGGACCGAAACCTTGGTCAGTTCGAGTGTGGTTGCTCTTGCGGTCCTGATAGCCGGCCCATGGGCGATAAGGCGGACCAGGGCAAGGGTCGAGGAAGCAATGCGGCAACAGCGTTGATCCGGTTCGGTCGCCTCTGAGAGTGCGGTACGTGGCGTGCTCCGGGTTCGGGCGAGGCTGCCGCAACGAGCGGCCCTCCGCTCCCGTGGGCCTGGCTCCTCACGGCAGCAGACGGTGCTGGGCGGCCTTCGCCACTGCGGCGGCCCTGGTCTGCACGCCCAGCTTGGTGTATATGCGGCCCAGGTGGGTCTTGACCGTGGCCTCACTGAGAAAGAGGACCCGCGCGATCTCCCGGTTGGTGAGGCCGCCGGCCAGCTGCCCGAGGATGCCCCGTTCCCGTTGTGTCAGGGCGGGTCCAGGCGTGCGGATCCGGGACATCATCCGATCGGCGACGGTTCCCGACAGCACGGTGCGCCCGGCGGCGGTGTCCCGGATCGCGGCGAACAACAGTTCCGGTCGCTCCGCCTTGAGCAGGTATCCGGTGGCGCCGGCCGCCAGGGCGCGGGCTATGTCGGCATCGGTGTCGAACATCGTGAGGACCAGGACCTGCGGTGCAGGTCTGCCGCGCGCACCGGGCGCGGCGGTGGCGACGATCCGTCGTGTCGCCGTCACCCCGTCCGTGCCGTCGCCGAGCTGGAGGTCCATGAGCACCACGTCCGGCCGCAGACGCATGGTCATCGCCAGTGCTTCGTCCCCGCTCGCGGCCTCACCGACGACATCGATTCCTTCGGTGCTGGACAGCAGCGCCCGCAGTCCGGCCCGTACCACGGCGTGGTCGTCGCAGAGAAGGACGCGGACGGTGTCGGGTTCGCGGGCGACGTCCGTGCCGGTCGGTTCGAGGTCCTCGGCAGGGCTGGTCGGAGCCGATCCTTCGGCGTTCTGCCCGTGTTCGGGGCTCTGCGGGAATCTCATGGTGTCTCCTCCGCCGGGGGCGTGCTGCGAGCGGCGGCGCCGTCGTGCGGTCCGAGGGCCACGGACATGGTCACGACCGTTCCCTCACCGTGTGCGGACTCCACGCGGAGTGTTCCTCCGGCCCGTCTCGCCCTGCTCTCCATGAGGGGAAGACCGTGGCCGCGTGTGCGGGCCTCGCGGCGGTGCGGGATACGGCCCGGCTCGAAGCCGCGGCCGTTGTCGG
Source organism: Streptomyces sp. NPDC107559 (assembly GCF_055657365.1). Taxonomy (NCBI): domain Bacteria; kingdom Bacillati; phylum Actinomycetota; class Actinomycetes; order Kitasatosporales; family Streptomycetaceae; genus Streptomyces; species Streptomyces sp. NPDC107559. The sequence goes on along the minus strand of NZ_JBVKBD010000023.1, from coordinate 29,610 downwards.
CGATGTCGACGCAAACGGAGTCCTTTGAACAGGTGAGCGTGATTACAGCACGGGTCGCCCCAGAATGCTCCCGTACGTTGGCCAAGGCGCCCTGACTCACACGAAGCAGCGCTGTCTCGACCGCCTCGGGGAGGTTCCCGGGTGTGCCGTCCAGCCGGAACTCGACGGCCGGGCCGGACGCGGGCTCCCCATCGGTCCCCGGCACAGCAGGCTGCTCCGCAAGTGCGCGCATCGCGTGCACCAGAGTGTTCCCATCGAGATCGAGCGGGGCCAGGTCGCGGACGAATCGGCGCACCTCCGCCAGCGCGCGGCCCGCGCTCGCGGCGGCCTCGCGGACGTGTTCGTGCGCGGTGTCCGGCGCGATGTGCCACTGGCGTTCGGCGGCCTGCAGCAGCATCTGCTGGCTGGACAGGCTCTGGGCGAGGATGTCGTGAATCTCGGCCGACAGCCGCTGGCGTTCCTCCAGAGCACCTGTGCGCCGCTCGTTCGCGGCCAGTTCACCCCGGGCGCAGACCAGGTCGTCGATGAGCAGGCGCTGCCGGTCCGCCAGACGCCGACTGTGCAGCAGTACGGCCGTGACGACGGTCCCGAGGGCGACCGGGGCGATCACCAGGTTGGGGTTGAACAGGCCGCTCGCCACACGGAGTTCGGAAACGATCACGAGGAGCGTGAGCACTGAGGCAAGGGGCAGCGCGAGCGGCACCGGCAACCGGTGCACGCCGGTAAAGAGCAGGGGCATGGTGCACCATGTCGCGCTCGGTTCGAGGGCGAGCAGGACCAGCCAGACGGCGAGCAGCATGCCCAGCCGAATCAGGTGCCGGGTGCTGGGCCTCTCGCCATGCCAAGGCGCGGGCGCCCAGATCGGTCCGCTCAGGTGGAGCACGCCGAAGACGAGGAAGAGCGCGAGACTCCATCCGGTATGGCCGTCCGGCCCATCGTAGGTGAGCAGCCGGCCGATGGAACCCGCGAGCAGGAGAACGAACGCGGCCTGCATGGCCACCTCGATCCACCACGCGTCGGGATCGGCACGTCCCAGAACCGGACCATCGTGCTCCGTCACCGCTTGTTCATCCTTCTGCACAGGCCCTTCGCCATGGGTCGGTTCTCACCACGTCTACCGGCCGCCTGGGTCCGGTGCATCATCCGATCGGTTGACATCGGCATGACCTCTCCCGAGTCCCGACCGAGCCATTCGCCCGGCGAACGCGAACCCGCCGCCGACGAGACTGCTGAACAGAACGACGTACAGCACCGTCCAACTGCTGTCCCACCCCCCGGCTCCCTACTGAAACGTCTCCCGCATGCACATTTCCTTCCTGCTCCACAATGCCTATGGCATCGGCGGCACGATCAGGACGACATTCAACCTCGCCGCGGCGCTGGCGGAGCACCACGATGTGGAGATCATCTCGGTGTTCCGGCATCGCGACGCGCCCTTCATGGGCGCACCCGCCAAGGTAGGCCTCACCCCTCTGGTCGACCTGCGCGCTGCCTGCGCCGACCACGACGGTGACGATCCCCGCAACACCCAGCCCGCCAGGGTCTTCCCGCGCGCGGACGGCCGGCACACGCAGTACAGCCGCCTCACCGACGAACGCATCGGCCGACATCTGAAGAGGCTGGACGCCGACGTGATCGTCGGAACCAGGCCCGGACTGAACGTGCACATCGCGCGCCAGGCGCAGCGCGCCGCCATCAGGGTGGGACAGGAGCACCTCACCCTCTCGGGCCACGGTGTGCGTCTGCGCCACGAGATACAACACCACTATCAAATGCTGGACGCCCTCACCACCGTGACCGAAGCCGATGCCCGCGCCTACCGGCGACTGGGCCTGCGCGGTGTGAGAGTGGAGGCGATACCGAACAGCGTTCCCGCCGCGTCTGTGGAACCGGCTGACGGCACCGGCAAGTTCGTCGTAGCGGCGGGTCGGCTCAATCCCGTGAAGCGATATGACCTGCTCGTCAGAGCCTTCGCCCAGGTCGTCACCGCTCATCCGGACTGGCAGCTGCGGATATTCGGCAGTGGAGACACCACCGGCAACGAGAGACACGCCCTGTCTGTACTGATCCGCGATCTCGGACTCAGCCGCCACATCTTCCTCATGGGGCAGGTGAACCCCCTCGAACCGGAGTGGGTGAAGGGCTCCATCGCCGCGTCCACCTCCGACCGGGAATCGTTCGGCATGACCATCGTCGAGGCGATGCGCTGCGGTCTCCCCGTCGTCGCCACGGACTGTCCGGTCGGACCACGCGAGATCATAGAAGACGGTGTCGACGGACGCCTGACATGCCCGGGAGACGTGGACGGCATCGCGGCTGCGCTGCTCGAACTGATCGGCGACGACGAACTCCGGCGTCGCATGGGCGAGGCCGCCCTGAGGAATGCGGCCCGCTTCGACCCGGCACGCATAGCCCAGCGGCACCTGGACGTCTACCAGGGCCTGCTGCGGCGCGGTCCTGGACGACGCTCGCTCGGCTTCGTACGGCACACCGCGCACCAGGCGGTCACCGACTCACTCGACACGGCACACGGGCTGCGTTCCTTGGCCCGCGGTGTTCTGAAGAAGTGCCGCACCGATGCGGAAGACAGATGCCGGACTCGGCCACCTCGCCAGCTCTGATCAGTGCCTGTGTCACATCCTGTTGCCGCAGAACACGGCGTCCTGCGGCTGGATGGTGATCGGGCTTGCCGTTCGGTCGAGCGTCGATGGACGCGGTGAGAAGAACGTCGATGTGGTAACTCGGCGCCGTGTCAAAGCCGATGTCGGCATCCCGGTGCAGCCCCATCACGGCCGCAAAGACAGCGCCCGCGCTGCAACTGACGCCGGCGGCTGACACCGGCCGCTCGCCGGCTGCGGACTCCCAGTCGTGGACAGCCATCGACCGGGTCACACGGCGGGTCCTGTACGGACCACGCTGGTGTGATGCGCCAGAAATCCTGAGGGTTGGTCACTGCCATGTCGGCATGTCGCATCCCGGGCCTTCTACTGTGGCGATCACGCTGTCCGAGGCCGAACGGGCCGAGTTGGTGCGTCCGACGGCATTGCCGCACCGGCGTTCGGCTGAGAAGGCCCGCATCATTCTGGCGTGTGCTGAGGGCATGTCGAACGCGGGTGTCGCACGGCTCGTCGGTGTCCAGGCGAAAACGGTCGGCAAGTGGCGTCGGGCCTCCGCCGCAGAGCGGATGGCGGGGCTTGAGGACGCGGGCTGGATCGGCCGGCCGAAGGCCGACTTGGTCCTCGACGATGCTGAGCGCAGGCAGCTGCAGCAGTGGGCACGACAGGCCAGGGCCGCTCAGTTCCTCGCGTTGCGGGCCAAGATCGTGCTGCGTTGCGCGGAGGGCGGCACGAATCAGCAGGCCGCGGCCGACCTCGGCATCGACGGGTCGACCGTGGACCGCCGGCGGGCCCGGTTCATCGCAAAACGCCTTGATGGTCTGCAGGACGAGCCGCGCTCGGGCCGGCCGCCTTCAATCCTCCTCGACCGGGTCGAGGAGGTTGTCGGGGCCACCTTGGAGTCGGTCCCGGGTCAGGACACGCACTGGTCACGCGCCTCGACGGCTCAGCGCAGCGGCTTGTCGAAGTCGACGATCGGGCGGATCTGGAAGCGGTTCGACCTCAAGCCCCACCTGCAGGACTCCTTCAAGCTCTCCACCGATCCGCAGTTCGTCGCCAAAGTCGTCGATGTCGTCGGCCGCAGTGGCCCGAAGTGGGCCTAGATCGGGTTCACCCAAGGGTGTCCCGCAATGATCAAGGAAGCCGGCGGCTCTGTCCTCCGACCGGTTGGTACCTGAGGCTCCGGGGGGCGGTTGAATGCCGTGGTGACGGACTGGACGCAGGTGTTGGACACCCACGGGGAGACGACGCAAGTGCCGGCGCTCCTCGATTTGGTCGAGCGCGAGGAAGCTCCTGAGGTGTGGGAGGAGCTTTGGGGCCGTCTTTGCCTGCACGGTGGGACTGTCTCTTCGGCAAGCTTTGCCGCTCTACCGCGGTTGGCGGTCCTGGCCTCCACGACCGCCGAGGCTCTTGAACTGGCCGGCGCCATCGTGCGCGGTACCTTGCAGCACCCTGACGGCGAAGTCCTGCTCGCGGGCTGTCCCGGCGCGCTCCGCCGCCTGCGGGACCTAGTGGACGAGCGGCTGCGGAGCCGCCCCACCGAGTACGACCGGGTCTTCGGTGATCTGCTCGCGCTCGCGGGGCAGTACCACTGGAGCTCCACACTGGAGGGCTTCACCGACGACTTCTACAGGATGTCCTGCCTGCACTGCGGGGTAGAGGTGACCATCGCTATCGGGGACTACGGCTTCTACTCAGCCATCCGCGACTGGGACCGGGGCGACGTCGGGCAGCGTGAACTGCTGCCTGCCCCGGCCGGGGAGCTTCACGACCCCGGTCGCTGGATGCATGCCATAGCCGTCCGTGACGGGCGACAGCGCCTTGCGGAGGGCATCAGGCACCTCTTTGGCCGTGCCGAGTGCCCAGCTTGCGCCAGTACGTTCAACATCTCGGACGCCTACACGAGCGCGAACCTTCCCCCAGCGCTGGACACATCCTGACCTGGGGAAGGGCGAGGTTGTGCAGACGGAGCCCGTCCTCACGACGGAGAGCGGACCGGCGGTCGACAGGGCCGGGCAGCGGAAATCCTGACGCTCTTCCCGCGAGCCTGAAAAACTTCCGCGAGCGTGTAGAGAAACGCGGGCTGGCTCCGACGTCCCCTGTGAGAGCCGCCCACCACAGGCGGCCCGAGCCGAAGGAGCGGACTCATGAAGTACCTGGTGATGGTGCAGGGCACGCAGGCGGACTACGAGGCCCAGGCGGGCAAGCCCGCCGCGGGTCTCCCGGTCTGGAGCGACAAGGATATGCAGGCGATGTTCCAGCACATGGGGGCGATCAACAACGACCTCGCCGAGACAGGCGAGTTCATCGATGCCCAGGGGCTGGCCGAGCCTGCCAGGACCCGCCTCGTCGGCGCCGGCGCGGACGGCAAGCCTGTGATCACCGACGGGCCGTACGGCGAGACCAAGGAAGTGATCGCCGGTTACTGGCTCCTGGAGTGCGAGAGCCTGGAGCGGGTCACGGAGATCGCCGCGCGGGTCACCCAGTGCCCCGTTCCCGAGGGCGCGAACACGTACCCCGTCGTCATCCGGCCGCTCGGCGAAGTGTGAGCAGGGGAGGCTTGTGAGACGTACGAGCGAGGTCGAGGACCTGCTGCGCCTGCACGCGCCGCAGGTCCTCGGCGCGCTCGTACGCCGGTACGGGCACTTCGACGCCGCCGAGGACGCCGTACAGGAGGCGCTGCTGGCAGCGGCCGGGCAGTGGCCCGAGTCGGGGGTTCCGGACAATCCGCGGGGCTGGCTGATCAGGGTCGCCTCGCGGCGGCTCACGGACGCGCTGCGCAGTGATCAGGCGCGGCGGCTGCGTGAGGAGAAGGCGGCGGCGCTCACCCCGCGCGACGCCTTCACCGCACCGCCGCCCGGGCCCGGTCGTGCGCCCTCCGAGGACGACACGCTGACCCTGCTCTTCCTCTGCTGCCACCCCGATCTGCCCCCGCCCGCGCAGATCGCGCTGACGCTGCGGGCCGTCGGCGGTCTGACGACGGCCGAGATCGCCCGCGCGCATCTGGTGCCGGAGGCGACGATGGCCCAGCGGATCAGCCGGGCCAAGCAGCGGGTGAAGGGCATGCGTTTCAGCCGCCCCGATCACTGGGAGGAGCGGCTGCCCGCCGTCCTCCACACGCTCTACCTGATCTTCAACGAGGGCTACACGGCCACCTCCGGAGCCTTGCTCCAGCGCGCCGAACTCGCGGGCGAGGCCATCCGGCTGGCCCGTACGATGCACCGCCTGCTGCCCGGCGACTGTGAGGTCACCGGCCTGCTCGCCCTGATGCTCCTCACCGACGCCCGCCGCGCCGCGCGGACCGGGGCGGGCGGCGAACTGATCCCCCTCGACGAGCAGGACCGCGGGCTGTGGGACAAGGCGGCGATCGAGGAGGGCGTGGCCCTGGTGACCTGGGCTCTGTCCCAACGCCGCTTCGGCCCCTACCAGTTGAGAGCAGCGATCGCCGCCGTCCACGACGAGGCGGACTCGCCCGACAGCACCGACTGGCCCGAGATCCTCGGCCTCTACGACGTCCTCGTCCACCTTGTCCCCAGCCCTGTCGAACGCCTCAACCGTGCCGTGGCCATCGCCATGGTCCACGGACCGAAGGCTGGTCTGGACGAACTGGAAGCGCTCGCACCGGAGTTGACCACAGGCCACCGCCTGGACGCGGTCCGCGCCCACCTCCTGGAACGCGCCGGCGACCCCGAGGCCGCCCGAGCCGCCTATGAGTCAGCCGCCGCCAAGACCCTGAGCCTCCCCGAACAGCGCTACCTCCGGGCCCGCGCGGCCCGCCTCGGCGACAACACCTGACGTGTCAGCGTCATTCGGGCCGTCGGGGGCGACGGCTCACCGACGCTTCACCGAGTGGACAAAGGCCAGGGTGTGGGCCAAGCTCCATCGCCTGGTCCTCGACGAGCTCGGCTCCCGTGGCGAGTTGGACTGGTCCCGCTGCGCGATCGACTCGGTGAACATGCGGGCCCTGAAAAAGGGGATCTGACAGGCCCGAATCCTGTCGACCGGGGCAAGTACGGCTCGAAGATCCACTTGATCACCGAGCGCACCGGTCTGCCCCTGTCCGCCGGGATCTCCGGCGCGAACCTGCACGACAGCCAGGCACTCATCCCTCTAGTGAAAGGCATACCGCCGATCCGGTCCCGCCGAGGACGTCGGCGACGCAAGCCGGGCAAGCTCCACGCAGACAAGGGTTACGACTACTCCCACCTGCGGCAATGGTTACGCGAGCGTGGCATCACCCACCGTATCGCCCGCAAGGGCGTCGAGACCTCGACGCGGCTGGGCCGTCACCGCTGGACCATCGAACGCACCATGGCCTGGCTCGCCGGCTGCCGACGCCTCCACCGCCGCTATGAGCGTAAAGCGGAACACTGGGCTTGATCCGCTTTGGCGGACATCTGAGATCAGGGGTTCAGCCCCGGGAGGATGTCCATCATGGAGAGCATGGGGAAGAAGAAGCCTCGCCCTCGCCGATCGTTCACGCCGGAGTTCAAGGCCGAGATCGTCGAGCTGTGCCGACGCGGTGACCGTTCGGTCGGTCAGATCGCCAAGGACTTCGATCTGACCGAGACCGCGGTGCGCGACTGGGTGAAGCAGGCCGAGGTCGACGCGGGCGAGCGGGACGGCCTGACCAGCAGCGAACGCGAGGAACTGGCCGCGCTGCGGCGGGAGAACCGCCGCCTGCGCGAGGACGTCGAGGTCCTCAAGCGGGCCACGGCTTTCTTCGCGAAGGAGACCCGGTGACGGTGCACCCGTTCATCGAGGCGGAGAAGCGTGCAGGTCACAGCGTTAAACGAGCGTGTGAGCTGCTGAAGGTCTCCCGGACCGCCTTCTATGCCCGCCGCGTCGGCATGCCCGGCCCGCGGGCAGTGCGTGACGCCGAGCTGGCCAGGCCAATGGTGTCCGTCAAAGCGGAACAAGCTCACACTTTCTCGCTTTCGCAAGCATCGCCTGCACCCTCATCTGCTACCGCAGGCTCGTGCCCACCCGGAGCAGCAAGGCTCAGGTGTTGGCGGCGCCATAGTGCAGGACGTTGCCTTGTGGAAGCAGATATCCGATGTCCCGTGTCTGCGGCAACCTTCCTGCCAGCGTCGATGCGTCGGTGCAACCAGAGACCTCGAAGCCGATGACCCCTAGGCTGAAGGAGGCGCTCTGGAAGGTTTCGGTTCCGATGGCAGCCAGCCATTCGTCCATCACGTCGGACCTGAAGAACGGCCGACCGTCCCAGTACGCAAGTCCCGCGTGACCCAGCGCACCGACGGGGACATAAAAGTCCAGCCAGTCGCCGCTTTCATCACCGCCGCGGATCGCCACACAACCGCACACGACAAGTTGGCCCGTCGGCAGACGGACCTGACCGTGGAGGTGGCCGAACTCGGTCAGTGAGCCAACCGTGCACGGCACGGGATCCTGCTCCTCAGGTTCACGGTCTCTCTGCCCGAAGCACCCGTGAACGTCTGCGGCGGACCACAGAGCACTCAGGACGGCCTGAAGCTGGGCATCATCACTCAATCCGACCTCTATGGCCAGCTCGTAGTAGCCATCGGACCAGTTGGTCTGGTCCCGGAAGGCGGCAGGACTCGTCATGGCGTGATCATGCGGCAGAGCCCGCTCCAATGCCACCCGCATTCGAGGGCGCGGCCGGGCCAATTGAGATGACTTCTTAACTGATCATTTCAGAATGCTGCCCGGAGTCGGCGGAGGCAGATGATGTTGCAGGCGAGTTCGAGGAGACCTTGGTGGAGGTCGGCGCGTCGCTCGTAGCGGATGCGGAGTCGCTTGAACTGGTACAGCCAGGCGAACGCGCGCTCGACGACCCAGCGAACCTTGCCTAGTCCGGAACCGTGGGCGACGCCGCGTCGGGCGATCAACGGTTTGATGCCGCGCTTGCGCAGCAGGCGGCGGTACTTGTCGAAGTCGTAGCCCCGGTTTCCATACAGACGCCGGGGCTTGCGGCGGGCGCGTCCTCGCAGGCCCCGAATCGCTGGGACGGCGTCCAGCAGCGGCACCAGCTGGGTGACGTCATGTCGGTTCCCACCGGTGAGCGTGACAGCGAGCGGTGTGCCGTGGCGGTCGACGATCAGGTGGTGTTTGGAGCCGGGACGAGCACGGTCGACGGGCGAGGGACCGACGTGATCCCCCCTAATCCAGTGCGTAAGCAGACGGCCCGGGCCCATGCAACACCCCGGGGCAACTGCTCGCGCAGGACAGCGAATGCCTGGATCCCCCTGGCCGTCAAGGCCTCCTCAAAGAGCGGCATCGCTGTCCGTTGCGGGGTCCGCGGTGATGACGCGGGCGCCGGGCTGATGCCTCCGTTTCCCCGGGCCCGTGAGGCCTCTGTCAAGAGCGGCGCAGCCCGGCGCCTCCGTGATCACCGCGAAACTCGCGGCGACTGCTCGAACGTTGATCGTCACGGCGCGAGCCCTCTCCAGGGTCGACCTCTTGTTCATCCGCGAGCCTGTGAGCTCTGCAGACAGATCGAGCCCCCGGAGTGCGCTGGTGTCGCGAACGGCTACTGAGATGGCGGACCAACGAGTCCTTGGATTAGGGCGCCGCGCCACCCGCATGTGCTCGTGAACTGCATAAACGTACGGATTCGGGAGGACAGCTTGACCGTGTTCTGCTGCATCGACTGGGCGGAGCGACACCACGACGTCGCCCTCGTCGACGAAGCCGGCACCCTGCTCGCCAAGGCCCGTATCACCGACGACGCGGCCGGCTACCACCAGCTCCTGGCCCTCCTGGCCGAGCACGGTGACAGCCCAGACGATCCAATACCGGTGGCCATCGAGACCAGCCACGGCCTCCTGGTCGCGAGTCTGCGCACCGGCAACCGCCGGGTCTTCGCCATCAATCCGCTCGCCGCCGCCCGATACCGCGACCGCCACGGCGTCAGCCGAAAGAAGTCCGACCCGGGCGACGCTCTGGTTCTTGCGAACATTCTGCGCACCGACATGTATGCCCACCGGCCCCTGCCGGCGGATTCCGAACTCGCCCAGGTCATCACGGTCCTGGCCCGAGCCCAGCAGGACGCCGTCTGGGCTCGGCAGCAGGTCGCCAACCAGGTCCGCTCGCTGCTACGCGAGTACTACCCTGCTGCTCTGCTGGCCTTCCAGGGCAAGCAAGGCGGTCTGACCAGGGCTGATGCCCGTGTCGTCCTCACTTTGGCCCCGACCCCGACCAAGGCCGCGAAGCTCACCCTCGCCCAGTTGCGGGCCGCCCTCAAACGCAGTGGCCGCCTCCGCGGCTGCGGGGCGTCTTCCGCGCCCAGTACGCCCACCAGCTCCCCGGCGTCGAGGACGCCTTCGGCCACCAGCTCCTGGCCCTGCTCAAGCAGCTTGACGCCACCTGCCAGGCTGCGGACGACCTCGCGGAGGCGGCCACAGCTGCCTTTCACCAGCACACCGACAGCGAGATCCTGCTCAGCTTCCCGGGCCTTGGGCCCATGCTCGGCGCCCGCGTGCTCGCCGAGCTGGGCGACGACCGGGCACGGTTCACCGACGGCCGGGCGTTGAAGTCGTACGCCGGATCCGCGCCCATCACCCGGGCCTCCGGCAAGAAGCGGTTCGTCGGCCGCCGGTTCGTCAAGAACAACCGCCTCATCAACGCCGGCTTCCACTGGGCCTTCGCCGCCCTCACCGCCTCACCCGGAGCGAACGCGCACTACCGGCGTCGACGAGAACACGGCGACTGGCACGCCGCCGCACAACGGCACTTCCTAAACCGCTTCCTCGGCCAGCTCCATCACTACCTCAAGAACGGGCAGTTCTTCGACGAACAACGCGCCTTCGCCCCGATGGCTCTGCTTCAGGAAGCGTCGAGCATTCAGACATAGTTGGGGCCGCTGTCGGCTTGCCGGTCACCCGCCTGCCTTGTCCGCTCCGGTTGCCCTGCTCAACTGGGCGGCGAGACGGACTGCTGTCTTCTCCCCAGCTCGCTGCCTGATCAGACCCTCTTTGGCAGCTGCGCGAAGCCAGATCTCCGAGCTGTCACCATCGGCCTTCAGCACTCGCGCGGTCACCACTACGGGATTCAGACCGGCAGCACCGCCGCTGGCGACGATGCGGATAGTTTCGTCCTCACCCAGGCGAACCGGTACGGCCTCGATGACGCGGCCCGCCCTCCCGAGCACACCGGAGACGCGCTTCACCGCATCGTCGAACGGCAAGGGAACAAGCAGATCGACCTCATGGACGTTCTTCCTCATCAACTTAGCCACCACTCGAACCAAACGACCACTACCCCCGCCCACTGCGCCAAGAGCAGCAAGCTCCTCAGCCAAGATCTGGTCTTCGCTCTGATCCACGGACCCCACCCTCACCGACAGACCGCTCCTACCGGGCCACCACCTGCTGTCCCGTCCGGCAGACCATGGTGACGTATGCAGATCGTTGAAGCACGCCCCGGCTTGCCGTCGTCCCGACCCGGCAGACGGCTTGGCTGGTTAACCCCCTGAGATGTCTTTGAGCGCCCGGACATGCGAGCCGTCTACGGCGCAGTCGTCCAGGTCTGGCGAGTCCGCGCGGCGCAGTTCGGCAAGCAGGGCGGAGTGCAGACGCGGCCAGACGCCCGCTTCGGTCCAGTCACGAAGCCGACTCCAGGCCGTAACGCCAGAGCAGCCCACGACCTCAGTGGGGACGTCACGCCAGTCAATACCGGTCCGCAGCACGTACATGATGCCGGCGAGAGCCGCCCTGTCGGGAACGCGAAGTCGCCCGGGATAGCGGTGGCGTCGTTCGGGAGAAGGCGGCAGCAACACGGCCACCCGCTCCCACAGGTCGTCCGGAACAAGATCAGTGCGCACCCGGACACCCTGCAGACCAAGATCGTCGAGCGCAAGACCCACAATTCGGCATCCAGAAACGATCAGTCGGAGCGTTGGGTCACGTCTCGCGCCGGTTGGTCGGCCAGGGGATCTCCTGGAGAACATCCTCAGGAGTCGGCACCGCGTCCGGGAAGTGCTGGTGGATCTCCCCGACTACCGAGGCATCCGCGGTGCAGAGGTCCCAACTAGTGCTGTCGAACTCCCGCAGCACCACCCTCAGCTCGTCGCCTGCATATCCCGCGAAGTCAGCGTCCACAAACTGAAGGTCCGGCGCGACCAAGGCCAGTAGCTCCAGGGTGCCGATCCCGGCACCGGAGGAAGCCTTCTCGATCTCGGCAAACCTTGTGACCTGTCGAGCATCGTCGATCCATACCTTCCAAGTGAGACCGAGCCCAAAGCTCCCAAGGCGCACAAGTAGTTCCGCCAGCGTGACGTAGTACCGATTGGAGGCGCGGTCCTGCCCAGGACGACTGTCACGCCAGGCTGCGAACGTGATCGACTGAAATGCGCTAGGGGGCCTTGCCATCGCTGCGGGCTCCGTTCGCTTGCGAGGATCAATGTGCTCTCACAGCATGATCTTCTTCGATCGCAGCTGCAGATCATTTTGAAGCCGCCAGTAAGAAGCCGCCCCCCAGCCGGTCATGGAACGTGCGGGTGTAAGAGATTTCCCGCCGGGGTGATCTTCCGGTGGTACGCGCATGAAAGCGGGGGCCTCTCGGCAGCTCGGGGATGCGAATCGAAGCGAGCAATGCCGGGAGACCCTGGTGTCGGCCGGGGCGACCGCTGCAGCCGTGGGCGCACGGCGGCCCTCAAAGCTTCATGAGCCTGCCGTTCGAACCGGGCAACCGTCGGAAGGACGAGCACAGGTCTTCCGCATACTGGCAGCCGCGCCACTCCGCGCAACCAGAAGTCAAGGATCTGTAAAGTTTCGGGCACTGCTCGGACAAGTCGGGCCATCTCGTCACCAATCAGCTTGACCGCGGACTGCTAATGGCTTGCCCGCGGAGCGCCGTTCGACATAAATGATCACGTCGAACGGACCTGGGGGGTAGTCGGCAGTGAGATCCGCCCTGTGCAGCAGGATGCCGCGCACGGCGCCCGCTGCCGCACTCAGTGCCTTGTCGCTGTCCAGCCCGGTGACAGCTGCCCGTGCTGATGTCACGGATCATCCCGTGTCTTCTTACCCGGCCCCGACGATGCGGGACTGCGCCACCGCATTCAGCGCCCGCCGACAGGTCGGCAGCCGTTGGTAGGCGAGTCCGCGTTTCGCTCCGAGACCGCCGCCGCTGTTCACCAATGCCCCTCCGGCCCCGACGCAGCTATCTCACGCCATCGGCAACCACACCTTCTCGCACTGGAGTTACACGTGACACATCAACGACGTACCGATGTCGACCGCCGTCAGTTCATGCGCCTGACCGGCGGCACCGCGCTCGGCGCTCTCGCCGTGACAGGCAGCGCGGCGGCCGCGTCCGCCGACGTCCTCACGAGCCCGACCCCGGGTCCCAGCGCGGGCATCCCCATGTCCCAGGTGCTCAGCCTGCCGCACACCCCCGCACCGACCACCACGCTGGGCCCCGCGCCGGAACAGTTCACCGGCGGCACGATCACGCCAGCGAGCAGACGGATCCCCTACGCGCTGGGCACGGTCGACCCGCAGACAGCCGCGGACGACGTGCCCACCACGCTGCCGTTCGAGTTCGCCACCACCGGCTACACCATCGTCGATGTGCCCGAGGGACTGCGCCCCTGGCGCAACCGGCCTGCGCCCAAGGGCGACACCGGCGCCTACGTCGACGCCCAGGGCGTGCGCATGTTCTACAACGACCCCGACGTCTTCATCAACGGCGACGGCAAGCTCTACGACCACCCCGTGACGCAGATCCAGTACGGCCTGGGCTGCCTCGCCTCCTACCGCAGCACCGGTGACACGTGGTTCCTCACCCGTGCCAAGGCCCAGGCCCAGCGGCAGATCGACCGGCGCGTCGAGCAGCGCGGCGCCTGGTACTTCCCCTACCCCTTCAACTACACCCACAACGAGCACGGCGGACTCGTCTACACCGCCCCCTGGTACTCCGGCATGGCCCAGGGCGAGGCGATCTCCCTGTTCATCCAGCTCGCCCAGCTGACCGAGATCACCGACGAGGAGCGCATCCTGTACCTGGCGGCGGCCGACGGGGCGTTCGCCTCACTGCTGCGCGCCGACGACGCCAAGCCGTGGGTGGTCAACAAGGACAGCGCGGGCTTCTTCTGGATCCAGGAGTACCCCATCGACGCGCCCGGCACCTCGGACTACACCTTCAACGGGATGATCTTCGCGCTGTTCGGGCTGTGGGACTACTACCAGCACACCCAGAACGAACTCGCGCTGCAGCTGTGGGACGGCGGCCTGACCACGATCGCCAACTACTACCCCCGGCTGCGCAACACCCGCTGGGTCTCCTACTACTGCAACACCCACCGCATCGCCCCGCTGACCTACCACCACCATCACCTCGACCTGTTCATGCAGTTGCAGTGGTTCTCCGGTCACTACACCTTCGCCCGTGACATGGACCAGCTCCTGGACGACTACCCCTACCCGGGTCTGGTCTCCGACGACCTGCCCAACGGTGGCACCGTCGCCTTCGCGGCCGGCACCTACACCCTCTACCAGTACGCGACCACCTCGACCGGCGCCTACGACCCCGCCAAGGACGACGCCCAGACCGCCACCCAGCAGGTCACCTTCACCCGCGACACCTCCGCCCCCGCCACCATGCGCCGCCGCATCCACGGCCGAGGCGTCTACTACCGCATCAGCGCCGGCGCCTACACCGGCTGGTGGGTCGGCGAGAACTACACCACCGCCTTCCTGCGCGGCCAGTGGTGGACCAAGACCTACATCCCCGCCCGCACCCTCACCTTCCCCGCCGACACCCCCGTCGACGTCTTCAAATACGGCACCGACGGCGCCATAGGCACCACCAAGACCGTCCAGTGGGACCACCCCTCCAATGCCCCCTTCGACCAGCGCGCCACCATCAACGGCCGCAACATGCTCCGCATCAGCGCCGGCTCCCTCACCGGCTACTGGGTCTGGCACAACAACGTCACCACCGACGGCCAGTGACCAGTCATCAGCCGGGCAGAGCCCTCTCTCCGGTGCCGCCAGCGATTGCCCAAGAACTCGGCGGCACCGGACCTTGGGCATCGCCCACCAGCACCCCGGCATGAGCCTGCACCGGCTCCACCGGGACACAGTCAGTCACGAAAGATCCAGGCCAGCGAAGCGGCTACGAACTTTCCCACATCAACAAGGAGATAGACCGTCGTGAGTATGGGGCTTGCAGGACTGCCGAGCAGAGAGTGGATGATCAAGGACGCGAAGGGTCGCAAGTACAGCTACGACTCTGAAGAAGAAGCGTTCGAGGAACTGCACGAGTACGGGGAGGGCGCCACGGTGTGGACCCGCGAGGTATATCGAGCCCTGTTCATCACCAAGTCAATCGAGGGCTGGAAGCAGGTCCCCTCCCCCCGCAGCTAAAGAACTGGCAGGCAGAGTCCGGGCTGATCAGCGCCGATGACGGGCTTTTGCGCGCGCGAACCAACTAGCAGCCACCCCAACTATCCGCCGGGGAGAGGCCGAGCGCACCGTCTGCAGCCTCACAGCTCACGCGGCCATGCATGGTCGCAGCCGAAAGTGCATGCGCTGACGCTATAGCCGAAATATGCACAGCCATTGGCGCCGCACGCGCATCGCAGAATCCAGCTGACCACACAAGACCCTCTGATACAGGCTCGCGATCTCGGCATGACTCCACCATTCACCCTTGAAGGTTCGTAATGATTTCTCTTGTCTCCAGACCACGCAGAGTGGTGCACATAGCGTTCACAGCCGTACTACTCGGGGGAGGATCAGTTGCCTGCGAGAAGGCCGCGAGCGATTCCGCAGTTGCAGACTCGCCCGACGTGACACCGGCATCAGCCGTGGCGAAGGCGGCGAAGAACTCCGACGCCATCACATCGCTCCACTACCGGATCAGCGGTACCGTGCCATCCAGGGGCCGCCTGACAGCAGAAGCCTCCATGACCACAAAACCACTGGCCATGAGCATGAAGCTCACCCTTGCAAGTGCGGAACGCGGAAGCGGCCCACTGGAGATCCGCATCGTCGACAAGGTCATGTACGTCGGTGGCAGTGGGCTGCGTTCCGACAAGCTGAAAGGCAAGAGCTGGCTCAGCGGCGCGCCAGCCGTATGGGGAGGCAGTGGGGTGGACAACCAGTCGTACGGCGTGCTTCCCAGCCAGTTGCAGGCAAACCCCACCGCGCAATCCACGCTTCTGACGGGTTCCAAGAACCTTCGGTCGATAGGAACCGAAACGATCGACGGCGCCCCGACCACACACTACAAGGGAACGGTCAACAGCGACGGCCTGATCGGAGAGCGCCTCGATCAGTTCATACAACTACAGGTCGCCGACCCCCTCACGATGGACCTGTGGATAGATGACCACAACCGCACCAAACAGTTCCGCATGCGGGCGAAACACAACGACATGCTTCCCGGCACCGGCGACGGGCCGCTCGATCTGACCATCACCTTCCTCGACATCAATCAGCCCGCCACCATCAAAGCCCCGCCAGCCAAGGACATCACCTCACTCGGGAACGCCACGCAGGAAGGCTGAACATCACCCTTATCAGAAGTCACTGTTGTACCGGGAATGGGCCTCGTCATCGAAGAGACCGATCCACAACGTCAACCTGACCAGATACTGAACTTGATCGAGCCTCTTTCATCCTGCCCCGTAAGGGGAAATGGCCTGGGGGCTGGGGTGTGACAGGACAGGGCCCCTTGTCGTTGGCGTGGTGATCTCACTCATCACACCGGCGACCGAGGGGCCCTGTTGGTTCCGTATCCCTTCATGCTCGACGTCCCGTACAAGCTCGTTGAGCATGTCTCCTGGCTCACCTACGCCCGAAGGCGTGAACTGCGATCACCCTGGCGAAGTTGAGCTGCTTCAAGCAGGCCCTGCTCACCCTGGCGCATCTGCTCAAGAACGAGACGTATCGACAGGTTGGCGCCGGATTCGGCGTATCCGAGGCTACCGCCTGGCGCTACTTCGACGAGACGATCGAGATACTTACCTCCTGGGCACCTGGCCTGCACGAAGCGGTGACCGGGCTCGGCGAAGGCGAATTAGTGATCGTCGACGGCACCCTTATCCCCACCGTCCACATCAGGGCGGACGAGCCGTCCTACTCCCAGGGCGGAACGGTTGTCGCTCGCGCCCATGACGGCGCTATTTCGCCGCCCAGTCAGGATTCAAGCTCACCCACGGGCTCGAACGACGGCTCGTCCTCGATGACCGGGATGTCCAGGTCACCCTGGAGCGCCACCCAAAGGAAGTCCGTGAAAGACAGCCACAATTCGACCCATTCACCAATGTCGATGACGATGGACCAGTCCTGCCTGTCGGCCTTCGGAGGGTACAGGAAGACGCAGTTTCCGGATGACGAGCGCGCGATTGGCAGGCATCCGTCCACCGCCGGATAGACGGCGTACGGATACAGGTCCGGGGCGTTCCGGGAGAGCTGCGCATACGCCTCCCCTGCCTCCTCCCACAGATATTCGAGGCGCAACCCATCGCCCCCATTCACTCCCCTCGGGTGGAACAGGTAGAGCTGGTCGTTCAGGCAGCCAGAGCCATACGCCGAGACGAACCTCTTGTAGTCATCGGGGAATTCGATGCCGGCACGGTTCTCCAACGCCCGCCAGTCACGCTCGACGTCACCGTTCACCAGGGGCTCGCCAAGGAGCTCATGGAACCGAGAGAGTTCCACCAGAAGACCTTTCAGTGCAGGAGTGACCGCCGGACGGCCGATTGTAGACCGCGCCGTTCAAGTGGTGTTCGCCTCTCCGACCGCATACATCCGAATCTCCGCCAGAATCGCCGGATCTGTCCTATATATGGGCAGCACACCGAGCGCGACACGCTGACCCGACTGCACCGTATTGGTGACCTCGCCCTCCAGTCCGCGCACGTCGGGGGAGTTCACGGGATCGTGGCAACCGGCCACGAAGTTCCGCAGAGTGTCACGGGCACCGCCCATCTGGTTGGCAATCAGGTGCAGAGCAGCCCGGTTGCCGAGCGGCAGCCAGAGGTATCAGGCGGGCTTCCACTTCGACTGCAGCCTGCGGTGCAACATCAAGATCCCGTAGGCGCGTTCCACGACCCACCGCTTGGCCTGGGGAACGAATCCGGTCTGCACGGGATTGCGCTCCACGACCTCCACCTCGATGCCCACCGTCTTCCCGTGCGCGACGACGGCGTTCTTGAAGCCCTGGTCGACCAGGGCCTTCTGTACGGTGTCGGTGTCGGCGGCGACCTTGTCCAGCAGCGCGATCCCGACGGCATTCTCGTGCGCCGACGAGGCCGCCACGACCACCGCGATCACGAGCCTCAGAACGTCAACGGTCAGGCCGCGCTTGCGGCCCGGTACTTTCTTGCCGCATCACGCCCCGGTCGACTCAGCGGGCACCCCGGCCGCCGCGTGCACGCTCTGGGTGTCGAGCGCCACCAGGCTCGGGTCCGCCTTCCGACGCGCCATTTCCTGCACCTGCCAGCGCAGCAGGTCGTGAATGGTCTGGTCGATGCCGTCGTCACGCCATGTGCAGAAGTAGTACTTCACCGCGCCGGGCAGCGGAAAGTCATGTGGGAGCAGCTTCCACGGGCAACCGGTCCGACCTTGATAGAGCAGCGCGTTGACGATCTCCCGCATCGTGTACCGGCCCTGATGGCCGCTGACCGAGGGGTGCGCGGCCTTCCACGCCGCGATCACAGGCTCGACCAGCGCCCACTGTTCGTCGCTCACGTCGGTCTTGTAGGGCTTGCGCTCGCTCACGATGCCCAGCCCAACATGCCCATGGCCGCCGACCGGCCGGGATGCCGCACCGCCACATGTTCAGGTGACGACAAAACCCCTATGCACTCTTATTCCGCCCTCTGGAAGTCAGCGATTCCTCATAGACCCGGAGGGTCCGTCGCTTCGCGAAAGGCTCGAGGGACATGGTCGCCGGCACTGGGCCGGATCGCCTTGGTGGACCTCTGCACACGCCGTGGTGACGTGGCTGTCTCGGTGCGGACCGGAGTCGACCTGATCGGCAGGAGTTGCTCATCGCGTTGCCTCGGAGTGGCCCGATTCCCCGTCGCCGTGATGCGGAAGGGACCCACGGGGTTCTCCGTGGCGCGGAGAGCCGCAACGCTGCCACTGCGCCTGCGCCTGCGCCTGCGCCTGCGGGGGATCGGATCACCAGAAGTTCAGCAGTTCCGAGCCGGCGGGCCACGGGGTGGCCCGGGACACCCGCACCCACCCTTGCAGAATAGTTGAACGATGTACTAAATTGATGAACGTCGGGTTGGTTGGTTGCTGTCCGGCGGCCCTGAGACCCCACCGTCGTGATCTCGAGGAATGTCCGTGCTTCTCCCGACCGTTGCCACAAGTGGTCCGGCGTTTCGCCAGGTCGTGCCACGCGGCCGGACCACCGTCCACCCTCGCGAGGACGCAGGGGGATCGTGGAGGCGGGCGCGTATTCGGAGGCGGTGGACCTCCCCTCTCCCGACCCCGGTCAGCTCGACCGGTAGGCGGCTTGCCACGGGTTGAGGCAGGGCCGGGCAGCGCCGCCCGGACCGGCGTCCCGAGATGCGGGACCGGCCGCCGGAGGCATCACCCGGCTTGATCAATGGGACGTGGGGGCTGCCTCGGCTCACCCCTGAGATAGGTAATTTATGTACACCTTTGACATTCGCCGGATTGGTGGACGCCTCGGCGCAGAGATCACCGGCGTCGACCTCTCCACAGAGCTCTCCGACTCGGTGTTCTCACAGATCGAGGAAGCGTTTCTCGCCCACAAGGTGTTGGTCTTCCGCGACCAGCAGCTGAGCGACGAGGCGCAGCTGACCTTCGCCGGCCGTTTCGGCCCGCTCACCCAGAAGCACCCCATGATGCGGACGACCGAGGAGAACCCGCAGGTCATCCCAGTGGACGGCGAGGACCAGCGGGCCGATCACTGGCATACCGACATCAGCTTCTCCCTGACACCCTCTCTGGGCACCTCATTGCGAAGCGTCGTCCTACCGCCCTACGGCGGCGACACGCTGGTGGCCAACGCCGCCGCGGGCTACCAGGACCTGCCACGTGAGTTGCGCGAGGTCGCCGACCGGCTGTGGGCAGTCCACACCAACCACGCCGAGCAGCCCCGCCTCGGCACTGAGCGGGGCGAGGCGGTCCGCCGGGCCTTCATGGCCAAGCGGTACGAGACCGCGCATCCGGTGGTGCGTGTGCATCCGGAGAGCGGAGAGCCTGTGCTGTTCCTCGGCGGGTTCGCGCAGCGCCTGGTCGGCATGACCCTGCGGGAATCCCGGCCGATCCTCGACGTACTGCAGTCCTATGTGCGCCGACCCGAGAACCAGGTCCGTTGGAGCTGGCGGCCCGGCGACGTGCTGATCTTCGACAACCGGAGCACCCAGCACTACGCGGTCAACGACTACGACCGCCACAAGCGTGTGCTGCACCGGGTCTCGATCACCGGCGATCTGCCCCTCAGCCTGGACGGCCGCACCAGCTACCCGATCGAGAACCCCTCGGAGGACACGCCGTGACAAATCCTGAGACATTCGCACGCCGACTGCGTGGACGAGAGCGCCTCGTCGGCTACTGGATCGCCCTCGACAACCCTGCGGGAACCGAGCGCATCGCCCGCCTCGGGTACGACTACGTCGGTGTCGACGGCCAGCACGGTGTGATGTCCCAGCCGGGCTGGCAGTCGGCGATGCTGGCCGTGGACGCGGGGCAGCGTTCCGCCGGTGTGATCCGCGTCCCCTCCGTCGATCCGATCGCGATCGGCACTGCGCTGGACACCGGTGCTCGCGGCGTGATTGTGCCCATGGTGAATTCCGCGGAGGAGGCCGCGGTCGTGGTCCGCGCCACCCGGCACTGGCCGTCCGGCACCCGCAGCCTGAGCGGGCCGGTCCGGGCAGAGCTGCGGCTCGGCGCGGTGCCCGCCGAGATCGACGACGAGGTCGTCTGCATCGTCATGATCGAGACTGCCGCCGCCCTCGATGAACTCGACGCGATCTGCGCCACTCCGGGCTTGGCCGCGGTGTACGTCGGCCCGGCAGACCTGTCCGTGGCGCTCGGTGCCCGGTTCTTCGGCGACCCGGAGGTCCAGCCGGTCCTGGAGGACACGCTGCGAGCGATCACCGCCGCTGCCGAGCGTGCCGGCATCGCCTGCGGCATCCACTGCCTGGACGGTGCAAGCGCCGCCGCGCGGCTGGCGGAGGGCTTCACCTTCGCCACCATCTCCAGCGACATCACCCACCTCCAGCAGATCGCCGCAGACCACCTCACCGCCGCGCGCACGGATGGCCGGCGATGACAGAGAGCAAGAACCTCGTACCCGCACCGTCCACCACGTCCGGCTCCCGGATCGTCCGCTCTCTGGAGGATCTGGTCGGCGGCACCCCACTGCTCGACCTGCGCCTGCCCGGGGTGCCGCAGAGCGCGCGGATCCTCGCGAAGCTGGAGATGTTCAATCCGTTGTCGAGTGTCAAGGACCGCGCAGCGCTGCACATGGTCCGTGCCGCCGAGGCCTCCGGTGCGCTCCCAGTGACCGGCGGCACGGTGATCGAGTGCTCGTCGGGCAGCACCGGCATCGCGCTGGCCGCGCTGTGCGCCGTGCGCGGCCACCGCTGTGTCATCGTGATGCCCGACAACGCGACCGAGGAGCGGCGCCAGATCCTGCGGGACCTCGGCGCCGAGGTCGTACTGCGTCCGCACGGTGATGGGCTGCTCGCGTCCTGGGCGTTCGCCGAGGAACTGCATCGTGCGACCCCCGGCTCGTGGATGCCCCGCCAGGACACCAACCCGGCCAACCCGGCGGCCCATTACGCGACCACCGGCCCCGAGCTCTGGGAAGCCACCGGCGGCCACATCGACGTCCTGGTGTGCGGCGTCGGCACAGGAGGCACCCTGACCGGCACGGGGCGCTATCTCAAGGAACGTGCCGGCGTCCATGTCGTGGCCGTGGAGCCGGAGCGCTCCGCAGTTCTCTCCGGCGGAGAGAGCGGCCCGCACGGCATCCCGGGGATCGGTGCCGGCTACGTCTCCGAGATCACGGACCTCAGCCTGATCGATGAGGTGATGACCGTGTCGGACGAGGACGCCGCCGAGGCGACACGCCAGATCGCCCGGTCCACCGGCCTGCTGGCCGGAGTCTCCTCGGGCGCTGCCGCGCATGCCGCCCGGGCGGTGAGCCGCCAGACGCGCTGGGCGGGCGCGACCGTCGTAACCGTCTTCCCCGACACCGGTGAGCGCTACCTCTCCCTCGCGCTGGGCAGACCGGTGGACTCTCGGCCGAGCAGCGAGGGCGCCTGACATGTGCCGGATCTACGGCTATTTCAACGCCACCGCGTCCGACCACGAGGTGCGGACGGTGTCCGCGCTGCAGCGGCACGGTGGCCCGGACAGCAGCGATTGGGCCCTGACCGGCACCTGGGGGGTCGGCAACAACCGTCTCGCCGTCGTCGACCTGGACGGCGGGCGCCAGCCGTTCCACCTCGGCGACCGGGTCACCGCGGTCTTCAACGGTGAGATCTACAACCACGATGACCTGCGACGCCGGTTGCGGGGCCTCGGCTATACCTTCGCCGACCGCAGTGACGGTGGGATCATCCCCGCGCTGTACGACGCTTACGGCGAGGGGTTCGTCGACCTGCTCGACGGCATGTACGCGGTGGCCGTGCTCGACCGGCGGGGCGATGTGCCGAGGCTGGTGCTGGCCACCGACCACGCCGGGATGAAGCCGTTGTACCTGCGCTGGGAGGCGGCCACCCGTTCGCTGCACTTCTCCTCCGAGATTCCGGCCTTGCTCGGTTTTCGGGCCGTCTCCGGCGCACCCTGGGAAGCTGGCCTGGACGCCTACCTCAGCAGCAAGACGCCATTCGGCGAGCAGACGATGTTCGCCGATGTCACGGTGATGCCCCCGGCGACCACTCTGGTCTGTGAGCTGGGAGGAGTGCCGAGATCGGTGCGTCGCGGACAGCCGACGGGACAGGTCCCCCGGTTTTCCGGCGCGGCCGATGAGCCCGCCGTTGCGGCCGAGTTGCGGCAGCGTCTGCATACCGAGGTGCAGCGACTGCTGGTCGCCGACGTACCGGTCGCAGTGGTCACCTCCGGAGGGCTCGACTCCAGCCTGGTCACCGCGCTCGCGGGCGAGCACGGCCCGGTGCACTCCTTCAATATCGCCTACCGCGGGGAGTGGCCGTTCGACGAGCGGCACTTCGCCCGTCTGGTTGCCGAGCACACCGGGACGGTCCACCACCAGGTGGAGATCGAGCCGGCCGACTTCCCCGGTCTCCTCGAGGATGTCGTGTGGCATCTCGGCCAGCCGAACGCCGATCCCATCACCTTGAGCACCTTCGCTCTGTTCTCGGCCGTGCGTGACGCGGGGTTCAAGGTCGCGCTCACCGGTGATGCGGCCGACGAGGTCTTCGGCGGATACGGGAGGATGCGGTCGGCGGTCCAGGCGACCGCCGGGGGCGTCGACGGCGATTGGTTCGGGACGTACCTGGATGAGCTGGCCGTCCTGCCCGCGCACTTGCGCCACAGTCTGTACACGGACGGTTACCGGGACCTGGTGCGGAAATCCTCCCCCCTCCCCGAGGAGGCCGTGGAACGGCTGCGCCGCGGCCCGGGCACGGTGCTGCGGCGGATAACCGACTTCGAACTGGAGCACCGGCTGCCCGCCTACCACCTGCGCCGGGTGGACCACCTCAGCATGGCCAGCAGCGTTGAGGTACGGCTGCCCTTCTGCCAGTGGGATGTGATGGCCCTCGGCGCGGAGCTGCCCGACGAGCTGCGCATCCGCGACGGTGGGGTCAAGCGTGCCCTGTACGCGGCGGCTGCCGGCCTGCTCCCCCAGCCCGTGCTGGACCGGCCGAAGCAGCCGTTCACCCTGCCCGTGACCGCGATGCTCGCCCCCGGCCTACCGCTGTGGGCGTATGCCCGCGACATGCTGGCCCACCGGCGTCTGGCCGCGGCCGGGCAGCTGGATCCGTCCGCGGTGGACGCGCTGTTCGGCGTCCAGGCCGAGCGGCCCGATGACACCACTGCCCTCACTCTCTGGGCACTGCTGGTCCATGAGGTGTGGCGCGACCAGTTCCAGAGCGGCTCCCGGCAGGCCCTGTCACTCGGGGAGGCGGCATGATGGGGCATCTGGCCTATGCACACGGCAGTCCCAGCCCCTCGGTGGTGCTCGATGCCAGGCACTTTCCCGTCGCCGGCCGCGCCCTGACGGAGGCGCTCACCGGCGTCAGGCGGCACCTGCGGGCCGCCGGCAGGGACCACGTGCTGAAGATGGCCCTGATACGGCCGTCCGCGCATCCCATGTACGACCTGGACTACCGCTTCGTACAAGCGCTGCCCGGCGGCTTGGACCAGTTCGAGCTGCGTGGCTCCTGCGGCCACTCGATCCTGGCGGCGGTGGCCTCCGCGGAGCGTGCCGGGATGGTCGGCGCCCTGAAAGTCGGCGACCGGGTGCGGGTGAACGTCCTCAACAATGGGGACAGCGTGGTCTGCGAGGTCAATCGTGTCGTCGGTGACGAAATGGAGTTCACCGCCTACTTTGTCCGCCCGCAGGCGGTGCCGGTCTCCCGGCTGCTGCTGACCGGCGAGGCCACGACGGTGCTGGAGGCGGGTGGCGCCCGGCACCAGGTGTCGCTGATCTCGTCCGGCAACGCCTACGCCTTCGTCGACGCCCGGACGCTCGGAATCCGCGACCACGGCGAACTGTTCTCGGCCGGGTCGGACCTCTTCGCCAGGCTGGCCGAGATCCAGGCCGCCGCGTCCGCTCATCTCGGCTGGCCTGTCGGCGGGGTGTTCCCGAAGATTGCGGCCATCATGCCGATCGAGGCCGGACGGATCGCCGCACGGGCCATCTCCGTACCCGGCTGGCATCCGACGATCGCGCTCACCGGCGCGGTGTGCCTCGGCACCGCGATCCGCACGCCCGGGACCATCCCGTGGCGGGTGGCACAGGAAGTCGGCTGCATCGAGGGCCTGATCGACATCATCACTCCCGGGGGGAACACGGCGGTGACCGCCGCGACCCCGGACGTCGACGGGGAGCCGGCGTTGAGCTGGGTCTCCGTCAGCCGCAAACGGGTCGACTTCCACGGCTCGTTCGCGATGGACCCGTCGGCCCCCTGCACTGCGAGGAGTTAGCCAGATGCCAGGCAGCGTCATCGACAGCGACATCACCCATACCACCGGCTCGGAGCGCCGCCTGGCGCAGCCGGCCCCAGTGGGGATCGCCCCCGCACTGCGCGACATGCTGCGCGAGTCCGCCGGGCGTACCGCGCTCACCGGGGCACCCGATCCCGATCTGCTCGCCGAAGTACGCGCCTCCGGCCTACTGGGCACCGCCGTCCCGGTCATGTACGGCGGCGCGGGCGCGGGCCCGTCGGAGGTCAACCGGCTCGTCGAGCAACTGGCTGCGGTGAACCCCTCGATCGCCATCATCGCCTTCCAGCACTTCGCTGTGACCGCGCGGATCGCCGAGTGGGGCACTGATGAGCAGCGTGCTTCGATTCTGCCGCGGCTGGCCTCCGGCACCTGGCTGGCCGCGTCGGCGTGGAGCGAGCCCGCTGCGGGCGCAGCCAAGCAGAACCTCGGCAGCACGGCAGAGCGCCTGGACGACGGCCGCTGGATGCTCAACGGCGCGAAGTCCTTCACCACGGGTGCCTCACTGGCCGACGTCTACCTGGTGCTGGTGCAGAGCGCGCGGCCTGGCGCGGAGACCCGCGAGGTGTACGGCGCATCGGGACAGACGTTCTTCCTCGTCGGTGGGGACAACCCGGGTCTCGTAGCGGACCTCGGCCTGGACCTGACGGGTATGCGCGGTTCAGCGACCGGCTTCGTCACCCTGCACGACTGCGTGGTCGCAGAGGAAGACCGCCTCGGTCCCGAGGGCCAAGCCTCGCAAATCATCGCGGGGGTACGGGATTCGGGGGCGACGCTGGGCGCAGTCGCGCTCGGCATCGCTCAGTCCGCCTTCGACCTGACTCTGGACCACGCCGAGCGGCGCGGCCTTCTGACCCGGCCGGAGGTCAGGCACCGTCTGGTGGAGCTGGCGACCAGGATCGAGTCGGCTCGGGCCATCGTCGAGCGGGCCGGCGCCAGAAACGCGCCCCTCCCGGGACTGACCACCCTGCACAGCAAACTGCATGCCTCCGAGGCGGCCGAGGAGGTCTGTCTGGCGGTGGCCCGGATGCTCGGCTCGGCCGGCTACGTGACCGGCCACGCGCTGAACCGGATGCTCGCGGATGCCCGTGCGGTGGCACTGATGGGCCCGACCAACGATCTGTGCCGAGAACTGGTGGCGACGACATGGACGAACTGATCACCGACATCTCCCGCAGCGCGGAACTCGTGGTCAGCGGCAGCAGACTCGTCACGCCCCAGGGTGTGCGCGCGGGCCATGTGCTGATCGCCGGGGGCCGGGTGCTGGCCGTCTGCGACACCGACACCGCACGCTCCTCCGCGCAACGCATCGACGCCGGGGAAGCGTACGTGCTGCCGGGGTTGATCGACTCCCACGTTCACTTCCGCACCCCGGGCCTCACCCACAAGGAGGACTGGGAACACGGGAGCCGGGCCGCGGTGGCGGGCGGCGTGACCACGGTCCTGGACATGCCCAACACCGTGCCGCCGACGCTCACCGAGCGGGCGGTCCGCGAGAAGGCCGCCCTGGTGGACGGCCGCTCGCTCGTCGACTACGGCTTCCACATCGGCGTCGACCCCGAGCGTCCCGAGCTCCTCGCCTCACTGGACCCGGCAGTCGCCCGCAGTGCCAAGATCTTCATGGCCGGACACCACACCGCTCCGACCGTGCTCCGTGACCCCGGGCAGTTGGAGACGGCCTTCGCCGCAGCCGCCGAAGGCGGCGTGCAACTGGTGCTGCACGCCGAGGACGACTCGATCTTCGCGCTGCTCGACGGCTGGTGGGGCGATCCCAGCAGCTACGCGGAATACGAGGCACGGCGCCCGCGCAGCGGCGGGATCGCCGCCGTGGCCAAGGTCATCGAGCTGGTGCGCCGATACGGGACCCGAGCGCACATCCTCCACCTGTCCAGCCGCGAGGAAGCGGACCTGGTCTGCGCCGCACAGGCCGCCGGCCTGCCGGTGACCTTCGAGGTGACGGGGCACCACCTGTCGTTCACCGACGAGGACACCCGCAGGCTCGGCGCCCGCACCCGGCTCTCTCCCGCGATCCGCAGCCGCGCCGACCAGGATCGGCTGTGGGAGGCCGTAGGAGCCGGGCAGCCCAGCACCCTCGGCAGCGATCACGCTCCGCACACCGTCGAGGAGAAGACTCGCGGCGTTCAGCAGTCCCCGCCGGGCCTGCCCGGCGTACAGGAACTCGCGGTCGCGGTGTGGACAGGAATGCGCCGCCACCTGCCCGAGGAACACCCGGACCGGGCCGCCGAACGTCTGGCCCGGCTGCTGGCGGGCGGCCCCGCCGAACTCTTCGGCCTCACCGGCAAGGGACGCATCGAAACCGGTGCCGACGCCGACCTCGCCTTCCTCGCGCCCGACGACACCTGGATGCTGTCCGCCGCCGACGTCCGCTCCAAGTGCGGCTGGTCGGCCTACGAGGGCTGGACGATGACCGGCCGTGTGGTGCGCACCCTGCGGGCCGGACGAGTCGTCTGGGACGCCGGGAGCGGCACCTTCGGCGAGCCGAACGGCCGGTGGCTGGCACCTGCCGGGAAGCAGGGAGGCCACTGATGCCCGAACAGCTCACGGCGGTGATCGCCGGCGGCGGCATCGGCGGACTGGCCGCCGCGACCGCGCTCGCCCGGTCCGGACTCGCTGTCACCGTGGTCGAACGCGCCGAGCGGCTCGCCGATGCGGGGTCGGGGCTGGTCCTGTACCCCAACGGGGTGGCGGCGGCCGACGCCGTGAGCCCCCGGCTCGGCGAGCGCATACGCGAGGACGGGCACGTCGTCGGCGCCGGCGAGGTTCGGCTGCTCATGGACTCCTCGGGACGTGTTCTGTCCCGTGAGCCCATCGGCGCCGACAACGAACGCTTCGGCAGACCTCAGATACCGATCCTGCGCACCCGCCTGCAGGCGGCGTTGAGGGAAGCAGCGGAGGCGGCGGGGGTCAGGCTGGTCCTCGGCACCGGCGTGCAGGCGTACCGCAACTCCACCGGCCGGGTGTCCGTGCAGTTGTCGGACGGTGGAACGCTCGAGGCCGGACTGCTGGTGGCCGCCGACGGCATTGACTCGGTGCTCCGGGAACGCATGCTGGGCGACGGGCCACCGCTGTACCAGGGCTACACATCGGTGCGCGGGCGCAGCTCCGGCTCGGGCCTGCCCCAGCAGGGCTTCGTGGCCAACGGACGCGGCATCCAGCTCTTCGTCGCCCCGGTGGGCGGCGATACCTTGTACTGGACAGCGAAGATCACCGCAGCACGGGGCGTCTGGCCGGACAAGGGCGCGGCCGGATCGCTGCGTGCACTGGTCGAATCCCTGGCCGGATGGCACGAGCCGATCGTCGGAATGATCGCAGGAGCCGACGGCGTCGTGGTGAGCGACATCCACGACCGCAACCCGGTCCGACACTGGGTCGACGGCCGGGTCGTCCTGCTCGGGGACGCCGCACACCCGATGGTCCCGGCGCTGGGCCAGGGGGCGAACACCGCGCTGGAGGACGCGGCGGTTCTCGCCCACGAGCTGCGCGCTCACGGCGCCACGGCCGGCGGTGACCTGGCGAAACCGCTGGCCGCCTACGAGCGGCAGCGCACCGAACGCACCGCCCGCGTGGTGCTCCGCTCACGACGTCAGGGATCACTGGACCAGGGCTCCGGGCGCCTTGGCTCGCTGGTACGCGACGCCGCCATGCGGCTGCGAGGGCGTAAGGACGCGGCGATCCTCGACATCGCCGCCTGGACTCCGCCCCCACACACCCACCCCGCCGCAGGAACTGCCTGCGCGCAAGCACCGAGGAGACACCATCATGAGCGCTGAGCAGCGCACAGCCAGCCCCTTCCGAGTCGGCCCGATCTGGCGGGACGCCAACGTGCGAACGGGCCCGTCCCTTGACAGCCCCATCATCGAACTGCTGCTGCCCGATGACGGTGCCGACTACAGGGCGAACGCCTGGGCGGTCGGCGAGCAGGTCGTCGAGGGCACGATCATCAGCGACATCTGGCTACAACTGGCCCGCGGCGGCTGGTGCAGCGCCGTCAACTTCGACCAAGAGATCGTGGCAGGGATCCCGCAGGAGTCCGAGCTCCCGCCCGGCAACGCCCGACAGGCGGACCGTTGACCTCATTGCCGCGCCTCCTCGCCGAAGATCTTCGTACCGTCCTCGAGCGTGACCCGTCGGTCCGCAGCCGGGCGGAGGCGCTGCTGCATCCCGCACTGCCCGCCCTGTGGGGTCACCGCCTCGCCCACCGGCTGCACGGCCGCGGCCGACGGTTGGCAGCCCGCGCCCTGATGACCTGCGCCCGCGCGGTGACCGGTGTGGAAATCCATCCCGGCGCGGTGCTGGGCCGCCGAGTGTTCATCGACCACGGGGCAGGCGTGGTGATCGGGGAGACGGCGGTGGTCGGTGACGATGTCACCATGTACCACCAGGTCACGCTCGGCGCCGTCGGCTGGTGGCGGGACAATCGGCGGCCACCGGGCGAGCAGCGGCACCCGGTGGTCGGGAACCGGGCGGTACTGGGTACCGGCGCCACGGTCCTCGGGCCCGTGACCGTGGGCGACGGTGCGATGGTCGGGGCAGGCGCCCTGGTCACCCAGGACGTTCCGGCGGGTGCACGGGCACTGGCCCCCGCCGCGATGATCGCCTCTCCCTGTGACCGTTCCCGGGCCGCAGACGTGCTCGGCCGTACCGCCCCCGAGAGCCGGTGGTGACCCGCCGTCTGGCAGCCGCCGGCAGCGCGACGGCCGCCGCTGCCTGCGATCCCGGCCGACGGCCTCGACGCCCCCCGCCACGCCGTCGGCACGCCCCCACCGAATCAGGAGACTTCCCAATGACGTTGTCAAGCCGCTGCCGTGACCGGTGGTGTGGCTTGGTAGCACGCTCCGTCGCGGATCATGGCCCACAGGACGTTG